>JAZOCC010000015.1:0-299747 GCA_045596385.1 Lachnospiraceae bacterium
CCCTTAACCACAATGTATCGTTTAAGGATATCGCGAAGTTTCTCTGTAAAGACCCTACTACCATTTCCAAGGAGGTAAAACTTCACAGGATTGATGATATCCATCCAAAAAGAACATTTAACAATCCTCACAACTTCTGTACCAAGCGTTTTCGTTGTAAGAAAACAAATGTCTGCAACAAGATCATTATCTGTGATACAAAGTGCGCATCCTGTATTAAGTGTAATCAGGTTTGCAAGTCCTTTACCAAGGAGCATTGCTCCCGTTTAGATAAAGCTCCTTATGTTTGTAACGGTTGCGACAAGCCGAAACACCGTTGTACAGTTCCTCACAAGTATCTTTACGACGCAAAATTCGCCCAGCGTAAATACGAAGAACTACGCACATCTTCCAGAACCGGCGTTAACATCTCTCGTCATGAAGCACTTGAAATGAATTCCGTTGTAGCTCCTTTGGTAGCAAAAGGTCAGTCTCCGTATGTCATTGTAACCAATCATCCGGAACTGAATATCAGCGTAAAAGGACTGTATAACTACATCAATCAGGGCGTTCTCCTTGTTCGCAACATTGACCTAAAACGAAAGGTTAAATTCAAACCAAGAAAGAACACAACACAAGGTATCAGTAACCGTGAAGTTTTCACCGGAAGAACCTACGCAGACTTCAAAGCACTAAATCCCGACTACTTCTGTGAAATGGATACCGTGCTATCTGCCAAAGGTTCAAACAAATGCATACTTACCTTTTTCATTCCGGAAACCGAGCTTTTTATTGCCCGTCTTCTGAACAACTGCTCCCAAAGTGCAGTAAAAACTGCTATCAATCAAATGGAACACGCATTAGGAACTTATGATTTCCTGACTGTTTTCGAAGTATGTCTGACTGACCGTGGCTCCGAATTCGGCAATCCTGTGGCCTTGGAAACAGGTATAAACGGTGTGGAACGCATGAGTCTTTATTACTGCGACCCTATGCGTAGCGGTCAAAAGGGCGGGATTGAAGAAGTCCATACCCTCTTACGAATGATTATTCCAAAAGGTACTGTATTCACCAATCTCACACAATGGGACATCCGCAAATGCGTGAATCACATCAACAGTTATGCACGAGAAAAACTAAACGGGGCGACACCATACGAGGCATCTCTAAAAAAGTTTGGCCCGGATATCCTCCGGGCCCTGCAGCTAAAACCCATCGCACCGGATTTGGTGACACTAACACCACAGCTGCTTAAGTAACTCGTCGTATTTTTCGTAACCGCTGTCCACAGAATTCATAGTTTTTTACCAAGGCCTGTGGAATTTAGTCTTGCACAACCGAATTTCAGAGGTCCGTTTGCTATGCCCTGTTTTACGAAATTTAACGAAAAACACAGCTTAATTTTACCATAACCCCGAAATAAAGTCTCTAGAATCCTTGAAAAAAGTAATTTTTTATGGTGTGGTGGAATTTACTCTTTCACACGGAATTTACTTTTACAAGTCACTCCTCAAAACCTTTATCCATATATACAAATCTCACCAACCTCGCCACCCAAAACTCGCTCAAAACCAAACCGGCAAGCAGGGCATCTGTATATACAGATGCTCCACTTGTTGGGGTTCCTTCATCCCCACCCCCCGAAATCGTTCTCCTTCGGAGTCCGGCTACGCACTCATTCTGAGTGCTAAAGACGTTTCTGATTCTTACTTTTTCTCCTTCCCCATCCTCTCAAGAATATGTTTAAACAACTCATGAAACATCTGTGTCTCCGTTTCATCCAAGTCCGCCATTCCGGAACCGGTCAGCACAGAAGTGACGATGTCTGCCATCTCGGTTTCGGATACTTTTCGCGTCAGTTGTATCTGGTCGCTTTGTGTTTTTATCTCTGTGAGCTGCTCCTTAAATTCCGTGCGACTGATATCCTCCGGTGCGTTCTGATAGTCTTCCTTGATATCCTTTACCATGGACAGGAAGATGTTCCGTAGCTTGTTTAGGTCTGCTTCTTCTCCGCTGATTTTTTCTAAGTTCAGACGGCGCACATCCCCGGCGATTTCATTCTTTTTCTCCGGATGGTCCTTGGCAAAGTCTTTAATACTGGCAGTCGCCAGATTGATAATATCGTTTCTGGATTGCAGCCCTTCCTTGTGGTCATCTTTAAAATACGCCTCTGCCACGTCCAGTAAAAGTGCAAAGCGCGGATGCTCCATCAGGCGACTTAATAGTGCTCCGTCCACCTTCGCGGAGAGGAGTAAAAGTAGTGCCTTGTTTGACAGGCCCAGTTCCTCCAGTTCCGCATTTTTAGACGTCGTCACCTTCGTCATTCCAAGCAAATAGTCCGTGGACACCCGGAAGTATTTTGCCAGCTTTACAAGGATGTCGTTACTGACATTTGTAATTTCTCCCCTCTCGATGCGACTGAGAGAAGATGCCGGGATGCCGATGGCAGCGCACAGTTCTTTTTGCGACAGCCCCGCCTGTATCCGCAGATCGGTTATCTTTTCATTTATGGTCAATTTCGTATTCATAGCATTCTCCCTTCTTACAGACACACCGATTTTTTCCCGTGCATCCTCGGAAACCTTCAACAGAAAAACATACAATCCGATGTTTCCATACTCTCAGTTTAACATTCCCCGCCTTTGCCTGTCAATTGCAAATCTGCAATTCCACATTCCTAAAAAAGCACCACATTTGCAACTCTGCCCAAACCACGGTTTTTCGAAAATTTCATGGTATCCTTTCCTCACAACCGGTTGTTATGCGCATAGAACAAAACGGCACTCATAGACTCTAATAACCGGATTTTTAGGGAGTATGCGATGCCAGAACCAAAAGGACTTTCAGAGACAGAAAAGGAGAATCGCATGGAGAATTATTTTACCAAGGAACAGCGGGAGCTAATTAATAAGCAACTAAAGCGCGGCATATACCATGAATTATATTTGCGGGAACTCATTACCGACGAGCAGCTGGATTATTTGCTTAGCCACAATGTGTAACTTTTACTTGCACATCACCGGAATCGGTACTATACTGAAACTGGTGATGTGTCATTCCCGAAAAGGAGGACACAATGAATCATAAAAAACTTAGAGTTGCCGCATATTGCAGAGTTTCGACAGACAAAGACGACCAGACCAATTCCTTACTCAGCCAGCGCAAGTATTTTGCGGAATACATCACACGTCACGAGGATTGGATTTTGCAGGACGTGTATTACGATGAGGGCATCAGCGGTACCCAGACAAAGAAGCGTATCGGCTTCAACACCATGATTGAGGAGGCCCTGCGGGGCGGTATCGACCTCATTCTCACAAAGGAGGTGTGCCGGTTCGCACGAAATACCGTGGATACCCTCCACTACACCAGACTCCTTAAGGACAAGGGTATCGGCGTGATTTTTACCATCGATAACATCGACACCAGAGATGCCGACGTGGAGCTTCGTTTGACTATTATGGCCAGCATTGCACAGGAGGAGAGCCGTAAGACCTCCGAGCGTGTGAAATGGGGCCAGAAGCGTCGCATGGAGCAGGGCGTGGTGTTCGGCAGAGACATGATCGGGTACACCGTCCGGAACGGCGAGCTGACCGTGAATGAAGCTGAGGTTCCTCTCGTTCGTGCCGTCTTTCACAAGTACACCAACGAAGGAAAGGGCACCCACGTCATTGCAAGGGAACTGATGGAAGAAGGGCTTCGCCCGCCCCGGGTAAAGCTGTGGTCCAACACCGTAATCCTGCGGATGCTTCGAAACGAAAAGTATGTAGGCGACCTGTGTCAGAAGAAAACCTACACCCCCAACTACCTGACACATGCAAAGAAATACAATCGGGGTGCCGAAGAGATGGTCTATATCACAGACCACCACGAACCCATCATCGACCGGGAGCTTTGGAACCGCACCCAGGCGGAACTGAAACGCCGCTCCCCTTCCGAGGCAATCAAAACCAAGCACAGCAACCGTTACTGGTGCAGCGGAAAGCTCTGGTGCGGCGCATGTGGGCATCACTTTGTCAGCCGTACCAAAAAGCTGGCTGATGGCAGCACCTACAAGGCATGGCGCTGTTACGCCTTTGCCAACCACGGCACCGCAAAAACCATGGACACCGGCGAGGCCGTCGGCTGTAGCAACGGTTCCATCAACGAACGGGCGTTGCTTAGCTGCGTACATCACTGCATCCGCCAGTTTCAGGCAAACCGCAAAGCACTGAAAGCAGAGCTTTTGCAGGAGTTGACCGGAGCCAAAAGTGTCAATGATACCGGTACCGACGTTTCCGGCATTCACGAAAAGCTGGAGGCATTAAACACCAAGAAGCGAAAATCCGTGGATTTAATGTTGGATGGTTTGATTTCCAAGGTGGAATTACAGGAGCAGACCAAATGGTACGATGACCAGATTGAGGAGTTGAACAAGCTGTTACAGGGCGTGCAAAAGGAAGACGATATGCGTAGCCGGCAGATGAACCTGTTCCGCCAGTACGACTCCGTCTTGGACGAGATTATGACCTTCGACGAATCGAACCTTGGCTTGTACCGGGAGCTGGTGGAGAAAATCACCGTCTATCCCGGCGGTGTGGTAGAGATTTGGTTCCGGGAGATTCCCTTCGGCATGAAACTAAAAATTCGGTCCTTTGGCAGGGCCGAAGATTACACCACAGAAATTCTTGAAACCGAAATTTTAACGCAAACTACCGAAAATAGCATTTATGCCCCAGAGGCTTCTTAAAAAGCATCCCCACAAAGCAAAAGCAGCCTCTGAAACCCGCTAAAATCAAGGCTTTCAGAGACCCCCGCACCCTATGGGGCACCAGCGAATCACCTGTGCCGATATCCGTGAGTAACCCCGCCACTTCCCGATACGGCATGGCATATCGCTGGGAAAGGTAACGCATAGATGCGGCCAACTCGCCGTCCGGGCCGCCGAACTGACTCATGATAACCATAGCCAGCTTCGGGTTGGTCTGCTTAATGTTTACCGGGTACTGTAATCTTCTTTCATAACTCCACATTATTTACACACTCCTTCCCACGGCCACGGATATTCTACCCATTTCCAGCAATCGTCGCAGAAACAATCGTAGGAAGAAAGCGGTCCGTAACATGCCGTATATTCTTTTACCATCTGCTCTCTCACCGCGCACATATTCCGATAGTAGGCCAATGCCTCCTCGCACTTCGGATGTGTATCCAAAAACAGGCGTGCCTCATCCATGGCAAAGCTTGCTTCATTTATCTTACACAACAATGTCATTCTGTCTTTTTCAGCGCCCATATCAGTTACATCTCCTTCCCAAAAATTCTAAATCCAGCTCCTTAAAAATGGTACCGGTGGAGAATCCCTCACATACTTCGTACAGCTTTCCCCATGTCTGCCACGGTACATATGCCATTGCAAGCGCTTTTCCCGGCATATCCTCGTCACAACATGCACCGTGCTTTTTTACTTCCCGATACATGGATTCCACCGAACAGCCGCAGTGTTCCTCCTTTTTCTCCTCTTTCTTACAGTCACAATCCATATCGCATATTACCTCCGGTTTCTTACAACCGCAGTCCATATCGCCCATTACTTCCGGTTTCTTACAGCCACAGTCCATGCCGCCCATTGCTTCCGGTTTCTTGCAGCCGCAGTCCATGCCCGGCTTTACTTCCGGCTTCTTACAGCCGCAGTCCATGCCACCGGCATATCTTCTGTTTCCGTAGTTGCCATAATTCCTATAATTATTCATAGAAGACTCCTTTCCTTTTTTCGTACTGTATCATATGTATTCCCAAGGAATTTGTGCATAGGCGCTCGGTCGTGGGTGCGTTCGCATTTCGCCATCGCCCACAAGCACGCTTGTGGCGACGCCTCAATGCTCTCTTTGCCTGCACGGAAAAAGAGCGACTCCCTGCCCTCCGGCATGGGTTGTCGCTCTTTCTGTTTACCTGTTCTATTCCCTTTTTACACTGCCTCCGACTCCTCTGTCGTCTGCACTGCCGCCTTTCTTCTCTTTGCCAATATTCCTCCGATGCGTCCCGTTTCCTTTGCGGAAAGGGAACCCCAGCCGTTTGTCATCACCCGGTCAAACAGCCCCAATTCCTTGGCAATTTCGTACTTTACCAGTTCCTCCGGCGATAATTCTTCCAACACAATCGGTTTCTTTTTCTTCATTCCGTCACCTGTTCCTTCCGTCTGTTTTTCCGCCCATTATCTAAGATATAGGCCTTCTCTTACAGTATTTACCGATTTTGCCTCTTTATACCGCACCTTTTCTTTTCCTTTAAGCTCGCTGTAAACATTCTCCAGGCCTCCCGGACAGACGGTTCTGCCGCTACCACATTTAATTCCGCTCCGATAAACATAATATACATGCAGGCATACAGCCAGATCATACATAACACAATGGCAGTCAGACTTCCGTACATGGCCGAGTAATTCGACATCCGGTCAATGTAAAAGGAGTACAGATAAGAAAAGCCAAGCCAGCCGGCGGCACTGAGTATCGCTCCCGGGAACTCTGCGGTGGCATGCGTTGACTTCCGGTTTGGAATCAGCAGATACAACCCCCAGAAAAAGCCTGTCAAAACCAAAAAGGAAACCACCGTCCGCAAACTGATAATCAATAGAGCCCCATGCTCCAAAAACGGAATTTTGCTTTGGATATGCACATAAATCCGGTTCCCGAATACCAGCAGCAGCAACGTTAACAGTAACACTACCGCAAATACCAGCGTATATCCCACAGACCAGAACCGCAATACAAAGTAATTTCTCGTCTCTTTGTTTCCGTACACCGCATTCATCCCACGGATGATGACGAGAAATCCCCGGGATGCCGACCACAGCGCCGTCACCACCGATATGGACAGAAGCGCTCCCGACGTCTTTTGCAATACCTCATAAAGCAACACACCGATAAAGTCATGTACCTCCTCCGGAAATGCGGTCTGTACCGCAGCCAGAAGCCGTTCCGTCTCCACCGGTAAAAAACGTACCAGCGTCAACAAAAATATCAGGAAGGGCAAAAAGGAAAGGATGACAAAGAAAGCGGTCTGGGCCGCAAAGGCGGATACGGTATCCTCCCGCAGCTTCCTTAGAAACGCTTTTATCATACAATAGCCTGCCCGTACCATACCGTCTCCCTTCGTGACATCCGTTTTACTCAGTCGTAAATAAAACCAAGCTCCGTCCCCGGATAATATTCCTCAATAATATCTTCACAGGTTTTTCCCTGCCGTGCCATGGCATCTGCACCACACTGGCTCATACCCACGCCGTGGCCGTAGCCGCCTCCGGCAACCAGATACCCCGTTTCTCCCTTGTATGTACCCTTCTGCAACGTGATAAATGCACTGGGAAGCAAAGCGGCACCATTTACACTTTCGCCGTTTTCCCGATAAATCGTCGTATCTACGGGAGCCAGCACACTACGTATATTATACTCGTTTTTGATTAAGAATACTCCTTTGCTGCCCACCAAAAGAAGCCTTGTGGCAATCTCGCCCTTTCCCGTTTCCTCCACCCGGATACTTTTTATTTCACCGATTGTTTCCACCGGTTTGCTAACATATTCCCCTACCGTCTCGTCATAGGTCAATATCTGTTCCGGCACCACCCGGTACCGTTCCTTTAAAGTAGCTTCTGCCCGCTCGGACAAGGTCTCCAGAGAAAGAAAGGTCTGCCAACGATACCACGGACTTTCCGTATCGTATCCCGTTTCCTTTGCCTGCAAATACGGTACCGCCTCCGCATGCTCCCACACGTCCTCCGCCGCCGCAGTATGTCCCGAGGAAGTGGAATAATAGTAGCACTGTGCCACCTCACCCCCATGGAACAATACCTGTCCATGGGTCTCCTTAACCGCCAGTATCGCCTCCTCCGTCTCCGGAGTATTGTTGTACACCTGGCAGGCCGTGCTGTCATCCACATGGGCACCGTAGGTCGCATACCGGTTTGCCAAAAGCTCTGTATACGCATAGCTCCGGGCACAGATTGCCTGGGCCTTTAAGGCCTCCGCACCAAAAGAAGACGGCATCTCACTGGGCAGTACCGCATACAAATACTCCTCCATAGTGACCTCGTTCACTAAAAGCAAACCTTCCTCTCTTGCTTCGATTTCTAAGGTACCCCGGTAAGCCGGTGTCCCTCCCGCGCGTTTTATGCTGAACACCGTGATTTTTCCGTCCACATTATCCGGCGTCACCACTCTTCTTCCTGATTCCTTGTCAAAGTCCATTGCCGAAAAACTGCACCGTTCCCCCGCCGTAAAATGCGTTTTCTCTTCTCCCGTCTCTACCGTATACCCGCAATCCGCCGTAAACTCTACTTTTTCGTGATAATAGCCCCGATATCCTTCTGTTCCAAGCAAAACCCGGATTTTCTTAAGTTCCGGTGCTTTCGTCAGCAAGGCCGCACACAGTTTTCCGTCCTCTAAAATGAACTCGGTTTCTTCGGATCCTACCAATACCTTTCCCGACGGTTCCTCCGCCAGTCCTCCGTACAGCCGGTACACCCGGAACCCTTCCGCCAAAGGAAGTACCCCGTAACCCGCAAGTTCCATACTTGCTTCATCCACCCTTAACACTTTGGCAATTATTTTGTCCGGCTTTATCACAAGAGAAGTAATTTCCTCTCCCTGTACCGTCAAATCCCCCACGCACTCCGAAAGCGACTCCTGCACCTTCCCTTTCGTGGAAAAGGTCTGTTCCTTGCCTTCAAAAAAGAATGTGATACTGTCCTCCGTAGAACGAAGGATCCACACGTTTGTCAACTTTCCGGGCTCCGTCACCGCCGGTGTCGGGGTTCCGGAAGGAGCTTCCCTGTCTCCCAAAATCCCCTTTTGCTTCAAAAAAAACAGCAGTACCGCAAAAAGAAGTACCGCCGTCAGAACTATGATTCCTTTTTTCATACTCCCTCCGGACAATCTTTTTTATAAACCTATGATGTCCGAAAGTAAAATATACCTGTCCAATGTCAGGGCACACCTGCCCCTCTCACCGCAACCTTACTCTATTCCTCCTCTTCCCCTGTCAGCTTTCTGCCCAGATGGGAAAAAATCGCCTCAATCAGAAGCTGTAACAGCAAATAGAAAATCACTGCGCATGCCAGTGCAAAGAACGGATACTGGGTCTTCAAACCGTTTGCCAGCATCACCTGTGCCAAATCGTTCACACCGATTACACCCACCAAAGAAGACATCTGCAACAAAATACAAAGCAAACGCTTGATTTCAAACAAGGACTGCTCTGTCACAAAGGGAAGAAGAGCCGAGAAAAACTCCCTTCTGGCTCTGCGGTTTACCGCCGCACTTCTAACCTTTGTTTCCTTTTTGATGCCCCGGGATAAAATGTCCGAAAGATGTCCCCCTGCATACAGGCCGAACACAAGCACCGCAATCAGCAATCCGCCCCGGTGCATACTACCGAGAAATGTATAATACCACAGCAAAAGTGCCAGATACAGCGGTGTTCCCTTGGTCAAAAAGGCCGCTGCCGTTCCCAGACGACGCAACCATTTGCTGCCGGAGGTACGCAAAAAGGACAACACTGCCGCAAACACGCCTCCAACCGCCAGAGCCAGCACAAAAACAAGGAGCGTAAATATACAACCCTTGATAATGCGCAGATAGGCCCCTCCTCCGATTAAATTGTTATATACCGCATCGTAAATATTCCGAATCATGCTCCTTACTCCTCCGTTTCCCTTTCCTGTTCACTTTCTTCCGATTTTCCCTCTAAGACCAGGTACGCATATTCCTGCATGGTATAATATCCCTTTGTCACAAGGTAATCCTTCTCCCCCGGAGATGTATTTTTGCTGGTACCGTAAGCCAAAAGCAGGTCCACCTTCCCGCTGTTTAACACCGCAAAGCTATCCTTCGGCTCGATTACAACCGTTTCGAACCGATATCCGGTCCGTTCTCCCAGTGCCCTTAAAAACGCCACGGAAAACCCGCACGGAGTACCGTTCTCATCCAGACGGTCAAGGGGCGGTACCGTCCCCGTTACTCCCACATACAAAGGTTTCTTCCCGGAGGAAGCTTTGTTTTCATACAATTTCAACGGTTCCTCTGCCTCTACATAAGCCACCGTCAGTGCTTCTAACATTCCGTCCTCGGAAAGCTCCGTAATCGCCGCATTCAGTTCCGCACACAGTGCCTCGTCTTCGTTACGTAACGCCATGGCAAAGGAAAGACGTCCGCCGCCTTCCACGCCGTTTGACGTATCCTTAGGCGCCTGCACACGACAAAGACCTTCCTCCGTCCGAAGCAAATACTCCGCCGTCACATCCGGACAGCAAATCACATCCGCACGACCGCTTCTTAACTCATATAACAGCTCATCCACACTTGCTACCCCGTGATATCCTGAAAGCTTTGTACCGAGGATTGTTTCAAACAGTACCTCCGCATTCTCCTCCGGAAGACGTGCCGCATCGATTCCTGCCATCAAGCGGCCTTCCAACTGTTCTATCGATGTCAAAGCCTTTCCGCTTGCATCCGGCTTTGCAAAACCCACCGCCGTCGCAAGCAGTAACAATATCACGGCTACCGCCACAGCCCAAAGGCCGATTCCACCTTTCTTCATGTCTACCTCCCTTTACTCCACCCTAAGTCCGATAATCCGCTCGTCTCTGGTTCCTACCACAATCGTATTTCCGAATACCGCCGGTGTTGCTTCCAATGTGGTATTCAATGCAATAGAATCAAGCAGCATACCGTTTGCTGCATTCAACAACAGCACCGTTCCGTCGGAGCAACACTGTACCAGATATACCGCTCCGATCTGGGAATACACCGCCACGGTGGAGCTCCAGGCGTAGTTCGTAAGCTCCGTCAGCCACACCGATTCTCCGGTCTTGGTATCCAGTGACACCAGATAGCCGGAGGACAGACTCGGAGTCCGGGATACGGAATAAATAATCTGACCCTCGATGGCACCCTGTCCCAGTACACCGGTGGCAAGGATACCTCCCTCGACACCGTCCACATTGTGACAGGCAAAAGGTTTCTTCCAAACCACGCTTCCGTTTGCTGCATTTAACTTATAAATTGCCACTTCGCCCATAGAGTGCTCATCTAACATTGCTTCCGTCAGTGTGGTCGCCAGATAAATGAAATCTCCGTCCTCTTCCTCGGAATAAATCGGAGAAGAGTTTACATCTCCGTACACATCCTGAGCCCACACCATGGACATGGTGTTTACATCCAAGCAATAAAACACACCGCCGTTATCGCCCACGTACAAATAGTTCTCATTTACTACCGCGGAATTCTCCATCCCCCAGGTAAAGGCATCTTCGGTAGCTCTTGCGGTGGTATAAGTATAATCCACCACATGCTCCGGATTTATCGCAAGCGTACCTGCCTCCGCATCATACTCCGTATTCAGCTTTACGGTATACAACACACCGTTTTCTCCCGGATAAAAGAGGGTATCCGTCTTTGCATCAATCACCGGAGAACTGTCATAGGCATGGAAGGTACGATGGGCCATCTCGTCATTATAGCCGAACTCATACAACTTCGTCCCGTCAATCAGGCTGTAAATATAGGCTCTCGGGCTGACATTTTCTCCAAACAAACCGGTCTGGGCATCTCCGGAGCCAAGCACCAAAAGCGGAATCCCTGACGGGTGCAGGGATGCAGTTCCTTTAAACACCATCCCGATATGAATCGCAGGTCTGCTTTCACTGCCGTCCTCTAAGTCAAGAAAATGAATGTATCCGTCCATGCCGGAATAAATCACTTCTACAAAATTCTCCTTCGCCCTCTTTTCCGGATACAAATTCATAATCTGCTTCGTTTCCTCAGGCCAGGAAATAATGAGAGGCTGTCCGGTCCAGCCGTTGCCGGACCAGTAGCTTGTCCCGCTTGACTTAAGGATCTTTCCGGTATCGTAGGTCCAAAAATCCTCCGTAAAACGTTCGTTTTCAATTTGCGCCGTTCCATAAAAAGCGGCCGTTCGGTGATAATTGCCCCGGAAGGTAAAAATGCCTTCCACCTGTCCCGTGATCAGCTCATCCGTAAAGGAAACCTTCTCCGGTCGCATATACGCATAATCCTCGTTCCATACAAGAGTCTCACCGCTCTTGGTAAAACGAATCGTTTCTGTAATACCAAGCGCGGAAGGATCGGTCAGCGTGGTACAGGTCACCCTGCCGTCGGCTCCGGCCGTATTCTCCGGATGATATTCCGTCGCTGCCATTCCCGTGGTATCGTGCTTCAAATTATATAAATAGCGGATACCTCCCGCCGATGAAATCTTTTTAAACAAAAGCAATCCCGCTCCACAACCAAGCAGGAAAAGACCGCAAAGTATAACAATCGCAATCTTTGTACGTTTCTTCATTCCCAACATCCTCCTGTTCCCATTCTCCCAAACACCCATCTGTGTGTTTCCTTTTCTCGTTGTCGCCCCCACAGCTTCAGACCATCTGTATCACCCTGCCACCTACATTTACAAATTCCTCAACACCGTCTGCAAGTCCTGTACTGTGGCCACTTCGATAATCTGAATACCCTCGGTCCTTTTCTCGCCCTCAGCCTTCTTCCGCTTCGGCACAATCACATTGCGATAGCCCATCTTTTCCGCCTCCGCGATACGGGCCTGCATCATATTCACCGCACGAATCTCGCCGGTCAGTCCTACTTCCCCGAAGGCCACCGTACGTGGCGGAAGCGGGCGATTACGATAGCTGGAAAGTAACGCCAGCACAATGGCCAAATCCAGCGCCGGCTCCGTAATCTTCATGCCGCCTGCCACATTCACATAAGCATCACAGCCCGCAAGAGAAATCCCGAGACGCTTTTCCAACACTGCCATCAACAGTGTCACACGATTGTAATCCGTGCCTGCCGCCGTACGGCGCGGCATATTAAAGCTGGTAGGAGACACAAGGGCCTGTACCTCCACCAGAATCGGACGGGTCCCTTCCATGGCCGCCGTGACAACAGAGCCCGGCTCATCCTCGGGACGACCTTCCAACATATATTCCGACGGGTTCTTCACTTCACGAAGCCCCGCACCTGCCATTTCAAACACACCGATTTCATTGGTAGAACCGAACCGGTTCTTTACCGCACGTAAAATACGGTAGGAAATATGGCTCTCGCCTTCAAAATACAGCACCGTATCCACCATGTGCTCGAGCATTCTCGGGCCTGCCACCACACCTTCCTTCGTCACGTGGCCGATAATAAATATGGTAATTCCCAGCCCCTTTGCCAAACGAAGCAATGACGCGGTTGCCTCTTTGATCTGCCCCGGACTGCCCGGTGCCGCTTCCGTCTCCTCCCGGTAAATGGTCTGAATAGAGTCAATAATCACCACCTCCGGTGCAATCTGCCGGATGGTCTCTTCCACACGATTTAAGCTTGTCTCTGCTAAAAGAAGCGTACTGCCATCCGTCACCTGCAAACGGTCCGCCCGCATACGAATCTGACGGATGGACTCCTCACCGGACACATACAGCACCTTCCGGTTCTTCTTTGCCAGTGCATAACACATCTGAAGAAGAAGCGTAGACTTGCCGATGCCCGGATCGCCTCCTACCAAAACAAGAGAGCCTACCACAATTCCTCCCCCCAGCACACGGTCCAGTTCCCCGATGCCGGTGGCCATCCGCTCCTCTTCCCCGGTGTCTACCTCGGACAAAAGCACCGGTTCCGCCGCAGATAACGGCGAAACGCCGTAAGCAGACTTCACTTTTCCTGCTTGCGGCGCTTCTACCAAAGAATTCCACGCCTTACAGCCCGGACACTGTCCGAGCCATTTCGGCGATTCCATTCCACATTCTTTACAAAAAAATACTGCTTTCCCTTTTGCCATAACTCCCCCGAAACTTTTACTGCTTCACTACACGTACTTCGGAATTTCTTCCTGCCGCAAGCTGAAGGCTGCATACCAGCTTACCGCCGAGATTGGTCTTCATCTTACCGATATTGGTACCGTCAATAAAAAGCTTATACTCGGTCTCTGCCTCAAGCTCCAAAGTAACCTGGGTATCGGTAGTACCCTCTACGGTAAATCCGAGCTCCTTATCATTGGCGGAAAAATCCGTTACATTCGTACCCGGTACAGACTCATATACAAACATGCCGTTACGCTCAAGCTTCGTAATCTCCTGAAACGTCTTTACTTTATACAAATCCCCACCGAACTCAAATCCGTCTGCCTTTGCCTTTGCAGCCAGCGTGTAATCCCCGAACGCAAGCTTTCCGTTCTCCTGAACATAAATAAGTTCTGCCATTTCTTTATCCTCCTGTAACAGCCGTCCATCTGTTATTTGTTACAATACCAGTATAGCACAACTCCTCCTTTTTTTCCACAAAATTTCACAGATTTAAGCAAAGAATCCTTTACATTTTCTTCGCTTTCCGGATTCTGCGCAGACGAAGCAACTCCGTATCCGGCGTTTCCTTCTGCTGTACCGTAATCGCAACCGTATCGCCGCTTTCGATTTTGCCGCTTAAAATTTCTTCTGCCAGCATATCCTCCAGATGCACCTGTACCGCACGACGAATCGGTCTCGCACCGTACTTCTCGTCAAAGCCCTTCTTTACGATAAACTCCGCCACCGTCTCGTCCGGCTTTAAGGTAATGGACAGCTGTTCCTTACAACGCTTCACTACCTCTGCCACCTGAAGACCGGCGATTTCCTTTAATGCCTCGGCACCCAGTGTCTTAAACACAATGGTTTCATCAATACGATTGATAAACTCCGGCTTAAAATTATGCTTTACCTCCTCCATTACCGCACTGCGCATCCGCTCGTAATCCGCCGTTTCGTCCGGCTTCGTTAAAAAGCCCAGATTCTTCGGCTCCATAATCCGGCCCGCACCGGTATTGGAGGTCATAATGATAATCGTATTCTTAAAGCTGACACGTCGCCCCTGGGCATCCGTAATATGTCCGTCTTCCAGTACCTGTAATAAAATATTAAATACATCCGGATGCGCCTTTTCCAGCTCATCAAACAATACCACAGAATACGGATTCCTGCGGATTTGTTCGCTTAACTGTCCTCCCTCGTCGTGACCCACATAGCCCGGCGGGGAACCGATCATCTTGGACACACTGTGCTTTTCCATGTATTCGGACATATCCACGCGAATCAGGGCGTCTTCCTTGCCGAATACCGCCTCCGCCAAAGCCTTGGAGAGCTCCGTTTTACCCACGCCTGTCGGTCCGAGAAATAAGAAGGACCCAATCGGCCGTTGCGGATTCTGCAATCCCACGCGTGCACGACGAATGGCTCTGGCCACTGCCAGTACCGCATCCTCCTGCCCGATAACACGCTTGCGCAAAATTTCCGGAAGCTTCAACAACCGCTCACTTTCCTCTTCGCAAAGCTTGGCAAGCGGCACCTTTGTCCAAGCGGAAATCACATCCGCAACCATATCCTCACGAAGCACCGGAAGCACTGTCTCTTCCTGCTCCTGTGCATCCAGACGGGCCTGCAAACGCTTCTGCTTCGCAGCGACGGCTATGGCACCTTCGCCGTCTCCGGAAAGCAACAAACGCTCTTTTTCCGCCTGTAGCTGTGCCAGCTGCTTTCTTTTCTCATTGTCGGCCGGAGCTGTCGTAAGCTCCGTCAGGCGAAGCTTTGACGCCGCCTCATCCAGCACATCAATGGCCTTGTCCGGTAAAAAGCGATCGTTGATATAACGTTCGGACAGCTTTACCGCAGCTTTTACCGCCTCATCACTGATGATAATCCCGTGATGCTTCTCATAAGTCTCCCGAAGTCCGAATAAAATTTCCTCCGCCTCCGCAAGGGAAGGCTCCTCCACCACAACCGGCTGGAATCTTCGTTCCAATGCCGCATCCTTTTCGATATATTTGCGATATTCTTCTCTCGTGGTAGCACCGATGACCTGAAATTCGCCTCTGGCCAGTGCCGGTTTCATAATATTGGAAGCATCCAAGGCTCCCTCCGCACCACCGGCTCCGATAATGGTATGCAGCTCATCAATAAATATCAAAACATTGCCGTCCGCAATTGCCTCGTCCATTACCCGCTTAATACGTTCCTCAAACTCACCGCGATACTTGGAACCTGCCACCATAGCAGATAAATCCAGGGAAAGCACACGCTTTTTCTTCATACTATCCGGCACATTTCCCTCCGCCAACCGGCGTGCAAGGCCTTCCACCACCGCAGTTTTACCAACGCCCGGCTCTCCTACCAGACACGGATTATTCTTTGTTCTGCGACTCAGAATCCGAATCACACGGCTGATTTCCTCTTCCCGTCCGATGACCGGGTCAAGCTTTCCGTTCTTTGCTGCCTCAGTCAAATCTTTGCTGTACTTTTCCAAAAGGCCGCCTTCGGTTTTCTGGGTACGACTGCGGCTCGTGGCATATTCCGCCTTGGCACGGTTTGCATCGATTCCCATGGCCTCCAATGTGGAAAAATATACCTTCTGCCCCTGAATCCCCAGGGTATTCAATAAACGGACCGCAATACAGTCCGGCTCCTGTAAAATTGCCAAAAGCAGATGCTCCGTACCGACCTTTTCACTGCCGTAACGTCCCGCCTCTGTCTCTGCCTGTTCCAAAATCCGAACCAGACGCGGTGTATTCTGCAGCTTCTTTCTGCGATCACCCTTCTGTGGCGTAATTAACTGTGCAATCAACTCATCCAGCTTTTCCGCCCGGATGCCGTTCCCTTGCAATACCTCTTTTGCAATACACTCTTCCCGAAGCAACGCCACCAGCAAATGCTCGCTGCCGATATAGCCGTGAGACAAATGCTCCGCTGCCTGTTTTGCGTACTGTAATACCCGCTCCGCCTGTTCGGTATACAACTTTCCCATACTGTTCCCTTTCTGCCGTCAAAAACTAAACTTGAAACTCCCGTAATACCTCATCCGTCACCCCATGAATCTCCTCGTCGGAAAGCCCCCGGCACAGAGCCTTTGCCAAAGAAATCCGCATTTCGTTCTTTAACTGTTCCATCGCCCGTAGCTTATCCGGCGTTACCGCCACCACGGCTCCGTTTCTGCGATCCAGACGTAAATATCCCTCTTGGCGCAAAATCGCATAGGCCTTATTCACCGTATGCATATTAATACCGATATCCTCCGCCAGTTCTCTTACCGACGGCAAGGTTTCCCCCGGCAGCAGCTGGGCATTGGCAATACCGTATATTATCTGATTGTAAAGCTGCACATACAGCGCTTCCTGACTTCCGAAATCAATTCGAATTACCATCTGTCACCGACCTTCCTTCGCATCCGTTATAAACGGTCATCCAAATCCGTATCCTCCGGCTGTCCCTGCCGGTACAATTTTATAACAATCAACAACAAAAGTACACTTAAAGCAAGAAACATTGCCGATATAAATATTAAAAATACCTGTTGTCCTTTGTATTTATCCAGTGCTTCATAAAGCGCACTGTTATCCTCTTCCACAATCTGCCGGATTTCAATCCGTTCCTCATCGAAACGTTGCAGAGTCTGTTGCCGCCTGTCATAGCGGTAATATCCTACCGTACCCAGCGCATCCTCTAACACCAGCACATAAAAATCGCTGTCCGGCTTATCCCTTTTTACATAAGCCTTGATACGAATACCATCCACATATAACACCGTCTCCTCATAGCCGGTAGGTGCCACATAAGCTCCCTGTTCATCGGAAACCTTATATTCTCCGCCAAAGGATACGACGACTCTGCCATCTGTCTCCGCAGCATGGATGCCCGGTTCGTAACCGTCTATGGCAGGCTTTTCCGGCTCCTTTGTCGGCTCCGGTGCCTCCTCCTGTCTGGTGACATAGAGATAGTATCGCCTCTCGGTCCCGTTTTCCGCGGTTACCGTTACCACCACCGTATTGCGGCCCACCTTAAGGTTGGTACTTCCGTTTACACCAACCACTGCATTCTCATCTTCGGTCAGGGCACTGACGACAATCCGCTCGGACTCATAAGGTACTGTCACCTCATACTCCCGTACTGTTGTGGCAAAGGCCGGAGAAAGCTTTCCCGGACTCACCTTTAACGCAGACAAGTTTGCATTGTCGGAAGCATCCTGTGCCGCCTCCACCATCAGAGTAAGCACATTACTGGATACAGACATGGCACCGTCCATCCCATAGGGATACACCACCGGACGACTATCCAGTGAAATCTCACACTCCCCGCGGGAAAGAGCACGGAACCGCACCGCATATTTTCTGCTGCCCACACTCGGCGACGCTCCCATATCTGCGATTTTCAGCATACCGGCACCTCCCGTAAAACAGGAAGGTGCCGTAACAAATTCTATTGCATCTGCATTGTAAATAAGATAGGCTTCGAAATCTCCGATAACCGCCGCCTGCGAAGTCTCTCCTTCCGCCGGCTGTACGTTAATCCAGAGCGTCACTTCAAACTCCTCTCCGACCCGTACCGTATCGTTTTCCGTCTGCAACTCGATGGTTGCCACCGCTGCCTGTACATGCTCCGGTGCTCTGAATAAAAGCACCGTCATCACAAGCAGAATTAAAACCAACCCTCGCTTCATGTAAAATCTCCTCTGCTATTCTCTTACCACATACAGTACATACTCTCTCTTGGAACCGTCTTCCGCAACCACTGCCACGGTAAGGGTGTTCATCCCTACTGCCAATGTCTGATACCCGTCTCCGAACACCGATGCCTTTTTACTTACGGTTGTGGCACTGATGTTCACCACCTCCGTACCGTTCGGTACAAATACAGAATACTCAGTCTCCGAAGCTCCGTTAAAGCTCGGCGTCAACGCATAATCGGTACCGTCTACCGCCTTTACGGACAGCTTTGACAAATAATTGTTCGGATTGTATGCAGTCGTCGGCTCCGGACATGCCTGCTGCGGCATATTCAGATATACCGGTATGGAGAATGCAATCGGGCTGTCCGTTGCCTGCGTATACGCCTGAGCGGTCTTCTTACCCTCGGAGGACGGCGCTGCCACATTTGCCATATACTGATGACTGTATGTATAATACGGCGTCATGTTAAACTTTTGCAGATAAATCGTATTCTGCCCACGGTTGATATAAGAACTGCCGATAATATAGGCTCCGCCCACAATTGCACTGTAACGATTATCCCACGGAATCAACGATGCATCATTCAACTCATCATTGGTACTGCTTCCGTATTTTGCATACTTCAAACCGTTTGCAATGGCACCGCCGGCCTGTGTACTATGGTATGCCCCAATATTGTAAAAATTATACAATCCTTCAAAGCCTTTTACCGTACCGGTCACACTATTACTTACCGTAGAGGTGCCGGTAACAACCTCCTGCTTCACACGGGTCGCCAAATGATACGGGCTCACACCGGAATACTCCGCTGCCTTAATGAAAGTCTCCGCATAGCTGACGGACTGCTTCTGACCGGAAGCATCCTCATACACATAGGTCGTCCGGTACAACGGAGTGTACTTTAAAATATTCTCTACACCGTCTTCATTCTGATAGGACGGTTCATAGTTTAATACCTCGAACTGAAACACCGACTTTTCATCCAGGAAATTACGCGGGTCCATATAGTACTCCAATGCCGCCTTAGAAGCGGTTACCCAGGTAGAACCGTCATATACAATAAAGCTGTCCGTCTTCCAGTTATATGCTCCCTCTTCCAAAGACTTCCATGCAATACCGGAACTGTTCGGAATCAGATTCTTACCCGGAATATTTTCCTCCTCTATGGCGATATCCCAATACAAATTCGTATGGTATGCCTTAAACACCCAGTTCGGATGTTGTACATGCAATGCACGTAAATACGGCTTGTAGGACTCCGGGAACTGCTGCAATACAAGGTTCAATTCAAAATCCGCACTGACCTCCGGAGTATCGTTTTCATCCCCCCAGATATCAACCCCCGGATTCGGCCGTACTGTCGGTGTCGGCGGTGCTTCACACTCCGTAATACGGCTTTCCAGAATATAGCCGTAATACTTCACACCACTATAGGTAACACCTACATGTCGATAAATATTTCCTTTGTCGTCCGTATACTGTTCGTACAGCATCAGGTACGTATCCTTCGTTACCGTTACGGCACGGTTTCCTACATTTGTCTTTACACTGCTGTAGCCGCTTCCCGGAAGGGTTTTTAATACCATGGACGATGCATTCGGATGAATTGCATGTCCCCAGCCCACCTGGGTCCCCGCCGTATTTTCTTTTGCCTCGGATGCCGGCTTTGGCGTAGGCTTCGTCACAATGCCTTCCGATGGTGTCGGCGTCGGCTCCGGAGTAGCCACCGGCGGTGCATCACACTCTGTAATATTGCTCTCCAATATGTAGCCGTAATACGTTTGATTAAAATATGTAAATCCGACGTGGCGGTAAATCTTACCCTTTTCATCCTCGTACCGTGCATAAAGCATCAGATACTCATTCGGAGTCACGGTAACCGCACGGGTCGTTCCCTGAATCTTTACACTGCTCTGACCGCTGCCCGGCAAGACCTTCAAAGCAATCGCATCCGAGGACGGATGCTTTGCATGTCCCCAGCCTTCCTGTGTTCCGGCCTTATTCTCCTCTGCCTTTGCGGCAGGTGTTACTCCCGGCGCAGGAGTTGTCGTCGGCTTCGGTGTTGCCGTCGGTTTCCCGGTCGGCGTTGTATCCGGTACCGGTGTTGCTGTTGCTTCCGGGGAAGACGTCGGTGTCGGCTCCGGCGTAGGTGTCGCTGTCGGCGTAGGTGTTACCTCCACCGGCTTTCCAAGCTTCACGGAATCCGCCGGTACATAACCCATCACCTGCTCTCCGTTCTTTTCTGCGGTAACCGCAAACCACTTACCATCGGCAGTCGCCTGTTCTCCGGTCAGAGAAACTCCTGTGTCTTTTGCAAGCACCGCAACAGAACCACCCGAAGTTTTTACATAAGCAGAACTATCGGAAGCACCGGAGCGCAAACGCACCTGTTTTGTCAATACCGCATCCGGTGCGGTCTCATATCCCAGACAAATGTAATCACTCAACACGTAGCCCTGTGCTTCACCGACGCTAACCTGATACCACTTCTCGGCACCGCTCCAGGCCTCGCCCACAACAGTCACCGCATCGTTCATTACAAGAACCTTTACTATATCATACCCGGTACCTACACCGCCACGTAAATTCAGCTGAGTTGCCGAAACCGTTGCCGGATAGGCAAAGGACGAACCACCGGACGGGCTCTCCGTCGGAACCGGTGTTGCCGTCGGAATCGGTGTCGCCGTTGGAACCGGAGTCGCTGTCGGAACCGGTGTTGCTGTCGGGACCGGCGTCGGGGTCGGTTCCGGCTTTGACAACCGCAGATACTGCCCGAATACATAGCCGGTCTTCTTTGCGCCGTTTATCTCTACTTCAATACAATACCACTTATCCTCGCCCGTATAACAGCTTCCCGTAGCGATCACCTTCGTATTATTGTTCAAAACCGCAATAATCTCACTGTCCGTACTTGCTTTGGCACGCATATTTAAACTTGTGGCCGTAACTGTCGCAGGTACCTCATAATCCAAAATCAATCCATCCGGCTTCGGAGTGGCCGTCGGCTTCGGAGTCGGAGTAGCGGTCGGAACCGGTGTTGCCGTCGGAATCGCTCCGTCTAACGTTATATACAGGCCGTATACATAGCCCTCCTTTGAGATACCGGCATCGGAAAAAGTAATACGATACCAGATGTCCCCGTTTACCGAGGTAATGCCGGTAGCCGTAACAGAAGCACCGTAACGAAGGGTTGCAATCTGTGCATTACTCGTACCCGCACCGCTTCGTACATTTAAGGTACCGGCTGTCACCTTTGCCGGAACAGAAAACTCTGCCGCATAATTCCCCTCGGACTGGGCCGGCTCCTTCGTCGGTGCCGGCGGAGCCGTAGGCTTCGGAGTCGCCGTCGGAATCGGCGCATTCAACGTCACATAAGGCGCATAGGCATATCCTGTTTTCGTAGTGCCGCCGGACTGATACGAAACCTTATACCACTTCTCGCCGCCGGAATAGGTCTCACCCAAAACCGTCACCTTCGCACCGCTCTTTAACGTATCCATTAAAGCACCGGAGGTACCGGCACTCTGTCTGATATTCAACTCAGTCACCCAGATTTGTCCCGGAAGGCTATACTCCGTTGCCAGGTTTCCGGAATACACCGGCGCCTTGGTCGGTGTCGGCGGCTTCGTAGGCGTCTGGGCCGGCGTCTCCTCTACCGAAACGTACTTCCCGCTGATATATCCCTTTACCGTCTGTCCGCCGAAGGTGGTTACGACATAGTACCAGCCGTCCTTTTCACTCATAATATCTACTACGGTATTCTTGGACAAATACACATCCTGGCCGTCTACCGTCATCTTACTGTAATTTGTACCCGGACCGCTTCTCACATACAGGCTGGAAGCAATAATTGTCCCTTCCTGTGCCGCCTGCGGCGAAACAGGTGCCATACCTGCACTTTTACCGAACAACAGCCCCGCACACAGCAACACTGCAATTGCCGCACGCCCGCGTCTCCATTCCTTTCGTATCTTCATTGCACTCTCTCCTTTATTAACGTATCTTCTCTATGTTTATCCGATTGTATCCTGCCTATATCTTGTAGTATAGCATATCCATTCTACCACAGTAAGTATAAAACTACTATATGTCACTTTCATGTCAGAGAAAAAAGAATTCGGCGGACTTTGCCTGAAAAAAATGTCAAACGGCCGGGGATAATCATCCCCGGCCGCAACCGTCTTGTCTTTACTTATTCTTCTACGGATTCCTTCTGTTTACGACGTTTCGCCACCATAACATTTGCGGCAATACCCAGGCCGATCATTCCCCAGAACACCGGCGCCGTTACTACCATGGAGTCATTGGAAATACCGGAAATCATATATCCGATACTGCCGATAAATGCAGCAATACCGAAAGCTTCCGTCTGGGAGCTCAGCTTCTTAAACGCATACAAGCGTAAAGACCATACCGCATACCACACATAAAATACCAACAAACAAACCAAAGAAACCAGACCGGTCTGCACCGCCACCTGTAAGTACCAACTGTGAGGCTTTGTCATTATCTGACGCTCAAATTTATGCTTATACATATTCAGATAATCTTCTTGCGGATACTCAAGCAAAAATGTATCCGGACCGGAACCGATAAAAATGTGCTCCTTCAAAAGCGGAAGGGTACGACTCCAGATATATCCTCTGGAAGAAAAGGCGGTCTGCCAATTCTCAAACCCGAAATGCTCCGCCATAATCATGTCGGACTCTTTTCCGAAATCGGTAATATACTGATAGCTCTCCTTTTCATCGCTGTAAACAAAGAGCCACTCCTTCTCGGCAATAATCTGTATTCCCAGCTTTGCCCCGATGTACACAGGAGCCACCTTTATATCTTTTATCGCCGGATGCGTAAAGGAAAACGCCGTGCCTTCTTCATTCGGAAGCAGTTCCACCTGATTGCCGTTTTCATCAATTGCATACATTCCGTAGGCATCCTCTGTTTCATAAAGAGTTATCTGCAGTTTCATCTCGTTATATTCCAGCACAACACCGCCCGGAGATGTATACATCTCGGTCAAGCCTGTTTTCCTTATCACGGTACCGTCTTCCGCAGCTTTCTCTACAACCGGTTTCTCTTCCGGTACCAGCACTTGCTTTACCTTCTTAAAAATAAAATTGTTTCCGCATGCATTCACAATCAGGACTGCTCCCAGTGCAACACCTGCCACAGCAAGCACCCAATACCATTTCTTTAAAACCCTGCACAATGCAAAGCCTACCGCCACACACAAGGTTGCCAAGGTTGCTACCAAACCCGCCTTGGAACGGCTGGCTAAAAGCGAATACGCCACAAGAATGAAGTTCGCACCGTGCCAGATACAACGCACCTTATTCTTTTCCTTGAACAGCATAACAACAAGGAACGGAATCACGCAGGAACTGTATACTCCCAGGTAATTCGGATTATACAAGGTTCCGTATGACATACTTTCCGGAAATGCAATCGATACCGACCCGGAACCGATTAACTTCTGCATCCAATCTAAGGTAAAAATATCGAAGCCAAGCCCCTGCAATGTACCGATAATGCCAATCACCGTGGCTCCGAAGCAAATCCCGTCTGCTACCACCTGCAATTCCTGACGACTCTGTGCAAATAAAAGCACATAATATACAGCAAGAACATAGGATAATAATACCCAAATCGTTTCAAACTGTTCAAAGCCTCCCGCAAAGGAAAAGCTTTTATTCACGGAACAACATGCCGACAAAAATGCCAGAGCGCCGTAAACAAATAACGGCACCAGTACCATTGCAAAGGACGCTCTGCCCTTCTTCTTCCACAAGCGTACGGCCACACAAACTGCCATCACAAACATAAGCAGAGTCAATGCGATAGATTTAATAATTAAAAAGAACTCCGGTGTATACAACTGAATTCCAAACCACGGATACCCCGTCAAACCATTTGCATGATCTATCTGATGTACCAGAAGCGGAACCACTCCTACCATTAACATTACAGGGAGCATACGTATTACCGCACCCCAATATCCTTCCTGCGGAAGTGTAGTTCTACTCTCCCGATATTTTGTCTTTTCCATAATCCTCTTCCCTTTTCTTTTAATACGGACAACCTGTTCCACATACCATTATACACATTTTTTAAAATACTGCAAGTACTGTTAATTTCGAACGACCTCCTTACAACCGAATCAAATGATTATGATATGATAAAAACAGCTCCTTACGGAGACAATATGTTACAAATGAACAGGAGGAGAAAATCTATGTCACTACTTTCTTGCCCGGAATGTAATCATGTCGTTTCGGATAAGGCGATTGCCTGCCCCGGTTGCGGATATCCTATGGCTACCTGTACAAATCCTAAAACCGTCCTACAAAAAACCTGTCGCAGAAAGCTGCCCAACGGATACGGCAGTATAAAAAAATTAAGTGGCAACCGCCGTCGTCCCTATGCGGTCTATCCGCCTCTTCTTGTCTCCTCCGCATCGTCCTCTTCTGCCGTAAAATCTCCCGCCCTCGGCTACTATAAGGACTGGTATTCTGCATTTGAAGCTTTAACACAGTATCACCGTAATCCTTATGACGTAGAAACACGAATTCTCACCTTTGCAGAGGTATATAAGCGCTTTTACAAAGAAAAATTCGAATATGGGAAAAAGGAGCTTTCCGTTTCCTCTAAATACGCCTACGATACCGCTTTTAAAAACTGTACTTCACTGCATTTTCTCCGCTTTTCCGACATACGCAAGCAGGAACTCCAAGCGGTTCTGGATGATTGTACCTTGGGCTATTCCAGCGTATGCAACCTGAAGAAGCTGTTCTGCCAGATGTATCGGTTTGCCATCGAAAACGATATTGTGGAAAAAAATTATGCACAATATGTATCCATCAACAGAAACGACGATACCGAAAAGGGCGAACCCTTCTCCCCGGAAGAACTGGACATCTTATGGAGTAACAGCCGGGATAAAGTTGTACAAATGATACTTATCATGATTTACAGCGGCTTTCGGATTCGTGCCTTCGAAACAATTGAGATAAATACAAAGGAGTTCTATTTCAAGGGAGGTGTTAAAACGGCGGCCGGAAAGGGCAGAATCGTTCCTATCCACACAGCCATTCTCCCTTTTGCACAAGCATTTCCGGTAAACTTTCCAAAATTCCGGGGCAATACCTTCCGGTCCAATTATTTTTACCCTACCTTGAAACATCTCGGAATTGCCACAACAAAGAGCGGAAAGAAACATACTCCCCACGATTGTCGCCATACCTTTTCATGGCTCTGCGACAAATATAAGGTAGATGAGCTTTCCAAGCATCTCCTTATGGGACACAGCCCTGGAAAAGACGTTGAAAAAGCGGTATACGGTCACCGTACCTTTGAAGAGCTGCGGGAGGAAATCAATAAAATTGAATGCTAGCGTGTTGCTAATTTGTTACTAATCTGTCGCCAATACGTAAAAAATGCGCATTTTTATTTCCGGTAATTTCCTTCCTGTAGCCTTGAAAGTTCCTGAAAACAAAGGAATTACCCGTTTATAGAAGCTTTATTGAAGAGATGTACTTATCAGTCCAGTAAGTACACTAAGGCTACCGCTACTGCTGATGCAGTTGTAGTTGAGCTTGTTAAGGCTAAAAACTTTGTTGTTGACCAGACTGCTTCTAACGGTTTCAACTTAGTGTTTGATCAGGAAGCAAGCGTAGCTATTGCTGATGTTACCGTAGAAAAGATCATCAAGATTGGTGATTCTACAGGTAAGATTCCGGTAGTAGTAAGTGGTGTTACTCTTTCCGAGGACAAGAAAACCGCTAGTGTTTCCTTGTTCACCAACTTTGAGAACGGTGTTGATTATGTGATTTCTGTAAAGGGCTATGATGAAGCAGTTACCTTAACCGCTTTCGTTGGTGCTCCGAAGTCCATGACCATCAGTTCCAAGAGCAATATTCAGAACGGAATGTTTGTTAATACCAGCACTCCGACCGACTTAACCTACACCTTGTTCGATGAGCAGGGTAACAACGTTACCAACACTGTAACAAACGGTTATGTCGTATACACTGCTGCTAACCCGACCAGCGCTGATTACTATGTAAGCGGCAACAGCATCTGCATCTATAAGAATGGTGCAGAAGTAGGCGTTAACGCAGAGTATCATACCCTTGAGTTTGATGTTAATGGTTTCGAGACCGTTATCAAGGGCGCAGGTACCTTCGTAGGTATCGACAAGACCCCGGATACCATTTCCGAGATTTCTCTCAACATCAAGAGATGGGGAAGCGGATATGCTAACAACGAGATTCCGGTAAATGATTTCGATGTTGCAGTAGAGCTTAAGATGAAGACTACCGTATGGGGCGATTATCTTCGTGATTACACCTACGGTTCTAGCGTAAGCTTAATCGATACCACCAACGGTGTAAATCCGCCGGTAGTACGTTTCCGCTCCAGTAATCCGGATGTATTGGATCTTGATGCAGCAGATCAGAATAAGATTACCTTATTCAAGGAAGGTACTGCAGCAATTCTTGTAGAGCTTGTTACCAGAAATGCTGACGGATCTGAGAATGTAAACACAATTACGGCTACTTACATTACCGTTATCCCGAAGAGAGTTGTTACCAGCGTATCTGTAGGTGACGGTGCTACCTTAATTGTAGGTAATGTTCCGGGCTTCAACGAAGAGAAGATTACTCTTAATGCAGTTGACCAGTACAATGCACCGATTAACTGTGGTTCCGGTACTTCCTTAGTAGATATCAAGTATGCTATCGATGGTACTCCGGTTCCGGCTGGAACTGTTACCTTTGAGCCGCGTAGCGGTGCAAACGGCTGGCAGAACAAGATCGTTGTTAACAGCGATGTAATGGGCTCTCTTGAGTTCCCGGCAGGCCAGAACGAAATCAGCATCCCGCTTGTAGCTAAGCTTGTTATCAACGAGTGGAGACTTGACTATGCTGAGAGAGAAGTTCGTTTCCGCGTAGTAGTTAAGAAGCCGGCTGGTCCGGAAGTATTATCCGTCGAATTAGGCGGCGCTACCAACGGTAATGTTGGCAGATTTGTCACCCCGTGGGATGGCAATGGCAACACCGAAGGCCTTAAGGTTGCTCAGTTCAAGGTATTTACCAAGCAGAACGGTGTAAAGACCAGACAGGAACAGGTTTACCAGAAGCTTACCAATGACGCAAATGCAGCAACTGCAGGAGCACTCTTCTACACCGTAATGCACGATGGACAGGATGTTACCGCATATACCAACTTTGATGGTAATACTGTAACTCTTGATTTCAGTGCAACCACCAGCCAGTATATGGCAATGCCGGATGGTAACGGTGTTTATAATAATGTTGTTACTTACAGAACCGGTGACAATGCTAAGGCTCTTGGTGCAGGTACCTATGTATTCACCTTATATAAGGTTGTTGAGAATGCTACTCAGACCGCATCCTCCTTCGCATATGTATCCGCATCTAACGTAACCGTAACTTGCGATGCAGGAAGCTACTCCTTCGTAAAGAGAACTTCCGAGACCGCTAGCCATACTACTAACGGTGTAGCATATGTTTACAATCCGAACGCTCAGTATGGTATGTACGATTGCGCTAACCAGGCTGCATTACGTTTCGCATTCGAAATCAAGAACAGAGACGGCCAGGTTGTAGGTACTGATGTTCCGTATTGGGTAGATGCTGTAGATGCTGTAAACAACGTACACGTTAAGAGCATTACCTTCTTTGAGTGTGTAGACGCTGAGAACAATGTATATGCTCCGTACACTGTACAGGTTAATACTTCCTTAAAGAAGTAATTCTCTAACAAGTTTTATTAGTACAGTAATACCACAAAAACGCCCCCGCGGTTACCCGCGAGGGCGTTTTTTATTCGTAGTTATAAACTATCGACTGTACTGTTAATTACTTTCTAACAAGGGAGGTATCTACAGATACAGTGTACGGAGCATAGCAGCCGTCACCAAGGCTCTCGTAGAATACAACTTCCTTAACGTATACGTAGTTAGCAGTTGCAGTGTAATCTACAAAGTACTTGTAGTCACCGTCGAAGTAGTAGTTTACACCATCATCAGTCTTAAGAACGTTCTTACCATCTCTGTTCTTGAAGGTGAAGCTCTTCAGGATTGCTACAGAGTCAACAGCGTAATCACCGCTGATGGTTACAGTGTTCTTTAACTGAGCATTCTTATCAATGCTGTAAGCGCCGGTACCGTTCATTACTACGTTAGCATCAGACTGATGTAACTGAACAGCATACAACTCGCCTGCATCATCAACGAACCACTGGAACAGAGCGAAGGTATACAAGCCGGTACCCTTATCATAGTAGTTCGGTACAAATGCACCACTAGTTACACCAAGTGCGGTGTAAAGCTTGCTATCCTCAGACTGACCGGTTAAGCGAACAACTGCCTTATTGGTGTTAACCAATTCCGGAGCTACGCTATACGGGTAATCACTGGTCTTATCGCCGTATACATTTGCAGAAGCGGTGATTTCCTGACCATCCTTAAGAATCTTGTACTGGTAAGCACCTACAGTAGCGGTGTTCTTATCGTACGGAGCGATAGCTACGGTATCAACAGTTACACCGTTGCTCTTCTTGAATACTTCGAAGGAAAGGGTCTTACCGCTCTCGGTATTGTTGTTCCAGTCATACGGAGTTACGTATCTGGAGATATCAACATAGTTAGAGGAAGCCTTAACCTCAATGTACTCGTTGTCAGCGCCTGCAGTCGGCTCCTGAACGGTTACGGTGAAGTATGCCTTAATGTCAGCGCCATTAGCTGCCTTGCAGGTTACTTCGTAATCTAAGGAAATGTACTGACCGTTGTCAGCAGCATCGAAAAGACCCTTGCTTACAAGGTAATGCTTAATCATAGCACCGTCAATGGTAAGACCTACATAGTTTACACCGTCAGCCCAGTAACCCTGAGACGGATCAAACCAAGTGGAAACATACGGCCAAGCAGAAAGATCTGCTGCATCATAGCCTTCGCCATAACCGTCGGATAAGCACTTAATGGTTGCAGTGTTGGTGGTTACAGCAATTCTGTTACCGCGCTGGTCATAACCAAGAATGTTGTTTGCATTCTGGCTGAAGCCTACACGCTTGGTAATGTTGTTAGCAATCTGCCACAACGGAGCATCTGCATTTGCTACATAGAAGAAATCATTGGAAGAGATCTGCTCTTCGCCTACTAAGTAGATATCAGAAGCACTTACGGTGAAGCTGCTGTTAGCGATAGAGATGGAATTGAGATATGCATCCTCAATAACAGTTACTTCAATGGTAGCAAACGGAACATCACTCCAAGTGCCATTGGTCTTGATACCATAGTTTACATAGAATACAGCGGTACCAGCCTTGTTCGGAAGAACAACACCGTTCACGATATCAGCAACTTCCGGAGTAACCGGGGTAATGGTAATTCTCTCATTGAGACCATTGTTGTTTGCAGTGAACTGAGCTTCGTTATTCTTGTTAGCGAAAGTAGTGAACTCAGCTTCCTCACCGTTGCTGAGAGCTACCTTAAGCCATACGTTCTTGTCTTCACTTACCTGAAGGGTAGTGGTAACAGCATCATACCAGTTGCCGTCTAAGTCAACAACGTTAACGCCTACCGGGTAGATAGCCGGAGCATCTACAGCGTAGAAGGTCTCCTTAGCTTCAAGAGCGCCAACAATCTTGCCGTTCTCGAACTTACCGCGATAGTTAGCGATAACGGTTGCGAAAGCGGAATCCTTCTTAATGGTAAGCTTCTTGCCGTTGAGGATGAACTCACCCTGGGTAGCACTCTTCTCTAACTTATAGGTTACAAGCTGCTCATACTCAGCAGAGGTAACATCTACACCGTTAGCATCGTAGAAGAGACACTGAAGGGTTGCGGTCTCACCGGTGGTAAGAACGTTAGCCGGAGTCTTGCCGGAAGCAACAACTACCATGGTAGCCGGAGCACCTACAGATGCTACAAAGCTAACAGTCTCGAAGCCCTTAACGCCAACCTCATAGGTTGCACCGTCAATAAAAGCACCGAACAACTCAACGGTTGCGGTCTTGCCATCCTCAGAAAGAACAGCTGCTCTAACAACCTGAGCGTAAGCATAGTCACCAACCATTCTGTTTACGGTAACGTCAGCTACCGGAAGGGACTTAAGAGCAGAGCTGAGAGTAAGAGTAACCTTCGTAGCGCTGTTCTGGGTAACAGCAAAGGTGCTGTCCTTAACAAGCTCAACTACGATCGGATCTGCCTCAGCAGTCTTCTCGGTGTACTTGCTGGACTGATAAGTATAGCAGTAAAGCTTGTACTCACCTGCCTCAGCAGCGTCGGTGAAGGTGAACTGACCATTCTTCTGATTGATCTCAACACCCGTAGCCGGCTCAGCAACCCACTTCGTGTAGTCGGTTACTAAAGTACCTCTCTTGGTGGTCGGGTTACCATCTTCGTCATACATAGTTCTGTTAAGATCTACTACATCGTTAACTTCAACGGTAGCACCGTCCCATGCGTCAGCGTTGCTGATCTCAACATCATATGCGTTAGCCTTAACGGTAACCTTGGTCTTTAAGGTGGTTACTTCATTGGTAGCCTTCTCAGTAACCTTACAGTATACGGTAGCCTTACCTACAGCAACAGCAGTAGCAACGCCACCCTTTGCAACAGTTACGACATTCTCGTCGCTAGAAGACCAAGCAAAGCTGTAAGCGGTCTTCCAATCAGCCGGCTTATTCTTCAGGTTGAAATCGTATACAGATACGTTACCCTTGCCCGGCGCAGCCACTTCGCCGCCCTTGTGATTGATTCCCTCGTTAACGTAGAGAATCTGCTCGGACTTGTTGATGGCCATTTCGTCAGCAGCCTTTGCAGAAGCAGCCGGAGCAAATGCGGTAACAACCATTGCTGCTGCTAAAACAAAAGCAAGCTTCTTAGAGAAACTTCTCATCTTTTATCTTCCTCCTTAAATAATATGGTGTTATGTCCCGGTAAAAAAGTCGTTTGAAATCTCCCCGGCTACTGGTTCAAAATCGCACAACTTCTGTCTCAAGGACATAACCGTTCCTATAACAAGATGATTATAACAACAAACGCTTCAAAGGTCAAGTACTTTCGTCCATATTTTGAACAAATCAAGTACTTTTACCCCTCCCTCGTTCCTGTTATATCTTGTCCAGGAAACATTGAGTTAATGCAAATGTAGTTGTGTAGCGCCGGCAACGTGTGTCTCAGATATCGCAATATCTAATTAGGATGTGACACGCAGTTCCCAAGATGCCGCCGGGCATACCTTGTACATTCGCTCAATCCTATAATGCAATTTGTTTGTGTCAAATTTATGTCACGCATTTGTCATATTTAGTTTTTTTCTACAAAAATGCGACAGAGACCGTTTCAACTCTCTGTCGCATTCTGCGTATCTTCTATACTCTTTTTTACAGTCCCAGGAACTTCTCTACCTCTGCCTGCATCTTTTCGGTCTCGCATACAGTATCGTGAAGTACCGGTGCGGTACGAATCTCTTCGATGGCATTCGGTACCTTTACCTTTGCGATACGGGACAGTTCATCTACCAGATCAAAATCAGACCAACTGTCATACTTTGCATCAATAGCGCCCATGACGCTTCTGGTAAACTTGTACGGGCTTGCGGTGGATGCGATTACGGTTACCTTGTCATCACCGGTTGCCTTCTTATACTCGTTGTATACATGAGCCGCAACAGCGGTGTGGGTATCCATTACATAACCGGTCTTCTCATAGAGAGCCTTAATCACAGCCGCGGTCTGAGCCTCGGTTGCGTAGCCGCCGGTAAAGTCATCAAGACGAGCCTTCATCTCGTCGGTAATGGTATACTTACCGGTCTTCTTTAAGGAATCCATCAGCTCTGTGGTCTTCGTTGCATCACAGCCTGCAATCATGTAAATGAGACGCTCTAAGTTACTGGAAATCAAAATATCCATAGACGGAGACGTGGTCAAAATGAATTCACGGTTCTTATCGTAGGTACCGGTCTGGAAGAAATCGTACAATACCTTGTTGTCGTTGGATGCGCAAACCAGCTTACCGATCGGGGTGCCCATCAATTTTGCGTAGTAAGCTGCAAGGATATTACCAAAGTTACCGGTCGGAACCGTAACATTCATCTCCTCGCCTGCCTTTAAGGTACCATTCGCCAAAAGACGGGTATATGCGTATACATAGTATGCCACCTGCGGAACCAGACGACCGATGTTGATGGAGTTTGCGGAGGAGAAGCAGAAACCTGCCTTTGCCATACGCTCCTTTAGCTCTTCGTTACCGAACATCATCTTTACGCCGGTCTGGGCATCGTCAAAATTACCGGTAATACCGATTACGTGGGTATTGGCACCCTTCTGGGTAACCATCTGCTTTTCCTGAATTCGGCTGACACCGTTCTTCGGGTAAAATACGATAATACGGGTACCCTGTACATCCGCAAAGCCTGCCAACGCAGCCTTACCGGTATCGCCGGAAGTAGCAGTAAGAATAACAATCTCGCCCTCGTTGTTGTTCTTCTTTGCCGCAGTGGTCAAAAGGTGCGGCAAAATGGAAAGCGCCATATCCTTGAACGCAATGGTTGCGCCGTGGAACAGCTCTAAGTAATAAGCACCGTCAGCCTTCTTAATCGGTGCGATTTCTTTCACGTCAAACTTCTCGTCGTAAGCACTGTTGATACAATGCTTTAACTCCGCCTCGGTATAGTCCGTCAGGAACAGCTTCAATACTTCGTATGCCACTTCCTGATAAGACATGGCAGCAAGCTTCTCCAGACTTACATCCAGCTTCGGAATTGCGGTCGGCACAAACAAGCCGCCGTCCTTTGCAAGTCCCTGTAATACTGCCTGGGATGCGGTTACGGTTTCATTTTCGTTTCTCGTACTCTTATATAAAATCTCCATGGTTCCTCCTCATCCGGTCCCCTTCTCAGTGAGAACGCGGTATTCTACCGTTTTTCTCCGCTCATTGTAGCACAGAAAATGCAGTGTTGCAAGAAGATTTACAGCCTTTTTTTATTTATCCGCAAAAAACTCATGAACACCGTGGCGGAACAAAAACTTTAACGAAGAATCAAACCAGCTCATCGCCTTCTTATTTGCCAGTCTGCGGGCCGCAAAATACATTGCGCCCTGGGAATAGTCCTCGCCCGCAAGTACACGTTCTACCGCTTCTCTCGTTTCGTCGGACACTTCCACTGTCCAATAACGACCGTCCTTAATCGGTGCAAACTGGTAGGTCACTCCGTTGTTCTGGAATACCACCTCTGCAATACTGTTCGGGAACTTCTTGGATACCACACGGTTTAAAATAACATTTGCTACCAACATACGGCCCTTGATATCCTCACAGGTTGCCTCTGCCTCCACAATACGAAGAAGCACTTCCTTATCCTCTTCCGTAATCAGGAGCGGAGTCTCACCTGCATACACTTTAATTTTTCCGCCCCAGACAGAACCCGCCGGAGAAGCCATCAGCTCCAGCTCACCCTGTTCCAGAGTCTCTAATACATCCTGCGCCAATGCAAACGTAGAGATACTCTCGAAGACTTCCTCTCCTTCTGTTTCCTCTTCCGCCGCACGACCGGTTTCGATATTGTATGCAGCCACCTGTAACAAACTTCCGGAGGCTGCATCCGTAACAAATACATCTTTTGCATCAAGGCTCTGATACTGTACCGCCTTCTTTTCCTCTTCTGTTTGCTCTGTCGCATATTCTTCTGCCGCCAACGCCTTTGCGCCTGCATCGTAAGCCTGTCCGTTCCATACCTGTCTGCCGAAGCCGATTCCCAGGCCGGCCAGCATAAGCAACGCAACAGCAACAATTGCTGCGGTCTTTCCCTTTTTCATAAATGCTCCTATTCTCTCATAATCTCACATGCATTCCCTATCGATTCCGCCCTATCCCCGCAGAAACACTCGGGTTTGATTTTATCATCGATTTCCGGGTTGTCAATAAGTTTTGGGTTTTTTCGTGAATTCCGCCCACCAACCTGACTATTTTTTCACAAACATCTTATCTGCTTTGTCTAATATGCACAGTTTTTATTCCCTGTTTTTGTTCTTTTTTACCAAAAAATCATATGACAACTAATTTATTCTTATGCTGTCGTATCTATTTGTTCTTGTCAGGCGGACAAAAGTACGCTATACTGATATCTATAGAACCAAGTGACTTCGCACAAATGAGGAGGTTTTCATGGCCGCGGGTGTATATGAAACAACAAAAAAAGACGGGACTCCTTCTTATCGCGCTTCCTTTACCCATAAGGGCAAACATATCAGCCTGGGAAGCTTTTCCACCAAAGAGGGTGCCCACCGTGCATATCTGACCGCAGAACTTTTGCTCCGTTCTCCGGAGGGGACTCTGTTGTCTCTCTCCGATTATGCCGCTGCCGGCAGACCTCTTTCCTATGAAAAATGGATTATCCTATTAAATCTCCGGGACAACGGCATCTACTTTAAGACACCGATTTACCTGTATCGACGCTATTTTGTCTACCATTACGACGAAGAAACCCATCTGAAATTCGACGCCGATGATTTATTCTACTACTCTAACCATAAAATCATGAAACGGGGCGGTCATCTGTTTGTGGCAGACTACGGCATGCAGGTCACACTCCCCTCCCGCTACGGCATCAAAGCCCACGCCGTAGAAGGCCGCGACTACCGCTTTATCAACGGAGACTCTACCGATTTTCGCTACGGTAACCTGGAGATTTTCAACCGTTACACCGGTGTCACTGCCGAATACAAAAAAGGGCAGCTTGTCTATCTTGCCAAAATTCACGTAAACGGTGACTATATTATAGGAAGATACGCCACCGAGGAAGAGGCCGCCATCGCCTATAACAAGGCGGCGGATCTGTTAAACAAACTGGGAATCCGGAAGAATTATTCCAGAAATTATGTGGAAGGGCTCACAGAGCAAGAGGCAAACTCTTTATATAAGAAGATACGCATTTCACCGAAGTTGAAATTGGCAGCGCAATAAAATCGACCCTTTACAGATAAAAAAAAGTGTGCTAGGATAGAGCAGAGTAGCACAGATGATCGCGCCCTTTTGGGTGAGGAAAGTCCGGGCTCCACAGGGCAGGGTGCCGGATAACGTCCGGTCGGGGCGACCCGAAGGCCAGTGCAACAGAAAAGAAACCGCCGGTTTTTACCGGTAAGGGTGGAATGGCGGTGTAAGAGACCACCGCTCTTGCGGTAACGCAAGAGGCTGTGTAAACCCCACTCGGAGCAAGACAAAACAGAAAGCAATACGGCGGCCCGTCGTGCTTTCGGGTATGTCGCGTTTTGTACCGCAAGGTGCAAAGGAGCTGTGCGGTAACGTACAGTCAAGATAGATGATCATCCGATACAGAACCCGGCTTACAGTGCTACTCACTTTCGAACCTATAGTTCACTTATTATAAAAGGATGTTACTGCCGATATTGCGGCAATAACATCCTTCTTTCATTCATAAAAATCTACATGTACTCTCCTAAGCGATACCGATCTTTTCTTTTACTCTTCGCATATCATTTTCCAGAACATTTACCCGAAGATGCATCCATTCCTTCTCGTTCTCTACTTTTAATGCCTCGTCCAATTTTCTGTTTAAATCAAGATGTCCCTCTGCAATAATCCGGATATTCCTGTTGGTCTCATTTTCAAGAGTAAGTCGCAAATCCTTTACGTTTGCTTCCACGGCCTGCATTCTTCCCTTCAGCCCCTGTACATCGCCCTTCAGTTCCTGCACATCGCCCTTCAGCAACTGCATGTCGTCATAAATAGCCCTTAGCATTTGACTTTCTGTCATATTGTCTCCTCCTATCGTGTAAAAATGTGTCGTTTCTTCCCCTACACATAATCTATCACCTTTGGCACGCAATGTAAAGTATTTTTTGGGATAACGTCTAGTATACCGAACATTATCCCAAGTCTTTTCCCTTATCAAACCTTAAAACAGCTTCCGCCTACAAACTCTCTTAAAATCGAGTTGTGTGGAATGTCGTCGCTTCCGGCTCCCAGAAAGTAGTCCAGGAACTTCAACAAACGCTTTGCCTCGGTATAGGCCGGGGAATCCACCGGCACACTGAACAAAAGCGGCTCCGCATACTGCTTTAATACCGCCAACTCATACAGCAGCGCGGAATTAAACATAACGTCACAGTCCTCCTGGTACGGGAAAATATTATCCTGCTCACCGCGACGTACCGACGGCCACATCATAATGGTACGTTCCGCAGATGCTCCGCGGGTCCTCGCATCTCGTACGATACGGCGAATCAGTCTGCCGTCCGTAGTCGGAATGCGATTGTGCTCGTCTACATTTAACTGCGTCAACGCACTGATATAAATCTTAAACTTGTTCTTCCGCGGCAGGGAATGGGACAACAAATCATTCAGACCGTGAATGCCCTCAATTACGAGGATATCGTCCTTTCCCAGCTTCTTTTTGTTCCCTTTATATTCTCTCTTTCCGGTTTTAAAATTAAAGCTCGGCAGTTCTACCTCTTCACCCTGTAACAGTGCCGTCATATCCGCATTAAACTGCTCCACATCAATGGCACCCAGACACTCAAAATCATAATTTCCGTCCGCATCAAGCGGTGTTTTTTCCCGGTCCACAAAATAATCGTCTACCGCAATCGGGTGCGGATGTAACCCTACCGCACGCAGCTGAATGGACAAACGATGGGAAAATGTTGTCTTTCCGGAAGAAGACGGTCCCGCAATCATGACAAACTTTACGTTTCCCTTCTTTACAATCTCTTCCGCCACTTCCGCAATTTTCTTTTCCTGAAGCGCCTCCTGAATCAACGCAATATCATTAAACTCGCCCTTTGCAATGATTTCGTTCAAATCACCCACGGTTTCGATTCCCATGCGCTTGCACCAAAGATTGGACTCCTGAAAGGTTGCAAACAGCTTCTCTCTCTGAATAAACCCGGACATGCAATTCGGCTGTTTGATATCCGGAAGCAGCAAAAGGAATCCGTCCTTATACGGGAAAAAGTCAAAATACCGCAGTACTTCCGTGGATTCCGGCATATACCCGTAAAAATAGTCCTCGAAACCGCCCAGATTGTAGATGTTGGTCTTAGACACGCGACGGAATTTGAATAATTTCTCCTTATCGTACATTTTATGCTTCCGGAACATCTCTACCGCTTCCGAAGTCGGTACGGCACGCTTATGAAATACTACCTTTTCCGATACCAGACGACGCATTTCCTTCTTTACAAGGCGGGCACCCTCCTCGTCTAATACCACATTCCCGTCAATTTCGCCGTAATATCCGTTTCCGATGGCATGCTCAATACGGACCTTATTGATTTTGTCCTTCCCGAACACCTTGTAAATCGCACAAATCATCATAAAGAACATACCTCGAGCATAGGTACGGTTACCGTCCTTATCCGCCGTGGTTAAAAACTCCAGCTCGCAATCCCGATCCAGCGTCTTGCTCAGCTCACATAAATTTCCGTCTCTGCGGGCCAAAATAATATCATGCACATACTCTTTTTCAAACTTTCTGGCAAACTCCGACACCGTCGTGCCTCTTGCCACTTTATGTACCACACCTTTTACGGTTACGTTTACCATACTCTCCATAAGAAACCACCTTTCCGGACTTCGCCTTCCGCAAGCCCTACCGATTTGCAAGCTTCTTTGCCATTGCCTCGTTTGCTTTCAACCGAAGCAATAGTTCCTCCGTCCTTCTCTCTGCCTTCTCCGTTCCTGCCGCAGACAAGCCCGCCAAAACCTCCGTTGTTTTTTGATGTTCCTCTTCCAAAAACGCCTGCAGTACCGGCACTGCCGACTCTCTTAAGCGTTTTCCGTACAAATACTCCTCCTCGGTCCAGAGTACATCCTCACCGTGCTCCGCCCGAAGAATCGTATAATACTTTCCGTCTTCAAACAGCATATCCTCTTCCGTAATCCGGAAACCAATCTTCTGTACAAAGCGGCGGAACTCTGCAATCTCCGACTGCGGTTGCAGTACCAGTTCCTTTACCGTTGCCACCGTATCCGGATATGCGGAAAGAATCCGTTCCATAAGCGGCCCGCCCATACCGCCGATCAGCACCGTATCCGCCTCTCCCGGCAAAAGCTTCGCCAATCCGTCCGAAAGCCGGAGGGAAATCTTTTCCTCCATACCGAACCGTTTCACGTTTTCCTTTGCCCTGGCAAGGGGCCCTGCATTGACATCCATAGCGATTACCTGAGGGGCAATTCCCTGTTCCACCAGATAAATCGATGTATAGGCGTGATCACACCCCACATCTGCCGTGCGGTTTCCGCGGCTGACAAAACCTGCCGTCCGGAGCATGCGCTCCGACAAAAAGCCTGCCACTGTGCCGCGTTTTCCCACTCTTTCTTCCATTGTATTCTCCTTACTCCAAATAATCCCTCAATTTCTTTGAACGGCTCGGATGACGCAACTTACGAAGAGCCTTCGCCTCAATCTGACGAATACGCTCTCTTGTTACGTTAAACTCACGACCTACTTCCTCCAAGGTTCTGCCTCTGCCGTCGTCCAGACCGAAGCGCAGGCGAAGCACATTCCGTTCTCTCTCAGTCAGGGTATCCAGCACTTCACTGATTTGCTCGCGAAGAAGGGTAAAGGCTGCCTGCTCCGCCGGTACCGGAATGTGGTCATCCTGGATGAAATCTCCCAGATGGCTATCTTCCTCTTCACCGATCGGAGTCTCCAAAGACACCGGTTCCTGAGCAATTTTCTGAATCTCCCGGACACGGTCCAGAGACATATGCATTTCCTTTGCAATCTCCTCCGGAAGCGGTTCTCTGCCGTACTCCTGCAGGAGCTGACGCTGTACGCGGATTAATTTATTAATCGTTTCTACCATATGCACCGGAATACGGATGGTTCTCGCCTGGTCCGCAATGGCTCTTGTAATGGCCTGACGAATCCACCAGGTGGCATAGGTAGAAAACTTATATCCCTTCCGGTAATCGAACTTTTCCACCGCTTTGATTAAGCCAAGATTACCTTCCTGAATCAAATCCAAAAACTGCATACCGCGGCCCACATAACGCTTTGCAATGCTGACAACAAGACGCAGATTCGCCTCAGACAAACGCTTCTTTGCCGCCTCGTCTCCGGCTTCCATCTTAATGGCCAGCTCCATTTCTTCCTCCGCGGTCAGAAGCGGCACCTTACCGATTTCCTTCAAATACATGCGCACCGGGTCCTCAAGGCTCACACCCTCCGGCACCGTAAGGTCCAGATTTTCCAGCTCCTCGGTCTCGGCATCATCCTCTAACAGGAGTGCATCGTCCGGTTCTTCATCCCCGTCCATATTGATGTCACTGATACGGAGCACGTCCACATTATTGGCCTCCAAAAACTCATACACCCGTTCCGTCATTGCTTCATCCATTTCCACATCCGCCATAAAGTCAGCGATTTCCTGAAACTCCAATACATTCTTCTTCTTTGCTGCATACGCCAGCAAATCCTTCATCTTTGCCTGAAAACGTTCCATATTTCCTTCCATATGCTTCCTCCATATTGCACATTCTTTCCGTCATTGCGGAAAAATATACCTTCTGTCTAAAGTCCTGCCTTCTGTAACGTTGTATTTAAAGATGCCTGTTCCGCAATGGCCTTCTGCATTGCCTCCAGGTCCCCCGTTTCCGCCGCACGTCCCATCCGCATTTCGATACTGCTTTGCTTCACCTTACGGATCGTTTCCGCAAAAGCCTTTGCCTTCTGAGCTTCATCCAAATCACCCAAAAGCGTTGTCTGGAACAACTCCGCAGCCTTCGCCTGTTCTTCCTTGGTCTCATAGCGGTTTAAAATGCGCGCCGGTGTAACCGTTCCCTCCTTTTCGTATTGTTCAAACACTTCCTTTGCCGCTCCGCAGTAGAACTCGTCCGTAAAATCCTCTGCTGTCAGTATCCCCTTCACTTTACCCAGCAGTGCCGGCTCCGTTGTCAGCCACGTAAGCAACAGCTTTTGGGAAGTATTCAGTCCGTTTTCCTGTTTTTGCTTTTTCCGTTCCGCATAGGACGATTCCTTCTTTTCCTCCGTCGGCATCTCTGCACTTCCGTACTGATTTACCAGACGATTTAACATATCAAAGCTGATTTGATATTCCTTGGCAATGGCCTCCGTATAGGTCCTGCGCTCCAGCTCCTCCGTAAACTGCAGGAGCTTCTTTGCCGTCTCTCTGAAAAACTTCGTTTTCTGCTCCGGATCCGAAAAATCAAACTCATTCTTTAGCACATCGATTTCAAAATAAAAGCTGTTTCTGGCATTCTGAATCCGTTTTTCGTATTCTTCTGCCCCCAGTGCCTTAATAAACTCATCCGGGTCCTTGTAAGGCTTCATGTTGATAACCTTTGCTGAAATCCCCGCCGCACGTAAAATCGGTATCGCGCGAAGCGCCGCCTTCTGTCCCGCACCGTCACTGTCGTAGGTAATGTATACCTCCTTTACATACCGCGCGATAAGATTTGCCTGCAAGCCCGTAAACGCCGTACCGAGAGAAGCCACCGCATTGGTAAATCCGGCCTGATGCAGCGATATGACATCCATATAACCCTCACAAAGAAGAAAGTAACTCTTTCTTGACTGTCTTGCATAATTTAATGCGTACAAATTCCGGCTCTTGTCAAAAATCGGTGTTTCCGGAGAGTTCAAATACTTCGGTTCCCCGTCTCCCATGACACGGCCGCCGAAACCGATAACCTTGCTGTTTCCGTCCATAATCGGGAACATGGCACGGTTCCAGAACTTGTCATACACGCCCCGCTTTTCATCAAAGGTAAACAGACCGCTTTCTCTTAGAATATCGTCGTCAAAGCCCTGGGATTTCAAATACCCGTACAATTCTCTGCCGCCTTTATCGGAATAGCCGAGACCGAACTTCGTAATGGTCTCGTCGGACAGCCCTCGCTTCTTAAAGTACCCGTAAGCCGTCTGCCCCGGATCCTTCTTCATCCGGACATAATAAAACTTTGCCGCTTCTTTATTAATGTCAAACAGACGCATGCGCCTGTCGGCCTTTCTCTTTGCCTCCGGAGTAAACTCCTGCTCCGGGAGCTTTATCCCAGCCCGGTCCGCCAAATGCTGTATGGCCTCCGGGAAGGAAAAATTCTCATACTCCATCAAAAAGGTAAACACATTGCCGCCCACCCCGCAACCGAAGCAGTGATACATCTGCCTGCTTCCGCTGACGGAAAAGCTGGGGGTCTTCTCTCCGTGAAACGGACAAAGCCCCATATAGTTGGAACCCTTCTTCTGAAGTTTTATATACGTGCCGATGACATCCACAATGTCACTGCCGGACCGTACCTCTTCCACCACTTCATCCGAGTAGTACATAAGTCACCTCTTTATTTTAGCTAATAGACGCTCCATGCATCCGGAATCATAATCTCTGTATAGGTTACCGTAGCGAAACGGTCCGACATTCCGGCGATGTAGTCGCACACCACTCTCGAAACCGCTTCCCCGCCTTCTATCATCCGGAGAAATTTCCCCGGTAAAAGCTCTGTATGATCCATATAATATTCATACAACTGCTCAATCATTTTCTCTGCCTTTTTCTCCTCACCCTTTGCCTTCGGATTAGTATAAACACTCTCGAACATAAACAACCGCAGATTTAACATCGCTTCTTCCACCGCCGGCGACATGCAAATATCCCCGGCCTCCTCACTGCTGATAATAATATCATGAATGAGGGTGTTCAGGCGTTCTCTCGGAGAATGTCCCAAGATATTTGTGTACAGTGTCGGGATGTCTTCTTCCCGGATAATCTGTCCCCGGATCGCATCATCAATATCGTGATTAATATACGCAATCTTGTCCGATAGTCTTACAATCTTTCCTTCCATAGTGGAAGGTTTTCCTTCCGTCTGATGATTCAGAATACCGTCCCTGACTTCCTTTGTCAGATTCAATCCCCGACCTTGCTTTTCCAGACGTTCTACCACACGGATACTTTGGATATGATGCTCGAAACCGCCCTCACATACACGGTCCAGCGCCCGCTCCCCGGCATGTCCGAAGGGAGTATGTCCCAAATCGTGCCCCAAGGCAATGGCCTCCGTCAAATCCTCGTTCAGCCGCAACGCCTTCGCAATGGTTCTGGCATTCTGTGAAACCTCCAATGTATGGGTCAGACGGTTCCGGTAATGGTCGCCTTCCGGCGCCAGAAACACCTGCGTTTTTCCCTTCAACCGGCGAAACGCTTTACAATGCAGGATACGGTCCCGGTCTCTTTGATACTCCGGACGCAAATCACACATCTCCTCCGGCACGTCACGCCCCTGTGTCTCATCACTGAAGGCCGCCTTTGGGCTGAGATATTCGTGTTCCCGTTGCTCCATTCTCTCTCGAATCGTCATCGTATCCTCCTCGTTTTTACCATCACCGTTCAATATAGAGTTCCGCTTGCGGAACTCTCGCGCCGAGCGCGGTCGCTCGCGCCACCTTCCATTCGTGCGAGTGCGCATCCTGCGGAGCATTTTGCTCTATGGGAAATTTCACATTTCCCATAGAGCAAAAAATTCCCCGTATTAGTATAATACGACAAAAAAAAGGAAAATCCTTTTTTGTATTGATTAAATTTTAAAGACTTTCTTAATGTTCCTACCAAAAACATTTATTAACTCGAAAACGAGGGTGGCGCATGAAGATAAGCGCCGGCTCGGGCGTGGCGAACTCTTGCGAATGATAGAATGTTTAGCAAAAAAGTTGCTCTCAAATAAACTGTTTTTGAATTTGTCCGAAGGACCGCGTTCTTAGCTGAGTCGAAATCACCTCTTAGCGGTTCATAGTCTCGAGGACACTACCGAGAGACGTCTAGAACCGGTTAGAGGAAGTTTGACAAAGCGTTGCGCTTTGAAAAAAACATTTTATTTGAGAGCAACTATTTTTTTGAATATGTCCATTCACAAGAGCGGGGCGCGCATCTTCATGCGACGCCCCGTACTCACATTTACATCTCTACCGTTACCTTCTCCAGATGCCAGATATCCTGTACATACTCTTCGATGGTACGGTCGGAGGAAAACTTACCGCAGCAAGCCACATTTAAAATTGCGGACTTTGCCCAGCCCTCACGGTCACGGTACTTTGCCTCTACCTGCTTCTGTGCCTCTTCATAGGATCGGAAATCCTTTAAGATGAAGTACTGGTCCTCATCAAGCAAAGAAGTATAAAGCTCACGGAACAGCTCCTTATCTACAGAGTAGGTACCGTCAATGAGGCGGTCTACCACACGATGAATCTCTCTGTCCTGCTCGTAAATACTGCGCGGACGATAGCTGCGATTCTTCTCAAGCTCAATTACCTCATCGGCACTCATACCGAAGATAACCGCATGCTCTCTGCCGACTTCTTCTACGATTTCCACATTCGCACCGTCCATGGTGCCGAGGGTAACCGCACCGTTTAACATAAACTTCATGTTACCGGTACCGGATGCCTCTTTACTAGCGGTGGAAATCTGCTCAGATACATCGGAAGCTGCAAAAATCCACTCCGCGTTGGAAACACGGTAATTCTCGATAAATACCACCTTAATTCTGCCTGCAACCACCGGATCGTTGTTAATCACATCACCCACACTGTTAATGAGCTTAATAATTGCCTTTGCTCTGCGGTAGCCTGCGGAAGCCTTTGCACCGAAAATAAAGGTACGCGGGAAGAAGTCCATCCCCGGATTCTCCTTCATCTTCTCATACAAATGCATTACATGCAGGATGTTAAGAAGCTGACGCTTATACTCGTGAAGACGCTTTACCTGTACGTCGAAAATGGAATTCGGGTCCACGTCGATACCGTTGTGCTCCTTAATATACTTGGCAAGACGAAGCTTATTCTCGTACTTAATCTTCATAAACTCTTCCTGCGCCTTCTTATCGTCAGCGTACGGCGCAATGCCCTTAATCACCGGCAAATCGGTAATCCAGCCGTCGCCCACCTTTTCGGTTACCCAGCTTGCCAAAAGCGGATTGCCGTGAAGCAGGAATCTTCTCTGGGTAATACCGTTGGTCTTATTACTAAACTTCTCCGGCCACAGCTCGTAGAAATCCTTTAACTGCTCTTTCTTTAAAATCTCGGTGTGCAGTGCCGCAACACCGTTTACGGAGAAGCCGCCAACGATGGCAAGATTTGCCATACGTACCTGTCCGTCGTAGAGAATGGCCATCTGCTTAATCTTCTCTGCGTTGCCCGGGTACTTCTCCTTTAACATATTTTCAAACTGACGGTTGATTTCTTCCACAATCTGGTACACGCGCGGAAGCAGTGCCTTAAACAGGGAAATCGGCCACTTCTCCAGAGCCTCCGCCATAATGGTGTGATTGGTGTAAGCACAGGTCTTACGAACCACTTCCCATGCCTCATCCCATTCAAGGAAATAATCATCCAACAGCACACGCATCAGCTCCGCTACCGTTACGGTCGGATGGGTATCGTTTAACTGGAAACATACCTTCTCGTGAAGCTTGCGAATATCATCGTGATTCTTCATATACTTTGCCACCGCACTCTGTACGCTTGCGGATACGAAGAAATACTGCTGCTTTAAACGAAGCTCCTTACCTGCCATATGGTTATCATTCGGGTAAAGCACCTCACAGATGGTTCTTGCAAGATTCTCCTGCTCTACTGCCTTCTGATAATCACCCTTATCAAAAGACTCTAAGTTGAAATCGTTAATTGCCTCCGCATCCCAGATACGAAGGGTATTTACGATATTATTCCCGTAGCCTACGACCGGCAAATCGTACGGTACCGCAAGAACGGAATTGCAACCCTCCTGCACGAACTTATCGCGGCCGGTTGCTTCGTCACGCACCAGCTTTACATAACCGCCGAACTTTACTTCTACCGCATACTCCGCACGCTTAATCTCAAACGGATTGCCGTGCTTTAACCAGTTATCCGGCGCCTCCACCTGAAAACCGTTCTCTATCTTCTGCTTAAACATACCGTACTTATAACGGATACCGCAGCCGTAAGCCGGGTAACCGAGGCTGGAAAGAGAATCCAGAAAACATGCTGCCAAACGACCGAGACCGCCGTTACCTAAAGCAGCATCCGGCTCCGTATCCTCAATGGCATCCGGGTCGATACCAAGCTCAACAAGAGCCTCTCTGATTTCATCATATGCCTTTAAATTAATCATGCAGTTGCCCAGCGCACGTCCCATCAAAAACTCCATAGAAAGGTAGTATACGGTCTTTGCATCCTTCTCCTCGTACTGCTTGTGGGTCTCCATCCACATATCCACGATGTAGTCCTTTACCGCAAAGGCTACCGCCTGGAACAGCTGTACCTGGGTTGCATCCTCAATACTTCTGCGGAACAATGTCTTTAAATTGTCTTTGACTTCCTGTTTGAACTCTTCTTTGCAAAACTTCATGGTTCTGTCCTCCGTTCGATTTCGTCAACTTAATACTCTTGTTTCCACCAATACAATATAAAAAGATTGTTAAAAATAGGACAATGGGCCTATTTGTATTTTATATAGTATACCACAAATTAAAAAAATTACAACACTTGAACAAGCGACTTTAAAACGTTCGCACGTTAGTACACTGCCACAGCACAAAAAATACACTCCCTTTACATAAACCGGCAAAACAAAATCGGCAAAAAGATCGCCGGTACAAAATTCATTACCTTAAATTTCGAAATTCCCAGCATATTCATAGCAAGTCCGATAATAATCACATTGCCCACACAGTTTATTTCCGCAATGACTGGGTCCGTTAAAAACGGTTCGATAAACTGTGCCAAAAGGGTAATACTTCCCTGATAAAGAAATAAAAGACTTGCAGAAAGCATAACTCCCGCGCCGAGCGTCGATGCAAAAATGATGGCTGCCACAAAGTCCAACATGGACTTGGCATATAGGGTTTCGTGATTTCCGGTGAGACCGCTTTGCAGGGAACCTACAATCGCCATTGCTCCTACACAGAACAAGAGGCTGGAGGTTACAAAGCCTTCTGCCAAGGAAACCTTCCTCGCCGGAATTCCCGCAACGTTTTTCACCCCCGGCGGATTTTCCTTCGAAACAGCATCTATCTCCGTATCATCCTCACCGACTACTTCCGCTGCTTCTTCCGTTTTTCCGGAAAACTTCTTCTCCAGAAAATTCCCCAGCTTATTAATCTTGTCATCCAAATCAATCGCTTCTCCGATTATGGTACCCACCACCATGGAAACAATCAGCACCAGTGTATTTTCCCCCGCAAGACACCCGCTGATCCCGATATACAGCGTACAAAGTCCCAGACCGATCATCAGCGTATCCGCCATTTTCTTCGGAAGGCCTTTCTTAAGCAACATTCCGATTGCTCCTCCGATGACAATTGCCACCGAATTAACCAATGTACCTAACATATTTCCTCCAACGTCAAGGGGCTGCCGTGTATATCCCCTCACGGCAGCCCTCTAACTTCACAATATTAATTCTTCTTTACACCGAGAGTAACATTCTCGCCGTTCAAATCCCATTCCTTCACAAAGCCGTCGGTGCTTCCGAATACTAGGCTGTCTGCCAGTACCACGGACTTCACTTCCGCTTCGTTCTTTGCGAAGAGGTCGGCTAACTTGTCGTTGCCGGTTACATACAAGGTGATGTGATCCATAACCTCAAAGCCCGCTTCCTTACGCATGGTCTGTACCTTGGAGATAAGCTCTCTTACATAACCCTCTTCGATAAGCTCCGGAGTCAGGTTCGTATCAAGCACAACGGTGACACCACCGTCTGCCTCGGATACATAGCCTTCCTTCTGGGCGGACTCGATTAAGAGGTCTTCTGCGGTCAAATCCTCCGCTGCGCCCTCTACGGTAACGGTGAGCTTTCCGGTATTGTTAAGCTCATCCATAGCTGCATTGCCATCCAGCTCGGTGAGTACGGTACGCAGTGCATTTAAGCGACTGCCAAAACGCTTACCGAGGGTCTTTAACTGCGGCTTAAAGGTGTAGGAGGTGAAGTCACGTACGTCGGTGGTAAATGCCACGTTCTTTACGTTTAACTCATCGGCAATAATCTCGTTAAAGAATGCGGTCAGTTCGCCCTCTTCAGACTTCACATACATGGTGCCGATCGGCTGACGCTGCTTGATGTTTGCGGTATTTCTAGCCGCACGGCCAAGCACAACGATATTCAGCACGCGCTCCATGTTATCCTCTAAGTTCTTATCAATCCAGGAAAGCTTAACCTCCGGGAAGTCGCAAAGGTGTACACTCTCCGGTGCGGTCTTATCCAGGCTGCAAACCAGGTTACGGTAGATTTCCTCCGCCATAAACGGAATCATCGGAGCTGCGGTCTTTGCAATGGTGACAAGAGCGGTGTACAGGGTCATATACGCATTAATCTTATCCTGCTCCATGCCCTTTGCCCAGAAACGCTCTCTGCCGCGGCGCACATACCAGTTACTCATTTCATCCACGAACTCCTGCAATGCTCTTGCAGCCTCCGGGATACGGTAGTGGTCTAAGTTATCGTCAACCGCACCGACTACACTGTTTAACTTGGAAAGGAGCCACTTATCCATAACGGACAGCTTGTCGTAGTCCAAGGTGTACTTGGTAGCGTCGAATTCATCAATGTTTGCATACAGTACAAAGAATGCATAGGTATTCCACAGGGTACCCATGAACTTTCTCTGACCTTCCACAACCGCCTTATCGTGGAAACGGTTCGGCAACCACGGAGCGGAGTTGATGTAGAAATACCAACGGATTGCATCCGCACCGAACTTCTCCAGTGCATCAAACGGGTCCACCGCATTTCCTTTACTCTTACTCATCTTCTGGCCGTTCTCATCCTGCACATGACCTAAAACGATAACGTTCTCGTACGGAGCCTTGTTAAACAAAAGCGTAGACTCTGCAAGGAGAGAATGGAACCAACCTCTGGTCTGGTCCACAGCCTCGGAAATAAACTGTGCCGGGAACTGCTTCTCGAACAATTCCTTGTTTTCAAACGGATAATGATGCTGTGCAAACGGCATCGCACCGGAGTCAAACCAGCAGTCCAAAACTTCCGGTACACGGGTCATTTTCTTACCGCACTCCGGACAATTTAACGTAATGGCATCAATGTACGGACGATGGAACTCTACGGTCTTTGCTTCTTCCATACCGCTCATACGGTACAGCTCGTCACGGCCCTCCACACAATGTCTGTGACCGCACTCACACTCCCAGATATTAAGCGGAGTACCCCAGTAACGGTTACGGGAAATTGCCCAGTCCTGAATGTTTTCCAGCCAATTGCCGAAACGGCCCTTACCGATGGATTCCGGAATCCAGTTGATGGTGTTGTTGTTGCGGATTAAATCGTCCTTTACCGCAGTTTCCTTGATGTACCAGGACTCACGTGCATAGTAAATGAGCGGAGTGTCACATCTCCAACAATGCGGATAGCTGTGCTCAAACTTCGGTGCATCAAAGAGAAGTCCCTTCTTATCAAGGTCGGTCAGAACCATCGGGTCTGCCTTCTTTACAAATACGCCTGCGTACGGAGTCTCGGCGGTCATTTCACCCTTACCGTCAACCAGCTGTACAAACGGCAGGTCATACTTTCTACCAACATTGGCATCGTCTTCACCGAAGGCCGGAGCGATGTGTACCACGCCGGTACCGTCGGTTAAAGTAACGTAATTGTCACATACCACATAGTGAGCCTTCTTGCCCTGCTTTGCACAGATTTCCACCGCACAATCGAACAACGGCTCGTATTCCTTGTATTCCAAATCCTTACCTACATAGGTTTCCAGCACGGTGTAAGCCGGTGCATCCTCCTTGGCAAGCTTTCCGAGCACGGTGTCAAGGAGAGCCTCTGCCATGTAGTAGGTATAACCGTCGGCCGCTGCCACCTTTGCGTAGCGCTCGTCCGGATTTACACAGAGAGCCACGTTACTCGGCAGGGTCCACGGGGTGGTGGTCCATGCTAAGATGTAAGCGTCCTCGCCCACTACCTTAAAGCGTGCCACTGCGGAACGTTCCTTTACGTCCTTATAGCCCTGTGCCACTTCCGCGGAAGAAAGCGGGGTTCCGCAACGCGGACAATACGGCACAATCTTAAAGCCCTTATACAGTAAGCCCTTATCCCAAATCTGGCGAAGTGCCCACCACTCGGACTCGATGTAGTTGTCATGATAGGTTACGTACGGGTCATCCATGTCAGCCCAGAAACCAACGGTACCGGAGAAATCCTCCCACATACCCTTGTACTTCCAAACGCTTTCCTTACACTTGTCGATGAACGGCTCCAAACCGTACTGCTCAATCTGGTCCTTACCGTCAAGGCCGAGAAGCTTCTCCACCTCAATCTCCACCGGAAGACCGTGGGTATCCCAACCTGCCTTACGCGGCACCATATAGCCCTTCATGGTACGGTAACGCGGAATCATATCCTTGATAACACGGGTCAAAACGTGACCGATGTGCGGCTTTCCGTTTGCGGTCGGCGGACCGTCATAGAAGGTGTAGGTCTCGCCCTGCTTTCTAGCCTCGATACTCTTCTCGAAAATCTTCTCGTCTTTCCAGAACTTTTCGACTTCTTTTTCTCTGTCCACGAAATTCATATTCGTGTCAACTTTGTTGTACAGCATAGTTTCTGTCCTCCTTGTTCTAGTTGCGGAACTTTTTATTGCTGATAGGGTCTTGTCACGTATTACAGATGTAAGGCTTTCTAATTGTTTCGGGCAAATATTTCATAAAAGGCTTGCAACCGGTTCCAATGCGACATCCGTGTCGCTTGTCACCTTGTTTAGACATCCTGTCTAAACATTGCAATGTACAATCGAAACAATAAGAAAGACTAACATCCTGCATAATGATTCCAAGACCCTATCAGCAATAAAAAGTTCCCGGAATCTGAAAAAGGCGGTGAGAAAGAAAAGAAAAAGCCTTCATCCCAAATAGGACGAAGGCCAAAATGTCATCGTTATACCACCTATTCAGTACGCAGGCTTTCGCCATTAATACTTCCTTCCTGTAACGGGAAAGTCCCGGCGCGGTCTACTGACTCTGCTTTCGACCTGCAACTCAAAAGTGATTTTCCAAGCATCCGCTACTCGCATCCGGCTTCCACTGTCCCGGATTCGCTGTGCCTTTCGGCAGATGTGTACTCTCTTTCTCAACGTCTTTTTGTGTTGTGAATTCAATTATCTTATAGTATACGAGGGGTTTCGGGAATTGTCAAGGAAAATTTTATTTATCCCCCGGCAACGATCTTTGCAAATACTCAGATACTCGAAATTGCACTGAACGATTACTTTCCAACTCCCAAATATCAAAATCCTTATAACTTGTAAAACGATATAATTCTTCCTCATTTCTATTGTAAAAATGTATTTTTAAAAATGCCATTTCGCCACTTGCAGATTTATTATGTTCCTCTAGAAAATACTGAAAATTAGACTCCTGATAGATTTCAGTCATGGCCTTGATAAATACCGGTTCCAGTTCTTCATAATCAAAATGTTTATCCTTCACATAAATCGCCACGGTACAATACGGACCATAATTTCTCAGTTCAACCTTATCAACATACTCGAACTCGGTTATTATTTGTTTTTTATACTGATAAAATGTACTATCCACCATCTTATACCGAATCAGGATAAAAGAAATTAAACAAATACAAACAAGACAGATTATTATCGCCTTTTTCTTCATTTCCTTCCCCTCCTTATCTTCATCTTGGCGTCCATATAATACCCTTCATAGACGTAATCCTTCGATGCCGTCTCCGTTAGCAACCGCTTCAACTCCTCTACGGAAGACACCAACAATTCACTCATGGAACTACCTCCGGAAAGGTTAATCTCCCTTACAGCTTCAAATCTCCACATAAGTCCTCCATTATTCCTGAATATCGTTGCAAGTGATATGGCTGACATCCACCGTCAACTCCGACCCATCCGGCTGCCTTTTAAAACCTGCATATTCAATACACGTTACAATATACCGATAAGTTTCTTCCGGCATCCACCATAGTTCTGTTCCCTTCTCCTCTAAAAAACGTGTATTAATTTCTTCGAAAAACTTCCACATATCCATCTGCTTTTTTCCGGTCATTCCATTACTGATTCCACATACAGCATCAATCAAACCAAAGCATAGACATACTACATCTTTCTGTACTTTCGCATCCGCATATTGTCCACAAAACACCTTACTTATCCACGCCAGTACAATCGGAGGCAACACAGGCCCCCAGCCTTCCCGATACGGAAATTGTATTTTCTGCATATACTCCTGCTTGATTGTATTTGTCAAATCCTGACGGGTAAGCACACGTCCCGCGGCTTCCTTTCCCAGCATATCGAAGGCAATCATTCCCAACAGCACCTGAAAGGTGCCCTCGTCCTGTGACAGTTTCATCCGGCTTAATTCCGATTTTTCTTCCGGTGTAAGTTTTCTTAACGTCATGCCCTTCTCCCCCTTATATAATCTCTACTTTTCCTTCGTTTTCTTCCCCATCAAGTGCACATACTGCGGATAATACTTCTTCATCAGCGACATAAACTGATTCCGCACCCGGTCCACATGGGTGAATTTCATAATCAATAAAATCAGTCCGCAAATCGGTACCATACTCAAAACCGTCACAAGAGCAACCATCGGATTTCCGTTGGGCATTTTCCCTACACTCATAGCGGTCATCAATATCAAAAGAAGCACCACTGCCCCCATGATGATTGCCGCACGTTTAAAGCCTTTCATCAATTCCGCACGTCTGGTCATAATCCGTGCATAAATCAGTTCCAGTTCCTCTGCGGAGTATTTCCATTCCTTCATTCCCTTTTTAATTTCCGGAGATAAATTCTCAGCGTAAATTCTTGCCATTAAACTGTGCCTCCTCTCTATATTTTTTTCATATCTTCCATCTCAAATCCTCTACACTCTTACAATCATTCTGTTATTTCTTCGTAAATTATAGCACATTTCTATCGATAAATCTTCCCTTTTTTGCCCGACACGACAAAATCCACTTTTTCTATGCAGCCATTGCAATCGATAGCGTATCTTTCTCCGATGATTTTCTACTGGACTTATTTCCCATAATATATTATGATTAAATACACGTATGCTCGCGCATTGCGCGAAAAGGAGGTACCTTATGACCGAACGTAATCTCACCCTGCTGACGGATTTTTACGAAATCACCATGATGCAGGGCTATTTTAAAGAAAACAGAAACGATATCGTGGTCTTTGATGCGTTTTACAGACGTAACCCGTCCGAGGGCGGATATGCCGTTTGTGCGGGTCTTGCCCAGGTCATCGATTATATTAAGAATTTACGTTTTGATAAAGAAGATATTGACTATCTTCGCAGCACCGGAATGTTTGACGAGGATTTCCTGTCCTACTTGGCGGGCTTCCGTTTTACCGGTAGCATTTACGCCATTCCGGAGGGTACCGTAGTGTTCCCGATGGAGCCTCTTCTTAAGGTCATTGCGCCGATTATGGAGGCCCAGTTTGTGGAGACGGCGCTTCTTACCATGGTAAATCACCAGAGTCTCATTGCCACCAAGGCAGCCCGTGTCTGCTTCGCGGCAAAGGACGGCGGCGTGATGGAGTTCGGCCTTCGCCGTGCCCAAGGACCGGATGCCGGTATTTACGGAGCGCGGGCAGCGGTTATCGGCGGATGTATCGGTACCAGTAATGTACTGGCGGCTCAGGCGTTTTCTGTTCCGGCTCTCGGTACTCACGCCCACAGCTGGATTATGAGCTTTCCGGACGAACTGACCGCCTTCCGTACCTATGCAAGCCTTTATCCGCAGAATGCGACGCTTCTTGTTGACACCTACGACACCTTACGCTCCGGCGTTCCGAACGCCATCATGGTATTTACGGAGCTTCGGGATGCCGGCAAAATGCCGACCCGTTACGGCATCCGTCTTGACAGCGGCGACCTTTCCTACCTTTCCAAAAAGGCCAGAAAGATGTTGGATGACGCCGGTTTTACCGATGCTACGATTTGCGCCTCCAGCGATTTGGATGAGTTTATTATCGAGTCCCTGAACTTGCAGGGCGCCCGTATCGATACCTGGGGGGTGGGCACGAATCTCATTACCTCCAAGGATTGTCCGGCCTTCGGCGGTGTATATAAGCTGGCAGCCATCGAGGAAAACGGCACCTTCCTTCCGAAGATTAAACTTTCCGAGAACCCGGCAAAGATTACGAATCCGGGCAACAAAACCGTGTTCCGTATTTACGACAAAGAATCCGGCAAAATTAAGGCAGACGTCATTGCTTTTGCCGATGAGACCATAAGCGAAACCGAGCCTCTCCTTCTGTTCGACCCGGTGGACACCTGGAAAAAGACTCTTCTGGAACCGGGCACCTTCACCGTACGGGAGCTTCTCGTTCCGGTATTTGTAGACGGTGTCTGCGTATATGAGTCTCCGTCCGTCATGGAAATCCGGGACTACTGCACGAAAGAAAAAGATACTCTCTGGGAAGAAACGAAGCGTTTTGCCAATCCGCAGAAGGTATTTATCGACCTTTCCGAGCGTCTTTACCGGACCAAGCAGGAGCTCCTGGATAAGATTCATTCCGAAAGCAGACGTCACTTTTAGGGAAGCACTGATTACTGCAACATTTCCCCAATTGATTTTCCAAAAAGTAGCAAAGCAGAAAGAAGGACTTCATGAAAAAGTATATCCGACTTTTCATTATACCGGCGGCCTTATGGGCTCTGGGCATGGGACTGGTCTTCCTTGAGGGAGGCTGTAGTCGTCACGCAGCGGATTCCGACTCTGCGGATATGAGTGCTGATTCATCCGCTCGTACAGAGAGCATCACTCCTAACGCAGGCCCGGACACCGAACCATCGAACTCACAGGTACCGGAACTGTCCGGCACACCGACTGCCGCTCCGATTCCGACAACGACTCCGGAACCGACCGCAACACCTGCACCTTCCGAAGCTCCCACACCGCTTGTGATAAACACGGACACTTCCACCGTGACCTATCTGGTGAACCGGGAATATCCCCTCCCCGAGGACTTTGTCCCGGAGGGACTGACTACGCCGGATGTGTTGTTTCCTTTTTCGGATACTACCCTCGACAAAGCAAAGATGACTCCGGAAGCGGGAGAGGCACTGGCGCTTTTATTTGACGCCGCCTATGACGAAGCGAAGCTTACCCTGTACGGCGTATCCGCCTACCGCTCCTACGCAAGGCAATATACGATTTACGCCACGAACCTGGCCACCCGCGGCATCGCCCATACCAATCGCTATTCCGCGGCTCCGGGCAGAAGCGAGCACCAGACCGGGCTTGCCATCGACATTTCCTGTGCTTCGGAAGGATTCGGTCTGGAGACCTCCTTTGCGGACACCCCGGAAGGCATCTGGATAGCGGAAAATGCCCATCGGTTCGGCTTTATTCTTCGTTACCCGAAGGACAAAGAACACCACACCGGCTACAATTACGAGCCATGGCACATCCGTTATGTAGGCACAGAGTTGGCCGGATATTTGTATGAAACCGGTCTTACCTTAGATGAATATTACGGTGTACCTTCCACGTTATCCGCAGAATATCTGGAAACCACACCGTTTATTGATACCACCACCGAGAGTTATCTTTCCATCTACCGGCAATATAACAAACCATCAACAAACGAATAAGGAGGTTTTCCATGAGAACCATTGCTGCTGTTTTTGTCATCAGTTTATTTTTTATTTTGTTTTTCCCGATTTGCCTGTTACTGTTGTTACTGCGCAAATTCAACCGCAAACTGGCCAGCCGCATTTCCCAATGCATTGTGCGGGGTGCCTTTAAAGCATCCATGTGGCCGGGCGGCATGAAATATACCGTCTTAGGTAAGGAAAATGTCCCGGCGGACACTCCGGTACTGTACGCCGCAAATCACCGCGGTATTCTGGATGCTGCTCTCGGCTATATTGCCGTACCGAATCTTACCGGCTTTGTGGCAAAGAAGGAAATCCGTAAGGTCCCGTTTTTAAACCTTTGGATGTACAATGTAAACTGTCTGTTTTTGGACCGTTCCGATATCAAGGCGGGCCTCAAGGTGATTCTGACCTGTATCGATTACATAAAAGAAGGCTACTCCATCTTTATCGCTCCGGAAGGCACGAGAAGCCACGAAAAAGACCCGTTACCGTTTAAGGACGGCAGCTTAAAGCCGGCGCAGAAAACCGGATGCCCGATTATCCCGGTGGCCATTACCGGTACGGACGATTTATTCGAAAACCATAAGCCGTGGCTAAAAAAGACAAAGGTTATTTTAGAATTCGGCAAGCCGATTTACTTAAACGAGCTGGATCCGGAGATTCAGAAGCATCCGGGAGCTTATGTAAGAGAAAAGGTAATCGAAATGTTAAACGGACACGATGCCCAGCTTCACTAAAACGGAACTTTCCGGACAACATTCCGTGAATCGGACAAAAGTTTTTCTTGCATAAACGCACCGCCCGTGGTAAGATTATCCGTGGGTAAAAACAAAGAGGAGGGCACAACATGAATCCATTAACAATTATCGCAATTGTACTCGGCGTAATTCTCGTCGCTTTAATTATTCTTTCCCTTGTGGGCAAGAAGCTTCAGAAGAAGTCTGATGCCGCACAGGCAAACATCACCGCAGGTGCACAGTATTATTCCATTATGGTCATCGACAAGAAACGAATGAAGCTGTCGGAAGCAGGTTTCCCGCAGATTATCGTAGAACAGACTCCGAAGTGGCTCCGGAATCGTAAGGTGCCGGTAGTTAAGGCAAAAATCGGTCCGAAGATTGCCAGCCTGATGTGTGATGAAAAGGTATTCGACAAGGTTCCGGTAAAGAAGGAAGTTAAGGCGTTCATGAACGGTATTTATATCGTTGACGTAAAGGGACTTCGTTCCGGATTAGATACCCAGCAGGAAAAGAAGAAGTTCTTTGCAAGACTCCGTGACAGAGCACAGAGCATCGCAGAAGAGTCCAAGAAGCCGGCAAAGGCTACTCCGGGCGGAATCGACCCGAAGAAGGACAAGAAAAAGAAGTAAACACTTTATTCTTCCATAACGAAAAGGCAGACACCCTGTACGGGCATCTGCCTTTTTCCTCGCTTTCATCACCGGTTCCGGTACCTAAGCCCCCTGTTCACAAGACTGTACCTTTAACACCAGCGTACACTCTCCGGTCTTTTCCCCATTTATCTCCAACCCGTACTTTAAGGTCGCGCGCAAAAACTCTTCTTCCTCGTACAACTCCAGAGAACGAGTATTCACACCCACCAAAAGACTGCCGTAAGGCGTCTCGTAATTGGTCAGGTATTCTTCGCCCGGCAGGAACAAAAGCCGGGTGTTTGACGCATCCCTCTTCTGTAACTCCAGCTCCCTTTCCGACACCTTAATCCGGCATTTGGTCGCCTTTCCGCTTTCCTCCGTCTCCTCATATAGCAGGTAATGCTTATCGCCCTTTTTATAATGTTGCCCGAAATTGATTACTTCAATCGGGGCCTCCTCCTCTTCCGCCGCATATTGCAATCCCGTCAGGGAAATAATTACATTCTTTGTCACAAAAACTACCTCCTGCAAATCAGATACCCATCTTTTTTCTGAATTCTTTGGCATAAGATCTGGATACACGGACCGATGCCTGGGAGGAAAAGAATGCAAGACATGTCCGGTCCTCCTCCGGTTTTACCCCGGCTACCTTTTCCGTATTCAACACAACCGACTTGGAAACGCGCATGAAGCCTCTGTCCGCAAACAAATTTTCCAGTTCGAACAGCCTCTGCTCCATCTCATATTGTCCGTTTTTCGTCACGGCATATACATGTTTATCCAGCGCTTCGAAATAATATATCTGTTCCACACCCAGCTTATGCATCACATCGTTCTTTTTACCGAATACGGTGTCCACGGATTTCATCCCCGGTCCGTCCATTCCGGCCCGGATCTGTACCGCATCCGTTTTTCCTGCCCCGAATAACACTCTGCATCCCAAAGCAAGACACCTGCAGAACCGTTTCATGTATTTGTTATGTACCAATGCATCCGTATAACCGGAAATCAGATACCCGTAATGCACTCCCGCATATACAATCGGCAACACGTGATAGTTGTGTACATCCTCCGGAAGCGCCACCTGTGTCGGAAACAAACGTCTCTTCTCTACCGGCTCGCCATCACCGGTTACAATACTGTTACTCAAATAGTGACACACCAATTCTCCGTCGGAATCAAATAAATTCAGCCCTACCACTTCACTATCCGGTATCAGATACTCCTTATCTTTCATAATCGTCTTCAAATCATTCACAGAGCAGGCCTCTACACAGGCTTCCTCCAACTTGCTGTTCCGGAAATACATATTCTGCCGTTCGTCCTTCTCCGACTCAGCCAACCGGAATCGCAGATTCGACGGACTCTGACTCCCGCAACCGCAACTTTTTCCGGTAATAATGGAATAGGACGGTATCTTCTTTAACGTCAGCTTCTCCCCGGTAATTTTCTCATGTAACCGGTTCATGGCTTCTGCACCGCACCCCGTTGTATCTACCGGAAACGTAGTAATGGAAATCAGATTATTAAAGGCCATAGGATACGCACCGTAACCGCACACACGAATATCCTCCGGCACGCGAATTCCAAGATTGAACAGCGCCTTAATCAGTGCAAATGCCACAATATCCGTGATGCACACAACAGCTTCCGGCATCGCTACATTCTCACAAGCAATATCCTTTGCCAGCTTTTCTGCACAATCCGTCCAATATCCTCCGTACAATGTCACACATTCTTCCGGGTTCAAACCGTGCTTTGCGATTGACTTCTCGAATCCGTCCACACGGTGGTTATTATTATTCCGAATACCTCCAAGGCAATAAATCCTGGTACAGCCATGTACAACGATAAGATGGTCGGTAAGAGCCTCAAAATCCTTCTCCCCGTCTACTGCAAAACAATCCTCCGAAACATCCGAACTGCCGATGCTCACCAACGGCACCTTGCAATTCTCCCTTAACAAAGTCTCCACACTCCGTGCCACATGCTTATGGGCCGAAAAGGACTGCTCAAGAAACAATACCCCGTCGTAGTCATCAAAATCAATGTAGGAATAAATACACTCCTCTTTATTTGTATCCACCATACCGAAGGACAGCATGGAAAACACCGTTGTCCGGTATCCCAGTTCGTTGGCCCGTTTCTCTGCCCCCGTAACGTAACCGTCACTGTAGTCTCCTCTCATCTCTCCGTTAATAATACAAATTTTCTTCTTTTGCATCCGCATCCTCTCCTACCGTATTGCATTTACAGTCGTCCCTCTATTTAAGCTTACCCCAACCCTCCCTGTTTGTCAACAATAAGACGCTCATTTTTTCACCTAAGTTGCCACAGCCCACACTTTTATTATCATCCGGCAACTTATGTCGTTTTTCTGGCATCTTGTCTTTGTATCCGTCCTTTTATCCGCATATCCAACCACTTATCGTAACTCTGTTGCATCCGTCATTTTGAAGTGGTATATTTTATCTTGTGAAAGGCAAAGTCTTTTCGCTGTAACTCTCGCAAAATAGTAATTGCTCTTGCAAAAAACCCAAAAAAAGTGGCTGCCCGGCCACTTTTTTACGTTCTTGATTTTTTTCATTCTTTCTGCAATTTTATATTGCATCCGAGTGAATTAGATAGTATAATTAGAATGCTAATTCATATTAAAGGAGATATGCTTATGATGGAATATATGCCGGAGGTTGCTTCCTTCTCCGACGGAAGCAAACATTGGGAACATACCTACGAAAAGTTTTTTGCAACCGTATATTTACCGGTCAGTGCACCGATTGCCGATATCGTAAATTTCGGGTTCCGTGCACCGTACTTACTTGTTTTTTCGGAACAAAAATTATCCCCGGAAGAGGCAAAGAATTTTGCAGACTCTACCGGTCTTACAAAAATCGCCGGAACATTCAACAGCAGTGTTGTCTTTATTTATCCGACCTGTAACGGCGGCTGGGACAACGCACCGGCAGATTTATTCACATCGATTATTTCCGAATCCAGAATCAGCCAGTACTATAAAGACGGTGCTGCCGTTATGCGCGACCGTTTTACCGGTAACTGGACCGGCTATTATATCCGCGGTGCCGTACTCCGTACCTTCCTGTACGGTCGCGGCAAGTCCGCCGACTTTATTGCAAAGCACTGCTTACAGCGTATCGACGGTGACGGCCTGTACGGCAAAGGCGACATTACTCCGGTGGGCTGCATTTTAGAAGGTCTCTCGATTGTTCCGCAGCCGGCAGACAACGCAAGAGATATCCCTGTCATCTCCATCGGGAACAGTGAGGCAGTAAACACTGCATTGTCCGCAGGGCTTGACCACGTTTTAATCAAAGAATCCGCTGATTACGAAGAGGATTACTTCGGATTCTGCGACCGTTTCCACCGCATGATGGGCAACCTGATTCCACAGGCAAACATGGATGAAATGGGCATGGTATGCGAACCGGGGTATTGTACCGTTCCGACCTCCGGTGACAACCGGGGTGACGACAAGGATACCACGGAGCACAATATCGGCTACCTCGCTTATTACAACAAAAAGATTATGGAAGAGGGCAAAAAAGTCCCGCTTCTGTTCTGCTTCCACGGCGGCGGAGATTCCGCTTTCTGCATGACAAACGTGTCCGGCTGGTTCCGTGTAGCGGCAAAATACAACTTCCTGTTAATCAGTGTGGAGCATCACATGAACAGCACCGCCACCGAAGCTGTAGCGGTCCTGAACCAGTTAAAGGATAAGTATCCGGTCGATACGGAACGGGTGTATTCCACCGGTTTCTCCATGGGCGGCTGTAAATCCTGGGATCTTTCCCAGGAATATCCAAAGCTGTTTGCCGGTGTAGCACCGATGTCTGCCACCTTTGAAGTAGGCTTTAATGTCTTCGGCCAAGAGGCAGGCCCGATCAACCGTGATATTATTGTTCCGACCTTTTATGTGGGTGGCGAAATTACCCCGCTTCCGGAGCTTCCGTTCCAGGCACAAAAGTGCATCGACCGTGTGGCCTATGTCTTCGACGTAAATAACGTCGTTGCTGACTACGATGTGACACTGGAGGACAAGGATAACTGGAAGAATCCGATTTACGGAATCTATGGCGATTCTGTTTATAAGATTGCAGACCCTTCCCGCGGCAGCGTCCTGACCCTCAACCTGTTCGAAAGTAAAAACGGCTGCTGTTACACCGTATTCGGCAGCGTGGACAACCAGGGGCATGAGGTACGTCACCACAGCTGTGAAAACGCATGGAAATTTTTACAGAACTTCCGTCGTTTGCCGGACGGCACCATTGTGGGCGGTAAAGCGGATGAAATTAAGGCAATTTTCGAAGTTTAGATAGAGCTACACTTTTTCATTTTCATTTACTTTTTCCGGAGAGGAGTCGGTCAGTCGGGACCGGCTCTTTTCTATTTTCCGTAATTGTATAATCTTTGGAATTCCGGCAATACTTCCTGCATAACCTAAGTTTTATTCCAAAGGAGTATTGATATGTTACATAATCTTTTATCAATTAAATTTTACAATCACTCAGGGATTGGGTCTTTTCTGCAGCGCATGGCAACCCTGCTTTGCATCCTTGTTTCCGTTTTCTTACTGTTACCGACACATGTTTACGAATCAAACGCCGCCGCTCCCTCGCTTTCCTTAGAAGACCGGATTTTGCGCCTGCACATCCTTGCCGCAGGCAACGATACTGCCTCCCAGGAAATCAAGCTACATGTCCGTGATGCGGTACTCACGCATGTTCAAAACGCCGTAGCCGGCGCAGGCAATGCGAAGGAGGCAGAAGAAGCGCTTACTCCTCTTCTTCCGGAAATCATTGCCGTCGCCAACCACACTCTGGAGGAGTACGGCGTTTCCTACCGGGCAACCGCCGTACTTACCACCGAATTTTTCCCGATTAAGCAATACGGAGCCCTTCTCCTTCCACCGGGAGAATACCGCGCCCTGCGTATTGTCCTTGATGAAGGCGAAGGCAAAAACTGGTGGTGTATGCTTTACCCTTCCCTTTGCTTTACGGAGGGCATTACCGCCACCCTTCCCGAGGAGGAAAAGGAAGAACTTCGCGGCTTTTTAAGCGAGGAAGAATTCGACACCCTCTTTTCCGTAAAAGAAAAAAAACCGGTATTTCGATTTAAGATTGTAGAATTGTGGAAAAAGTTATGGGGACGCCGCATTTAGATGCGCGCCCCACTCTTGCTTGCCGGCACAAAAAATAAGTCGATCCTTTATATTTTCTTCTTACCGGATATCGATGCGCCGATGTTTTTTGCATTATCCCCTTTTCTCATACTCCGGATAGAGTCTTTCTAATTACTTCACCACACGAGCCAACAAGTGACGCAACCGCCCTGATGCGGCATCCATGCCTTATGGCGGGCTCGCCCGGCCCTCCTGTCCGTGCGTTGCTGACAGGTAGCCGAAGTAATAAGAAAGTCTACTATCCTACGTAAAGTTCAAAGTGAATAATGCAAAAGACACCGGCCATATGCAAAATAACGTAAAAGAAAATATAAAGGACCGACTTTTGTGCATCTGCAAGGACTACGCAAGAGTTCGCCACACCCGATGCCTGCGCGCATCTTAATGCAACAGCTCTGCTGCTTTTCAAGAATCATTGTTTCCGTTATTCGCCCATCATCTTCTGCTCGTACGGATTATCCGAGGTAGCATCAAAACCCGGCAGCAAATACTCCTCCTTCATGTACTCATGAATATCTAAGTCCAGGAAATAATTGCAGAACATGATTCCCACATAGGTAATCTTCATTTCCCCGGACTCCGGCACCATGGCATATACAAAACCGTAATAGCGATCCTTGTCCATTGCCACCAACTCATACCCTTCCGGCTCGCCCGTAACGGAATAGAGTCCTTCATAGTCCTCCACACCTATGATCTGCAACCGATTCAGTTCTTTCCCGTAAGCCTCTGCATCTTTGTATTCTACCGTCAGATACGACACGTACTGCGGGTCCCACGGATTATAGTACACATACTGAAAATCCTGTACATACATTTGCGGAGTAATCTTTTCCGGAAAAATAACAAACTGTCCGGTGCGGGGTTTTCCGTATTCCATGTTGCAATCCATTCCGATATATTCGGAATACTTTGCCACATCATCATACACCTGTACCTTCGTGGTTGCGGAATCGAGTACTAAAAGGCCGATTACACCAAACACCATCAATACTTTTGCAAGAAGAAAAATCCCCCCGGCACCGATTACAATTCCTAAGATCAGAAAAATCTTTTTCGACCTGGACCACTTTTTCTTTACTTTTTTTACAGAATCATTTTGTCGATTCTTGAACTCCTCCGACTGCACCAGTTCCTCTGTTTTTCCCTCTTCCTTCATATCGTCATAGACCTGTTTGCAAGCCTCGCACTCCGCCATATGTTCTTCCACCAGCCCCGCACTGTCACCGCTACACGCTTTATCCACATATAAAGGCAACAAATCCTGTATTACCTCACATGATAGTCTCATCCCAGTTCCTCCTTAATCCTCTGTTTTGCGCGGTAAAAAGTCACCCGTGCCCAGCTTTCCGTTTTTCCGTGAATCGCTCCGATTTCTTTAAACGATAATTCTCCGAAGGTCCTCATCCAGAAAACTTCCTTATATGGTTCTTCCAAAGTATGTAATATCAAATGAATCTCCCGTGCCGTATCCTTATCCACCGCACGGCTCTCCGGGTTATCCTTTGCCGGAACACTTTCCCAATCCTCTATGCTCTCGTACTTCTTCTTTTTGCAATGATTATAAAAATTATTCTTTGCGATTTGAAGCATCCACGTCCCGATACTGCTCTTCCCCTCAAAGGTATCAATCTTTTTCAGGACCTTAAAGAAGGTTTCCTGGGTAATTTCTTCCGCCAGTTCCGGGTCTTTGCACAAATCCAGCAAATATAGAAATACCTGTCGATAGTACGTCCTATAAAGCTCATCAAAATCCGCCAAGGTCACCTCCCCTTTCTTTCGTTCTGTATATTAGACAACACAATATCCGATTCGTTACAAAAAATTTCAAAAAGTTTGCAAAACCGCCTTCCATGGTATATAATCACCATAATAAAAGAAGCTTTTACGAAAGGAGCTTTTATGAACGCCATTTTATCCACGCACACTGCGTATGCTTACGCTAAAATCAATCTTTCCCTGGACATTCTCGGTACCCTGCCGAGCGGTTACCATGAGGTCCAGATGATTATGCAGTCCTTACAACTGCACGATACAATTACACTTAACATCAGCAACACCCCGGGGATTACCATGACCTGCAGCGATACTTCTCTTCCGGTAGACGAGCGTAACCTTGCCTACCGTGCGGCAGTATCCTTTTGTGAGGCATACCATATCTCCGACGGAATCGCCTTGCATCTGGAGAAGAAAATCCCGGTTGCCGCAGGGCTGGCAGGAGGAAGCTCCGATGCCGCTGCCGTATTGCGGGGCTTAAATGAAATGTACGAATGTCCGGCAAATGCCGATGCGCTGGCCTCGCTGGGTGTAAAACTGGGTGCGGACGTGCCGTATTGTCTCATGCTGGGCACTGCCCTGTCAGAAGGAATCGGCGAACGTTTAACCGCGCTTCCATCCGCCCCGGACTGTCACTGTCTTTTGGTAAAACCGGCAGCCGGCGCATCTACAAAGCAAATTTACACCGACTATGATGCTTTGGTACAAACCACGGATATCAAGCACCCGGATACGGAGGCCTTACTCCGTGCTCTGTCCGTAGGCGATTACACCACCCTTGTCTCCCGCCTCTGTAATGTACTGGAACCGGTCACCATGCGTCTGGTCCCGGACATCGCAGTCATCAAAGAGACCTTACAAGCGCTTGGTGCCGACGGTGTCTTAATGAGCGGAAGCGGCCCGACGGTCTTCGCCTTATTCTCTGATCCGGAAACAGCAAAACGCGCCGAAGCGCACTTCCTACAAACAGAATATGCACCGGGCACGTTCTTGACCGAATTCTATCAGCCGGAGTAAACTTTTATCTTTTTCTGCCGAAGTAGACTATACAAGGGCGGGCGCCTTGCTTTTATTCGTTTTTGCATTCCCGAAGGGTCGCGCTTTTAGTGCAGTCGAAATCACCTCTTAGAAAAGACTGGGCGCGAGGTCGCCCCCGAGCGTCCTAGTCGTTCTTAGAGGAAGTTCGACGGAACGTTGCGACAAGCAAAAGAGAATAAAAGCAAGGCGCCCGCCCGGCTCAAGCCTACATCGGTGCGTAGGCGGTTTTTACGCTTACGCCGGATAACCGGCCGATTTTTCCGGCCAGGGCGCTGATGGTGTCCTGGGGTGCGTCCACCGCCACGCTCATGATGCTGATATTCTTCTGCCGGTACGGAATTCCCATCCGTCCGATAATTACTTCACCGTACTCATGCAGAATCGCATTTAAGCTCTCCGCCGACTTCAAATCCTGCACAATAATCCCCATAACCGCTACTCGTGTTTCCATATAATCCCTCCGTCCATTTTATCTTAAACCACTAATATGCCTTCGGTACATAAAACGGTATGTCTATCTCACATACTTCACCGGTACCCACATGATTTCCGCCGTACACACGATAGTGATAGGAGTTTCTCGGTATGATATCATCATCCACATACCATGTTGAAGAATAAGTAAAACGGCTCTCTACCAGTTCGTACTCCCCATCGTTCACTCTACGTTCCACATAATACTGTCTGGCATCAAAATCCCATTCCCAGCTCAGTTTTATGTACTCCTTCAGTTCCACCGTCACCTCCGGCTTTGCCGGAACCGTTCGCACCGGATCCACACAATAGATTTTCTCCGTGTGCCTGCTGTTATACGTCGAAATTGTCAGATTCAGTTCCCGATCCCCGTCTTCCCGTTGCTCCAGAATAATAAATTCTACCTTCCCTTCCTCATCGGTAACAGCGAACTGAACCGTATTGTAGTAATCTACCACCATCGGAGACTTTATCATTACATCTTCTTCATCTACCACCAGTTCACACCACTCACCTGGTAGCGGATTTCCCTCCTTGTCCTTTAACCAGAAACACACTTCAATCCATCCCCACTCATCGGTATACTCCCGGTCAAATACAAAAAGTTTGTCTCCGTAGTCCTCCGGCACCGGAGTCGGTATCGGAGTACCGGTAGGAGCCGGAGTGCATATCGGTGTACAGGTCGGCATCGGGGTAGATGTTGGTGGCAGCGTATTTTCCGGCGTAACTGTCGGCGCCGGTGTCTCCGCACCCACCGGCTGACGCTGTGGTCTCTCCTGCCTTGGAACAGGGGAAGGCGTCGGCGTAACCGTCGGTACGGCATACCTGGTTGGTAGTGTCATCGGCATCGGCGCCACCGTTGTCGTAGGCGTATTCTTCGGCGCCATGGTCGGAAGGGGAGCACAGGCTTCCTCTCCGCTCCCGCATGCCGCAAACAATATCAAGAACACCGACATTATTATAAATATACAATCCCTTTTCTTCACAAAATCCGCCTCCTGTCCTATCTCTCTGGTTCTATCATAATACAAGTGAAAAAAATTTTCCACTTTTTTTCATTTTTGGGGTTAAGTTCTTAAAAGTACCGTCCGATATAGTGTATAAGAATAGGTGGAATGTTTTCCGCCGCAAGATAGAAAAGTAGGAAACCGCACAAGAGCGAAGGAGTCGCACCGCGTTTTCCGTTCGCTAACTTTAACCAAGGAGGGTTCATTATGAATACAAATCAGATTCTTTCTGCAACTAATTCTTATCAGACTGCGGAAGCTTATAAGAAGACTTCCGATTCCAAGGCCGCAGAGACTACCGCAAAGACCACCGAGACCGCCGATACCGAGGCGTTTGTCTACGAGAAGAAAAGCGCGGACAAGGCTGCTACCAACAATCCGAAGAACAAAAATTATGTAACCTTAACCAAAGAGAACAAGGATATTATTGCGCAGTTAAAGGCCGACGCCGAGCAGCGTACGGCACAGCTTCGCTCTTTAGTTGAGAGCATGATTTTAAAACAGAACAAGACCTTCCAGGTAGGTACGCTTACCGACGAGAAGATGTACGAGATGCTCCGCAAGGGTCAGGTGGAGGTTTCTCCTGAGGTCCGTGCACAGGCGCAGGAAGATATTTCCGAGAACGGTTATTGGGGCATCGAGCAGACCTCCGAGCGCTTATTCTCCTTTGCAAGAGCCATTTCCGGCGGCGATACTGCCAAGGCCGAGACCTTAATTACCGCCATGGAGAAGGGCTTTAAGCAAGCCACTAAGGCTTGGGGCGATGACCTCCCGGAAATCTGTAAGAAGACCTTAGAAAGCGCTACCGAGAAGATTCGTAACTGGGTAAAGCAGGAGGATTTCTCCAATGAACTGGCTAACACCACAAAGGATGCTCTCGAAGCCCAGGCAAGCAATTCCGCTCTGGCCGAATAAGATTGGCGATTCTTTCTAAATATATAAAATTAAGAGTCCGCTTGCGGACTCTCGCGCCGAGCGCGGTCGCTTGCGACATCTTCCAATTGTGCGAGCGCGCATCCCGCGGAGCGTTTTCCTTTATAGGAAATGCGTAATTTCCTATAAAGAAAAAAAAGGATACCGTACCCTCCAACTCGCAAACAACCTATCGGGACACGGTATCCTTTTTTGTCTTCTTAACAGTCGGGGCAACTCCCCGGCACATTCTCTCTCATGCATTGCTTTCGAAACTACTCCAATCCGGCATACTTCTTCAGTGCTTCAAAGGTCTCGTCACTGATGGTATGCTCAATCCGGCAGGCATCCTCTGCCGCCGTCTCCTTCGATACACCGATTTTCTCAAAAAAGGCCGACAACACACGATGACGTTCGTAGGTCTTCTCTGCGGCCAGCTTTCCCTTTTCCGTAAGAACCAACGCTCCGTCCTCCGTATTCTCCTCCAGATAGCCACCCTTCTTTAAAATACCTACCGCACGGCTGACGCTCGGCTTCGAATATCCCATATGCTCGCTGACATCAATGGCACGAACATGATTATTTTCTTTTGACAAAACATAAATGGTCTCCAAATACATTTCCCCGGATTCCTGTAAATTAACCATAAGCTCCTCCTGTTGTACCTTCCCGGATTCTTGCAATCCTTCCTCATGGTTTTATCTTACCACATTTTATAGACTTGTGACAAGGGGAAAAAGCGGAAAGAATCCTGTATCACCGAATTCCTATCCGCCATATACGCCTCACCTTTATACTTCTGCTGCTTTTACAATTAAAAGTATGTCTCCCTCTCTTACTTCCCCGTTGTGCTCCGTCAGACGAACCACTTCCTCCGGTGCGGTACAATAGCGCTTTGCAATATCCCAGAGGGTTTCCTCCGCTTTTACGGTATAACCCACCATACTCGGCATTTCCTCAAAGCGGTCCGCATCGAATTCCGCCCGTTCCGTATCTACAATCATTTCTTCCCTTCGATTTTCCATGGCAACTACACAAAAGGCCAGCTCCGCCTTAAGCTCCGCCTCACCGCTTCGCACCGTGGCAAAAGAGGATTCCGCCACAAAGCACCGCACATCATAGGTACTTTCCGGTGTCAGTCCCCGTACTTCAATCTGATGTTCAAACGGAAGCTCCGTCCGGTAAGAATGTAGCGGCCGGTCGTCCTCTTCCGAAATGTAAAGAAGATTCACGTCCAACACTCCGGACAACTTTAGATTCTCCCCCTCACGTACGCATACATCCGGCTTCATTTCCACGCTTCCGCGACAAATCTGCATAATCTCCGGCATTCCCTCCGGCAAAGACATGCGCTCGGATATCCGCATTCTGCTGTCGTTTTTTAAAAGTAAATTTTCGTATTCCTCCTCCGTAACCACCGGATTTAACATACAATCCGTGGCATATAAATCCGACAGAAGCTCCATTTCCCCCTCTTCGTACAGCTTCATCTCCGCCTCCAGTACCGCTTCTGCCTCTAAAAGACGTTCTTCCCCATCCTCGTCGGCCTTTACCGATATATTCTCGTTTGTCAGACGGAATGCCACATCCTCAATCAATCCTTCCTTACAACCGCTGATTTCAAACTCTGTCTTAAACGGAAGCATTGCCTCATAGCTCTCTAAGGCACCGTCCTCTCTGTCGCTTCTCCAGAGCGCAAACAGAGACAATTCTCCCTTTGTTTCCAGTATTTCTTCTCTGGCTCTTGCCTCCGGATTCCGCAGCTCCAGTTCCCAGTAAAGAAGTTCCGCAATACTATCCTTTCCGGACGGCAAAAAAATCTCCTCCCTCAATCTGGCAATGTCCTTCTGATCCGCCACGATGGAGGTTACCGGAATAATTCTTGTTTTTGTATGTACTGCCGGCGCATCCTGTAATGCCACCGCTGCCCTTACATCGTGCAGTTCCTCCGCCTGCACCATAATTCCAAGAAGCGCACGTATGGCCAGCTTCCGGGAATGAATCAAGCCGATATCCAATTCTTCTGTTTCTGCCCGAACCGTAATCGTATCTCCGTCACAAGCCTCCGGAAGTTCCACCGACTCATCGAAAGGCAACTCTCCCCGGATACTCTGTACCGGGCGTTCTCTATCCTCGCTCAGGTACAACACACGATACCCCAGTACACCCTTTACATACAATCTCCCGCCGGAGAGCTTCTTTTCATTCAAGCGCACGTTTCCCGTTTTCCAAATTACCGCACGCACATCCGGTTTATTATCCGGTACATTCACATCATCATCCACCGTCAATCGCAACGCATTCCGGCAATTCACCTTATTCATATGGATACTTTGCATCTTTATTTCCATAAAAAATACCTCCCGAAGCTAGGTTCTTTTACAACCTATGCACCGGGAGGTGTTTTTATGCATTTCTGGCCTCAAACTTACTCTTTTATACGTATACGAGTTCTACATCTTTTGTCAAAACGTCGGTATAGCTGTAGGAGAATGTCTGCTCTGTCTCCGGCATATTTTCCGGAACCACCTTTACGGTAAACACACACGGATAAATTGCGGAAATCACGCCTTCCATCACATCCACCTTGTTGCGACCCTTGTTCTCACAAACCTTCACGCGTCTTCCCACGCTGTGCTTTACATTGTAAACAATCTTGCTCATTTCCGTTGGCTGACCCATATTCTCTCCTATCCGCGTAATCGCTATGTATTCTGGATAAATGCACTATATAGTATCTATCTATATACAAGTATACCATATCTTGTTATTGCCTGTCAATGAAAACCGGCAATTTGCAGTAGGACTTTATGCCTAATTTTCAAATATCCCTTGACATTCTCGAATATCGAGAATACAATACAGTCATACAATCTCGATATTCGAGAATAGGAGGTGAGCATATGCCGCGCGCAAAATTTCAAACCCTGACAGAGCAGATGTTTTATGTTTTGCTTTGCCTGAAAAACGAATGCTACGGCATGGATATTCTGGACCGGGTTCCATCCATGACGGACGGACGGGTCAATGTAGGCTCCGGTACCCTTTACAATCTTTTGGAACAATTCCTGGACGCGGGAATGATTCGGGAAACGAAAGTCGAGGGCAGAAAGCGCAGTTATCTTTTGACTGATTACGGCAGAGAGGTTGTAAAGAAGGAATACGACCGTCTTTGTGCTCAGGCAAAGGACTATCGCAGTATATTTGAGGAGGAATAAGTATGAAGGAGACCAAACGAACCATACGATATTTTAAATTTTATAATCGCAAAGGAATGCAGGCCTATTTGGAGGAAATGGCCACAAAGGGCTGGCTGTTAACTAAAGTTACCGAGCTCTTCTGGCAGTTTCGCCGTATCGAACCGGCCAATCTGCATTTTTCCGTGATCTACTTTCCGCAGGCATCCATTTATGACTCGGAAGCTTCGGAAAAACAGGAGCAGTTCCACGAGCTTTGTGCCCACACCGGCTGGAGCTTAGCCGCATCCGATGCCCAGTTACAGTTTTTCTATAACGATGCAAAAGACCCTGTTCCGATTGAAACCGATGCTGTTTTCGAGGTAGAAAACATTCACAAAGCAGTAAAAAAACGCTTTTTACCGGGCTACTACGGAGAGCTGTTTCTTTCCCTGTTAAATTCGGTTTTACTGGTAAAGCAAGGTCTGGAGAACCCGATTGCTTTCCTTTCCTCGGGAGGAAGCCTGCTCTACCTGCTTTGCTGGATTCTGGTCGCTATCCTTTCCCTTACGGAGCTCACGGGATACGCCCGCTGGTATAAAAAGGCAAAACGTAGCGCCGAGGCCGAAAACCGCTTTGCAGAACCGAACAGCCATCCGGAGCACATGTTTTTTATTGTTCCGATTCTTTTACTCGGAATCGGCGTATTCGTTGCAGATAAGGTAGAAAGCACCTCTGCTGTCGCCTCCGCTTTTGCGGTCGCCGGAGGCACCCTTTTCATCGCACTTTTTGCTGTCTTCCTCTTTTTCGGGACTATGCATCTGTTAAAGAAGGGAAAAGCCCCTGCCGGGGTAACACGAGTTATCGCTCCTTTGGTTTGCGGGCTGGGATGCCTTATTCCGTTTGTGTTTTTTATCACCGGTTCTCTTATCAATTCATCTACTCAAAGGACAAAAGAGAACTTGAGCACCTACGAATATAACGGGCACACGCTTTATGAATATCAGGATACATTACCTTTTACCTTATCCGATCTGATACACACCGACTACACCTTCTATTCCCGCCGGTGCAGTACCGAGTCATCCTTCCTCTTATCCGATACGGATGCCTCGGAACGTCCTCGTCTCGATGCCTTTTCGGAGCCTCGCCTGGACTATCGCATCCTGCAAGTAAAGGCACCTTTCCTGTATGACTACTGTCTGGACACCCTTTTAAAGGAGCTCGCCCACAACTTCGCCACTCCGGACCCGGAGATTGCGGACTGGGTGCAAACCCTTTCCATCCCTGCCGCTCCTTGGGGCGCAAATGAGGCCTACCGGCTGTCTCTGGGAGACAAGGCGCAAAATCGGTACCTCCTTTGCTACGACAATGCAATTGTAGAACTTGACCTTAACTGGGAGCCTGACGACGCTGCCATCGGGAATATCAAGCAATCCTTAACCTCCGTTTTATCGGAGTCTCTAAACTAAAGGGAACGCCGCCATTGTCTTTTCACAAAGCAATGGCGGCGTTTTTTACTCTAAGAAATGTACTTTCCACCACTCATCCACGTTGTTAAACCCATTTTTAACGTTTATCATTAAAAAATTATTGACAAATGTTATCCTGTCGTGTATATTAGTTTTAACGATAAACATTAAATATTTATCGTTTTATTTCTTGCAAGGAAATACTAATATGAAATAAGGAGACAAAAAACTAAGACTATGGAAAAATTAAAAAAGATATCAAAGATAATGAATGTGGTGTTTAAACTTGTTTTATTGATTGCAGTAATACAGTTCGTAATGCGTCTTGTTGACCTTGGTACAAACCAAGTAGCTCTTCTTATGAAGAATCCGGGGGCGGAGTATATCAAGCTGTTCGATATTGACACCGGAAATGTGAAATGGCATTTTTTAAGGGAACAGGACATGGAAACAACATACTTCATCAAAGGAATTGTCCTTGCGTTTTTTGCAGCTGTATTAAAGCTTGTAGAGAGCGTATTCCTGGTATACATCCTCGGAAAACTTCTGAAGCCGATGACAAAGGGGCAGCCCTATGACGGAACCGTCAGCAAATCCCTGCGAACGTTCGGCATCGGCTATATCTTAATCGGCATTGCAGAAAATGTCATATCGTACTTACAGGCAGCAAGAGCCTCCGGCACTCTCAGCGAACTCAGACGGATCTTCCTACCGGTGACAGTAACGGAAACAACGATTCAATACAGCATTAATTTGGGATTCCTTTTCCTTGGGGTAATGATATTTATTTTTTCTTTTGTCTTCCGGTACGGAGAAGAACTACAGGTACAGGTAGATGAAACATTATAGGAGGAATAACCATGTCGATTATATTACGTTTAGACCGGGTGATGGCCGACCGGAAAATGTCTTTGAATGAACTCTCCGAGCGTGTCGGAGTTTCGAATGTAAATTTATCAAAAATAAAAACCGGAAAAATCAGTGCAATCCGCTTTTCTACGCTGGACGCAATCTGTAAGGTTCTGGACTGTCAGCCGGGGGATATTTTGGAGTATACTCCTTCGGAAGACGATGAAATCGAAATCAACAAATAGTAGAAAGGAACTGACTTATTATGAAACGTCTTTTTTTAGGATTCCTCAGTTTTCTTTTACTGACTTTTGCAGCCTGCGGTTCCGAAGAAACCGCACTGCCGCCCTACGGACAGGGAAACAAAGAAGAATTTGAACAGTTTCTGACGGAAATCGAACCACAGGAAGACCCTTGGACCGAAGAAGAATTGCAAACCTATGACTCCTACCTTCAACCGGAAACCTTCGAGCATACATTCAGCGAAGAGGAAATGCAGGAGCTTTTAAAAAAGAAAAAGAGTCCGAAAACCGTTACCGCAAGTCAGGCTGCAAAGGATGTCACTCTGGCCTTTGACCTGTTGGCCTACGGTTACGGCGGATATCACTACTTCGGTGGTGACGAGGTATTCTTACCGATTCGGGACAGCATTTTAGCCGAGTTGGAAACGAAACAAAAAATCAAGACCAACGATTTATGGAAGCTTTTGTGGAAGTCCTTATCCCCGGTTCTCATAGACCGGCATTTTCACATCACGACTAAGCAATCCCGCAACGCTATCGGTGAACGAGAATATGCACAGTCTACTTATTTTGTGCAGGATTTGTATTTCGACGACCCCACCGACGTGGATTCCCGGTATGTCAAGCGTACCATCGGCCCAGACGGAGCACTCACCTACTGTCTGGCGGCAGTTTGTCTGAATCCCGCTACCCTTCCGACAACCATGATCGTCGAGGGCGTTACACACAACCTAAGCTGGCAATTAGCCAGACCGATGGCCTACTCTGAATTTACGCAAGCAAGGGTGTACTCCGAAACTACCGTAGCAGACGGACATCTTCCGGTGTTACGACTATATTCCTTTGACGGCTCCGAAGAAAAATTGGAGCAATTCGAAGCCACGGGAACTTCTTACAAGGAGAACCCGGTATTTATTCTGGATTTAAGGGGAAATCCCGGCGGGAACGACGGACACGCCCACACCTGGATGAAAAATTTCTGCGGGAAAGGTGTTACCGAAAAAGAACTTTGGTCCAAAAAAGTGACTACCTGTTACACTTCCAAATACGGAGGCTTCGTAAACTCCCAGGGTGGCGTATGGCGCACTAGCCGGTCCGACGGAACCCTTTGGGAAACCGACAATCTCGTCTTTGTTTTGATTGATGACAACACCTCCTCCTCCGGAGAATCCTTTACCAATATGCTCACTCTGGGCAAACGTGTTATATTGGTAGGCACAAACACCAACGGATGCTTAAATTTCGGCAACGCAACCGAACTGTACCTGCCAAACACCGGCATTGAACTTCGCTTCGGAGCGAACTGTTGCTTTTATCAGAGTCTGGAACACACAGACGGCATCGGCTACTCCCCTGATTTGTGGGTAGAACCGGGCGACAGTCTTGATGCGGTAGTTCGATTATGTAACTATTACGGACTCTACGAAGAAAATAAGAATTAGCTGTTTTTCAACGAATCAATAAAAAACCGGCACAGTGCCTCTGCACTCTGCCGGTTTTATCCATTTACTCTAAGAAATGTACTTCCGTCTCCATCTTCAGAAGTTTAATCACAATATACGGATAGGTCACCGCCGTGGTCACTTTTTCGTCCGCTGCCGGACCGATTAACTTCGTTTTCAGACACACACCTTCCTTTGCCTGAAAGAGTTCCTCCACCGCAATGCTGTAGCCGCCGGAAGGTTGTTCTCCGTAGCCCTGTCCGAGATAAAGTGCATCCTCCGCAAGATATGTAAGTTTGAAAGGCTCTGCTTTCTTTCCGTTAATTGCATCCAGCAGTTCCTTCGGTATATCCGCTTCCTCCACCACCGTAAATTCCACATCTCCCGTTTTTGTGTATTCTTCCTTTTCCGTGCCGCAGCCTGCCGTCATACAAAGCGGCAAAAGGGCAAAGAAAAGGAGAAGCCGTCCGATTTTATTCTTCATCCTGTGCTTCTCCTAACGCTTATTCAGTTATACCATATGCGGCATGCCCTGTTTTAATGCACGAATCACTGCCTTCCGGGTCATTTCTTCGATGTAGAGCGTATGCTCCGGCTCATGGATGTCCTGCAAGTAGTGGGCATCGGAATTGGAGATAATACGGCACTTTTCCAAATACGGATGTTCCTTCGTCAGACGATGGAGATTACCGAAGTTCTTTAGCTCCGCCGTGGCAAACTTCGCATCCGGTGGAATAAAACCGAGATTGGAAATGAGGGACGTGGTAGATTTATCCAGATGGGCCGGTATCATCACACCACCCCGCTCCTCCACCAGTCCGTATACATCGTCAAAGCTGATGCTGGTGGCATTGATTAAAAGCTTATCTACGATTCCCGTTACATTCTCGTCCTCATCCATGATTTGCTGCTTACCGAATATCTTCTCCACGTTCTGAATGTCCGGAAGCTTGCTGTACACATATTCGTCAAAGTCCATGGCTGCATGCAGGTCCTCGAACAGGCACACCACATGCACTTCCTCCGCGGTGGTCAACTCCATCCCCGGCACGGCAAGTACACCGTACTCCTCCGCCAGACGAAGCACCGTCCCGCAGTTTTTACAGGTGCTGTGGTCCGTTACCGCAATCAGCCCCAATTCTTTTACCGCTGCCATTCCTACGATATTTGCCGGTGTCATCTCATCGTCTCCGCAAGGGGAGAGGCAGGAATGGATATGTAAATCATACGCCGGATTCGGCATTTAAGTCAATCCTTCGTGAACCATCAGTGCCGCATCAAATACCGGCTTTTCCGTATGGAGTACGGTAATCCCCTGAACCTTTGCCTTTTCCGCAAATTCTGCATCTGCGGCCGCATTTTCCGCAACAATCACACAGGCCGCCTCCGTCAAAGACGCCACCGCCAATGTATTGATATTGCTCATTACCGTAACCCATGCGGCGCCCTCCGGCACCTTGGTCATTGCTATACTGAGCAGGTCGCAGCAGTACGCTTGGCGAATGAGAACTTCCCCGGCATTGTCCGCCAGATTGATTATGCGAAAACCGCTCTGCTCTGCAAATTCTTTTACTGTCATAGTTTTCCTTTCCGCGCGGCTTCCCCATTCTTCTAAGCAGGGGACCTTTCTATCCCGCTCCCCGACATTCTAATCTCCTTTTTGCTGAGCGCAACGTTCCGTCAAACTTCCTCTAACCGGTTCTAAACGTCTCTCGGGTGAGGCCTCGAGACTTAGAACCGCTAAGAGGTGATTTCGACTACACTAAAGACGCGCCCCTTCGGGAATGCAAAAATCCGATTAGCATGCCGGGGAGCGGTTTTACAAACATTCCCAAGTGCTTAGAAGAATTCCGCCACGCCCGAGCCGCCGCGCTGATTAAACAGCCAGTGGACTATCTTTCGCTTATTTTTTCAAATCAAAAAAACACTATCATCTTTACCAGCCAAACTTATTCTCCATCCAGTTTGGAAAACTCATCCGAAAGATGATGGATGTACTTCTTCAGTACATGGATACAGTCATGCTCTCTTGCCTTACCACGGACGATGTCTTCCGCCAGTGCCTTACAGGTCGGTGCACCGCAGGAGCCGCAGTCCAGTCCAGGGAAGTGCTCGCACAGTTCTTCCACACGGGCCATGCGGGCAATGCTGTCTTTCATGTCAGTGCCCAGCTTGAATACCGGCTCATAGGTCACTTCCTCGGTCCAGTACGCATCTTCTTCTGCTACCACACCTTCCACATGGCTTTTTGCCACCGTCATGTACTTACGAAGGCGCTTTAGTTTTACCATGGCCAGGTACGGATTTTCTACCGTCAGGACACCACCCACACATCCGCCGTTACAGGAGTTGAGCTCGATAAATTCCAGATTGTCCAGTTTCTCATCCTCTAAGTCTTCCAGTACGCGAATGACGTTTTCGATGCCGTCCGCCGCCAGATAGTTTTCTACCAAAAGTCCGCTGGCTTCTCCGCCGCTGGTACCCCAGCTGATACCGATTTTCCCGGAGATACGCAACTCCTCCGGTTCATCCGCTACCGCCTTCATCTCCGGAAGCAGGCGCGTATAAATGTCTTTAATCGCACACACAGCATCAATGTTACTCTTTTCCGTACCTAACGGTGACTTCATGGCCGTCACCTTGGACGGACAAGGTGACAGGAAAATGATACCGATTTTCTCCGGCGGAAGTCCTGTTTTCTTTACCGCACGCTCTCTTGCCAACTCCGCTGCCAGCTCCACCGGTGGCTTAATCGGAAGCAAATGCTCGATCAAATTCGGGAAACGGACGCGAATCAGGCGGGTCACGGAAGGACATGCCGTACTGATAATCGGATGTAATTCCGGATGGTTATGTACATATTCTCTGGACAGTTCGGATACCAGCTCCGCCGCTCCGCTGACCTCGTATACATCATCAAAGCCCACTCTCTTTAAGGCCGTCAGAACAATATTAACATCGTCCAAATTATTGAATTGTCCGTATAATGCCGGCGCCGGCAATGCCACGGTATATTCGTAGTCCTTTAACACCTCCAGCTTGTCGTAGGACGGAAGCTTGGCATGGTGCGGACAAATACGGATACACTCGCCGCAGTCGATACAGAATTCGTTGGTAATCTCTGCTTTGCCGTTTCGCACACGGATAGCCTGGGTCGGACAACGTTTGATACAGTTAATGCATCCCTTGCATAAATCCGCATCTAATTTTACCGATGTAAAAAACTTCTCATTCATGCAAACCCTCTTTCCTGTGCAGTTCCGGACCTATCAGGTCTGGAACACCTTCATCGTTACCTTGGTACCCACTCCTATGGTTGTCTCGATGTCCATTTCATCGGAGTATTGCTTCATATTCGGAAGTCCCATACCTGCACCGAAGCCCAAAGCTCTTACTTTGTCCGGTGCGGTGGAATATCCCGCCTGCATTGCCTTCTCGATATCCGCAATACCCGGACCGGAATCCTGCAGAACCATCAAAATCTCCTCCGGCGTAATCTCAACATCAATCGTGCCGCCGTTGGCATGAATTACCATATTGATCTCGCCCTCGTACATGGCAATGGCCACTTTTCGAACCACCTGCGGATCACTGCCCATCTGCTTTAACTTCCGTTTTACATCGCCGGAAGCCTCTCCCGCTCTTGTAAAATCTTCGGTAGAAACGGTATAATGCAATTTAATCGTATCGCTCATAATCTGTTCCTCCCCGTAATCCTTTTTCATAAAGTATTCCGCAGGCGGAAAACATACGATGTCCCGTAGCAAGGAGCGGAATCTCACGCTCGTTTGCCAAACGAATCATTTCTTCGTCCGGCTTTTTGTTTCGGACAAATACGATACAAACGATATCCATCATCTCCGCAGTACGAATGACTTGCGGATTACACAGACCGGTAAGAAGCACAGCCTGGTCCTTTACAAAGGCCAGTACGTCACTCATCATATCGGAGCCGCATGCCGTATGTACCTCCTTATCAAGCCATTCCTCCCCACTCAGTACTCTCGCTCCCAGAATCTCTTTGATTTCCAAGATTGTCATACCTTCACCATCCTTCCTATATAAAAAATATTTGTTTTTCAATAAAACGTATATACAAATAAAGTATACCACAATTTTCGAAAAAAGTCCCGAATTTTTTTACACTTTTCTTATAGCTTTTTTCTGCAGAGTGTGTTATAATGTTAACAACTGTACGACGCACGCAAAGGCGCGTTTCTTTTTTTCGTATCTTTGCGCGTTTTTTGTCGTGCGCCCATGGCATCGTTATTTTTTTAACAAGAAAGAAGGAGCGACTGCCATGTGATTGATTTCCCCCATGGGAAATCGCAAAGATATTAAAGGAGGTTAAAGAAATGGCTGCAAAATCAACAGTTCCGTTCCAGGGAACAAAGGAACAGGAAGCACAGCTCCGCGCTGTCATTGCCGAATTAAAGGATGACAGAGGCGCCCTGATGCCGATCTTACAGAAGGCTCAGGACATTTACGGTTACCTTCCGATTGAGGTACAGACCATGATCGCTGATGAGTGCGGCATCCCGTTAGAAAAGGTTTACGGTGTTGCTACGTTCTACTCCCAGTTCTCTCTGTATCCGAAGGGAAAGTACAAGATTTCCGTATGTCTCGGTACCGCTTGTTACGTAAAGGGTTCCGGTGACATCTACAACAAGCTTCAGGAATTACTCGGTATCGAGGGTGGTCAGTGTACCCCGGACGGCAAGTTCTCCTTGGACGCATGTCGTTGTATCGGTGCCTGCGGTCTTGCTCCGGTATTGACCATTAACGATGACGTTTACGGTCGTCTTACCGCAGCTGAGATGGCTGACATTCTTGCGAAGTACGAATAATTGTTGCGTTTCGTTTTTCGAAAGGAGTACCTAAGGTTATGATGCCCGAGATTTCCTTAAACATACTTGATGTTGCGGAGAATTCCACCCGTGCGAAGGCTTCCCTGGTTACCATCATTGTGGATGTCCAGACCGCAGCGGATACCCTTACCGTGATTATTGACGATGACGGTTGCGGTATGACCGCCGAGCAGGTTGCCGCAGTAACGGACCCGTTTTTTACCACCCGTACCACCCGTAAGGTTGGCTTGGGAGTTCCGTTTTTCAAACAAGCGTCGGAAAGCACCGGAGGGTCTTTTTCCATCGAGTCTACCGTAGGCGTCGGCACTCGTGTGACCGCAGTATTTACACTGTCCCACATCGACCGCATGCCTCTCGGAGATATGAACGGCACGATTCACACTTTAGTTACCATGCATGAGGAATGTAACTTCTTATATACATTCCGCTTCAATGAAAAAGAATTTTCGTTAGACACCAGAGAATTTCGCGAAGTTCTCGGTGATATCTCCTTTACGGAGCCTGAGGTGTCTCTTTACATAAAGGACTACCTAAGAGAAAATTTTAACGAAACCAATGACGACACCTTTGAACTTTAGATTCGCAGTTTTGCGGATCCCTTGTAACACAAACTTTAGATGCCGAAAAACGGCAGATTGGAGGAAAGTATGAAGTCTCTTGCAGAGTTAAAAGCAATTCGGGAGAAGATGCAGGGCCAGGTTGGTCTCCGCTCTGAGTCCGAAGCACAGACAAGAGTTGTTGTCGGTATGGCTACCTGCGGTATCGCAAGCGGCGCAAGACCGGTACTGAATGCTCTTGCAGATGCGGTAATGAACAAGAAGCTTGAGGACGTAGCTGTTGTACAGACCGGTTGCATCGGTCTTTGCCAGTTCGAGCCGATCGTAGAAGTTATCGCTCCGGGTAAGGAAAAGGTTACCTATGTTCATATGACCCCGGAAAAGGCAGAAGAAATCGTAGAACAGCACCTGATTCGTGGACAGGTAGTTACCCAGTACACCCTCGGTGCAGCAAATAAATAAGGAGGAAGAATTATTATGTATCGTTCACATGTATTAGTATGCGGCGGAACCGGTTGTACTTCCTCCGGCAGCCTTCAGATTTTCGATCTTTTAAAAGAGGAAATCGCTAAGAACGGCCTTGCTGAAGAAGTTTCCGTAGTACAGACCGGTTGTCACGGTCTTTGTGCTCTCGGCCCGATTGTTATCGTATATCCGGAAGCAACCTTCTATTCCATGGTTAAGCCGGAGTACATCCCGGAAATCGTTTCCGAGCACCTGTTAAAGGGTCGTGTAGTTAAAAAGTATGTTTACGAAGATACCGTACAGGAAAATGAGGAGGCTTTAAAGCCGCTTCACGAGACCGACTTCTACAAGAAGCAGCATCGTATCGCTCTTCGTAACTGTGGTGTTATCAATCCGGAGAATATCGAGGAGTACATCGGTACCCGCGGTTATGAGGCACTTGGTAAGGTTCTTACCGAGATGACCCCGGATGATGTTATTAAGTGCATCTTAGATTCCGGCCTTCGCGGACGAGGCGGCGGCGGATTCCCGACCGGTAGAAAGTGGCAGCTGGCAAAGGACCTTGTAAAGGGCGGCCAGAAGTATGTTGCTTGTAACGCCGACGAGGGTGACCCGGGCGCATTCATGGATCGTTCCGTACTTGAGGGCGACCCGCACGCATTAATCGAGGCTATGGCTATCGCTGGTTACGCAATCGGCGCTAACCAGGGTTACATCTACGTTCGTGCAGAGTACCCGATCGCTGTAGATCGTTTGAACATTGCTATTAAGCAGGCTAGAGAGTATGGCTTACTCGGTAAGAACATCTTCGAGACCGGCTTTGATTTCGACTTAGAGCTTCGTCTCGGTGCAGGTGCATTCGTATGTGGTGAGGAAACCGCTCTTATGACCTCCATCGAGGGTAACCGTGGTGAGCCGAAGCCGAGACCGCCGTTCCCGGCTGAAAAGGGTCTCTTCGATAAGCCTACTGTATTAAACAACGTAGAAACCTACGCAAATATTCCGCAGATTATCTTAAACGGTGCTGAATGGTTCGCTTCCATGGGTACCGAGAAGAGTAAGGGTACCAAGGTATTCGCTCTCGGCGGTAAGATTAAGAACACCGGTCTTGTAGAAATCCCGATGGGTACCACCCTTCGTACGGTTGTTGAAGACATCGGTGGCGGTATCCCGAACGGCAAGAAGTTCAAGGCAGCTCAGACCGGTGGTCCGTCCGGCGGATGTATCCCGGCTGAGCACTTCGACGTTGCCATCGACTACGATAACCTCATCGCTCTCGGTTCCATGATGGGATCCGGCGGACTTATCGTAATGGACGAGGACAACTGTATGGTTGATATCGCGAAGTTCTTCCTTGAGTTCACCGTTGACGAGTCCTGTGGTAAGTGTACTCCGTGCCGTATCGGTACCAAGCGTCTCTATGAGATGTTAGATAAGATTACCAAGGGTCAGGCTACTCTTGAGGATCTCGATAAGTTAGAAGAGCTCTGCTACTACATTAAGGATAACTCCTTATGTGGTCTCGGCCAGACCGCTCCGAACCCGGTACTTTCCACCTTACGTTACTTCAAGGACGAGTACATCGCTCACGTTGTTGAGAAGAGATGTCCGGCCGGCGTATGTAAGGATCTCTTATCCTTCGTTATCGATCCGGATAAGTGTAAGGGTTGTACCCTTTGTGCTAGACAGTGTCCGGCTGGTGCTATCACCGGTACTGTTAAGGAGCCGCACGTTATCGATACCAACAAGTGCGTAAAGTGTGGTGCTTGTATCGAGAAGTGTAAGTTTGGCGCGATTTCTAAGAAGTAAGTTACTGACTTAATTTGAATTGGAGGTAAAACATGGAAACCGTTACTTTAAAGATTAATGGTATGACTGTTACCGCACCAAAGGGCGCTACTATCTTAGAGGCAGCAAGAATCGCTCACATCGAGATTCCGACGCTTTGCTACTTAAAGGATATTAACGCAATCGGCGCTTGCCGTATTTGTGTGGTAGAAGTAAAAGGCGCAAGAAGCCTTGTAGCTTCCTGTGTATACCCGGTAAACGAGGGTATGGAAGTATTCACAAATACTCCTAAGGTATTAGATTCCAGAAGAAAGACTTTGGAACTCATTCTTTCCAACCATGACAGAAAGTGTCTCTCCTGCGTACGCAGCGGCAACTGTGAATTACAGAAGCTCTGTAAGGACTTAAAGGTAGAGTGTGAGAACGTTTACGAAGGCGAAGTAAACACCTACGATTTAGACACCAGCGCTGTTCATATGGTTCGTGATAACAACAAGTGTATCCTTTGCCGCAGATGTTCCGCTGTCTGTGAAAAGGTACAGGGCGTTGGCGTAATCGGCGCTAACGAGCGTGGTTTCAAGACCAACATTGCATCTCCGTTCGATATGGGCCTCGGCGATACCTCTTGTGTATCCTGCGGCCAGTGTATCGCTGTATGTCCGACCGGTGCACTTTACGAGAAGGATTCCACCGATGAAGTTCTCGCTGCAATCGCAGACCCGAACAAGAAGGTATTCGTTCAGGTTGCTCCGGCAGTACGTGCTGCTCTCGGTGAAGAGTTCGGTTACCCGATGGGAACCGGTGTACAGGGCAAGATGGCTGCTGCACTTCGTCGTATCGGCTTTGATAAGGTATTCGATACCAACTTCTCTGCAGACCTTACCATCATGGAAGAGTCTCACGAGTTCCTTGACCGTGTACAGAACGGTGGCGTATTACCGCTCATCACTTCCTGTTCTCCGGGCTGGATTAAGTACTGTGAGCACTACTTCCCGGATATGACCGAGAACCTTTCTTCCTGTAAGTCTCCGCAGCAGATGTTCGGTGCTGTGCTTAAGACCTACTACGCTGAGAAGGAAGGCATTGACAAGAACGATATCGTATCTGTCAGCGTAATGCCGTGTACCGCTAAGAAGTTCGAGATCGGTCGTGACGATCAGAACGCTGCTGGCGTAGCTGATGTTGATATTTCCATCACCACCAGAGAGCTGGCAAGACTCATTAAGCGTCTTGGCATCACTTTCAACACCCTTCCGGATGAAGAGTTCGACTCTCCGTTAGGTTCCGGTACCGGTGCTGCAGTGATCTTCGGTGCTACCGGCGGTGTTATGGAGGCAGCTCTCCGTACCGCAGTTTGGAAGCTTACCGGCGAGAAGGACGGCACTCCGATCGAGTTCACCGAGGTTCGTGGTACCGAAGGTATCAAGGAAGCTACCTACGAAGTTGCAGGCATGAAGGTTAACGTTGCAGTTGCTTCCGGCCTGAAGAATGCGAAGGAACTCCTTACCAAGGTTCAGAACGGCGAAGCTAACTACCACTTCATCGAGATCATGGGTTGCCCGGGTGGTTGTGTAAACGGTGGCGGTCAGCCGCAGGTTGACGCATCCGTACGTAACTTCACGGATATCCGTGCCGTACGTGCTAAGGCTCTCTACGATTACGATGCAGCTAACACGCTCCGCTTCTCTCACGAGAATCCGGATGTGAAGGAGCTTTATAAGAGCTATCTCGGCGAGCCGGGTAGCCACAAGGCTCATGAGCTTCTCCATACGACCTACGTAAAGAGAAAGATTCATAATCTGTAAGATTTAGCCGAAAGGTTTCTGAAGGACCCGCGCAATGCGCGGGTCCTTTTGCGTGCAGGCAAAGTGAGCATGCGAGCAAACCGCGGGAACTCGTTCCCAAGCGGGTGCGCAGTCATGCGAACGCGCCCACGACTGAGCGACTTTGTCGCGAAGTGGGGGCAAGCACAAAGTGCTGCCTGCGCGGCTTCCCGTTCTTATACGCAGAGGCACGCTTTTCTGAACCCGATGGAGTCCCCTATAGAATCTCCTTTTTGCTGTCGCAACGCTCCGTCAAACTTCCTCTAACCGGTTCTAAACGTCTCTCGGGAGCGACCTCGAGACTTAGAACCGCTAGGAGGTGATTTCGACTGCGCTAATATCCGCGTAGGCAAAGTGAGCATGCGAGCACCATGCGGTGCTCTAGCATGCGAACGCGCCCGCGACCGAGCGACATTGTCGCGAGGCGCGACCCTTCGGGAATGCAAAAATTCGATTCTATAGGGGACTCCATCGGTTTAAACATACTTTCCTATCGCGTATAAGAACCCGCCACACCCGAGCCGCCGCGCAGAGAAAGGCCAGATTACACGGCAAAACGCCTCATCAAGACATGAAAATAAAAAGGCCTGTCATAGTACCTATTAACAGACACTATGACAAGACCTTTCTTCCCTTTCCTCCGGAAATTTGAAGATTTACATGTAAACATTGCCGTATTTCACCGGTTACACCTCCGTGCAAGCGTACACAAACCCCACCTCACCTATTAGCAAAATTTCTCTTTCTCACAAATACATCAACTGTTCATCCAAACCTCTATCGCCTCATAGGCCGGGAACTTACTCTCCAGCCACAGAACCAAAACAATGACAACTCCTGCTGCCACCGTGCCGAACACCAGACGCTTTTTCTCCGTTCGTTCCTCATCCCGGGACTTACAAGACATCCCGACACCAATCCCCACAAGACACAGTGCGGCAAATACCAAAAGCCTTATGCTTCCTACAAAATTTCCCCCAGCCGAGTTTTCTCCATAATACGGAATTGCCCAGTTAAGTGCCCGTATTTCATAGTGAGTTTTCCAAAAATACTGTAACACAAAATACGATAAGGGCAAAGAAACCAACCATGTAAAAAAAGCATTCAGCCCTCTGACATTCCAAAACATCAACCCATACAAGCCTGCTGCAAGCAAAATATATCCCCAAGCAAGTCCGTCCCACTTGTAGAAAATCACATTTCCCAGAAAAACAGACGATACAAAAACAACCGCCAATACTGCCCCGGACCATATTATCTTTATTATGTTTTCGACTTTCTCCTTCATTGCTATCTCTCCTTCCACCTCCAGTGTAACATAATCCTTCAAATAAGGCAACCGAAACCATCGTAACATAGCTATATTTTATAGAGGTCCACATCATAAGAACTATGGAATTTTGTTGCAAACCCACCACCAAAAGAGAGGAAAAATGTTACAGAGACAAAGAAAGCCGTGCATACGCACGGCTTTCCGTGATTTCTTCTCTTAATTATCCGTCTCTCAACTTTCTGTAACGCCTACATCTCATCCCGCAGGCTTCCTCTGCACCGAATTTACTTCCTCTTCACCGGTCTCAGTACCTCATACCCGATAACCTCCGGATAATGTCTCTGATAGTCCTGGCAAGCTTCTTCATTCCACTCGTAGCACACGTTCCCGTGCTTGGCCGGGTCATAGTTCCAGGCAAGGTTCTCCACTCTGCCCATAACCTCTCCGCAATCCTTTAAGAAATCGAACGGTGGGTGATAAAATACAAGGTAATCGCTGGCCGGGATGTTTCTCATTTCGAAGCCCTCCGGGATTTCACCTGCATAATCCTCCGGTACGCCGAAACCGTAGAAGTAACCTTTCTTGCCGTTTTCATAAAACCAGCCTGCGGTATGTCCGGTGACAATCGGGTGGGATACGTGACTCATACTGTCAATGATACCGCACACCGTATCACAGTCGTGACGATTCCAAAAACTGCCGTAGTCCGATGCCTCGATATCCCAAATGCCGATGTATTTGTGGGCCGGGATGTGCTCTACTCTTACTCTGGCCTCTGTTAATGCTGTTGTATTCATCGTCGGTTCTCCTTTATTCGTGTAATGTTGGGGAAAGAATACCACCTGCAAATTGGCAAGACGAACCGGTCTCGGTTTCTTCCGATAGGCCACCGGTGTACACCCGTAAGCACTCACAAACGCCCTCGTCAGGGCCTCCTGGGAAGAATATCCGTATTTCATTGCGATATCTAAAATCCGTTCCTTCGTATCCCGGATTTCCAGAGTCGCCATGGTAAGGCGGCGTCCCGCAATGTAATTCTTTACCGTCATTCCCACAATCTCATGGAATTTCGTGGACACATAGTACGGCGAATAGCCGATTTCCTCCGACATTTGCAGAAGCGTTGGATTCTCCGTCAAATGTGCCTCAATCCAGTCAATCATGCGCTGTATCGTCTCGTTCCATTCGTACAAGCACGTTCCCTCCTTTCACCCTAAGGATACCACAACCGTCTCTCTGAAATCTTGATATCAGTTGCGAAAATGTATGGAAACGCTTACTAAATTGTTTCCCGCCGAATTTGCGCGGCGAAACTGCAATTTCCACTGCAAATTCGTGCGATCCGCCGGGGAATATAAGACAGTACTGTCTTATATTCGCTCCGTCCGTCCCACCTTTGCCTCCGGGGATACCTCCACCTGCTCGCTGTACTGCACAAGCTCTATCTCACAATCCGCACCGATGGCTACCACACGTCCTGATACCCGCGGACAAACCACACCTTCCAGCGCAATCTCGTCACCCTCAACGGAGTTGTTCACACACACCGTACCTACCGTAGTTCTCTTGATCAAAGAAGCAAACAACGGCAGACGCGCCTTCTTCTTTTTTGCTTCTCCGTGACGCTTATAAATCACAATCTTGCTACCGCCGATGCTGCCCACTTCCATGCCTTTTTCATACTCAATGTCTACCTCCTCGGCATTTAACAACCCTTCGCAGTCAAGGGCGCCGCGAATTTTTGCAAGCTCTGCTTCCACATCGCCGGATACTTTACTGTTTCCGGATACCTGAAGCTGCTTACATTTTATATCACCTCTGCAGCTCATCCCTCCGGAAACAGCCACACGTTCCTTCGCCTCAATGTCTCCGCCAAAGGAAGAACCGCCGGAAATCGCAATATTTCCCGCCGATACCTTGCCAGAAAAGCCGCAACTTCCCGAAATATGAAAATCCTTCTCACAATCCACATTGTTACCGTTTGCCGAACCGGACACATATAGGTTTTTACAACGCACCGCATCTCCCAACTGACCGCTACCGCTGATTCTTATCGTATCATACTCCCCCGGCGTAATATGTCCGCTTCCCGAAATATTTAAATCCATAACAAATCTCCTTTCTCATCTACCCAAGTATCTCCCGGGTCACATCTCTAACTGCCCCTTTGCCATCATCAAGCAACACCTGCTGAATCTCACTTACGTAAAAAGTTTTATCTCCGTACAAGGTCTTCACCGTCAGTACGGCTTTCGCTTCCGACTCTTTATGAAACTGCTTCGACAGTTCATCCAGGGAAAAATCATCCTTCTGGCTCTGTATCAGTTCCACCCGCTCACAAATCAACTCCTTCGGAAAAAAGGTCTCCTGTCCGGTCACCGTGGCCTTCTTTAAAAACCAGTCCTCCGGAATCAGGCCCTTCCGCTTCCATCGGTACAATGCGCCGTAAGAAATTCCGTACCGTTCCAAAAGTTCCTTTTTGGAAATCAATTCCTCTCCCATAGGCACCTCCTTTCGTAACAATGTTACGCCTTGTTTTTATAATAGCATAACAATGTTACGCTGTCAACCACTTTTTTAATGCACACTACCTCTGAAATTTCTACGCACAAATTAATTATAATTCTAATTAATTCTCTGCTTTTTCTTGACATCTGTAAAAAACCTCGTATAATAAGAGTTTGGGGCTTCCCCTTTTTTCTTTTTGTAAACAATGCGGACACAGCATCCGCAACAACTTTTATACTACATATAAAGGAGTTTTTATGTCAAACACAAAGCTTATTACAGACTACACCACCGGCAGCGTACCGAAAAGTCTTATTCGCTTTTCCCTGCCGTTTATGTTGTCCAATGCCTTACAGGTTCTCTACTCTTTAGTAGATATGCTTGTGGTAGGTCAGGTACTTGGTACCAATGCCGTTGCCGGTGTTACCAACGGCAGTACCGTTGTTATGTTTATGACTATGGTAGGCTTAGGCTTTTCCAACGGCGGTCAGATTTATATCGCGCAGCTCATCGGTGCCAAACGTAAGAAGGAACTGAACAACGCCATCGGCACCCTGTTTACCCTCGTTCTCAGTCTTGCGGTTGTGCTGACTGTGATTGGCGTTTTCATCGGAATTCCTGTCCTGAACCTGCTCAAAACACCGGTTGAAGCCTATGACCACGCCTGGGATTATCTTCTTATCTGTACCCTGGGTAATGTATTTACCTTCGGATATAACATGGTATCCGCCGTACTCCGAGGCATGGGCGATTCCAAGCGTCCTTTCATTTTCGTATTGATTGCTTCTATCCTGAATTTAATTCTGGATATCCTGTTTGTAAGATTTTTCAATATGGGAACCTCCGGGGCCGCATTGGCAACCATTCTGGGACAGGCTGTGGCATTCATTTACGCATTAATCTATTTGTATAAAAGAAAGGAAGCCTTCGGCTTTGACTTTAAGAAAAAGAGCTTTGCCATCGATAAAACCGCGGCGAAGCACCTGTCAAGACTGGGTATTCCGTTAGCCATCCAGAGCGGTGCCATCAATCTTTCCATGATGTACGTAAACTCTCTGGTAAATCAGGTTCACGTTACCGCATCCTCTACCTTCGGTACCGGTGTTAAGATTGACGACGTGGTAAACCGTATTACCTACGGTCTTACCCTGGCAGGAAGCTCCATGATTGGTCAGAACGTAGCCGCAAACAAGCAAAAGCGCGCCGCATCCGTGGTAAACTGGATTTTGATTTTCAGTGGTATCTTCTATGCATTGTTTGCCGTAATCCTTCTTCTCTTTTCCGAAGAACTCTTCGGTTTCTTTAAGAGAGAGGAAGACATCATCAATCCGGAATACATCAAGCAGTTTGTGATTGCTGCCATTATCAGTTTCCCTGGCATGCTCCTAATGCGCGGTACCAACGCCCTGATGAACGGTATCGGCAACTCCAAACTGAACCTGGTATTCGGCCTTTTGGACGGCGTAGTCCTTCGTATCAGCTTAAGTTATATCTTAGGTATTGTCTTAGACCTTGGTCTGTTCGGCTTCTTCCTGGGCTACGGTCTGGCCGCTTACGGCACCTCTATTCCGGGCATCATCTACTATTTGTCCGGTAAGTGGAAGAACTACCGGATGCTCAAGACAGAAAAAGAATAAGCTTCCTCCTTTGCAGGAAATTTTTTCCACGCAAGCAAAAAAACAGCGGATTGCTCTGTACAAACCATACAAAGCAACCCGCTTTCCTGTTCAAATTCAAATGTCACAACAAAGATTCTTTATTATAAATTCTTTGCCAAATCCATGTACATCTCCGCCTCTCCGATGACCGGATGCTTTGCCAAAGCCTTTTCCATGTCCTCGTAAAGCTGTTCCGCGGTTTCCGGCTTACTCTTCGGTAGCTTCTTCGGAAGCTTCCCCTTCTTGGAATACACCAGACAGTCAATAAGCTCCCGCTCCTCCTCCGCAAGCAATACGCAATACGCATACTTTACCCGCAGGATGGAGAGGTCCTTATTCTGCAAAAATACCGGCATCAGAACCGCCCTGGTCGCTGCCACCTCCTCCAACGGGGCATCTTCCCGGAGCATACAATACACCTTCTCCAGATCGAACGTATTCAAGAAAGCAAGCGGTAGCTTTCCCGCCTGTTGTAGCATTTCCTCAAGCCACTCCTTCGCCTGTACAAACTCACCCGCCAATAAATACCGGTAATACTTCATCAGCCCCACAAAACAGGTCAACGCATTTAGCGGCATCTCGCTGTCCATAACAAAAAACTCCTCCGGCATATCCTTTACGGAAACACCGTCGCTCATCATGGCATTCATCTTTAACTGTAAATAAAAGGCTCTCTGATTGGCCCGTGCCTGCTTACACAGGAGGCAATTCTTGCCGTCATTCGGAACGCCCATACTCATCGGGATGATATTGGTAATTCCCAAAATCACTCCCGTAAAGATGAAAATACCGGCTGCCCACCCCACCAACGGGCTGTGGGTCAGGAATAACAATGCCGCTAACAGGCTGGTAATCAAATTCAGTACACCACCGCCCAGATTATACCAGACATACGGATACCTTCCGTCCTCTTTCCACTCCGGCGGAGCCATCAGGCACTGTCCCGGAATGCCCTTTACCTTTAATTTCTTCCGGATAATCTTTCCGTCTCTTTTCACCAGCGTGAAAGAAAGCACGCGGAAGGACAAAAACTCATACCCGGTCAGCAACCCGAATACCAGATGTCCGGCCTCATGAATGATAACATGTATCATAGACATAAGGTAAAACCAGAGAATCCCGGCAAATACATACAACAATTCCAGTCCGTCCTTCACACGAAAAGGCGCCGGTATCTTAATCACTTCCGCTCCTGTTTCCATAAGAAAAACAGCAGCGCCTCCCAAGCATCCACCAAACACAAAACAAATCAGTAAAAAAATCAAAGAACCTTTGCTCCCCTTTTTCCGAAGCTCTTTCTTCTCTTTCACCAGCTCCGTATAAATCGCCAGCTGTTCCGGCGTAATGCTTTCTCTTACACTCATCGGACTTCCTCCCTTTTTCTTCGTACCCGGTCCGTGTCTCCCGACTTTTTCTTACGTCAGGCAGACAGCAAACAGAGGCAGAGCCTCTGCCCTGCCTCTATAGTTTACCATTTTTTATACGTTGTTGCAATCCGCAATTTACACCGATGTTACAAACCAAGCAACAGTCCTACCTACTTAAATATCAGCTGCAAGAAATTGTAGAATCCCAGCTGTGCCACTTTCGTCTCGTGCCCTCCCGGCACAATCTGCAACATCAGATTATCTCCCAACACCACCTTATCCGTCAGCTCCGTAAGCGGCATCAGGGCATAATACCCGGCAGCAGCACAATTCGTATCCCTATCGCCGCAGATTTCATAAATATATCCGATTTCATAGGCTTCAAATTTCTCCAAATCCTTTGTAATATCCTCCGCCATATACGTTGCGGTTGCCGGCGAAAACGCACCGAAATAACCGATAATATCCAAACACTCACATAACCCGACATTGATGCTCTGCATCCCTCCGAAGGAAAATCCTGCCATGGCACGGTGATCTCTGGATGCTGTCACATCATATCCCTCCGTACTGTACTCCGCATAGGTCGCATAATTCGCATCAATGTACGGAATCAGGTCGTTCCGAAGTTCCAAGCCAAAATCCATAAAAGCATTGGCACTGTCCGAATTCTTGCCGTAATATACACCGCTTCTTCCGTTTGGAACCACTACGATACACGGCTCAATATCCCCATAATAAATCAGATTATCCAAAGCAAGCCTTACCGTAGAGAAATCGGTATGAATTGCCCACTCCGTTTCGTCTCCTCCGCCACCGTGCATCAAAAAAATCACGTTGTACCGGTTCTCCTCATCATAACCGTACGGCAAATACACGTAGGCCGGTTTTGTCATTTCTTCCCCGGTTCCGTAATAATCCTTTGTCATATAGGTGATTTCTTCCACCGTTCCGGCCGCATCCTTTTTAAGTTTCCTGTACTCTGCAGGAATCTCGATTCCCTCGTTTTTTGCCGGCGCATGAGTCGGCTCCGGAGTGACGGTAGGTGCCTCTGTCGGAACCGGCGTGGCGGTCGGCTCCGGCTGCTCTGTCACAGTTCCTTCCGTATCCGGCTGTTCCGGCACCGCAGTTACAGAAATCTCGGGAGAAGGAGTCGCAGTCTCTTCTCCGGTCGAGCCACAGGCTGCCAGTCCCAGCAGTAACACAGCCAAACCTACCCCAAATAACTTTCTCTTCTTTCCGTTTCGCATTTCCTCGCTCTCCTCTCCACAAACAAATGCAGTTAGTAAATTATATTTACTTCCATTTTAGCATTTGATTTCGCATTTGTCAATATTATTTACGCATCAATCAAAAGAAAACGGACCACCCTATAGGGCAGTCCGCCTCAAAAGTTATCTTTTTTACTTAAAGACAATCTGCGCAAAGTTATAAAATCCCAACTTCCACACACTCATGGTATGACCGCCGTTTACCGTCTGGTATACCATATTCACGTCTTCTTTTACCTTATCCGTCAAACCGGATAAACCGTCTACTGCGCCGCCTCCGGCTGCCAGAGAACCGGTATCGCTCAGTCCGCAAATATTGTAGAAATAGTGAATGTCATACTCTTCAAAATTTTTCAAATGCTCCGCAACGGTAGCCGCATCATACGTCGTCGGTGCTGCGGAAAATGCTCCGAAATAACTTAAAATATCCAGGCACTCACACATACCGATATTTATGGTCTGCATGCCACCCATGGAAAGTCCTGCCATCGCACGATGGTCTCTGGCCGCAGTCAGGTCATAACCGTTCTCGTCATACTCCGCGTAAGTAGCAAAATTCGCCTCAATATACGGAATTAAATCGTTACGAAGCTCTTTTCCGAATTCATAAAACGAATTTGCGTTGTTCATACTCTTGTCGTTGTATTCTACGCAGGAGCGGCCGTTCGGAACAACCACGATAAACGGTTCAATGTCCTTGTGGTAAATCATGTTATCCATAGCCAGCTTAATCTCGGAAAAGGCCGTATGCATTTCCCACTCGTATTCATCTCCGCCTACTCCGTGCATCAAATAAAGCACATTGTACTGTCCGTTCTCATCATACTCCGGCGGAAGATACACATAGGCATGCTTCGTGATTTCTTCGCCGTCCCCGTAATATGCATACGTCGTATAATTAATATCCACAACCTTACCTAAAAAGTCTTTATTAAACTTCACATATTCTCTCGGGATCATCACACTTTCATTCTTTGCCGGCTCATGTACCGGTGTTGCGGTCGGAGCAGGCGTCGCGGTCGGTTCCGGTGTTGCTGTCGCTTCCGGCTCCTCCGGTACAGTCGTCGCAGTTGCTACCGGTGCTTCCGTTACCGGATTCTCTCCGTCTTCCGTCTTCCCACAAGCCATCATGCCACAAACCGCAGCAAGGCAAAGGACCCCAATCATTCCTCTTCTTAACTTCATCTTCTTATCCCTTTCATTCTCTCTTTTCTCTTAGGAGTAGCGGACTGCAGCCAGCCCGCTACACAGAACATTTCCTCAGATTTTACTTAAATACCATCTGTGCGAAATTGTACAGACCCAAATGCCATACCTTATGGTCGTGGTAGCCCGGAACCTCATGCCACATGAAGTTCTCGCCGTCGGTAATTCTGTCGGACAGACCATCCAGACCGTTTACCGCAGCCTTTGCGCTTGCCAGTGCTGTTCCGTCGCTGAGACCGCAGATGTTGTAGAAGTAATTGATGTCATACTTCTCATCAAATGCTGCAATCTTCTCTGCAACTACCTTTGCCTCATAGGAGGTCGGTGCTGCAGAAAATGCGCCAAAGTAACTGATAATATCCAAACACTCACACAAACCGATGTTAATGGTCTGCATACCACCCATGGAAAGACCTGCCATGGCACGATGGTCACGGCTTGCGGTCAAATCATAACCGTTCTCGTCATACTCCGCATAGGTTGCAAAATTCTTATCGATATACGGAATCAAATCGTTTCTAAGCTCCTGCCCGAAGGAGTAGAAAGAATTCATATTTGCAAAGCTGGTATCGGTATAATTCACACAGGAGCGGCCGTTCGGTACTACAATAATAAACGGCTCTGCCTCTCCGTAAAACATCAGATTGTCCATGGCACAGCGGATATCATCAAACACACCGTCGATGCCCCACTCGTCTTCCGTTCCGCCGATACCGTGCATCAGGTAAATCACGTTATACTGACCGTTCTCATCATACTGAGGCGGCAAACATACATATGCATGCTTTGTAATCTCTTCACCGTTATCTGCGTAAGCGTATGTGGTATACTCAATATCCACAACCTTTCCCGCAAAGTCCTTATTGAACTTTGTATACTCTCGCGGATACCCGTTGGTCTCCAGCTTGGCCGGCTCATGTACCGGTACCGGGGTTGCGGTCGGCTCCGGAGTTGCCGTCGGTTCCGGCGTCGGCTCCGGGGTTGCGGTCGGTGCCGGGGTTGGCGTCCCTACTGCCATGGTAACACCTGCATCTTCGCTACCGTCTCCTCCGCCACATGCCATCATGCCGCAGAGCATTGTCAAACAACATATGCCCGCGAATAACTTCTTCATCTTCATAGTTATTGCTCCTTTTTCTTTCTCTCTATAACAACCGTTTCCGGCTATTATTCCATTCCTTTTAATGCCTTCAATGCCTCATAGTAAGCATCCTTACGGACACATGCCCGATTAAACAAACCACAGTACGGACCGTTCATGGAGTAGCTGTAATCATTCTTACTCATCATCGGGTCGTCGCAGATTCCCCAAATAGATACGTTCTCCAAGAAATCGCCTTCCGCATTCAAACGCTTATACATCGCAAACAGCTTGCCGTAAAACTCTGCATGCTTTTCCATCTCGCTTTGCTGGAAGTTACGTACCGACATCTCGGTTACGTGTACCTTTACGCCCAGTTCACGGAACATGCGGATGGCCTTTTCCACACGGACAATATCCTGATTGTTCATGCAGCCGGACTGCTGTCCGTAACCGCCGATGTAGCTCTGCATGCCGACACCGTCACAAAGCTGCTTGTAAGTACCGTCTGCATTCTTCTCATAGCTGTTAATGCTCTTTACCAGTTCGATAATCGCATCACGTTTCGCATCATAGAAAGTGTTGTAATCGTTGTAATATAACTCGATGGATACCTCCGGATTCTGCTTCTGAAGCTTCTCCACAGTTTCCCTTGCACATGCAAACGCAAACTCTACATAATCCTCACCGATAATAGTGTTGAACATATTCTCGTCCTGATTACGATAGGTTCTGACATGACGAGGATCGTCCGCACGGTAATCTCCGCCATCGCCTACAGCCTCATTGACAACATCCCAGCAATATACCACTCCCGGGAACTTCGTCTCAAAATGAGTTACAACCTCATCGATATAATACTTCACACGCGCCTTTAAGGTTGCTTCGTCCACATAGGCACCGTCGTTTTTATAGCCCTCACGGTAAAACCAGTCACTCATATACGCATCCCATACCAATACATGCCCGCGCATCTTAAGACCGTTCTCCTGTGCAAACCCCACCAACTCATCCGCCTGGGAATAATTCATTACCGGCATTCCGTCCGGATTCTGCTGGGAAGCCCCCTGCTGAAGCAAGGAGTAGGCTTTCATCTCGTTACCGGTGGTCAATACATCAAACTCCTTTTGCACCATCGGAATATAGTAGTTATTCTTCAATTGATCGTAGTTGATTACCGTACCGAAGGTAAATCCGTTCTCCGCTGCGGCATCCTTTATATACTGACTCTCCAAAGGCGGCTCCTTAAATGCTAACTGTACAAAGTTATAAAAACCTAAGTGACTGACATACTCGGAATGGGTCCCTGCTACCGGATGCCATTTAAAATTTGTACCCTCCGTCAAGCGGTCGGTCAAACCATCCAGTGTCGCCGATGCCGCACTGGCACTCCAATATGCCGTCGTATCATCCGTTCCGCAGATACTGTAAAAATACCCCACCTCATACTCTGGAAAATCATTCTCTAAAATCTGTGCAATCTTTGCCGCATCATTGGAGGTCGGTGCTGCCGCAAAGGCGCCGAAATAGCTCATAATATCCAGACACTCACACATACCGATGTTGATGGTCTGCATACCACCCATGGAAAAGCCCGCCATGGCACGATGCTCTCTTGCCGCTGTCAAATCGTAACCGTTCTCGTCGTATTCGCCATAAGTGGAATAATGACTGTCTATGTACGGAATCAAATCATTCCGCAGCTCCTGACCGAAGGAATAAAAAGCCTCCTGTCCGCCGCCGGTTCTGCCGTTCGGCGTAACTACGATAAACGGCTCAATTGCCTCATAATAAATCAGGTTGTCCATAATCTTTTTAATCTTACAGGACGCCTTGTCTAACTTCCACTCCGCTTCGCTACCGCCGATACCGTGCATCAGGTACAACACATTGTACTGCTTGCTCGTATCATAGTTCGGCGGAAGATATACATAGGCATACTTGGTATTATCCTCTTCACCGTCCAGGTGGTACTTCTTGGACTGATATTCAATATGCTCTACCGTTCCCTCAAATCCCTCATGCTTCTCTAAGTATACATTCGGAATCGCACCGTCCTCTACCTGAATCGGCTTTCTGGTCGGCTCCGGCTTCGGGGTAGCGGTTGCCTTCGGCGCCTCTGTCGGAGTTGCAGTCGGTTCCGGCGTTGCTGTCTCCGTCACCGCAGGGGCCTCTGTCGGCTCCTCCTGTCCACCCTCTTTTCCGCCACATGCTGCCATGCTTCCCAAAAGCATCACGCAGCACAGGCCGATTCCAAATAATCTTTTCGCTTTTCTCATCGTACTACACCTTTCCTTTTTCATTTTCCTTACCCATAAACGGTTATGCCAGATTCTCTGTCAGACGACCAAGCAAGCAAATCAGCTGGTCCTTTTCTTCTTCCGTAAATCCGGTAAAACCTTTCTCCTCAATTTCGTCTACCACACGGTCCACCTCATCCGCAAGACGACGGCCCTCCTCCGTCAGATAGATACGAAAGGCCCGCTTTCCGCCGGACACATGGTCAACCTCCTTACGAATCATCCCACGTTTTTCCATATTGGATAAAAGAACCACCATGGTTGCCGGTTCCACATAACACAATGCTGCCAACTCTTTTTGTAAATATCCCTCCTGAAAACGTAGGCGGGACAACACCTTCGGCTGACCCGGAGATAAATCCAAATCCCGGAATCCGCTCCAACAACTCTTCTGATGGGCTGCCGACGCACTAAGCAAAGAAACAATCAACTGTTCTCTCATTCTTTTCCTCCGAATAAAACTGATTAGAAGCCTAATTTATACACTTCTAATTATACTTGTTTTCTTTGAAATGTCAAGCAATACAGTCGTGCGAGCGATAAGCGCGCAGGCTGCGCTTGTCGCTCGCACGCACCTCGCGACTTTCGTCGTTCGGTCGTGGGCACGTTCGCATGACTGTGCTACTGCTTAAGAACAAGTTCTCGCATTCGCGCAGCCATGCTCACTTTGCCTGCACACAAAAAGAGACCGCCCTTTTGTGCGGTCTCCTTACCGTTAATCTTCTGTCTTGGTCATTGCTTCTAAAACCTTATAATAAGCATCCTTTTTCTTGCAATCCTTGTCAAACAAGCCGCAATACGGAGAATTCTGACGATAATTATCGTTCCACTCACCCAAATTCGGGTCATCCGTAATACCCCAGATGGAAATATTGGTAAGCATCTTTTCCTTCTCGTTTAATGCCACATACATGTCAAACAGCTTGCCGCAAAACTCCGCATGCTCCGCCATCAAAGTCTCATCATAATTACGAACCGCCATCTCCGTCACATGCACTTCAACCCCCAGAGCATGATACTTCTCGATTGCTTCCTTAATCATGTCGATATGAGACTCATCAAGACAGCCTTCCTGCTCACCGTAACCGCCGATGTAGCTCTGCAGACCTACCCCTTCACAAAGCTTACGATAATTACCGTTGGAGTCCTTCGCATAATGATTAATACTCTTTACCACTTCACAGATGGAATCTCTCTTTTCCGGGAAATAGGCATTGTAATCGTTATAGAACAACGTAATACTTACCTCCGGATTCTGACGCTGAAGCTTTTCTACCACATCCTTTGCGCAAAGGAAAGAGAACTCCACATAATCCTTACCGATAATATTGTAAAACTGATTCTCTGTCGCACCTCGTAATGTACGGATATGACGTGCGTCGGATGCATCATAATCCTTTTCGCTGTCACCTACCGCCTCGTTTACAACATCCCAGCAATAAACCACACCCGGGTATTCCGTCTCGAAATGGGTAATTACCTTCTCGATGTAATACTGCAGACGTTTCTTCATGGTTGCCTGGTCTACATACGGACCATTATCGGTATACCCCTCTCTAAAAAACCAGTCACACATATACGCATCCCAAACCAATACATGCCCTCTGACACCGATCCCTAACAGCTCTGCCTTGGAAACAATGGCATCTGCCTGGGAAAAATCAATCGCCGGCATCCCGTCCGGACTTGTCTGGGAAACGCTCTGATTTAACATGGAGTAAGCCTTCATCTCGTTCGCTGCGGTCACGCTGTTAAACTCATCCATAACCATCATCACATAATTCAAATCCCGGTCGGAATACGCACTTACCACAGTACCGAAACTGAAACCGCAATCCGCAGCAGCATCCTTTAAGGTACCCTCCAGCTTTACCACCGGCTTTAAGGTCGGCTTCGGAGCCTCCGTAGGCTCTGGATTCTCTGTCCCTTCCGGCGCCGTTGTCACTTCCGGTGCATCGGTAGCTTCCGGGGCTTTCGTTGCCTCCGGGGCCTTTGTCGCTTGCGGTTCCTTCGTCGGTACAGCCGTTGCAGTCGGCTCGGCCGGTTCCGTAATCCCCGGCGTCGTGTCCCCACTTACCGGTGCATCCGTATCTTTACAGCCTGCCATTCCAAGCAACAATGCCAGACAGCATACACTTGCTATCATTTTCTTTCCTAACTTATACATCGTTCTTTCCGTCCCTTCTCCGTAAAAAACATTCCGCACCTGTCGCAGGCGCGGGCAGAAAGATTCAAAAACCTTCCGAATACTATTGTATCTTGTTTTTCCCGAAAGTCAATTAACATTCTGTGAACGTACGGATTTTTCCGTGAAATCTTTTTGTTTGACAACCCGCTCCGTCTATGTTATTCTATATTTATTAGAATTCTAATTTATGAGTTTCCACTCGTGTCAGGAGGTATTTATGAGTTTTGATTACACAACCCCACAGGGCTTTGACGAAGCGTCCGCGGCATCCGCAGGCTGGACCCGCCAAACCGTTACATATCCGTCCAAAACCACCGGCGCAGACCGTCTTTGTCACGTTATTTTACCGGCGGGTTATACGAAAGAGAAGACCTACCCGGTGCTCTATCTGTTACACGGCATCGGCGGCGACCATAACGAATGGCTGGGCGGCAATCCGTTAGAAGTTGTCGGTAATCTGGCAGGTGCAGGCGAAGCTACGGAAATGCTTGTTGTTATCCCGAATGTCCGCGCCATGAAAGAGGATGCGATTCCGCAGGAGGTATACGGCCCGGTTAACATTGCGGCCTTCGACAACTTTATCAACGACTTACGAGACGATTTAATGCCGTTTATCGCAGCAAATTTCAGCATTAAAACCGGCCGCGAAAACACTGCCATCGCCGGTCTTTCCATGGGCGGCAGAGAGTCCCTTTTCATCGGCTTCTCCATGCCGGAGACCTTCGGCTATATCGGTGCCTTCAGTCCGGCTCCGGGTCTTTTGCCGCTGTCTTTCCCGGGCATGGGGGACAGACCTGCCTTCCCGGGCCAGTTTACGGAAGAACAGCTCAGTTTCAAAGAAGGCGTACCGACCCCGTATTTCATCATGATGTGCAACGGTGAGCAGGATGAAATCGTAAAGCTCTGCACCGCTTCCTACGAAGCCGCTTTCAACAAAAACGGCGTGGAGCATCTGTATTACACCATGCCGGGCGGGCATGATTTTACCGTATGGAAAAACGGGCTGTATCAGTATGCGAAGAGGATTTTTAAATAACATCAATTTTCATTAAAACAAGACGCCGGAATATCAGGGACATGCAATATCCATTCCATGTTCCCCAAAACTCCGGCGCCTTACCGTATTTTCCTTTAAGCACGAAACACATACTGATCCAGGCGCTCAAACGCTTCCTTTACCCTTGCAAACGGCAGTGCCAGATTCATGCGGATGGCATACTTCCCATGAAAAGCCCGTCCGTCCTGCCAGAGCACACCTACGGAGAGGCCTGCCTGTTGGAGCTCGTCCATGGTCTTTTCGTGGGTCTTGCACCACTCCTCACAATCTAAGAATAGCATGTACGTCGCCTGTGGCTCTGATACTTTCACTCCCTTCCAGTGCGTGGAAATAAAGTCGCAGGCATAATTTATATTGTTTGTTAACACTTCTTTCAGCTCCCCAAGCCATTCCTCTCCCTCCGGCGTATAGGCCCCCATGAGCGCGTACATAGACAGCACGTTCATGCTGTTATAATGACACAAGGATGCTTCCTTCCGCAGTCTGTCCCTCAGTCGCTTATTATATACGATATGGTAGCTGCCGATTAAGCCCGCCAGATTGAAGGTCTTGGACGGTGCATAAAACGCAATGGTCCGGTTCTTTGCATCTTCCGACACCGACTGGGTCGGAATGTGATAGTGGTCCGCCAAATACAGATCCGACCAGATTTCATCGGAGATTACATATACATCATACTTTTTGAACAACTCCATGGCTGTTTCGATTTCCCAACGCTCCCAGGCCCGGCCCGTCGGGTTGTGAGGGCTGCAAAAAATCACTGCATGAATGTGTTGCTCTCTTATCTTCCGCTCCATATCTTCAAAATCCATACGCCATATATTGTTTTCATCCAAGACCAAAGGACTGTGCACCAGCTCGTAACCTGCATTTCCGAGAGCTCCGGTAAAGCCCACATAGGTCGGCGCATGTACCAGTATTTTATCTCCACGGGAACACAAAATCCCGGCTGCACTGACCACACCACCCAGCACACCGTTTTCGTATCCGATACACTCCGCCGTCAGACCCTCTGCCTTATTTCGCTCGGTCTGCCACCGGATAATCGCATCGAAATACTCCTGCCGCAGAGAAAAATACCCGTACACCGGATGTTCTAAACGCTCCTTAATTGCTGCCGGAATCGACGGCGCCGTAGCAAAATTCATATCTGCCACCCACATCGGAATCGCGTCAAAGCCTTCCTTTAGCGGGACGGAAAAATAGCCTTCGCCGGACTCTCTTGCCGCCGCAGGCATTTCCACCGCCAAGGCATCCTTACCGGTGCGGTCGATGATGGATGTAAAATCGTAGGTCATGGCCGGTCTCCTTTTCATTGGGTTTGTCGTGTCATTCTAACACAAACGTTTTTCTATATATGCATTTTTAGGCAATCCGTTCCCAAAAGCAATGTCATACAACTCCCTTGCAGCCGCCTTCTCCCCCATATCAATCAACGCATTTACGGCAGAGATAAAAGCGAAGTCTTCTCCGAATTTCCTGAAACTGCTTTCCGGTATACAGACCACCACCAATCGGAATAGCCGTCCTTCTCCAAGGTCAATCTCTGGGTAGCATCACAAACGAGCCAGTACAGATAGCTTTTATCCTGCGCTACAATATGCTCATAGAAGGCTTGGTGGTTTCTCCGCAATGCATGTCCGTCCCGAAGCAGTGCGTAGTTATCAGAAATATTCCAATAGCAAAAGCCCATATCTTCAAAGCCGGTAACCTCTTTATTTGCTATTACAGCTTCCAAATACTCTATTAATTCGAAATCCTTTTGTTTCTTTTCTTCCAAGGACAGCGTACCACGTTGTCCGGTAATTTTCAACTCCCGAAAACGTGTTTTAATTTGTGGATTCAAGCGGACACCTCCCCATAATAACAGTGATTCTGTTTTCATTCTACGAGGAGTTGCATAGATTTGCAAGACTTGTAAGAAAGGGGGAATTGTGGTATACTATTAAGGAACCATTTCACTTATCTCCACTCAAAGTTGAGTCACAGATTATACCATTCTACTGACGGTTCGTGTTCTTTGGGATGCAGATTTGTTATACTGAACACGGAGGTGAATTTATGGATCAAGTTAAAATCGGACACTTTATTGCCCAATGTCGGAAAGAGAAAAATCTAACACAAGCCCAACTCGCAGAACAACTGAATCTTACAGACCGGGCTGTTTCAAAATGGGAAACGGGAAAGGGATTACCCGACGCTTCGGTCATGCCGGAATTATGTGGCTTGCTCGGCATTAGTATAAATGAATTATTTAGCGGGGAACAGATATACACGAATGACTATAAAAGGAAAGCAGAAGAAAACCTGCTCCGAATAAAAAGAGAAGCTGAAAGGGCAAAGGCCTTTCGCATATTGATTGTGTGCTTCTCCATCCTTTCTTTGACCCTGATTGTCAGTTCCTTGCTCGTTTACTTTTTTACCGAAGGTAACGCATATTCGACAATTCTGACTCTGGGAACACTGGGTGTATCGACAGCAATCACTTCATTGTCGCTGTACATAGGGTATCGATTAGAGAAGCAGGAAAAAGGCTAAAGCACAAAAAACAGATAGAGGTTGAATTTTAAGGAATCCTATGTTATAATAAACGTAGGCAAAGAGGCTAGTGTGTCCATGTTGGCACAAAAAACGAACCCCCACGAGTTGCAGCTCGTGGGGGTTCTTGTCTGTTTTATTTGGATGGCAAGACCAGACCATCAGGCTCATTACCGCTATTCCTCACCATCGAACCATTTGCATATGTAGTAGGCAACTACACTTGCCAAGACGGAAAGGATAAAAGAGGCTAGTACTTCCATGATAGCACCCCCTTCCTGTACCGGTATAGGGGACGGTAACATGATTATTATATCACACATTTGTTCGATTGCATAGCATTAATTTGCATATTATAGTAAACAAAATGGCTAAATACAGACTCCTGTCAAGCCGGTTTAAGCCATTCGGAATCCGCTACGCTCCTTCCTCATGGAGGCGGTCGGTAAGACGAAGGAAAGCTTTCGACGAACTGTCGTGTCGCTACTTTGTTATGACGTAACACGCCATAACAAAGGCTTCGCCTGACAGAAGGCAAAAACAAAGCGCCTTTGCAAGCAAGCTTGCAGGCGCTTGTATTTTACCTTCTTGCAGCGACACTCTGAAAATGCCACTGTTCCATCTTAGCCGAAGTATCTCTTAAGCAATCCTTCGAATGCCTTTCCGTGTCTTGCCTCGTCGCGAGCCATCTCGTGGACGGTATCATGGATTGCATCTAAGTTCTGAGCCTTTGCTCTCTTTGCAAGGTCGGTCTTTCCTGCAGTTGCACCGTTCTCGGCATCGACACGAAGCTCAAGGTTCTTCTTGGTGCTGTCGGTTACTACTTCGCCGAGGAGCTCTGCAAACTTTGCAGCATGCTCAGCCTCTTCCCAAGCAGCCTTCTCATAGTACAAACCGATTTCCGGATATCCCTCTCTGTGTGCTACACGTGCCATTGCAAGGTACATACCAACCTCACAGCACTCACCTTCGAAGTTTGCACGAAGATCCATTAAGATATCCTCGCTTACGCCCTTTGCCACACCTACTACATGCTCAGAAGCCCAAACCTTCTCGCCTGCCTGCTCGGTAAACTTCTCAGCCGGTGCCTTACATACCGGACAAGCCTCCGGAGCGGAATCTCCCTCATGAACATAACCACATACATTGCATACATACTTTGCCATACTCGCTTCGCTGTGCCGCGCTTACGTCTTACACACAGCATCCTCCTTTTTTATAAAATGTTTTGTTCGGCTTTGCCGTTTGTTTTAAATTAGTAATTGTTACTGATATCAATATAGCATGTTTTGATTCGTTTGTCAATAGATTTTTGAAATAAATTAGGAATTATTCTTATTTTATTTGTAATCCCTGTTATTCCGGACCTCTTAGTTTGCTTTTTCCGCGGTACACTCCGGACAGCACCCGTAAAAATAAGCAAAATGCCCTTCAATAGTTCCCCCGAAGCTCGCTCCCGCAATAACGTTAATATGAGAAAGTCCTTCCATTTCCAAGTCCGAAACCCTTCCGCATTCTCTACAAAGGAAGTGATAGTGTTGCTCCGGATTTCCATCGTACCGGTCGCTGGTGCCGCCGCAGGACAAACGCAGGATATCTCCCGCCTCCGCCAGCATATTAAGATTACGGTATACCGTACCGAGACTGATGTTCGGAATACACTCCCGTACATTCTCATACACCGTTTCTGCCGTAGGATGAGACTTCGTACTATGTAAATACTCCAAAATCGCATCCCGCTGTCTGCTATGTTTTATCATAAATACCTCTTTTCGAATTAAACAGTAATAGTTACTAATATTAGTATAATATAGCTTATTGTTTCTGTCAAGCCTTTTCTTCCTCTCACCGTTTATCGAATTCGGGCTCGTCCTCTCCTTTCATTTTCCATAAGTAAAAGACGGAATTCTCCTTATCCGACAATCCCGTCTTTACATCTTTCAAAGTATTCCTACATCTCCACAACCGTAAACTTTTGCATCATAGACTCCAGCATCTCTGCCTGACTGTTCATTTCTTCGCTGGCAGCCGCACACTCCTGCGATGTTGCCGAATTCATCTGGACCACATCATTAATATGATTTACACCTGTTGCAATTTGTTTAAAGGACTCTGCCTGTGCCTTTAACGCCTGTGCGGCCTGATTAATGTCTCCCATAATCTCGTTGGAATCGGTAACCACTTCCGCCAACTGCTTTGCGGTTTCATTTGCAATAACCATACCCTTTTCCACCGCAGCCAAAGAAGTATCGATCAATATCTTAGATTCCTTTGCCGCATCGGCACTCTGCGCCGCAAGAACAGACACCTGGTCCGCAACCACCGCAAATCCCTTACCGGCCTCACCGGCTCTTGCTGCCTCAATGGATGCGTTTAGTGCCAAGAGATTGGTCTGGGAGGCAATATTATTAATCGCATCAATAATATTCTGAATCTTCATGGATGCATCGCTGATTTCATTCATTGCCGCAACCATCTCATGTACCTTCTCATTACTCTTGCCGATAGCGATTCCGGAGTTCTCTACTTTCTTGCTCACCATGTTAGCCGCTTCCGCACTCATAGACACCTCTGAGGTAGCCGTCTCGATGGAAGCCGTAAGTTCTTCGGTTACGCCGGCCTGCTCCGCAGCTCCCTGTGCAAGCTCCGTCGAACTGTCAGCCACCTGATTCGCTCCGTTTGTTACCTGTGCCGCTACACTGCGAATACTTACAACCATATCACCTATGCTCTTTTCAAAAGAAAACATGGAATTTGAAATTTCCGCAAAAGCACCCTTCATCTCCACCGTCGGCTGAGCCGCAAAATTACCTCCCGCAAACTCGTTCATGCCTCTGCTGATATCCTCAATGTACGAGGCCAATGCCTTACAGGACTGCCGCAAACTTTCGGCCACCTGTCCCACTTCATCTTCGGATGTATACTTAATTGCAACATCAAGATTTCCCTCTGCCAGTTCCGCGGAAGCCTTTTCAATCTCCTTCAACGGGTCTGTTACCATCTTCTCCACACTCTTGCCCACAGATTTCATCATAACAAAGGAACCGAACAAAAAGAGTAACGGAAAAAAGAGTCCGAAAAACACCAGAATCTGAGTATTCCCCAACTGGGTCGCCACTTCCGGATCCAAACTTCCGAGCTTTACCGCAAGTATAAGTAATACGGCTACGGTAAACACACAGGAAATTATCATCTGCTTGAACATGGATTTCAAACTATATTGTATTTTTTCCCCGATACTCTTGTTAATAAGTTTGCTTAACATTTTCTCCAACATCTGTTTTATCATTACACACTTCTCCTTTGCACTCTGTTTTCCTATTACCGTTCTGTAAAGTTCAAACAGCACTGTAATATTTTCTATATTATACACCAAATAATCAAATGTGTCAAAATTATTTCGAGTCATTATCCATATTTTTATTACATTAAACTCCTAACAAGCAAGAAGTCCGGCACGCATTCATTTTCGCGTGTCGGACTCCATCGATTGTCTTCTATTTTTTCTTTCTTACCGGCTTTCCGGTGAGACTTACGTCTACCACACCAAGTTTTCCTTTGGCTTTCTTCTTTCCGGTACTCTTGCTCTTCTTCTCACCGGTACTTTCAGCCGAAGTTTCCATCCCCTCCGCAGGCCTTCTTCCTCTGCGACCTTCGGAGCTTCTTTCTTCACTCTTTCCTCTGCCACGTCCGGCACCCTTACCCTCGGATCGTCCGCCGGACTTTCCGTTTCCGTTGGCGCGCTCTATCTGGACATTGCGTCCGCGAATCTTTACGTTCTGCATTGCTTCCAGCACCGCATCCGCATAGTCCACCGGCACCTCTACAAAGGTGTAGTTGTCGTACATCTGAATGGAACCCACCAGCTGTCCCGGCATACCGCTTTCGCCTGCAATGGCACCTACGATATCGCCCGGGCGAATTCGGTCACGCTTACCTACGTTCACAAACAAGCGGGCTCTGGCCGCTTTGCCTTCTCCTTCGCTCATATCCAGCCCCATATCAAATGCGGACTCGGTAGCGATTTCTCCCATAGCAAGTTTCAGAAGTGCCGCTGCCATCTCCAACGAAGTACAATCGGTCTCCTCAATGTGCTTTTCAATCATCTCCGTCATGGTGCGAAGCTCACCGCCCGCAATCAGTTCATCCACCTGCTTCATCAGCTTTTCGGAACGAATGGCGTTGATATCGTTTGCCGACGGAATCGGGCGAAGGTGAATCTTCGTCTTGCAGTATCGCATAATATCCTTCAGCTTATATATTTCTTTTCCTACTACTAACGTATGGGAAGTACCCACACGCCCCGCACGGCCGGTTCTGCCGATACGATGTACATAATACTCGTCATCCTGCGGCACATCATAGTTAAATACCGCCTCCACATCATCCACATCGATGCCTCTTGCCGCCACATCCGTAGCCACCAAAAGATCGATTTTACCGCTACGGAAGGACTCCATAACACGGTCTCGCTGCTGCTGCTTTAAATCTCCGTGAAGGCCGTCCGCAAAATAACCCCGAAGCTGCAAATCCTCCACCAGCTCATCCACCAGCTTCTTGGTGTTACAGAACACCAGCGCCCGCTTCGGGTCGTACATATCCAAAAGTCTCGCCAATACCTCCGGCTTGTTCTTCTGGCGCACTTCATAATAATACTGCTCAATCTTCGGTACAGTCAGTTCTTTCTTTACCACACGAACGATTTCCGCATCCTTCTGGTAAGCCTCCGCCAAATCCATAATCGGCTGCGGCATGGTTGCGGAAAACAGAAGTGTCTGACGCTCCTCCGGAAGCTCTTTTAAAATCGTCTCGATATCCTCACGGAAGCCCATGTTTAACATTTCGTCCGCTTCGTCTAAGGTAATCATCTTTACCGTACCCATTTTCAAAGTGTGGCGGCGCATATGGTCCATCACCCGGCCCGGCGTACCGATAATCACCTGCACGCCGCCCTTTAAGGAGCGAATCTGCTTGTTAATATCCTGACCGCCGTAAATCGGCAGCACCTTTACCCCATGCATAAATTTTGCCAGCTTACGGATTTCTTCCGCCACCTGGATGGCCAGCTCTCTTGTCGGACAAAGCACCAACGCTTGCAGACTCTTATCCTTCGGGTCCACTTTCTGGAGTAACGGAATACCGAAGGCTGCCGTCTTACCGGTACCGGTCTGGGCCTGGCCGATCATATCCTTTCCTTCTAACACTACCGGAATAGCCGCTGCCTGAATCGGCGACATTTCCTCAAAGCCCATCTCTGCTACCGCCCGTAAAATCGGTGCCTGCAAATTACTTTCATCAAATCTCATACTATTCTTTTCCTATTCTATAGTTTCGAGTCTTTCCGCACCCGAACATTTTACATAATAAAGAATTCTTCTATTCCTTACTATGTCAAAAAGGCAGACTCACCGTCTGCCTTTACACCATTCCCGACTTATGTTTCCGGCGCAAAGACTTTGTCAGTATAGCACAAAGTCCCGGAAAAATCAACTTACAAATCTACTTCCAATACATTTTCAATTCGAATGATTTTGACAACTTCTTCCTGCTTTTTATTCTGATAACGAATTTTCACCCATTCCTCATCCGCATCCAGCACCGTGCAGGTCAAAACCTTTGCCAATTCACCTTCCAAACTAACCTTCATTTTACACTCTGCATTCACCAAATCACCGATAATCTTTGACATTCTGTCTTCCCCTTTCTGTTTTCTTTCGGATATCTTCATTCTGTGTTCCAGCTTTTTTACCTTCTCGTGGTCAGGCAACAAGAAGCACATCATAATCACAAATGCCACATAGCCAAAATATCCGGCCCACTCCATACCTCATACCTCCTTTTGTATCTTCCTTTCCTACTACTTTCTTATGCCTTTACTTTGCAAACACATTATAAAGCCCCATCACAAACAGCACAACCACCACTACCGGCAGCACATAAGTCATATATCCACGCATCCAGTTCGATACCTTCATACCCTTGCCTTCGTTAGCCTCAGCTTGGAACTTTTTCCAGCCCCAGCCGTAACGGCAGGTACAAAACAGGATAAACAGCAAGGAACCCACCGGAAGCAACAAATTGCTGACAATAAAATCTTCCAAATCCATAATATTGGTACCCTTACCAAGAGGCGTAAAGCCCTTCCAAAGATTAAAGCCCAGAATACACGGCAAAGACAGCACAAAGAGCAATACTCCGTTTACGAGACAAGCTTTTTTTCTGCTCCAACCGAACAAATCCACCGTACAGGATACCAGGTTTTCAAATACTGCCAGCACCGTAGACAGTGCCGCAAAGGATAAGAATACAAAGAACAACCCGCCCCAGATTCTTCCTCCGGACAGATTATTGAAAATATTCGGCAACGTGATAAAAATCAAGCTGCTTCCGCTGTCCACCTCTACCCCATAGGCCATACACGCCGGGAAGATAATGAGTCCCGAAGCAAAGGCCACAAAGGTATCCAGCACCGCCACGCGGGTTGCCTCTCCCATAAGGGCTCGTTCTTTGCCGATATAGCTACCGAACACCGCCATACTTCCGATACCGATACTCAGAGTAAAAAACGCCTGATTCATAGCACCTACAACTACATTGCCGATACCGATTTCCTTCATCCGGTCAAGATCCGGAATCAGATAAAAGCGTAAGCCTTCTCCGCTGCCCGGCAAAGTAATACTATTAACGGCCAGCACTATCATAATGGCAAACAACGCCAACATCATCCATTTCGTAATACGTTCCAAACCATTCTGTAGTCCGATAGAGCATACCGCAACCGCAATCAAAATCGTAATCGCCACGGAAAGAATCATCATCCCCGGTTCAAGTAACATCCCCTCGTACTCCGCCTTAACTTCTGCGGCATTAAGCCCTTCAAAGGTTCCTCCCACGGTCTTTACAAAGTACTGCAACAGCCACCCTGCCACGCTGGTATAAAACATTAACAACAGGTAGTTGCCTGCCAATGCCGCATAGCCGTGCAAATGCCACTTACTGCCCTTCGGCTCCAGCTCCTGATAAAACTTCACCGGACTTTTCTGCGCCGCACGACCGATGGCAAACTCCATGGTCATAATCGGCACTCCCAGCGCCACAAGGAAGAAAATATAAATCAGTACAAAGGCTCCTCCGCCGTTTTGACCGACCATGTAAGGAAACTTCCATACGTTTCCCAGGCCGATTGCACAGCCCGCGCTCAGTAAAAGGAAACCAAGGCGGCTTCCCAAACGTTCTCTCTGCATACTATCATTCTCGCTTTCTATTATTCTAACCGGAAGGTCCCTCTTACACTTCTTTAACGCTCCCGGAACAAATCCCACCTTTTCATTTTACTATGATGCGGCCGGATGTGCAACTTCTTTTTACTTTACCCATGCACCTCTGTTACATTTTCCTTTTCCCGGAATATCTCTTCCGGGTCCGGGCAATCCTTTGACAACCACTACACTTCGTGCTATACTGTAAGAACCAAACATACGGAGGATTACTCATGAGCAAAAAGAAACTTACAAATAAACAAAAAAAGCTGTACGGCACCTTGTTGGTTATTGCCGCCATTGTCATTCTTGCTCTTATCAAAGGGAAGGATTTGAAGCAGGTATTCAATTCCCTGTTCCCGGACGGTATCTCCTCAGAACAGACGTTAGACACCGAAAACATCGGCAACACTCTGACCGATGTATTATCCGGAGATAAATTAGCCGCCACACCGTCTTTAAAGGACTCCGAAAACAAAACCGGCGTTACTCCTACTGCTTCTCCGGAGCCGACCGAAACACCGGTGCCGGCTACTCCTACTCCGGAACCGACGGCCACAGTGGCACCGACAAGCACCCCGGAACCGACGAAAACTCCGACTCCGGAGCCGACCAAGTCTCCGTTAGAACTGGTAGAAGAGGACGGCGTTTACAGCACACCGGATTTGGTAGCAGCCTATATCTACACCTTCCACAAGCTTCCGTCTAACTTCATTACCAAAAACGAAGCCAGCAAGCTCGGGTGGAACAGCAAAGAAGGAAACCTTTGGGATGTCACCGATGAAATGTCCATCGGCGGCGACAAGTTTGGCAACTACGAAGGCCTCCTTCCGAAGGCAAAGGGACGCCAGTGGTACGAATGCGATGTTAACTACTACGGCGGATACCGCGGCGCAGAGCGTATTCTCTACTCCAACGACGGCCTGATTTACTACACCGATGACCACTACGAAAGCTTTACACAGCTTTATTAAAGGAGGCTTTCATGAAACAGCGTGTCACTCTTAGCGGAAACAAAATGACCTCCCGGGAGGTCCTGCACACTTATCTGGCAAAAAAGCTGGCCTTTCCGTCCTACTACGGAAAAAACCTGGATGCCTTGCATGACTGCCTTACCGAACGTAGCACCCTGCTCCACATCACCGTTACCTATGCGGACCGGTTAAGGGAGAATTTAGGTAACTACGGCGACGCATTGTTGCAGGTATTACAGGACGCAGCAGAGGCGAATGGACTCATTACCGTTTCCGTGTATGCGGATAGGCGGATTTAGCTGATAGAAACATTTATCAACAAGATTTTAGAATTCTCTTTTTTAGGGCACTGCAAAGAAACTGCGGTGCCCTTTTTGAGTTACTCTTGAGCGGAACAACAAAGGGCCCGCAGTTTCCTGCGAGCCCTTCACAACTATGCGTTTAACATAACCTTTTCGTTTTTAAATACCTTCGAAATCGCCAGTACGATTACTACTGTGCAAAGCAGGTTGCTAACCGCACTCATACCGAACTCCATCATACTGATTTCGCTGGTCACAATTCGCTGTACAGCCACTGCGGTACCGTATACCGGAATTGCGTAGGTGGAGCGCTCCGGATTATCGTTATTGCTCAGCATAATCATGAAGCCTACAACCATCACTACCATCTGAAGCGGCATCACATAAGAGCTTGCTTCCTTTACGGTCTTTGCAAATACGGACAAGAGACAAATTACCGCAACAAACAATAATACCAAGGTAATCATGAGCACCAGCAGCTGCAGAGCCTGCGGTACCGTCAGGGAAAGATTCATCGGAAGCGCCTCGGATGTATCTCCTAAGCCCTTGCTCATCAACGGCATACCGAAAATCGCAGAACATGCATATACAACGGAAGAAAGCACGGACAACAGAGAAAGTGCAAACAACTTACCGTATACAATGGAGCTGCGCTTTACCGGACTGAGAAGCATGCTGGCCATAGTGCCGCGCTCCTTTTCTCCCGCAATGGCATCGATACACACACTCATGGCACTGGCAAATAACATAATTACCATCATATACGGAAGCATCATTGCCAGGAATTCTCCGCCGGCCTTCTCTTCGTCAATAATCAAGTCTTTATTTGTATTAAACACCGTAAGTAAATCCAGATTTCCGAAACGATTCTGCAACAAACCGGTTTCTAATGCCTCTAAAACCATAGCATCAAAGTTACTTGCTGCCGCACTGGAATAATTTCTGGAAGAATTGTAACCTATCGTTACCTGCGGAATGGTATCGCCGGCTTCCTTATAGGTAGCTGCCAATTCCATAAACGCCGTATCAAAGGATACCAAAAGGTCAGCCTCACCGGCCAAAATATCGGCGCGGATTCCGGCAATCTCCTCAGCGGAAGCATCCGCCGCCAGATATGTGACTTCAGCCACATTCAAATAGCCGGACTGATTGATAATGGTCTTTACTTCCTCCGGTGCATTCTGCACATATACGATTCCCACATGTTCTTCAACCTCGGACACCATGTTGCCCATCAACACACCCATCAGGCCAAACATACCCACCATAATAATAAGCGGCAGAATAAACAGGGAAAAAATCATCTTCTTATCGCTGAAAATACGATATACTTCTTTCTTAAATATACTAAACATTTATCTGCCCTCCTTGTGATGCTCTTTGTAAAGCTTAAAGAATGCATCCTCTAAATCCTCTGCATTCGTCTCCGCCAGAAGCTCCGGAAGAGTTCCCTCCGTTACTTTCTTACCGTCGATAATGATGCCGACACGGTCGCAAAGCTTTTCCGCTTCGGACATAATATGGGTAGAGATAATAACCAGCTTCCCCTCATCACGAAGCTTCTGAAGCAAATCGGTTACATTTCTTGCGGTTACAATATCAAGGCCGTTGGTCGGCTCGTCGAAGATAACCACCTTCGGGTCATGAACCAAACTCACCGCAATGGAAGCTTTCTGCTTCATACCGGTAGAAAGTTCCTCGATTCTCTTGTTTTCAAATGCCGTAATCTCAAAATACTCAAACAACTCTTTACGGCGGGCTTCAATCGTTGCCTCGTCGATTCCGTGGAGTTTTCCGAAGAAATGGAACAAATACTTCGGAGAGAAGTGCGGGTCCAGTTTGATTTCGTTGGTTAAAAAGCCGATGCACTCGCGCACCTTCTCCGGCTCCTTTACGGTATCGTGACCACATACGCTGACAGAGCCTTCCGTCGGTGTTAACAGCGTTGCCACACAACGAAGAGTCGTGGTCTTACCGGCACCGTTTGGTCCGAGAAGACCGTAAATCTCACCCGGCTTTGCGGTCAGGGTAATGTTGTCTGCCGCCTTCTTTGTGGTTTCCTTTGTTTTAAGCTCCATCATCTTCTTTTTATTGAGCTTATATATTTTGGTCAAATTCTTAATCTCAATCATACTATACTCCTTTCGCTGACCATAGTTTCATTTTCTATAACAATCCGTCTATCACGCACAACCCTATACTTGAACGATTCCCTGAGCTACCATATATACGGACGCTCCTATCAACATCACAAGACCGATAAGGAGACACGCACCGGCAATAATAAATACGGTAGCGACGTGCTTACCCTTAATCTTCTCACCCTTTTTCTTCATCAGCGCGGTACCTGCAAGCATCAGCGGGAACGCAACCACGCCCAGCAACAAATAGGTACCGATGCTGCTTATATATAACGGCACACCGCCCTCCAGAAGCATTTCTGCTATCATAGCGCCCTGACCTTCCGCCGTCTCCGCGGTAACAGACGCCACGGTATCCTGTAATGCAATGCTTAACAATACCGGAACCAGATTGTTGGTACCGTGATACAATGCCGGCATTAACATATTTTCGGTTTTCAGCATAACCCAGGTCATACACGCACCGAGAATCGCAGTCGGAATAAAGCGGTAAAAATCCAGATGGAACACGCCGAAAAGAATACCCATGGAAAGTACGATTACCCACGGCTTCTTAATGCCCTTAAAGGTATGTAAGATAAATCCGCGATGTACTGCCTCTTCACAAATCGCCGGCATAACCGATGCAATCAGAATACCGAGTATCATTCCCTTACTGGACACGATACTGTTCAGGCCACCGGATACTGCCGCCATTTCCTCCGGGAAAAACAACGTAAAGATATAAGTCGCCATATACGTCGCAAGAATACCGCCTACCCAGAATATGAGCACACCGAGAACCTCACGAAGCTTCGGCAACTTAATCGGAAATACTTCCTTTAAGTTCTGCTTACAAATAAGTGCTGCTCCGATTGCCATAGCCAGTAAGATAAGCTCCGTAACCGCCAATCCCCACAACCCGATTGCCTTCTGAATCGGGAAGCATACAAATTGTGCCATCGCCAACACAATTGCCAAAAAAAGTACTCCGACCCAAGGCTTCAATTTCTTTCGTTCCATAAAAAACTCCTCCTTTTATTTGTACTCCCTACTCCCGCCGCATACACCGTGCATATACTGTGCATGCCGATATATACAGTATATATACACTCATGTAATTTGTCAAGTACTATTTTATAAATTTTTTTAAAATATATCAATAAGACAGCGTCCTGTTTCGACAATCTAAAGAAAATCTTAAGATTCTTTTCGCCTTGCCCACATTCTAAGATATGATGACCGGGCCCACTGTTCTTTTGCAAGTCGCAACGCTCCGTCAAACTTCCTTTAAGAGTGGCTAAGCCTTTCGGTAGCGTCCTCAAGCCTAAGCCACTCTAAAAGGTGATTTCGACTGCGCTAAATGCGCAACCCTTCGGGAAAAGCAAAAGAACAGTGGGCCCGGTCACCATATCCTTTCAGTTTAAGAAAGGCGAAAAGAACTTTGCCTGCACATAAAGAAAAAAGGCTTCCGCAGTTCCCTGCAAAAGCCTTTTTCCTTAGTTTCCGTATATTTCTTCCAACTCTTTATAATTCTCTGATATCGGTTCCACCACTTTCCGACATTCTTTACACATATTGTACTCGCCTAACATATTAAGATACATCGGCTTACAGTAAGCATCCTTTCCGCACCATTCACATTCTGTTTTTTTACATCCTGCAAATCCAACGATCATCATCGCTGTAAGTCCTACAAGTGCCATTATTTTTAACAACTTCTTCTTCATTGGCATATCCTCTTTCCCGGTTATATCACCACATATTTCGTAGCTTTATTATAAGATGCACAGGCACAATTGTCAAGGAAATACCTCTTCTGCTTTGCGCATTCACACTTATTTCACCGTTTCGGACACGCTTGCGTAAAGCCCGTTCTCTCCTTTATCGATGACAATCACACTGCCCGGCACTACTTCATCCGCAAGAATCAGGCGGGCACTTAAGGTCTCCACATGCTTCTGCAAATAACGCTTCAGCGGTCTCGCACCGTACACCGGATCATAAGCCTCCTCGATGATAAAGGCCTTTGCTTCCGAAGTCAGTGCAATGGAAAGTTCCCGGTCGGAAAGACGCTTGTTTAAATCTGCAAGAAGAAGTTCCACAATGTCTCCGATATTGTCCCTAGTCAGCGGCTTAAAGAAAATGATTTCATCCAGACGATTCAAAAACTCCGGACGGAAGTGTCCGCGAAGCTCATTATTTACAAACTCACGGGCCTGTTCCCCGATTTCACCGTCCGCTTCGATTCCCTCTAATAAGTACTGGGAACCGATATTGGAGGTCATAATCAGAATCGTATTCTTAAAGTCCACGGTTCGACCCTGGGAATCGGTAATCCGGCCGTCATCCAACACCTGCAACAGCACGTTAAACACGTCCGGGTGGGCCTTTTCGATTTCGTCAAACAACACCACGGAATACGGTTTTCTTCGGACCGCCTCCGTGAGCTGTCCCCCTTCCTCATAGCCCACGTAGCCCGGAGGCGCTCCAATCAAGCGGGATACGGAGTATTTCTCCATATACTCACTCATATCGATACGAACCATATTCGCTTCATTATCAAACAGGGACGCTGCCAACGCCTTTGCAAGCTCCGTTTTACCTACACCGGTCGGTCCTAAGAACAGGAAGGAACCGATCGGCTTGGTCGGGTCTTTAATGCCCGCCTTGGCACGTAAAATCGCATCCGCCACCTTCTGTACGCCCTCGTCCTGTCCGATGACTCTGCGGTGCAATTCCTCATCCAAGTGAAGGGTCTTGTTCCGCTCGCTCTCCGTCAGCTTCGCCACCGGAATACCGGTCCAGCGGGACACAATCTTTGCAATCTCTTCGTCACTGACATTCTCGTGTACCAGGGTATGTCCTTCCTTCGCCACCGCTTCTTCCTCTGTAGCCAGCATCTTCTGCAACTCCGGAAGCTTTCCGTACTTTAGCTCTGCGGCTTTATTTAAATCATATTCCCGCTCTGCCTTCTGGATATCGTTGTTCAGTTCCTCCAACTGCTCACGAAGCTTTTGCACGCGCTCCACAGAGGCCTTTTCATTGTCCCACTTTGCCTTCGCCTCGGCAAACCGCTCTCTCTCCTCGGAAAGCTCCTTCTGAAGAGCTTCCAGGCGCTCCTTGCTGATACGGTCGTCCTCTTTCTTTAAAGCCGCCTCTTCAATCTCCAACTGCATCATATGGCGCTTTACGTCGTCAAGCTCCGTCGGCAGTGAATTCAACTCCGTCTTAATCAAAGCACACGCCTCGTCCACCAGATCAATGGCTTTGTCCGGCAGAAAACGGTCGGAAATGTAACGGTTGGAAAGGGTCGCTGCCGCCACCAGAGCCGCATCGTTGATACGGACTCCGTGATATACCTCATAACGTTCCTTCAGGCCGCGCAAAATCGAAATCGTATCCTCCACCGTCGGTTCCTCTACCAGCACAGGCTGAAAACGTCTCTCCAACGCCGCATCCTTCTCAATATACATGCGGTACTCATTCAGCGTGGTGGCGCCGATACAGTGAAGTTCGCCTCTGGCCAGCATCGGCTTTAACATATTGCCCGCATCCATGGCACCGTCGGTCTTGCCGGCTCCCACAATGGTATGAAGCTCATCAATAAAAAGAATAATCTTTCCGTCGCTCTTTCTGACCTCCTCCAGCACCGCCTTTAAACGTTCCTCGAACTCTCCGCGGTACTTTGCACCGGCCACCAATGCCCCCATATCCAGCGCAAACAAACTCTTGTCCTTTAAACTCTCCGGTACGTCGCCCCGCACGATACGCTGGGCCAGACCCTCTACCACCGCCGTCTTACCCACACCCGGTTCACCGATCAGCACCGGATTGTTCTTTGTCTTACGGGACAAAATACGGATGACGTTACGAATCTCGCTGTCTCTGCCGATGACCGGGTCCAGCTTCTGATTCCGGGCACGCTCCACCAAATCATAGCCGTACTTCTCTAAGGTATCGTAAGTAGCCTCCGGATTATCCGTCATGACCTGCTGATTCCCACGCACTGTAGCAAGGGCCTGCAAAAAGCGCTCTCTTGTAATCCCGAAGGTATGAAGCAATTCCTTCACCTCACGGGACGGTTGCTTTAAAAGAGACAAAAACAAATGCTCCACAGACACGTAGGCATCCCCCATGGCCTTTGCTTCATCCTCTGCATAGATTAACACTTTATTTAAATCATTACCCACATACACCTGGGCCGCCCCGGATACCTTTACTCTTTTCTTTAAAAGACCTTCTACCTGGGCCGCAAACACCTCCGGTGCAATCTCCATCTTCGTCAGAAGCTTCGGAATCAGCCCTTCGCCGTCCTTCAAAAGAGCATACAACAAATGCTCCTGGGCAAGTTCCTGGTGTCCGAAATCGTAAGCAATCTTTTCACAATCCTGTACCGCCTGCACCGACTTTTGCGTAAACTTGTTAATATTCATACCACATCTCTCCCTTCCGGTTTCTACAAACCAACACCCTTGATTACAATTCGTTTTCTATCTGTTCTACCCCAACTATAACACGCTTTATTTAAAATTGCAAGTACCAATTTATTATTTCTCTATTTCAAAGATTTATTTTCACTCTTACAATTTCAACGTCAAAATTGTAGTAAATATATTTGCTCTTTTCCCTATTTTATGATATAATTATACAAAACACCTTTAAATTGTATATCGTTTCAAGGAGGAGATTACGATGAAAACACTATACCAAACCAAGCTAAACAAACTGATACTACTGGTCCACGGTATCACTACTTTTTTTCTGACCATGGGTCTTATGGCACAACTCATGTCTTCCGGCCTACCACCAATGAAGAGTGTTCCGCAGATTGTGTTAAATCTGCTTGTATTCATTGGCGGCATTATCATGTTTATCAAATTTAAAAGCACGATTCTCTATACCAGATATGTAGGCATTGCATTTTCTGCCGTATACTTCTTCATTCTGGTTACTGCCTTTTCCGGTGTTACCTATGCATATATGATGCCGATTTTTTTCATTCTGGTATTATCCTTCGATAAGCTGGTACTGCTTGTTTCCAGCGGAATCTTTTTTGTTGCCAATATCGTGCGTATCATACTTACGGCAACCCGGAACAATCTGGCGGACAATACCGTCATTGAGTCCGTAATGGTAGAAGCAATCATTACCGTACTCGTTGTCGTTGTTATCAATGTCGGTTCAAGACTCTTGGAACAGTTTTTTAACGATTCCATGCAAGAAATTCTTTCCGTCTCCGACAGAAACGAAGCCATGGTAAAAAAGATTGCAGAAACCGCCAAAGTAGTAGAAGCTGAAGCCAACAGTATGACAAAGCAGATGACCAATATCGTAGACTCCACAAAAGCGGTTAACGCCTCCATGGAAACCATGTCTCAAAGCATTGAAGAAACCACAGATGTTGTCATCCAACAAAACGTAAAGTCTCAGGAGATTGTCGAAATCATCAAAAATACAAATAATAAGACTTCTGCTATTGCAGAAGCTACAAAGGATGCAGATTCCGCCCTTACCATCGGCAAAGAGGCAATGGACCGGTTACACCGACATGTAGAATCTTCCATCCGCGCCAACGACGAAATGAAAGAATCGGTAGCGCAGCTTCAATCCAAAACCAATCAGGTAAAAACTATCACTGACGTAATTCTTGGTATTTCCAGCCAGACAAATCTGCTTGCATTAAATGCATCCATCGAAGCTGCACGTGCAGGCGAAGCAGGAAAAGGCTTTGCGGTTGTTGCGGATGAAATACGAAACCTGGCAGAACAGACCAGGACCGAAACCGAGAACATTACCAACATCATACAAGCCCTGTCCAACGAAGCACAGGTTATGACCGAAAAAGCAGAGCATACTGTTGAAATTGCCAACGATGAAAGTCATTATGCTTTGGAAGCGGAAGCCCAGTTCTCACATATCTCCGAAAAGATTACAGAACTGGCAGAGCATGTGACAGACGTGGAAACCCTGATGCAAACCTTAATCACCGCAAACGCATCCATTGCAGATGGTATCAACTCCTTATCGGCTTCCAGTGAAGAGCTCAATGCAAGCACCCAGGATGTATGTGAAACCAGTAACCAAAATGTAATCTCCGTGGATCAGTTCGCAATTTCCCTGGATCACATTCATTCGATTATTTCCGAGTTGAGTTCCATTGTACAGTAAAACCAACATCACATATTAAATAAGTCTCTTATAAATCAAGCCCCGTGGAGGTCACACCCTGACAACTCCACGGGGCCTTTTATCTTCTCTCTACTGCTTTTCAAGCTACGCACTTGTGCGTGGTACTTTCCGTTTCTTTTGAGAGGCAGGCTTTAGGGGTAAAGAACCTTTACAAAAGCACTTTCCGTAATCTGTATTGCCTCTTTGTCCCTAAAACCGTCCCTTACGCAAGGAAAGGGCCACGCACAAGTGCGTAGCCCCTCTAAAGCTCTTATAAAATTGTTAGCCCTTTACAGAACCGAGCGCAACACCTGCGATAATGTACTTGGACAACAGGAAATATACAACAAAGAGCGGTAGTACCGTCAGGGACAAGCCCAGGTATACGGAACCGAACTCCGTCTTATAAATATCACCCTTCAACAAGCTTACCATCATCGGCATGGTGTACTTCTTAACATCCGTTAACAATACGGAAGGAACGAAGAGTTCATTCCACTTCTGTACGAAAGCGAAGATTGCCTGAGTTGCAATCGCCGGCTTCATAATCGGAATTACGATACGGTTAAATGTAAAGAACTCGCCCGCACCGTCGATACGGGACGCCTCTACAATTTCCAGCGGCAATGCCGGCTCCATGTACTGCTTCATATAGAACACTACCGAAGGCGCCGCAATCGCCGGAATAATGAGCGGAAGGAAACTGTTGTTCATACCCACAGAATACATCATCTGATAGAAACCGATGGAAATAATCTGGGACGGAATCATAAGCACTGCCATAATAAAGGTAAAGAACGCTCTTCTCATCTTCCATCTGTAAGCAACGATAGAGTATGCCGTCATGGAAGAGAAGTATACGGAAAGCGCCGTAGCACCCGTAGAGATAATCATGGAATTGACAAAACCGGTCATTGCGTTAAAGGACTTGGTTCCGATAACATTCCAGTTTCTCATAAGGTACTTAGACGGCCACAAGCCTAAAGCATTCGCATTAATTTCCGGTGTGGAACGGGTTGCGTTCATAAACATAATCCAGAACGGCAAAATACTTAAAATTGCAAGCAAAATAAGCAATACATAAATCCAGAAGTGCGCAACCACAGCTCCTGCTTTATTCTTTTTCTTAGCCATTACTGCACACCTCCCTTAGCCTTTTCTTCTTTAAGCTGCTGCTTATATGCCTTTGTCTGCGCCTTTTCAATTTTATGACGCGCAATTTCATCCTTATCACGAAGCATGAAGAAAATAATCGCAGCCAATACCGCAATCATTGCGAATACAAGCATACTTGCCGCTGATGCACGATTGTACAGCTTACCGCCGGTAAAGGACATCTCAAAGATATATACACTCAATGTACGAATATGACCCTTGATACCGCCCTGTCCGCCAACCATATACGGAATATCGAACATGGTCATACCACCGATCATACTGGTTACAAGCGTAAACAGCATAATGGACTTTAAGTTCGGAAGCGTCACAAATCGGAACTTCTGCCAACCGTTGGCGCCATCGATATCCGCTGCCTCAAACAATTCCGGACTGATACCTAAAATACCGGAAATCAAAATAATCATGGTATAACCGTACCACATCCAGAACTGAACGAACGCAACAATAGCTTTGGATGCAAACTCATTTGAGAAAAAGTCTATATTACTGTCAATCACTCCCAGTAATCTGAGAACATCGTTTACCGGGCCCTTGTTATAGTCGAATAACTTAGTGAAAAGCATTGCAATGGTAGCCGCTGTAATGATATTCGGCATGTAGAACAATACTTTAAACAATCCCTTACCGCGAATTTTATTACGAGTGCTGGTAAACCATACTGCCAACACAAGCGCCAGTAAAATCTGCGGAACAAAGTTTACTCCCCAAATAATACAGGTATTTTTTAAACTTGACCAGAAGTTCGGATCCGTAAGTACAAACTTATAATTATCAAAAATCATTAAGTTGCCTTCTTCGTCTCTCAGGAGTTCAACCTCTACTGTCGGTTCAATTCCCATCATTTCTTCCTGAGCAATCTGCATCTGCAGTCTGTCAGTCATGTTTGTAAATCCGATTGAAAACGTGTTTATAATCGGATAAATCATAAATATCAGGTATGCAATGCAGAACGGAAGCGCAAAGATATACCCCCACTTTGCATAACTAACTCCTTTTTTCTTATTCAAAGCACTACCTCCAACATAAATTCACAAGAGCCACTGCCGCAGGCAGCACTCCTGTTACAAACCAGAAAAGGGGCGGACGGAAAAACCGTCCGCCTCCTTATTAAGCATCTGTGTAAAATTATTCTACAACGATGTCTAACTTAGACTTAACGTCAGCCTTGAACTTAGCAATTGCGCCGTCACGGTCAACATCACCAGCAACGTATGCACGAACTGCCTCTCTCCAACAGGTGTTAATGGTCTCGTCGTACTGAGTCATATTTCTACCGGTAGCGTAGTCACCAGCCGGAACGAAGTACTCGAACATGTTCTGTCCACCGAGGAAGCCGGTAGCACCGTCAGACTTCTCCATTACTACTGCGGAAGCTACGGTATCCTTGGTGCTGCCATCGCCACCACCGAAGGTGCCGTTAGCCCACTGATACTGTAAGCTGTTCTCGTCGGTATCAAGAGTAATCCACTCGATGATGTCAGCAACAACTGCCTTCTTATCATCGCTCATCTTTTCTACAGCGCCCTTAGAGGATGCTACGTAGGTACCACCCCAACAGAAACCTACCGGGGAGTTGGTAACAGCCCAGTCACCGAAAGTTCCTTCCGGTTCCGGAGTTTCCTTATCGTTACCGCAGTTGTCACCCATGGTGTAGTTGATTAACCAAGCCGGACCGAAGAAACCGAAAATCGGCTGCGGGCCCTCACCCTTCATATCAGCAAACCAGCCATCCTGCCAGTCCTGAGTCTCATTGTGCCAACCGTTATCCTTTAACATCTTGGAGATGTCAAGTAAAGCTTCTCTCTTCGGGTCGATGGTAAGCTTACCGTCTACGATCCAAGCGGAATCGGAGCTGTTCTCGATTGCGTGCCAGATATCACCGTCACCGGAAATGATACCGTAGCCCTTAGCCTTTAACTCTTCAGCTGCCTTCCAGAACTGATCCCAGCTCTGAGAACCGCCACCGATCTTCTCGGAGATTACAGCCGGATCATCGGTTCCCCAAGTATCCTTTGCAAGGGAACGACGGTAGATGAAGCATCCACCGGTTGCCTGATACGGAAGAGCTACTACCTTGCCGTCAGCCGGTCTGGTACCAACTTCGGAAGCGTAGGTAGCGATCTTAGCGTCTGCAAGTCTCTTGGTGGTATCAATACCAAGATCATCATAGGTTGCTGCAAAACCAGCTGCATCACCCTGGGTGTACTTTAATACGAAAGCTGCCTCTAATGCATAGAGATCCGGAGCGTCATCGCCCTTTAACATTTCGTCAAGTGCCGGCTGATACTCGCCGTTGGTAGTTGCAACGATGGTTTCGTTCATGGTGTAACCAAGTTCCGGATGCATATCAAGATATGCCTGAACCATCTTCGGAACTTCATCGGTGAAAGCCATAACGTTGATGACCTTCTCCTCCTTCTTACCACAGCCAGCAAACATAGTTGCTACCATAGCTACGGCAAGAAGACCTGCTAATAACTTCTTCTTCATAAATTGCCCTCCTCTTAAAATGAGAAAAAAAAATTTTATAATGTATATGTAACACATAACATTATCGAAACTAAGGTGTCCGGACCGTCATGTATCACTTTGCACAATCTGACCCATTTTTGACACATGTTTATTATACATCATGATGAAGCATTTTGCAATGCCTTTTTGTCTTTTTTTTGCATTTTTCACAATGCATCCCCATGTTTTGTTTATTTTCTCTGTTTTTTTCGGTGATTATATCTATTTTTTGATAGCGGTACAACCCGGTATAAGACCGCTGTTTCTCTAGCTTTCCCCGCTCAAATCCAAGCCGATGGCCTCCCAGACAACGTCATTCATCTCGACTTTTGCCTCCCCGCGCCAATCCGCATATAATTTTTTAAATTCCTCCTCCTGGCGAAGCGCAATCAGTTCTTCCTTCTTCGCAATGGTAGCATCCTCGTCGTATTCGGAGACACAATAGAAGATGTAATACCCATTGTCCGTACGAAGCTGCATAGCTTCCCCCGCTGCCAGATTGTAGGCCGCCGCAAACTCTTCCGGCAGGTCACCTTCACCAACCATCATATCCAGATACTGCTTATCATCCGTATTTGCAAAGGCAAGGGAATAAAAGTCCTTTGTGGTTTGTGCTTCCGCATACAAAGAATCAAACCGATCCAACGTGGCAATCAGCTCCTGCACCGTTAAGGAAGCCCTGTTTCCCAGCTCATCCTCATGGTAATTCTTTAACATCAAACTCTGAATATGCTTCTGCGCCGCCTCGGTATCGGAAATATCCGTATCCACATTTAATGTCACACTATCATATATCTTCTGAGCCAATGCCGTGTCCGTATAGACGCGTTCCACATCCTTTCGCGCAATACCGTACAAGGCAAGGGTACTGTATTCCGCCTTCCCCATATACTCCTCGGTCCGCTCGGCTACCCGGTTCTTTTCCTCACTGTCCAGCTCGATTCCGAGACGCTTTGCCTGGGCACATACGATTTTTACATAAATCATCTGCTCCAATGTACTGTTCTTTACCCACTCCCCCAAGGTTCCGCCGTCCTCGGTCAATATATACTGCCAGATTTCCTCTCCGTAGGCGTTCTCATATTCTCTCTTTGCTGCCTGCAAATACAGCATCGCCTCCCGGTAGCCCACTTCTTCTCCGTCCACGGTTACGACTGCCTCATCCATATATTCCGTCCGATCTACCGGTCCCGTCGGTTTTTCCTTTCCGCCCGGCAGCTTATCACACCCGGCCAGACCGATCAACAATATTCCGATGAGCACCCCGCCCAACAATCTTCTTTTTTTCATTAAAAACTCCTCCTTTTATCCGACGGTTTCCAATCCGTATCAGGTCAGTTCTTCCTTCATCGCCTGTAGCAATTCCTTCAATTCCTTTAATACTGCCCGTACATCCGGCCGCAGATTCGTCTTTCCCCGCGATGCCGCAAGCTCATAGGAAAACTCCGGTGTTCCTTCCGCAGAGAACTTCAAACGTCCGTTACACTTCATTAGTAATGTAGGAATCCGCTGGGCAATCAGCTTCGCCTTCGGGTATAACACCAGGCGAACCTTCGCGCCGTGCCAGATCAGCTGGGTCACATACACCTCATGAGCCAGATTCCGCAAAAGTGCGATTTCAAGCAACCGGTTCACACTCTGGGGAATGTCACCAAACCGATCGATGAGTTCATCCTGCAGCTCCGACAGTTCCTCTTCGGCCTGTAGCAACGCAATCCGTTTATACATATCCAGCTTCTGCACCTCATTCCGGATATAGCTTTCCGGAATATAGGCATCCGCTTCCAAATCCACCGTGGTTTCAAACTCTTCCTCCGCCTCGGTATCGCCCTTCAATTCCTTTACCGCGTCATTTAACAGCTTGCAGTACAAATCATAACCTACCGCTTCCATGTGACCGCTCTGCTCCGCACCGAGAAGATTTCCGGCACCGCGGATTTCAAGATCCCTCATGGCAATCTTAAAGCCGGAGCCCAGCTCCGTAAACTCCTTGATGGCCTGGAGTCTCTTCTCCGCAATCTCTTTTAACATTTTATCGCGCTTATACATCAAAAATGCATAGGCCGTACGATTTGTTCTGCCCACACGACCGCGAAGCTGATACAGCTGGGACAACCCCAGACGGTCCGCATCCGCAATAATCATCGTATTTACATTGGAAATATCCAGACCGGTCTCGATAATGGTCGTGGATACCAACACATCGATTTCTCCGTTGATAAACTCGTACATAATCTTTTCCAGGGTACGCTCGCTCATCTGCCCGTGGGCATAGGCCACGTTGGCATCCGGAAGCATTTTCTGAAGGCTGGCCGCCACCTCGTCGATGCCATGTACTCTGTTATAAACATAATATACCTGACCGCCTCTGGCTAGCTCTCTGCAAATTGCTTCCCGCACCATTTCGTCGTTTTGCTCCAGCACAAAGGTCTGAATCGGCAGGCGGTCCACCGGCGGCTCTTCCAGAATGCTCATATCCCGAATCCCGATCAAACTCATATGCAGGGTTCGCGGAATCGGCGTCGCCGTCAGAGTCAGCACATCCACATCTCCCTTTAATTGCTTAATCTTCTCCTTGTGTGCCACACCGAAACGCTGTTCCTCGTCCACAATAAGAAGTCCCAGATTCTTCGGTTCAATGTCCTTTGACAATACCCTGTGGGTACCGATCACAATATCCACGGAGCCCTTCTTAAAGCCTTCGATGACCGCTTTTTGCTGGGCCGGGGTCCGGAACCGGGACATCAGTTCAATCTTTACCGGATAGTTCATCATACGCTGGGTAAAGGTATTGTAATGCTGCTGCGCCAAAATCGTGGTCGGCACCAGCACCACCACCTGCTTCCCGTTGGACACCGCCTTAAAGGCCGCACGAAGGGCCACCTCGGTCTTGCCGTAGCCTACGTCGCCGCAGAGCAGACGATCCATAATCCGAGTGCTTTCCATATCCTTTTTAATTTCTTCGATGGCACGAAGCTGGTCGTCGGTTTCCTCGTACGGGAACAAATCCTCCAGTTCCTTCTGCCACACCGTATCCTCCTCACAGGCAAAGCCCTTCTTCGCACTGCGGAGGGCATATAGTTCCACCAAATCCTTTGCCAGGTCCTTTACGGCGCCTTTGACTCTCGTCTTGGTATTTTTCCACTCCACGGAATTGAGCTTATTTAACTTCGGTTTCTTTGCCGCATCCGCTGCCGCATATTTCTGTATCACATCAAGACCGGTAGCAGGCACGTAAAGGTTGCCGCCGTCGCCGTACTCAATCTTTACATAATCCTTAATCACCCGGTCTACTTCTATCTTTTCGATGCCCCGGTAAATACCGAGACCGTGGTTTTCATGCACCACATAATCGCCGAAGGACAAATCGGAAAGACTGCCGATATGCTGTCCGTCGTAATTCTTACGCTTCTTTTTCTTCTTATGCTCCGTACCGAAAATATCGCTTTCGGAAATCAGGGCCCATTTAATCATCGGATACTCAAAGCCCCGGTGTACACTGCCGCTGCCCACCAAAATCTCACCCGGCTGTACCACACGGTCCGCATCCTCACTGTAAAACGCGGAAAGCTCCCGCTCCCGAAGTTCTCCCGCCATACGCTCCGCACGCAGTCTGGACGCACAAAGCAGCACCACCCGGTAACCGCTCTTTTTCCATGCAGCCAGGTCCTTTACCAAAAGCTCGAAATTATTGTTATAGCCCGCCACGGAACGCACCGTTAAATCAAAGCGCGCCACCGGAGGCAAATACGGCAGCTTCTGCTCCAACGCAGACAAAAGTACCGTATTCTTTCTGCCCAGATTTGCCAGCAGCATCTTATAATCGAATACCACATCCGCCTGTCCCGGCAAAATATAGCCCTTTTCCAGACGCCCGGTCATACTCTGGGAAAATTCCTCCGCTACCGCATCACCCTTTTCCGCCAGTCTCGCCGGTTCATCCAGAAATACAATGGCATCCTCCCCGAAATAATCAAAGAACGATACCGTATCCTCATAAAAATAACGAATACAATGGTCCGCTCCCGCAAGACCTCCCATATACGAAATCCGCTCGCAAAGCTCCTCCGTCTCGCGACGCAGTCTCGCTCCTTCTTCCGTCTTCATTTCCTTACGAAACGACTCCACCTGTTTTGCAGCTTCGGCACGAAGTTTTTCGATTCCGGCCTGCTTTCTCTCCTCAGATAAAATCAGTTCCGTGGCCGGGTAAATGCAAATCTCCTCCACCCGGTCAATGGAACGCTGGTTTGTGACATCGAAATAACGGATGGAGTCAATCTCATCCCCGAAAAACTCAATACGGAACGGCGTCTCCTCCGTCAGAGAAAACACATCCAGGATACCGCCTCTTACCGCAAATTCCCCCGGATGCTCTACCTGTCCCTGACGCTCATAACCAAGCGCCGACAACTTTGCCGTCAACTCTGTTAAGTCTACCTCTTCCGTTTCCGTCAACCGGATACAATTCTCCTTCATATAGGAAAGCGGAAGCACGTGATCGATACCGCCGTCGACGGTCGTTACAATCGTGACCGGACGCTCCTCCGCCAGCTTCTTTATCACCCGCATACGTTCCCGAACCAGCGTGTTTCCGTGAATATCCGCACTGAAAAAGATGACATCCTTTGCCGGATAATACACCACCTCCGGATCATACAAACGATAATCCTCACAAATCTCCTTTGCCTTCAAATCGTTGTAGGTCACAATGAGACGCACACAATAGTTTTCTCCCAGAGTATGCACAAAATGGCATTTCTGAGAGTCGATACACCCCGTTACGGCAACGGGGGTTTTCTTCTTCAGCAATGCCTCTGTACATTCTTCATATTCTCTTAACGCCTTTAACGGTTCGGTATAAGTACGCATACTCCTCCTTACAGGCTGTTACTCCTGTTCATGGCTGTTTCAATTCCGTCTTTTATAATCAGTTCGCAGGCCTTTGCGGCATTTCCTACCGCTTCCCGCATCAGCGGAAGCTCGTCGGTCTTAAAACGCCCCAACACATAGTCCGCCAAATCCCAGCCTGCCGGCTTTTCGCCGATGCCGATACGAACACGTGCAAACTCCTCCGTACCGAGTCGCGCAATAATACTCTTCATGCCGTTATGTCCTCCGGCGCTGCCCTTTGCTCTTACCCGAAGCTTGCCCACCGGCAACGAAATATCATCGTATATTACTATGATATGCGCCGGATCGATTTTATAGAAATCCGCAGCCTCTTTGATGCAGTCTCCGCTTAAATTCATATAAGTCAGGGGCTGTACCAGAAGCACTTTTTCTCCCCCGATACTACCTTTACCGCAAAGACCTTTATGTTTTTTGATATCCAGGGTAATATGATACTCATCGCAAAGTCTCGTAATAGTGTCATATCCGATATTATGTCTCGTCCCGGCATACTCCCTGGTAGGATTGCCCAATCCCGCAATTAAATACATGGCGCTTCCTTTCCCGGCACCGGAGCTTCTTCCCTGTGCCTTCTAATTATAGCTGCTGTGGTAAACCTTACCGTTTTCCAACTCAACATTTTTATAATAGAACAGCTCTCCTATCGTCACCACCTGATATCCTCTTCGTTCCAGCTCCGGAAGCAAAAGCTCCACCGCATCTACGGTAAACCAGTGAATATCATGCATCAGAACAATCTTTCCGTCTCCCGCTTCTTCCAGCACATGGTCTACCACCTGTTCCGTATTCCGGTAGCTCCAGTCCAGACTGTCCAGATTCCAGGTAATCAGCGGCGCATAACAATGCTCCTTTACCAAATCGTTATAGCTGCCGTACGGAGGCCGGATAAAGGTAGGATATTCTCCCGTCAATGCATACAAATTATCTCTTGCCTTTACAATCTCATCCGTCAATGCATCTAACTTCAGCGTTTTAAGGTCTTTATGAGAGTAGGTATGACTGGCAATTTCATGTCCCGCATCTGCCACCATCTTTACAGTCTTTTTATTGGACTCCGAAAAATGAGATCTGTCTCCCAAAATAAAGAAGGTACTCTTTACCCCATGCTTTTCTAAAATCTCCAAAAGCCGCGGTGTCTGTTGATAATGAGGGCCGTCATCAAAGGTCAGTGCAATCATCGGCTTGTCCGGGTCCAGGTCACGAATCGTATCTGCAATCACCGTTCCGTTTTCTGTCACCGCCATATAGGTATGAACCGCAATATACGGAATTGTAAGCGACCTGCGCATCCCTTCGATTTCATAATAGAATCGCACACCCTCAGCTGTCAGCAAATACTCCCCAAACTCTTCCCGGTTACCGGAAAACGGTCCTTCCGTCTTCTTTTCGGTTTCCTTATTTTCCTCCGCATTTGCTTCTTCGGAGGCCACCGCCTCCTCTGCAAGAAGTGCATTCACCTGCTGTGCCGCATACCGATACGCCGGTGCGGCAAACAGTGTCGCTCCATCCACCGGTTCGTCTTTCTTCTTATTGTATATCCACAGGCTTGTCTCTGTTTCCTTTACGCCGTCTACATCCTTTTCCACATAAAAAAGCACAGAATAAAGACCGGCCGTCTCTCCGTCTTCGTAATCAATCAGAAGCTTTCGCTCGCTACCATTAACCGTTGCAAGCTCCGTAACCTTCTCTTCCATCAACCGATGTGCCGCTTCGGTTACAGCCTCTGCCAAAGCTTCCTCCTCACAATGCGGATAGCGAAGCCCATAAGCCACACCCTCCGTATACGCATAACTTTCCGTCATCATTCCCAGATGCGGATACGCCTTCACAAACTCTGCCCGCGGTACCGGTGTTGCGGTCGCAACCGGCTGTGTAACTCCCGGCTTATCCGGCTGGGTTACCGGCGCCGTCAGTTCCGGCTCTCCTGTCACCTTCGCAAGCACGTCCACATCACCCGGCCCCTCCGGTCCGGACAAATTCAGCGCCCATTTTATTACAAAAAACGCCAACACCAGCCCCAAAACACACCAGGAACACAACAGTACCCGGACTAATGTCGACATCCGTTTTTTCTTCCGTTTCATAAAGGCTCCCTCCTCAGTATTCCCGCCCTGTTACATCTTCTAGCTTACCCCAAAATTCCGGAACTTTCAACCCCCATTTTTTGTCTTTCCAAAAAGAAAAAGCGGGACTGCTGTGCAGTCCCGCTGAATGTTTAACCCATGGTATAACGGTCGTCTTTTTGTACAACGATTTTTACTTTACCGTCCTCTCCCACATATTTTGAGTTCGGACGAATCGTGCCCCGACTCTCGATAATGCAATTCTCAAGATACGTGTTATCCCCGATGTGTACATCATTTAAAATAATACAGTTCTTGATGGTACAGTTATTTCCTACGAAAATCTTCTTAAACAGCACAGAGTTCTCCACCATACCGTTAATGATACATCCGCTGGATACAAGGCTGTTCTTTACCACAGCTCCCGGATTATACTTTGCCGGCGGCAAATCATCAATTCTGGAATAAACATCCGGATATTCTTTATAGAAGTAATTCCGGATATTCTTATCAAGAAAATCCATGTTCGTACGGTAATATGCATCTACGGAAGCGATATTGCTCCAGTAGGTATCCATCTTATACGCATAAATCTGCTTTGCGTCCTTGTAACGAACCAAGATGTCCTTTACAAAATCAAAACGCTCTTCCTTTGCTGCCTCCTCCATCAGCTCAATTAACTGGCGACGACGGATTACATAAATACCGGCAGAAATGGTGCTTCCCACCGGAGCCAGCGGCTTCTCCTGAAGGTCCAAAAGACGTCCGTCCCCATCGGTTTCTACGATACCGAAACGATCCAGCTCGTCCTCCTTCTGAATCTCCGTGGTCACCACGGTAATATCGGCCTTCTTCTCAATGTGGTACTCCAGTACCTTATTGTAATCCAGCTTATACACACAGTCACCGGATGCGATTACCACATACGGCTCATGGCTGTTACGAAGGAAGGTCAGGTTCTGTGCGATTGCATCCGCCGTACCGCGGTACCAGAATCCGTTATCATTGGTAATGGTCGGCGGGAACACAAATAAACCGCCCTGCTTACGTCCGAAATCCCACCACTTGGAGGAGCTTAAATGCTCGTTTAAGGAACGGGAATTGTACTGGGTCAGCACCGCCACCTTCTGTACATGGGAATTGGACATATTACTAAGTGCGAAGTCAATGGCACGATAGCTTCCCGCAACCGGCATTGCCGCAATTGCACGTTTATTGGACAACTCCTGCATTCTGCTGGAGTTTCCGCCTGCCAGAATAATACCTAATGCTCTCATACACGGTCACCTGCCTTAATAATATTTTCACCGCTCGGAAGAATCCCTCTCGGATAATCATCTGTTGTAGTTCCACCGGAAATCGCAGTGTTCTTTCCGATTTTTACTCTGTCAGGTATGATGGAATTTTCTCCGATGGTCACCATACCGTTATTGTAAATATCCGGCTTCCAGGAATTCGGCACCTCGTCAAACACACCGAGCTCACAGCCTTCACCGATATAGCAGTTCTCGGCAATAATCGCCTTATTCACAGTCGTATTATCACCGATAACGGTGCCCTTCATAATGATGGAATCCCGTACTACACAGCCTTCGCCGATGACTACGCCCGGTCCGATAACGGAATTGTAAACCTTTCCGTAAACCTCCGCACCCTCGCCGATAATCGCACGTTCGATTACACTGTCTGCGGAAATATACTGTGGCGGAATAACCTCCGACTTCGTATAAATCTTCCAGAACTCTTCGTATAAATTGAACTCCGGAATCAAATCAATGAGCTCCATATTGGACTCCCAATAGGACTGTAAGGTTCCTACATCCTTCCAATAACCGTTAAACTCATACGCATAAATGCTTCCTCTCTCATGACAATACGGAATGACATGCTTACCGAAGTCACAGCCCTTCTGGTCGGAAAGCTCAATAAGCGCTTCCTTTAATACCTTCCAGGTAAAGATATAAATACCCATGGATGCCAGATTGCTGCGCGGCTGCGCCGGCTTCTCCTCAAACTCAAGGATACGCTTCTCCGCATCGGTAATGGCAACACCGAAGCGGCTGGCCTCTTCCATCGGCACCGGAATGGTAGCCAGGGTAACATCCGCCTTCTTCTGCTTGTGAAACTCAAGCATTGCCTCGTAGTCCATCTTATAGATATGGTCACCGCCCAGAATCAATACATACTCCGGATTGTAATATTCCATATACTTTAAATTCTGGTAAATTGCATTTGCGGTACCTGTATACCATTCACTGTTCTTACTCTTTTCGTACGGCGGAAGAATCGAAACACCGCCCACATTACGGTCCAAATCCCACGGAATACCGATACCGATATGCGTGTTTAACCGAAGCGGCTGATACTGGGTAAGAACACCCACAGTATCTACACCTGAATTAATACAATTACTGAGCGGGAAATCGATGATACGATATTTACCGCCGAATGCCACTGCCGGCTTTGCAATGGAGGATGTGAGCACACCCAGACGGGAGCCCTGTCCGCCTGCCAACAGCATCGCGATCATTTCTTTTTTAATCACGTCAATCACCTCTTGTTTCTTATAATAGTCTTCCCTACATATAGTAATAAATCTGCGTACAGACGCATATACTTATAGTAGCTATAGTATAACACATTTTTCGTCGAAAGTACACGGTTTTTTCTACAAATTCCACAAAAAAATCGTTTTTTTCCACATTTTACTTGTGAAATATTTTTTATCATCACTTTTTTCGTCTTTCTACTCCTCTTTTGCTATTTTGCCTTTTGATTTTTAAACATTCCGTCATCTCCGCACTTGCACATAATTTAAAATATGCTATACTATTTAATATCTCAAAGAAATCAAATCCTTTTGAAAGGAGTTTTTTATGTTCCGCATCACGTTTTCCAATCCCGTACCGGTACATTTTATCGGTATCGGAGGCATCAGCATGAGCGCTTTGGCAGAGCTTTTACACAGACAGGGCTTCCGTGTCAGCGGTTCCGATATAAAAGAGACACCGCTCACCAAGCATTTAGAAAGTCTCGGTATTACCGTTTCTTATCCGCAACAGGCATCCAATATCCCGGAGGATTGCTCCGTTGTTATTTATACTGCCGCTGTTCATGCGGACAATCCGGAAATGGTCCGGGCCACCGAACGCTCACTTCCGATTTTGGAACGCAAGGATTTGCTGGGACAAATCATGCGGCAATACCGTCATGTAGCAGGCATTGCAGGTTCCCACGGCAAAACCTCCACCACCTCCATGCTTTCCCTGATGCTCATAGAAGGAGCACTCGATCCGACCATCTTAGTCGGTGGTGTTTTGGACGGCATCGGCGGCAATCTACGCATGGGATCCGATCGTTATCTGGTAGCGGAGGCCTGTGAATATTGTAACAGCTTTTTAAGCTTTTATCCCACGGATGCAATTATACTTAATATAGAAGCGGAGCATCTGGACTTTTTTAAAGACCTGGAGGATATCCGCAATTCCTTCCGTAAATACTCCGAAATTCTCCCGGAGTCCGGCACCCTCGTCATCAACGGTGACATCGAACGTCTTTCGGAATTAACGGACGGATTGCCGGCAAAGGTGCTGACCTACGGCCTTTGCGACACCCCGGCAGAATGCGCTTCCTATGATTATGCGGCTGCAAACTGTACCTTTGATGCAAACGGCTTCGGCAGCTATGATTTATATAAGAAGGGACAGCTTCTGGGAAGACTCTCCCTCCGTGTTATCGGTAAACACAATATTTCCAACTCCGTTGCCGCTGCCGCGTTAGCCTTTACCTACGGCGTATCCTTTGATGCGGTAGCTGCCGCACTGCAAAAGTACACCGGAACCCACCGTCGGTTCGAATATAAAGGAACCGTAAACGGAGTTCGTGTTTACGATGACTATGCCCACCATCCGTCGGAAATTTCCGCCACCCTGAGCGCAGCCCGTGCCTGTGTGTCCGGTACGCAGAAGCTTTGGTGTGTATTCCAGCCCCATACCTTCTCCCGCACAAAGGCCTTTTTGCCGGAGTTTGCGGAGTCCCTGGCATTGGCTGACACTGTAGTTTTAGCGGACATATACAGTGCCTCCCGCGAAAAAGACCCGGGAGATATTTCCTCCGGAAACATTGCGGAGCTTTTGCAGCAAAAAGGTAAAGAAGTTTACTATTTTCACACTTTTGACGAGATCGAAAAATTTTTGTCCGCCCATTGCGCCCCGGATGATTTGTTGATAACCATGGGGGCCGGCGACATCGTAAGTATAGCGGAATCTTTCGTTTCGGCATAATTATCCACGTTATCCACAACCTTATCAACATTTTTTGTTGGTTTCGGTTGTGGATTTCTTTTTTTCCATGTCATTTTTCTACAAAAATAGACCGACAAAAGTAGAACCTTAGTTTTCAAGGTTTTCGGAGAAATTTAATTTTACTTTTACAAATCCGGACCCGGTTTTTCCACATTATCCACACTATCCACAACCCCTTCCGTGGATATCCCCGGCAAATTGCTTTTTCCCGAAATTGTGGTATACTCTGGGTAACGATTTTACCCCATAGGGGTAGTTGAAGGGGGAACATTTATGGACGGAATTTCGGTATATTCGGAAGACACCAGAACCACGCTGGTTCCGAACGAGTTTATCGATTATTATATGCCGCGTGCCAACGGCGCCTTTGTAAAGGTATATTTGTATTTACTTCGCTGTCTGACTGCTCCGGAAGCAGGCTTCGGCATCGGCGTGATTGCGGATGCTTTGGACGAGACCGAGAAGGACATTCTTCGTGCGCTCCGTTATTGGGAAAAGGAAGGAGTCCTTTCCCTGACCTGGGGCGAAGCAAACGAGATCCGCGGAATCAAACTGAACCGCTTAACCAAGCCGATGACAGAGACCGCAGCTCCGGTTGCTTCCGCACCGTTTGTTACCGCAACCGCTCCCGTTATCGCACCGGAATCTCCTGTTTCCGCTGCTACACGTCGTACCTTTGTTTCTCCGGAACTCACATCACTTCCGGACTACACACCGGCCCAATTAGACGCTTTTGCCGGCAGGGAAGACACCAACTGGCTGTTACATGCGGCAGAAAGTTACTTGGAGCGCATGTTAAAGCCTGCGGATGTGCAGCTTCTGTTCTTTTTGCACGACGAGCTTCGGTTCTCCAATGAACTGATTCTGCACCTTTACGAATACTGCGTTTCCCGCGGCAAGAAGGCTCCTTCCTATATCCAGAAGGTTGCACTTTCCTGGCATGCGGATGGTATCGATACCGTAGAAAAGGCAGAAGAACGTTCCTTGCAGTACGACTCCTGCTTTACGGCAGTCAACCGGGCATTTGCCTTAAACCGTGCACCGGGCATTTCGGAGCGACGCTTTTTGAACCGTTGGAGTACCTTCGGTTTTTCTTCCGACCTTATCGAAGAAGCCTGCAGCCGTGCCCTGTTATCCACATCCCATCCGGATTTTAAATATGCGGACAAGATTCTGGAGCGCTGGCACGAAAGCAATGTACATACCATGTCCGACGTAAAAAAGTTAGATGACGCACACAACGCCCGCTCCGCCAAAGGACAAGCTTGCGAGTCCTCCCGCAATGCCGCAAACCGTTTCAACGCATTTCCGCAAAGAGATTATTCCGGAAACGACCTGACCGATTTGGAAACGGCTTTATTAGGAAATCACAACTAATTGTTTTTACACAAATATCATCGACAGACAAGGAGAATTCCATGCATCAGGAGGAGTATCATTACAGCCGCCTGCTCCGGGACTATGAAGAGACCCGGGCACAGCATCTGCGCAATCAGAAATCACGTCGCGATTCTATTTACGAAGCGCTCCCGGAGTTTGCCGCTCTTGACCGGCAAATCGCCGAGGCCTCCGTTTCTGCCGGTCGCGCCGCGCTGGACGGAGACACCTCCGCCCTGGACCGACTTGCCGCAGACAACCGGAAGATTTCCGAGCAAAAACAACAGCTTCTTCTCTCGGCAGGCTATCCGGCCGACTACCTGGAGCTTACCTATACCTGTCCGGACTGCAAAGACACCGGTTTTATCGGTCGTGAAAAGTGCCATTGCTTCAAACAAGCCCTGACCTTTGCCCTATCCGAAGCATCCACACTGCCGCATCTTCTGGAAAAAGAAAATTTTTCTACTTTTTCTTTTTCCTATTATGACGATATGACCGCCGACTCCCAGCTTCAGCTGACACCGCGGGAAAACATGCGCAAAATCGTAGCCGACGCCAACCGTCTTGTGGAAGAGTTTGACGAAAAAAGCCGCAGTGTTCTGATTTACGGCAGTACCGGTGTAGGAAAGACCTTCCTGACCAATTGCATCGCAAAAGCATTGTTGGACACCGCCCACCATGTGGTGTATATGACCTCCCACAGATTGTTTGAGACCTTTGAGGCCCATCGCTTCGACCACGGAGAACAGCCGGAGCAAAGCTCCCTGTATCACTACATTTTCAACTGTGATCTGCTGATTATCGACGACCTGGGCACCGAGCTGTCCAACAGTTTTACCAATTCCATGCTGTATACCTGCATCAACGAGCGTCAACTCCGCGGAAAATCCACGGTCATTTCCACCAATCTTTCCTTGGAACAGCTCCGTGACCGATACAGCGAACGTATTTTTTCCCGCATCACCGGAAACTATACGCTTTGGAAGCTCATCGGGAAGGACATCCGTGTATTAAAACGCATGGGAGGCTCTTTCTCTTAGTTTATTGTACTTTTCGATTATTTTTATGCCATTCCTTGACAAAGTGAATTTGTCATAGTATGATATAAAACGCTTTAAGACTATTTTTTACATAATAACGGAGGAAACGATTATGCCACTTAATGAAGATTATGTCGCTGCTCTGCCGGTGGGCAAACTCGGTGTTATCGCACTGGAAAGTTGCAAACAAATGGGACAGAGAATTGACCGGTATCTGGTTGACTGGAGAGATAAGAGAGTTCATGAGGTACATACTCCTACCGTTTTACTGGATGGCTACCGCAGAGATTCCTATCTCGTTGATACCAAATGTGCACGTTTCGGTTCCGGCGAAGCAAAGGGTATCATCCGCCAGACCGTGCGTGGTGACGACCTTTATATTTTAGTGGATGTGACCAATTACAGCCTGACCTATTCCGTTTGCGGTCATGTAAGTCACATGTCCCCGGACGATCATTTCCAGGATTTAAAGCGTGTCATTGCCGCTGCAGGCGGAAAGGCACACCGTATTACCGTTATTATGCCTTTTTTATATGAGAGCCGTCAGGACAAGCGTAGTTCCAGAGAATCTCTGGACTGTGCCGTAGCCCTGCAGGAGCTCTGCAACATGGGCGTAGAAAGCATCATCACCTTCGATGCCCACAACCCGAGCGTTCAGAATGCGATTCCGTTAAAGACCTTTGAGTCTGTACCGCCGACCTATCAGTTCATTAAAGCTCTCCTTCGTTCCGCTCCGGACATCTCCATGGATCCGGCACACCTGATGGTTATCAGCCCGGACGAAGGCGCTATGGGACGTGCGGTTTATCTTGCAAACTCTCTCGGCGTCGATGTAGGTATGTTCTACAAGCGCCGTGACTATACCACCATCGTGGACGGCCGCAACCCGATTGTTGCCCACGAGTTCTTAGGTGCCAACGTAGAAGGCAAGGACGTTATCATTATCGATGACATGATTTCCTCCGGTGACAGTATGATTCACACCGCTAAGGAATTAAAGGAGCGTAAAGCAAACCGCGTCTTCATCTGCTCCACCTTCGGTTTGTTCACCAACGGTCTGGCAAAGTTCGATGAAGCCTACGAAAAGGGCTGGATTACCAAGGTAATCACCACCAACCTGATTTATCAGTCGGAAGAACTGCTGGAAAAACCGTACTACGAAACTGCGGATATGTCCAAGTATCTCGCCCTGTTAATCGACGCGTTAAACCACGACGGTTCCATCAGTGAGTACTTAAATCCGTACAATCGTATCCAGAAATTGTTACACAAATACGGAAAACGCTAAACTTACGGGGCTGTCGCAGATGAAAATGCGCAGCCCCGCTCTTGCTTGTCGGTGTACGAGTAAAAGTCGGTCTCTTTTCTTAAAACATATGTGGGAGGATATTTTTATGGATTCTAAAATTGAAATTACTTTGAAGTCACACATGAGTTTTCTTAACAAGGCTATCACGTACACAACTCTTTTTGTTCTGTTTGTTTGGTTTATGATCCTTTACTTCAACCTTTCCGCAGGAAGCCTGATTGGTTTTCTTCTGGTTCTGGGTGCTTTTATCCTATATCAATTCATACTCCATAAGCAACCTACCGTCGTTACTGCCGATTCGGAAAAACTTGTTTACAAGCAGTTATTTTCTTCTAAGGAGTTTTTGCTGGCCGATATCGACCGCATTTCCTGCGAACCGTATTTTGCAAACAGTCGCTATCATTCAGAGCAGCGCATCCGAGTGATGGTCTATACAAGGGATGATGAGCTGGAGCTGAGCGACCATGTAGATACCAATACGATTATAAACGACAAGTTGGAAGAAAAAGAAACCGACATCCCGCTCATCCGGTTGTACCGGTTCTTGATGAAGCAGACAGGGCGAATGAAGTAAACTTCGTCTCAAACGCAAATGACCTTTCTTACATTCAAACAATTACCAAAATGTAAGAAAGGTCATTTTAATCATACATCCTAATCGTAAAACTGAAATTTGGGCGCGTTTTTAACAACCAAGTATTATTATCAAATACCATTCAACTGCCCTATCAAATAGCAGTTGTTGTTTACTTTTTCTTTTTCTAAATCAGAATACCATTCTTCAATATCTTTTATGGCACTTTTCGCATTGTCCGAATACACAAGACCTAATGTTTTCATCTCATCATTCCAGAATATTACACTATTATTTTCTATCCAAATATATGTATATTTCTCTTCTGCAACTATAATGTCTTTGCTCAAACTATTCTCTGTAATATCACTCAATTTAATGGATACTCTACTTCCATCTGAAGAAGCATAATCTTGTAATGCATATTCAGCAATTGCCTCATATGAGGATATTCTTTCCTCATAGTATTTCGTTCTATCATTTCCACACGAACAAAGCATTATGCAAAGTACACATACTAAAACAATAACCAATATCTTCTTCATTTTTTCCTCCGACAACTTCAAATTTTCTTCTCTATTCCTCCCCAAAAATCCTCTACTCATAAAAATCATCGTACTCGGACGACGTATCGTCTCCCATCTGGGCATCCCACCAGTCATCGTCGTATTCAATCCAACCCGTAGGCGGGGTCGGTTCCGGCGTAGGGGTCGGTGTACCGGACGGCAACTCCGGCACTCCGGATACTTCCGTATCCTTTTCTCCGGCAGTCGTCTCATCACCCGGGTTCTCACCTCCCTGCTCCCCAGAGCCTTCCTGACCACCACTTGCATTTCCTGTCTCCCCAGACTCGCCTCGTCCTGCACTATCTTCATCCGATTCGTCGGAGGTTCCCTGTCCTATACCATCTCCCTCCGGCACCGGCGTCGGCGAAAAAACCGGCTCACCTTCCGGATTCCACACGTTGGTTTCTTCTTTTTCCTTTAACGCATCGTCTACAATCTCCACCGGGCGGTCATCCTCGTACAGGGTAAAGTCTCTCTCCGGCAGTCCTTCGTGAAGCTTATCCATAAAAGTCTGCCAAATATACCCCGGATAGGTATTTCCCGCCAGATTATCCAGCGCCTTCGGCAGATCGTAGCCCACCCACACCGCAGTGGTATAATACGGCGTATAGCCCACAAACCAACCGTCCTTGATATCATTTGTCGTACCGGTTTTTCCCGCCGATACGGAATTTTTCAGTTGCAGCTTTACACCGGTTCCGTTGGTCATGACACCCTGCAAAATATCCGTCATCATCCGGACCGCATTTTCCTCGTAAATCCGGGTCGCTTCCCTCTCCGTCCCCACAATTACCTCTCCGTCCGTTGTCGTAATCTTTACGATGCAGGTCGGGTTCCGGTACATGCCATCGTTGGCCAGGGTACAATACGCCCCCGCCATTTCCAACGTACATACACCGTAAGTCAGTCCGCCCAAGGATGCCGCCGGCACATAATCCGACGGTACAATATTGCGGAACTGCATATCCGTTACGTAGGACAGCCCCACCTCCGGGGTCAACTCCTCAAACAGTTTCCATGCCACGGTATTTTTCGACACCTCCACTGCACGACGCAAGGTAATCTTTCCGGAGTATACCCCGTTTGCATTCCGCGGACCTCCCGGGAACTTCTCATCCACCACAATGGTATCCGGGAAGTACCCACGTTCCAGCCACGGCGTATACACCACCAGCGGCTTAATGGAGCTGCCCGGCTGCCGGAAGCTCTGGTACGCACGGTTTAAAGAGTACCCGTATTCGTTTTCACCTCTGCCGCCTACAATAGCCACTACCCGTCCGGTCTCGTTTTCCACGCAGGTGGCTGCACCCTGCAATGTATAAATACCTGCATCCGTTTTTTCATCAAACTCCGCCAGCTGATTTTGTACCGTTTCCAGCAAAAGCGCCTGCTTCTCCAAATCAATGGAGGTATATACCCGGTATCCGCCTACATACAGCTGCTTCTGCCAGTAAGCGTAGCTTTCTTCATAATACTCCAAATACATATCCTTCGCCGCATCATCCGTAAACGCATAGCAAAACGGAAATCCGTTCTCCTCCATCAACGCTCTGACCGCACAGAAAATCGCAAAGGTCTCCACATAGTCGTTGTAAGGCTCCTCCTGCGGACAAAGCACAATCTCTTCCGCCCGGGCCGTATCATAGTCCGCCTTGCTTAACTTCCCGTCATGATACATTTGCTCCATCACAGAGTCACGTCTTGCAAGCGTATCCTCGAAATGCTCGTAAGGGTCATACAGCGACGGATTGTTCGGAATTGCGCAAAGGAACATCAACTCTGATAATGACAGTTCCGCCACACCCTTGGCAAAATAGCCGTGAGCTGCCGCCTGAATTCCGTAATAGCCGTTGGCAAAATAAATATTGTTTAAATAAAACTCCAGAATTTCCTTCTTGTTATACCGTTTTTCCAGCTCTGCCGCCAGAAAAATCTCTGTAATCTTTCGCTCGTAGGTCTGCTCATTGGTCAGATAAATGTTGCGCACCAGCTGCTGGGTAATGGTACTTCCTCCCTGGTAAATGGTACCCTTATGCTTTACCAGACTGTAGACCGCACGAAGATTTGCCATATAATCCACGCCCTCGTGGGAGAAAAACTTCTTATCCTCCGTGACAATCATTGCGGTTACCACAGACTCCGGGATATCCCCGTAAGGAAGATAATATACTTCCTTTTCCGACTGTAATGTCTTAATCACGGTACCGTCGGTTGCATAAATAATACTGGTCCTGGAACGTTTAAAATCCTCATCGGAAGCCTCCCGCATAATTGTCTTTGCCTTATGATAATAGGACAGAATCGTCCTGCCGTATTTTGCATAAAACCAAAGTCCCACCGACAAAACCGCCAAAAGAAACAACAAAAACAAGACGCCGAATATCTTAAGTCCGCGTCTCTTTCTTCTTTTTCTTTTATTTTGTTGCCCTTTTGCGGCAGGCTCCTCTCCCATACCGTTCCCTCTTTTCGTTACATTCTTTATTACACTTTGGGTAAATAACGGTTCTGATATAAATATCGGCTTTTTTCTCAGGTTCCCTTACCACCTTTTTCTCATTAAAGAATCCCTTTTCACATTCCTTATACTCTTTAGTATATCTCTTTTTTCAGCTTTCGTATACCTTTGATTCCAAGTCACTTGCTTTTTCTTTCATTTTCCTGTATACTCCCTCTTGTCAGTTCGAAATCCTCCTGACATTAAACAAAACTAAGGAGCCAAAAATCATGAAAAACACAAACAAAAAGGGCACTGTATCCGTGCGCCATCTTACCACTGCGGCTATTATCGCCGCTCTTTATGTCGTATTTACCGGACTGTCGGCCGCATTAGGTCTGGCCTCCGGTGCCATTCAGGTCCGGCTTTCCGAAGCCCTCACCGTTCTCCCGTACTTTACCCCTGCCGCAGTTCCCGGTGTAACCGTAGGATGTCTTTTGGCAAACTTACTTACCGGAGCCCCGCTACCGGACATTATTTTCGGTACCCTTGCCAGCTTTCTCGGCGTATTGGGAGCTTCTTTTTTGCGTAAGAAAAAATATCTGATTGCCTTGCCAACCATTTTATCCAATTCCGTTATCATCCCGCTCGTCCTACAATATGCCTACGGCGTAAAGGATGCTTTCTGGTTTCTTTTTCTTACCGTCGGCGCAGGAGAAGTCATCAGTGCCGGACTTCTTGGCGGACTATTGTTACATTTCATGCAAAAGCAGAAACTGTTTCGTTAATTATTTCCTATACTATAAAAGGCTGTCATAATTGCTTACGGCAGCCTTTTTCGGAAAATCATCCGCGTCTTCCTTCCTTTTTGGCTATTAAAAAGTTGACAAACTCCTTCCGGGAAATCGGTTTCGAAAAATAATAACCCTGAATGTAGCTGATGCCGAGGGAGCGCATCGTCTCGTATTGTTCCTTGGTTTCGATGCCCTCAGACACAATCTCTAACTTCATTCCGTGAATCATGTGCATCGCCGCATCCATGACATACTTTGCTTTACCGTTTTCAAAATAGGAATTTGTCATGGTACGATCAAACTTCACAATCTTTACCGGCATGTCTACAATGTAGTTCAGGTTGGACTGACCGGTACCGAAATCGTCCAGAGAAAAACTGACACCGTAGTCGATGAGCTTCCGCATATTGGCAAGTGCAATCTGCTTCGCCCCCATCGTAGCAGTCTCGGTAATCTCAAGATTAATGAATTCCGGACGTACTCCGTACTTTTCCATAATCGCTATATAGTTATCCGCAAACCGCTCATAGGCACACTGTATTGCCGATAGATTCACTTCTATGTACTTTAGCCCATACTGCTCCGGCCGGTAATCCCGGATAAATCGGCACACCTTCTCAAAAATAATCTCTCCCAAACGGAGCATCATGCCGTTCTTCTCAGCAACCCACACAAAATCATACGGCGGCACAACCCGACCGTCTTCGTCCGTTATGCGCACAAGCGCCTCCGCAGAAACAAACCGGTCCTCTTTTGTAGAATAAATCGGCTGATAATATACGGTAATCCAATTTCGTTCAATGGCATTAAATATCACATTTTCCATCTCCCGTGTGTCATACATTTCCCGTATTGTGGCCTCTTCAATCTGCAAAAAGCCGTTTTCCAACAACTCCTTACTATTTTGTCTGACATGCTTAATCAGGTGCGGGACATCCTTGATATCCTGCATCATGGACGAATCCGGAAGGTAAATCCAATACGGACGATGGAACACCGCCTCCTCTTTTCCCCAGCCCCGCTCAAACCTTTTCCTAAGCTTTCTCATATTATCTTCAGCAACTTCACTGCTTTCGTATACCAGCATAATTTCGTCACCTGCGGTTTTAAACGCTCTCGTTCCCGCCATAGAAATAATATAGTCAATCATCTCCATCTCGGCAGCAGTCTCAGACTCCTTGGATTCCTTTGATACATTCTTATAAAAGGAATGCTCCAGCACTAATAATACCAGCGAGAAACGGCGGCTGCGGTAGGAAAGCTGGCGCATATAACGCGTCAGCGCCATCTGATTAAACAAACCGGTTTGTCGGTCCAAAAGCACCTCCGGATTCTCCAGTTTAATATAGAGTACCATAATGCCGATGGAAGACGCAAAGCCTACAATCAGTGCTTCTTTATAGAAAAACTGAATAACCGCCGCCCCAATCCAGATCACCATCCAGAAGACCATGGCTTTTCTCCTGCTCAATCGGATAATATCCTTTTTCCGAACGAGCAAAACCAGATTTGTAAACAGATAAACGGCTGCCATTGCATAGGCCACCATAACACTGGGACCGTAAGTATATACCCTCACCCTCACCGGGTCGAAATAAATGGAAATCGGCATGGCATAAATCAAAACAATCGATACAAGAGACATTACCACATTCCAATTGACAACTTTATAATATTGGATCCGCTTCGAATAAATGTCCGTGCAAATATAACACACTGTCGAAAGCGACACCGCTACCAGCGACGACAAATACGTCTTACAGGAAAAATTAACACAAGAAAGCGGCACGGTATCCATATTACAAATCATAACGACGGAAAGTGCGTCCAATATAAGAGAGCAAAGCGCTACCGTCAGTGCAAAAAAGAACGCTTTTCCGGTATTCAGATGCAACCGTTTCTGATGTATGTAAAACCACCCAAGTACAAGAAGCAATGCAATCCCACAACATTGTGCATAGATATTCATCCCACACGCCCCTTTCTTCTCAATATTATATATATTATAGCACCTTTTTCAGAAAATAACAAGAAAATATTGACAAAATAGCAAATAACTAACTTGTTTCTATTTTAACTACCTTTTTTACCACATTTTACTTGACAAAACGCAAAAAAAAAGGTACATTTATAGTACTGATGTATCATCGATTTTTTCATGAAGGAGAGAGTGATTATGGCAGAACAGAAGAAACCTTTAGTTACACATATCTATACCGCTGACCCGTCTGCACATGTATTCAACGGCAAGCTGTACATTTACCCGTCTCACGACGTGGCTTTGGATTGTCCGGACGATGACAACGGCGATCAGTACCAGATGGAGGACTATCACATCCTTTCCATGGATTCCCCGGATGCACCGTGCGTAGATAACGGCGAAGCTCTTCACGAAAAGGACGTTCCGTGGGTTAGCCACCAGATGTGGGCTCCGGACGCTGCTTACAAGAACGGCAAGTACTATTTGATTTTCCCGGCAAAGGATAAGGACGGTATCTTCCGTATCGGTATCGCTACCAGCGATTGCCCGACCGGCCCGTTCACTCCGGAACCGAATTACATCGAAGGTAGCCGCAGTATCGACCCGGCAGTCTTAGTTGACGATGACGGCAAGGCTTACATGTACGTTGGCGGCCTTTGGGGCGGTCAGCTTGAGAAGTGGCAGACCGGCGAGTATGTTGAGAATCCGCACGCACCGGAAGGCGACGAGCCGGCGTTAGGACCGCTCGCTACCGAGATGAGCGATGATATGCTTTCCTACAAGGCACCGCTGAAGGAGCTTAAGATTTTAGACGAGAACGGCGAGCCGATTAAGGCAGGCGATCACGACAGACGTTTCTTCGAGGCTCCGTGGGTACATAAGTACAACGGCCTCTACTACCTGTCCTACTCCACCGGTGACACGCATTTCCTTTGCTACGCTACCAGTGAGAATCCGATGGGACCGTACACCTACCGTGGCCGTATCTTAGAGCCGGTTATCGGTTGGACCACCCACCACTCCATCGTAGAATGGAACGATAAGTGGTACTTATTCTACCACGATTCTTCCCTTTCCGGCGGTGTAAACCATCAGCGTTGCGTTATGTTCAGAGAGCTTAAGTACAACGCAGACGGCACCATTCAGTGCATGAAGCCGTACGAGGATTAATAATTTGTAAAAAGCCAAGGGGCGTCGCATAAAGCGATGTCCCTTTTTCCGTGCAGGCAAAGTGAGCATGGGAACATACCGTGGGAACTTGTTCCCATTCGGTTGTGATTCATGCGAACGTGCCCACGACTGAGCGACAGCGTCACAAAGTTGGGGCCGTGCAAAGCACGAAGTCTGCGCGGTGCTTGGGAAACATCCATAAGGGCAACAAAAAAGGGCTCGCAAGTTTCCGCACGACACCCTTGGCATAGTTTTACCATGAAAATTCTGAAATTCACTTTCCTCATGGCAAGAAAATTTGACCGCTTACACTTTTTACCATTGCAAATGCGAAATTCCCTTTTATCATGGTAAAAAAAGCCGTCTCCCTTGTGTTCTCTCAACTCAACCAGGCATATGATCCGTTTTTTATGACCAATTCGCCGATTTTGTACCATTGCAAATCCAAAAATCAAGTTTCTCATGGTAAAAATATTGACTCGCATGAAAATTGTACCATTGCAAACACCCAAAACAACATTTCTCATGGTAAAATCTCAAAAATACCGACCAAAAATGGGCACAAATAAAGAAAAGTCCTTTCCAAGTGTTCGATAACGAACACTTGGAAAGACCCTTGTTACTTATTCATCGACTACAATACTTATAATAACTCTACTTTCGGGATAATACACAATTGTAATATCTCTATAATACCTTATCAAATTAGTCTTCACATTATATTCATAGCTTTCTCTGTTTTTTAACTCTCTTGATATATCTTCCGAAATCGGCAAATATACTTCCTTTCCGGCATTGTCTAAGAAATATATTTTATCGGATGCCACAAGATAACTATCCGTAATAACCTTTTTACTGCCTCCTATCACATCCTTGTAATAAGGCCATACCGTATGTGTCCACATGACTCCGGCAAAAGCAGCCAATATTATAACACCTATAATGATTCTTTTTCCGGATTTGTTTCTTATTAATCGCTTTATGCCCCATACTATGATAAAAACCGTAACGAATGCATACAACACTCCCAATACCAAGCAAAGCCAAACATGATATTCTCCTATTTTCGGATTATATTTTAAAACATAGGTTGAAAAAATACAGTTAAATATCAACAGTATCCAACACATAAGTGACACTTCTGCACCGCTTCGCGCCGTCTCATCATTATTGTTTGTCATTATTTTCTCCTCACACTATTCTGATATCATCTGCTTCCTGCAAACATCTCGTGCCTTCAGCTATTTTATAATCCCCGCCTTCTTCATCTCCTCCGGCGCTTCTTTCCACAGCGCCAATCGGTTATTCTTGAATCTGTCATCAAAGGTCACGTCCTTATCAAACCACGCAGGCTGCACAAAGGCCGCTGCCGCATCCTCATCCGGGAATTCCACTTCCGCAAAGACAAGGCCGGTCAGTTCTCCGGCAAACACGTCCAGCTCGATAGTGTAAGATTCGTACGGAATCAGATAACGTTTCTTTGTAATTACACGACCATCCACCTTGGAAAGAAGCTTTTCGTAAGCTTCCTTTGTAAGCGGCAGTTCTTCTTCACGACATACCTGGGCCGTGGCGTCTTCCTTCTGTTCCAGACCCAGCTTTGATTTGTAGCAAAGAATGTAGCTTGCCTCGCCGTTTTTCACAGACTTCCGCACCCGAACCACCGGATGGATACATAAATACCCCTGCTCCAGCTCCTTGCAGACATACTGCTCCAAATCCGTCGGTACAGCGGACACGGTAAATTTACGTTCGATTTCCATAAACGGCCCTCCTATTGCTGCTCATTCTTCACATTCACAAATCACTTCACTCTATCTTCATTCCGCAAAATCGCACGGGTTACAAGCACAGTAATACCGATGCATACCGCAAAGGCACTTGTTACCACCGTATGTTTCCAGAACTTTCTCTTACGAATCCGGGCCGCCAATGCTTCGTACTCATATTCGTACTCCGGTCTCGGTTCCGGCTCAAAATGCAATTCTTCCTGGTTCAAATGAGCATATTCTCTGTAAACCTTGCGACATGCTCTGCATTCTTTTAAATGCTCTCTGATTTCACGTCTCGTATCTTCACTGACGGTGTTTTCCTGAAATAATACAATTAAATCCTGCACTACATTACAGCTTATACTCATGCTCCAATTTCTCCTTTAACATATTTTTTGCACGGAAGTACAGCACCTTTGCCGAACTTTCCGAAATTCCCATTGTTTCCGCCACCTGCTTAAAAGACATCTCCGCATAAATCCGAAGCGCTACCACTTCCAGATTCTTTTGCGGAAGCTCCAAAAGCACCTCTCTGACCTTGTCTGTAACCTCTTTCCGAAGCATCCGGCTTTCTGCGGAAGCCTGTCCTTCCTGTTCCATAAAAAAGGTAACTACATCCTCCAACTGAATCACTTCTCTGGACTGCTTCTCCTTTTTCAGATACCCGAAATAGGTATACTTTGCAATGGCCGCCAACCAAGTAAACATACTGCTGTTGCCTTTATATTTCTGAAAGGATACAAAAGCCCGGTAAAAGGTCTCCTGGGTCAGTTCCTCCGCTAATTGCGCGTCACCGCTGAGACGATACAAAAAGCTGTATACCTTCGTCTGGTAACGCACATAAATCTCTTCAAAATCTTCCAAAACAAAAAATCCCCCTGTCTTCAGGATTTAAAATATTGTCGTCAACAAAACTTTTATGGTTAGTATAACACATATTTTTTTGTTTGGGTATAAAAATTTTTGTTCCCGATACTTCGCTGTTTTCCTGCATTTGGAATAGCGTCATAATAATCAACCAAAAAATTTTTTATTTTCTTTGTAACTTTTTTCCTCTTTCCGTCACTAACTTATCGAATGGCTTTTTTGAGAAGCCCGTAGCAAGGATTATTCATCCCTGCCGAATGATTTTTTGGAGGATGTTATGTTTCATATAATCGGAACCGGTATGTATGTACCGGAGCGCATCGTTACCAACGATGAGCTTTCAACTATGGTAGATACCAACGACGAATGGATCAGACAGCGTGTCGGCATTGCGGAGCGCAGAATCAGCACAGAGGAATGGACGTCCGAAATGGCGCATAAGGCCGCTCTTGCAGCGTTGGAAAACGCAAATTGCAAGCCGGAGGACTTAGACTATATTATTACCGCCACAGTAAGCGGCGAAACCGTTTCCCCGTCCACCGCATGCATGGTACAGAAGCTTCTCGGAGCCACCTGTCCGGCATTGGAAATCAACGCAGCCTGCTCTGCCTTCCTGTTCTTACTGGAAACCGCAGCCGGACTCTTTGCCAGAAAGAAGGCAAACAAGATTCTTGTGGTAGGTGCGGAGCGTTTAAGCGGCATTATGGACTGGTCTGACCGGGGTACCTGCATTATTTTCGGTGACGGTGCCGGCGCAGCGGTTCTTTCGAATGACGAGGACGGATACTTGGATTCCGTTGTGACCGTACAGGGAAATGACGAGGTTATAAAGATTCCGACCGCCATCGGCTGCTCTCCGTTCTTTACCAAAGAAGCGGACAGCCCGTACATCCACATGATGGGCCAGGAAACCTTTAAGTATGCCGTAAGCTCCATCTGCAGCGATGTGAATACACTGCTTACGCAAAATAACCTGACCTTGGACGATATCAAGTACATTGTGCCGCATCAGGCCAACAAACGTATCATCGACTTTGCCGCAAAGCGATTAAAGACCTCGGAAGACAAGTTTTTCCTTAACATCGAACGCTATGGTAATACCTCCAGCGCAAGTATTCCGATTGCCTTGGACGAGTTAAACCGTGCCGGTAAGCTTACGCACGGCGACTACATTATTCTTACCGCCTTCGGCGGCGGCCTTGCAAACGCAGCCTGCCTCATTCGCTGGTAAGACTCCCCCGACGGTACACTTCTGCTTGTATAAACCGTCGTACACATTTACTTGCCAAGCCACAGCATGTAAAACCAAACGGAAACATGCCTACGAACGCTTCTGCTTCAACGGCTTGTTCATAAAAATTATTTTTTTCAAAAAAAGGAGAACGAAACTATGTTAGACCAGATCAAAGAACTTTTAGCAAACAGCCTCTCTATCGATGCAGATTCCATCACCGAAGCAAGCAGCTTCTCCGAGGACCTCGGTATCGACTCTCTCGATATCGTTGAGTTACTCATGAACGTTGAAGAAGAGTTCGGCGTTTCCATCGAGCCGGATCCGTCCATCGCTACCGTAGGCGACCTTATCGCAAAGATCGAGGAGCTTAAGAACAACTAAGACGAGGTACATTATGATTCAATCGAAACTCTGTGATTTATTAGGAATTACCTACCCGGTTTTCCAGGGTGGTATGGCGTGGATTGCGGACGGCAAGCTTGCCGCTGCCGTATCCAACGCAGGCGGACTGGGTATCATTTCCGCTATGAATGCCGATGCAAACTATCTTCGTGAGCAGATTAAAATCGCCCGCGAGCTGACCGACAAGCCCTTCGGCGTGAACATCATGTTAATGAGTCCGCACGTTGCCGAAGTGGCACAGGTTGTGGTAGAGGAAAAGGTTCCGGTAGTAACTACCGGTGCAGGAAGTCCGGCTCCTTATATGGAAGCCTGGCTTGCCGCAGGAATCAAAGTTATCCCGGTCATCGCTTCCGTTGCCATGGCAAAGAAAATGGAACAGTGCGGTGCTACCGCAGTTGTTGCGGAAGGTCAGGAATCCGGCGGACACATCGGCGAATTAACGACTATGGCTTTAGTTCCGCAGGTTTGCAGCGCAGTTTCCGTTCCGGTACTTGCTGCCGGCGGTATTGCGGACGGACGCGGTATGGCTGCAGCTTTTTGTCTCGGTGCATGCGGTGTACAGTTGGGTACCCGTTTTCTCGTGGCAAAGGAATGCTCCGTACATCAGAACTACAAGGACATGGTGTTAAAGGCAAACGATACTTCCACTATCACCACCGGCAGACGCTTCGGCGGAAACACCTGCCGTTGCATCAAAAACCCGTTCAGCCGCGGTTTTTCGAAGATTGAGTATGCTCCTGAAACCACCGCGGAAATGGTTGCGGAGCTGGGTGTCGGCGGACTTCGTAAGGCTGCCGTAGACGGTGATACCAAGGAGGGATGCTTCCTTGCCGGACAGATTTCCGGTATGGTAAACAAGGAACAGACCGCCGCAGAGATTGTTACAGAGCTCGTAACCGAATGCGAAGCTCTTTTGAAAGGAGTAAACGCATGGGTAAAATAGCATTTTTATTTTCCGGTCAGGGTGCACAGCACCCTGGCATGGGAAAAGATTTATACGAAAACTTTAACGAGGTAGCTGAGCTCTTTGATAAAGCAGAAGCGCTTCGTCCGGGCACTCTTGCCCAGATGTTTGAAGGTGACGAAGCAACCCTTCGCGACACCGCAAACACCCAGCCGTGTCTCTATCTGGCAGATTTGGCGGCCGCTTTGGCAGTAAAGAACGCAGGCATCGTTCCGGATATGGTTGCAGGCTTCTCCTTAGGAGAAATCCCGGCCCTCGCTTTTGCGGGCGCTTACACTCCGGAGACCGGCTTTGAAATCGCCTGCGCACGTGGTCGTCATATGGCAAAAGCCGCAGCAGAGGCTCCGGCAGGCATGGCAGCCGTTGTGAAGCTGCCGAACGAAACCGTAGAGGAGCTTGCCTCCCACTACGAGCATGTATATCCGGTAAACTACAACTGCACCGGACAGTTGGTATGTGCGGGAAGTACCGAGGAACTTCCGCAGTTTTATGAAGAAGTAAAGGCCGCAGGCGGTCGTGCCCTTCCTCTTAAGGTAGGCGGCGGATTCCATTCCCCGTTTATGACCCCGGCAGTCGCACAGTTTGAAAAGGATTTGGCAGGCTTTGAGATTACTACCCCGTCTCTTCCGATTTACGCAAACCTCACCGCGTCCCCGTACGATGCAAATGTACGCGAGACTATGTGCGCTCAGGTTAATCATCCGGTTCTCTGGGAAAAGATTATTCTTTCCATGGCAGAACAGGGTGTCACCACATTCATTGAAACCGGTGTCGGCAATACCTTACAGAAACTTGTGGAAAAGATTGTTCCAGAAGCAAAAGCGTACGCTGTGGAAACGAAGGAACAGCTTGACAAAGTTCTTGCCGAGCTGGGTAAATAGGGAAAGGATCTTAACATGGAAAATAATACATCTTTAAAAAATAAAGTTGCCGTCGTTACCGGCGGCTCCCGTGGCATCGGCCGTGCCGTTTGTGAAGCCTTCTGCAAAAACGGTGCCGATGTGGCATTCTTAGACGCAGGAAGCATGGAGGTTGCGGAAGAAACCGTAGCTTACCTTACTCAGTTTGGTACCAAGGTAAAGGCTTATCAGTGCGATATTTCCGATTTCGAAAAGACCACGGAAGTGTTCAAGGAAATCCTTGCCGAGTTCGGGACCGTAGATATTTTAGTAAACAACGCAGGTATTACCCGCGATAAGCTGCTTCTTTCCATGAAGCCGGAGGAATTTACCTCTGTTATCGACATCAACCTGGTAGGTGCTTACAATACCGTAAAACAGGTATACCCGGTGATGTTAAAGAAGCGTGCCGGAAAAATCATCAACGTCAGCTCCGTAGCAGGTGTTATGGGTAATCCGGGACAGACCAATTACGCCGCATCCAAAGCCGGCTTAATCGGTTTTACCAAGTCCATCGCAAAAGAGCTGGGCAGCCGCGGCATCTGCTGTAACGCCATCGCTCCGGGCTTTGTAAGAACCCCGATGACCACTGCCTTCGCAGACAAGGAAGAATTCGTTAACGCCATCCCGATGAAGCGTTTCGCAGAGCCGGAGGAAATCGCAAACTTAGTATTGTTCCTGGCATCTGACATGGCAAATTACATTACGGGCGAAGTCATCCGCATCGACGGCGGCATGGCAATGTAGGAGGAGAAAAATATGAGAAGAGTTGTTGTAACCGGTCTCGGCGCAGTGACCCCGATCGGAAATAATATGGAAGAATATTGGAACGGTCTTGTTAACGGCGTAAACGGTATCGCACCGATTACCCGCTTCGACACCACCGATTTCAAGAGCAAGCTCGCTGCGGAAGTTAAGAACTTTGATCCGTCCGCGGTACTGGATAAGGGTACCGTTCGTAAAACCGACCTTTACACCCAGTATGCCCTTGTTTCCGCTGACGAAGCAATGCAGGATTCCGGTCTTGCAGGGAATATTGCAGAGGAAGAGTTGGGCGTATACTTCGGTTCCGGTGTCGGCGGCATCGAAACCACCTTGGAAAACCACGACGGTATTCTTGCAGGCGGCCCGAAGAAAGTATCTCCGCAGTTCGTTCCGAAGATGATTATCAACATTGCGGCAGGCCAGATTGCCATTCGTTTTAACGCACACGGCAACGCTATGTGTATGTCCACCGCTTGCGCAACCGGTACCACCGCCATCGGCGAAGCATACCGCGCGATTAAGGATGGTTATTTGACCGCAGCCATCTGCGGCGGTTCCGAGTCTTCCGTAAATCCGCTTTGCGTAGCAGGCTTCATTAACTGTATGGCACTGTCCCAGGCAACGGACCCGAACGAGGCTTCTCTTCCGTTCGACTCCCGCCGTGCGGGCTTCGTATTAGGCGAAGGTGCCGCCACCCTCATCTTAGAGGAGTATGAGCATGCAGTTGCCCGCGGTGCAAAGATTTACGCAGAAATCTGCGGCTACGGTGCTACCTGTGATGCACACCACATCACCGCTCCGGACCCGGAAGCTACCTATACCGCAAAGGCCATCGAAAAGGCTCTGGCAGGCGTAGACTACGCTACCGATTCCTTATACATCAACGCCCACGGCACCGGTACCGCATTAAACGATGCCACCGAGACCAAGGCATTTAAGTTAGCCTTCGGTGAAGAAGATGCCAAGAAGGTAAAAATCAGCTCCACCAAGTCCATGACCGGACATATGTTGGGCGCTGCAGGCGCAGCGGAAGCCATTGCCTGCGTAAAGGCTTTGGAGACCGGTATTTTACCGCCGACCATCAACTTAACAAGCCCGGACCCGGCCCTTGATTTGGACTACGTTCCGGGTAAGGCTCAGAATGTACAGGTAGATACCGCCATTTCCACGTCCTTAGGCTTCGGCGGTCACAACGCCTGCATCGCGTTCCGTCGCGTAAAGTAATCGAGGTGACAATATGAACAAAGACGAATTGATGAAGATCCTTCCGCACCGTGACCATATGCTTCTCGTTGATGAGGCAGAGGTAAAAGACGGTGTGGCATACGGAAAGAAAACCATTACCGGTGACGAGTTCTTTTTAAAGGGACACTTCCCGGGTAACCCGATTGTACCGGGTGTGATTTTGTGTGAAATTTTAGGCCAGTCCACCTGTGTCCTGTTTCAGGATATGGCACAAGGCAAGGAAATTACTACCCTGTTTACCGGACTCGACAAGGTACGCTTTAAAAATCCGGTAAAGCCGGGAGATGTATTTGAAACCGAGTGCTCCATTATTAAGAGCAAGGCCCCGTTTTACTGGGCAAAGGGTGTGGGTAAGGTAAACGGTAAGCTTTGCGTTTCCGCAGAGTTCTCCTTTGCCATCCTGCCGAAAGAGGAGGCATAACCATGATATTCGAAAAATGGATTGCGGCATTCACCCATGAAAAACTGACCTGTGGTGCCTGCAAAAAAGAATTTTCCGTAAAGGAGCTTCGTAAGTCCCTTTACATCTGTCCGGAATGCGGCAAGTACATGCGTATCGGCGGCAGAGAACGTATCAATCAGGTAGTAGACAAGAAGAGCTTTGAAGAGTTTGCAACCGGTCTTTCCAGCGTGGACTTTTTGGAGTTTCCGGGGTATTCCGATAAACTGACCAAGGCTATTGATGCCACCGGAGAGGACGACGCTGTCATCTGTGGTCATGCTACCATCGGCGGTCATCCGTGTGCCATTTTTGTCATGGACTCCCGCTTTATGATGGCAAGTATGGGCTCCGTAGTAGGCGAGAAAATCACCCGTACCTTTGAGTACGCCACCGAGCATCACATTCCGGTCATCGGTTTTACCGCATCCGGCGGTGCAAGAATGCAGGAGGGTATTATTTCTCTCATGCAGATGGCCAAGTGCAGCGCTGCGGTAAAGAAACATTCCACCGAGGGGAATTTATATATTACGGTACTGACAGACCCGACCACCGGAGGTGTAACCGCTTCCTTTGCAATGCAGGGTGACATTATCCTTGCAGAGCCGAACGCACTGGTAGGTTTCGCAGGCCGTCGTGTGGTAGAACAGACTACCAAGTCTCAGCTTCCGGATAACTTCCAGAGTGCAGAGTTTATTTTAGAGCATGGATTTGCGGATGCCATTGTTCCGAGAGAGGAACTCATCGGCACCCTGACCACCATCTTAAAGCTTCACAGAAAGGAGCGTGTAGCAGGATGACGCCTTATGAAAAGTTAAAACTGACCCGTCAGAACGGCAGACCGACCGGTATTGCCTACATCAACGGAATCTTTGACGATCGTATTGAACTTCACGGCGACCGTCGTTTTGCGGAGGATGCCGCAATTATTTCCGGTATCGGCAGCATCGACGGTATCCCGGTCACTTATATCGCTATTGAGAAGGGTGTGGATTTGGCCACCCGTATGAAGACCAACTTCGGCTGTCCGAAGCCGGAGGGCTATCGTAAGGCTCTGCGCCTTATGAAGCAGGCGGAGAAGTTCGGTCGCCCGGTGGTTTGCTTTGTGGACACCCAGGGTGCCTTCTGCGGCGCCGACGGCGAAGAGCGGGGACAGGGCGAAGCCATTGCGGAAAACATTATGGAAATGCTGGGGCTTCAGACTCCGACCATCTCCATCGTTATCGGCGAAGGCGGCAGCGGCGGTGCACTGGCACTTTGCTCCGCAGACCGTGTCTACATGATGGAAAATGCCGTATATTCCGTAATCTCTCCGGAAGGCTGTGCAAGTATTCTTTGGAAGGATGCTTCCCGTGCCGAAGATGCGGCACAGTGCTTGCGCATCACCGCAGACGACATGAAGCGGTTCGGCGTTGCAGAGACCGTCATTCCGGAAAACTTTGATGATTTTGCGGCCACCTGTGCCACCATCAAGGAGCATTTAAAGTACGACTTAGGCGAATTGATGAAGAAAAAGACCGATGCCCTTTTGGAAGACCGCTACATGCGCTTCCGTAAGTTCGGCATCTACGAGGAAAACGGAGAAACCAGAGGGACCGTGGCATATTCTATCTAAGAAGGAAACGCTTTCTTAACAAATACCCGGTTTCAGATGAACCTGTCAGTTTCTAATCCTTTTTTATAATATTTTACTCTTACAAAACCGGCTGTTACAGAACATGTGACAGCCGGTTTTGGTGTTGTGTTATATTCTTTGATATTTTCTTAAAAGCTTTTAAATTCCAAACACCCAATTCCATAAAGAGAATGCCGCCCCAGAAAACAAAAGACCCACTGAAATAATGTAAATCAATTTCTTGATTCTACTCAAGGAATCCATTCTTCCTATTTTTATCAATACCGGCAAAGCACTTAAGAAGCCACAAACCATGAATGAAATAATATACCCTGCTTCCGTATTACCGGTCACCGATTCCAGAATCCAAGTTCCAAATATCCCCATAAAGGATGCTGGAATTAAGAGAAACAAGCTTACAAACAAAAACAACCATTTTCTTACACTCTTTTTCATATACCCCCCTTAATTAACTCAATATAATACCATAACCTCTACTCCTTCAATTCCACTGCTGCGATTTCCCTTTTAGGCCAGAACGCGCACAAATGCAGACGGGTGATTTTCCCGACAAATGGATAAAAGGACTTCATAAGCACGGGAAGCGCCGCACAAACCGTATCCGGCTCGTCAATCAGTATGGTTGCATGTGGCGTCCACGGATAGGTCTGCGACGTTTCCTTTGCGCATGCTTCGTGAAGTGCTGTCAGCTCCGGGCTCATATCCGGTGCTCCAAACAAAACCTTTCCTCCTGCAAACATCCCTACATGACTGATATGCACCCGCACCGGCGCAAACTCCGCCGCTACCTTTTGCATCAACGCAACTACCTCCTGCTCTTTTTCAAGCGAAAAGGTTGCCAGACTGATATGATACGGAAGTCCCGGCGTCTGGGTACCGGTAAATCCTGCTTCCTTTAAAGTGTTATACCATCCGGACATAATTTCCTGGGATGCTTCGTCTAAGTCCGCCATAAGTGTTAAGAATTCTTCTGCCATTAGTCTTCCCCTTTCCCTTAAAATATCAAATCCACTATTAATAATATTCCCGAAAAGCATCCGAGAAACAGGCGCACCACATAATCGGCATATCCTACTACTTTCGTATAATCTTTTTTATGTATAAAAACCTTATACTGCTTTCCTCTTCTCAGTCCGAATGCAGTATCTCCCCAATGTTTTAATTTCACAGTTTTCCCTGCAATTATCAATTCATATTCATAAAGCGCATGGGTGATAAATACATTCGAACCACATATATAATCCAAGCAAACCGCCCTATGCTTCGTATAACAAACTCTTATATAAATGGCATGTCCAAGAAAATAAACCGTAGCGATGAGATTAATCAAAAATAATTCCATCCGTATAGTCACCTACTCTCTCTTTTCCATGCTCGCCGCCATAAACAAGTAGCAACTCTTTACGTTTTCAACAACCTCCGCTTCACCCAAATATACACCAGGTATTTTCAAGTCGCTCTCATCATCCGAAAACCTTCCCACCATCTCTGATAAACCATTTAATGCATTCCTCTCTTCTTCATTTAATTCCGAATAATCCAATTCCAAATCAAAAACCCTGTAAAACTCCTCACAAAAAACCGAAATTTCATAGGAGCCTTCCAGTAACTCCTTCATCAAATACAACAATTCTTCTCTTCCGGTCATATGCTTCCTCCCATTTCTATCCTTTTTCCTATTTTACACAAAAATTGCCCAATCTGCAACGGGAACTTTCCCCTTGCACTCCCCCCTCACAAGTATTATACTAATCTTAGTGATACGAAAGGAGACCACCCATGGAATTTCACGGAATCAACAAAACCACGTTGCTTGATTTTCCCAAGCACATCGCTTGTACCGTATTTACCGGACGCTGCAACCTGCGCTGTCCGTTTTGTCATAACGGAGATCTGGTGTTAGCACCGGACTCTCAGCCTGTCATCACCCAGGAAGCCGTTATTTCCTTCCTCACGCGCCGTAAGGACACCCTGGAAGGGATTTGCATTACCGGCGGCGAACCGACGCTCCAAAAGGATTTATTGCCGTTTTTAGAGAAATGTAAGGAGATGGGGTATCTAACGAAGCTTGATACCAACGGCACCCGCCCGGATGTGATACAGGCCGCCCTGGATGCAAAGCTTCTGGACTACATTGCCATGGATATAAAAAACAGCCCGGCGCGATATGCCGAGACTGTAGGCTTGTCCTCCGTTCGCTTTTCCGACTTTGAGGAAAGCGTGGACATTATTAAAAACAGCGGTCTTCCTTACGAGTTCCGCACCACGGTGGTCAAGGAATTCCACACAAAGGAAGATTTCCTTGCCATCGGCGAATGGCTTCGTGGCGCCAAATGCTATGCCTTGCAGGCCTTCAAGGACTCCGGCAATCTCATACAGCCGGGCCTGTCCGGCTACGCAAGAGACGAGCTGACCTCTTTCCGCGAGCTTCTTTTGCCGTACTTTGACGAGGTCCTGCTCCGTGGCATCGACTGATTATAAGAACCGACCAAAGGATGGGTTTTACCATGCAATTTCATTACGAAACCGAACATTTACATTTGCTGATATGCAACGAAGAATATGCGCCTGCGCTGCTTACCTTTATGACGGAAAACCGGGAGTTTTTCGCCCCCTACGAGCCTCGTCGCGAAGCCGCCTTTTATACCGAGGAGTTTCAGGCCCAGGTACTGCGGGCGGAGTTTCAGGCCATGCTTCGCCATACCTACATCCGCTACTACCTGTTCTTAAAGGAGGACCCGGCCCGCATCATCGGTACCGTCAGCTTTTCCAACATTTCCCGCACCGACGACAAAAGCTGCCGTGTGGGCTATAAATTAGATAAACATCACACCGGCAAGGGTTACGCCACCGAAGCGCTGCAACTGCTTTTGCCGGAGCTTCACAAGGACCTGCACATTCACCGGGTGGAAGCGGACATTTTGTTGGAAAATGCCCCTTCCCTGCGGTTAATTGAACGACTGGGATTTTCCTACGAGGGTGTTGCCCGCAGTTCTCACGAAATTAACGGTGTATGGCGGGACCACCTGAGGTACTCTTATATTTTTCCGCAGAAATAACCGAACAGTTCTTTCCCGGAAGCGGCATCGTCTGCTTCCGGTTTTGTTTGCGCAATCGGCAAAAACTCCGGGAAGCCGAACAACTCTGCAAGTTTGGCTTCTTTTTCATTGTAACTTCCCGGTACCAACAGCACATAGTCTTCCGCAGTTTTTCTTCTGCGTCTCCCCAAAAGCACATGCCGATAACGATAGTACGCATGCAGTACAAAGCTGTTTTCCGCAAACCGTTTCCCTTCCTTCGGGAAATTCAAAAGTTCCTCCGGCGTAACCCGTACGGAATATTCCACATCAAACCGGCGGCAAGGCCCGTAGGGAGGATTCAAGAGGAGCAGTTTTTCCAGGTACGCAAGCTGCCGGCCGGTTCTTTTCTTCTCCCTCGGTTTCGACATCGAAGAATCCTTTTGCACCGACACTGCCGTCTCTTCCTCAATCTCGCCTCCCGCCGCCTTGGCAATCTCCTCCATCAGCTTCTTTGCCGACGCAATCCGTGGGTCGCAAGCAGGCTCCTCTTTTCGCGAAAACGCCTCCACAAGCGCCTCCTCCGTTATCTCTTTCCCGTCGTAACGGGCACACAGATATTCCCGCAGGACCGCTCCCGAACGCGTCCGGTTGTTATCGATATCGCTCTGTTCCATCCGATTCTCCCGACTATTCCGTTCCGGCTCAACCTCACGTTCCGGCAGCAGCACGATACCTCCGCCCATTCCGGCTTCCGCACATATACGACACTGAGACAGTCGCGCTTCGCTTTTTCCCCGCTCCGTGGTACACCCCCAAAGATAAGCAGCCTCGACTAACGCCTCTCCTTCGGTAAAGTAGTAGATACGCCACCTTTTCTTTCGTTCTTCTTCCCCAAATAATTCAAGCGCCACCTCCGGCTGTTCTGCCGTACCGTAGCGCTTTACAATTCCTACACTGCGTTCTCGGATTCCGTTCTTATACAAAAACACGTATGCCACTTTTCTCTGCATGCTGCGTCCCTTCCGGGACAATGGCATTTTGGCTGATTTCACGTGCCTTCTCTTCTTTGTCCCACACTCACTTTTATTATTATTGTATGGAACATCCGGCAATTCTAGAACCGTATTTTCAATTATTCTCTTTTGACTGCCCCCGCATTTCACACACGGTTCCGCGCGCTCCCTTTACTGCTTCTGATTCTCGATCTGTTCCGCCAGCTCGTTTAAGTACACCCAACGGTCCATCTTTTCCTCCAAAGCCGCTTCCGCCTCTTCCTTTGCTTTGGACAGCTCCTGGAGCTTTCCGTAGTTGGTGGCAGAGGCTGCGATTTCTTCTTCAAGTGCCGCTATCTTATCCTCCAGTGCCGCTATATCCGCATCAATGGTTTCGTACTCCTTTTGCTCCTTGTAGGAGAACTTCACCTTCTGCTCGCGGTTTTTCCATGTGGCGCGGCTGTCGGTCTTCGCACTGCCCTCATCGTCCTGACCCGATTGAATTCCTCCGATGTTTGTCGCATTTCCTAACTTACCGGCACCAACGTTTCCCGCACCGGTACCGCTTCCCATCCGGACATTTCCCTCAGAAATCCCCCTCGTCACCGGGCGGCCTTCCCGTTCGCACACCGCACGGTAGTCCGAATAGTTACCTTCATATCTGCGAATGACACCGTCACCCTCAAAGGAGAAGATACGATTTGCCACCTTATCGAGAAAATACCGGTCATGGGACACCGCAATGACAATACCGTTGTACCGGGTTAAGTAATCTTCCAGAATGGAAAGGGTACGAATGTCCAAATCGTTGGTCGGCTCGTCCAAAATCAGCACATTCGGTGCCTCCATCAGCACATGAAGCAACGCCAGACGACGCTTTTCACCGCCGGATAGTTTACCGATTAAAGTATATTGCATGGCGTCCGTAAACAGGAACTTTTCACACATCTGGGACGCACTGATTTTCCCTTCGGAGGTCTCGATATATTCCGCCACCTCTCTGACGGAATCAATGACACGAATCTCCGGATTCAATGCCTCGTTTTCCTGCATAAAGTAACCCACCTTAATCGTGGTACCGAACTCCACCGTACCTTCATCCGGCGCCAGCTTTCCGGTAATCATTTTCAGGAATGTACTCTTTCCGCACCCGTTTGGCCCGATAATACCGATACGGTCCGTAGAAAGGAAAATATAGCTGAAGTCCTTGATAAGCATCTTCTCACCGAAGGACTTGGAAATATGCTCCACCTCAATAGTCTTCTTCCCCAAACGGGAGGACAACGCCTTAATCTCCACCTCCCCGTCTACCACAATCTTTTCCCGGTTCTTTAATGCCTCAAACCGCTCGATATGGGCCTTTTGCTTGGTGGAACGGGCTCTTGCACCCCGCATCATCCACGCCAAATCCTGACGGTACAGACTCTGATTTTTCCGCTCCGTTGCCAGCTGCATCGCTTCCCTCTCCGCCTTTAGCAGCAAAAAGCCGGTATAGTTTTCTTTATAGGAATAGAGCTTTCCCTTATCCAACTCCACAATCCGGTTGGTAACCGCATCTAAGAAATAACGGTCATGGGTAATCATCACCAACGCTTTTCCGTTTTTCTTTAAATATTCCTCCAACCACTCCGTCATAGCGGAATCCAGATGGTTGGTCGGCTCATCCAAAATCAATACATCCGCCGGCATAAGGAGTGTCCGCACCAGCGCCGCCCGTTTTCTCTGACCACCGGAAAGAGTAGACGGCACCGCATCCGTCTCCGGAATGCCAAGCTTCCGAAGCATCGCCGCTGCCTCCCCCGGAATATCACGGTACTCCTCCGGGTGTACCAATCCATCCGTAATATTCTGTAAAAGTGTCATTTCATCGGAAAATACCGGATTTTGCGGCAAATAGGCAATCCGTACCTCTTTCCCTTTGATCACAGTCCCGGCATCCGGCTCTTCCAGCCCCGCCAAAATCTTTAAAAATGTGGACTTTCCGGTACCGTTAATGCCGATAATTCCGATGCGGTCTCCCTCGTTAATGCCGAGCGACACATCGTCAAACAGCATTCGCTCCGTATAGCTTTTTGATACATGTTCTATGGTAATCAGGTTCATAATGCCTCCGAATTCTCTTATTCTCCCCATAGTGTAACACAATTTTTTTGATTTGTACACATCGCATAGAGATAGAGTTCGCTTGCGAAACTCTTGCGCTGAGTGCGGTCGCTTGCGACACCTTCCTCTCGCACGAGTGCGCATCCTAAGCGTCTTTCTCTGTGCAAAGGGAAATCAGAGGATTTCCCTTTGCACAGAGAAAGACCGGCTATCAGTCCGGTCACTTACGTACCGCACTTTCAAGCCGGTCTTTCCTTTTGCCCTTGCACGTTCCCCAACGTTTTCGTCCTCTAATCAATACCTTCTCCAATATTGATTACTTTCCTACTATAACATGTTCTGAGAAAAATTGTCAATAGGACTATAGTTTCACTCTATTATTTTGTAACAGTTGCACAAAAACTAGGCATAAAATTTGTTCAAAAAGCGAAGTAAACCGTCTACATCCTTCCTTCCGGCCAATTCTCTTGCGGAATGCATAGCCAGAAGCGGAACTCCCAAATCAATCGCCCGCATCGGAACCCAGGAGGACAAAATCGGTCCCAAGGTACTTCCTCCCGCCAAATCCGCATGATTCGCAACCTTTTGATACGCCACGTCCGCTTCCTCACAAAGCACCTGGGCAATGGCCACCGTCTCCGTATCAAAAGCGTAACGCTGGCTGCTGTTAATCTTTAACGCAATTCCCTTATTCATGGTAGCACGATTTACCGGATCATACATATCCTGACGATTCGGATGCAACGCATGGGCACCGTCCACCGACAACATAATACTTTTCGCAAGAGCCGCCTGCATCTGTTCCCTTGACACTCCCAATCCTGCGTAGATCCGTTCGATTATCGCTCCGGTCAGGGCACTGTCCGCTCCCTGCTTGGAACGACTTCCGATTTCCTCATGGTCATACAGCACCGCCATATGAATTCCTGATGTATGGGTTCCTGCACAAATCGCCTGTAACAGGGCATAACAGGACAACTGGTTATCCAGACGGGGTGCGGAAACAAACTCCTCCTCCTCGCCGAGATAACAAGCCGGTTCCGCACAATATACCGTCAGGTCATAATCCAGAATTTCTTCCGCATCGACCTGCAATTCCTTCGCAAGTAATGTTCTTACATACGCCTCCTTGGATTCGCCCTCCTTTAACATCCCGAGAAGCGGCAACAAATCCCTCTGAGGCTTGTATTCCACGCCCTTGTTTACTTCTCGGTTCATATGAATGGCAAGATTCGGCACCGTAAGCAGCGGCCGCTTAAAATCTACCGTTTCAAGGCGTGGCGCATAGGCAGTCTCTCCCCTCAGCACCACGCGGCCCGCCAATGAAAGAGGACGGTCAAACCAGGTATTTAAAATCGCCCCTCCGTATACTTCGATATCCAGACGCTTATATTCCCCGGATACCAGCTCTGCCACGGGTTTTACCCGTAAGCACGGCGCATCCGTATGGGCCACCGCCAGATGCAAGGCATCCACGCCGGAAAATTCCGATCCTACGGTATAAGCAACCAACCCGGTTCCGTACACGCGGATAAAATACCCCTTCCCACGCTCCGGAACAAAAGGTTCTTCCAGCCTCTGCTCCGTAAATCCGGCATTTAATAAAACATCTGCTCCCAGCTCCACCGCATGATACGGGGTCACTGCTCCGTTTAAATACTCAAACAATTCCATAACATTCTCCTATCCTGTTTACAATGAAACGGGGCGTCGTACCATCGTACGACAGCCCCCTTCGTTCCTTTTCTACTGTTACACCGCTTACGCTTTCTCTGTTACCGTAAACAATGCCATATTCTTTTCCAGTTCTTCCTTCAAACCGACCAGTTCTTCCGTCTGTCTCGTACATTCCTCCAGAATCGTACTTACCTCGTACATGGATGCAGAGGTCTCTTCCGCTCCTGCCGCATTCTCTTCCGCAATGGCAGCCAGACCTTCTACGATATTTACAACGCCCTCTCTGAGATCCGCCAGCTGTTTGGTCTGTGCGGTAATCTCCTTGATGGCCTTCATAACCGAGGATACCTCCGAACTCAGCGCACCGAATACTTTTAGTGTCTCATCCAGCTTATCGTTCTGGGTTACGATACTCTCCGATACATTATCCATTGCCTTTACGCTGGTATTGGAATTCAAAATCAGCGCCTCTACTACCTCACGAATCTCTTCCGCCGAAGTACGGGACTGCTCCGCCAATTCTCTGATTTCATCCGCAACTACCGCAAAGCCCATGCCTGCTTCTCCCGCTCTCGCCGCCTCGATGGAGGCATTCAGGGAGAGAAGATTGGTCTGACTCGCAATGGCGGCAATCATGTCGGTTGCCTTTTGAATCTGCTGTGCGGATTCGTTGGTCTCATTGGTTTGCTTCTTAATCTCATTTATCGCGTCATCCGCTTCCTTACTGATAATTAAAAGTTCCTGCAAGGTCTTGTCCGCATCGATGCTGTATTCATCCATCTTCTTGGCACTGATACTTAAGTTCTCCACCTCGGCCACCGCCACCTCAATAGCGTCACCGATTTGTGCCACCTGGGTATTGGCCTGCATGGTCTCCGTTGCCTGGGAAGTAGCTCCCTTGGCAATATCCTCCACCGCCAGGTTTACACTGGCTACAGTTTCAGAAATCCGTCCCATGGACTCATTCATAAGCTCTGAGAAATCGGATACTTCTTTGGACGAGGTCCGGATGCTTCCTACAATCTCGTTTAATTCCTCCGCCAGCTTCTTTACACCGCGGGCAATATCTCCGATTTCATCCTTTCTCTTTGTATCCTCATCCTCCATGCACACAGTCAGATCTCCGCCGGCCACCCGGGTAAGACCGGTTACGGACACGTCCATTGCCTTTGTCATCTTCCGTACTTCAAAGAAACACAATACCCCTGCCGCCACAGCAAAAATAATACCGAAGATAATAAGAGTAACCAGCACACCGTTCATATCCTTACTGATACCGTCACGGTTGACTCCGCAGAAAACCGCTCCTACGACTTCACCGGAACTCTCCTGCATCAACGGATAATAATAAACCGCATAGTCTTCTCCGTTCAAGGTACCTTCGGAATCATAATAGTAATTCCCTTGATACACATATTTTACTAAAATATTTTCATACGTTGCCGTATCTACCTTCATACCGGAATAGCGATTACCGTTTTCATCCGCAAACGTGGTCATCACACAGGTATCTCCGAAGAATACCATAACATCCACGCCGGCTTTTTCACTCATATCGTCCAGATACTCATACATAGGCTCCATATCCGTGGTCCCTTTATAAAAAACACCATCGCTATAGGCGTAATCGCCATGAGTATACACCGTAAAAGCTTCCACTGCGGAGATGGTCAATCCCTCCATCTCTCCATACACCAGCTTATGGGTCAGCTTCTTGGCACTGGACACCGAATCAATAATATAAAACAAGCTGATAATCAGAATCGGCCCCAACACAATCGCCATAATGCGCACCATGAGAGTGAACCAATGCTTCTCTTTGTTCTGCTGCTTTTTCAGAAGCTTCTTTGCTTCTCTCTCGGCCTCTTTCGCTTCCTCTTCCTCTACATCACTGAAATCCATTTGAAATATATCCGTATCGATGTCGGAATCATCGGAATCGTCCGTGATAAAATCTTCCTCGTCCACATCCTTAAAGAAATCCTCCGGAATCTCCAATTCCTCCGGGTCCGGAGTTAAAGCCGCACCTGCCGGTTCTTCCGTGGTTTCAAATAATTCTTCCGTTGTATTCATCTCCGTACTCCTTTCCGAACATTTATCCCTATAAAATATTCATCGCAAGGTTTGCTATAGTATAACATATTTTAACAAAAAAGTCCAGAGATTTCCCTTAGTTTTCTCCAAATTCCACCCAAATTGTGTAAATTATACTCACAACTTAGCCCAATCTGTTTCTTCCTGAATCCGGCAGGAAAAAATATCCTTTTCAAGACAATTATTCTATGATATACTATTTCAATAATGTATAGTTTCGGTGGCTTGTACTCTATTGTATCGCCAAACAGGAGGTTCCCATGAAACATCTGAAAAACCGCATCATTTCTGCCGTATGCGCCTGTGTCTGTTTTTTTGTTGCGACACTGTCCGGCGGCTTTTCCGTGAGTGCGGATACACAGAAAGATACTCCCGCTTCTTTGGGTGATCTTGTTACCGGTGCACCGGAACAAACACCTTCCAGGAACAATTCAGCGGATGCGTCGGAAAATTCCATGCAGTTCACTCCGACCCCTGCCGTTTTATTAACTGCCACTCCGACTCCGAAACCGACACCGAGTCCGACGCCGGCAGCCACACCGACTCCGACACTTACACCGACACCTACCGTTACGCCGACACCTACGGCCACACCGACGCCGGAACCGCTTAAGTTTACAAAGGCAATTGCCAACGTTTCCGACTTTGTAAATGTCCGCGAAGGCGCTTCCACCGACACAAAAGTCGTCGGTAAGCTGTTTAAAAACGGTATCGCGGAAGTATTGGAAACCGAAGGAGAATGGACAAAGATTTCTTCCGGTAACGTAACCGGTTATATTTTTTCCGAATATTTATATTTAGGCGATAAAGCGCTTTCCTATGCCGACAAAATCACCGCCTATAACGCAAAGGTTACGGCAAATTCCATGAACGTACGCTCCGGCCCGGGTACCGAGCACGATAAACTGGGTTCCGTGACCAACGGAAATGCATTCCCTGCCATTCTTTCCCTCTCCAACAAGGAATGGATTGCGGTTCAGTACGATGCCGACACGGTAGCATATCTGTACGCGGAATACGTTTCCCTTACCTGTAATCAGAAATCCGCAATGACTCTGGCAGAAATTGCTGCCGCAGAACGGGCCGCAAAGATTGAAAAGGCCCATGTAAAGAGTATTCCGATTACGTACCGCGACCCGATTGCCCTGACGGATGAGGATTTGGAGGTATTCGCCCTTGTGGTGGCCGCAGAAGCGCTCTGGGAGCCTTACGAAGGCAAACTTGCGGTAGCAAATGTCATTCTGAACCGTCTTCTCACCGGTCGTTACGGCAACACCGTTTACGGTGTGGTAACCGCTCCGGGACAATTTGAGGGTTATAAACACATCGACCGCTACCGGAACCGGGATCTGACCGACTGCTACAAGGCTTGTAACGAAGCTCTTTCCGGTAAAAATAACATCGGTGATTATCAATTTTTCCATGCGGACTATTATGTAGATAACCATGATGAATGGCCGTTGTTTACTTCCTGGCACCAGATTGCCGGACATGTATTCTTTAAACGAAACTGGTAATACGACTTACAGCATCCCTCCGAGGATGGTACTTACCGCTACCCCTGTTACGGTTGCCACCAGCGCACCGGTCAGGGTGTAGCGGGTTTTTTTTACCCCTGCCGCCATAAAATACACCGACATGGTATAGAATACCGTCTCCGTGGAAGAGCAGATTAAGGACGTTACTTTCCCCAAATAAGAATCCGGACCGTATTCCTTAAAAATATCCAGCACCAGCCCCGTGGCCGCAGAGGAAGAAAACATCTTCACCACCACCAAAGGCACCAGTTCTCCCGGAAAGGAAAGCACCTCCGCCACCGGCGAAAGCCATCCCGCCAGCGCCTCCAGAAATCCGGAGGCCCGTAACATACCCACACCGGTCATCAGACCGATTAACGTGGGCAAGATTCCAAAGGTTACCTGAAATCCGTCCTTGGCGCCCTCTGTAAACTCTTTATAAATATCCGTCCTTGTCAACAATCCGTATCCGATCATATAAAATAAAAGCAACGGAATACAAAAATCCGAAAGATACATCAACAACCGCATCACACCTTCTCCTTCCGTTCCGTCAGTTTTACGAAAATTACTGCCGCCAGCGTACTTACCGCAGTGGCAGCAATGGCCGGTCCGACGATACCCGCCGGATTTACCGAACCGTACTGACTTCGGTAAGCAATAATATTTACCGGTATCAACTGAAGAGATGAAATATTGATGATTAAGAACGTGCACATAGCGCGGGAGGCTACCTCCTTTTGCCCTCCCTGAGCAATGTTAAGCTTCTGTAACTCCTGCATAGCTTTCAATCCGAAGGGAGTTGCCGCCCAGCCCAGCCCCAGAATATTTGCAAGCAGATTTGATGCGATGTAATCATTTACTTTGGCATCCGCCGGTATATCCGGAAACAAAAAACGCAGCACCGGCCGCACCGCCTTTCGAAATTTTTCCGTCAATCCCGCCGCTTCGGCAATTTTCATCATTCCGGTCCACAGGGCCATGACACCCAGCATGGTGATACAGAGCTCCACCGCTTCTTTGGACGAATCCACCGCCGCAGTTCCCACCTCCTTTATATTCCCCGTTACGGTTCCGTACACTACCGCAATCAAAATCATTCCGCCCCACAGATAATTTAACATAGGCACTCCGAAAACAAACTTTGTACTACTTTACGCTTCCCGCAGGCAAACTATGCCCTCTTCTTACACTTTCCGGTCCGCCGCAGTACGATTCTTCACTCCGTTTCGGTCTGTCCGGTCCCACCGTTCCCCGGGCAGTGTGGCCCCCGCGGAGTTTTTTACGAGAAAATACAAAAATTTTCTCGTAACATAAAAAGGGAACTGTCGCTACAACAATTCCCTACATTTCTCTTCCTTTTTAACCGAACTTATTTTTTCTCCCGCGTCAACAGTTCCACCACTTCCGAAAACTTCATTCCGTGAGACGCCTTAATTAGCACGGTACTTCCTGACTGCAACATGGTTTCCGGTGCACTGGTCAATACCGAAAGCAATTCCTCTCTTGTGGCAAACCAGGTCACCCGGTCCGTTCCCGCCGCCTGCACTGCGGCCTCGTACATATGCCGGGAGTTTTCGCCTACGCAAAGGATACGGTCTACGCCCTTTTCCGCAGCATACGCACCGACTTCGGCGTGCATCTTGTCGGAATCCGTTCCAAGCTCAAACATATCGCCCAAAATCGCCGCTGTGGCGGTGTCTGCCATACAAAGCAAATCAATCCCCGCCTTCATGGATACCGGATTTGCGTTATAGCAATCGTCGATTAAAGTATACTTCTCCGTACGAATCAGGTTGTTCCGGCCGCCTACCGCCGCCACCTTTTTCACGCCTTCTTGTATCTGCTCCGCCGTCAGTCCCAGCCATTCCGCCACACAGGCTGCCGCCGTGGCATTTAATACCATATGGATTCCCGGCAACGGCACTTCCACCGTGAAGCATTCTCCCTTCGCGGAGTGAAGCACTGCGGAACTTCCCCACAGCCCCTTACTCTCAACGTCTGTGGCATACACTGCCTTCCCGACCTCCGCACCGATACCGAAGAACCGGAGCTCCCGACCTTCGGTTGCCACCACGGTCTGCAACTTGTCATCGTCTCCGTTCAAACAAATCTTACCGTCCGCTGCCATAAAATCGAAAATCTCCGTCTTTGCCCGCAGTACGCCGTCCCGGTCTCCCAGATTCTCCAAATGGCACTGTCCGATATTGGTAAGCACCGCAATGTCCGGTCGCGCCATCTTGCTCAGACGGTGCATTTCGCCGAAATCGCTGATGCCCATCTCGATCACCGCCGCCTCATGCTCCTCACGAATGCGAAGCAGGGTTAACGGTACGCCGATTTCGTTATTATAATTTCCCTGTGTTTTTAAAACGTTATATTTCTCGGACAAAACGCCCGCAATAAACTCCTTGGTGCTGGTTTTCCCAACGCTTCCCGTAATACCGATGACCGGAATCGTAAGCGTCTTCCGATATGCTTCCGCAATCTGCTTTAACGCCGCGAGGGTGTCCTCTACCACAAGGTAACTGCCCCAATGCTCCGCCTCCTCCGGCTCTCTCTGTACCACAGCCAGTATCGCGCCCTTTTCAAACACCGATGCCACAAAGGAATGTCCGTCCACACGCTCGCCCACGGTGGCAACAAACACGCCTCCTTCGGTTACCTGTCTGGAATCCAGCACAACACTGTCTACCTTTGTCCCTGAAAATATGTCATATGCATTGCCCGGTCCATTGTATACCAGGCGGCCCTTTGTCGCCTCAGCAATCTGCCCAATCGTCAAATTCATTCCGCTATTCTGCCTTTCTTTATCTTGCAAATGCTTTCATTAAAATCTTCTCGCAAAGCTGCTCGTAGCTGATGCCGATGGCAGCTGCCTCCTGCGGAAGGAGCGAGGTCGGCGTCATCCCCGGAAGGGTATTGGCCTCCAGACAATACATGTTGCCGTCTTTGTCCATCATAAAGTCCATACGGGCATAATTCTTCAGGCGAAGCGCCGCAAATACTTGCTCCGCAATGGCCTGCATCCGCTTGGTATGCTCCGTAGAAATATCCGCCGGACAGGTCTCCACCGCACTGCCCGCCTGATATTTATTCTTGTAATCGTAAAAGCCCTGTTTCGGTGCTATTTCAATGACCGGCAAAGCCTCCCCGTCCATCACACCCACAGAAAACTCTCTTCCGGTGATATACTGCTCGATTACCACTTCATTATCATAACGGAAAGCCTCTTCCTTTGCCTTCTCATATTCTTCTTCATTCTGTGCCAGACAAACACCTACACTGGAACCGCCGCAACATGCCTTTACAATACACGGAAACGGCACCTTCTCAGACTCGGTCTCTCCCTTTTTCAGGCGGATGCCTGCCGGGGTCGGGATATTATATGCCTTAAAAATATCCTTTGTGATTGCCTTATCCATGGCCATGGCCGCACTGACAAAATCCGTACCGGTGTACGGAATGCCCATCAGCTCAAAGCAAGCCTGAATCTTTCCGTCCTCACCGTTGGCTCCGTGAAGCGCCATAAACACCGCATCCGCTTCTCTGCAAAGCTCCAGCACATTCGGTCCGAAGAAATTCTTTGCTCCGTCCGGACGCATGGCCTTGATCTGCTCAATGTCCGGATTCTGCTCGGAAATGGCGCTTATATTTTCCGTCCAGTCATATTCCCTCTCAAAAATCCCTTTCGTATCTCCTTCGTATCCCAAATAAACATCCAGCAAAATCACCTGATGTCCGTTCTTTTTCAATGCCTTATATATTCCGCTGCCGGAAATCAGGGAAACGTCTCTCTCCGTACTTGTTCCGCCTGCCAAAACCACTACTTTCATCTCTTTTACCATACCTTTCCAGTAATATTTCTAATCTAAATATATATTAGCACAATGTACTTTATTTGTCAGTAGAAAAATAAATTGACAAATAAAGGAAAATAATGTACAATACATATTGTTAGATAATTAACAAATACATCTATTTTACTTCGGAGGTATCATATGAAAAACGTAGGGATTGTACGTAACTTAGATGAAGTCGGTAGAATCACCCTTCCGATTGAATTACGCAGAAACCTGGACTTACAAGAGGATGACCCGGTAGAAATTATTCAGGAAGGCAACCGTATTATCCTGACCAAATATCAGCCGTGTGACGTATTTAACGGCGACACCAAGGACTTAATCGATTTTTGCGGAAAGAAGATTTCCAAGAAAAATATCAAGAAGCTGGCAAAGCTGGCCGGACTGATTGAAGAGTAATTTACATTGGGTCATCGCCTGAGTGATGGCCCTGTTTTTATGTCAACAGAATAAAATGCATTTAATTCCGTTGACCTTTTTCGGTATAGACTAAAGTGGATTTTATTCCAACAAGACAAAACCGTTCAAATCATAATTTGCCAAATTATGATTTGATATTTTCGGACCCTGAATGTTCTTTTACAGGTCACGTCATGCCCGTTTGGGATGTCTGCGTCATTTTTTACCATGAAATTCATCCAAAACGCTTATCTCATGGTAAGAAAATCTGCCCTCTTCCACATTTTACCATTGCAAATGCAAAATTTTCTTTTATCATGGTAAAATAAGCCGTCTTCTTCCTTTTCTCATAGTTCAGTTGACACATCGAGTCGCTTTTCATGACTGATTTGTCGATTTTTTACCATTGAAAAGCCAGAAATCAAGTTTCTCATGGTAAAAACTTTGATTCGCTCAAAAATAGTACCATTGCAAACACCCAAAACAGCATTTCTCATGGTAAAATGCGAATTATATAGGGTAAAAATGAGCACAAACGAAAGGTCTCACCGCAATGTCCGATGGAAAGACACTGATTCTAATGAGTTATATTATAGATAAATTCACCTATGTCCTCGCCTATGTTTTGACCCGCAAACCACACAAGTAAAATCGCAATAGCACAAATTACCACTGCCACTACAGCTTTCTTAGCCCTCTGTTCTTTACGTTTCATTTCAATAAGATTTTTCTCTGCAATCTCTTTATAATTGTCCATAATGATATGTTCCCCCATCAGGAGTTCATTTACATTAATCTTTAACAATTCGCAAAGTTCAAGCATAATTGAAGCATCCGGCATACTCTTACCGGTCTCCCACTTCGAAACCGCACGATCTGTAATTCCAAGTTTTTCAGCGAGAGAGGCTTGAGTATATCCATTTTCTTTTCTACATGCAGCTATGAACTTTCCTATTTTTTCCTGATTCATTTCGGGAACCCTCCTTTCACTATCGACTATACAACATTCATCATATAATGAACACGAACCACTAGTTGATATGCAGGAAATCCAATAATATCGACATCTCTACTGTTAGTTGAGTTCACCAAATTCAAGTTCCCGCCCATTATATCACATGGTTATTCCAACAGCATTGCGTAAATCTCTCTCTTGGACACGCCTCTATCTGCAGCCACCGCCTTCATGGCGTCCTTTTTACTCATCCCCTGGGATAAATAGCGTTCCATATGCTCCTCAAGGCTCAGTTCAGCGAAAGATTCCTGCTCCGCACGGCGCAGTTCTTCCCTGTCTGCGCCTTCGATGACCAGAACGCATTCTCCCTTCGGTTCGGTTGTTTCATAAAAGCCAAGAGCCTCGGAAAAGGTGGTCCGGAAGGCCTCCTCGTGCTTTTTCGTGAGTTCCCTGCAAATAGTAAGGCGACGGTCTCCCAAGGTCTCCCTAAGCTCCGCAAGAGTCTTTACCAGCCGGTGCGGTGCCTCGTACAGCACAATGGTACGAGTCTCATCCACAAGCTCCGCCAACACGTCCTTCCTCTCCTTTTTGTCCGTCGGCAGAAAGGCTTCAAAACAAAAGCGTCTGGTAGAAAGGCCCGATAAGGTCAGGGCTGTTACGCAGGCACAGGCTCCCGGCAACACTGTTACGGTTACGCCTGCCTCGTATGCCATCTTTACCAGTTCCTCTCCCGGATCGGAAATACCCGGCATCCCGGCATCGGTAATGACCGCGATATTTTTTCCTTCCAGCAACTGCTCAATGAGTTGTCTGCCCTTGTCATATTTATTAAACTCATGGTAGCTGGTCATGGGCGTCTTGATTTCAAACCGGTTCAACAGCTTAATACTGTTGCGGGTATCCTCCGCCGCAATCACATCTACGTTTTTCAATGTTTCCAATACACGAAAAGTGATGTCATCCAAGTTCCCTATAGGAGTCGCACATAAATATAAAGTTCCTGCCATAAATCCTCCTTAATACCCATATATCCCTGTAATATCCTCATGATACACACCCGGCTCTTTAAACACGATAATCGGCGGTTCCACGGTCACCCGCGGGCGTCCGCCCTTACTGGCTTCCAGAAGCACCATATTGGGCTCTTTATCCACGTAGGGGTGTACCAGCTGCATCCGCTTTAACTCCAGCCCGTGGGCCGACAGGCACCGGATAATTTCCGCCAGACGGAACGGCCGGTGTACCATAAAAAAGTTACCGCCCGGCTTTAACACATAGGCAGCCTCCCGTACCACATCCTCCAGAGTACACAGCACTTCATGTCTTGCAATGGCTTTCGGCAGGTCCGGATTTTGAAGCCCATGCTCCGCCGTCATATAGGGCGGATTTGTCGTCACCGCATCAAAAGAAGCCGGTCCGAAAATCCGGCCGGCTTCTTTAATATCTCCGACGCAAATGTCAATCTTCTCGGTAAGACCGTTCACCGCAACGCTTCGTCGCGCCATATCGGCACTTTCCTCCTGAATTTCCAGCCCGGTAAAATGCTCGCCCGGTGTCTTTGCCTCCGTTAAAATCGGCAAAATCCCGGTACCTGTCCCCAGGTCCAGCACCTTGCTCCCCGGCTTTATCCGAACAAAACCGGATAAAAGCACCGCATCCATACCAAAGCAAAACCGTCCCGGATGCTGAAAAATCAAGTATTCGTTTCGTTGCAGTTCATCGATCCGTTCTCCGTCCTTCTTTAGCTGCTCCGCCAATGCATAGCGGGCAGTAAGCTCCGGAGAACGACCGTTTTCACCTGTCTGCGTCATAAAAATCCCCTTATTTCTTTGCTTCCTTGCGTTCCAGCTGCTCCAGAGCATGAAGCTCATCGTCCATCTGAACACGCTCCTGCTTTCTGCGCGGCTTAAACTTCAAGTCGGCCACCTTATATTCACGAATTTCCTTTTCGTCGTTATCCAGAGTCACAATGACCTTAACCAGCTGCTTTAAGACGCTGGTGCTCTGTACCTCGCCCCGTAAACCGTCGGAGGTGGTTACATACTCGCCCACAGACGGGAGATGGCTGTTAAGCTCCTCGTAAGCCTCTTCCTCGTTCTTTAAGCAGCACATCAGTCTGCCGCACACACCTGAAATCTTCGTCGGATTCAAAGAAAGATTCTGCTCCTTTGCCATCTTAATGGATACCGGAATGAACTCGGACAAATAGGTATGACAGCAAAGAGCACGTCCGCATACACCGATACCGCCGAGAATCTTCGTCTCGTCGCGGACACCGATCTGACGGAGCTCGATGCGGGTCTTAAACACCGACGCCAAATCCTTTACCAGCTCACGGAAGTCCACACGACCGTCCGCCGTAAAGTAAAACAACAGCTTATTATTATCAAAGGTATACTCGGAATCGATTAACTTCATCTCCAGGTTATGCTTGCGGATCTTTTCCAGACAAACCTTAAAGGCTTCTTTCTCTCTTGCCGCATTGGCCTCCTGGGTCTTTACATCCTCTTCCGTAGCCGGACGAAGCACCGGCTTTAACGGCTGGGTAATCTTCTCCTCCGGCAAATCCCGGATGCCCATGACCACGTAGCCGAATTCCACGCCTCTTGCGGTCTCTACGATTACATTAGAGCCCTGCTTTATATCAAACCCCAACGGGTCAAAGTAATACACCTTGCCCGCCTTCCGGAATCTTACGCCTACAACCTTCATTCTTTCTAAACCTCCTTCATATATAACAACAGCAATTCCAGCGCATTCTCGAAATTCACGTTTGACTTCATACGCTGTTTTACCTGTTCCAATGCTTCTACAATACCTTGCAAATTCTCAAAGCTCCGTTTCCCCGCCTGGGAGGCAATCGCCTCCGGCTGGTCCCGGAACAAAAGCATATTCAGATTCTTTGTAGCCTTGTATAAGAGCACATCCCGGTACCACAAAAGAATCATCTCCAAATACTCGTCCGCGGTGTCCTTTTTGGCGGCAAAGAGCTTCACATTCTCCATAATCTCCGCCATGGTCATCTCGTCCACATGCTTAACCAGATGCAACACCTCGTCCCGCTGCTCCGTAAAGGCCTCCGACTCCGCGAACCGCACAGCGCGTCCCGTAAGTCCGCCGGAAAACGCCGCCGCACTCTCCGCCAGATAATCCGGAACTCCCTTTTTCTCCATCAGAAACTGCTTAATCTTCTCCGTTGCTACCGGATGGAAGGTCAACAGTACACAACGGGATAACACCGTCTGCAAAAGCAGCTCCTGTCTTGTTACCGACAATAAAAACACCGCATATTCCGGCGGTTCCTCAATGGTCTTAAGAAGGGCATTTTGCGCCTCCTCCGTCATCTTCTCCGCTTCGTCGATCAAATATATCTTATATTCACTGCTGTAAGGCTTAATCTGCACATCCGCAGTGACCTGCTCTCGGATTTCTTTGACGCCTAAGGTCGCTTTTTCCCGCACCACCATCCGGAAATCCGGGTGATTCCCGGACTCAATCTGCTTACAGGATTTACACTTGCCGCAAGCCTCAATGCCGCCTTCTTCGCAAAGAATGGTCTTGGCAAAAGCCTCCGCCGCGAGACGCTTTCCGCTTCCCGCCTCTCCGCACAACAAATACGCATGGGAAAACTTCTTCTGACGAATTGCATTTTGCATATGATGAATTACCTGCTCATGCCCGATGATATCTTTAAAATCCGCCATAGGAACCCCTCCCTTTCTCTTACACATTCCAATCTCCCCGGCTACCGCAACACCGGCAACACCTGGGACTTTCCGTACATCAAGTAAAAATATCCAGTAACAATCCGCGGATCTCATCAATCCGGCTTAAAATCATCAAATGATCCTTTTCATCCTTAATCAGCTCCGCTGCCAGCTCGTCCAGCGTCTCATCCACAAGACGAATCATTCCGTACACACGATGCCTTCCCCTGCGGTCCAGGAAATTCTCACGGGAAAACTTATGGGAACGGGTCACAATTTCATTCATAAAGTCCTTAATGAGCTCGCGATACTTCTTCATATCCCGCACGTCCATATGCTTCGCAATTTTCTTCCCCTGTAGCGTAATATCATCCATCAGGGAATTTAAACGCTCCTGCAAGGCCGCCTCTTCGATTTTACCGGCGAGCATGAATTTAAACGTACCGTCGGCCTCCGGCACCTGCTTCGGCAGTTCCACCGGTTCCGGCTGTGAAATCTGATTTACTTTCAAATCCATTCCGCTCACCTCCAAACTCCGGCACATCTCCGGGTTCTTTGCAAAACCTATTCTAACAGTATACCATAATTCCGTACATCACGCAAACAATATTTCCGAAATCCCCGGAACGAATCGCTCACATTCCGTCGTTTACCTCTTTAGCACCGTAATATCCCCGGCCACCTCTTTCACGCACTCTTCCAAATCCGTATTTTTATACCGTTTTCTAATGCCGGTCCGCTCCAATTCCTCCTCGGAAAAATCCTGCTGATCCGCCAGAAAACGACGACATACTTCTTCATAATTCGGCTTCGCCTGACGACGCTCTCTGCACACGGACCGCCACAATCTCTGATCATCCTCTACCTCAATATAAAACGGCAATACCACCTTATCCCCGTAAAACTTCTTTAATTGTTCATAACCGGACAGCGTGGAAATAAACAAATAGTCCTGCTTCTCAAGATTAATCTGCCCGTCATCTACCGTAAAATAGTGCCAATCCCCTACCACTGTATGATAGGTTCTGGACTCGATTACTTTTCCTTCTCTTTGTAACTCCTGCCACTTCTCTACACTGACAAAAAAATATTCCTTTCCGTCAGCCTCTCCTCTGCGAATCGGCCGGGTCGTGTAGCCCACCACCGTATGCAGTGCAAGCTCCTCCATCCCGATCAGGCGTTTAAATACCGTATCCTTTCCGGTGGCACTTTTACCCATCAGTACAAAAATTTTACCCATGGCATCCTCCAACTGTTTCTCTACTCTCATTTTTACATATTTTACGGAAATTTGCAACTAGCTTTTGTCCTTGAATTATCTGAAAAAAAGAGGTATAATATAACAAAATACTCGCATTTGATAAGGAGGACCACACTATGGAATTATTAATGGAAATCGATATCCGCATCAAAGGCTCACAGTTTGTTGCGGGGCACACGAGAGATATCTGTATGATAGAGTTCGACGGCACTGCAAGAGGTTCTTACTTTAACGGAGAAGTCATCGGCACCGGTGTCGATACCCAGAAGATTGAAAAGTCCAAAGAAATGGTATTATCCGCCCGTTATATGTTAGACGGCAAGGATGCTGCCGGCAACGACTGCCGCATGTTTATCGAAAACAACGGTGGCGATTTTAACAACTGCAAGCCGACCATCTACACCAACTCTCCGCTTCTTGCCGACTGGGAGACCTCCGACCTGACCGCAAAAGTGATTCCGAACGACAGCGGCGTGTTGATTCAGATTTATAGATAACAAAAAGAGTACGATTAAAGTTCCGGTTGCAGCAGCTTCCAATCGGTCATGAAAGTGTCGTCATTGTCACGACACTTTCTTTTTTTGCTCCAACACACAAAAAAGCTTTCATCTTCCCCTTCAAAACATAAAAACCATACTTTTTTAAAAAATTTTTTCACTCGAAAACCCGCATAAAATAAGGCTTTCCGGACTTTCCTAAAAAAATTTTAAAAAAAATTTAAAAAAGTGCTTGCATTTTTCAAAAGAATGGTATATAATCGTTTTTGCGCTCAGGGATGAGCGGTAAACAAAATAAGCGCGACTAGCTCAGTTGGTAGAGCACCTGACTCTTAATCAGGGTGTCCAGGGTTCGAGCCCCTGGTCGCGCACTTAGAAGGCTTTAGGATTTGCTTAAGCAGGTTCTAGGGCTTTTATTTTTTTGTTCTGGCAGACGGATTTTAGAACCTAGGCAAATCGCCCTCAAACCCTTGTATTTATTGGCTTCTGCGCAATTTTTCGTTGTAGATACAGACCACGTATTACAGGCACGTGGTCTTTTATTTTTCCTCCCGGTTCCGCAGCTCCGCCGCGGCGGTAAACCGCTCGCGGGCGGAAGCTGCTGCTCTCTTTTTCCTAGATACCATCTTTTAAGAATCAGGGTATCTAGCACAGCGCCTTCGGCGCCGTCAAGTCCACTCCTTATCCTCGCTGCAGAAGCGGCAGCTCCGGTACCGTGAACGGCCTTGACAGCACCGTCTGCTTGCGCTATTGGGTAATTAAGCGGAAAGGGGCGCTGCGCCCTTTCCGGGCCAACTAAAAAAGCCCCCCGGGGAGGGGACTTTTTCGGAAGAGAAACTATGAAAAACTCAAAACTTAGGATAACATCTTTTTAAAAAATTTCCAACAATACATAACCACGGCCATAATAAACTCATCCAGATCCAAATCTATTAATCGCATAATATCACTCCTTCCCATTGTAAAGAGAATTATAAGGACACTCTTTTCCACGACCACATACAATATTCCGGCATTCTTTAGTAGACTTCCCTTTGTGCTGCTTACAAAACCAAAAGGCAAAATAACTCCAAAAATGCACTTCAACTATATAAAAAAGAATAAGTATAATAATAAAATTAAGCATAATATTCCTCCTACTTAAACACATCATCAATCTTATACACCTCGTACCCGGAGAGCTGCAGCTGCAGGGAGAGGTGTACATAGTTCAAAGTCATCTGCAGCGTTTCATGGCCCATGTAGATCCGGAGATATTCCAGGTTGCCCCGGTACATCATGTAAGATGTGCCAAAGGTATGCCGGAGCATATGGGGATGAAGTCTCCGGATACCGGTTCTGCGCTTCAGACGTTCAAAAAGCTGCTTGATACAGTTCCTGGTTATGGGACCGCCGCGCCGATGCAGCACCAATGTCTCATCGGAATCCGGATTTCTATCCCGGAGCTGGTACCGGATGAGCGCAAGAACATGATCCGGTACCGGCACGATTCTAGATTTATTGCACTTGCTGTCGTTGATCATCAGGAGCCGCTGTTCCCGGTTCACATCCCTGCAGCGTAAATTGATTACTTCCGATCGGCGCAGGCCGCAATCAAGCATGAGCCGAAATATGAGTTCATCACGCCGGGGATCCTCGCTGGTACCGGATATTTTATCCAGGATAAAATCTACTTCCTGCCGGGACAATGGCAGCACAAGCTCCGGATTCTTCTTAGGGAGCTTTATTTTATATTTCACCGGTTGTATATATTCCTCATCCGACATCCAGCGGAAGAACGCATATATCGCCCGGAAATAGGTATGTATTGAGGTATTCTTTACCTTCCGGATTTCCCGGAGATATGTTACATAATTCTTCAGGACTTCCGGATCTAATTGCTCCGTGTCATCGATGCCGGCAGACTGCAGCCATTTTTGAAAACTTACCAGGTTCTCCCGGTAATATCGTATTGTATCCGGCGCACAGTAGGATTGCCGGTCTTTTATAAATGCATCATAAGCTTCAGCTATCTTCATCAGGATCACCTCCAACATCAGGCGATACCTTCCCGGCATTACCTTCCAGGATTACTCCGTCTTCATCAATCATCCGCAACTTCCGGAGCTGCCGCAGGTCAATCATTTCTTCCTTCTGCTGCAGGTGTCCGTCATCATCCGTATAATATACATGCCGCATCTCCCGGAAATCAATTATCTCTTCCTTGTCTTCCGCACTCATCCGGTCATAAAGCCGGTTCTTGTACTGGTGAATCTTCAGGAAGTCATTGTCATTTAGCATAGAGAGCATATCCAGGGCATCCTGCATGATGCTGGTTTCCGGATTCTTATTAAGCAGCATCGATAAAGAGGACAAACTGCGGACAGTCTTCGTCTTCCGGATGTCAATATTGAGCTTACTTGAGTAATCCCGGACAAGCTTACGGTCATGTTTACTTACCGGACTCTCTACAATCTTCGTATTCCGGAGCCGGTTCCAGAAGTCGGTATACTCGGCCCGGCTTTTATTAGAATCATCTTCGCATGGTTGCACCAGGCGGAATGTATAATGAGTCAGGTACTTCGCAATCGATACCCGGTTATCGAAAAAGTCATACACACGTTTTGCAACACCGGAGTTTCGTCCCAGGTCAAGCAGAACAAAAGACTTCGACATACGGTGCATTACCTGATACTCGACATTAATAATACTTGTGATTTCCGGAGCATACTGTTCCGCAAGCTTTGCGATTTTATCATACTTTGGAGTCTTAGTATTTATCGTCTCCCGGATCATCTGCTTCGTTACTTCCGGGACAGAATCATCATGCTCCAGCACCCATTCCAGGCGCGCAATATCCACATAACTCCAGGTCCCGGCAACAAAAGCTTTCTCCAGAACGTATAAATCATACCGGGATATGAGTCCGTTAAACAGCCAGATATAGAAGAACCAATTCTTCTTACTCGTTTCTACAATCTCCCTGGTCTTCAGATAGAATCGCAGGTAGCACTTATTTCTCTGTCCGACTGCAACATAGCCGATTTCATAGCCCTTTTTAGAATAGTTGTCTGCGGTGATGTACGTTGTCTTACCACCGTTTCTCCGGCCCAAAGTCGTTACCTTCATCTTCGTAAAATGATCCGGACGGAAATACGTCTCAGGATCCTTCAGGGCGTTTGTATGCCAGCAGAAGTCCGTACGGTTCTCGTTGACTTCCAGAATCGTCAATCCAAAGTAATCACAAAAACGCTGCATGTAATCAAGCGTCTTATCAAACGCAAGCTTTACACCCAACTCCCAAAGCATTTTGGATCGGATTTGTACCAGGATTTCCGGAGTGACGGAAGAAAGCCCGGCTTCCGATGCAGGAACCTCCGGAGCAATGAACACATCAAACATCTCATCGGTACCGGATTCTTTTATGCTGCCAACCGCCTGCAGATGGAAACTGTACATCCGGGCGAAGCAGCCTTTATCATAAATTACCGGGAATTCTGAAACAATCTCCGTAAACTTCTCTCCATATGCCCGGGCCTTATATTTCTCCATGCAGCTCCGGAGTCTTTTTACAGAATCATCCGCAGCTGCTCCGCTGGTAAAGTCATTTGCCAGCTTTATCGTATAATAAAAGGTGTCAATGTTCTGAAGAAACTTTTTATGTTTCTTCGCAAACCAGTATTCCTGATCCAACATCAACACCTTCTTTCCTTTTATTTCGTTTGTTTCTTCTTTGCCCTCTTAAACTTCCGGCTGATGTTTATCAGGCCTTCCGGTCCGACAGTTCCGGTACCCGGCTGCTGCAGGGCGAGTATTTCTTCTTCAGAAAGCATGTCCCCGGCCTTCCACTGTTTTACCAGGTTGCCGACACACGCCAGAGTATCATATGCGTTGTAATCCTTATTCCGGACAAACCACACTTCCTTCCGGAACGGATTAATCAACTGCACATTGGTTGCGTTCTCCATATCCCAGGCATCAAAACAATAATTCTTCTGGAAGCGCCAAAGCTTCTCACAATCCACTACATAGCTCGTTACCTGCCGAAGCAGCGCATCCACATGAGAGAACCGCTGCGCCGTATAGTAAAGACTGATATAATGATGCCGGCACGTGAGGATCGTATTGAGGAGCTGCGCGTTGAAGTTCGATTTAAATTCCCGGGAATTCATCTGCACAGAGAATTCATCACCCAGGATGATTGTTACTGTCCGGGTATCATGTTCCTCATCATACTTCTTCCGATCATCCGCAGCACGTACTACCTGCTCCATAGATACAAAGTCGGAATAAGGGATAGACAGCGACACGTTGGAGATAACATGCACACGCTGCGTTACGAATTTCTTCCGTTCCCGGTCATATACCTTCTTGCCATTATATTGCCGGTAAAGGCTGCATACTTTATGTACTGCAGAAAGTGTCTTACCCTTGCCAAACAATCCGCAATATGCCACCAGCTCACCGGTTGGACATTCATACCATTTCCGGTACCGGACATATTGATAAAAATCTACCAGGGCATAACCCACCGTCAGAACCGGATGACAAAACGCACACCGGAACACCGGCGAAGCAATCAAAAGTATGATGACACCTATCAACACAAGTATTATCATGGACTACCTTCCTCTCCTACCACTTGTCATTCCCAGCACCGAGCTGATAAGGTTCGCAATCAGCTCCAGGAAGAAGCTAAACAGCAACAAACAACAGACACGTTCCTCCGGAGTTAATGCGCCGCTAAATATCAAAGGCAACAATGTATCAAACATCTTCCATTCCTCCTCTTACCTTCCGGATAATGCCCCGGAATACATTTCTAAGACCCAGCACAGCCAGGATAAGCAGCAGACAATAGCAGCCGGTTACTTTCTCCGTTAATATTACTGTCTGCTCCGTAAGGATATCCATTTTCGCTTCCAAGGCTGCAGTATCCAACGAAACTCCATTATCAACAGACTCAGATCCTGATACCTCTTCACCCGGTACCACGCTCTCTGTTCCGGAATCTGCCGCTGCATCCGCGCCGAGCAATTCGTTTTCATCCATAAATCCCTCCTACTTATCACTGAAAAATCGTCCAATCAGCCATATCAAAAAACAACCTACCATCACCCAAAGAAAGATGTCCTTCAGGGTAAAGTAAACACCGAAGCAATGCAGCTCTATGTCAAACAAGCTCCAAACGCCGTTGATGATATCTCTAAGAACCATGAGCTCCTGCATACTCTACCCCCTAAATTTTTTTATAAATCGCAATAACAATACAAGCTACAAAACCGGCAAATAATAACGTATTTATTTCAACAGGAAAAAAAGCAAATACATCTTTTACAGCTAATGCAATATGACGAAAAGAACTAGTCATACCACTCAAACCGGTTGCAATATTGGCAAATGTCGTAAATATATCACCGGTACCTCCTATTGTTTCCGCCATCTCCAAAGTTGCAAGCTTCATTTCATACTCTTGAATCAATGCATCCAGCTCCGCATCCTTTTTGTCAATATAGTCCTGCAGCTTGTCATCCTGTGCCGCATTGATCGTTGACTCTATCGCATCGGCTCTCTGGTTACTATCCAAGGAAACATAATCCGAATACACTCCGGCAACATCTTCCGTTTTACTATCTAATTCACTATATAAAACCGTAATGTAAGTATCTCCGTAATAGTACTCACCATCTACAACACCTATAAGAGTACAGGCCAAACGATACGGACAGCATAACCTTCTGATGTCATCACCAAAAGCATCTTGTACTGACTGCGAATATAAAGTATCAAACTCTCCGCGTTCTATTAAAGCATCTACCGCATTGGAATACGTCAACCGGAACATATAATCCGATACCACATCCGAACGATTCACAATGGTTTCCATATGACTCCAGTTAATGGTCACATAATATTCTTCCACTCCCTGTTTCACGTAACTCATGAATTGAGTTGTCGAGGGTTCATAATCATTCACCTCACAAAAACGAAAATATTCCTCTGAAGGCAAAAGATAATTACCATCAATCAAAATCTTCTTCTCTGTAACAGCAGCATCAAACTCTCCAGATAAAGTCAAATTTATAGCAAAAAAATACTCACGGGGTGCATCTCCTTTTGAACGTACACCACGAACCCGGTCCCAAAACCTTGTTATATGCGGTATACTATACTGCGGAGCTTGTACCTCTTCCGAAGTCACATCTCCTTCCGTCCAGGCATTAATAATTACATCATCAATTACCAGCTCCTGGCCGGAGCGGAATACATCACCGGATGATATTACATATTGCATTGATCCGGACAAAACCTGCCGGTAATATATATGCGACGGACTCAAATGCAACCGGTACACAATATCACCGGTAGACAGTTTTAAAGTATTCTTACCCTCTGATACTTCCAGGTCAAACGGCTTCTTTGACCAATACATATATTCTCCGGATGTCGTTTTATGGTAAAGCCAGTATTCATAATCCGGTTCGGTTACCGGGAGGACGAGAGGATCCGATTCCGGAACATCAAAAGTTACCCAATCCGGAAAATCATACACCGAAAAATCAATATTACCCTCTAAATAATACATCTTATACGTAGTAGTACCGGCACCATCATTAATAGAAAAATCTCCATTAACAGAACGAATACTTCCGTTTTCACTTATGGCCGAACAAGGGAAATGTCCAAACGTCATATCAAAACTTCCGGATTGCGTCCTAAAAAATACAGTACTAGAATATCCCTCTATTAAAATCAAAGTTTTATAAGGGTTTTCCTCACCATTTTCCCACTTTTCAAATCCCAAATATGCATACATAGGCTTATCTTCATTGCGATATGAACGGAATTGTTCCGTAAGCATACTTTCAAAGTCAGACCGCTCCGCAGCTTCCGTCATCTTCACCGGCGCCATATTTATCATCAACAATGCCAGGGCCAGAACCGCCAGCACTCTATTTTTCATCTTCATAGTCTACCTCCTAGAAAAAAAGGGGTAGATAATCATTACAGATATATCTACCCCACCTGGAATTATCGTCCGGAAGCAGCTCTTTTGAGCTTCTTGAAGAACATAATTCCGAGACTGATTAAGGTTGCTCCAAAGAAAATGTTTAACGGGAAAATCCCGAATAAATCAATAATCTTGATGAGGATCTCCTTAATCAAATCAATGAGCTCCAGGACGTTAATCCCATCCGGCAACAGAGAAGTAGTAGTACCTTCCATATCAAAACCTCCAAAAATGTATTTACCAGCGCCTCCCGGCGGTAGTAGCGAATGTTACTTAACGAGCGGAGACAAGAACTTAAGGCCGCATACATGCAGCACGTTCTTTCCGCCCTGTGCCTTCATCGTAAACTCTGCTTCGTAGTATCCCGGTAATTCCTGGATACCGGTAGCACACTCTAAGGTAATACTTTCCTTTATTACCTGAATACCATTTGATACCTGATTACCCTTCTCATCCGTCTCTACTACCGGCGCAAGACTGTCCGTCATTATGTACTGGAAACTTACACCAGTCTTATTCTCTCCGGTATTCTCATCAACCATTGCCCAAGGGCGTGCAAAAAATGCAATAACCTTACTCTTCATAACTTTGTCCTTTCTGCCCCGGATCCTGCTCCTGGGGACTTTGTTTTTGTAATATGCAAATAGGTACACCACCTAATAAGGTGCTTCGTTCTCTTCAGAGATTAAATCCAACGCCATATAAGCCTTTGACTGCAGCCTTGCCACATCACGCTTCAGCTCCGTTATCAGATGCTCATACTCATATCTGTCTGCATCATCCGGCAAATTGAAATAATCATCACAATATGATGTGCCGGTAATATCTACCAATGCCTTTTTCATAATTGCGTTATCACTAAATACTTTATTTATTTTCTGAAGCGTTTGACCTTCTCCGAATCTCGACTTTCGAACTACCCCGTAAATCATAAGGCTGCCAAATACAATCATCAAACTTGCTGTAATGATATATAACACCTGCAATACTACTAACATCACTCCACCCCCTTCGTGAATGGATTCATTGCTTTATCCTGGCGTTCCTTCTTTGCCAAAACTAACGCATACTTCAAAGCTGTTATATATCCATCATAAAATCTTCTATCGTCACATTTTCCGGAAGCTTTTTCTGCTTCAGCAATGGCCTTGTTTAACTTATCTATCATTCCGGCACCTCCTCAGAAAAAGGAAGATCCGATAATGCATCTTCTACCTGGATGATTATTACCTCGTTAGAAAAAGTGAACATATACTTGACTTCTAAATCTTGATACTCTTCCGGCAATTCAGAAATCTTACACGGTACATTCAAATGATGATATAATCTACCATGTTCAGTAAAACAACCTTGATCAAGCCGGACATCATTAATTACAATGAATCTTAAATCTTTTACCTTCATACTTCTCTTCCTTTCTGCCTGTCCTCTCGCGGATCAGGACTTTACACTTTTTGGTTTTTTTGGTAAAATGAAAGTTAAAACTTTAAGAGAATTCAAAACTCAAATACTTGAATTCCCTTTTTAGAATAACTCAAATACTTTATTTTGTCAATATTTAAAACTCAAATACTTGAATTTTAAGGGGGAGCTATGTTCATAGACCGGGTCAATGAAAGACTAAAAGAAAAAAATATTAAAGGTTCTGATTTATGCAAAAAATTAGATATACCAAATAGCAACTATACACAATGGAAACAATACGTTCCCAGAGGGACATTATTAAAACGTATCGCAGAAGAATTGGATGTTTCCATTGACTGGTTAATGGAACGAGACGGAGCGCCAGAACCGAATGAGGTACACCTTCTGGAAAACTACCGGGCATGTGACGATGTCGGGAAAGAAACAATTATCAGTATTGCAGAGCTGCAGGCCAAACGCTGCAAGCAAGATGAATTAAAACCGTTCGCATAGAAAGGAGATTACAAAAGATGGACTCCACAATGATTTTAGAAATAATTCTGGTGTTATTAATTATCTTTGCTATATTTTTGATATTTCGTGAAATAATCTGCTGGTACTGGAAGATAAACGAGAGAAATAAACTACTAAATGAACAAAATATTATCCTTGATGAGCAAAACAAAATTTTAGCAGAACTTGTTAACTTAGAATTTGAAAAAATTGATGTATTACGTAAAATTGGTAATCTCCCAAATGAATCAATAGATAGCCTTGAAAAAGCAGCAGCCACAGAGGAGGATGATTCGGAATAATTTGGACTTCGACCCGGTCAATCGTATTTCTTTCGGATATATAATATCCTCACTTCATAAACACTCACTCCCTTCCGGTAGACGGATTTGTTGGAAAAAAGACTTGACAACATAGCTTGTCTGCATTTATAATACACTCGCTGGATACCTTTGACTCTTAATCAGGGTGTCCAGGGTTCGAGCCCCTGGTCGCGCACTTGAAGGTCCTAGAGGTTGCCGTAGAGCAGGTTCTGGGGCTTTTGTTTTTTCTATTCTGAAAAGCGGAGCGTTTTTTCCATAGTAACAGAATAACAACTCAACAATATTATTTTACTTGACAAATCCTCTCTACCGCTCTTATAATGAGGGTAGAAAGATAATATGTGCTTGCGCATCGCAAACACGAAGAAACCCCGTAGGTGCTAGCTACGGGGTTTTTTTGGCTAATTGTCGCTTTCGTCTCCCTCTAGCCATTTGCAAAAGTAGTTACATGCTACTCCTGCCACAAAGGAGATAATAAAAGATAATATGTACTGCATCGCATACACCCCCTTCCTGTTGCCAGAATGGGTGCGACAACACTTATATTATAGCGAATTCCGTCAGCATTTCAATCCTAAACAATACTCTTTCCTACATTTCCTTGACAGATCCATCATGCTACACATATAATGAGTTTGGGCTAGTTATCACTATTATCTCTGTCTAACCATTTGCAGATGTAGTAGGCGACAACAAAAACTCCTCGGACTTAGGCAATCCGGGGAGTTATTTTTTCACAGTTCATACCCCATTAATTCTCAATCAGGGTGTCCTGGATTCGAGCCTCTGGTCGCGTACTTTTAAGGTCCTAGGATTTGCAAATGGCAGGTTTTAGGGCTTTATTTTTACAAATTAGCGCACAAAGAGGAATAGCCCCCAGGAACTTCATCCTCGGGGCTATTTGTCTTTCACACTACTTTCTTGCCTTTCCGAAATAACTAATCAAAACATCCTTGATATAATTATATCGTCTTGCATATGTGTTCTCTACACGTATCAACTCAAATCCGTGACTACGGCATATTTCATTTTTCTTCTCGTCTCTCGCACGTACCATCTCGTCATTCAGATGTTCCTTACCATCCAATTCTATTGCAAGAACCGGAATTTTTTGTCGATTATAATCCCTCTGATATATTACAAAATCAAACCTGCCCGTGTAAAACAAATCCACATACGGAACATTTTCTCTAAATACTTGCGAGATTGCGACTTCACGCTCCACACTACACCTCATATCAGTATATAAAATATTATCCAATGCATGGTTTAGTGTTTGCAAAAAGGCCTCTTCTGTCTCTGTACTATATGGTTTTATTCCTAATGCTCTTGATGTAACATCCTTGGAAGTCACCACAGATGTCCCCTTTGACTTTACATAATTAACTAACTCATATATATCGTCTTCTGAATTGGGTTCATGTAATCGCTCCAACTCTTTTTTACTTGACAACACAATCAGTTGCTCCTTGGCCCTTGATACGGCTACATTTACCAACTCTTTGTTGTTTTTTAACCATTCATATGTCCTTGGATGTGTTCTGTCCGTTATTGCCAAAGAGAAAAGTATTACATCCTTTTCATCGCCCTGAAATGCATGAACAGTTCCACAAGTAACATTTTCGAGATTATTCTCCTTCAACGCCTTAGATATATACTCTTTTTGATTTGAAAATGGCGTAATAACCCCTATGCTTTTATCTTTATTCAGCTTTGCATACTGAATAATCCTGTCACATTCAATCGGTGCTGTATTTTTGTACGCAGTTGTATTCCCTTGGACATCTACAAACAATAACGCAGCGTTGGCTCCTTCACTTGATTTTATCTTCAATCTTCCGTTATAATACTTTTTATTGTTGAACTCTATAATCTTCCTTGCACATCTATAATGATAACTCAATAAAATCTCATCACTTACAGCGTCACATGCCAAATACGTTTTATATATCGAATTCGATATATAGTCATATTCCGGCGCAATTCCATATCTTCTCCGTAGTACATCATTAACATTGCCATCAAGCAATACTACCGGATTTAACTGCTGAGGATCACCTACCAGCATAAGATTATTCCCTCGAAGGATTGCCACCAACGAAACCGCAGTGTTACACTGGCTGGCCTCATCCATAATTGTCATATCAAAATATGGTTGGGGTTCACCTAATTTATGTGCAGAAATGCATGTTGTCGCAATAATCGGAAAAACTCTCATAAGTTTTTTTAGATTTTCTCCCTTGCTCACATATTTATTAAATCGGGACAATCGCTTTTCTTGCACCGGTTCATTGATAATTCTCATAAAATCTCCATATTTCGGTTCATCAAGTCGTTTAATATACATAGCCGAGGTATAAAAGAGATATTTATGGAATTCATGTTCATCATTCGTCAACAAAGCAAGAGCCTGCTCATCTGTAACAGGTCCGATCTCATCCAATCGACGATTGACTTCCTGTAATTGTCTTTGTTCCAAATCAAATTGAAACAGCATGTTCTCATTAAGCTTATGTAAGTCCTGTATCGCCTCCTTTCTTTCATTTAACTCAATTATTTCTTCATGCATTTTTAACAGTTCTGTTAAGCGTTTTGTTCTCTCTTCCTTGTCATTCTTATTCTTTCCAAGCGTCTTATCAAAGATAGAAATCTTTTTTGTAAACTCATATAAATGCTTAATATACTCTATCGCTTCCAATGTCTTTTCATTATTACCGAGCCGCAAAATCGGAAAAGGAATATTTTTACCATTATACTTCATGTTACAAAGCGTAGAAAACACACCATCTATGGGATGATTGTTGTAAGATGAAAACAACACCGTTTTCTCGTTGAAAAAAGCAGTGGTTATCGTATTAATAATGGTATTGGTCTTCCCTGTGCCCGGTGGTCCCTGAATATATGCTATGGGATATTTCATAGCATTATGTATCGCTAATAACTGGTCGAGATTAATCCTATTATTCACCAATGCCACAGGATAATCTTTTCTTCTGTGGGATGTTGCAATAAGTTCACCAAAAAAAGCTTTTATCGGCGTCGTAACCGCGTCCTTCTCATACATATCCATAATAGCTTTATACTCCGACGTTAAATTAATTGCCGGTGTACGTGCTATACTTAAAAGATACGGTCGATCATCAACACCGTTGATATGGTTATTCGTCTGTGTAATCGAATCTTTTATGCACTCTATATTCTTCTCAAAATCCTCTAAAAGATAATATTCGTCCGCATCAAGGAACTGTCGTATACTCTGCTTTTCTCCGTCTATTGTGAACTCCTTACATATAGTTATTTCCTTTTTAGGACGCAAAGAACGGTTCCTTATATCCAAATCAAGTTGCCTGTATGCTAAAACATACAACCCCTTTTTCGTATTTATACTCAATAGATTCAAGCAAATTTGACTAAACACATACTCTTTTTGTTCTTCACTAATCCGCTTTTGAAAATTGCTAACAATCTGTGCGAATTGGATATCAGTTAACTGATATCCTCTCGAAGATATTTTATCTCCGTCCAAATGGTCAATTAAACTGTACTGTGACTGGTACGGAAGCGAATCCAACTTGTTACAATCCGAAAGATAATTCAAAATTTTTAAATTTGCTGTATGCCTAAAGAGAAAATCGTACTTACTTGGATTAACAGCAATATCTTCAACTAATTTTTCGTTAATCGGCTGATATGTCCCTTCGACTACCGAACTTGAAACAATATTGTCTATGTACACATATAAATCTTTTAGCTTATGTTCTCCCAAATGAAGTCCAAGAACGCTTAAAGACTTATACTGTGTGTTAATTTCTTTTATCCCAATCCAATATCTTGTAATGCTGTCACTTTTGTTACGATATTCTATACTAAGCCATTTTCCTTCATGTACTGCCTTAAAAATATCTCTTCCGATTCCATTCATCAAGTACACCTCCTTCTTGCCTGTCCTCACCAACCCAATATTATTATACTACATACTCCAACAGCATTCAACCCATCTGGCATAATCATAAAACCTCATCATATCACTATAAACTATTTTCCCCTTATCCATTCTTCCTTTCCGTAAATACCTCCACCTTTTAAAACTTCCGTAACAAAATCGTAAAACCACCCCCATAGACTTCTTAATATATTTCATGTTATGATAAACACATACTTCCAAACAAAAATTTTTTAGGGGGATTTTATGACAGAACAAGAACGCATTTCCAAAATCGAGCATTCCCTTGCCGATTTGGAGCGACAACTTTATGATTTAAAATTTGAAGTAAAAGATTTGAGAAATAGCCGGCAAACCGTCGGACATACTACTGCAGAAACAGCTACCGAACGTATCTCCTCCGGTATTCCGAGCACTTCGGTAGACGTTCCGAATATTACGACAAGTACCGAAGAAGCACCGGTGCCTATTGCATCCGTGCAGATTGATACTCCTGCCGCTTCCGTCCCGGAGCATACCTCCGCACCTCAACCGGCAGCGACATCAGCTTCAGTTCCGGTACAAAAGCCTGCACAGCCGAAAGCCTCCGCAAAACCCGAGTCTACTTCCAAATTTGAAGAAAATCTCGGCGGAAAAGTCATGGGCATCGTAGCTGCCGTCTTGGTTTTTGTAGGACTCTTTTTGTTCGGCAGCATGTTATACGAGCGTTTGGGAGACATTGCCCGGGTTGCGATTCTTTTCGTCGTAAGCTTTTTCATTCTGGGACTCGGTCTGTTTTTGGAACATAAACGCAGAAGCTGGTTTACCACATCCCTGGTAGGATGCGGTTTCGGTGCCATTTACATTTCACTGTTCCTCACGGCTTTGTATTTCGGAATGTTTGAGGTAGAAGTTTTATACATATTACTTTTCTTCTGGCTAATGGGAACCGGCCTATATGTATTCCTACGAAAGTCCTTTACCGTCGCCCTTTTGGGACAGGTCGGTATCGCTTTCTCGGTTATTTTCGGTTGCATCGGTGTCGAATCAAAGGAGCAGTTTACCTTTCTTTGTATTTATTTTACGGTATTGTCCCTCCTTTATTTGTGGATTGTGTTATGGCGTTTTCTTCCGGACACAGAGAACAAGCCGTATTCCTGGTTACACCTGACTGCCTTTAGCCTGAACCTGCTTCAGCTTTGGGTACTTGCAGCCAGTTACAGCTCCCTGTTCGGACGCTACGGTGATTTCGGCGGAAAGAATCCGACCGTAGGGATTCTCCTGTGCATTTATTGTTTAATACTACCGTTGTTCTTTTTACTGCGCCGGAGAGCTATGGCAGGGCTTTCCCTATTGCCGCAGTTTCATGAACGGCGTACCATTAATAAAACAACCTTTCCTATCTACAGGTCCGGAACCGGCACTATATTCCTTTTTACGGGATATCAGATTATTGTATGGATTGTATTCTCTTTGATTTCGGAATGCTTATTCGAGGCTGATGTTCCGACGGTGCTTTTCCTGCTATCCGGACTGCTTGTTACCTACCTGATTACGGAAGTATTCGGTACTACGGGCACCGAAGCCGTAGGTACCACCATCGTGAATGCAACCGCGGTTTGTTTCACAATTATGCTGTATGACATTCCGCTCCTGCTTGCACTCCTGATTCCGATTCTGTTTTGTACGGTTACAACACTGTTCGGTATGTTTGGCACAGAGTGTCCGTTACGCTCGGTACTCAATTCCAAAACTCACCGTTGGGAGTACCTCTGTTCCCAGGAAACGGGACGATGCTTTGACAAGTTTACGGCCTTTGCGTACCTCTTTCCGATTTTGTTTTCCTACGAATACGATGACCCTTTCTTTATCCTGTTTTTGATTATGGTATTCGGAATCGTTTACTTTACCGGAAGCTTCGTTTTCCTCTTCCGGAACGGATGGGAGCATCGGTTCTCAAACGCTTGGAAAACGGTACTGTACTTATTCGGAATGTTCTATGTATTTATGACCTCCGCATGGCTTGTCGGAACTGTCATCGAGGAAGAAATTCCTCACATGGTACTGGTTCTTACCATCCTTGTGCTGTGTAACTGTGCCGCATACTACACCGATTTCCGTAAAAAGCTTGACGGTAGCGGCGCCATAGAACCTGTCATTAACTGTTTTATACGTGTTGTCCATTCCGCTCTCTGGATTTGGGGCATTGCCCTGCTTCACAGCGGAGCAACAGAGGACTACCCGCTCCTTTGTGTCTGGTTGATTATTCTTACCCTGTACCTTTGCGGTAGCGGACTGTACGAACAGTATAAGCAATACGGCGGTAAAACGGGACTGGGCATCTATTTCGGTCTGCGCATCACATTATATACCATTGCAGTCATGACTGCTTTTGACGGAATCGAAGGCTACCTTATCAGTTGTATCCTTCTGGTCCTGGCCATTCTTTTCGTATTGGCCGGTTTCCCGCTTCGTCTGGCTCCGCTCCGTATTTACGGCCTGTGCCTGGCCATGTTTGCCGTTATCAAACTTCTGATGATTGACGTAGAACATGACAACTCCATGGAAACCGTCCTTTGTTTCCTGGGCGCCGGCATTTTATGCTTCATCATTAACTTTATTTACAATCATGTAAAAAAGAGATTCAAAAACGAATAAACGAATCTTTTATCTTCCGGAACCTCTGTCTCAGGACAGGGGTTCTTTCCTTTTATACGTGTCCTTAACACAATGTTCGTCCTTCTTTACATTCCCTTAACAGCACCTCCCCTCATCTTTTGTTATAATAATTTGGTAAGAATTACGAAAGGGGTTTACAACGTGAAACATTATTGTGAAAACATCAACGCCGTTTTTGCCGAAACCAAAAGTTCCGAAAACGGTCTTTCCGCAAAAGAAGCGGAAGCACGCCTGCTGGCAAACGGTAAAAACAAGCTGGCGGAAACAAAAAAAGATTCTCTCCTGAAGCGCTTCGTGAAGCAGCTGATGGACCCGATGATTCTCATCCTTCTGGCAGCTGCCGCCATCAGCGGTGTCCTGGCAGTGGTGGAGAATGAAAGCTTTACCGATGTAATTATCATTCTTACGGTTGTTATTATTAACGCCGTTCTTGGTGTTTATCAGGAAAGCAAAGCAGAAAAAGCCATCGAAGCCTTACAGGCCATGTCCGCCGCCACCTCCAAAGTATTGCGAGACGGCAAAATCGTTCAGGTACATAGCGAAGATCTGGTAGTAGGCGATATCGTTTTACTGGAAGCCGGTGATGCGGTTCCGGCAGACGGACGTCTCATTGAAAACGCCAGTCTGAAAATAGAAGAAGCAGCTCTCACCGGTGAATCGGTCCCGGTGACCAAATTTATCGATATCATCAACTTAACCGACAGCTCCAAGGACATTCCGTTAGGTGACCGTAAAAACATGGTATACATGGGTTCCACTGTAGTATACGGCCGCGGTAAGGCAGTGATTACCGCCACCGGCATGGGTACGGAAATGGGTAAAATCGCAGATGCGCTGGCAAAGGCAGAAGAGGGGCAGACTCCGCTTCAGTTAAAGCTTTCCCAGCTTTCCAAGATTCTCACCTGGCTGGTTCTCGGTATCTGTGTTGTTATCTTTGCGGTACAGATTATCCGCGCCGGCGGTCTTGATTTTGAAACCATTTTAAATTCCTTCATGGTTGCGGTTTCCTTAGCGGTTGCTGCAATTCCGGAGGGTCTGGCGGCGGTGGTTACCGTGGTTCTTTCCATCGGCGTTACCAACATGTCCCGCCGTAACGCAATTATTCGTAAGCTCACCGCAGTAGAAACCTTAGGCTGTGCCCAGATTATCTGCTCCGATAAAACCGGTACTTTGACCCAGAACAAGATGACCGTGGTTGATTTCTTCGGTGAGGACGAATCCCGCATTGCCAAGGCTATGGCGCTCTGCTCCGATGCAGAGCTTGCAGAGGACGGTACCGTAACCGGCGAACCGACGGAAGCTGCACTTGTCAACTGGGCAAACAAGCTCGGCTTTGCAAAGGGTGCATTAAAGGCGCAATTCCCGCGTAGCGGCGAAGCACCGTTCGACTCTGCAAGAAAACTCATGTCCACGGTTCATCGCATTGACAACAGATTCATTCAGTATACCAAGGGTGCACCGGACGTTATTTTAGACCGTTGTGCCACCTACTTAAAGGACGGCAAGCCGGTCCCGATGACCGACGCCTACAAACAGGAAATTCTCCGCGGCAACAAAGCCATGGCAGACAAAGCCCTGCGTGTTCTTGCCTGTGCGGAACGTATGTGGGATGTAGAACCTGCCTCCTATGATGCCGGCGCCTTAGAGCAGGATCTTTGCTTTACCGGTCTCTGCGGTATGATTGATCCGGTTCGTCCGGAAGTAAAGGATGCCATTGCGGAATGTAACGAAGCAGGTATTACCGCTGTTATGATTACCGGTGACCACATCGACACCGCTATTGCCATTGCAAAGGAACTGGGTATCTTAAAGGACGGTAAAAAAGCAATTACCGGCGCAGAATTAAACGAAATGAGCGACGAACAGTTCGCAAAAGAGCTCACAAGCATCGGCGTTTATGCCCGGGTACAGCCGGAACACAAGACCCGTATCGTAAACGCTTGGCGTGATGCAGGCTATGTTACCGCCATGACCGGAGACGGTGTCAACGATGCTCCGTCCATTAAATCTGCCGATATCGGCGTAGGTATGGGTATCACCGGTACCGACGTTACCAAAAACGTAGCTGACATGGTTTTGACCGATGACAATTTTGCCACCATCGTAGGTGCCGTAGAGGAAGGCCGTCGTATTTACGACAACATCCGCAAAGCCATTCAGTTCTTACTGGGTTCCAATATGAGTGAGGTTATCAGTATCTTTGCAGCTACCTTAATGGGCTTCACCATTTTAAAACCGGTACATCTGTTATGGATTAATCTTGTAACCGACTGTTTCCCGGCACTTGCCCTTGGCATGGAAAAAGCAGAGCCGGACATTATGCAGCGTAAGCCGCGTAATGCAAAGGCCGGCATTTTCTCCGGCGGCATGGGTGTAGATATTGCTTATCAGGGACTTATGGTATCCGCACTGGTACTTCTGTCCTTCTTTGTAGGAAACTACATGGAGACCGGTGTCTGGGCCATTACCGACAGTCCGGCAGGTACCACAATGGCATTCTTAACCATGTCCATGGCAGAGATTTTCCACAGCTTTAACATGCGCTCCCAGAGAGGCAGCATTTTCCGCTTAAAGAGCCACAACATGGTACTGATTATTGCTACCATCCTGACCATTATCGCAACCACTTTGGTTTGTGAAGTTCCGGTGCTTGCAAAAGCCTTCGGCTTCACCAGCGTGAACTTAGCCGAGTATGCGGTTGCCATCGGTCTTGGTCTTCTTGTTGTACCGATTGTGGAAATCGGAAAGTTAATCCAGAGAAAATCGGAAAAAACCCGATAATTTATGCCCCTTACATAAAATTATAGCAACGGAAAAACTACCGTCGGTCACGCCCCCGTGATTGTAAGCGGTAGTTTTTTCGTGCTTTCTTCCAAAAAATAATACTCTTTTCATTCTCAACCAACAATGGTATACTATACACAAGCAAACAACCGGAGGACTCCCGACATGAAACATTTTCTATCTTCTTTTTTTATACTGGCAATGTTGCTTCTTTTTTCCGGCTGCTCCGGAAGCGACACCCCGCCGGAAGTAACCCTTACCGAGCCGGATGGATTACCGGTGGTTTCCATTCAAACAAAAAACACCGACAAATCTGTTATGGACTTTGTAACAAAGCCGGTCTCTTCTCATGTGGCGGAATCCATTGCCTCCTGGACGCCGGGGTACGTAATGCCGCCGGCGCCTTACTATGAAGCATGCACCGTTACCCTCACGGATGTCGACAAAACCGTGTTGCTGGATGCAGTTAACGCCGATGTGAAGGTACGAGGCAACTGGACTACCTCCTATGACAAAAAGCCCCTTCGTATCAAATTCGAAGAATCACAAAATATGTTGGGATTAAACAACGGTGCCACCTTTAAAAACTGGCTGCTTTTAGCGGAATACAAGGACTTCTCCATGCTCCGTAACAAAACCGCCCTGACCATCGCAAGAGAACTGCTGGCGGAGGACGGACTCTACGCCTCCGACGCAGCCTTGGTAGAGGTAGTGATTAACGGACAGTATTGGGGGGTCTATTTACTGGCGGAACAACAACAGGTGAACAAAGACCGGGTGGACATTACAGAGCCCGACGCTGGCTACACCGGCACGGATATCGGCTATTTTATGGAGATGGACGGCTACTACATGCACGAAGATCCTCTACAGCAATTCTTTGTAGATTACGCCGACAACGCCGCTCTCACTCCCTTTGACGGAAAAGGCGGCGGCGGATACACCATGAAATGCTTAAGCGACCCGGAATACGGCTATAAAAATGAAATCGGAATAACCATCAAAAGCGATATTTATTCCGAGGAACAACGGGATTTTATTGCCTCCTTCGTAAACAACGTCTATTACATTATGTATGCTGCGGCTTACGAGGAAGAGGCATACATATTTAACAATACCTATACCGAAATCTCTTTCACCGATGAAATTTCTCCCCGGGAAGCCGTGGAACAGGTCGTCAATGTCTCCTCTTTAGCGGACGCCTACCTCATCAACGAGCTTCTTTGCGATGCGGATATTTACTGGTCCAGTTTCTTTATGAGTGTAGATTTCGGTCCGGAGGGCGATAAAAAACTGACCTTTGAGGCCCCATGGGATTACGATTCCGCCATGGGCAATAAGGACCGTTGTGCCGACGGTACCGGTTTTTATGCGGCAAACATCGTGCCGGATGTCAACGGCGGACCGGGACGGGGCGGAGATTACAACACCATCAATCCGTGGCTGGCGGTACTGGCCTATGAAGAATGGTATCAGGACCTGATTCGCGAGAAATGGACCAAGTTCTATGATTCCGGCGCTTTTGACCGGATTTATGCCGCACTGGACTCCGACCAGGCACAGTGTACCGATGCCTTTGCAAGAAATTATCAAAAGTGGGACAACATCAACAAACGCTCTTCCTTTAGCGCCGAACTGTCCTGGCCGTCCGCCGCATGCCACACCCAGGCGGAAGCCTATGAGTTCCTTTCGGAATGGCTGAAATCCAGAGTGGAATTCCTAAACGACTACTGGCATTCCTGATTGTAAAACACCCGGAGGCTGTGTATTGCGGACCATGGTTTAAAACCGGCTTTTTCCGCTTATACAATCACTCAACCGGCATATGGTACGGCACACTTCACGAAAAGAACGGCGCAGACAAAGGCATTGTCTGCGCCATTTTATATTTCCTGTATGATTGGAGCCGTTTCCATACTTTGCATAAGACATGGCCTCTCTCTTTCCGCATACGGACCTTCTGTTTTCCGAAGGTCTCCGTATACAAAACAACTCTTACCACATCATATGTCGTTATACTTCATCAGTTCCGTTTCCTTTACGAATTTTACGGAATTTCAAAAAATCTACCTATAAATTCCGCTCCATCGCATCCGTAAGCTCTGCCTTGGACACCGCACCGCGAATCCGCTCTACCTCTTGTCCGTCCTTAAAGAAAATCAGAGTCGGAATCGACATCACCTTATACTCCATACCGATATCCTGTGCCTCGTCCACATCCAGCTTATACACTGCTGCCTTTCCGGCATATTCTTCCGCAAGCTGCTCCACTGCTGGAGCAATCATCTTGCACGGTCCGCACCAGGTAGCAAAAAAGTCTACCAATACAGTCCCTTTTCCCTCTACCACTTTTTCCTTAAAACTTTCCGATGTCAAAATTTCTGCCATATTTTTCTCCTTTCTGTCTGCCGCCTCCGGCATACTTTCCTAATCATCCTTACCGGTTCTCGGTCATGTTCTTTTTCCAGCCTCGTACCGGCTTTCTTGCCACCATCCGGTGAATCGGATTGCCAAGGGCTGAAAACTTCTCCTCATACTCGGTCATCACATTGCCCGCCGCATACGGACTGTGATGTAAGTCATAAGTCACCTCGGTCAGCTCCCAACCGGCTTCCTTTGCCTCCTCCACGGAAAAATCAAACAATCCGCGGTTGTCCGTTTTAAAACAAATTTCGCCGTCCTTCTTTAAGAACTGCTCATACCGCGCCAGAAACTCCCGGGAAGTAAGTCTTCGCTTTGCGTGCCGGTCCTTCGGCCACGGATCGGAGAAATTCAGATAAATCCGGTCCACCTCACTCTCCGCAAACACCTCCGGCAAAATTGCCGCGTCCACGGAAAGAAACGTAAGATTCGTTAAATCCTCTCTCTCCTTTTTCTTTTCCACCGCACGAATCAATACACTTGCGTATTTTTCCACACCGATATAATTTATATTCGGATTTTGCTCGGCTAAGGTTGTAATAAACTTTCCTTTTCCCATACCGATTTCCACATGAAGCGGTGCATCGTTTCCGAAGCTTGCCTTCCACATGCCCTTCTTTTCCTGCGGATTCTGGGTAACATATTCACTGACCGCAATCTCTTCTCTTGCACCTTTTATATTTCTGAGTCGCATAATCCCTCCGAATGTAGTCACTTATTTTGCTTCATTTTATCATAGTTTTTTCCAAAAGACAACTTGCATTTTTATATACCGCATGCTATAATTTCATTACAACTTCTATACAACTATCAGACAACTTTTTGATTTCTTATCAAAAGGAGGTGTACAGCTTTTGCCGATAAAGAATCTATTAAAGCACCGGCGCATTTCCCAATGGATTGTAAATTCCATTAATAACGGCCACTTTAAGCCGGGTGATAAATTACCGTCAGAGCATGCTCTGGCGGAGCAGTTCGATACCAGCCGCCAGACCGTCCGTCATGCCACGGAGGAGCTGGTACAACGGGGCTTACTGGCCAGACAACGAGGCAGCGGCACCTATGTATGCGGCACCGCTTTTCAGGAAGGTTACGCGCCGAAACGTATCGGTGTGATTACCACTTATTTAGACGATTACATCTTCCCGGGCATTATCCGGGGCATCGAAGATGTTTTAACCTCCCAGGGATACACGATTTCCCTCGGTATTACCCACAACCGTCACACCGACGAGACTGCCTGTCTGAACCGTATTCTGGAGGACAATGTCTGCGGACTGATTGTAGAAGGCACCAAATCTTCCTTTCCGAGTCCGAATCTTCCGTTGTTCGAAGAACTCCGTTCCCGGGGCGTTCCGATGGTATTCTTAAACGGATATTACCGGGAGTTTTCCCAGTGCGGTGTCTTTCAGGATGATGTCTCTGCGGGCAAGCTCTTAACCAAGCACTTACTGGAGAACGGTCACCGCAAGTTTGCCGCCATCTTTAAAGCGGACGACTTACAAGGCTTAAAGCGCTTTGAAGGCATGTCTTTAGCCCTCACGGAGGCCGGTATTCCCATTGATGACCAGCGTATTCTCTGGTTTACCACAGAGGATATTCCGGATCTGTTTTCCGGTGAGATGGACTCTTTTGTACTAAAGCGTCTGGGGGATGCCTCCGGGCTTTTATGCTACAACGACCAGATTGCAGCCGCAGCTACCGAGCTGTTAAAACGAAACGGAAAAAAAGTTCCGGAAGATATTTCCCTGGTCAGCTTCGATAACTCACCGCTTGCGGCAGACATGGCCTACGGCTTTACCTCTGCCATTTACCCTTCCGCAGAAATCGGTAGTGCCGCCGCAAAGCTTTTGCTCCGCTGTATCAGAGACAACACCCTACGGGAACATGTACGTCTCGCACCGGACATTTGTTATCGTTCCTCCGTCCGCAATCTTACGGAGAACGGAAAATAGATCAAAATGCTATCACCCCCGCGGTCTGCCCTACCCCCTCCACTTAAAGACAGACCGCAGGGTAAAAATATAAAAAGGAGAATACCTATGTTAGAACAGTTAAAAAAAGAAGTTTACGAAGCAAATATGCTTCTTCCGAAGTACGGCCTCATCACCTTTACCTGGGGTAATGTTTCCGGCATTGACCGTGAAAAGGGGCTGGTTGTTATTAAGCCGTCCGGAGTTGAGTATGATAAGATGACCGCAGACGACATGGTTGTTGTGGATTTGAACGGCAATCGCGTGGAAGGTACGTTAAACCCGTCCTCCGATACCCCGACCCACATTGAGCTTTATAAGGCGTTTCCGAACATCGGCGGAGTTGTACACACCCACTCCCGCTGGGCAACCACTTTTGCACAGTCCGGTCGCGGTATCCCGGCCTTCGGTACCACTCATGCAGACTACTTCTACGGTGAGATTCCGTGTACCCGTAAGATGACTCCGGCGGAAATCAAGGGTGCTTACGAAAAAGAAACCGGTACCGTTATTATTGAACGTTTCAACGAACTGAATATTAATCCGGATGACGTTCCGGGCGTGGTAGTTTACAGCCACGGTCCGTTCACCTGGGGAACCGACCCGCACAATGCGGTACATAACGCGGTTGTATTGGAAGAAGTTTCCTTTATGGCTTGGCATAATCTTGCATTATCGAACGGCACGCTTCCGCAAATGCAGCAGGAGCTTTTGGATAAGCACTACTTAAGAAAGCACGGTGCAAACGCTTACTACGGTCAGGGAAAATAACAAAGGAGTCTTTTCATGGAAAAGATAGAACGTAATGCACCCTGCTGGTGCGGCAGCGGCAAAAAATATAAGCTTTGCCACGCTGCTTTTGACGACAAACTGAAAAAGTACGAAAAGGAACCCTATCCGCTTCCTACCAGAGACCTGATAAAGAATGCGGAACAAATCGAAGGCATCCGGCAAAGCAGTAAAATCAACATTGCGGTACTGGATTATGTGGCGGAACATATCCGCATGGGCATGTCCACCGCGGAAATCGACGATATGGTATATCAAAAGACCACCGAACTGGGCGGCATTCCGGCCCCGTTAGGCTACGAAGGCTTCCCTTGTAGCTGTTGTGTTTCGATTAACTCTGTTGTCTGTCACGGTATTCCGGACGAGGAAACCTTTTTAGAGGACGGCGATATTGTAAATGTGGATGTTTCTACCATTTACAACGGCTACTTTTCCGATTCCTCCCGTATGTTCCTCATCGGCAATGTCAGCGAAGAAGCACGGCGTCTGGTCGAGGTTACGGAACGAAGTCTTCAGGTAGGCTTGCAGGAGGTTAAGCCATGGAAACGTCTGGGAGATATGGGTGCAGCCATTCATGACTTCATCCGCAAGCACGGCTACACCGTTGTAAAGGAAATCGGCGGACACGGCATCGGACTGGAGTTCCATGAGGAGCCTTGGGTCAGCTACATTTCCAAGCGCGGTACGGAAATGCTACTGGTCCCGGGCATGGTATTTACCATTGAGCCTATGGTCAATATGGGAAAAGACGATATTTATATTGATGAAGAAGATGACTGGACGGTATATACCGAAGACGGATCTTTGTCCGCCCAATGGGAGATTACCGTACTGGTTACGGAGAACGGGTATGAGATTCTAACTTATTAAGCTTTTCTTTACCCTCTCGACAAGAGACCGATTTTACACTATAATAAGAGCGTGGTATGCTTTCATACCGCGCTCATTTATTTTGGGAGGATATCATATGTCTTTAACTCATAAATTCAAACACAGACACCGTCGGTGCAAAACGCTCTTTGCCATGTTGCTGTGTATTTCCGTACTTACAGGCCTTTCTTCTCCGGCAGTTGCTTCTGCCGCCGAAGAAACCGGAACCGATACAACTTCCGTTCACTGGCCGACAGGTCCGCAGCTTTCTGCGGAAGGAGCCGTACTTATTGATGTGGAAACCGGTGCGGTTTTGTATGACAAAAATGCCGAAAAGCGTCTTTACCCGGCCAGCACCACAAAGCTGATGACTGCGCTTCTTGCTTTGGAAAACTCTGCTCTGGGCGAGACCGTTACCGTCTCTCACAATGCGGTTTATGATATTGATGTTGATTCCAGCCGTATCTGGGTGGACGAGGGAGAAGAGCTTTCCATGGAGGATTCTCTTTATGCCCTGATGCTTCCTTCCGCCAACGATTTAGCCTATGCAATCGCAGAACATATCGGCGGTACCAAGGAAGGCTTTGCGGACATGATGAATGCCCGGGCAAAGGAGCTGGGCTGTGTTAACACCCACTTTATGAATCCCCACGGTCTGGACGAGGAGGAGCATTACACCTGTCCGCTGGACCTTGCACTTATCACCCGGCCGCTTCTGAAGAATTCGTCTTTTATAAAGATTTCCGGCTCGAAAAACCATGAAATTCCGCCGACCAATCTCTGCAAGGACTCCCGCTGGGTACTCAATACCCATTTGATGATTCGCGGAACTCAACCTTACGACGGCGTCATTGCCGGAAAAACCGGTCATACCGACCTTGCCGGGGCAAATCTTGTTACCTGCGCAAGACGAGGCAATATGACACTGATTTCGGTTATTATGAAAGCACCGGACGATACTGCTCTTTACAACGAAACCGCAGCCCTGTTAAATTACGGTTTTGACAATTTTACCATGTACAATATAACGGATGAACAGCTTGCCTTAGGTAGCGACGTTCCTCCGCTGTTTAACAGTGAAGATACCGTACAGCTTATGAACAGCGAAATTATAACCACCGATTCCGGTTCTGTTGTATTACCGTTTTCGGCGTCTTTGTCTGATATAAGAAAAAGTGTCGCACTGACCCAGTTAACCTCTTTTGCGGAAGGAAAAAACACCATCGGTAAGGTAACCTACACCTATGGCACACGGATTGTAGGCTCCGCAAACATCGTCTATCACAATGAAGGACCGGCCTTTACGGTTACTCCGCCGGCAGAAGATGCTCCGGAATCAAATCTTTCGGAAGAACAGAACACACCGGCAGCATCCGATGAGCAAAACAAAACCGAAGACTCTCCCAAAAAAGACCGTAAGCCTTTGATCATCGGGATTATCCTCGGTTGTATCTGTTTCCTTATCGGTATTTACATTGTTTTTGTTGAACTGCCTTACCGCAGAAAGCGTGCCGCCTATCTGGCAAAGCGTCGCAACGACCGTCGCTAATTACCCATTGCGGCAAATAATGCCGCAATATCATCTGCAGATAAGGTCTTATTCGGATCCGTTAAATCCACGCCGGAGGATGCTAACGCATCTTCCGGTTTTTCTTCGGCTACCGGAGCTGTAATCTCCTCGATTACCGGCTCTTCAGCTATCGGTTCCGGATATTCTCCCCTTGCTTCCGTCGATTCATCCGTCACAGCATTTGCCTGTGCAAATAAAGCTGCAATATCATCTGCGGAAAGAGCTTTATTCGGATCCGACAAATCTACACCGGAGTCCGCAAATATATCTACCGGCTCCTCCATCGGCTCAACCTCAGGCTCTGCCTCATCTTCCGACTCCTCCGGAAAATATGCCGTAATATCTTCCGGCTCCTCTTCTTCCGGTTCTTCCTCTCTCACTATCGGATTTCTGTCAAGCATCACCGGTAAACGCGTCCCCAACGCTTCGATGACCTCTTTAATTTCCTCTAAACTATCCAAGGTAGTACCCAACTCCGCCAAAACGGCCTCACCGTTATCATGTATCTCTTCGTAAAGACGATGGGACATCTCCCGTACCGCATCTACCACTGCATCTGCGGAGCCTCCCACTTCCTTTTCCTTCTGCAAAAGCTTTAATTCCTCCCGTAAGTGTCCCAGTTCCTCCCTCTCACTGAGAGCCATCTGCTTTGCATTTTCCTTATTGTACATTACCAGTGTTTTAACGGCCTGCTCCTGCGCCTTTACCAGTTCCGCAATCTGCTCCTGAAGCGCCACCATACCGTTTTCCATTGCCTCGTGCTGCTTTTTTACGGCAATGTATACACCCTTTTCCGCCTTTTCATTTCCCCGCATTACCTCTGCAATACGGTCGGCAAGCAACAACTCCGTTGCCTTCTCCGCAGAAGAATCATTTTCCTCCTGCCGGTTCTGTACATAAAACACGGAAGCTACCAAAAGCAACACACCTGCAGCACCTACCATCCCGATTTGATCCCGGAATATCGTCAATGCCATGCCTGCAAAAAATACTGCCATAACAAATAATACAAAACTAAGTTTTCTCTGCAATTCTTTTTTCATAAGACCTCCTTAAAGCTCTCACAGGAATCACAAGCTCTTTTCTTTTATCATAGCACACTCTTTTTCCGGTGTCAAAAAAAGATGAAAAACTTTATGCTTTGTCTGTCAAAAGCTCCCCTTTGGCCTCATCCCAGAAAATTCGGCTCATCGTATAGTCTCCTTGTTCGTAGCCATAACCGTCTCCCGCATCCTCGTACAAGAAAAACTCAGCGTCTTTTCCCTTATAAACGCGGTATTCCATGCACTCCTCTCCATACGCTGCCGCTTCAGCTACATTCGTCGGGATACACTGTTCCCGGTACATCGGTATAATACTGCCGCCACGCACATACAAAGGTATTTTTTCTAACGGAGCCTCCGCGTCAATCCATTGCCCTCCGTCATAACACGCTTCCGTCCAAAAATCATACCAGCATTCTCCCGCAGGCAGATATACCTTACGTTGCTTCGGAACACCGGCAAGCTCTACCGAATCCACGCCGTAGTACATCGGCTCCGTCACCGGACATACCATCAGCCGGTCTCCGAACAAATACTGGTCCTTACAATCAAGCACCGGAGCATCCTCAGGAAAGGCAAACACCAACGGCTTTATCATCAGTGCATCTTCCCGCCATACCGCACCGGCCAAAGAATAGATATATGGCAACAAACGATAACGCAAACGGTTCACCGCCAAAAGCGCCTCGTAAAACGGATCTCCCGGCCCTCCAAAAGCCCAAAGCTCCCTACGGCAATCCGATCCGTGTGCCCGGAACACCGGCAAAAAGCATGCCCACTGAGACCAACGCACATACAATTCCCGATATCCTAAATCTTCCGTTCCGCCGGCATAGTCTCCTTGCCAGAACCACTGATTTCCCTTCTTTACGAAAAATGCACCGATATCCGTGGTCCAAAACGGCAATCCCGTCGCACAGAAATTCAAACCTGCGGCAATCTGCTTTTTCAATGTATCCCAGCTTGCTTCCGTATCACCGGACCATAAAATCGTGCCATACCTTTGCTGCCCGGTATAACTGCTCCGTGTCAGGTTTACGACTCGTTTTTCCTTCTCCGGTGCCTGTTCCGCCCTTTGACCTTCATACAAGGTCATGGCATGATACAACGCATAGGCATTTGTAAGCCATGCCGGCATATGATCCTTTGTCGTTTCCACATATTCCGCATACAGCTTTGCCGGTTCCGGACGATACTTGTGATTCCACTCCGGCGTAAAAGGTTCACTGGAATCGCACCACCAGGCATCGATTCCGTGACGGAACAAACCGGCATTCACCTGTTTCCAAAAAAGTTCCCTGCCGTCCTCCGAAAAAACATTATATGCATTACTTCCCGGCAGCAAAAGCTTCTGCTCTTTAAATTCTTTATAGTTTTCACTCTTCTCATCCATGGTCGGCCAAACGGAAATCATAAAACGTGCATTCATTTCATGTAACTTTCGCAGCATCTCCGATGGGTCCGAGAACCGTGACGCATCAAAGGTCTTCTGTCCCCAAAGTCCATCCTCCCAGGAAAACCAGTCCAGAACAATTCCGTCCAATCCGATTTCTCTCTTACGATACTCCCCGGTCACATCCAAAATCTCTTGCTGCGTTTCATACCGTTCCTGGGATTGCAGATAACCAAAAGCCCATTTCGGCAACATCACAGCCTTTCCTGTCAGGAAGCGGTATCCCTTTACCACACCGTCCAATCCGTTGCCGTTGATAAAATAAATATCTTGTTCATCATCCGCTTCCGTGTATAGATAAGAGCCTTGTTCCGTATCCTGAAAAATCATCGGGCTGTAGGTATCCGTCAGCACCCCGTATCCGAGGCTCGACAACAACATGGGTACCGCAATCTTTCGATTTGCCTGATGGACATACACCGTCTTTCCGCGAAGGTTCAAATATCCCTCTTCATGCTGACCGAGACCGTACAACGCCTCACCGTCCTGCCACTGCAAATGAAGTCTTGTATGGAAAAACCGTTCCCCTTGTATACGGGACGCTTCCTTCACAATTACCTTCGTCCCGTCCGGCGTTACAACTTTTTCGATAACCGCACCTTCCTCATCTGCCAGCTCATAGCTTTGGAACTCCTCCAGTTCTCTGCTTTCCTTATCCCTTTCACGTAGCAAAAGTACTCCCTTGCCGTCATAATAAGTAAAAGAAGCACTCTCTTTCCGAATTACAATCCAAAGCTCTGTGGAACGATAAGTAACCGTTTCGGAATCCTCGTAAAACTCCCAGTCTTCCCACACCGATGTACAAATCACACCCGGCTTTCTTCGTTCCGAAAAATCTTCCCGTTCCGTATATGTTACCCTTACGATGCCGGCTGCCTTCGGCTCGATTCTGTATATTCCCCGCTCCGAATACAAATACAGTCGGTGATCTTTTCGCTCTGCCTTTGTAATCCGACACGACTTCCACGGTATCGCACTTAACATACTGTTTATCCCCTTTCCGCGCTTCGCAGCTCCGCAATTTTACCCTTTAAAGCAACCAACGCCGTTTCCGCATCCTCTATATCCTTTACAGTCTGTTCCATCGGACAGATTCCGTCACCGGCACGATTGATTATCGCATCAACACAGGTCTCGTATTGTACGGATATGTGATGCTCCTTTAACCACCGGACCGCAGAGGCACTCATGGTCACTCCGTAGCACCCCTTTACACCACCCAATGTCATAACCATAGCGGCTGCCTTTCCGATTATTTTATCTACCACAAAAGCATCCTGTAACAGACCGCTTTCATAAAGGCGGATTACCGGACCGATTCCCCTGTCGCACTGGGTCTTTACAATGGTATTCTCCTTAATAACTACGCAGCTGGCGGTCCCTTCGGTAATCAGATTGATGGCGGAATGTACCGCACTGCGAGATGCCTTCCGCTTCCCGTGTTGTAACGCCAATATCACCGGCGGAATAAGAAGAAGCTGAATAAAAATCCCCGGGACTCCGGTCACTACAGCCGCCCATACCGTCAGCGCCTTCAGCTGCCCGCTTACAAGCAACAACAGATGAAATACCAATCCGTATACAACACGGCCGGATATCATGGCACCCACTAACGCTGCGTACACACCAAACTTCATCTTCCCCAGCTTTGTTTTTTTGTACAAAAGGCCGCTCACCAAGCCGTACGTAAACAGTTCCCCGGCCATAATCGGCATCATCGGATACATCGCCGGCATCCCGGTCAGAAAACTGTTCAACACAGGCAATAAAAGCCCGCTAAAGGCACCGTAGACCGGCCCGCATAAAAGACCGCAAAGAAAAACCGGGATGTGCATCGGTAAAAGCACGGTTCCCGGAATTCCGAAACCGTGAGAGGTTGCAAAGGGGAGTAAAATCCCCAATGCAATTAACATCCCGGTTACTGCGGTTTTTTCGTTCTTTGTCTTTAATCCCATAACAAAAACCACCTAAACTCTTTCTAATTTCTTTACAGTGCGGTCAAAGTATCCTCTACCTTTTTCAGAAGCTCACGCACCTTCAAATGCTGCGGACACTTCCGCTCACAGAATCCGCAATCCGCACAATCCTTAACAGTTGCTCCCGGAGTCTTCTCATTGTTTACGTAATCCATAAAAGTTTTCTTTGCAAGCTCATGTAATCCGTACACATTGTGATACGTATACGCTTGGAAAATACGCGGAATCTGAATGCCCTTCGGACACGGCTGGCAATAACCGCAACCTGTACAATAAAGTTCGGAAAACTTCTTCAGATTTTCTAATGCATCGCCGACCTCACGCCACATCTGCTCGGTCATCGGCTCTTCTAACGATGCCACCGCCGCATTCTGATCTACCATCTCATAGGTCTGCATACCGGACAGGGCACAGCAAACCCCCGGATTTCCCAGTACAAAACGAAAGGCCAGTTCATAGGTGTTCAGATTGCCGCTGCCCAAACGCTTCGCAAGCTCCGTCGGTGCCGCCAGACGTCCGCCGCCTACCGGTCCCATTACCACTACACCAAGCCCCTTTTCCTTCGCATACCCGATCATCTCTTCGTTTGCACGGTCCAAAAGGTTATACTGCAACAGCACACTTTCCATTTCCGGTGCATTATCGATAATATACTTTAACGCCTCCGGAGAATCATGGAAAGAGAAAGAAATGTGACGAATCTTTCCCTTTTCTTTTAACTTCTTCGCTTCCTCCAAAAGTCCCAAAGGCTTAATAATTTCGTCAAAGGACTTACGGTTAATACCCCAGAAATGATAAAAATCCACGTAGTCCGTATCCAGCTTTGCCAGACTCTTATCCAACATTCCTTCAAAATCCTCCGGTTTCTTTACACGTTCCAGCGGACACTTCGTAGAAATATACACCTTATCACGAATCGGTTTTAACGCCTTACCTACCGCAATCTCACTGTTTTCATGACAGTAATAAAAGGCCGTATCAAAATAATTCACACCCAGGTCATAGGCATGACGAAGCATGGCATCCGTCTTCTCCTGATCCACCTCAAACTTCCCGTCTCCCAGATCAATCTCAGGAAGGCGCATACATCCGAACCCAAGGGTAGAAATCTCCACTCCCGTATTACCGAACTTACGATACTGCATAACAAAACTCCTTTCTCTTTCGAATCCAAATATCATACTTTTGTCTTACAGCACTGCGACATCATCCCGCCCCATCTATAAAACATAAAAATATTGTTATATCTAAGTATATCATATCCATCTTTCATTTTCAACGGATTTTCTCTTTAAACGCCTATATTTCACATCAATTCAATACAAAAAACGAGGTGCCGTTTTCCGGGCACCCCGTATCATTATTTAAATATTTTTCTTTATTTAAATATATTATCCTTTTTCCGGATTACAATACATTCCCACAGAATTTTACTTTACGTACTGCTTTAATGTTTCGGCAACATCCGTCTTCTCCCACGGAAGGTCAAGGTCCGTACGTCCGAAGTGACCGTATGCCGCGGTCTGCTTGTAAATCGGACGGCGAAGATCTAACATCTTAATGATGCCTGCCGGACGAAGATCAAAGTGCTTACGGACGATTGCTACCAGTTCTTCGTTGGACAGCTTACTTGTACCGAAAGTATCCACCATAACGGAGGTCGGCTGTGCCACACCGATAGCGTAGGAAAGTTGAATTTCACACTTCTTTGCAAGTCCTGCAGCAACAATGTTCTTTGCCACGTAACGTGCCGCATAACATGCGGAACGATCCACCTTGGTGCAGTCCTTACCGGAAAATGCACCGCCGCCGTGACGTGCATATCCGCCATAGGTATCTACGATAATCTTACGACCGGTCAAACCGCTGTCACCGTTCGGTCCGCCGATTACAAAACGACCTGTCGGATTAATAAAAAACTTCGTATTCCCATCAATTAACTTCTTCGGAAGCACCGGATCAAATACATACTTCTTAATATCCTCGTGAATCTGCTCCTGGGTTACAGTCGGTGCATGCTGGGTAGAAAGCACCACTGCCTCCAGACGAACCGGCTGACCGGCCTCATCATACTCTACCGTCACCTGAGACTTTCCGTCCGGACGAAGATACGGAAGCGTACCGTTTTTACGCACCTCGGAAAGCTTCTTGGTCAGCTTATGTGCGAGAGAAATCGGGTACGGCATTAACTCCTCTGTCTCATCGGATGCGTAACCGAACATCATACCCTGGTCGCCTGCTCCGATTGCTTCGATATCCGCATCGGACATCTTGTTCTCCTTTGCCTCCAGTGCCTTATCAACACCCATTGCAATATCCGCAGACTGCTTGTCCAACGTTACAAGCACCGCACAAGTATCCGCATCAAAGCCGTACTTTGCTCTGTCATAACCGATTTCACGCACCGTATCCCGGACAATCTTCTGAATATCTACGGTAGCTTTTGTGGTTACCTCACCCATGACCAATACAAGACCGGTGGTACAAGCGGTCTCACAAGCCACACGGCTCATCGGATCCTGCTCCATAATTGCGTCCAAAACCGCATCAGAAATCTGGTCACAGATTTTATCCGGATGTCCCTCGGTTACCGATTCGGACGTAAATAAAAACTTATCACTCATCATTGTTCTCCTTTCGTTTGTAAAACCAATTCGAGTTTCGTTTACGAAACTCGTACGCCGAGCGCGGTCGCTCGCGACATCTTCCTTTCGCGCGAGTGCGCATCCCGCAGAGCGATTTTTTCGTGATAATTTCTTTATCACGAAAAAAGTCCGTAGGCCTTGCGGACTACGGACTTGATACCAATAAAAACCAAATCCCTTATTGTTCGGTACATCGTACCGCTCAACTTGGCACCTTCCCGTACGGGGGTTGCCGTGACTTCGCAGAGCCTTTACTCTCCATCACTCTTAATAAGAGTCTCCTTATGAAATTATGTTTACAACACACTCAGAATACACCAAGTACCCGGATTCGTCAAGAGAAATTTTCAAATCGACGTGAATTCTTCCAAATCCACATAAATCTACAGATTCCCCGCAATTTTCTTTGCCAGCTCCGCTGCCTCTCCGTCCGCATAAGCCGCCTGCGGTGCCGGAATCGCAACCTTATCCTTACTATAACGCGGCATTACATGAATGTGCAGATGGAACACGGTCTGACCTGCTGCCTCTCCGTTATTCTGCAACACATTAATACCGTCACAATCCACCGTCTTCTTTACTGCATTGGCTACCTTCTTAACTGCCGGAAGTGCAGCGGCAAGAAGCTCATCATCCGCCTCCAGAAGATTTGCGGTATGCTCCTTTGCAAGCAAAATCACATGCCCCTTTGCCACCGGTGCGATATCCATAATCCCGCGAAACTTATCGTCCTCATATACCGTCGCAGACGGAATCTCATTCTTTAAAATCTTACAAAAAATGCAGTTCTCCATTGTTTGTATCTCCTTTTCATCAATAGTATCATTCTCTAAGATATGTTCTTTACTTTTCTATTTCCGAATATGTCCCCCTTCTTTCGGTCTCCCTATACCAACGTCTGGAACCGGAACATCATATCAAACTGCCGCAGTAGCTTGAAATCGCCCTTTGCCGTAATATCACCGGACATAAATGCGCCCTGAAAGGTCACTCTGCCGTCTACAATACGTTCCATAACGGCACGGGTCAGCTTGGCATTCACATCTGCCGCCGGCACCTCCTCCGGATAACTGCAGAACAACCGCCCATCCTTAATTTCGACAAACAACGTACGGTCATTATCCGCAAATTGCAATGCATATTTCACGGAAAGCTTCTCCTCCGGCGCATGGAAATTTGTCCTCAGATTAGCAATAAACTCCATCTTAGGGTCCATCCCCGCACTGCTCTTTTCAAACATCCCCTTAAACATCTGGGAAAGCTCCTCGATATCCTCCTTCTGGCGCTTCACATACTTATCATCCGACACATACTTGGACAACTCTTCGCTCTCCTGTGGCGTAAGCGGAATCGGAGACGCTGCCATATTTCTTGTAATCAGATTATTACTGCTTGGGAGCTGTAATTCCTTACGGGATACCGCCCGGTAAAAATGCTCTGCCCTTTTCTCAATAAGCTTTGCGTACTCCGTATTGGTTTCAAACTCTACCTGATTATCCACAAAAGTACAAACACCCTCCGCCACTTTTCCGCCGAGCAATTCCCAAGAATTACGAAGTGCGCTCTCAGACCGGCGTTCTCCGCAGGTAGTTGCAACCACTACCGGCATCATATACATATTCTGTAGCTTCTTCTTATCGGCATATAACCAGCACGCATCCAGAAACTGCTGCATATATCCACCGATTCCGTACCATTCCAACGGCACGGCAAGAATCACGCCATCCACTTCCTTTATGGTCCCGGACAGTGCCGCAATTTCGTTTTTCTGCTCGTATAAATTATACCGGCGTACCTGTACATTCAACTCATTCAGTACCTCTGCCAGCTTATTTACAACATAAATCGTAGGATCTTCAATGACGCCCCGTCCGCCGTAATAAACCGCTATCTTCATATGCCACCTCCGGAATCCGTGCTCAGCACCCTTCTTATCTGTATGCATATTAAGTATAACCTTTTTTTCCGATTCCTTCAAGTCTAATCTTAGAGAATTCTACCCAAATCACTACCTCCTTTCCTCTTTATTTTCAAAAAATACAAATTCCGCATCCGCAAATAAAATCCGGTCTCCGTTTGCAAGGGGCATCTGTTCCTGTACCCCCAGTTCCCGGCCGTTCACCTTCGTTCCGTTTGTGCTGTTTAAATCCGACAACAACACTGTATCTCCCTGTTTTATGAACTTTGCATGAAAACGGCTGACCGTATCCTTAAGAATCACATGATCCATATATCCCGAAAGGCTTCCTACATAAAATGGAAACTTTATTAAAAACACCGTTTCTCCGTTTCTCTGAGATATTAACGCCGGTCCTCTTTCAGGTTTCTTTACCGACAAAACCTTTGTATACTGCGGTTCCCATTCCGGCGCAGGCTCTCTGACACAAGGCACTGTAGCAGGAAGATAGTCCCGCGTTTCCTTCCCGCCCCGCGAAAACCGTATCCCTTCCATTTCCTTCCGCAGCCTTTCAAAAAACCCGGTTTTTCGTAAAGCTTTTCTTTCCGTCACCTCCGGCACTTCCTTTACGGGTCGTTGTACCCTCTTTCCTTGCATCGCTTCCGTTTTTGATTCCTTTGCATACCGATGTTCCGGACTCTCCTGTCCCGAAAGTTCCCGCCGTTGTTCCAAAACCGTTACCGTTTTTTGTACCTGTTCCCGCAACTTCTCCCGGATACGCTCCAGTGTCATGTCCGGCTCCTGCAATTGCATATACATGGCATAAACCATTGCAATAGCCTGTTCTTCCCTATAATCTACCCGGTTTAACAGTACCTCGAACAGCTTTCCCAGTTGCTCCGCAAAGGGAACACCGTATTCCGGATAATAGCAAAGCGTCACTTCATATTCCGGGATACGAAGATAAATATATTCGGGAGCGATTATGAAATTGTCCTCCGAAAGCAGGTACTCCTTCCCTCTGCCCAGAACCTCCAAGATACCGTCCAATACCTTCTCTATCTGCTCCGCATTCATCGGTACTCTTTCAAATGTCATGGCAAGGTTCTTTTTTCCGGTAATGTCATATTTGTATGTATCTGCCCGCTCTGATCGCATCATGGGAAGCACACCCGTAGGTTTCGCTTTTTGTACCATCTGTTCCTCAAAGGTATCCAGCGTCTTTCTCATTAACAAGTAGGTTCTCCCATCCGGCTCTTTTTTATATTCTTCACCGTCTATCACTGTCTTCCCTCCTTCGCTCTATTTTGAAAGGAACTCAAATGCGGTATCGGTAATCCTTATAAGCTGTGAAGCCTCCGTTTTTTGTTCACTAAATACCGCATCATACAACTCTGCCGCCTGCTTTTGTACCGTTACATACTGATACACAGTTAACTTTACCAATAAAAAAGTAAGTAACAACATCGTAGGGTACAGCAGTGTCGCCTCTACCGTCATGGATGCTGTAAGTCTCTGTTTCATATTGCACCCCTTTCGTCTAGCCATAGACCTCTAACATACGCATGGTAAGATAGCCTAATAAAAGAAAGGGTAGAAACGGGATTCTGCTCTTTTTCCCTGCTTTTTTCGCAACCAGAAGTACTGCGGAACACACTCCTGCGTATAACATTGCAAAAAAGACAAAGGTTACGGTTCCCCATAAACCGAATGCTGCTCCGCACGCCAATACCACCACGCTGTCCGCAATCCCGATTGCTTCCTTTGAAAAATAGGAACACACAATGAGTATCGCACCTATCATTGCCCCTCCCAATGCAGATTCCCTGCTTACAGTTCCAAACTGACCGGAAAACAAAAGAATTACGGATACCGCCAACAGTCCCCGTGGTGTAATCCCCAGATATCTCTTATCCTGTATTGCCAGCCAAAGCAACGCCGGAATGGCGCACAGCTCCCTTATCACACTTCCCCACATCTCCATTAAGAATCTCCTTTTTCGATTTTTCCGCATTTACTACAGGCCCGATAGTGATTTTTTACCTCATCCAAATTACATTCCTTTACCATTCGCTTAATTGCGGAGCAGGTCGACACCTCATGATACCTTGTGCCGTATTCCGTAATAAACACCTGCATTCCGTTACACAATACGGGAGTACAAAACTCACAAGCGTAGTACTTGGCTCCGGAAGCATTTCGTTCGCTTCCCACATGCTCCGACAGCACAGGAGTGACATCGATTTTTATATAACTGCAGTTTCTCTTTCTGTGATATACACTTCCGTGCTCCGTCATATAAACCGTATTTCCGGTCTCTGTACTCTCTCCCTTCTCTCTCTGTAGTTCACCCTCTCCGGTCCAGTCCCGATATGCAATGCGCATCACATAGAACCTTCCCTCTCCCTTTGTCAGAACATCGGAAGGCTTTACCCGAAAGTGTATTTCCGCATAGTTTTTGGCTCCGGATGTTTCCGTGCTTACCCAGATTCCTCCAAGCCCCTGTGCCACTCGGGCCTGCTCAAGAATTTCCTTGTCACAACGCGCATAAAACATGGTAGTCATCGCCGCATCCTGCACAATTTTCTGATCAAAAATTTCCAAAAGCGTCTCTGCTACAGCATTTTCTCCACCTGCCAGGCGCTCTGCAGCGTAGGAATACGCAGCCGTCTCTCTGGCTACCGTAATCCCGGCCTCCGCCATAACTATTTCCGCACGGAGAACATAAAACATTTGGATCAGGTACATTACCGCAAAGAAAAACACAGGGAATGCCACCGAAGCCTCTACCGTTAAAGATGCATTCTGATATCTGCTCTTACGTTTCCGGCGCAATAGATTTTTATGAATCTTGTCGCAAGTTTTTTTATACAATGTCATGAAAATTTCTTTAAGATAAACGAAAACGGCCGTAAGAGTAGGGGAGGAAAAGAGTATTGCCGTTTTCGCGGAGAGATAATTATCACGCCGAAATCGTTTAAGAACAGATATCAAAATGCACCTCCTTTTGTAATTATTCGTAAGCATATGCGTACACATTGTCATCCGTGCGGTAAGATAGTTCCCACACACACCGGTTCATACGAAACGACTCCTGATAACTCTTCCTTAAATTTTCCTGAATCAAATCCGCCGCCCGGTATTTTTTATTCTCCTTAGATGTTAAAAACAGAAACAGCTGCAAAAATTCGTTATAGCCAAAAGTGAGACCCTTGTCATCCTTTCTCTGTTTTGCTTTTTCTAAAACAAATGTCCTTGAAAACATCAAAAGCTCCTGAAATGTCAGGTTCCCGCCGTTTTTACCGGGATATAACAGCAAACGTTTTCCCTGTAAAAAAGCTGCCGTATCGATTATGGCCTCCTCTAATGCCCACACAAACAATAGCAGAAAAACCACAATACTTTTCAGCGCCGGTAATCCGATAATACCGCAAGCCGCCAAAGCCGCCTGCTCCACCGGAGCCTTTCTGGTACTGTCCGTATAAAGAGAAACAAAATGCAGGATTGTACGAATCGCACAGATTCTCATAGCTACCGATGACAGATTTTCCCGGTCTGTCGCTTTCCCTGCTATTAAATACTCCTTCTCATAAGACAGCGCTCCGCTTTTATTTTCCTCCAGATAGTCATCAAAATGTGTTGCAAGATAGGAGTGAAATAAAAAGGCGTCCGAAGCCCCGTTCATTATCGATTCCGCAGAAAAATCCTTCGGAAGCAAATTTTGCAGCTCACCGAATATTTCACTCATATCGGTTCCCAAAAGAGAAAAAATGTCGAAGCTCTTTTCCTCATATCGAAATCCCGAGGGCAGATAAGAAGAATCCAGTTCCTTTTCCGAAAGTTCCTTATCCGTTAAAAAACCAAGAAAACCGTCTGCCACCTCTTTGGAAATCATAGACTCCACTCCGTCATACAAATTTTCCGTCAAAGATATCTCACCGTAATTCATCTTTAACCCGTAAAAGGAGTAAACGCTTACCGATTCTCTCTCTGTTTTCAGCCCGCTTACCGCCTCCCGAAGGGACTTCACATCGGTTTTCTGAATTTGTTGTTTTATATTCCACAGGCTCGATTTATTATCCAACAGCGTCTGTTTCATTTGATCAAAATCGTATCCGTCCAGATCCTCGTAAAACAAATATGTATCCAGTTCCTCCCGGTATTCCTGTTCCGATTCTTCGTCAATCACAAATTGCAACGCATCCAATACCGTTTCGCAGGTTTTCTTCACCTTCTTGGCCTTTACAAGTTCTTTCTGAACTTCTTCCACATATTCATATGCCTCACCGCATATGTCCCTCACTTTCTTACATTTCTTAACAAAGGTCTCTTCTGATTTCATCATCTCCTTTGCGGAGTTTTCCTGCTCTTCCTTTTTCTCTTCTAGATTCTTCTGTTCCTCCTCCAATAACTCTTTCTCTTCTTTCAGCTGCTTGGATTGAGTCTCATAATCCTTTTGTTGCTCACTCATGGCTGCCAGTCCTGCTTTTACATCCGCCACCTGCTTGGTTAGCTTTGCAATTTCTTCTTCATCACCCTTTTTCAAAATCAGCGTTCCTAACTTCCCCAATATCTCTGTATAATACAAGGCCGCACTTTCCATATTATCCTTTAACTCGGATGACTTGGTCGAAATATCTTCCAAAGCCTCATCTATTTCCTCCAGGCGCTCCGCACATTCCGCTTCTCTCTTTTCCCGTTTTTCCATTTCATCCGCCAGATTTTCCAATCCCTTGCAAAGGTCTCCGAGAAATTCGTACGGATTTTCATGATTCCCAAGAAAAGCCTGATACACCTGCGTCCGGTCAAAATAGTCTGCTGCCCCCTCCGGATCCGTGCAGAAATACTTTACATAAACATCCTTTTGGAACAAAACATTTTTCCCACCTAAAAATTTTTCAAGCTTCGCGATATCTACTCCGTCTATCAGTTCAATCATGTGTAAAATCTTTTCATCTACCTTAGCATATGCATTATCGGTAGCTGCCTTTGCCCCCGCAATTTCCAGATGTGCATTGGCTTGCTCCGTCATTCCCGAAAGCTCTGCCAGTGTCGTTATAAGCTCCGGGACGGCACGGTACTTCATGGCTGTAATTGCCTGAGTATAGAAGCCTTCCAGCTTATTGTCGGTTAATTTCGAAACGGATACCACACCAAAATCCGCACCGGAACGAAGCAGCAGCGAACGCTCTCCGTCTCTTTTTACCGTCATATATGCCACATCCTCCGCAATCCTTTGTTCCGTATAATTCAACGCACCTTCTCCTGACGGCACCTCCCGTCCGAATATGTGATACTCCTCATACAACGGATTCAAATAGGCGGCAAAATAATTTTCCACCGCCAAACGTGCAGCCGAAGCATGATATGAGGATCTCGCAGTATATGCGGCCATCTCAAAAAAGGAAAGAATAAAGCTAAACATTATCATGAAAACCAAAGAAAAGAATACCGTGACAGTTCCCTTCTGTCTCACGACAATACCTCATTCATACTCTTCTCCAGCGCATTCATTGCCTTTGTAACCATATTTCCCAGTTGCTCCTTAAAAATCAATACCAAAGCAATCAGCACCACCAGAATCAAAATAACTTCAACTACTCCTACACCTTTGTTATTTCGCAAAATATTTTTCATCCTACACTCCTCCTGTTCTGTTATCCTCTCGTTTACATTGTAAAAAATGCCGGTATCATTACCACTGCCATTACCAAAAACAACATCCCCATCATAGGAAATAAAAGCTTTGTCTGGGCTTCTTCTCCTTTTTTTGCCGCTTGTTCCCGGTGCATCTCCCACGCCAGCTGTACTTCGTTTTCCAGATTCTTTCGCAGGCCACCGCTTCCCTTTTGTAGCTGGCTGACTAACAAAGAGGCACACCTGAGATACGGTTTTAATGAAATTCTTCTGCCGAAGGCCTCATACGCTTTGGCCTCCGAAGTCCCGTTTTTTAACTCCCCTACTAACATAAGAATTTCCTCTCCGATTGCGCTTTTTTTGCCCGTACTCTCCGCCTTTGCCCGGTATTCCGCTCCGAGACGCTCCCAGCTTCCCCGCAAACTCATCCCGGCTCCCGTATATAAGGTAAGCTTTGTAATGAGACGCGGGTATTCCGACAAAAGCTCCTCTGCCCGCAGCTTTCTTGCCTTTTCTCTTTCCTGACGTTTTGAAAAAATTAACAGAAAAGGCAAAAACAAGAGCCCCACAAGCAATACACCCCACAAAGAACCGGACTTCTCCGGACGGCCGATTGCAACCGGACCGACTGCTTCCGGAAGATAAAAGCCATCTTCCCCGGACGTCGATTTTTCCAGCACACGCAACTCCTCCTGCGCTCCGTAGAGAAGAGCCTCTTTACTTCCGACCTCATAAGGTAACACCTTTACCGTAAACCAATGCTCCCGTTCCTCTTTCCCAAAGCTCATCCTGGCCTGCAATTGCACTTCATACGCTTCCGTAAGGTGTTCTCTCCGCACCGTTCCTTCTTTTGTAACCACATTGTTATCCGAACTGCTCCATCGGATTTCCACACCGGTCTCCGGGATACTTTGTGGTAACGATACCGATTCGGACAAATCCGCCACTTCTTCTCCCCGGACTCCGAAAAACTCTTTCAGAATACAAATTGTCTCCGAAAAAGCCATATTGATTTCTTCCTCCGTCCGCTCCCTGGACTCCACCTCCAACGTCCATTCTTCCGAAGTTTCTTCCAATAAAAGCGCTACCGTTTCCTTCCGTGTCCCGCTTTCCGGTCGTTCTATCCAGATGCGCGTATCTTCCTCTTTCCCACTTTCACGAAACAGAAGAAATACCGCCGTCACAAATACGATACTCCCGATGATTCCCCATTGAATCTTTTCTTTTTTACTCATAGCCCTCCTTTACAGAGAAACCGCCGTCACCTTGTCCACCACCAGACAAAGTACAAAATACACCACCAATACCGTCGTCATCACACCAACACCCACCGCATTGTGATAAAGAGGCGTTAAAAAATCCGGCATAAACAACCGCAAATAAATAAGCATCGCGAAGGGCATGACCTTCATCACTTTTGCCTCGTACTCCCGGCTGTGCAACACCGACCGGATATAGCGCAAAGTCTCCTGCTTATCCCTTATTACATGCTCCGTATTTTCAATCACCTGCTGCACCGCACCTCCGGTTCGCTTTGCAATAAAAAGCACCTCCGCAAAGTCGCCGATATCCTCACACAGAGCCTCATTTGCCCATTCGGAAAATGCGGTTTCCACCGGCGTCCCCAGTTGCATCTTACGTTCCAGTCGCGTAACCTTCCGCAAAAAAGGCTCATCTTCTTTTACTGTAGTCAGCATTCCCTTTTTTCCCTCTCCCACTGCCTGTTCCAAAGAATACCCAACCAAAAGAGCCTCCTTTAAAAAGCCCAAATATTCAACAAAATACTCCTGTTCCTTTTCCTGCTTCCGTTGCTCGTCTTTCTTTTTTGTCTGCTTCCAGAAAAGTCCCACACAAACCGGAACACAGAGTAATCCCCACAGACTTTTAAAAAACAACCAGGCAATCAAACTGCCGATGGCAAGTCCCTTTCCTACAGCAAGCCATACCCAACCGCACAGGCTTTTCTTTCTGATTTTCTTTTGTTTCTTTGTCATCTCACCCTTCTTTCCGAAACTTTGAACCACCCAGATAACGCAAGACCGCTCCCGTCTCCTCCTTCGCCTCCTCAAACACGGCGCGAAGCATAATCTCTCCGTCCTTTAATCCGTCATTTTCGCAAATCTGCAGCACCCCACGGCTTCCGTCACTGCGCCGGTACAACTGCACAAATACGTCAATGGCGGATGCAATCTGTTTGCGAATGGCATAAAGAGGAATATCACTTCCCTGCAACACCATGGTCTCCAGTCGGGATAACATATCCTCCGCAGAGTTGGCATGGCCGGTAGAAAGAGAACCTTCATGGCCCGTATTCATCGCCTGTAACATATCTAACGCTTCCGCCCCACGTACCTCTCCCACGATAATGCGTGATGGACGCATCCGAAGCGCTGTTTTAATCAAATCCCTGACACTGACGGCACTGCATCCTTCGGTATTTGCCTTCCGTACCTCCAACCGTACCAGATTCGGTATCGTGCGAATCTGCAGCTCCGCCGCATCTTCAATGGTAATGACCCGCTCCGTCTCCGGGATATAGGCCGACAATGCATTCAAAAATGTCGTCTTCCCGGAACCGGTGCCGCCGCTGATAAAAATATTTTTCTTCTGCTTTACCGCATCCTGTAGATAACCCTTTGCCTCCGCCGACACTGCCCCCAGCTCCACCAATCGGTCCATGGTATAAGGGACCTTAGAAAACTTCCGGATGGTCACTGCCGGTCCGTCCAAAGAAGCGGGAGGAAGTACGATATTTACCCGGGACCCGTCCATCAGTCTGGTATCCGCAATGGGGCTGGCTTCATTGACTACCCGGTTCGCTTCCGCAGCCATTTTCTGAATCACATCTCGAAGTCTCTCCTCGGAGGAAAACTGCTTTTCCCACAAAAACAGCTGTCCCCGTTTTTCATAAAAAATATGCTCATGGCCGTTTATCATAATCTCCGTCACCGAATCGTCCGCCAATAATTCCTCTAAAATGTCCAGTCCCCGGATTCCGTGAAAGATCTCCTCCTTTAGCCGGTATTTCTCCGAAAGGGGCAAATAATGCTCCCTTCCGTACATCAGAATCGTCTGTTCAATCGTCGTAAGAACCTGTTCATCCGTTAATTCATTCGACAAATCCAAACGATCCAAAACCAGCCTTCGTATCTCCTCCGCTACTTCCCGCAATTGCCTCCCCTCCCTTGTTTGCCGCCTCCTCACACGCCTCCTCAAAGGCCTTTTCGGATGACTCTCTTATCGAAAATTCCAGCATCCCGGAATACAGTTTTGTCTCACCGCTCTCCTTTAACTGACGTCGGAACTCCTCCTGAATGTTTCTTCCCTCTTCCGTTTCCCACACCGGAACAAGCACAGAATCACAACAATTCAGTACATTCCTTCCCGTCCTGTCAAACTGTCCCACGGCCACAAAAAACGCCTGATACTCCGTATTCCATCTGTTACTCTGTAACAACGCTTTCATATCTTCTTTCGCAATACTGTCCAAATCCGTATACCACCGCACCGGACCGACGCAATCCATTGCTTCCCCACACTGAAGCAAACGGCGCAAAGCTCCTTCCGTGCCCCCAGGTTCCTGACGGACAAAATACAACGCTTCCGACAATCCGTCTCCCCATTCTCTTCCGTAAATTCCGAACGGAAACAGGGAAATATACAATACCTTTCCTCTTTTGCCGATTCGTTCCGCAATCCTGCGGGAAAGCATCTCTGCTTCACACCCTCCTGCCGGCGAAAAAAAGCCGATGACAGGCACCTGCCGTTTTACACTCTTTTGTTCTGCCAGACGCCTCTCAATCTCCTTTGCGGAACCATAACGGTATAACATAAAGGGATGACCTTCGCCCTTGGTTTCGCTAAGCCAGAACAGCTTCACCTTCGTTCCGACCGTCACTTCCAGCACCTCTTTTTCGGACGCTTCCGAGGCCACCACAGCATATACACCGTCGTTTTTGATATAAGCACTTACCTCATCTGCGGTCGAAAATAAAACCGCACGATAAGGAAACGTACGACCGGCATTCAAATACATTGCCAACCGCTTTCCGTACTCCGGCATGTCATCTATAATTGCAACAAGCTTTTCCAACGACACCCCTCTTTCGTTTTTCATATTTAATTTGTGTGGGAAAACGGACCTTCGCTTGAAAGTCCTTTGCTCGATTCGAGCTTCGATACCATCATCATAGACTCTTTTTTGCCCAAAGTCAACCGTTTCGGAGCAATTTAATTTTTTTCGCCTTTTTTGCCAAACTTTCGTGCTTTTTTTGTATAAAACGCCGAAATTTCTCGTTGGAAAACTTTTTAAAAATCCGCTGTTTCAGCCGTTTTAAAACGTCTTTTTCTCCCAAAAGATTACAAATAGCATATTTCCGGTATAATCCGCCAATCCTCCGTCTATACTTACAATAAAATGCAGAAGGAAGGATAATTTGTTATGTCGTCACTGTTTCGCAAAAAAAGAAAAATCGAAAATCCGCTGTTAAAGGAATTACATGCCACCCGCCTGGAGCTGGAGACCGCCTACTCCGTATTTGAAAACGCCGTAGACCCGGACCTGGTATCCAGCAGTATCTATCGCATCAATGCCGTACAGGAACGGTACCAGTTTTTGTTGAAGCAAATAAAAAAGACCGAAGCAATGCTACAGTCTTCCTAATCCTCTTTAAACGATAAGGGCCGGGAATTTCCCACGGAAACTCTCAGCCCTTATCCTATTGTCTACTCACACGCATCCCGCAATTCATCCGCACACTAGTCTAACAATGCTACAATTTCTTTAAACTCCTCCCGCTCTCTAATCCCATCAAACGCCTCGTCAGCCAACCATTTATCCCGCAGAATCTCCCGAAGCGCTCTGGAATCCGCCGTATCATAGTCCACTCTTTTGTGAACTACTTCACCCAACAACAAGCTTACCGTCGTTTCCTCCTCCGGACGATGATCAAAAGCAATTGCCGCTTCCGCAGACAGACGGAGTTGCTTCCATGCTTCCTCCGTACGGTCAAGCTTTACCAAACGAATCGCACGCTCCAGATGGTCCAGTGTCATACCCCAGCCGGTATTCCTCGGCGCATCGTCTGTCATCAAACGCTCCAGCGCATCCACCTTCTCCAATACAGCCAGCGACTCTTCGATAGAAAGTAACTCTCCGTATATCAAACCATTGATTGCATCCAACAAACGGTCATAGGCCGCCCGGATATATTTTCTTGTATGCGGCAGCTTCTCTTCTTCCTCCAAAGCCCACCAGATGGCACGCTCCCTGCACCATTCCATAGTCGGAAGTGTCTCGTAAATCTCCCTGCCGATGGCCTTTCTTCCCATCTCACAATGCTGGAACGCTAACCGTGCCGTTGCCTCGGAACGAATCTCCACATCCGGACAATATTTCCGGATTCGTTCTCCTAACGCAACGATTTCTCCGTCATACTTTTCCATATTCTCTTTCCAGTCCGGAATATCCGCATCGTCGCTTCCCGCCACAAACAACGCATACATCAGTTCATTCAGCATCGTATAGTTATTCGGGAACTCCGCCACGCCTTCTCTTGCAATCCGGATGCACTCGTCTACCGCACCTTGGCTGATTGCCTTTTGAAAATCGGCACGATACCGCTCCACTGCCTTCTTCTCCACCTCTTCATCCACGCCCAGCAGCTTATCCACCGACACAGCAAAAAATCCTGCAATGGTCGGAATCAGCTCCATGTCCGGGTAACAGGTACCGGTTTCCCAGCGCGAAACAGACTGGCAGGACACCCCCAGTACCTCCGCAAACTCCTCCTGGGTAATCTCCCGTTCTTTTCTCAATTTCTTTATAGTTTCTCCGATTTTTAATTTCATCTTTTTATCCTCACTTTCTTGTTATGGAAAGCAGCGCTCTTTCTGATTGTATTTTACAGGAAATATAAGATGGATACAATATCACGCGGAGAGAGTTTTTTCACTATGAGGGTGATTTTTTTGGGCAATAAAGAAAACATTTGGCATAGACAATCCTATTATGATATAATGTGAAAAAGAGGATAAAATGGGCTACGATGCATCTGTTACAGTTTCCGGTTGCATTGCCGGAAGAGATATTCGGGATTAAATTACATTTTAAATGTTGGAGGAGATATGAGCGAATCAGCTGGTAAATACAAAGAGTTTTTCTACATGCTTAAGGAATTTTGGACAACTGTGTCTGATTTCAATGTGTTTATATGTATTATAGGTATCATTGTAGGTTTTGCTCTATTGGTTATTCTGCTGCGCCGGATAAGTGAAAAAGAATCAAGAAATAAAAAAAAGAAAATGGACACGGCTATAGCGTTAGGACATGTGGTAATGGCAGAAAGAATAAAGTTTTGGGATGATGCAACACCGGGAGAACCATCGGCCTCTTCACGATACCACGCCACTTACAGATATGTGGTTAATGGAAAAGCATATGAGTATAGATACTTGGGGCCGAAATATCCGAAAGAGGAAATCCAGATGTATTATATCGACAATCCTCGAAAAGTATTCTTCGATTAACAATAAAAGAATTGTTCCTGTATCTTTTATTTGCAATACCAAAGAATCATCGGTGGGTGTGCCCCTTCCCACATTTCTTTTGACCCGGAGGGTGCGTAGCAGCACAATCTCTACTTCGATAATTCCTTGGTAAAAGCCTTTCTAGTATATGCATACTATATCATATTATTTCTTTTCTGTAAATCACTTTATTCTTTTTCAACAGTTTTACAAGATTCTTTGCACGTATCCGATAAAATGTCATTACGGAATTCTTCAATCCCTCGTCCTCAGTCACCAAAGCCAGCCGAACCACTACATTTATATTACTATCCGGAAGATGTTTTATCAAAAACCCCGTTCCTTCATTTTTCCCGTCTTTGATGATAATATCCGGTTCTAATACCGTTTCTTGTCCATATTGCTCAAACAACATTACATCCTGCGGATGTCGTTCTTTTATATGCTTTATACGTTCCTCTGTCACAATAACATCCGTTGTCGTCAAAGCTCCGAACTCTGCTATTAGAGCTCTTTCCTCAATTTTCCCAAGTACTCTTAACTCCGCCACCCAATCTCCTCATATCGTTCTTAAAAACATTGCTTTTCCGTTAAGAAACCGCTTTTTCCTTTTCAACAAACCGAATCTCCAGCTCCATATCCAGTGCCCCCGCCAATTTTGTAAGTACCTCTAACGTAGGGGTATTTCTCCCGCTCTCAATTCTGGCAATATTAGGCCTGGCAATCCCCGTTGCTTTCGAAATATCCTCCTGCGTGTACCCCTTCCTTTTTCTAATCGCAACATACTGAGTAACAATGTCTGCTCCAACCCGCTGTCTTTCCTCTTCAATCCGTATCGTAATACCATCTTTTTGAATAAGATAGTCCATTGCCGCCCTCCAAATTGTATCATATTTAATACATCAAATATAACTCACCGATTGCATTTTGTAAAGTCTTTTTTCAAAAAATAAAAAACTTGACACCCTCCACCCTCTTATGCTATCCTAAGAAAAAAATAAGGAGCACACATATGAATCAGAGCAGACAGACTTATGCGTATATTATTTATTACAGACGTATTTGCTTGTAGCCCCGCAATCGCGCAGCTATAAGCCGATAGGTCTTATATGTCTGTGCGAAACTGTACGCTTTGATTTTATCATAGAAAGAGCCTACCGCATCGGACAGAAAGACCTGTTTGATGCGTTTTTTTATTTGTCGCAAGCGGCCGCGCTTCTGATTCTTTGTACTCGCAAAAAGGAGGACCTATGAACCCGAATGTAACACTAACTTTAGCCACTGAAAAAGACGCAGAACTTATCCACCTGATGAAATACGAGGCTTTTCTCCCTCTTTACGAGATTTATCGGGACGATGAAATCAGTCCGGTGAAAGAACCTATCGAAAAAGTTATTGCCATACTGGAACGGAAAGCCTCCGAGTACTACATCATCAAAGCAGACGGACTCCCAGTAGGTGCCATCCGTGTATGCCATAGAAAACGCGACTACGAGCCATCGGCAGGCGAGATTCCGGCTTACATTTCACCGCTCTTCATTTTACCGCGTTTTCAAAACAGAGGCATTGCTCAAATTGCAGTAAAGAAGGTGTTTGAACTGTACCCGGAAGCCACGGTTTGGAGATTGGACACTATTAAGCAGGAAGAAGGTAATTGTCATTTCTATGAAAAGCTGGGTTTTGTGAGAACCGGAGTTGAACATGTCGTGAATGACAAAATGACCTTGATTGACTACGAGAAAAAGATGTAAACACCAAAAGGAGACCTCATCATGAACTGTATCTTTTGTAAAATAATAAACAACGAATGCCCTTCCCGTATCGTCTATGAAGACGCCCATACCATTGTTTTTATGGACATTGCAAAAGACGTAGACGGACATATGGTTGTTGCACCGAAACAACATGTGGCAAGTCTGTTTGATTGTGACTCGGAAACCCTACATCATCTGACAGACACCCTGCAAACCGTTTCCAAGCACTGTGTAGAGCATTGCGGTTTTGAAGGTGTCAATGTCCTTCATGCCAGCGGAGAAGCCGCCGACCAATCCGTTCCGCATTTTCATTTCCATCTGATTCCGCGAAAGAAGGGAGACAGCATCAATGCATGGCCGAATTTTGAAGGGGCAAAACGGGAAATTGAAGAAGTATTTCAGGAACTGCGAATGAAATAAGTTTTACATTGTTTTCACCCCTACACTATATTATAATTATCATAATAAGGAGGACACGCCCATGATTACCGATACTTTTGACAATAAAACCAACGCCATCATCACCCCGCAGCGTCAGGCTGACGCACCGAAGGTAGATGCCTGCATCCAGACCTTTTCCTGGAAAATCGAAGAGTTTGTGCTGGCGCATTTTGACTGTAAAAAAATCGCTTCCATCTGGTCCGTGACCGGAGAAACACCGGTGTACTGTATCGAATACAAGGGTAAACGCTTTGCCTTTTTTAAGACCTATGTGGGCGCTCCGGCCAGCGTTGCCAATCTGGAAGATGCCCTGCAATTACTGGATACCGACAAGTTTATCGTGTTCGGCGGTGCCGGATGCCTGAACAAAGAAATCGCCCGGGGCAAGGTTATGGTGCCGACGGGGGCCTATCGTGACGAAGGTACTTCCTACCACTACGCACCGGCAGCGGATTATATTACCGTGAAAAATGCAGACATCGTTGCGAAATTCATGGAGGAAGCCGGACTTCCTTACGTGAAAGGAAAAACCTGGACCACCGATGCCTTTTACCGGGAAACCACCGGAAACTTTGAAAAGAGAAAGACCGATGGATGCATTTCCGTGGAGATGGAATGTGCGGGCCTGCAAGCAGTGTGCGACTTCCGGGGCGTTGATCTCTACACCTTCTTTACCAGCGGCGATTTACTGGATGCGCCGAAATGGGATCTGCGTAAAAAAGAAGGTCAGATTGTAGGCACACAACATGACGCCGGACATTTTGATATTGCGCTGGAACTGGCTGTCTATGTAACGGAATAATTTATCAGAACAACCCAAAACCAAACATAACATTTCAAACAACAAAGAAATAGAAATTTATTACATTTTCACGCAACCGAACCCACCCATTTTGCGAGTAGATAGGTGAAGAGCTCTATCAAACGAGGGAGGTACAAAGGATGGACGATACACAAATTGTAGAGTTATACTGGGCCCGGAAGGAATCCGCCATAGAAGAAACCGAAGCAAAATACGGTTCCTATTGCCGGTCCATTGCCGGAAATATCCTGCAAAATCAAGACGATGCGGAAGAATGCGTCAACGACACCTGGCTCGGCGCCTGGAACAGTATGCCGCCCCACCGTCCGTCTGTGCTGTCCACCTTTCTCGGAAAGCTCACAAGGCGTATTTCCATTGACAAATGGAGACGCGCAACCGCAAAGAAACGGGGCGACGGACAACTGCCTCTGGTTCTTTCCGAACTGGAGGACTGTGTTTCCGACGGAAAAAGCATCGAAGAAGAAACGGAACGAAAGCTCCTTGCGGAAGTCATTGCCGCTTTTGTAAAGAGTCTGCCGGAAACGGAACAGAAGGTATTCCTTTGCCGGTACTGGTACATGGACTCCGTAAGCGCCATTGCCACCCGGTTCCGCTTCTCCGAAAGCAAGGTCAAATCCATGCTTTCCCGCACCCGCGAAAAGCTCCGTATCCGCTTAGAAAAGGAGGGTTTGGTATGAATACCGACGATATTATAGACGCACTGAATGAGGTAGATGACACCTCTATCAAGAACGCAAGAGAACCGAAGAAAAAAAGAAACTACAAGGCGCTATGGATTTCTGTGGGAGCCGCGGCGGCATGTCTGGCTGTGGTACTGTTGCTTCCGCGCATTTCCCACATGACACACCATGATGGATATTGCGATTGTCCCGATCATCAAATCACGCCGACACCGGTGGTCGGCGCAAATCGCTGGAATTACAAGTCATTTGCTATGGCATCCAAAGACGAGATGTTCTCTTTTGGCCGGGACTGTCAAACAATCGCCAAACAATTTCCTTACGTTACTTATAACGACACCGAATATTACCTTCGGAGAAGTTACTATGATGAAGACATGAAAGTCTCCGCGTCCCTTATCGGCGAAAAGTTGACCGACTATACTGCCGAAGTATGTGAATACGAAACCGGCGTCACCCACACCATAGAATGTACGCTTTATGCCATTGCAGGCGTGGCCCCTGCCCGGTTCCTTGCCGTACAATACGCCGGAGAGAAGAATGCCGATGACTACTATGTCTTTCACCAAAACGAGTTTAACCCGCCGGCTACCTTGGGTGAGTTTATCACCTCCCTAAACCTTACGGAAAACCTTCCGTTACTCAAATTCAGCTACAGTACTTATGATTACACTACAAGGGAAAAAACCTCAAACCTCTACGGTCTGAGCCTTGCAGACAGCAAGGTGGTATGGAATATGATTTCCGAATACGCTTCCGTAGGAACCCGCACAAGCGAAGAATATGGATACAAAGACAAGCGGATTAGCTTTTCCGCAACCTCCGAAGCATTGGGACTTTATAACCGTTCCTTTTCTTTGACCGCCGACGGCCATCTTTCCACCAACATAGATGATTATGGATATGACTTTTACCTCGGTGAAGAAGCCGTGACAGAAATCCGGGAATATATCCTTGCCCACAAAATCGAAGCACCGAAGGATAGTATCGAGTCCATTTACGGTGTGGTCACCGAAATCGGGGAAGACTATCTTAAAATTGACGATACCATCCTGATGAAAAACCCGGAGCACGGCCTTACATTCACCGTTTACGCCCATGACAACACAACGATTAAAAGCTACATCATGAGCGGACAACTTGAAGTAGGAGACCATATTAAAATTCTGCATCGCGGTATCTCTTCCGAGGAACCGACCGTGATAAGAACCGCATTTTCTCTGGACAAAGGTGGATTTGTATTTGAGGAAGACGAGTCCGTGGAGGATAATCCTTCGGGACCGACACCGACGCCGGCACTCCGGACACCCCGGTCGCATTGATGAAATCGGCGGAATCTATGTGCCGGAATAACACGTATAAGCGCATATCCTAACATTCATAGAAACCCGGTCAGGTATCCTTTTTACCGACCGGGTTCGTTATTTCTTTAAACCAAACTTGACACTAGGCATATTCTTTCTCTTCTTGTATAATAAAATTATCGATTACCATTTATATCGGAGGTTTCCACCATGAAAACAATCTACGATCAAGTAGAAAAAAATATTGATTCTCTTGTAGAAAACAATGCGGATTGGACAGCCTGTGCCACATCCGAACAACTACAAGAAGCCCGAAGCGGGCAACTCAGACTAAAGTTTTTTGATAAAGATATCCCGGCAGAATGGCTAAGTGATATCAAAGGAAAAAAGGTGCTTTGCTTGGCCGGCGCAGGCGGTTTACAAGCTCCTTTACTTGCTTGTGCGGGAGCGGATGTTACCGTTCTTGACCTTTCCGATAAAATGCTGGAAAAGGACCGCACGATTGCAGCAGCCGAAAATTTACCGATTCGGATTGAAAAAGGAAATATGTGTGATTTGTCACGCTTTGCGGATTGCTCCTTTGATTATATCCTAAATCCGCCATCCCTAATGTATGTTCCGGACATCCGTCCGGTTTTTAAGGAGTGCTATCGTGTACTGAAAAACGGTGGAACTTTTATTATGATGGCACCAAACCCAATCAATTATGTTTGCGATTTTGTGAACGATGAAACAGGTGGATACTATAAAGCAGTAAACCGGATTCCTTACTGTTCCGCAGACCATGACCCGGAAAGCAATTGGATTGAGTACGGTCACACCATGGAGGAATACATCGGCGGACAAATCAATTGCGGGTTTGTAATTAACGGCTATGTGGAATGCCAGTTAGAGGATATTACGGAGTTACAGTTTATGACGAGAGCGGTAAAGACCGTATAACTGACTCCGGCATAATGAGACAGAAACTTTAATACGGAGGTTTGAAATGATATCATTACAACCGGTCACACAGGAAAACTATAATGAATGCATAGCCTTGGAACGGGCACAATTTGATTTTGTAGGGGATGCCACTGCGGTCTTAGCCAACGCCTATATCTACCGCGACTCCTCCCTCGCCTATGCTATTTATGAAGAAGATACCGTCATCGGAATGGTCCTTTTAGACGAAACGGGGAAAGATGGTTCCTACGAATTTACCGATTTATTTATTGCCGATAATTACCGCAATCAGGGTTACGGCGACAAAGCGGTAAAAGCGATTCTTTCCCACTTTACAGCAAAAGGCGCAACCGACCTTCATATGCAGGTTCACAAAGATAATAAAGCCGCAATACATGTCTACGAAAAGAATGACTTTTTTATCAAAGAAACTTCTCCTTGGGATGAGGACTTCCTGGTGATGGAGCACTGTTTTTAAAATGTCTTATACTTACAGAAGGCTGACTCGATGAGCATATCACGATACACATCGGTCAGCCTTTTTAAATTATAACCCGGTTTCGTTTTGTTCTTTATGTCGCTATATTTCCAACTCCCATATCTTCTTTTCCGCCTGCTCCACCTGTATACCCTCGGTAACACCCCAGTCCTCCTGCAAAATACGGACATAGGTATTCCATGCCTTTGCGGACAATGCGGTGTCTCCAGTAATCTCCCCGATTTGAGCAATTGCCATGGCCGCATCCGTATAACGAGGCACCTCCTGAACCTCCATACACTTCTCATAGCAGGCAACCGCCTCTCGATACAGGCAGGCTCTTGCATACATGTCTCCGGCACTGTTCCAAACCAGCCATTCCTGCGATCTTTCCTTCGTCAGCGCCTCCATCCGGGCAAGTGCTTCTTCCTGCTTTCCACATTCCCATAAAAGCTTCGTGCGATAGAGTTCGATTCTGTAGCCATCCTCAGCTTCACTGCCCTCCCGGTTCTTTTCAAAAAGACACTCCAATCGCCCGATGGCATCTTCCGCTTCCCCGAGACGCCCCACATGGATCAGCTCCTCGATGTACCACTGTAACGCCTCCATAGAATCCGGGTGCTTCTCCAAAAACTCCTTATAATACAAAATCCGCTCTGCCTGATTATCCAGATTCCAGTCCCCAGTAAAGCCTTGCTGCGCTTCGTTCAGATTCGCATGATTGTTGTGGTTTTCCGGGAAACGCTCCAGCGCTTCCTTCGCGTAATATTCCGCCTTTTTGCGATATTCTCCCGCTTTTTTGTTATACAACGCCGGCAAAAGCTGCAAACAATATTCCTCGTTCCTTTGCTGTGCCAACTGAGAAAGCAGGAAATTCTGCGCGTACTCCAAATCATTCTCGTCAATGGTTTCCTGCAACGACACCATATTCTGAATCCGGGCAAGATGCTTCTCGTCCGTAATATCAAACAGCTCGTCAATCGTCACTCCGAAATAAACCGAAATCTCCGGCAAAAGTGTAATATCAGGTAAAGTCAAACCGGTTTCCCATTTGCTGATAGCCTGGGAAGAAAGATTTAACGCCGCTGCCATCTGCTCCTGGGTCGCAGCCTTTTTCATCCGCAGCTCTCTGCATTTCTTTGCAAAATTCATAGTAACCTCCGTTTCAATCACTTATCTATACATCATTTTCTAACGGTACCGTTGTAAGCTTACATGCTCATTATAGCATGAGACAAACAAAAAACAATGTCCGGGTAAGTGAACGAAAACAACCGACAGTTGGAGGAAGTATACGAATTTGCATATGAATACATCTCGTTGACAAAACTACTCCTACAGGAGTATAATACACTTAAGAAAAGGAGATGATATTTCTATGATTCAAAAACTTTTTCACGGTTCAACGAACATCATCGAGAAACCGATTTACGGATACGGCAAGCCTTATAACGACTATGGCCTCGGTTTTTACTGCACCGATAGTCTCCAAATGGCAAAGGAATGGGGAGTCGGAAAAGACAATGACGGCTATGCCAACTGTTACGAATTAGAGTGCGATGGATTACGTATTCTTAACCTTAATACCGCTGATTACTGCATTTTACACTGGCTTACCATTTTACTGAAAAACCGGGAGTTTGATATTCCTTCCGGCCTTGCTCTGGAAGCAAAGGAATATTTGCTTGCAAACTTTTCCGTTGATTATGAAAGCTACGATGCGATTATCGGCTACCGTGCCGATGACAGCTACTTTTCCTTTGCGCAGGATTTTATCAATGGTACCATTTCCTATCGCCAACTTAACAACGCCATGCACTTAGGAAAGCTGGGCCAACAGTTTGTATTAAAGAGCAAAACAGCTTTTGACCGTATACAATTTACGGGAAGTGAGCTTGCCGAACGCAGTGAATGGTACGCAAAAAAAATGCAACGGGACAAGACCGCACGCCGCGAATACTTCAGTGTGGAGCGCAACCGACGTGAACGAGGCGACTTATATATTATGCAAATTATTGATGAGGAGATGACATCCGATGATGCACGCCTACGATAAAACCTATCTTGACAAAGCCCGTACCTCACTGGGGCGTATGTTGGACTTTGCCATATACGATTTGCACTATGATATCGATAAGTTTTTCGAACTGTTCCTGACTTCCGGTATGGCTACCAGATTCGAAACAGGAGATTTTACAGTGCTTGTAGGTATGTCCGGTGTCGAGCTTGCCTATGAAGTTTTAGAACTCTCCGGTATCGATAGTCCTCGCATCACACCGAACTATACCATGAACCGGAGTGAGGAATACTGGACCGGCTGGGCTTTGGCATATTTCCAGTGGGAAACGGCTATGCATTTTTCCGAAATTGTACGCTACATTCCAATCAAGGATATTATGGCTCTTTATTCACCGTACCATGAAATGGACATCCGCCATTTTGTGGATAAAATGAACGAGCTGTACAGAGCCGCAAAGCCGGACACCAACCTGAAGCTTCTAAGAAAAAAAGCCGGACTCACCCAACAAGAACTTGCGGAGCAATCCGGCGTTCCATTGCGTTCCCTCCAACAGTACGAGCAGCGGCAAAAAGACATTAACAAAGCACAAGCCGGATATCTGGTGATGCTGGCAAAAGTGCTGTGCTGTAGGATGGAAGATATTCTCGAGAAAAACGATTAAACAATTGGCCTCCGTGTAACATGTGAACATCCCTTACACAGAGGCCATAATTTCAACTATATTTTCTCCGCCAATTTCCTTGGTTCTTCTGCTTCTACCTCATACCCTCTTTCCTCTAACCATGCAACCAGCGAGCTCCATACCTCATAAGCCTTTTGATACTCTCCCAACTCCTCATAACAAAAGCCTTTTGACCACAGCACCGCTGTCATTTCGGAATCCAGTACAAACGCCTTATCCCAACATGCAAAAGCCTCCTCGTATTCTCCCAGCCGCTTATACAAATCTCCTCCATAGGCATAAAGCAAGGCCCGGTCCGCAAACTCTTTTTCCGCTTTCCGAAACGCATCTAAGGCTTTCCGGTTCTCATTGGCATACAAATACGCCACAAGCAAATTGAAATGACAGTAAAAGTCGTGGGGACACTCCGCAAGCTTCTTAGTCTGCTCCTCGATGTTTTTCTCATTCTCTCCCACCTGTGAACGCAGTAACATCCGCTGCCGTTCAATTTGGTGATAAACCTCCGGGGCACTCTCCTCTCCCATAGAAAGCCCTTTCTCAAACAGACGAAGCGCCGTCTCCTTACAATCCGTCATATGATACTGATACAGAATCCCGTACAACCGTAAATCATTCATAGTGTAAGTCCGGCTCTTTATCAGCTTGTCATATTCCCTCTCCGCATTATAAAAATCACGGAGATCCCGACTTGCTTCATACACGGCCAAAAGCCTTGCGGCATAATTCTCATAAGCCACCGATTGTTCCTTGTACAAGTCATCCACGGTCACACAGTACAGCCTTGCAATTTCCGGAAGCATCATCACATCCGGCATCGTGGAACCGCACTCCCAACGGGAAAGTGACTTAGGCGAAATATTGAGCATCTGTGCTGCCTGTTCCTGGGTATAATTTTTCGCAATTCTCAAACATTTTAAGTTCTCTCCAAAGGTATTTTTCATAAGATTCACCTTCCTTTATTTTCTTTTATCAGCTGATAAGCTTATTATAAAGGAAAAGGGAACGATGCGCCACCTCTCGGTTTAAGAGGAAGGTCTCGAAAATTGAGAATCACCGTTCGCACAAATAACATAAGTTTCTGTTACACTAAATATCAGATACTTACAACGATACATTTATCCCGGAGGCCTCTATGATTTCACTACGCTTAATGGAAGATACCCTAGACGACTATACCGCTCTACGCAGTTGGTTTTTAGAACCGGAGCTACAAAAATGGGTTTGGTGTGACGAGGAAGGAGAACCGCCGGTTTCTTTGGAGCGGGTCATTGAAAAATACGGTCCAAGAGTAACAAATCCCACCGATGTGTTCCCGTATTTCATTTTACGGGACGGCGAACCAATCGGCTTTATTCAATATTATTTCAGTAACACTACTACCATCGGTCTGGATATGTGGATCGGTATATTAAAGGAACGAAGTAACGGCTATGGTACCGAAGCATTGAAGCAGATGGTCCAGGTCATTCACGAAAAACACCCGCAGGTCAAAGAAGTTTTCATCGATCCGGACTTTGACAATATCGCTGCTGTCAAGTGCTACTTAAAAGCAGGTTTTCAGGATACCGGCGAAACCATCTGGGACGACGGTGATGAATGCATGTTACTAAAGATATGCTTTGAAGATAAGTAAAGAAACCGACTTGCCATCGGCATCCTCTGAAAAGAAATAGAATTGAAAAAACTACCACATCTTCGACTATCATCTCGTAGATATGGTAGTTCTTTCTTTACCCCTTACACCACATAATCCGTAATACAATCATACCCATATACTATTTCCTCACCATTATCGGAAACGCCCTCTGCACGTTCTGTATCTCCACATCCGTATAAGTCCCACCAAACTCTCCGTCCAATGTCCAGTTGATTTCTTCCCGGCTCTTTATTTTCAGATAAGAGGTCTTAAAGGACTGCATACATATCGCATCAAAGCTTTGGCGCAACAGAGAAATGACAATGTCGTTCAGCTCCGTAAAGGTGGCCGGACGCCGGATTAATATCACCTCAAATTTTCCGTCGTCAAAAGAAACGTCCTTTCCCGTAATGTTTTTAAAGCCTCCGACACTTAAGGAATTGGTCACCATGCCGTAGATGTAATTGCCGCGCATGGTTCCCTCGTCGCACTCAATCTGCACTTCATAGGACTGAATGGAGGACAAGCTTTTTACACCCTCCAGGATATAGGCCACATGACCGAAGATGTTTTTCCACTGCTGGTTCGTCGCATAGGATACATCCGTAAACAATCCGAACGCCGCAACATATACAAAATTTTCGCCGTTAAAATTCCCCGCATCACACAAAAACGGCTTCCCACTCGTTATAATTTCCGTAGCCTCCGGAATGTTATCCGACAGTCCGAGACTTCTGGCAAAATCATTGGTGCTACCCGCCGGAATATAGCCCACGGTCGTGTTGACACCGCTCTTAATAAGACCGTTTACCACTTCCCGCAGGGTACCGTCGCCGCCACTGCACACAATCAAGTCGTACTGTCCTACATCCCGATTCTCCACCAGTCTGCAGGCATCTCCCTGGGCCTGGGTCGGATATACCGTCACCGGATAATTTGCCTTTGCAAAGGCATCCACAATCTCGTGAAGATTCTTTACAACCGTCCCTTTTCCCGCCTTCGGATTATACACAAACAAAGTCCGTATTGCTTCGCTTTCCGATCGTTTTCTCATGCTCCAATCCGCTCCTATTACTTTACTGCATTATATCTCTACGTTACCAAAGTATACTACGGAGAGGTAAATTTTGCAAGTACGATGCGCAAACTCATCCGCCATGAACTTTTTTATCCAAATATGACACTACCGTTCCCCCCTTCCCTTATGCTATAATTTAACCAGAGAAACGCGAATTTATTTTATATTTCCGTAAAACAAGAAAAAAGAAAGGAATCACACCCCATGAAACAAGCATTTCGTGCCGGTATCGCCACCGCAAGGTTGTGTTTAAAGGAACAAAGTTATTTCGGCTTTGCAAATCTTCTGGCCCAGTATCTTTTACAAGCGGGCAGTCTGGCGGCACTGTTAATGATATGGCGTTCCCTGTTTTTGCAAGGCGTAGACCCGGAGGGAATGCGACTCTCACAGTTTTATACTTACACGGTACTGTCCACTATGCTGGCACCGCTTCTAAACATCCATACTCCGGCATCCGGCTGGCTCCATGACGGGACAATGTTAGGACTGTATCAGCGGCCGGCCGGAATATTTGCACAACTTGCAGCCCATACCGTAGGTGGCTGGTGCATGCGGCTGTTGTGCCTTTCCCTGCCGGTGCTTGTAATTTCCCTTGCATGCGGACTGGACATGCGTCCCGCAAGCCTGTGGTTTTTCCCGTCATTGATATTGTCGGTATTACAGGGCTTTGCAGTGGACTTTTTGTTTGCCTGTTTGCTCATTCGTATGAAGAATCTGGAATGGACGGTACATTGCCTCAGAGAAGCCCTGACCGCACTGTTTACCGGTTCTTTGATTCCCTTTGCCATTTTACCTTGGGGCATCGGTGAATTTTTGCAGTTGTCTCCCTTCGGTACATTGGCCGGTGCACCGTTAGCCATTTACACCGGGCTGTCGGAGCCGGGACTACTTATTGTTACACAAGTTATCTGGAACGTGATTTTATGGCCGCTTGCCGTATATTGCTTCAAAGCTTCCGAAGAAAGGATGGTGTCCTATGGCGGATAATAGCAAAGGATTTTTCCGACTCTTAAAACTGTACGCCCGCATGGATTTAATCTGGCTCATGCAGGACAAAGCCACGGTACTTCTTGTGGTCATTACGGAAACCTTAAGTAACCTATCCGGCATGGCGGGAGTACTGCTGCTTGCCGTCCGGTTCGGTGGCGTAGGCGGACTGACCGCCGATGAAATCTTATTTATGCTGGGCTTTTTTGAACTGGCAGACGGCCTCGGCTGGATGCTGTTCGGAAACTATAATGTGATTCACATTAGCCGCCGTATCGGCAGAGGACAGGTGGACCACATGTTAATTCAACCGAGACCGCTTTGGATGCAGCTTCTTACGGAAGGCTTTATGCCCTTTTCCGGCTGTCACGGAGTACTTATCGGTATCATTCTCACCGGCATTGCCATAGCACGGCTTAACATCACCCTGTCTCCGGTCTGGTTTTTACTGCTGCTTTACTACCTTGGCATTCACATTGTACTCAGGCTGTCCCAAAGTTTCCTCTACGGCTCTGCGGCATTCTGGAAGCCGGTGGCCTGCGAGGAGATTTCCAGTATGATTTTGGATATGAACAGCCAGTTGGGACGCTTTCCGCTGTTCGGACTGCCGGGGTGGCTTGGTACAATTTTACATACCGTACTTCCCATCGGGCTGCTTGCCTATTTCCCGGCACTGGCGTTACTCAAGGACCTCGGGAAACCCACAGAGCTTGCCTTTCCGTTTCTCGTGGCAAGCCTGTTTCTCACCGCCGCCCTGATTTGCTTTAAGAAAGGACTTTCACACTATGCAAAATACAGTTGTAACCGATACAAAGAAATGGGACACCGTTGTTGATATCTCCGGTGTCACCAAATATTTCGACCAGAACCGCCCGGTCTCTATATTCAAACGGGAAAAGCATCGCATCTACGCCCTAAAGGATGTGTCTTTTACTCTGAAAAAGGGCGAATTTGCCGCCTACGCAGGGCCTAACGGTGCCGGCAAATCCACCACCTTTAAGCTTCTGTCCGGTATGCTTTGTCCCCAGGAAGGAACCGTGTCTATTTTCGCCATGGACCCGAATAAGTCCCGTATCCCGGTGATGCGACGTACCGGAATTCTCTTCGGCAACCGCAGCGAACTGTGGTGGGACCACCCGGTCCGTGCTTCCTTTGAGTGGAAAAAGGAAGTCTGGGACATTAAGGATGCGGATTATGAGCGTGTTCGGGAAGAACTGACGGAATTGCTTTCCCTCGGCGACCTCTGGAACAGCTACGCAAGAGAGCTTTCCCTGGGCCAACGTATGCGGGCTAACCTTGCCCTGATGCTTCTCCACGAGCCGGAACTGGTGCTTCTGGACGAGCCGACCTTGGGCCTGGACGTTCTTGCCAAGCGGCAGATGATTGAATTTCTCAAAAAAATCAACCGGGACAAGCAGGTGACCATTCTGGTTACCTCCCACGATATGGACGATTTAACCGAAATGGCAAACCGGATCCTTCTCATCAACGAAGGACAACTGGCCTTTGACGGTGACTACGAACAATTAATCCGCATGACCGGCGACAACCGGGTGATTAAGCTCACCGCAAAGGGTGAAGCCCCTATTCTTTCCAGCGCCACCTATGTTGGCACCGATGAGGGAAAACACCTGTACCGGTATGATGCAAGCAAAACATCTGTATCGGAGATTTTCGGAAGCATTTCAAAGATACAGGCAGTGGAGGATGTGGAGCTGGGACATGAAGCGATAGAGCAGGTGATTGCGAGATTGTATGAGGATTGGAGGAAACCAAACCATGTCTAAAATTATATTTATCTCCGGTCCTTGCGGATGCGGAAAATCTACCTTTACCGATGCCTACGCAAAACACCTTGTCCGGCTTGAAGGAAAACCGGTGTATGTCATCCATGGTGATGATTTTCACAGGGGATTTGTGGAACCGGAAGAAAAGGATACTTTCTTTGTAAACGGGGAAGCCTCCGATTCGGTGCAATGGGAAGAAATATTAAGCTTTAACTGGGACTGTATCCTTGCTACCGCAGAAAGAGCCTTAAAACAGAACCTGACGGTCTTAATCGATTACGTAATTGAAGAAGAACTGCCTCGTGTAAAAAAACTGGCTGACTTATATCACGCACCGTTCTATTACGTTGTTCTCACTGCGGAAGCGGAAGCTCTTGAAAAACGCATCCGGAAACGTGGAGACATCGACATGATAGAGCGCTCCCTTTTTCTCAAAAAGAAATTGGAAGCAATGCCGGAGAATCAAAGACACCTCTACGACAATACGGGAAAGATAGTGGCAAAGGAAGTTGCAGAGATTTCGAAGAATATGGAAGATTTTTGGGTGCAGTAGACAGATACGTTTCGTATGCTACAGTATACAAGCTTAAAGGGGGAGGAATAAAATGATTTACTACAAAGACGAGGATTTAATGATTCGCAACACGGAAGAAGCGGATGACCGAATCTTTTATGAGGAATACACTGCCCAAGGATGGCACGCGGAAATCGGCGATTGTCTGATGAGACTGAAAGACCAAGCCGAGGGAAAATGCATTGCTCTGACAGCGGTATATCAGGGACACCCTGCAGGCTCTGTGTATGTGTACCTGACCGCTCACGAAGGACCTTTCAAAGGGAAAGGTTGGCCGGTAATCGTTGATTTCGGCGTGTTGAAGAAATACCAAAGAAAAGGCATCGGAAATAAACTGCTGGATGTTGCGGAACAGGAAGCTGCGAAGCTTTCAGACACTGTATTTTTAGCGGTAGGTGTTCACTCCGGATATGGTGCCGCACAAAGAATTTATGCAAAGCGGGGATACCTTCCGGACGGTAGCGGCGTATGGTATCGGGGAAAGCAATTGGAGCAATATGCACCGTGTGTAAATGACGATGACCTATTACTGTTTATGTCAAAAACACTTTAATCCAATTATGACATATCCCTGCCATTGAAAAAACACTTCCTTTATGATAAAATAATTTTGATGCAGTTGTTTTTCAACACGAGAAGGGAGTGAGTTTCGTGGATTATCGTTTAAGAGGACATAACTTAACAGGATTTGATCAGCTCCGTGCAGCTTATATCTAAGCGGCAGTGTACGGAGCGGTATCGCCGCTATAATGCGCATGCTTTTGCAGCGGAAACTGTCGCATAACTGCGACCCAAAAGCAGCGCGGGAGTTTCGCTGGCGAAACTCTTTCTTCAGATATATGCTGCACTTTTTGAATGGAGATTTATTCATGGATTGCTTTCGCAATCCGACCACATTCAAAGGAGTGAATTTTATGTCATATATCAACGCAGAGAAGGTCCTTCCGGACTGGCTCATTAATCAGGTGCGAAGCTATGTCGGAGACGGCCTCATTTACATACCGCCGGAAACGGCTACCCGCAAGGCGTGGGGAAGCAAGTCCGGCACAAAGAAGCTGTTAGAAGCAAGAAACCTTGAAATCCGCGCAAAAAAGCAGACCGGCATGACCGTGTCCCGCCTCGCTACAGAATATCATCTTTCCGAGGATACCATTAAGCGGATTTTGTACCGGCAACAAAAGGTTGCCGATGCAAGCTAATGCTTCGTATGCGTTTCTTTTCGGAAACGCCACATATATTTTTTACACAAGCAAACGTCCACAGAATCCTATCGTTTTCTGTGGACGTTCGTTTATTCCTTATGTATCATCTTTCCTTCCTAACATCACCCTCTCATCAAATAGGAACTGCCTCTGCTACCATGGACACTGCCATGCCCAGCCCCGCAGATAACAAAATAATCTTCACCGCACTGAGCTTCTTTTTTGCCAAGTATGTAAATCCAAAATATATTCCCACAAGAAGCACCAGAATCACCACAGACACCACATCCACCCGGAACTTCTGTAATCCTGCATAACCTATGGTTTTTAACAAGAGCATGCACCCCGTGGATAAAATCAGTGCCACTACCACCGGCTTTACGCCCCGCATAAAGCCTTTAAAATACTTGTTATCCGTCAGGTTTTTAAGCACCGCTGCTATAAGCAAGATAATGAGAAAAGACGGCATCACCACACCTAAAGTGGCGGTAATGCTTCCGAGGGGGCCTCCCATCACAGAGCCCACATAAGTCGCCGTATTCACCGCAATCGGTCCCGGCGTGGATTCGCACACCCCGATTAAGTTGAAGAATTCGCTTTCCGTCAACCATCCGTGCTTTACTACCGTCTCTTCAATCAGAGGTATCATTCCGAAGGCGCCGCCGAAGCAAAACAAACCGATCTTAAAAAACTCCAGAAAAAGCTGTAAGTAAATCATTACTCCACCTCCTTCTTCGGAGATAAAACGGCATAAAGCACGATTCCCAGCACTCCGCCCATCAAGATAAACCAAACGGAGCTGAAGGATATCGACCATAAATCAAATACGATCATCAACGCAAACACACTTCCGAAGGTAATCCGCGGAACCGCACGCTTCTCCATCTTTTTCAGCAAATCAATACCCGCACGCAAAATCAAAAACGCCACTCCGCATTTAATTCCCGAAAAAGCATAGGCCACATATTTATTCTGCAGAAAGGCATCCAAAAACAGTGAAATCACATATAAAATCACCAAGGACGGTAACACCACCCCAAGGGTGGCCATGGCGCTTCCCGCAACTCCCTTTTTCTTATAACCCACATAGGTAGCCATATTGATCGCAATGGGTCCCGGCGTAGACTCCGCCACCGTAATGATCTGCATCAATTCCTCTTCATCAAGCCAACCCTTTTGCTCCACCACGGTCTCCTTGATTTGTGCAATCATGGCATAGCCGCCGCCAAAGGTGAATAGACCGATTTTGGCAAAGGTGAAAAATAATTCTGAAAGCATCTTTTGTTCCTTCCCTTTTCTCCACAAGTTTCGTATCTATTTTAGCATACGTAAAGAACAAACACAATCTTTGACACTTTTTTTAAATCAGGTATTGACTTGCTCCCTACGCACAGGTTTACAATACATAAGCGAAATAACCAAACTCGTCGGTACCTCCCGAAAGGCACTGCAGGAGTATGACAAGTTAGGGCTGGTACATCCAACCGCCACCACCGAGGGCGGTTACTGGCTGTACGATGAAGACGCCGTACAAAAAATCTCAACCATCCAGCTTTTTTCCATGGTGGGTTACACCCGGAAAGAAATTAAAGAATTTATCGACACCGTCACCGGCCTTGACCGTTTAGAAGAACGTCAGGCGAGATATCGGGATGCCATTGAACGGTTAAAGAAAAAGCGCGCACAACTGGACAGCCTGATTTCCATGGCAGAGGCTATGGTAACATGCTCTTCTCCTCAGTCGAAGGACACCTTAAAAGCACTCTATGACTACAAAAAAGGAGGCACTTTTTCAGAATCCTCCACCATGGATAATCTGCAACAGACCGTGGACTATCTTGCCGAACTGGAAGAACCGCAACGAGAACAGGCAAATCAACTTATCTCCGTAATGCAACCGTATGTCGTAAAGCTCATGGCGTTGAGCCTCTGTCAGGACGAAGACCCTGCTTTCCCTTCTGTTTTAGAAAAAGTCGAGGATGTATTCCAAGAATGGAAAGCCCCTTACACTATTCTGATGCGTTCTATGGGATACACTTCTGAATCGGAGTCCGTGCATGACTTGCCTCTCTCGGAGCAATTGACTGCTTTCCGGGACTTCACCGAAACCACTCTGGGCGGTCAGGAACCATCTGCCGCCGGTGACTCTTTGGAAATGCAAATTAACCATAGATACGGAGAAGGCACCGCGGATAACATCCGGAAGATGATAGATGTATTTATAGAACACATGACGAAGTAGAATTGTTGCGACGAATGATATGTAACACATTCCGGCTAAAAACAATACCATAAATAGATTTTTAATAACTGCTGACCCCCGAAGCCACAAGTACCCCTCCGGCTCGGGCGTGGCGAGTTCTTGCGCTTGATACGGAACGTGAATAATCCGCCCGACAATCGAATAACTTGTGTTTGCATTTCCCGAAGGGGCGCGCTTCTAGCGTAGTCAAAATCTCCTCTTAGAAAAGGCTGGGCGCGAGGTCGCTCCCGAGCGTCCTAGTCGTTCTTAGAGGAAGTTTGAAGGAGCGTTGCGCTCGCAAACACAAGTAATATCGATTGTCTGGCGGATTTTGAAAGCCCCCAAGCGCAAGAACGGGAAATCACCCCTTCACCGCCCCGGACAACCCTTCGGCATAATACCGCTGGGTAAACAAAAACAGCGCTGCAATCGGTATCGCCACGCACACAGAACCTGCCGCAAACCGGGTGTAATAGTGGTACACATATTCCCGCTCCAGCATACTCCAAAGCCCGATGGCTACGGTATAATACCGACTGTCGGCCCCGGCAATCACCCTTGCGAAGATGAAGTCCAGCCACGGTGCCAAGAAAGACGTAATGACCGTATAGACAATAATCGGCTTGGAAAGCGGCACCGTAATCTTATAAAAAATCTTGAACCGGGACGCCCCGTCAATCATGGCCGCCTCGTCCACACTTTTCGGTATGGTGTCAAAAAAACCCTTGGCAATATAAAAGCCCAAGCCCGTGCTGGCAGAGTACACTAATACCAACGCCACCAGCTTCATGACGCCCTCTGTCAGATTAATTCCCTTTAAAATGTAATACACCGCAATCATGGACATAAATGCCGGAAACATCCCAAGCACCAGCGCCACATTCATAAACGGCCTTCTGAGCTTAAAACGCATACGGGACATGGAATAGGACACCGCCAGCACAAAAAAGGTGGAAATAACACACGTAAAAATCGACACAATCAAGGTATTGGAAAACCACCGCGGGAAGTTCAGTACATCGGTTTCCTTAAATAATCTTGTGAAGTTCGCAAAGGTGATTTCCTTCGGGAAAAAGGTAGTAAAATAGGACCCTGCTTCCCCTCTGAGAGAGGTCATGACAATCCATAGAATCGGGAACAGCCACACCGTTGCCAGTACTCCAAGAAGAACATGGAGAAGCACGGTACGCAGCTTCTTTTTCCTTTTTACAGTGCCTCTACCAATATTGCCGGTATATCCTGCAGACATTTGACGCTCCACATAACCTTCCTGTGCTGCATTCCCCAAGTCCTGGTCTCTTTTCTCGCGCCCCAAAGGCACTGCATTCCGGACCGACACGTTCCGTCCGTCCTGTCCCTCCTGTATAAAACCCTTTTTCACTGGAACCCCTCCTCATTTTTATAGGCCGCTGTTTGTCGGTACGCCAACAGCGAAATCACAATGGAAATCACAAAGGTCAGAATACCGATGACCGCACCGTAGCAGTAATCCTTATTGTCGATTGTCAGTTTATACAGCCACGTTACCAAAAGATCTGTCTTTCCCGCCGTTCCGCGGTAATATTCCAGCGTCGCCGGAGCACCGCCGGACAATAAGAAGATGACGTTAAAGTTATTGATGTTGTTAATAAAGGTGGTAATCAGGGTCGGTGCCGTCACAAAGAGCATATACGGCAGAGTAATCTTTAAAAAGGTGACTCTGGCATTGGCACCGTCCACCTTTGCCGCCTCGTAAAGCTCCGTTGGGATGTTCTGCAAAATACCGGTGGTTGTCAACAACGTGTAAGGCACGCCCACCCAGATATTCACAAGAATAATGGTCACCCTTGCCCAGGTGGCGTCCGTAAAAAAAGGCAATGCGGCATCCTGCGCAATAAGTCCCCATTCCCGCAACAGTACGTTTACCGCACCGTTTGGCTGTAAGAGAGTCCGCATGGTAAGCAGAGTTACAAATTGAGGGACCGCAATGGACAGGATAAAACAAAACCTCCAAAAGCCTTTCCACCGCACTTCTTTTTTGTTAATCAAAATGGCCAACAGCATTCCCAAAATATAATTCAAAAACGTTGCAAAAATCGCCCAGGTAAAGGTCCAACCCAGAATCGGCCAGAAGGTCTGTCCGAAGGCTCCGTCAAAATCCAGCACCGTCCGGAAATTCTCCAGCCCCACCCAGGTAAACAGCTTACCCGGCACCTGATGGTCTCTGTCATAATTGGTAAATGCCATACTAATCATGAACACCAACGGTAATATGGTAAATACCAGCACACCCAAAACCGGCAAAGAAAGCAACGTCCGGTGCAGTCTTCCGTTAAAGTGCATCTCGATTTCTTCCCGGAACCTCGGCACCCGGCGGCCTGCTCTTGCCAGTTCCTCCGCATAATAGGCAGACCGTACCGCCATCCGTAAGAAAAGCAAAAACGCCAAAGTCAGAAACACAAAAATCACACCGGAAAGCAGGATAAGGAGGGAGTTGTCACCCGGCTCGTACACAAAGATTCCCTGGGCATCGTCCCATACCTTTTCCTGGGTTTTCGTTCCCAAAGTCGGGAGCTTCGAAAGCACCGACAGGCCGGTCCCGAAAAAGTAAATCAAATAAGCTGCTGCAAAAAGGAGAAACAAACTCCCCTTTACAATCTGCCCTCTTCGGATATTTCCCAGACCCGGCACAAGGAGGGAGAGCTTGGTGAAAAGGTCTCCCTTTCTCCAAGATTCTAAAAAGCCTGCCTCACCGATGGCTGTAAATTTCTTTGCTTTTTTCATACTGCCTCCTTACCCAAGTCATACTTTTTCCTTCAAATTCCCCTTTATTGCTTACCATATTTTCCTTACACAATATATACAGAAACATCCTTTATCGCAAAATGATACCAAAGCAATTTGATTTCCCGGTTAAAATCCGGTTCCCGCATTCAAAGCCTCTTCCAACTGCTTGGTACGCTCTGCCGCATTCTCCTTCGTTATGGTTCCGTTATATATTTCCTCCGCAAAGGTCTCCACAATGGTGAACCAATTGGAAATGGCCGGTACCGTCGGCTGTACCACAGAAGTGTGAAGTACGACCGCATTTTCCGCCTCCGCAATCGGACTTTCCAATACTTCCACGGATTCCGCAAGATTTACATTCACCGGAGTCACCCCACGGTATTCAAAACGGTCTCTCTGCACACTTTCACTACCGAGATACAAAGCAAGGGCTACCGCCGCTGCCATGTTTTCGCTACGCGGATTTACCCCTACCGCCTTGGAACCGGTGAACTGACGCATGACACCGGATACTCCGTTATCAAAGGTGACGGACGGAAGCTCCGCAGTTTCAAAGTCGTCACCAAGAGCCTCTCTGATTGCGCTTGCCTTCCAGGAACCGGACACAAGGGCACCGAGAGTTCTGTTTTTCAAACGGGTAATGGAATCGTCACCGGACTCCACATGAAACTTCGGATTCTTCACCAAATCCACAAGATACTCCGTAACAAATCCGAAGTCACCGATATTTGTCCCAGCCGCCTCATCGGTACCATCCGGTCCGTATAAGGTAAAGCCGCCGGCGTAGTAGAACTGCTCAATATACCAACTGTCGGTAATCTCCATACCAAAAGCGGCCACTCCTTCGCCCAAGTCCTTTTCTAACATGGTATTCAAAGACTTTACCTCATCCTCATCAAACATCTCATCGTTGTAATACAAAATCAGCGTATTCGGCGTATACGGCACACCGTACACCGCATCCTCATAGGTCACACTGCGAAACATGGTATCATTATTCATGGTACGAATGGTTTCCAGCGCGGAACCGCCGAACTCTGCCAACGCACCTGCACCTACCAGCGTTGCCAGCTGGTCATTGGCATACATATACACATCTGCTGCCGCATCCAAATCCTTGGTTACCACATCTCTGGCATCGCCCTCGGAACAAACCCCGTACTGAAAGGTAATATCCCACTCCGGGTGTTCATTGGCAAATTCTCTGCACCACTTGGCAAGAAGACCGTTCGGCGCACCTTCCATCGGCGCCTGATCTTCCGCCGGAGACCAAACCGTAAGGGTTATCTTCTTTGCTTCTCCGTCTGCCTGACCGCTCTGATTTCCGGACTGGTCTCCCTGGTTACCGGACTGACCGGCGCCCGGTGTCGGGGTTCCACCGCTTCCGGAATCCTCGCCGCAGGCACAGCCGGCCATACCTCCCACAAGCATACAGCATGCAAGTGCTGTAGCAACTATCTTCTTAAACTGTTTCCAAACTCTCATATTCTTTTCCTCACATTCTACGGAGCCGGTTAAAAAGGAATCTTCCTTCTACCGTCCGGCGGTTTTCCTTTGCTCGGCGCATCCCTCCCACAAAAAAAACGCCGGACGGTGGCTCGCGTGTTTTACGCATATAGCCTAACCGTTCCGGCGGTAAAATATACTGATTCTGTTTAAAAAACCTACTCTACAAAATACACTCTTTCTTCTTTTCTCGGCAATACGTCCGGGTACTCTCCATCCACGTAACCGAGCACACAGTTTCCGATGCCCTCGTATTCTCCCTTAAGACCCAGAGACTTTAACCACTGCTTCCATTCCTCCTGCTCAAACACTTCCTTGGCACGATGAATCCAGCAGCTGCCGATGCCCAGATCATGAGCCGCCAGCATCAGATTGCCCATGACAAGACTTCCGTCATAGACATAGGTGCCCTTCTTTTCCGCCAGCACCACAAGTACCACCGGTGCTCCGTAAAACGGGTCATTGTCGCTTCCCATAACCTTTGCATTTGCTTTGGACATCTTATCTCTGATTTCCTTGTTGGTCACCGCTAAAATCACCGGCGTCTGCAGGTTCATTCCGCTGGCTGCAAAAGTGCCTGCCTCTACGATTTTTTCGATGACCTCCTTCGGAAGCATATCGGATTTATATCTTCGAATGCTTCTTCTGGTCTGTATTTTCTCTAAAACTTCGCTCATTATGCTTCCTCCTTTGCGTCCTCTTCCTCCTCGTCCGGCAATATCGGATTCCGGTTCTGTCTGCGGTACATCCAGGCCATGGTCTGGTACTTCTGTACGTTAATCTTTTCGTACTGGTCCTTCTTCATACGCCACTGCCAGTTACTTCCCATGGTGGACGGGAAATTCATGCGAGCCTCATTACCGAGACCCAGCAAATCCTGCATCTGGAAAATCGCGGTGTGGAGAGACGTGCGATATGTGGCTCGAATCAAAGCCTCCTCTACCGACTCCTGACGCCCAATGCCAAAGTACTCGCGAATCCGTCCCATGTCCCAATCGGACTTGCCGGATAAACAACCGTGTAAGGTCTCATTATCGTGAGTCCCGATATAAGCAATGCTGTTGGTAGACATGTAATTATGCGGCAAATACGGGTTGTCCGGGGTACAATCGAGAGCAAATTCCAACACCTTCATACCCGGATACTCATTCGCCTCCATCAAATCCACCACCGGCTGAGTCACCACGCCAAGGTCTTCGGCAATAATCTTCCCGTCGCCTACCGCTTCGTTAATAATCTTTGTCAGCTTCGCACCCGGTCCCTTCTTCCATTCACCGTTCATAGCGGTTTCGCTCTCTGCCGGAATGGAATAATAGTTCACAATACCGATAAAGTGATCAATACGAATCACGTCATAACGGTCTGCGGATACCGCCATACGGCGTCTCCACCAGTCAAAATCCTGCTCCTCCATCACGTCCCAGCGGTACAGCGGATTACCCCAACGCTGACCGGTGGCAGAAAACAAATCCGGCGGAACTCCCGCAATATTGATTTCTCTGCGGAGCTCGTCCAATTCAAACAAATCATAATGCGCCCATACATCCGAAGAATCCATTGCCATATAGAGCGGAATATCTCCGATCATCATTACGCCCTTACGATTCGCGTACTTCCGCAAACGGTTCCACTGCTCGTCAAACTTAAACTGACAGAACATGTAGTAGCCCACTTCCTCGGAAAGCTTCTGCTCCATTTTAGAAAGCGCAGCTTCCTCATGAAGACGGAGCGGCATCTCCCATTCCTGCCACGGCTGACCACCGAGGGAATCCTTAATTGCCATAAAAAGCGCATAATCCCGTAACCAATATTCATTCTTTTTACAGAACTCCTTAAATTCCTTCGTGTCCTGATGCTTGCTGTTTTTGTATGCAGTATGAAGCACTTCACGGCGGCCCAGATAAAGTGCACCGTAGTCCACAGTCTCCGGCTTCCCGCCCCATTCGATTTCACTGCAATCCTCCACAGAAAGCAGCCCCTCTTCAATTAAGGTCGGAAGGTCAATAAAATACGGATTGCCCGCAAAGGCAGAGAAGGACTGATACGGGCTGTCACCGTAACCGGTCGGGCCCACCGGTAGCACCTGCCAGTAGGAATACTCCATCTCTCTTGCAAAATCTACAAAGGCAAAGGCTTCCTTACCCAAAGTACCGATGCCATACGGTCCCGGAAGACTGCTGATTGGCATCAAAATGCCTGCGCTCCGGTCCCACTTTCGTTCTGTTGCCATAATAAAATCCCCTTTCGGTTCGATTTCGTTCTTATCCCACTTAGTTTATACGGAAATCAAGAAAACTACTCTTTTATGTCTCTATCATCAATCTTTTCCCTATATTATACCATTATTTTACAGCTTTGAAAACTTCTAATTTTTTTCACTTTTTTCAAAATAATATGTAATTTTTTCGCCGTTTCGGACGTTATATATATGAAAAGCTTTTCAAATTGAAACAAAGGAGAATGGGGATGGACACAACCGAGGTTGAGTTTGTTGCAAAGAAATATCTGGATACTGTATACCGTGTAGCAATCAACTACTCTAAAAATGTACAGGATGCCGGCGATGCTGTTCAGAATGCGTTTTTGAAGCTGCTAAAAAACGACATGGTATTTTCGGATAGCGAACACATTCGCAGATGGCTGATTAAGGTGACAATCAATGAATGCAAAAGCCTTTGGAGAAAGCTTAGCAGACATTCGGTCAGCAGTCTTGACGAGCTCTGTGATAGCGGTTACGAATTGCCTGCAGCATCTCAAAACGAATACAACACAGCCGACCGTGCGCGGGAGCTTTGGGATGCGGTAATGCATTTGCCTGCAAAGTACAGCATCGTGATTCATCTGTATTATTATGAAGGTTATTCGGTTGACGAAATCTCGAAAATGGTAAATATTTCAAAATCAAATGTACAAATCCGCCTCATGCGCGGAAGAACAATGTTAAAGGAAAGCTTAGAGGAGACAAACTATGACGGAAAATAAAATGAGAAAAGAAACGAACGAAGAATGGAACAGTCTTTACGAAGCAACATTTGACGGCATAAAAGCTCCTTACGAGCTTTACAGAAAGGTGGCAAACATGAAAAACAGCGTAAATCGTAAAACAAGTCTTATGAAAAAAGGAGTTATCGCAGCTGCGGTTGCACTTTCGGTTGTTGTCGGCAGCAATCTTGCCGTATACGCAGCAACCGGCACCGGCTGGCTGGGACGCATTATGGTATCCTGGTCCGACGACGAAAAGGAAGTGGCTTTCCGTGAAGAAGTAAACCCAAATGGGGATACTTATTACATCGGTACCGTCCAGAACGAAAAGGGCGACTCCCTTACCATAACAACCAAAGACCCTTCGGTGCTGGAGGGAATAAAATTTGACATCATCGGCACCGATATTTATGTTACCTACGAAAACGGCGAAACCAAAAAGATTGAGGTATACGATCAGGAAGAGAACTTCACTGCGGGGCTCGCTTTGGTTACTCCGTTACCGGAAAAGTAAATTAAAGTAAACTCCGATAAATAAGCCACTTCCGATTTCCGGAAGCAGCACATATTCTTTGACAGCTGCCTCCGGAACAGAAATGGCTCATTATCTATCTAAGGAATCAAAGCACATACTCCGTCATACAATCATACCACTCCACATAAGTCACACCGTTTATCACCAGCTTATCATTTTCCGGCAACTGCTCGGACCATTTCTTTCCGTAGCGGTCAAAGGCCCAGTCGTCCCGGTTAAAACGACGCCAAAGCACGGTTCTTCCGTTCTTGTCAAGAAACTGCTCCGATACCACACCGGCGTTGTAGGTTTCGATGTCCATGACACAGACAGTATCATACTTCTTCCCGCCGATGGTGACGGTATAACGTCCCACAATATCCAGTAAGAACTCCTTATCTGCGCTGGTGACAATGTTTCCTTCCCTCTTGATATCCCCTTTCGGTGAAAGATTGGTTTCGTTTCCGCAGTTGTCCTCTCCGAATCCCCAACAGGTCATAAAGGCATCTCCGTCCAAAAAGGTAATATAGTTTCTTATGTCCCCGTCGGTACGCATAGTGGCAAGATATCGGCAATGGGTATCCGTAAGCTGTGCTACAAAGGTACGGTTGATAACTTCCCTTTTTCCGGAATAGGAGGCCTCCCTTGCAGTCAGCTCCACACCTTCAATTCCGTGCACCATGGCCTTTCCCATCACCTTCATATCATACACATGATTACACTCCCGGGACGGCATATCGTACATCCCCCAGGATAAGGACTCGCCTAACTTCGGCACTAAAAACCAGCCGATTAATTCCTCCCACTTTACAGAAAACGGTGCCTCCTCGGATTTTTCTATGGTATAATTCGGTAATAATTTCGGTAATGTTTTCATCGTATCTTCTCCTTTCACCTGCTCTGTCTGATATGGATACTGCTTTTTGAAATTCTGCTTTGCAGTATGCAACCGGCTCTTTACGGTTCCCACCGGAATGCCCAGGCGCTTCGCAATCTCCGCCTGGGGAAGTTCTTTCCAGAAATACAAATAAAGAACCTGCTTATCCTTATCTGCCAAAGTACTCAAGGCCTCCCGCACGGTATCTGCCACAGTCACACCGTGACGTCCGTAGGTTAGTTCCTGCTCCGGCACCTCTTCCAAAGGAATCGCAAGCTCCTTCGCCTTCCTTCGAAAATAATCGATGCACTTATTTCTGGCTATCCCAAGAACCCACGCCTGAAAGGCTTCTTTATTCTTTAGCTGTGAAAACTTCTCATAGGCAGTCACCGCTATGTCCTGCAACACATCCTCCGCATCCGCAATGGTTGGCAACCGGAACTTCACAAACCGCTCCACACCGGCCCTGTATTTTTGAAACAGTGTTTCAAACTCATCCATATCATCACCTCCTCACATTTCATAGTGAAATCGATTTCATAGAATAAGACGTTATTTTTTATGAAAAGGTTCAGTGACCGGAAATAATCTTGTACAAAGCCGGGGCTGCACTTTTAACTGGGACAGAAAAAGGTCCGTCCTCCCGGACAGACCCCGAATCTTTCACCTATTTTCCGTTACGCCATAAATCCTCGTCTTGCTTCGTTTCCGTTCACATACATCTCGTTTAACGTACCTCTGCCGTAGGTCAGTCCTGCATATACCTGCTGGGTGTTTTTCATCACCGGACCGCTGGTATCTTCTTCGCTGACCTTTTTGTACCCGGCAAGGAGCTTTTCAAAAATCTCTGCCACACCGTCCAGTCGCTCCGGCTGTTTCTGTACCTTTGCCGCCGTCAATTCTTTATTCGCAAAAATATATAAGCTCATCAGGTGATAGGAAAGTCCGATGCTGTAGTCTAAGGATGCCATCAACTCGTTGACAAAGCGTCCTGCATGGGCCAGCTCCTTTTCATAGGTCACGGTGTCTCCTTCTGCAAAGGCTTCCTTTGCATATTCCATATCCTTTAAAATAATCTCGTACATGATTACGATTAATTCACTGCGGGAGGCCTGTGTGACCCGCATGGAAAATTCCTGTATTAATTCTTTTCTCATAATCCTGCCTCCGTTTCGTCTGCCCTGCATTTTCCGTTTGTTCCGGACCACTCCCGTTTCACGATTAGTCCTTATACGCTGTTACCATCGAAACAACATCCGCTTAGCTCTGTAACAGGGATAAAATCTGCTGCGGTCTTTCGTTTGCCTGAGCCAGCATTGCGTTACCCGACTGGGAAAGCACCTGCTGCTGGGTGTAGGTCACCATTTCCTTTGCCATATCCACATCCTCTACTCGGGATAATGCTTCCGTTAGGTTCTCTGCGGAAATATTTAAACTGTTAATGGTATGCTCCAAACGATTCTGGTAAGCACCGAGCTTTGCACGAATGGAGGAAACCTCGTTAATTGCAGTTTCAAAAATCGTAATAGCCCTCTGTGCGGATTCCTGGGTATTTACATTTACCACCGCAGTTCCCAGTGTATCCGTGTCCACCTTCGGAATACGTACTTCCATAGTCTGGCCTTCGTTTGCACCGATTTGTAAATCCATCGGACCTGCCTTTAATACGGTTACGGTAGCCTCTGCGGTGCCGTCTACCTTAAACTTCATCTTAAAGTCGTTTACATCCGTCACGGTAACATAGTCTCCGTCAATGGAAACGGTAGCGGTACTGGCAAATCCGGTGGTATAGTCTAACTCTACTTCCGCATCCACACCCGCTCCGCTCATTCCGGAGGAAATACCGAGGGCCTTTGCCAACTCCTCATTGGTACAGTAAATTTCAATGGATGCATCATCGCCCTTGTCTGTGCTTTCGAACAAAAGTCCCGTAGCATCTGCTATCGTACTCGTCTCCGGCTCGCCGCCCGCACCCGTTATAGTCGGAATCACATTGATGTCCACGGTATTACCCGCCTCACGAAGCTTTTCGTAAACATCGGTTAACGTATCGGTAGCCACGATTTCAATTTCCTTCTCATTAATGGCAATTTTTCCTTCATAACCCAGCTTCGCAGTCTTACTGGTCGTTCCCGGAATCTCCGTCTCTACCTGCGCCGGCTGGGGCGCCTTTGTAACGCTCAAAGCATATTCGGTAATCGATACGGAATCCGATAAGGAAATCAGCTGAACCTTCTCGTTATCGGAATAGGAGCGACGGTCTACCGTACCGTTTAACAGCTTCTTCGTATTGAATTCGGTGGTAGTGGATACACGGTTGATTTCCTCGTTTAACTGATTAATCTCATCCTGAATTGCGCCACGATCCTCGTCGGTATTCACACCGTTTGCCGCCTGTACGGAGAGCTCACGCATACGCTGAAGCATTGCTTCCACTTCATCCAATGCTCCCTCAGCGGTCTGAATTACGGAAATACCGTCTGCCGCATTACGGGCCGCCTGCTCGAGGCCCGCAATCTGTGTTTTCATCTTTTCGGAAATAGCCAGACCCGCCGCATCATCTGCCGCACGGTTGATACGAAATCCGGAAGAAAGACGCTCTAAGCTCTTATCCAGAGCATTCCCCGTCTTTCCGAGAATGTTACAAGCCTTTAAGGCTGAAATATTGTGGTTAATTCTCATACTGTCACCTGTTCCTTTCCGGGACCGTTCTGCGTATCCTTACGCAAAGCCTACGCCCGCTCGATTTCCATGATATGAACAAATACCGCCTTAGAGGCTGCCAGAAGCTGTGCTGTATCCGGCTTTTCACCCATCTGCGGTTCGGTGACATCTCCTTCCTTGTCAATGCCCGGAATACGGTTCACGGTATAATCGCCCATTCTTGCGTTCGGCCCGCAATATACCATGGCATCCGATACTCCCAAATCAAGTAATCGCATTGTCAGCTCCCGTTTGCTGTGTTCGAGCAGCTCGGTTCCTTCCCGGGAATCACTGCTGACAAAACAGAATATCTGATTGTCTTCTATCTGTAAGTCCGCCTGTACGTTTCCAAGCTTCACAAGCGGAATCTTTACCGATGCTTTTCCACCCTCAAATCCTTCGCTTTCCGTTTGTAAGGTAACGCGCATACTCTTAATTCCTTCTGCGGTTTCTACCGGGAAATCGAAGCATTCTTTTCCTGCGCATTCTCCGCGCAGCTTTACGCCCATCTTTATCTGACGAAGTGCCTTCAAGTCAACGAAAGTCGGCTCTCCGTCATTCTGCATATCGTCTTCTAAGTTACGAACTGCTTTCTTTAAGTTACGGTAATAGCCCTCCGCTACCCGTACATCAAAGAGGCTTTCCGTACTGTCTGCTCCGCCGGCTGCTAAGAGGGCATCGGTCTCGCTTTCTGCCGCTTCCACCTTCTCATCCTTGCGGAACTGCTTTAAGAGCTTACCCAACTTTCCGTACATCTCGCCGGTACCGGCTAAGAACTCTTTTGCCGCCTCCACGTTGTTGGCGGTTACCACCAGACCCAGTCCCTTTAAGAACTCCGGTGCCTGCTCCGCATTTTCAGCGGTCATACGGAGATTCTGTACCGCTTGCTCTGTTTCTTCCGCAGTCGGCGCAGTATTTTCCTTGTACATTTCATATCCGTCACTAACCGATATATCGGCAATTTTTCCCGGAATCTTAATACCGGAAAGAATTTGTGCATCGATTCTGTTGCTGTTCGGTAACATTTCGCGAACCTTACCTACCGTTTCGTCCGCAGTTACATCGATACCACCCATTTTCGCGGTACGCATGGCAGAAAGCAAATTACCGAGCGTCAGCTCCTTTCCGCTGTCCATGACAGCTCCGATGGCTGCTCCGTCGGTCTTTTCCAACTGGTTAAACAAACGGTACATACCGATGTAAGCGGTACGCTCCTCCGGGGTCACGCCGGCACTCTTTTCCATCTTAAATAAGTATCTTGCAAACTTTTCCGTATCCTGCTCAAGGCCGTCCTCCATGCGGATTTCGGCAACTCTGCGGGACAGATTCTCCACCGTCTCCGTCAGCGGATTGATGCCCTCTCTGATAAGACGAAGGGCCGCTGCCGGATGCATATTCTGAATCAAATCCGTTACCTTTTTGTCGTATTCCTTTACCGCATCCATATTGTTTGCGGTGAGCTCAATGGAATTGTAAGCAAGGATTCTTACGGCACGAAGATTCTCTGCGGAAGCCTCCAGGCCAAGAGACTTTAACAACTCCGCATTGCCCGCAAAAGCGGTATTGATAGAATCCCCCAGGGCCGCCTGCGGTCTTGTTCCCAGCATATCATAAGCCTCTCCCGCCCGCTGCATTTTTGCGCCGAGACCGGCACCTGCGTTTGCCAGTGCTTCTAAGGTTACATCCTCTCTGTTGGCAAAGGTGACACCCAATGTATAGCTCGGAGACTTCGACAAATTGTCAATGTTCTGCATGGTTCTGCGGAACATATCCTCCATGGAACGGTTGCCCGTAAATCCTGCTTCGTCGGTATAAAAACGATAGTAGTTATTTTCCAGTACACGAAGACCGTCTACCACCTTGGCAAGACCGGAGGTATCGATGCGGATACCCTGACGCTCCAAACGATAGGCCGACTCTGTGGTCATCTTTAAGCGAATCTCTTCCAAACGTCTCTTTGCACGAACAACACTGATGTCAAAGTCCATAGAGAATCCGGATACCTCGGCAAGCACCGCCTGCTCTAAGGTACTCGGTCTGGAATCGCTTCGTAACTCATCTTCCGCAAAAGCAAGATCGTTGAAGGTAACGTCTTCTCTTGCCGCCTGCTGCATAGCGCGGCTCAGTACCGCCTCATCCGGTGCGGTCTGTCCCGGCGCAAGCTCCTGCACCTTCTCTGCCGCCTTCATTACATAAGCACGTTCTACCGTATCCGGGGTAAAGCCCTTCATTCGCTCTACGCGCTCTCCTACCTCTGCTCTTGTAAGGAGAGTCAGATTTGCCTGAATCGGCTGCTTTCCGTCTAACATTGCCGTTACTGCCAGCTCCGCCACCTCTTCCGGCGTACGCATCTTCACATCGCTTAATTCATGCATCCGCACAAGATTTTCCGGCGTCAGCGGAAGACCGTGCTCCATAAGCCAGCGGGCATTTCCCAAGTTTTCCTCATCAATGGTCAGGTCCGCATTGACACATACCTGATTGGCAGACTTGATTAAGTTCTCCCACATTTTATCGGACACCGGTGTGGACTTTACATTGCCGGCACTGTACTGCGCCATATACACATTTTCGATGGTCGGCGCTTTACCGAACTTCACCAGATAATACTGCACCGACTCGGACATGCCGGAAAGATTCCCCGCAAACTCCACTGCCTGGAATACTTTATGCACCGTTGCATCCGTCACCGGCATCCCTGCGGCAAGTAATTTTTCCGCAATAAATTCCGCTGCCGGATTTCCCTTTAAGGCTTTTTTCGCCACGTCAATAACAGCTTCCCGTTTCTCGGCAAGCTTCGCTTTTTGTCCCTCGATCTGTTCTGCTTTTAACTCCCGCCCCAGACGAATCCGCTCTATGGCCCGTTCTAACTGGGTAGCGGTCAACTCCTCTACCGTAACGCCTTCCGCACGAAGGGCATCATAATCCTCCCCGGAGAGCTTCTCCGCGGATTCCTCCAAGGTCTTTTCTTCTTCCTGTATGGTTTCCGGATTCTCCTCCGGATGATTTTTACTTACATCGCCGTAGCAAATTTCCTCCTCCACATTGCCGACAGCTCCTTCTGATACACTTACCGTAATATCGGTCTTACCACCGTCCTTGGTGGCTTGTGTTGCATACACTGCGGAGAACTCCTTTCCCGCAGTGGTGGCGGAGCGTTGTACTTCTTTTTCCTTTTCCGGGTTCATGCCCCCGAAGAAAGACTGGATTCCGTTCATACCAACGCCTCCTCCGTATTCCTATTTTCTTATTTATTATTTCGGCATTTTCGTCGGAATTCTTTATACATTTCTTTTGCTTCCCCGGAATAGATTTATGGGGAACATTATTTTAGGAGTACTTATGTCATTGCTTTTCCATAAACATATCGATTCGAAAAAAAGCCCTTTTCACCGACCGGTAACCGGCTTCCGACGTAGACTGGTTTCTCTTTTTTGCATAGGTGCATTGGTTTTTACTTCCTTGGGTTGCTCCGGAACAAAAACACTGTCGGGAGAATATCCGCAACCTCCGATACAGGAACAACTGCCTTCTCCGTTACCGGAATCTCTTTCCTCGGAGACAGACTCTTTTTCCGCCTTTCTGGACGGGTTTTTTAAAGAATATGCTACCTCCGACAGCCTGTCCTTACATTATACCGTGTCCCACCCGGAGAAGTTAAATCTTGAACCTCCCGTTCCATCCCTCGGGCAGTTCAGTAAAGAATCCCTGCTGGCATCAAACGATACCGCAACCCATTATCTGAACCGGTTACGGGGCTTTTCCGGAGAAGCCCTAACAACCGATGAACAATTTACCTACGACCTGATGGAATATGCATTGACACACTCCATACTTCCGGAGGAGGCTATCCTTTACGATACTCCTTTGGGACCATCCACCGGTCTTCAGACCCAGCTTCCCGTACTGCTCGCAGAATACCGTTTTTCTTCCTTAAAGGATGTGGAAGACTATTTTCTTTTGCTTGAAGATATGCCTCGCTATTTTTCCGAGCTTTGCACCTTTGAACAAGCTCGTTCCTCGGCCGGCACCCAGTCCTGTGCAGAGGTTTTGTCCCGTATTTTGTTACAGTGCAAGTCCTTTGTAGAAGACCCGGGAAACAACTTTTTAATCGAATCCTTCAAAGACCGCCTGTCTGTACTCCCGGATTTAACCGCAGAGCAAACGGCAGAACTCTGCATCCGAAACCAGAAACTTGTTTTTACCAAAGTAATTCCGGCCTATGAACAACTTATCGATACGTTACAGGAGCTTATCGATACCTCCGTTCCTTCTGTGGGACTGGCTGCCTTCCCGGGTGGAGCCGACTATTATCATTCTCTCGTAAAAAGTAACACAGGCTCGGACAAATCCATGGAAGATTTGGAGCAAATGCTGCAGGAAGCTCTGACCAAAAACATGCGCACCATGGCGGTTTTATATCAGTCCGATGCCTTAAGGCAGGAGCTTACAGAGTATCAAAAAAGAGGGCTTTCCATACAGTCTGTTTCTTCTGATACACCTCCCGCCGTTACTACTTCTCCTGCTAAAGACACAGACGATAGTACCCACTCTGTCTCTGCCACGGAACATTCCTCGGGGCTTTTACAACAGCTGCAAACCCGGATTTGCAACGATTTTCCGATACCTGCAAATACCTCCTTCCGGGTGGAATCCGTACATCCTTCTCTGGAAGACTTTATCAGCCCGGCCTTTTATCTGGTACCGCCCTTTGATTACTATACGGACAATGTAATCTATATTAACGGCGCAAAGTGTTCCATAGAAAGCTTATACTCTACCCTTGCCCACGAGGGATATCCGGGACACCTGTACCAAAATACCTTCTTTGCCTCCACTTCTCCTCATCCGGTACGCATGTTGTTAAATTTTACCGGCTACGACGAGGGCTGGGGCACTTATGCAGAGCTGTACTCCTATCAATATGCCGACTGTTCGGAGGAACTGCGGCAGTTTTTAATCGCAGAACAGATTGCGGGGCTTTGTCTTTACAGTCTCTCCGACATTCGGATTCACTATCATGGAAATGACCTTGACACCGTTTCCGCCCTTTTGCAAGAATACGGATTTTCCCCGGAAACCGCAGAGGAAATCTTTTTCACCCAACTGGCAGAACCGGGCATTTATCTTCCCTACTCTGTCGGTTATCTGGAAATTTGCGAGCTTAGAGACCTTTATCTGGAGTTAGAAGGAGCCGACGCTTCCCTGCTACCGTTCCATACCTTTTTCCTTACAACGGGTCCGGCACCGTTCGGAATGTTAAAGGAAGCTCTGTTAGAGGAATATCAATAGTTTCAATTGTTTATGATTTCCAAAATAAATAATTAACTTTTACATAAGATTATTGTCTTTTTTGCATTTTCTTAGTATAATTATGGCACAAAAAGAAGGAGGTTTTTTGTTTCATGAGAAGGCAATTACTAACAAAGCTTTTTGCTTTAGCTACCTGTGCTGTTCTGGGTGTGGGCTTGTTTGGGGCAAGCTCTGCAACCGTAGCGGAAGCAAAAAGCGACAGCGGAAGACTTACGGGTGGGGCCGTAAAGTCCGCTACCAACCACAATCCGTTGATGGATCACAAATTCGGGGCAGACCCGTATGCCATGACCTACAACGGAAGAGTCTATGTTTACATGACCAATGACAGTCAGCAGTTTGATGCGACAAACAAGAATTGGAACGGTCATCCGAATGCGGAAAACGATTACAGTAAGATCTCTACCATTACCGTAATTTCCTCCGCAGACATGGTAAACTGGGTAGACCACGGCGAAATCGATGTGGCCGGGATTGCTTCCTGGGCTAAGAATTCCTGGGCTCCGGCGGCATGTCACAAAACCATTAACGGCAAAGAAAAGTTCTTCCTGTATTTTGCGGACAACGGAAGCGGTATCGGTGTTCTGGAAGCGGATTCCCCGATTGGTCCGTTTCGTGAGCCGGCTACCGGCAGCCGTTTGATTTCCTGGGGCTCCCAGGCAGCAAGCGGTGTGACCTGGCTGTTCGACCCGGCGGTTCTTGTGGATGATGACGGTACCGGCTACCTCTACTACGGCGGCGGTATTCCGGGCAATTCACAGTACAATCAGAACTACCCGAACACTGCGAGAGTGGTTCGTCTTGCCGACAACATGGTACAGGTAAGCGGCAATGCCGTAGCCATCAACGCACCGGGCTTATTTGAAGACTCCGGTATCCATAAGGCAAACGGCAGATACTACTATACTTATTGTTCCAACTTCACAAACGACCTTTCCTCCACGGGCAGAGGAAACATTTGTGTCATGGAAGGCTCCAGTCCAATGGGACCGTTCAATTATGTAGGCGTTGTACTCAGCAATCCGTACACCTACTTCGGCATCGGCGGAAATAACCACCATGCGTTTTTCAACTTTAACGAAAAGACTTACATCACCTACCACGCACAGACTGTAACCAAGGCTCTGGGCTACACAAATCAGGGATATCGTTCCACGCATATCGATGAAGTTTCCTATGACAACAACGGTCATATCCGGAACATCACCGGTACCTTATCCGGTCTGTCCCAGCTTAAGACCTTAAATCCGTATGTCAGAAACGAAGCGGAAACCATTGGTTGGAGTAACGGAATCACCACCGAGAAAACCTGGAATACAGGCTCCTTTGTGGATTCCGTTAACACGAAGGTTACAGAGATTCACAACGGCGACTGGATTGCAGTTTCCGGCGTAGACCTTAGCTCCGGCTTAAAATCTATTGATATCTGTGCCTCTGCAATGAACGGCGGAACCGTAGAAATCCGCCTAGACAGCAGATACGGTACAAAGCTTGGCGAAGTACGTATTAGCGGAGATTCCTCCTGGAGAGAGTACTCCGCATCCTTAAATAATGCGACCGGTACCCACGATGTCTACTTTGTATTTACCGGTTCAAGCTCCGGACAGTTATTTGCTCTGGATTACTGGAAAATGAACAGTTCGTCGGGTACCCCGTCCTATCCACAGCCGACGGCGGCTCCGACCACAGCACCGACGAGTGCACCGTCTTATCCGACCTATCCGTCCACCGGCAACGAACTGGTTGCCAACGGCGATATCGAGTCCGGCACCACCGACTGGGAAGGCTTGTACGGTTGTACTTTAGGTCTCGGTTACGTTACCGTAAATTCCGGACAGCTCTCCCTTAAGGTGTCCAACCGCGGCATTTCCTCTCAGGGCGCCATGCAGTATCTGACCGGAAAGCTGGAGCAGGGAAAGACCTACAATATCAATGCGGCTGTCCGCTACAATATGTCTGAAAATGCACAGGCAACCGGTCAGACCACCTTTGTCATGAGTATTATTTACGGGGACGGTTCCATTGAAAATATGGTATCCGTTACCACCGGCGGCGACCGTTGGGCGAACTTGTCCGGCTCCTATACCGTTCCGACTAACGCAAATTTAAGCAACGTAAGAATTTACATCGAAACCTTATATACCCCGAACCCGGGACCGCAGGATCTGGTTACCTTCTTTGTGGATGATGTTTCCATTAAGGCAGCTTCCTCCCAGGGAACCACACGGCCGACTGCGACTCCGCGACCGACCGCAACCCCGCGGCCGACTGCTGCTCCGCAGCCTACCGCAACCCCGCGTCCGACTGCGACTCCGAAGCCTACCGCGACTCCGAAGCCAGAATCCGGCAATACCCAGAGTGGTGTATTATCCGACGGCTGGTATTACATCAAGAGTCCGTACGCACAGAAGTACCTTCAGGCAGATGATAACAGAGGCGGTAACGGCGTTAATGTCGAAATCGGTACCGGTACCGGCGTTGCAGGGCAAAAGTGGTACTTAACCAACACGGTTGACGGCTATATTACCTTAAAGAACGGTCACGGTTACATGCTGGATGTGCAGTACGGTACCAACAACGACGGCACCAACATCCAGACCTACTCCGCAAACGGCGCAGATGCTCAGAAGTTTAAGCTCTCTGCCATCGACGGTCGCTCCTACGGTATTACCACCAAGGCTTCCGGCGATACGAAGGGACTGGACCTTTATAATTGGGGCAATTCCGACGGTACAAACGTATGTCAGTGGACCTATTACGGGGCAGATAATCAGAAGTGGATTTTCGAACCGTGCGGTAATTAAGCAACCGGAATATTAAGTCCCTTACATATTTAAAAAAACGCAAACGGCACCTTCCCACAACCCACGGGACGGTGCCGTTTCTTTTATAACCTATTCTTATCTTATACTATTCCGCTTCCGTTTCATCGGACTCCGGTGCCTCGTCGGTTTCCGTTTCGTCCTCTTCTTCGTCAGCCTCCGTAGTAACCGCAACAATCACTACTTCTTCAAATCTGTCCGTCTCTTTCCCTTCCGTGACGATTTCCATCTCGAAAGGTTCTCCTTCCTCCACTTCCATCTCCATGACGCCGTAAAGTACATCACCGTCCTGCTGCCAAGTCACTTCCTGCTCCGTTTCCACACCGTTAATCCAAACCTTCATCTTACCGATCCAGGTCTCTCCGGTAGCCGCATAACAGATGCCGTTGGATGCCACTACGGTAACCACCAATGCCAGCACCGCAGCCGCAATATACTTTACCATCATTCTGCCTTTAAACTCTTCTTTTTTCATCTCCATCACCTTTCCAAGCAACGCCTCCGGTGCATGGATTTCATCATACATGTTTTTGATTTTGTCGTTCATCTTACCACGCCTCCCTAAGCTGTTCCTTTAACAATTTTCTTGCACGGACAAGTCGGGTCCGGACGGTTGCTTCCTTGATATGTAGCAGCTTTCCAATTTCCTTTGTGGAATACCCTTCGTAATAAAATAGATACACCACAATGCTACACTTTCCCGGCAACTGCCTGATTGCATCGTACAAATCCGTATTCTCCGGGGTCGTAAACTGCGGTTCCCTTGTTAGTATTTCCATGGAGTCCACATTCCTTCTCCAAAAAGAAGAAAAAAAGCTGTTGCACTCATTGATACACACCCGGATGAGCCAATGTTTCTCATGCTCCTCATCCGCAAACGTTTCCTCCTTGGAAAGCAGTTTTACAAAGGTCTGCTGTACAATGTCATCCGCATCCGCCGGGGTTTTGGTATAGCTGACCGCAATCCGGTAAATCGTATCCATATGTGTACGAACAATCCGCTCGTAGTCTTCTCTATCCAAACCCTCATCTCCTTTGTCCGTAATGTTCTGTTCGAAAGGCCCTTCACTCTATAAACGATTGAAAGCGGCAAAATGTGCGATATTATTTATTTTCTTTTTTTGCTTTCTTCTCTTTGCTGTCTTTCCATGCGATATGACACAGCGCGCCGATTAACAATACCTGAAATACTGTAACATAGATATCTGCAACATTAAATACGGCAAATCCCTTTACACTGATAAAGTCAATTACTCCACCGTGTACCATGCGTTCTGCATAGTTTCCGATAGACCCGGCCAACAGAAAAGCAGAACCCGTATTTATTACTTTTACCGCCTTTTCCTCATTACGCTTCTCTAAATATTTTCTGAAAAAAATGTACATCATTACCAGAATCGCCATACCAATCACCGGCATTAGTGTCGTCACCACTTTATTTCCGGCGAAACTACTGAAGGATAGCCCCGTGTTCACCACATATCGTAACTGCAAAAACTCACCGATAATCGGTATTCTCCTGTCTCCCAGGTGCGCATATGCCAAATACTTCGTAAACCAATCCACACCACAAAGCCCCAGAACTCCCAATATATATCCCACAATCTTTTTCATTTGTTTTATTTAACTCCCTTCTACTTTTTCCTTTTCTATTATCTTACTATACCGAGTTAGCGATTTCAACATTTACCACGCTAAATTATTTTTTTCAAAACCTATTGACATTTGTTCCCTTTTTATGGTACTATTGCAATTACTTTGGAAGGATGTAACAGAGCCTTTCCGAGCAATTCTTGGGACCACTCCTTTGGAGTCGAGGCCATACGGACAGCCGGGTCCACTGCCGATTGGCAACGAAAGTTGCCTTATTGATTGAGTTAAAAGCTCAAATTTTATAAGTTGGTTACTTCATAACCGAAATTGCGTTTTGTGACGCAGACTTGTGAAACGGTCAATAAGAGTAGTAAAAGTGATTGCTATATAGACTCTGATCATCCCGAATCCAGAAATCAATACTTCCACGTACCGGAGCAGTCCGGTATCTTATTCCTTTGTTTTGTGTGGTTGTAGTTTATTACTTTAACTGGGTAACGTATTGTCGCAAGCTGTGTCAAAAGATGCCGCTTGCGACTTTTTTCGTGCTAGCAAAGTGAGTATTGAGGTGACGTTGCAAGTTTACTTGCAAAAGTCAGCGAAATACGAGCGCGCTCACGACCGAGCGACTTTGTCGCGAGGTTGGAGCAGGTGCGAAGCACCGTTAGCACAACACCTGCACAAAAAGGAGATTCCACTATGAACCAATCCACTCTTAAAAATAAATTAGATCAGAACCGTGCTCCGATTTACGAAGCTTTAGAGCAGTTCCGCAATCGTCGCGTCGTTCCTTTTGATGTACCGGGCCATAAGCGCGGCCGCGGAAACCCGGAGCTGACTGCATTCTTAGGAGAACAGTGTGTGTCCATTGATGTCAACAGTATGAAGCCTTTGGATAATCTTTGTCATCCGATTTCCGTAATCCGGGAAGCGGAGGAACTGGCTGCGGACGCCTTCGGTGCAGCGCATGCATTTCTCATGGTAGGCGGTACCACCAGTGCGGTACAGAGTATGGTGCTGACGGCCTGCAAACGTGGTGACGAGATTATCTTGCCCCGTAACGTACACCGAAGTGTTATTAACGCCCTGGTGCTTTGCGGTGCCGTTCCGGTATATGTCAATCCGGAGGTAGACCACCGTCTCGGTATTTCCCTCGGTATGAAGCTGGAGCAGGTAGAACGAGCAATTAAGGAGCATCCGAACGCAGTGGCGGTACTGGTCAACAATCCGACCTACTACGGCATTTGCTCAGATCTGCGGGGCATCGTAAAGCTGGCCCACGAACACAACATGCTTTGTCTTGCCGACGAAGCCCACGGTACGCATTTTTATTTCGGAAAAGACCTCCCGGTATCCGCCATGGAAGCCGGTGCGGATATGGCCTCCGTGTCCATGCATAAAAGCGGCGGCAGCCTGACCCAGTCCAGCTTTTTATTAGCCGGACCGAACATCAACGAAGGTTATGTGCGCCAGATTATCAACCTGACCCAGACTACCTCCGGCAGTTATTTACTTATGAGCAGTCTTGATATTTCCCGCAGAAACCTTGCGCTTCGCGGTGAAAAAGTATTTGAACAGGTACGAAAAATTGCGGAATACGCCCGCACGGAAATCAACTCTATCGGTGGATATTACGCCTTCGGACAAGAATTGATTAACGGCGATTCCATTTATGATTTTGACCCGATTAAGCTCAGTGTACATACGCTGGACATCGGTCTTGCGGGCATTGAAGTATACGATATGCTCCGGGACGATTACGACATCCAAATCGAGTTCGGTGACATCGGAAACATTCTGGCTTACCTTTCCATCGGTGACCGTACCCAGGAAATTGAGCGCTTAGTCAGCGCCCTTGCGGAAATCCGCCGTTGCTGCCAGCGGGATAAAACCGGTATGCTCACCCAGGAGTATATCCCGCCACAGGTCGTAGCAAGCCCGCAGGAGGCTTTCTACGCTCCGAAGGAAAGCCGCCCGATTATGGAAACGGAAGGCATGGTCTGCAGCGAATTCGTCATGTGTTACCCGCCGGGCATCCCGATTCTGGCTCCGGGTGAAAAGATTACAAAGGACATTTTGGAATACATCCGCTACGCAAAGGAAAAGGGCTGTAGCATGACCGGTCCGGAGGACCCGGAAATCGAGCATCTGAACGTGTTGGCGGAAGTTACAAACAAAACCTACTAAGACATATATCTCAGGGTTGCATAAGGCACACCACCTGCAACCCGCCATAAACATTCTTACACAGGGAGGACACCCATGGATTTATGGTTCAGTGAAAAACATACACCGGACGTGAAACTCAGCATCCGGGTAAAAAAGCAACTGTTTTGCAATGAAAGTGATTATCAGAGAATTGACATTTTTGACAGTGAAGAATTCGGTCGTATCCTTTCTCTGGACGGCAATATCATGTTAACGGAACGGGACGCCTTTATTTATAACGAAATGATTGTTCACGTACCCATGGCGGTACATCCTTGCATCGAAAAGGTACTGGTCATCGGTGCAGGCGACGGCGGCGTGGTAAAGGAGCTGACCCGCTACGAGAGATTAAAGCACATTGACCTGGTGGAAATGGATCCGATGGTAGTAGAAGCCTGCCGTCAATATTTGCCGGGCAACACCTGCCAGTTGGATGACCGCCGGGTAAATATCCACTACGAAAACGCCTTAAAGTTCATCCGCTACTGCGAAAACGAATACGACCTGATTATCGTAGACTCCAACGACCCTTACGGACCGTCGGAGGGTCTGTTTACCAAGGAGTTCTACGGTAACTGCTTTAAGGCACTCCGCGAGGACGGCATTATGGTAAACCAGCAGGGCAGCCCGTTTTATAAGCAGGACGCAGACGCCATGCAGCGCAGTCACCAGCGTATCGTAGCCACCTTCCCCATCAGCCGCGTGTACCAGGCTCATATTCCGACCTACGCGGCCGGCTACTGGCTGTTCGGCTTTGCCAGCAAAAAGTATCATCCGTTAGACGACTTAAACGCCGACGGCTGGAACAAGCTACAGCTTCGGACCAAATACTATACTACGAACTTACATAAAGGCGCGTTCTACCTTCCGGCGTTTTTGGAAGAGATGTTAGAGGCAGTAGAATCATAAAAACAAAGCAGACATTTTGCGACTGTCGGCAAACCGACATGCTAACACACAACAAACTCATCAAACGGAGACAATATATGACTAAAAACATCGAAACCTTTATCGGCTGCGATGCCGACTACGAGGACGCTTCCTTAGTCCTCCTCGGTGCTCCCTTTGACAGCACCACCAGCTACCGTCCGGGCACCCGGTACGGCTCCTCCGCTATCCGTCATGAGAGCTTCGGCTTAGAAACCTACAGCCCGTATCAGGACGAGGATTTAACCGATTATGCGGTCTTTGACACAGGAGACTTAGAGCTTTGCTTCGGTTCTGCGGAAAGCGCACTGGCAGATATCGAAGCCACGGCAAAAGAGATTTTGCGCGATGAAAAATTACCATTACTTTTAGGTGGCGAACACTTAGTTACTTTAGGAGCCTTCCGGGCTGCTTTGGAAAAATATCCGGACCTTCATGTCATTCACTTTGATGCACACACGGATTTGCGGGATGACTATTTGGGAGCAAAATTAAGCCATGCTTGTGTCATTCGCCGTTGTCATGACCTCATCGGGGACGGCCGGATTCACCAGTTCTGCATTCGCAGCGGGGAACGGGAAGAGTTCCGGTTTGCCAAGGAGCATACCGACTTACATAAATTTAACTTTAACGGTTTACAGGAGGCTATAAAATCCATAGGCAATGCTCCGGTTTACTTCACTATCGACCTGGATTGTCTGGACCCGTCTGCATTTCCGGGCACCGGAACTCCGGAGGCAGGAGGCGTCAATTTCTTAGAATTATTGGATGCCATGGAGACCGTCTGCAAAGCCAATGTGGTAGCAGCGGATGTCAACGAATTAAGTCCGATGTTAGATGCCAGCGGTGCCAGCACGGCACTGGCTTGTAAGGTAGTAAGAGAATTAATGCTGGCCCTACTAAAAAAGAAAAATCAGAAATAACAGTTACAAAAACCAAATAATACGGTGCCCGCAAAGTGCACCATACAAATAAAGATAATCTACAGAAAAGCGAGGATAAAAAATGAGTAGAGTATTAATTATCGGCTGCGGCGGCGTAGCCTCCGTTGCAATTCAGAAGTGTTGTCAGGTAAGCGAAGTATTTACCGAAATTTGTATTGCCAGCAGAACCAAGTCTAAGTGTGATGCGTTGGCAGCAAAGCTTTCGGACAAAACCGCAACCAAAATCACCACCGCACAGGTAGACGCAGACAAGACCGAGGAAGTCATTGCCCTCATCAACTCCTACAAGCCGGATTTGGTGATGAACATTGCCCTTCCGTATCAGGACTTGACCATTATGGACGCCTGCCTTGCCTGCGGCGTCAACTACATGGACACCGCCAATTATGAGCCGGAAAACATCGACGACCCGGAATGGCGCGCCATCTACGACAAGCGTTGCAAGGCAGAGGGCTTTTCCGCATACTTTGATTACTCCTGGCAGTGGGCATATCAGGAAAAGTTTAAGGCAGCAGGCCTCACCGCCCTTCTGGGCTCCGGTTTTGACCCGGGCGTAACCCAGGCATACTGCGCATATGCGTTAAAGCATGAGTTTGATGAAATCGACACCATCGACATTTTAGACTGCAACGGCGGCGACCACGGTTACCCGTTTGCCACCAACTTTAACCCGGAAATCAACCTCCGTGAAGTATCCGCACCGGGCAGCTACTGGGAAAACGGCAAGTGGATTGAGATTCCGGCCATGAGCATCAAGAGAGAATATGACTTTGCAGAGGTTGGTCAGAAGGATATGTATCTTTTACACCACGAGGAAATCGAATCCTTAGCAAAGAATATCCCGGGGGTCAAGCGCATCCGTTTCTTTATGACCTTTGGCCAGAGCTACCTGACCCATATGAAGTGTTTGGAAAACGTAGGCATGCTTTCCACCACCCCGATTCTGTATGAAGGCAAAGAAATTGTTCCGATTCAGTTCTTAAAAGCCCTGCTTCCGGATCCGGCAACTCTCGGCCCGCGTACCAAGGGTAAGACCAACATCGGCTGTATCTTTACCGGGAAGAAAGACGGCAAGGAAAAGACCTATTACATCTACAACGTATGCGACCACGAAGAATGCTACAAAGAAGTGGAGTCTCAAGCAATCTCCTATACCACCGGCGTACCGGCCATGTGTGGAGCTCTGATGCTTCTTACCGGCAAGTGGAACAAACCGGGCGTATACACCGTAGAAGAGTTTGATCCGGACCCGTACATCGAAGCACTGGATAAATACGGTTTGCCGCATCAGGAAAGCTACAATCCGGTATTAGTAAAATAAATACGCATTTAAAAAAGCGGATTGTTTCAATGCAAGCACAATGAGACAATCCGCACAACTATGCACTCTGTTTATGATTATCGGAAAGGAGGTATTTCGCTTTGAACCATCCATCCAGTCACTCCATCCAATCCCGTTTGCTGTCCTCGGGCCTGCCGACTCCATGCTACATCATTGACGAGGCCAAGCTCATTGCAAACGGACAGATTTTAAAAGATATTCAGGACGCCACCGGCTGTAAAATACTATTGGCGCAAAAGGCCTTCTCCAACTATGATTTGTACCCGGCTCTGGCACTGTACCTTGCAGGAACCGAAGCCAGCGGCCTCTTCGAAGCCCGCCTCGGTGCGGAAGAAATGCCGGGAAAGGAATGTCACGTCTTTTGTGCGGCATACCGGGAAGAAGACTTTGAAGAATTGCTTTTGTATGCGGACCACATCGTATTTAACAGTCCGGCACAGTTAAAAAAGTTCGGCGTTCGTGTAAAAAATGCCGGAAAAGAAATCGGGCTTCGTATCAATCCGGAATGCTCCACCCAGGAAGGACATGCTATCTACGACCCATGTGCCCCGGGAAGCCGTCTGGGTACTACTCTTGCTCAGTGGCAGCGGGAAATGACACCGGAGTATATTTCACTCCTTGACGGTTTGCATTTCCACACCCTGTGCGAACAGGATTCCGACGCACTGGAGACGACTTTACATGCCGTGGAAGAAAAGTTCGGCTCTCTCCTAAAAAACATGAAATGGCTCAACATGGGCGGCGGACATCATATTACCCGCCCTGACTATGATAAAGAATGTTTAAAACGCTGTATCTGCCATATGCGGGATACTTACGATCTAGAGATTTATCTGGAACCGGGAGAGGCCATTGCCCTAAACGCGGGCTATCTATTGACCCGGGTACTGGATGTGGTACAAAACGGCGACACCACAATCGCCATACATGATATGTCTCCGGCCTGTCACACCCCGGATGTCATTGAGATGCCGTATCGTCCGCCGTTATACGCTTCGGCAGAAGCCGACGAAAAGCAATACACCTACCGCCTTGCGGGACCGACCTGTCTGGCGGGAGATGTGGTAGGGGATTACAGCTTTGATGCACCGCTTTCGGAAGGCGATTTCCTCCTCTATGAAGACATGGCCATTTACTCTACTTGCAAAAACAATACCTTTAACGGGATGCCGCTTCCGGATATCTGGGAGGCAAAAAGCGACGGTACCTACCGACTTTTGGCTCGGTTCGGATATGAGGACTTTAAGTACCGTCTGGGAACAAACTAACAAGAACGATATAACAAAACGTGCCGGAAGGAATTGAGACTTTAAAGAAAATCTCGTTTCTCACCGGCACGTTTCTGCAAAAAGTTTTTTACTTTTATAAATCAAAATTACCGCTAAAACTATATTGTGGTTTTCCGTTCTTACTCTTCTCCCTTTAACTCCACCGCAATATACTCATGCTTTACCTGCGGTAATATCAGCGTCAACAAGTCCGCCGTAGTAAACCGGATGCTGGAAGTATTCTTACACGGATGGCAACCGAAATACTCTTCCTGAAGTAAATCCTTATCGATTAACAGTTGTACTTTTCCTTCGGTATCCTTTATTAGCCCCAGCACACTGGCGGAACCCGGCAATACCCCTAAAAGCTCCTCCATGGCTTCTCCGGAGGCAAAGGACAATCTTGCTGCGTTAATCTGGGCCGATAATTCCTTTGTTTTAAATACTTTATCTCCCGGCATCAAGAGTAAATAATAGTTTGTTTTTTGGCGGTTACAAAGTACCAGGTTTTTGCACATCTTAACACCTAAAGCTTCATCAATTTCCTTACAATCCTCCATCGTAAGTGCAGGATCATGATCTGCATAGATATATGAAATTTGTAACTCCTCCAGTAATGCAAAGGAACGTTGCTCCATTTCCGTGCGTGAATCAAGGTTCTCCGGTTTCATCGAATAAACAGTCATCCTTCTCCTCCTGTATCTTGTGTTCTCTTTCTATCATAATCTATATCCTCTCTTATTTCAATTCCTTTTTCCCGCACATAGCACTTCTCTTGCCCCTTCCTTATCATAAAATTACAAATTATTATAAAATATCACCATATCTGTAAATTTCGAAATTCCATCCCTTGACATTTACAATATGCCACGATATAATTATCATGGTGTACGTTTGGTAATTATATTATTTTATATATTACTTCTATATTATTTCAAAGACAGGAGGATTTCACATGTCCACAAAGGCTTATTACAAGCACGAAGAAATCGGTGCGGGAAAAGTTGGTTTCTCCAGAACCCGTTCCATCATCGAAGCCGCTTTTTACGGCAACAATGTAGTTAAGGTTAACACCTTAAAGGAAGCTTATGATCTTGCGAAGAACTCTCCGGGAACTATCGTTACCGATATGCCGGTATACAGAGGCGAAGAGTTCGGTCTTGAGAAGGACGCAAAGGTTCTGTTATTCAACGACGGTGCTGTTACCGGTCGTTACGCTACCGCACGTCGTATTAAGGGCGAGCCGGGCGTAGATGATACCAAGCTCGATAAGGTAGTTATGGACGCTGTATACGAGACCCGTTGGAAGACCATGTACCATGCAGAGTGCTTCGTAGGTCTTGATGAGGAGTTCATGGTAAAGGCTCACCTCTTAATTCCGGAAGGTGAAGAGAACCTCTTATACAACTGGATGATTAACTTCCAGTATATGTCCGATGAGTATGTAAAGATGTACAAGAATTCCAAGCCGGTAGGTGACGGTAAGGAAGCTGATATCTACATCTTCTCCGACCCGCAGTGGGTACCGGGCAATCGTCCGGACGTTGATTACAGCTGCTTAAGCGATCCGCTTACGCTCTGCTATTTCGACACCAATGAGAACTGTGCTGCAATCCTTGGTATGAAGTACTTCGGTGAGCACAAGAAGGGTACCCTGACCATGGCTTGGGCAATCGCTAACCGTAACGGTTACGCTTCCTGCCACGGTGGACAGAAAGAGTATACCTTAGCTGACGGTTCCAAGTACGTTGCTTCCGTATTCGGTCTCTCCGGATCCGGTAAGTCTACCTTGACCCACGCTAAGCACGGCGGTAAGTACGGTGTTACCGTTCTTCACGACGATGCATTCATTATCAACTCCGACACCTGTGCTTCCATCGCACTGGAGCCGACCTACTTCGATAAGACCGCTGACTACCCGACCGGCTGCCCGGACAACAAGTATTTGTTATCCGCTCAGAACTGCTCCGCTACTTTGGACGAGGACGGCAAGATTCAGCTTGTAACCGAAGATATCCGTAACGGTAACGGCCGTGCAATCAAGTCTAAGCTTTGGTCTCCGAACCGCGTAGACAAGATCGATTCCCCGGTTAACTCCATTTTCTGGATCATGAAGGATCCGACCATCCCGCCGGTAGTTAAGTTAAAGGGTGCAGCTCTTGCTTCCGTAATGGGTGCAACTCTCGCAACCAAGACTTCCACCGCAGAGCGTGTTGCTGCAGGCACCGACTTAAACGCTCTTCGTATTGTTCCGTACGCTAACCCGTTCAGAACCTACCCGCTTGCTAACGACTATGTAAAGTTCAAGAAGCTGGTTGAAGAGAAGAACGTAGACTGCTACATCATCAACACCGGTGATTTCATGGGCAAGAAGGTTAAGCCGGCTGATACCCTCGGTATCTTAGAGACCATCGTTGAGAAGAAGGCTGAGTTCAAGCAGTGGGGTCCGTTTGAGGACATCGAGATTATGGATTGGGAAGGCTTCGCTCCGGATATGAAGGATGCTGATTACCTTGCTCAGTTAAAGGCTGCTATGCAGAACCGTGTTGATGCTGTTGCTAAGTTTGCAACCGCTAAGGACGGCTATGATAAGCTTCCGGACGAGGCTCTTGCAGCTCTTCAAAAGCTCGTTGACGCGTTAAAGTAATTTATAAAAATTTGTTATAAACAAATAGTAATACCCGCTGGTAAGGGAAACCTTATCAGCGGGTGTTTTTCTACGTGGTTACTCTGATTTGACAGTGACTATAAATAAAGGCCGGTAGCACACAAATTTATATATCGATACACTGCTTTACCGTGACCATGTCAAAGTAAAGATAACGATACTCTTCCTCTATCACCAATTTCATCTTTTCTATGTATTCCCGGTCCAAAAGCAGTTTTTCATGAAATACTCCGTCACGCCAAAATCGAATTCCAATATCAGTAAATTCGTATTCGGTAGCTAATTGTTCATCTTCCCAATCACATACCAATCTACTCTTTTGCTTTAACCTATTCACAATCTGTTCTGCCTTGGTAAGAAATACATCAATATCATATAAAACTACCCTTGCACTTTCTCTTAAATCACGATTTACAGAAATCTCTACAGATTTGCCATTATTAAAATGCACCATAAAAAAGTAAGGTCCCTTCATATACCTTACTGTAACTCCTGCTCCTTCGCTTGTCTCTGATATTAGCATATCATTATTCGATATATCATACAAACTAGACAGTTCCTCATTAATGGCACTTAAAATTTGTTCGGGAGACATCCCTATTTTTAATCTACCAATTCCTTCATTTGGTATAACCTGCACAATCCGCATCTCTAATTCTCCTTATCTCAAACCACATTTCATTATAAAATATTTAAATTCAAAACGCCAAAAACCATTAAGAATTAAGGTTTTCAGCGTTATCAGAAACGTCGCTTGGGGGAATCGAACCCTCAACTAGCCCTTAGGAGGGGCTTGTTATATCCATTTAACTAAAGCGACATATGAAGTGACATGAGATTTGTCGCTGCAAACCCATGTCACACTTTGCACTCATCTATTTTACTATGATTTCTACGGTTCGTCAACTCTCTAATATACAAAATCTCGTCTAGGTGTAGTCCGCCGTCTGAGCTTTTTCTACTTCGGATTATCTCCCGAAATCCACCGTTCCCTGCATCCAGATATTTCCACGAAAACGACGTCCCGGCTGCGGCTCTCCGTACAAATCCTTCTTACTGATACAAACCGGAAAACGCAAATCATTACAACGAAGATTCATACAATACAATTCCTCTCCCGTAATCCGATTGGTACATTCCGAAACCGATTCAATAATTGCCAGGATTGTATAGTTATCCGACTCGGAACCGTACGGAATAAATGTGGTTTCCACAATAGAATAAATATCTTCCGACTTTAACCGCTTGCTAATCTGTGCATACAAATCAATATCATCAATGGTTAAGGCCTCCATTGCTTCCTTATCGCCCTTACGTGCCGCCTCCAAAAGCTTTGTTCGGCCGGAAGTATCCACTGCCTCTTTCACAGGTACATCCTTCATCGACAGCGTAGGTAATAAAATCTTTCCTTCCGAAGCCAGCGCTGCCAGTGTAATCGGGTGCTCTCTACGTTCTTCCGGATATCCGCCCGACACATAATCTGTCACATTTTGCAAATAAAAAATCAAAGAAACTCCTATCCTATAATCATCACACATTCCCGTAAAAGCATCCGTATCCACCCGCTTACTGATAAAAACAGTTTCGTTCGAACTTACGTTCTGTCCTTTCAAATACGGAAAATAGTGCTCCATATGAAAATTGCCGTGCTCGTCATATTCACCCCGCAAAGCCACTCCGATATTTTCCGCAACCTCCAGCAAAATTTCCGCAAACATCGTCTTTCCGCCCAATGTTGCCATATAGCGCTCTGCGCCCTGTTCGATTACAAGACGCACAAGCTGTTCTACATCTTTTCTGCTTTTGATTGTCCGAAAGCCAACTGTTTTTAAAAAACTATGCATTCTGATACCTCATTTTCTAATACTCCACCGAATCGGTAATAAACAAAGTAAGACACTTTGTTAAATCTCTTTCTTCGTATTCTGTGTACGGTACGCCCTCCGCATTTGCTAACAAACGAATCACAGGTCGAGTCGGAAACTTAAAATTCTGCCGGATTACAACTGCCGTATCTCCTTCATTGGTAATTACCGTAATTCCGATCGGATATGCTGCTACCGATTCCATAAACAACTGTACCAGGGAAAAATCAAACTTAACTCCCGCCTGGCTCATAATATAATCCATAGCATCTCTTACCTTATACCGTGGCATAAGATTCCCGTAAATCATACTATCAAATTGGTCACATAGAGAAACAATCCGGACTTCCTGTCTCAACTGTTTCCCTTTTTTATGAAACGGATACCCTGTTCCGTCCATTCGCTCATGATGATGTAAAATAATATCTTTTACTGTTTTAGAAACCCAATCTTTCTTCTCTACATCAGTATATCCGTAAACCACATGATACATTACTTCTTTTCGGATTTTATCATCGCAGTTGTTTATATCTAAACCATCAATATCCGCTGTGATTGTAGTATACCCGATATCATGCAATAATGCGCCGATGGTAATCTCCTTTACTTTCTCCTTCGGAAGCTTTGCACGTAATGCTATCAAAGTCGAAATAGCTGCTACATTTACCGAATGCTGATATAATGCATCACTCTTTTCACGCACACATGACACATTGTACATAATCTCCGGTTCGTTCAATATATCGGTAATAATTTCATCCGCAACCTTTACCATCTCTTTTAATTCATCGGTTGCCGCATACGTATACTTTTCAATTGTATTACGTACCATTTCTCCGCACTGCGCCTTTACTTCATCTTCAATTACACTGCCGGAGTTCTTTTCTCCGCTTCCTTTTTCGGCAATATATACTTGTCCGACTCCCAGTTCTAATAAACGAGGTACATAATCTTTCTTTAATTTTGTACCCTCTGACATCAACACTACACCGGAAGAAGAAAACAGATCTCTGGCCAGGATATCCCCATCCTTAATCGATTCAACCAATATTTTTCTCACTGTATGACTCCTTACTTATGCTATAGATATTTTATGCCATATAATTTCTCTTATTTTTTGCTTCCTCCAAAGCTCTCCTTTCTTCTTCGGAAAGAACAACAAAGGACTCACCTTTAATAATCTCTTTTATATAGGTATAACAACCCTCTCTTGTATGCACGGAAGTTAAAATGCATCCGCTATTCTTATCATCCAACAACGCCATGGAAAAGCTAAGCTTCCCACCCATCTCTTTAAATGCATCGTATTTTACAATACTCATTTTTTGATACGTCGTAAGTAACATATCACATGCAATATTTAATTTTCCGAAAATATACTCGATATCCGTCTTCATCTTATCCTGTTCGCTGAACCTGGTAAGAATGGAAGCTTCCAGATCCTTCCCGTTGGCACCCTTCATAAAAGCAGAATACTTCTTATTCAATTTTCTAATTTTAATCAGAGCTACAATCAACAGTACTGCTAAAATGAAGGCCATCACCACCGCGGAAATACCAAGTATCATGGAAAACCTTAGTGCGTCTACTTGTTGCATACCTGCAATCATTACCGAATTGTCATTCATGTTATTTATTCATCCTTCCCTTACTTCAACCGATTGATCAATTCAATCAATCGCTCTAATTCTTCCATAGAATAATATTCGATTTCAATTCTACCTTTATTCTTCGCTTTCTTCTTAATTTCCACCTTTGTTCCGAGAATATCCTTCATTCGGTTCTCAATATCACGATAAATCACACTATCGTCCTGTACCTTGACCGGTTTCTCGTCCTTTTTCTCTTCCGGTGTCAAAATACGTTTTACCAGACTTTCTGTTTCACGAACACTTAACTTTTCATCAAATACACGAAGTGCCAATGTATGCTGTGCGTCCTTATCCGTAATTGCTAACAGCGCTCTCGCATGTCCTCCGGTTAACATATTATCGATTAACATCTGCTGTACTCTTTCATCCAGCTTCAACAGACGCATAGAATTCGTAATGGTCACTCGGTTTTTGGCAACCTTTTCTGCCAATTCATCCTGCTTTAAATGATGCTCCTGAATCAAGCGACTATATGCCTGTGCTTCTTCAATCGGATTAAGGTCTTCACGCTGAATATTCTCAATCAAAGCAATCGCAAAAATATCCTCCGGAGCAAATTCCTTCACAATTACCGGCACCTCTAACAAACCTGCTTTTCTTGCAGCTCTCCAACGTCTCTCGCCGGCAATTATCTCATAACGCTTTCCCTTTTTTTGTACTACAATAGGCTGAATCACTCCATACTGTTTAATGGAATCTGCCAATTCCTGTAATGCGTCTTCGTCAAAATTTCGTCTCGGCTGTGCACGATTCGGTTCAATTTCAGAAAGGCGTAAAAATGTTTCACGTGAAACATTTTCTTTTTTAACTTCCTCTGTATTTTCATCAATACCAAACATTCCTTCCAGCCCGTTCCCCAGTGCCGGCTTTTTCTTTCCTGCCATTCTCTGTTCCTCCTTAATACTGATACCAATCTCGTACATCCCGTTCGATGACTTCTTCTGCTAATGCACGATATCCTTCCGCCCCGTTACACTTTGAGTCATATAAAATAATCGGAAGACCATGGCTCGGTGCCTCAGCTAACTTCACATTTCTCGGAATAATTGATTTATATATATTTTCCTTTAAATTCTTTCGTACATTTTCCACTACCTGCAGAGACAGATTTGTTCTGGAATCAAACATGGTAAATACAACACCTTCCATCTCCAAATCCGGATTTAATCTCTTTTTTACAAGTTCAATCGTATGTATCAACTGTGATAATCCTTCCAATGCATAATACTCACACTGAATCGGAACGAGTACCGTATCCGCAGTTGTCATTGCATTTACAGTTAACGTATTTAAGGAAGGCGGACAATCAATAATGATATAATCAAAATCATCTCTTACCTTATCAATATAACTTTTTAAAATATATTCCTTTTTGTCTAAGCCAATCAACTCAATCTCTGCTGCAGCCAGATCCACATTTGACGGAATAACCTTCACACCATCCATAACACTTTTCATCAGGCAATCATCTAAATCACATTCTCCGATGATTAAATCATATACCGTCTTTTTGCATTTCTTTTTATTTACACCCAGGCCACTGGTCATATTTCCCTGGGGATCAATATCAATTGCCAGAACCTTCTTTCCTTTTTCCGCAAGACAAGCGGCAAGATTAATTGCCGTAGTTGTTTTACCTACTCCGCCCTTCTGGTTTGCAACAGCGATTGCACGTCCCATAAGCTTATCTTCCTTCCTATCCATAGTATATGTTTCACGTGAAACAATTCCATTCCAATCTCATAAATGTTTCACGTGAAACATTATTATTTAATATCTACAAATTTATGTCTGATTGCATAGACAGCTGCCTGTGTACGATCAGAAACACCGATTTTCTTAAAGATGTTTGATACGTGATTCTTTACGGTTTTTTCGCTGATTTGTAATTTGGAAGCAATTTCTTTATTATACAAACCCTCCGCCAAAGCACAAAGCACTTCGATTTCTCTTGTAGACAATAACTTTTCTTTACTGCGTGCCTCTCTTTGCAACTCCTTTAAATACCTCTGCTCTTTTAATAAAGGAGTCATGGTTGCATCGATATAATTTTCACCGTTATGCACAGCAAAAATTGCCTTTTTCAAAACTGAAGATTCAGAATCCTTTAACAAATATCCGGATACTCCAATCTCAATTGCCCTCATCAAATATTCTACTTCATTATGAATTGTTAAAATCAAAACCTTTTGCTTGCTTCCTTTATTCCGAAGTCTTTCCAAAACTTCTAATCCATTCAACTCAGGCATATTGATATCAAGTAAAACCACATCCGGTTGTAAGCTATCAATTAGTCTTAAACAAACTTCACCGTTTCCCGCTTCTCCTACAACCCTGATATCACCATCCAACTCTAACAGTTGTTTAAGCCCCTCTCTGATCATCGAGTGATCATCCGCAAGTAATACATTAATCATTCCCTCACGCTTCCTCCTTCTCTTGTAGCAACGGAATCTCCACAGATACCGCAGTTCCTTCTCCAATTACTGAATCTATCTGAATCGTTCCGCCCAACAAAATTGCCCGTTCTTTCATCATAGACAATCCAAACCCATAATTACCTTTGGACGGCACCGTTACTTTCTGAGTGTCATACCCTATCCCGTTATCACGAATTACCAGCTTCAATATATCGTTTTCACAACTCAAACTGATATCCGTTTTTGTTGCCTTCGCATGCTTCACAATATTACAACATGCTTCCTGTAAAATCCGATATAGCGTCACTTTATAAATAGAAGGCAACTCCGGTTCTTCTTCCATATTATGAAAAACCATTTCCATATCATGATTCTTTTTCATCTGATGACAGTACGCTTCTATTGTAACACCTAATCCTAAATTATCCAAGGACATCGGACGAAGATTATAAATTATTTCTCTCATACCACTGATAACCGACTTGATGGCATCAATCATTGTATGAAGCTCAAGCTTTACCCGGATCGTATCAATATCCATTAATCGGATGCATAGTTCTGTTTTGTGTACTAAGCCGGTCAGACTCTGTACGGAGGAATCATGCAAATCCATTGCGATACGATTTCTTTCGCACTCATGTGACTCCAGAATATGTAAACCTTGCTTTTCTTCCATAACAGCAGTCTTACTATCTTCTGTTACCACACTTTCTTCTGTTACCTTCAAAAACGTATTACGAAGAAATTGTATCTGTTCCCTGCGATACTTATATTGCTCCAGCTTATCATTCAGCTTCGGCAGAGTTTCTTTCAAATCTTCCGCAATACACAATAACTCCCTCTTTTCTTCCCCTTCTTCATACACACCGACCGGAGAAAAGAAGTTCATATTGGAATCCTGCTTTTTGTCAAGTTCGGAAAGTGTATAATCCACTTCACGCAATTTTTGTTCTACCTCTTGTATTTCTTCAATAATATGAGAAAGACCGTCCTCATTTTCGGTCTCTAATACATCAAGAAATCGAATTGCTTCTTCCGTTGCCATTTTGTTATCTTCCAATATGTCACCTCCTATACTTTCGTTTTCTATAACTACTGATTTTTATTTGGACGCATGTCCCTGACATGCCTTACAAATTGTGTTTTGTCTGATTTCCATGACTGTATGTTCAATTCCGGCTTCCTTGTAACTTTCCCCTACCGGGCGAAATCCTATCTTTTCATAAAAAGCAATCGCATGCGGTTGTGCACCGACTAATATACGATCTGCTCCCATAAGTAACCCTTTATCCACAAGCATACGTACGATAAAATCACCATACCCCTGTCCGCGTTCATCTTTCTTTACTGCAATACGACCAATTTTATAGTCTTCTCCGTCTGCAGTTTTATGAAGACGACCTACTCCGACCGGAATGGTTCTGTTTATATCCTTATATACAACAGCCTGTACTGCTGTTTCATCCGTCTCATCAAAGAGAATATCATCGGACCATCCCTGTTCCGCACCGAATACTTCCCGACGAATCGGAGCAATTTCGTCCATATGATCCAATCCCAAATAATATCTTCCGCAAATCATACCTGAATCCTTCCTGTTGTATCTTTTCTACATCAAGTTTAAGCTTTACCTATTATCATAACAATATAACATCACTATTACCACTGTTTATAACGGTTGCTTTAACGGTTTTCCCTGCCCCCTCGGATACTTTTCCGGAGTATGCTTCTCCTTTTGAATCACCACAAAGGTCCGTGCAATCTCCGTATCCGGAAGCAAGCTTTCTTCTGCACGGATTAATCTACCACCTAACAGCTTAATTGCATTTTTTGCTTCCGTACATTCCTCCTTACAGTCACCTGCTTTATAAGAGATGAAATATCCTCCCGGCTTTACAAAAGGAATACAAAACTCCGATAAACTCGCCAATCTGGCCACTGCTCTGGATACACAATAATCAAATTGTTCCCGGTACATAGCGGTTCTTCCCGCTTCCTCTGCCCTTCCGTGTACTGCGGTAACCTTCTCTAAACCTAAAAGTTCGATTACTCTGTTTAGAAAAGAAATTCGCTTATTTAAAGAGTCCATCAACACAAACTCCGTATCCGGAAACGCAATTTTAAGCGGAATCCCCGGAAATCCTGCCCCGGTACCTAAGTCCAAAACCTTTTTTCCGTTAAAGTCTTTTACAGTTTTTATTAAAAATAAACTGTCCAGAAAATGCTTTGTCAGCACCTCTTCATACTCCGTAATTGCGGTCAGATTCATTACTTCGTTTTGCGCAACCAAATAATCGTAATAAGTCTCAAACTGCTGCTGCTGTTTATCACTTAATACAATACCTATTTTTTCCGCACCTTTTACAAGTATAGAATTATCCCGCATATTCTCTTCCTCTGTTTCTGTCTTCTAAATATTTTACGTTCATCCGATATCAAACTTTCATAATCTGTTTCCGGTAAACTGTTACAAAATCATCGGCCCAGATATACCAACAGTACCGAAATATCTGCCGGCGATACACCGGAAATACGGGAGGCCTGTCCTACATTTTCAGGACGTACCTGCTTTAACTTTTGTCTGGCCTCAATCCGAATAGACGGTATTGCATCATAATCGATGTCTGCCGGAATCCGTTTATGTTCCATTTTCTTAAACTGAGCTACCTGACTCATTTGACGACGAATATAACCTTCGTATTTTAATTCGATTTCTACCTGCTCCGTTACATTGTAAGGAAGCACCGGACGACCCTTATCGATTGGAGCCAACATCTCATAAGTAAGCTCCGGTCTTGTTATTAATTCTGCCAAAGTACTGCCGGACTTTAACGGTGTACTGCCAAGAGATATTAAAAGCTCCTGCACCTGCTCGGTTGCACCGATAGTCTGTTCCTTTGCACGAAGAATTTCTGCATCTATCTGTTCCTGCTTCTTTAAAAGTCCCTGATACCGCTCCTCGGAAATCAGACCTACCTCATAACCATACTTTGTCAAACGCAAATCTGCATTATCCTGACGTAAAATCAGGCGATATTCCGCACGGGAGGTCATCATGCGATAAGGCTCATGGGTTTCCTTTGTTACCAAGTCGTCAATTAATACACCGATATAACTTTCCGAACGGTCCAGCACAAGAGGTTCCTTTCCCTGCAGCTTCCGGGCCGCATTAATACCGGCAATCAAACCCTGGGCTGCCGCTTCTTCATATCCGGAGCTGCCGTTAAACTGACCGCCACTGAATAAACCACTGATTTTTTTAAATTCCAAACTGGCTTTCAGCTGCATCGGATTGATACAATCGTACTCAATCGCATAGGCATTTCTTACAATTTGCGCATTCTCCATACCTTTTACGGAACGATACATAGCTACCTGTACATCCTCCGGCAGGGAGCTTGACATGCCGGCAATATACATTTCGTTCGTATAATTACCTTCCGGTTCAATAAAAATCTGATGCCGGTTCTTATCCGCAAATTTCATTACCTTATCCTCGATGGAAGGACAATAACGGGGACCGGTCCCATGGATTACACCGGAGTAAAGCGGTGAACGATCAATGTTCTTCTTTATAATATCATGTGTTTCTTCATTTGTATAGGCTAACCAGCAAGAAACCTGAGGTTTTGTTAAAGTTTCCGGATCTGTAGTGAAGGAAAACGGTACTACCTTCTCGTCACCGAACTGTTCCTCCATAACAGAGAAGTCGATGGACCGTTTATCAATACGTGCCGGTGTACCGGTTTTGAAACGATACATTTCAATTCCGTGAGCAATCAGACTATCGGTGAGATGATTTGCAGCCGGCAATCCGTTCGGTCCGGTATAATGACTGACTTCACCGTAAATACAACGCGCTTTCAAATACGTACCGGTACATAAAATAACAGCACAACACGGATAAATCGCACCGGAAGCAGTTTTTACTCCGGTAATACAATCATTTTCCGTAATAATTTCTGCTACCTCAGCCTGCTTTATGACTAAATTCTCCGTGTTTTCCAATACACGACGCATCTCACGGGAATAATCCTGTTTGTCTGCCTGGGCACGTAAGGAATGCACTGCCGGGCCCTTGGACTTATTCAACATCTTAGATTGGATATAGGTCTTGTCGATATTCTTTCCCATCTCTCCGCCGAGAGCATCAATTTCTCTTACCAGATGACCCTTCGAAGTACCTCCGATATTCGGATTACACGGCATCAACGCAATACTGTCCGTACTTATGGTAAATAAAACCGTACGAAAAGAAAGTCTCGCACATGCCAGAGCTGCCTCACAGCCGGCATGTCCGGCGCCGACCACCGCAATATCGTAGCTTTCATAAACCTGATCCATTGCTTTCTCCTTCATCCTCTACTTACATTTCTTCTATCTTTATTTTCCCATACAAAACTCGCGGAAAATCGTATTTACCAAGTCTTCATCCACCGACTCACCGGTAATTTCTCCAAGACTTTCGTGGCCTTGCATTAAGTCGATGGAATAAAAGTCCTCCGGCATATCCGCCTCGATACTTTCCAATACCTTTCCCATTGCATCATAGGCATCCTGTAAGGACTGCTTTTGACGTTCTCCCGTTATATACAAATCTTCGTTATAAGAAAGCTCTTTCTTGAAAAACATTGCTTCAATCGTATCGTAAAGTGTATCGATTCCTTCCTCTTCCTTTGCGGAAATACAAAGCACCTTCTGTCCTGTCAGTTTTTCCAAAACAGAAGTATCCGGTACTTCACACAAATCGATTTTATTTAACAACACAATTACTTTTTTATTCGCAATCAAAGAAAGAATCTCTTTTTCTTCCTCTGTCACTTCAGTGGTAGCATCTGCAAGATACAAAATCAAATCTGCCTCTTCGGCTGCTTTCTTTGCCTTTTCCACACCGATTCTTTCTACAATATCCTCGGTGGAACGAATGCCTGCGGTATCGATTAAAGAAAGAGCAATTCCGCGAACCGTTACCAGCTCTTCTATGGTATCTCTGGTAGTTCCTGCAATATCGGTCACAATTGCGCGTTCTTCTCCCGCGAATAAATTCAACAAAGAAGATTTTCCAACATTCGGTCTACCCAGTATTACGGTACGAATTCCTTCCTTTAACATTCTACCGTTTTCCGAAGAGGAAATCAACCGGTACAAACGCTCTCTGATTTCTATTATACTCGTCTTTAACTCATTTGTAAAACCATCTAAAGAAATATGTTCCGGGTCATCCAAAGCCGCTTCGATAAACGCAGTGTGATGTATCATTTTCTCACGTAATTCCGAAATCTCCTTTAACACATTCCCCTGTAATTGTGCCATGGAATTTCTGAGAGCAAGATCACTTTTTGCACGAATCACTTCCATGACCGCTTCCGCTTTCGATAAATCGATTCTTCCGTTTAAAAACGCACGCTTTGTAAATTCTCCGGCTTCTGCCAGACGAACTCCTTGTTTTAGTACAGTCTTTAAAACCTTCTTTGTAACAAGACTTCCGCCGTGACAATTAATCTCAGCCACATCCTCCGCCGTATAGGTATGGGGAGCCCGCATCACGGATACCAATACTTCATCTACAATTTCTTTTCCGTCACAAATGAAGCCGTAATGTATCGTATGTGTTTTTTGTTCCGACAATTTTTTTTCGGACTTTTTCCCGCGAAAAATACGGTCCATAATCTGAAATGTTTCGGGACCGCTGACACGAATAATACTGATTCCGGAATTACTTAATCCTGTCGAAATTGCAGCAATTGTATCCATCATGATATTCCTTTCCGGCTTTATCACCTTTATAAAGTTTGAAAGGGTGTCAGATAAGACACCCTTTTCTATGATTTTCACTTAATTCTTTCCGATTCTACAATCTAACGCAATTATTCCGCATCCTCTGCAACCGGTGCAGCTGCCTCTGCAGAACCGATTGTCTCTACGGAAGAATCCTTACGGTCATACTTGCGATATCCGTTTCTGTATCCGCCCTTATTATAACCACCACGATTGTTACCGTAGCTGCTCTTTCCGTAATATCTTTCGTTGCTGAAATCTCTTACACCTTTCTTTAAGGAAACGATTACCTTACGGTACGGTTCTTCTCCTTCGCTATGAGTTTCTACAAACTTGTTATTCTGTAATACAGAGTGAATAATGCGTCTCTCATACGGATTCATCGGCTCAAGAGCAACAGAATGTCTCGTTCTTCTTACCTTATTTGCAATGTTCTTAGCAAGGTTCTCAAGAGTCTCTTTTCTTCTCTCACGATAATTTTCGGTATCAAGCTTTACCTTAATATAAGTATCGCTATCCTTATTTGCCACAAGACTTACAAGGTACTGCAAAGAATCTAAGGTCTGTCCGCGCTTACCGATTAACATACCCATATCATCACCGGTAAGGTTAATATTCATTACCTTTTCTTCTTCATCAAAGTTAATCTCAGCTTCAGCCTTTACGCCCATAGCTTCGAATACCTTACAAAGAAAATCCTCTACTGCCGGCTTTTCTTCTTCCTTTACCTTCGCACGAATCTTTGCCGGTTTTTTATTTAACCCTAAAAATCCGCTGGACTCTTTTTCGATTACTTCATATTCCATACTTTCGGTGGAAACACCAAGCTTGATTCCTGCCTCTATAATTGCATCATCTACCGTTTTTGCGGTAATTTCAATCCATTCGTTCATAATAAACCTCCTAAATACATCCCTTCTTACTTCAGATTACGATTTTTTAAAATATTTGCGTAACCGGAGATACTGCCGGAAGCCGGAGCATCGTTATTCTTATCTTCTGCATTATTCTCATCGGATGCTTCTGCGGTATCGTTTGCGGTATCATACTTCTTACCGGAAAGATTTGCATAATCCTTGGTAGACTTTATTTCCTCTACTTCAATCGACTTCGTGGAAGTCTTAGCAAGCTGAGCCATGGTATTACCGGAATCAATACCCATCTTCTTTAACTTCTTTGCACGCTTTGCCTGGTTCTTTTCAATCAATTCCTCTACGGTAATCTTCTCCATATAACGATTAATACAAAGCTGTTGCACAATCTGTACCACGGAACTGATAATCCAGTAAAGACCTGCACCGATCGGCATCATAAAACAGATAAAACCGGACATAAGCGGCATGAAAATATTCATGGACTTCATACTTGCCATTGCCGGATCGTCCTTTGCGTTCTTGTTCTTATTACCGGACATAGAAATCTTAGTCTGCAAGAACTGTAATGCGGTAGACACAATCGGAATCAAAACACTGATACTCTTCCAAGACGGAGTATTTAAAATATTCAGTCCGCCTACAAACTTGTGTACATGAAGAATCGGCTCGGAATAAGAAGTAATCTGACCGGATATGGATGGAAATGCTTCTGCCAAAGAAGCCCATGTAGTTTCATTACACTTAGACAAAACATCAATTACATTTAATTCGGTTAATTGTCCGATATCATAACCTACAAACTTTGTAACATCAAGACCTGCAATATTTGCATCCTTTACAAAGGTAGCAAGAGTCTCTGCATAACCTTCTACACCTCTGATTGCATCCGCAGCCAGCTTGTACATATCATATACATCATTAACGTATGCAGGAATAGCATAAATAACACGATATAATGCAAACAAAATCGGAAGGGAAACTAATAAGGTAAGGCAACCGGCCATCGGATTGGTGCCGTACTTATCATAAACCGCCTGAGTCTCCATTTGCATCTTTCTACGGGAAGCCTCATCGGTCTTACCCTTATATTTTTCATTAATTGCGGATAACTCCGGACTCATCTGCGAAGATAACTTTGTAGACTTCTGCTGCTTAATGGTAAGCGGAAGCATTATCATCTTTACAACAATGGTAAATAAGATGATACAAAGTGCAATATTCGCCATACCGATACCGTTTACTTCATCGGTAAACAGCGTAAGGAATTCATAAATTCCGTTAATAATCCATCCTAATACTCTGGAAATCGGGCCCATAATAAGACCGTCTTCTTTTGTTAAAAACACAAGATCTAACAAAATCCTAATCCTCCTAACTCACAACTACGGAACCGGATCGTAGCCACCCGCGGAAAACGGGTGACAACGGAGTATTCTTCGTATTGCAAGCAGGGAACCCTTTACGGCACCGTATTTTTCCAGTGCCTCTAAGGCATACTGCGAACAGGTAGGTACAAACCTACACGTTGCTGCTCCCTTATAAGGTGTTATATTTTTTCGATAAAAACGAACCAATGCGATTAATATCTTTTTCAATCCGATACCTCACAAAGAATCCTATGCAACTTTGCTAAATGAAGCATAGCACTGTTAATTTCAAAATAATTTCTACCTTTTGCTCCCTGTCTGGCAACCACAACAATGTCCCAACCACTATGGAACTTACTCTCATTCAATCGGTAACTTTCTCTGATTAATCTTGCGATTCTGTGTCTGACGACACTGTTTCCTACTTTTTTACTTACCGATATACCGAGTCTGCCGGTTTCTGAATCATTTTTCTTTACATACATCACCAAATATTTATTGGCGTAGGATTTACCCGAGTGGTAAACCTTTTGATAGTCCTCATTCTTTTTGATTGAATTTGCCACTTTTTTCCTCCTAAAAGGATAAAGAAGGGGTAAGAGAAAAGGTCACATAATATGCGACCTATGCAGATAATTTATGTCTACCCTTTGCTCTTCTTCTGGCTAACACCTTTCTTCCATTAGCAGTGCTCATTCTGGAACGGAAGCCATGTACCTTAGATCTCTGTCTCTTCTTCGGCTGGAACGTCATCTTCATAATCTTTACACCTCGCTTTCTGATTGCTGTTCTCTATTTGTTACGTATAAAAACGCACACTACAGCATTTTACCTAAATAGCATTTCTATTATAGTAGGAAACTTGGTATTAGTCAAGCAAAATTTACATTTTTTCTTAATTTTATTTCAAAAAACCCTTTCAAAATTCCGTTATTTTTGTTATAATAGTAGATAGTGGATTTATAGGCTTTTAAATGCGTTATTTCCTGTTTAAAGGCATTTTTTAAAAGGAGTCATACAAAATGGATATAAAAACAATAAAAAACAAATGGACGGAAATTTTAGAATATATGAAAACCGAGTTCATCATTCCGGATGCGGTATATAAGACATGGCTTTCTCCTATGTTTCCGTATGCCTTACAAGGAAATAAACTGGTCATTAACTTCACGGACAAGCAGTTAGGTATGATGGGTATCGATTTTATAAAAAAGAAATACCTTCGTTATCTTGAAACTTCCGTTGAAACGATTTTAAACGAATCCTATGAAATCGAACTGGTTTTATCCGATGATACTTCGGAAGAAGAATCCTTAAATTCATTCGAAACCAAGAAGAAACGCAATGAAAGCTTCGACACTCTGAATCCAAAGTACATTTTTGATACTTTTGTGGTAGGTAAGAGTAATCATATGGCCCATGCCGCTTCCGTTGCGGTAGCTGCATCTCCGGGCGAGGCATACAACCCGCTTTTCCTTTACAGCGGACCGGGTCTCGGAAAAACCCATTTGATGCAGTCCATTGCCCATGATATTTTAGACCGGAACGAGGATGCGGTCATCCGTTATGTTACCAGCGAAAAGTTTACGAACGAGCTGATTGAATCCATTCGTAACAATAAGACATCTGATTTCCGCGAAAAGTACCGTAATGTAGATATGCTGTTAATCGATGATATTCAGTTTATCATCGGTAAGGAAAGTACCCAGGAAGAGTTTTTCCATACCTTTAATACACTGTACGAATCAAAAAAGCACATTGTTATTTCCAGTGATAAGCCGCCGAAGGATATCGCCACTTTAGAGGAGCGACTTCGTTCCCGTTTCGAAATGGGTCTTATCGTAGATATCGGTAATCCGGATTATGAAACCCGTATGGCAATTTTGAGTAAGAAAAACGAGACCGATTCTCTCGGTATCAGCAATGAGATTCTTGCTTATTTTGCGGAAAATATTAAATCCAATATCCGAGAACTGGAAGGTGCCTTAAGCAAGCTGGTAGCTCTTTCCAGATTAAAAAAGCAACCGATTACCATGGAACTGGCTCAGGAGGCTTTAAAGGATTACATATCTGCGGATAATCATAAAACCGTTACCGTGGGATATATCGTGGATATTGTTTCCGAACATATGGGTATTTCTTCTTCGGATATCTATTCTAAGAAACGTAACAGCGAAATTGCCAATGCAAGACAAATTGTTATGTATCTTGCTACCAAGCTTACCGACCTTTCCACCACGGATATCGGCAAGCAGCTAAACAAGAGAGATCATTCTACCGTCATCCACGGCAGAAATAAGATTGAAGAAGACTTAAAGTTAAATCCTCAGCTTCAAAACACCATTGACGTTTTGATAAAGAAAATTAACCCGTAGTACAAACACTATTATAATAGGAAGAAACTCATATAAGTTGTCCATAGTTACCTTGTGAATAACCTGTGAAACCATGTGAACAGATGTGGATAAGCCTTAGTTATTTACTAGTTTTATACTTTACCGTGTTAAATTATCCACATTTCGAACACATCTTTTCCTATGTTACATTCACGCTTTACTTTAAGTTAAAGTTCGCTGAATATAGGGAGTCAGAGACTTATTCACACTATACACCTACCCTATTACTTAGTCTAAAATATTATATATAATATATACCTAACAAAGCACCTCGAAAGGAGATATTCACTTTATGAAAATCACATGTCAGAAGTCCGATTTATTAAGCAGTGTTAATATTGCTCTCAGAGCTGTACCGGCAAAGTCTACCATGCCTATTTTGGAATGTATCGCAATTGACGTTACCGACAGCTTTATAAAGTTTACTACCAACGATATGGAGCTCGGTATTGAGACTATTGTGAAGGGTAATGTATTAGAAACCGGTAGTATTGCCATTAATGCAAAGATATTATCCGATATTATCCGTAAGCTTCCGGACAGTGAGATTTGTATCGAAACCGATGCAAAGTACATGGTAACGATTACCTGCGGTAAATCGAAGTTCTCCATTCCTGGAAAGGTTAGTGACGAGTTTCCGTCTCTTCCTGTAATCGAAAAGAGAGAGGCTATGGTTTTATCCCAGTTTACCTTAAAGGATTTGATCCGTCAGACCGTTTTCTCCATTTCCGACAGTGAGAATAATAAAATTATGACCGGTGAGTTATTTGAGGTAGAAGAGAATAAGCTCAGAGTAGTTTCTTTGGACGGACATCGTATCTCTGTACGTCGCATTGAATTAAAGGACGGTTTTAAGAATACAAAGGTGATTGTTCCGGGTAAGACGTTAATTGAGATCAGTAAGATTTTATCCGGTGAAATTTCAGATGAAGTACGGATTTACTTTACCGACAAGCATATTATTTTTGAGTTTGACGATACCATGGTATTGTCCAGATTAATCGAAGGTGAGTATTACAAGATTAATCAAATGCTTTCCGGTGATTACGATACGAAGATTACCGTAAACAAAAAGGAATTCTTAGACAGTATCGACCGTGCGACTCTGCTTGTAAAGGAATCCGAGAAAAAGCCGATTATCATAGGTGTAAAAGACGGTGAAATGGAGCTTGAGATGACCTCCAATATCGGTTCTATGGATGAAAGTATTGATATTGCAAAGGAAGGTAGTGATATCTTAATCGGCTTTAATCCAAAGTTTTTGATGGATGCTCTTCGCGTTATCGATGAAGAAGAGGTTACGATTTACATGACGAATCCGAAGGCACCTTGCTTTATTAAGGACAAGGAAGAGTCTTATATTTATTTGATTTTGCCGGTAAACTTTAATGCCGCAGCAAGATAGAAACAGGAGCGGTTATGGAAGAAATTAAGTTAAGAGACGAGTTTATTAAGCTGGGACAGGCAATCAAAGCCGCAAACCTGGTAGAGTCCGGAGCAGAGGCAAAGGAAGTAATCCAGGATGGGTATGTAAAGGTAAACGGTGAGGTTTGTACTCAGCGAGGTAAAAAGTTAGTTGCGGGAGACATTGTTTCTTTTGAAGGAAACGAGATTAAAATTGTAGGATAGTTGGTGCTGTCTTGAAAATTAATCAATTAGAGTTAAGTGAGTTTCGTAATTACGAAACTTTATCCGTACAGTTTGATAAAACGGTCAATATTTTATACGGAGATAATGCCCAGGGAAAGACAAATGTACTGGAAGCTATTTATTTATGCGGAACAACCAAATCCCATAAAGGCAGTAAGGATAAAGAAATGATACGTCTTTCCTCCGAAGAATCTCATATCCGTATGCAGATTGAAAAAGCAGGGATTCCCCACAGGATTGATATGCATCTACGGAAAAATAAAGCAAAGGGTGTTGCTATCGACGGAGTTCCGATTAAACGTTCTTCGGATTTGATGGGATTGTTACATATCGTATTTTTTTCTCCGGAAGATCTTTCCATGATAAAGAACGGACCGGGAGAACGACGTAGGTTTATCGATTTGGAGCTTTGTCAGCTGGACCAGACTTATTTGTATCATTTAGGAAATTATAACCGTGCGGTAAATCAGCGGAATAATTTGTTAAAGCAAATCGGATTTCAAAAGGATTTGCGGGATACGGTGGAAGTGTGGGATTTGCAATTAGTGGAGTACGGATCTGTAGTTATCAATACGAGAAAGAAGTTTGTAAATGAATTAAACGAATTACTTCCGGGAATTCATGCAAAGCTTTCCGGCGGTAGAGAAGAACTTTTTGTCCGGTATGAACCGAACGTCGGAGCACAGGATTTCGGACAAAAGCTTTTTATTAATTTAGATCGTGATTTAGTGTTAAAAGCAACCGGAAACGGTCCTCACAGAGATGATATCAGTTTTTATGTGGGAGATAAGAATCTTAAATTATTCGGTTCCCAGGGACAGCAACGAACTGCTGCGCTATCTTTAAAGCTGGCGGAAATCGAATTAGTCCGGAAAAAGATAAAAGAAAGTCCGGTGCTTTTGCTGGATGATGTATTATCGGAGCTGGACCGGAACAGACAGACTTATTTGCTTCAGAGTATTACGGATTTACAAACGATTATAACGTGTACGGGATTGGAAGAATTTGTAGATAAAGAAAAAAGCTATCATAAGATTTTTCATGTAGTAAACGGTGTGTTAAGTGAGATATAACATATTTTATAAACAGTTGCGAGAAAAGGCAGAATGTAAGAAGAAACGAGGAGGCTTGCATGAGTAAAGAATATGGAGCAGACCAAATACAAATTTTAGAGGGACTGGAAGCAGTTCGTAAGAGACCGGGTATGTACATCGGCAGTACTTCCGTACGCGGTCTTCATCACCTTGTATACGAGATTGTAGATAATGCGGTGGATGAAGCATTGGCAGGATATTGTACAGTTATTGATGTATCGATTAATCCGGACAATTCCATTACGGTTATCGACAACGGCCGCGGTGTTCCGGTAGAATTGAATGAGAAGAAGGGTATTTCTACCGTAGAGGTAGTGTATACCATTTTACATGCCGGCGGAAAGTTCGGCGGCGGAGCATATAAAGTATCCGGCGGACTTCACGGTGTAGGTGCATCTGTTGTAAATGCGCTTTCTAAGAAGATGGAGGTTAAGGTAGAACAAAACGGTCATATTCATCGTCAGTGCTATGAAAAGGGTAAGCCGATTACTCCTCTTGAGATTATCGGTGATTCCGACAGAACCGGTACGACGGTTACCTTCCTTCCGGATGATACGATTTTCGAAGAGACCGTATTTGATTTTGATACCTTAAAGAATCGTTTACGTGAAATGGCATTCTTGACCAAAGGAATTAAGATTATTCTCCGTGATAAGAGAGAAGAAACGGAAAAGGTAAGTGAATTTTACTATGAAGGCGGTATCCGCGAGTACGTAGATTACTTAAATAAGAGCAAAGAAGTATTGTATCCGTCAGTTATTTATTGTGAGGGTACGGTGAATGACGTATATGTAGAAGTAGCGATGCAGCATAATGACGGTTACAACGAAGGCTGCTACAGCTTTGTAAATAATATTACCACACCGGAGGGCGGTACTCACTTGGCAGGCTTTAAAAATGCCCTTACCAAGACCTTTAACGATTATGCAAGAGCACAAAAGCATTTAAAGGACAATGAGCAGAATCTTTCCGGTGAGGATATCAGGGAAGGTCTTACCGCAATTATCAGTGTTAAGTTAGGTGAGCCGCAGTTTGAAGGACAGACAAAGCAGAAGCTGGGTAACAGTGAAGCAAGAGGTGCGGTGGATTCCATTGTCAGTGAACAGCTAATGTATTTCTTAGAGCAGAATCCTAGTGTAGCAAAGGTAATTTGTGAAAAGGCAGTCCTTGCACAACGCGCAAGAGATGCGGCACGTAAAGCAAGGGATTTGACCAGAAGAAAGAATGCGTTGGAGGGTATGAGTCTTCCGGGTAAACTTGCGGATTGTTCCGACAGAGATCCGAAGAATTGTGAAATTTATCTGGTAGAGGGTGACTCTGCAGGCGGTTCCGCAAAGACGGCCCGTTCCCGTGCGACCCAGGCAATCCTTCCGCTTAGAGGTAAGATTTTAAACGTAGAGAAGGCACGTCTTGACCGCATTTTAAGCAGCCAGGAAATCAGAGCTATGATTACTGCCTTCGGTACCGGTATTTCAGAGGATTTTGATATTACGAAGCTTCGTTACCACAAGATTATTATTATGACCGATGCAGATGTAGACGGTGCACATATCGATACCTTATTACTTACGTTCCTGTACCGTTTTATGCCGGAGTTAATTAAGCAGGGGTATGTATATCTTGCAACACCGCCGCTTTATAAGATTGAGAAAAATAAAAAGGTATGGTATGCGTACAGCGATGAAGAATTAAATAATATTTTAATGGAAATCGGACGTGACCAGAATAATAAGATTCAGCGTTACAAGGGCTTAGGAGAGATGGATCCGGAGCAGCTCTGGGAGACGACCATGGACCCGGAAAAGCGTATTTTAAAGAAGGTTTGTATGAACGATGACGCAATGTCGGAGCTTGATTTGACCTTTAGCGTGTTAATGGGTGATGATGTAGAGCCGCGTCGTGAGTTTATTGAAAAGAATGCGAAGTTTGTAAAGGATTTGGATAAGTACTGTTAGTGAGCGGTGATTAATGTTTGCCGAGTTCTCAGGAGGTTAAGATGGACGAACATATCTTTGATAAGATACAAGATGTTGATCTTCAAAAAACAATGGAGACATCCTATGTAAATTATGCGATGTCGGTTATTGCATCCAGAGCACTTCCGGATGCAAGAGACGGTTTAAAGCCGGTACAAAGACGTATTTTATATGCAATGATTGAGTTAAATAACGGTCCTGACAAGCCGCACAGAAAATGTGCCCGTATTGTCGGAGATACCATGGGTAAATACCATCCGCACGGCGACAGTTCCATTTACGGTGCCTTGGTAAACCTTGCCCAGGAATGGTCCACTCGTTATCCGCTTGTGGACGGTCACGGTAATTTCGGTTCCGTGGACGGTGACGGCGCAGCGGCAATGCGATATACCGAGGCACGACTCAGTAAGATTTCCATGGAGATGCTTTCGGATATCAATAAAGATACTGTAGACTTTGACCCGAACTTTGATGAAACGGAGAAGGAACCGTCTATTTTACCGGCACGTTTTCCGAATCTTCTGGTAAACGGTACCACCGGTATTGCGGTAGGTATGGCAACCAATATTCCGCCGCACAACTTAAGAGAGACCATCGGTGCGGTAGTTCGTATTATCGATAATAAGATTGAAGAAAAGGATACGACAATTGAGGAATTGTTAGAAATCGTAAAGGGTCCGGATTTCCCGACGGGTGCTATGATTCTCGGTACCAGAGGGATTAACGAAGCGTACCGTACCGGCCGCGGTAAGATTAAGGTACGTGCGGTAACGGATATTGAGACTCTTCCGAACGGAAAGAACAGCATTATCGTTACAGAGCTTCCGTACATGGTAAATAAAGCACGTTTAATTGAAAAGATTGCAGAGCTTGTCCGCGATAAGAAAATTGACGGTATTACCATGGTACGGGATGAATCCGACCGTGAAGGTATGCGTATTTGTATCGAGCTTCGCCGTGATGTAAACGCAAATGTAATTTTAAATCAGTTATATAAGCATACCCAGCTACAGGACACCTTCGGTGTAATTATGCTGGCGCTGGTAGACGGTGAGCCGAGGGTATTGTCCCTTCCGGAGGCTTTGAATGTATACTTAAAGCATCAGGAAGAGGTCGTAACCCGTCGTACCCGTTACGATTTAAATAAGGCAGAAGAGCGTGCCCATATTTTAAAGGGTTTACTCATTGCTCTTGATCATATTGATGAGGTAATTAAGATTATCCGTGGGTCCAAAAACGGACAGGAGGCAAAGGAGAAGTTAATCGAGCGCTTTGGTCTGGACGATGTACAGGCGCAGGCAATTATTGATATGCGTCTCCGTGCTCTTACCGGTTTGGAAAGAGAGAAGATTGAGCAGGAGTATGCGGAATTAATGCAGAAGATTGCTGAGTTTAAGGCTATCTTAGCGGATGAGAAGCTTCTTCTCGGTGTCATTCGTAAGGAGATTATGGAAATTTCCGATAAGTACGGGGATGACCGCAGAACCTCCATCGGTTTTGATGAGGATGACTTTACGGATGAGGACCTGATTCCGAATGAGCTTACCGTAATTGCCATGACAAAGCTCGGTTATATCAAGCGCATGACCATTGATAATTTCAAGAGTCAGCATCGCGGCGGTAAGGGTATTAAGGGAATGCAGACCATTGAGGATGATTATATCGAAGAACTGTTTATGACAAAGACCCATCATCATATTTTGTTCTTTACCAATAAGGGTCGCGTATACCGGATTAAGGGATATGAGATTCCGGAGGCCAGCCGTATTGCACGTGGTACCGCGATTATTAATTTGTTGCAGCTGATGCCGGAGGAAAAGGTAACCGCAATCATTACTTTAAAGGAGTTTGATGATGAACGCTACCTGTTTATGACCACTAAGTCCGGTATTGTGAAGAAGACAAAGATTAAGGACTATGCGAATATTCGTAAGACCGGCCTCATTGCCATGAATCTTCGTGAGGATGATGAACTTATTGAGGTAAAGGCAACCAACGGGGAAAAGGATATTCTTCTTGTAACAAAGTACGGTATGTGTATCCGTTTCAACGAGCGGGATGTACGTTCCACCGGTCGTGCTTCCATGGGTGTCATCGGTATGACTTTAGACGACGGTGATGAAATCGTTGCAATGCAGATGAATACCCAGGGTGACCATTTACTTACGGTATCCGAGAATGGTTACGGAAAGCGCACCGAGATTGATGAATTTAAGGTACAGCACCGTGGCGGTAAGGGTGTGAAGTGTTATAATATCATGGAGAAGACCGGTAATCTGGTAGGTGCGAAGGCGGTTACTCCGGGTCAGGAAATCATGATTATTACCAACGCTGGTATTATTATCCGCATTGCGGTAGACGATATCAGTATTCTCGGACGTATTACTTCCGGTGTGAAGTTAATTAACATGGATTTGGAACGTGATATCCATGTAGCAAGCTTTACAAAGGTAAAGGAAGCGGAAGGCGAAGCTGCTATGGAACAGTTGGAGCATGATATGCAGGCAGAAAACGAAGCTGTAGTAGAAGAAGAGGATATGCCGGAGGAACAGGAATAAAAACATCTTTGTTGTAAGAAAGTAATAATTTCGTACAATGAAACCGTGCAGGAGTGAAGTACCGCCTGCACGGTTTTCGTGTAGGAAGTGCCAGCCTACATAATTCATTAAAAAAGGAGTAGAAGCTTTATGAGAACCGTACATACCGACAAAGTCAAAGAAGCAGTAAAGGAAATGTGTATTGAAGCAAACCTGACGTTATCACGGGATGTGGAAAGCCGGATTTGTACAGCAGAGCAGGAAGAAACCGGTGAGCTCGGAAAGAAGATTTTGTCCCAGTTAAAAGAAAATATGGAAATTGCAAAGGCAGAGAGTATTCCGATTTGTCAGGATACGGGTATGGCCATTATTTTTCTGGAAATCGGCCAGGAGGTACATTTTGAAGGAGACTATCTGGAGGATGCGATAAATCAGGGTGTCAGAGAAGGCTATGCGGAAGGTTATCTTCGCAAATCTGTGGTAGGAGATCCGCTTCTTCGTGAAAATACGAAGGATAATACTCCGGCTGTGATTCATACACAGATTGTTCCGGGAGATAAAGTAAAGATTACGGTGGCACCGAAGGGCTTCGGCAGTGAGAATATGAGCCGGGTATGTATGTTAAAACCCGCAGATGGAGAAGAAGGTGTTAAAGAGGCGGTGCTGGAGACGGTCCGTCTGGCAGGACCGAATGCATGTCCTCCGATGGTAGTAGGTGTCGGTATCGGCGGCAGTTTTGAAAAGTGTGCGTATCTTGCAAAGAAGGCACTGACAAGAAATCTGGATACTCGGTCCAAACTGACTCATATCCGGGCAATGGAAGAGGAACTACTGGAAAAAATAAATGCGTTAAATATCGGTCCGGGTGGTTTGGGAGGAAAAACCACGGCACTCGGAGTGAATATCGAAACTTATCCGACGCATATTGCGGGACTTCCGGTAGCAATTAATATTTGTTGTCATGTAAACCGACATGTAAACCGTGAGATTTAATTGAATCGTGTTATATGTTCAAATATTATGATTAAAAGCCGGCAAAGTAAGTCTTTTGGTGGATAAGTGCGGTGAAATTAACATATTACTTGTGGATAAGTGAAAAAACAGTGGATAACTCTAGGAAAAAAGTCCCAGTAATGAGGAAAAATGTGAAAAAGTAGTAAGAGTATAGAAAGTATATAATCAAAATGCCACATATATAAAAGAAAGAAAGGGAACAATAGGATGGAAAAGCGATTACAAACTCCGCTTACAAAGAATATTGCAAAATCATTGCAAGCAGGAGACTACGTATATTTAACCGGAACAATTTATTCTGCACGGGATGCCGCACATAAGCGTTTAACGGAGAGCCTGGCAAAGGGAGAAACGCTGCCTTTGCCTTTGGAGAACGAAATCATCTATTACCTGGGTCCAACACCGGCTCGTCCGGGACAAGTAATCGGTTCTGCGGGACCGACCACCTCCAGCCGTATGGATAAGTATGCGCCGGCACTTCTTAATTTGGGACAGACCGGTATGATCGGAAAAGGAAGACGTTCCGATGCGGTCATTGCGTCCATGAAGGAAAATTCTGCGGTATACTTTGCGGCGGTAGGAGGAGCGGGAGCCCTTCTTTCCAAATGTATTAAGAAGGCTGAAGTGATTGCTTACGAGGACTTGGGGGCGGAAGCAATCTATAAATTAGAAGTGGAAGACTTCCCAGTAATTGTGGTCATTGATTGCGAAGGAAACAATTTATACGACATGTAGTGGTTGCTAGTATTATATAGAAGAAACGGCAAAAAATTGTTGCGAAAAAATGCAAAATAATCGTTGACAAGGAAGGGATTCCTTGCTATAATGAACAGTGCGCCGACAAAAACGGCGGTTAACTGAATACCTTGGAAAGGCACTTCAGAAGTGGAGAAATACTCAAGAGGCTGAAGAGGCGCCCCTGCTAAGGGTGTAGGTCGGGCAACCGGCGCGAGGGTTCAAATCCCTCTTTCTCCGTTCCTTTTTAAGACTGAGTTTCAGAAATGAAAAAAGTTGAAAAAAGGTATTGACAGAGTAACACTTCGGTGTTATACTGTGGAAGCTGTCGAAACGAAGCGAAAGTTTGGAAAGTTTTGAAAAACAAGATTTTCAAAATAATTCAAAAAAGTGCTTGACAAACACAGATGACTGTGGTAAACTGGTTAAGCTGCTTCGGTAAAACGGAAGACAGCAAAAGTAATGAACCTTGATAATTAAACAGTAAGACAACCCTGAAAATTCATTTGAAATTTTCATTCTGAG
>JAZOCC010000016.1:0-23966 GCA_045596385.1 Lachnospiraceae bacterium
GCCTGTTTGCCATGCTTCAAAACAGAGTATAACTAGCAGTTTTACCATCATTATACACCTTTTTAAGCTTCTTAAAAGCCTGAAATAAGGACTTTTATATTTTACCCTTACTTTACCTTGCGTTTACTTTTTCATTTGACATTTTATATTTTATATCTCGTAATCAGCATACACAGAAAGCAAACTTTCAACACTCTTTAAAAATTGTTTAGAATTTTCATCAAATCTGCACTCTCCTAGTACCATACAATAATCTATACCTGTATATTTTTTTTCAAAAACTGCCTCATACAACTGTTTGAGTTTATCTTCAACAGTAACTTCAACCTTGTCTGTTTCCACATAAAAGGATTCATTATTATTTAGCAACCTTTCAGCCAAGTACTCTCCCTCGTCAGAATCCTTATATATCTCTAAAAGTGGTCCTGCATTTTTTCCGCTAATAAATTCGTTATAAAGCGTTATATTTACATTTTTCAATCCTATAAGAATCGGAACAACATATAATAGCAAAAGATGTTTTCCCCTTCCCTCCTGAAAAGAAAAATCCCATTTTGTATTCGAATGTGTCGGCTCATATGCTGCTGTCTTCACTTGCCGATAAAATCGAGTTATCTCGCGCAATTCCATATTATATACATCTATTACCCTCTGACATACCTTTTCCATAATGTAATTCGAATCTAATCCGATTTCCCTATAAAAACCAGTTTTTTCTACTGGCGGTAGAGATATACGCATATCAAAGAATCTATCTAAATATCTACATGCATCAAACGTATTTCCGTAATGGTGCTTTATAGTATGTTGTAATTCTCCCAAATTAACCGAATAAACAAATGTAATCCTCTCGTCACACAAATAGTGTTTAACTCTTTCCAATAATTGAACAGCATAGCTCGGCTTACATCTATCCAATTCATCAATAAAAACCACCAAACGATTTCCTCTTTCCACTAACAACTCTGAAAAGAAACTTTTAATATTCTCTTGTAACCCTTTTTCTTCTCTAATTTTTGCAATAGGATTCTCACTTTTTAAGTTCTCTATAATACCATTTATATTTTTACCTTTTAGTGCTTCTAAAATGGAACCTGCGAGTTTAAACGCATTACACCCTTCCTCAAAATCATACTCAACTCCTAATTGTTTTATTATCTCATATACCAAGGACAATACAGGATCTGTATCATTATCATTCTCCCAAGCATCGTAATAAATTGCCACATTATAATTCTCTGCCATCTCCTCTTGTTGCTTCGGAAATGGAAGTGAATAAAGAATATTTGCCTTTTTTTCTTCGTCCATATCACTCATCGGATTCTTTGCATTTATTAGCAACACTGATTGCTTTACAAAAAAGTCTTTCCGCTTCCCCATCTTCCATCAATTGCAATTACACACGCTCTTTCTTGCGCTAGTAAGAGATCGTAAAATCGTACCAAATCTTTATTCCGTTTCAGCAAATCTTTATCCAATGCCTGTACCAAATTTTCTTCTGTAGGAATCAATTCATAAATATTCATATTTTTCATCCTCCTATGAACAACTTTCCGATAAATCACTTCTTTTCCACCGCTGTTTTTCTTTGTCTATTATTATACGCCTCCCCTCCCCAATTTTCAAGTTTAATCTCCTTCTTCCTCCACCAAAAAAGAGGCCTCTCGGCCCCTTTTTCGCTCTTCCTATTCACCCAATCTCCCACACCACCGTGACCGTATCCGTCACGTCGATATCGTCCGGTTCGATGTCCATTTTGTAACTGTCCGCAACACCGTTCGCTGCACTCATCATGCATCGTTCCACCGGTCTGGAGACGATTTCCAGCTCGCCCCAGGAGTAGTCGATGTTTACGATGTCACCCAGGGTCACGCCTGCGGCCTCGGCCAGTACCTTTGCTTTTTCCTTGGAGTCTGCCACCGCCTTGGCTAAGAGCTGGTTTTTGGCTGCTTCCGTATCCTTTACGGTGTAGTTGATGCGAAACTCCGGGCGGCCCTCGGTCTGTGCCAAAGCGTACAGCACACGGCCCAGGCGCTCGTTGTCTGCGTCAAACTCCAGTTTCATGCCGTGGGTGAAGCGGTAGCCCAGAAAACGATTCTTCCATACGTTGTTTTCGTCCCGGTAGTTCTCGTACTCCGTATCCACGTTAAAACGCAGCGTCTTTAAGTCGGTGCGGGCAAAGCCCAGCTCTTCAAAGCAGCCCTTTAACTCCTCGGTCTGCTCCGAGGATTGGCGCAGTGCCTCCTCGTAGGTTTCGCACACCTTTGTGGCGTCAAGCAACAGCCGGATCATGTCCGGCTTCACCGACAGCTTTCCCTTTCCCGTAACTCTCATTGTTTTTTCCATAGGTAGATCCTCCTTACTTTCCTCTCTTCCTGTAATCCGCTTCAATCTCTTCCTTCCAGTCCTCTGCCAGTGCTGCGCTCATCTGCGCTCCGGAGCATTTCCGCACCCGGCTGACTGCTTTTCCCAAGGCTCTGAAGTTTACCGCAGTCCCTTCCTCGTCGCACTGATAACGGACCGCCCGTTCCGGTGCGATGCCGAAGCGCCCCGCTTCCGCAATGGCGTCGATATTCGCTCCCAGAAATAAGAACTCCCAACCGTGCTTCTCCTTCTGCCGCTCCACCATTTTCTTCACCTTTTCGTAAGTATAGCTGTGGCTGGAGTTTTCCTGCCCGTCGGTGGTGATGATGAATAAGGTCTTCTCCGGCCGGTCCTCGTCTCTGGCGTATTTGTGGACGTTGCCGATGTGGTGGATGGCACCGCCCAGGGCGTCTAAAAGTGCTGTACAGCCCCGCACGTAATACTCCTTTTCCGTCATAGCCGGCACCCGGTCCAGCGCCACACGGTCGTGTATCACCTCGATTTTATCATCGAAGAGCACCGTGGACACCAGCACCTCCCCCTCTTCCTTTTTCTGCTTCTCCATCAGGGCATTGTAACCGCCGATGGTGTCCGCCTCCAGGCCGCTCATGGAGCCGCTCCGGTCCAAAATAAATACAAGCTCCGTCAGTCCTTTTCTCATAGTCGTTACCTCCGTTTGTTTGTGTTTTCTTGGTTCTGAGGTAACTATACCATATGTTTTTCAAAAGAAGGTCGCCGTGAGGGCGACCCTGGATGTTCTTTTCAACAATCTCTTTTTCTTTGCCTATACTCATTTAGCAACTGCATTATCTCGTTAGGTAAATAGTCTCTTCCGGTTTCTTTTATTCTTCTCCAATATATCTCTTCTCATCATTCGTCCACCGAAATGAGTTCTTCATATAAGGCAAATAGATACAATCCAAGGCATCCAATTGCAATAATTCATAATGCTTTTTTGCCTCTTCATCATCACTTTTATCAAGCCAATTCTCTGCAATCGTCCCATCTTCTGCTACATACTTCGGATTTAATTTTCTGTAATGTACATTCTTCCGTAACCCAAGCCGAACTTCGTCCCAATAGATTTCGAATGCCCGATTTCCTTTTTTATCTTTCTTCATAAAAGAATACGGAAGTACCGATTCCTGATTATTTATGTACTCGTCATCTATTCGAAAGAAAAATGTATTCGGATAATTTACATCCTTCTCTGTTCCGGAAGACATGAATCCAATTCCGAAATAACCATACCTATTATCCGTAAGCCTATACTCTTTCCAAAACATGTACTCTATTTTCTCTAATTTTGTTGTGAAGTTTTTAATCTTTCTAGGATTAAACCTGATAATCTGACGTGCACGGATAATATCCAAAATCATATCACTACTGAAATACTTTATTCGTCCATCATATACTTCTTGAAAATAGATACTGTTTTCAAACTCATCCGTGTCTATTACCGGTTCACCCTGACCACACATTCTATTGTATAACTCAGAAGCACTTAAACGCTTCTCACTGTATTCAAAAAGCACCGGATTATCTGACAAATATTTTAATCCTAACAAATGAGGCAAATCCTGTGGTTGAAACACAAAACGAATGATGTCTCCGTTACTTAAGGGAATCTGAATATCCGTTTTAATTAACTTTTCATAATCCGTAATAATATTCTTGATAATATTCAAATATACTCCTCCGTAAGATAACCCTACCAATAAAGCTAAAAAATAAGTGCCTCCTAGGAACCCTAGAAGACACTTATAGACATTTTCACTTTTTCCTCCGAAGAGTAAGATACTGTTGGCTCAACGCCTAAACCAACGCGAAGACCTCCATTTGCATTTGGTATCACTCACGCAAACTTCATCAGCCAAGTAGTTTCCCGCCCGTAAGCTAAGAAAACTATACTTATCATATGTTCTTCTACCCATATTATACACTATTCAATTAAAAAAAACAATCCCCTGTTTCAACATCACAGAACATAACTTCCCTATTATTCTTGTGACATCCTCTCTGTTACACATAGTGTAACAGAGAGGATGTCACATTGTCAACCCTAAAACAGCATTTTGTTTTATATTAATCAACCATCATTCGATAAAGCACTCCGCCCCGTGCTCCTCCAGTGCAATGTCGATTTCGATCATGTCGTACACGCCCTTCTCGATAAAGTACGAAAAAATCACATCCCGCTTCTCGCACGGCGACAGTGCATACCCGGCCCGGGCCAGCAAATCCTTGGTCTCGTCCAGGTTCAGCTTCACCCCGATGCAAAGCCGCATGGCGGTGGCCTTGTCCGGGTGATAGTCCGAGTTCAGCTTGATTTTCGAAAACAGCTGCTTTGTCAGCAGCGCCCGCTTATAGACGTCCGCATTGGTCAGTCCCTTCGTCTCGATAAGGTACATCAAATACTCCTGAAAGGTATCCGACAGATGGGCGATACGCTCCTTTAAGGCAGCTTCGCTCTCCTCGATGAAAGTATCGTAATCCGCCTCATTCGGCGCAACCGCTGCTTCGTCAGCCATAGGAGCACTTGCCTTGGTAAGGAGCTTTGGTGCCTTCAGGCAAAGGTCCCGCTCCTTCCGCTTTGCCGGGTGCTTCTCCGGTGATTTTGCTGTCTCTGTCGCTTCTGCCGCTCCGAAGGATACCGATGACGTCACAAAACGTTTCCGTTCGAGACACTCCGTCAGTCCGTCGTACTCCTCCGTTTCCTTCTCTTCCACGTAATGGCGGTCTATGTAACTCTCCAAATCCGGATACAGACTCCGTACCCGCATCCGCGTAATGTCGTTTCGAACAATCTTTAAAGGCATGGTACACCTCCCTCTACTTAAACAATCCCATAACCGAGTATCCTGTCAAAACGTCAGACTCCCTTTTACACTATTATATCTTTTCTGTGTATAGAGCGCAAGCGGCTTTCTCCTACCGCCTTACAAACACTTTCCGCAAGGAGGCAGCGGCTTTCCTACCCTTCCATCTCCTCCATTACCTCTCCTAACTCGTTTGCGTCACAGGAGCATACAAATGCTCCGTCCAGATAAATCTCATAGTGTCCGTTTACGTTGCGTACTTCCATACCGATGCTCCTTTCTGCTGTTAACCCAAGCATGTTCTTTCTTCTTGTGCAAGCGGTGCTTTGCATGAAAAGAGAAAGAACCAAGCTAGGATAGCTCCTATCTAGGTTCTTAATTTACATCATATGGTGTCCCATAAAACGGACTTTTACTGTAATGCAGCTACAAGGCATACTGCCAGGCAGGAATTACCGAGGCTGAGTAACAGACCGATAATACACATTACAAGACCTGCGATTGCCAGACCCTTACCGGAAGACTTTAAGCCCTTCACACTCATAATAATACCAACAATACCTACGATGTAGCCAAGTAACGGGAACAGCCACGCAAGTAAGTTAATGATACCGAGTACCAGACCTGCGATTGCAAATCCCTTCTTGTCCGCAGCCGGCTCTGCCTTCTTTACCGGCTCCACAATCTGAGAAGTCGGCTTCTCTACCGTGTATGCAGTCTCCGTTGCCGGTGCTGCAGTCTCTACGGCCTTAGCAGTTTCCTTCTTTTCCTCTACCTTAGCGCCACAGCTCTGACAGAACTCGTCGCCCGGCTGAATGGTTCCTCCACAGCTTTCACAAATCATTTGAATATCCCCTTAATTTGGTTTGTTAACACGGTAAAGTATATCATACTTTTTATGCCATTACAAGTATAATATGGTTTTACTTCGACACATTTTTACACCAGCTTGAATTTGTTGACCTCCTGGTTCAGGTTCAGCGCAATCTCCTTGTTGATATCCGCTTCTCCTTCAATCTCTGCCACATTCATGGTCAGTTCCACGGAACGCTCGGATACGTCAGCCACACCGGAGGTACACTCGCCCACTGCGGTCCGTACCGCCTCTACGGAAGCCACGATGCCGTCCATGTTCTGCTTTAACAGCGCACTCTCTGCCGCAAAGTTCTGCATCAAACCGTTTAAGCTGCCCACGTCACCCTGATAGCTTTCACTGATATCCAGAAGCTTTTCGTAGCCCTTCATAGCGGTTTCTTCCATAAAGGTCAGCATCTCGCCCGCCTCTCTCGCAAGGTCGTTTACGGCCTGGATTACCTCGGAACTAACCTTCTGGATGGAAGTTGCCGCTTCTGCGGAATCGGATGCCAGCTTGCTGATTTCATCCGCCACCACCGCAAAGCCACGGCCCGCTTCTCCGGCTCTCGCCGCCTCAATACTTGCGTTTAATGCAAGGAGATTCGTCTGGGACGAAATATTTAAAATATTGGAGGTCAGGATACTGATTTCCTCTACCGACTTGGACTTTCTGATACGTTCGTTTACCTCCGTCGCCATCTCATCCGCTTTTCTCTTTGCAACCGTGCGCTCCTCCGACGCATTCCGGAAGATTTCCTCTGCATTTACGCGAATCGCCTCGGAGGATTTGCTTCCCTCCTCCGCCTGTCCGGAAATTGCTTCCAGAGATGCATATACCTGTCCGATGGCATCCGTAATCTGATTTAAGGAATAGTTCGTCTGCTCCATGGACGCGCTCATTTCCTCCATAAAGGCAGATACATCGGAAATACTCATTTCCGCCTGGGAAAGCTTCCGTACTATGGTTCCGGAGGAACTGTCCAGCTTCATGGAGTTATCGGAAATCGTTACCATAATTCCACGGATATACGACAAAAGACTGTTGATATTCTCCGCAATACTCTGTAACTCATCCCGGCTCTTAATCACTAGCTGCTTTGTCAAATCACCCTCGTTGCTGACCAGTTCGTTTACCTTTTCATCCACCTGCTTTAAGCCCTTCATCATCGTGTGAATAATAAGGCATAGCACCAGCACTCCCGCTACCAGAGCAATTACAGCGATAAGCACAAGCTGCCCGGTAGAAGCGGCCAGACGCTCCGATACATGCTCTGCATCATAGTCACAGCCCAACACTGCCACCACGGCACCGTTACTGTCGTAAATCGGCTTGTACACGGAAATCAGATCGCCGTCCACAGTCTCGTCGATATAATCCTGTACATACTCCTCTCCGGCAAAGCAATCTGCCAGTTCTTCGTAAGATACTTCGAACTCATCACCGTAGTCGGCGCATTCCTCCGACGCATCGGTATCAATACCGTAATATACGCACTCTCCGTCAGTGTGAAGCGTATACAGAAACGCAATCCCGTAAGACTGCTGGATATCACACATAGCATCCCGCATGGTTTGATACGCATCGCTCTCCTCACATCCCGGTTCCAGTGTCTTTAACACATCTCCGTCAACCACCTCGGCAGCCATTTGGGATACCATCTCTGCCTGTTCCACCCCCATGGCCACCATACCGTCACTCATTTTCCTGTACGAACTGATGCCCAAAACCACACAAAGCACCGTAACCAGAAGCACCACCGGCAGCAAAATCTTCAGCCGGATACTGACTCTTTTTTTCTTTGGTTCCATATAACCCCTCCGTTCCTAAAATCTAATTTCATAAAATCGTATTACTACATATTTTCATCATACCACTTTGTCAGTTATTTGTGAAGTATTTTCATATAAAAATTAATATTTTTTTGCATTTTTCTATTTTCTCAGTTTTCTGACAAACAAAAAAGAAGCCGTTTTTTGTAAAACAGCCTCTTTTTTTCTTAAGATACCCTTGTAGTTCGCTCCAACTGCTGTAACACCAGCACAATCGGCACAATGAGCAATCCGCAAATCAGATTGCTGGTACCGTGTATGATATCAAAGGGAAATCCCGCCACAATCCAGGCAATCATCCCCTTGAAGTTCAGCCCGAACAGCAGTGCCTGCGCCGGTGCATACAGGATTCCGAATCCATAGCCGTGTAGCGCATTCACCAGAGAATACACCACCACCGCCACCGGCTTCGGCATCTTCTTCGGCAACAGCATGGTGATGCCCCACAGTACCGCCCAAATGTATAAGTACGGAATCCACCAGGTTCCGAACCCGGCAAAGATACCGTTTAGCAACACGTAAATATAAATCGGATACAAGGCCTTTGCCCGGTATACCACTGTAAAGGCGATGGTAAACACGCCCAACAAATGGATATTCGGCGCCACCTCCATCAGCATTTTCGAAGCAAACATCAGCGCTCCCAGCATGGAAAATACCGCCATTTCTCTTACGGTCAGCTTCATTATTTTTCCACCTTAAACATGTAAGACTCTCCCTCGGCAACCGGTGTCTTGTCCACACCGCTCATAGCATATTCTCCGTTAATATAAAAAGCCCAGTAGGTCTTGTCCACATCGTAATCCGCAAGGATTCCGTTCACCTTCTTTACATAGATGCCGTAATCCTCGTCATCACCTTCCACCAGCCCCAGCTCCATCAGTGCGGCACCGACGGTCTCTGCGTCGGTATGGATCAAATACTTGGTTTCATTTCCGTCCTTGTCCACGACAGAAAAATTAAATGTTGCCTTGCCCTCGCCAAGCTCGGTGACACCGCTTGCCGCATCTCCGGCCTGCTCTGTATCCTCTCCGCCTTCCGTATTCTCCCCGGATTCGTTGCCCTGATTGTCCTTAGCCGGTGCGGTGACATTGGTCTCCTGACCGCTCTGCGGGGTCTCCTTCTCATCCTTCTTGCATCCTGCCGTAAACAATGCCATAGCCACAATCAGCATCATACAAAGGATACGCATTAACATCTTGTTTCTTGTCTTTCTTTGCATATCTTTTCTCCTTTAAATTGTATTTCCTCTCTATCCTGCCGGCACTCGCGGCGTATTTCTTTCAGAGGAGCATTTCTGTCCGGGTATTTCGACTCGGCATTCCTTTTCTCACCTTCTCGGAAGTCTCCAATGGCTTGTCCCGGAGGTTGTGGCGCCTCCGGTAGAAAAAAGTATCTTACATGCCTCACGGCGACGGGCTCGTACAGGAGTTGCACCTGTTTCCCCGACACAAAAACAAGGAGATTATACCACATCCCGCAAAAAATGAAAACCTTATTTTGTTCTATCCGCCATCTATTCTCTTCTTCGCATGATAATATTACCAAATTACTCTTTTTATTTTGTTATATAAAGTCCACTTCATGCACTTGTTTTCAGTACCTCCTTCTGCTAAGATAGTTATATTGTTACATTTCCCGAAAGGAGCACTTCTATGAAAATGCTATGGAAACTGACCAAGGAGGCTGCCCGTTACAAGGCCCTCTATATTCTGGCCATATTGTCTACATTGCTGCTTACCGGTGTGAATTTAGCCGCGCCGAAATTGCTGTCCAAGATGACCGGTATCGTCGGCGGAGGTGTGGATGATGCCGCCCTAAAACAAATCGTATATCTCGCTCTGGGACTGCTGGTGCTTTATTTGCTCCGCATCGTGTTCCGTTTTATGAATAATTATCTGGCCCACAAGGCGGCCTGGTATCTGGTAGGCGATTTGCGCGATCGTCTGTATAAAAAGCTCCAAAGCCTGGATTTGGGCTTTTTCCACGACAAGCAGACCGGTGATTTGATGAGCCGCGTAGTGAACGACACGAGAGACTTCGAGCTCCTCTACGCCCACATGATTCCGGATATGATTACGAATCTCGTAACCTTCGGCGGTGTATTGACCATTCTGCTTGTCATTAACTGGAAGCTGGCTCTGATTACCTGCTTCCCGATTCCGCTCATCCTCATTTCCGGCGTGATTTTTGCAAAAAAGTACGCCCGTTTTTCAAGGCATCCCAGAAAAGCATGGGTGAATTAAACGCAAAGCTGCAGGACAATTTGTCCGGCCTTCACGAAATCCAGTCCTTCGGACAGGAGGAGGAAGAGGCGGCCCTTGTGAGCGAAAGCAACTTTACCCAGGTCCGTGCCATGCTCCGTGCCTTACGGGCCAGCGCCATCTTCCATCCAAGTGTGGAGTTCGTCTCCTCCATCGGTACGGTGCTTGTGGTGGCTGTGGGCGGTTATTTGGCTTATTTAGGCCAGTTATCCGTAGAGGATATCGTAGCCTTCGTTTTATACTTATCCCTCTTCTATGCGCCGATTTCCGGCCTTGCAAGCTGGCTGGAGAATTTACAGCAGTCCCTCGCCGGTGCGGAACGTGTGACTTTGATACTGGACACTCCGTCCGCCATTGAAAATAAAGAGAACGCAAAAGATTTGGAAAATGTCTCCGGCGAGATTTCCTTCCGGAATGTTTCCTTCCACTATAGCAACAAGGTGCCGGTGTTAAAGGACATCTCCTTTACCTGTAAGCCGGGCCAGATGGTAGCACTCGTAGGCCCGACCGGTGTGGGCAAAACCACCATCACCCAACTCATTTCCCGCTTCTACGACCCGGTGGAAGGTACGGTACTGGTAGACGGGAAAGACGTGCGGGATGTCACCCTGGAAAGTCTTCGTAAAAACATATCCCCGGTACTGCAGGACACCTTCCTGTTCCACGGCTCCATCGCCGATAACATCGGCTATGCAAAGCCGGATGCCACCCGTGAGGAAATCATCGCTGCCGCAAAGGCCGCCAACATCCACGAGGACATCCTACATATGCCGGACGAATACGAAACCCAAGTCGGAGAACGGGGCCTGCGCCTCTCCGGCGGTCAGAAGCAGCGTGTTGCCATTGCCCGCGCCATCCTCCGCCAGTCTCCGATTATCATCTTAGACGAAGCCACCGCTTCCGTGGATGTCCAGACCGAGCGCCAGATCCAGGCCGCCATCAACAACATGGCCGGCAAGCGTACCATCGTAGCCATCGCTCATCGCCTGTCCACCATAAAAAATGCGGACCTCATCTTGGTTATCCACGAGGGAGAAATCAAGGAACAGGGAAGCCACGAGGAACTTTTGGCTTTGGGCGGAATTTATGCGCAGATGTTAAAGGCGCAGGAATGATCAAGTAGGCAAAGTGAGCATAGACGCAACATCGCAACGCACAAAAAAAGCTATCGCATTTACGAATAAATCGTAAGTACGATAGCTTTTTCTATCCTCTTTACATGTACAGGTGTCCCTGCCGAATCTAAAAGCTCGTTTTACGGTTGTTTTGTATATTTCAAAAAGACACGAGCCCCATAGACCTTGATTTTTTGTTTTCCCGAAGGGTCGCGTCCTAGCGCAGTCGATATCGCCTCTTAGATAAGACTGGGCGCGAGGTCGCTCCCGAGCGGCCTAGTCGTTCTTAGAGGAAGATTGACGGAGCGTTGCGATTTACAAATAAATCAATGTCTATGGGGCTTGTGTCAGTTCGTATACTAACTACAACCGTAAAACGAGCTTAATTACTCTACAATAGGGACACCGTCCCTAAGTTACTTAAATATGGTTCGCCACCTCAAAGGCATCCCAGATTGCATACATGATATTGGCTACCTTCTTGGCATCACCCAGCAGATAAATCTCCGGTACATCAAACTCTACCTCATGGTACAAGGAATTCTCCTCATTGTATCCCACGGAAAGAATCACGCTGTCACAAGCCAGTTCCTTTGCTCCCTCCGGTGTCTCCACAGAAAGCTTGCCGTCTGCATAGCCGGTTACCTTTGCGCTTGTCAGAATCTCTACATTGTTAAACGGAAGCAATGCCGCCAGCATGTCGGAGTTGGAGTGACAAAGCGGGCCGTTCACCTTCATAATCTTGTCCTGAGCCTCTACAATGGTCACCTTCTTACCGGCCTGTGCCAGCCACAGTGCCGTCTCACAGCCTACCAGACCGCCGCCTACCACCACCGTGGTATCGCCGCACTCCTTTTCCTTTAACAGTACCTGAGAAGCGGTATATACCTTCTCATCGTTGCCTAAGGAGAATACCTTCGGCGTGGAGCCGGTAGCCATGATTACGGTATCGTAATCGCCTTCTAAAATATCCTTCTTCGTAATCTCTGTATTTAAATGTACCTCTACCTTTAAGCGATCCATTTCCTGTGCGTACCAGTTCGCCAACGCAATATCGTCTTCCTTAAACTTCGGCGCACCGCCCGGTAATAAGTTACCGCCGAGGCGCCCGCTCTTTTCAAACAATACCGGCTGGTGTCCGCGGATGGCAAGCACTCTTGCCGCCTCACATCCGGCTACACCTCCGCCGACCACAAGTACCTTTTTCTTCTGCAAAATCGGCTCATAGGCCATGGCACGTTCTCTTGCCGCCTGCGGATTTACCGCACAGTTGATGAGAGAATAGGTCGCAATACGTCCCATACAGCCCTCGTGACAGGAAATACACGGACGAATCTGACAGGTTCTGCCGGAACGAAGCTTATTACAATAATCCGGGTCCGCAAGAAGCGGTCTTCCCAGAGAAATCATGTCGCACTCACCGTTCTGAAGCGCCTCCAGTGCTGTATCCGGATCATCCATACGTCCCGCACAAATCACCGGAATATCCACAACTTCCTTTACAATCTTACAGAACGGACGGAACAGTCCCTTTTCCTGATACATCGGCGGATGACTCCACCACCAGGAATCGTAGGAGCCGGCATCCACATCAAGTGCATCATAACCGTACTGTGCCAGAAGTTTTGCTGCCTCGATACCTTCTTCAATATCTCTTCCCTTTTCCTCAAACTCTTCTCCCGGAAGAGCACCCTTTCTCCAGTCCTTAATCATACTCTTTACACTGTAACGAAGAGTAACCGGGAAGTCCTTACCGCAGCGGGACTTAATCTCTTCCACAATTTCCTTGGCAAAACGAAGCCGGTTTTCAAGGGAGCCGCCGTACTCGTCGGTTCTTAAGTTAAACATGGAAATCGCAAACTGATCTAATAAATACCCCTCATGTACCGCATGAATCTGAATACCGTCAAAACCGCCGCGCATTGCATTGTACGCACCGTCACCGAAGGACTTTACAATACTGCGAATCTCTTCCTTCGTAATGGAACGGCACATCTTATCCAGCCATCTGTGCGGAATCTCCGACGGTGCTACCGGCGGAAACTCACCCAGGTTTGTCGGAATGGTCACACGACCGAAACCGCCGGACATCTGCAAGAAAATCTTACTGCCGTAAGCATGAACGCGCTCGGTCATCTCTTTACTGGTTCTCGTAAAATGCACCGCATTGTGGGTAGATACCGGAATAATGGACTGATTCTGCGGCTCTACCTGCTGGTCACAGAAGGTAACGCCGGTAATAATAAGACCGGTGCCGCCCTTTGCACGCTCTACATAATAATCAATACCGCGCTGGTTCCAGCCGCCCTCGGCATCGGAAAGGCCTAACGGCCCCATCGGCGCCATGGCAAAGCGGTTCTTAATCTCCACATTACCGATTTTCACCGGGGTAAACAGTTCTTTGTACTTCATAAAAAGTCTCTCCTTTGTAATATAATACACCCTATGTATTCGACTTCTAATTCAGTTAAGAACATTATACTCCAAACACCCGAAAAAACCAAGTCCCAAAATAAGTTACGCCGCTTTTCTTCTCTTTACCACCACTAAGAATACAAAAAATACCGCTACCGCAAAGGCCGTCACGATTCCGCAGTTTACCAAAAACTCCGTAAAATGGGTTGTCGCCGCATTCTCTATATTGAGCAACCTTACATTTTTCATGTACCACCCCGCCGGTAAGAACTCGCCGATGATGTTCACATAATCCGGCAACAGTTCCGCCGGTACAAATACACCGCTTAAGAAGGACATGCCCAGCCCCAGGATATTACTGGCACCGTTTAAGGAATCCACGCTCGGTAACAGCACTCCCAACAACACCGAAACCGCTACCGAAAACAACAACATGGTAAAGCTGTTTAAGGTTCCGAGCATATATTCCGCCGCTGTGAAATCCTTGTGATAAATCACAGCTCCCAGTCCCATAAACAATGCCCACACCAAAGTAGCCACTATCACAATCCCCCTTACCACCTCGATATTTTGCTTCCGTACACTCACCTTACCGCAATCGGTCCGCATTTTAATATCTTTCTTGTAAAAGGCATGCATGACCGGTCCCAGAATCATAATCAAAATACACGGTAAGATATAGGACAGAAAAGTGAAGAAGTAATACCCCGGACGTGCGCTCATGGCAGAACGTCCCGATAACACTTTGGTCTCCGCACGGTGTTCTGTATTCTTCAATACCGATTCACACGCCTCCTCCATGCTCTTTCCCATGGCAAGCTCCGCTCTGACATATTGAAAAAACAGCTCGATTTTCTGATCCACAAAAGCCATGTTCGGTTTTGTACTCAGACGATCGATTCCGCCGGTTTTTCCGTCCAAAAAGCATTCCTCAAAACCTTCTTCAACATACACCACGTAGTCCACCATGCCGGTAAAAATCAGCTCCGACAACAGTTCCTTATCGTACTCTGTCTCCACTTCGTTTTCCTGCGCCAGATACGCAAGCAATGCCTTCGACAGTACCGACGCTTCCTTATCCTCCGCATAGATGGTAAGCTCCGTGGCCTGATACATCTTTTCCTGATCTTTCCCTGATAAAAACGACATTATAATGATAAGTCCAAAGAAAATCACAAAATATGCACTTACGGAAGGCAACGCTTTTTTCACAATTTTTAATACAACTTTCATGCTTTAGCCACGCTCCTTCCCACTCTTTTCTGACGAAGCATAACAACAAACATGCTTCCGCCGATTAAACAAACACACCAAATAGAAATACCGAATAAACAACTTGTAAACTTCTTCATATCCCCCATGATACACAATGCCTGCATGGAATCCGCAATCAGGGTTGCCGGATTGATTCTGTTTACAATCGGTACCGTCAGTTCAATTGCCATACGAATATTCCCAATCATAAGGCCCGCTAAAAAACAACTGAACATGGTCGTTCCCATCATAATCGAATTTTGTAAACTGTCGCTATTTTGTACCACGGTTCCGATAAAGTACCCGTTTAACACACCAAGCAAACTGTAGAATACTCCGCCTAAAAACAACCATCCGCTTACATTGCCGAAGTCTACTTTCAAAATCAGAGTGAAATACGCAATGTTAATCAAAAACTGCAAATACTGAATGGTAAAAGCTGCTGCCACATCACAAAACACCGTCGGTACAATCCGCATCGGTGCTGCCAGACGTCTCGCAGACACCAGAGAAAGCTTCCGGTTCAGCTCATTGGTATTCATAAGCCCATACATAGCACCATACAGGCTTGCCATGGCAATCAGTGCATGAAAATACTGTACAAAGGGATCTTTCGTGGCGCCCTCGAATTCCTTTGCCGAAAGAGTCGTAACTTCTTTCGAAAAGGCCTCCATCACCTCCGACAGCTTCTCTTTCATCGCTGCTTCCGTGAACATATCCTTACTCTGCAGATACCCGTCTACCACTGTCTTTACAATGGTGGAATTTAGTCCGTTTTCCCGAAGAAGTACCTTGGTCTCCCCTCCGGTCACAATCACCGCACTGACCTCTCCATCAGCCAGCATTGCCTCCGCCGTCTCCCTGACACCTTCTGTTACCGTAAAAAACGGAGTATCCCCATTCTTCATTTCCGTAAGAAACGTAACAAACGCCTCTTCTTCACCGCTATTTTCTGTCACTACCGCCACCGGAATTGTCACAAAACCCCAGTCCTTGTTTGTTGCATCGGAAAAGACCACTTTAAATACCGTACCTAAAAGAAGCGGAAACAGAATGGACCAGAAAAACAGCTGCTTCATCCGCAACAATCGTTTTAATCGATAAACATAATGTACCATCATTATCCCCCTTACTGTACTTCGTCACGAAGCTCTTTGCCGGTAATTTCAAGGAACACATCGTTTAAGGTCGGCTGCTCCGCAAACACTCTGCCGAAGGAAATCTCCGCATTGTTTAAATACTCCAGCACATGCAGTACGTTATGTCTTCCGCCGTTGCACTTAATGGTGGCCAGACCGTCGTTGTACTCCACGGAAAGCACATGGGAAAGCTTCTCCAACCCAAACATCGCTTCACTGGTCAGTTCCGGTACCTCCACCCGGATGGTCTCACCGGTCTGAATCATGCTCTTTAACTCATCCTTCGTACCGGTTGCCACCAGCTGTCCCTTATCGATAATGGCGATTCTGGAGCAAATCTGCTCCACCTCTTCCATATAGTGTGAGGTGTAAATAATCGTCGCTCCCTGACGGTTCAGTTCCTTGATTCCCTCTAAGATTTTATTCCGGCTCTGCGGGTCGATAGCCACCGTCGGTTCGTCAAAAATGATCAGCTCCGGCTTGTGGGCAATACCGCAGGCAATGTTTAACCGGCGAAGCAAACCGCCGGACAACTTCTTCGGATAAAACTTTACAAACTCCTCAAGTCCTACAAACTCAATTGCCTCCTGTACCAATGACTTTCTCTGCTCCTTATCCTTCACATACAAGCTACAGAAGTAATCGATATTCTCATACACCGTCAGTTCATCAAATACTGCTACGTTCTGCAACACTATGCCGATGCGTCCCTTCACGGAATAATTATCCGCCCGCATCTTCTCACCGAACACGGTAATCTCTCCCTTGTCGTACTCCGTTAAGGAAAGCAGGCAATTAATGATGGTGGACTTACCGCTGCCGTTGGGTCCCAACAGTCCGAAAATCTCCCCCTGCTCGATGGACAAATTCATGTGGTCCACCGCTACCAGCTCCTTATACCGTTTTACCAGATTCTCAATCTTAACTACTGTATTCATAGTGTCTCCTTTCGCTTCAAACACGGTTTCGCATCTTATGTCCCTATCATAACAAAGACAAAACTCACATTCCAGTGCCGTTTGTCAGAAAGAGAAAGTGACAAATGTCATCGGTTTTTGGCTTTTCATTCTGCCAAATATATGATAAACTTAGGGAAAGAATTTGCAAGAAGGGCATCGCGCTCCAAAAGGAAAGGAGGAACACCCATGCGAGGAATCATCGACAAATTGGTACTGCTGTTTTTCGGTCTGGTACTTTTGTTAACCACAGAGCCTGCCGTCAAGCCGATTATCCTCCTTCTCTGCGTGTTCATTGCTCTTACAATAGAGGAACTGCTTTCCTCCCAGCCCTTTTCCTACGGGCTCTTCGGTCTGGGCGTACTGCTCGGTATCTTTTTTCCGGATGTGCTCTTTTTCCTTCCGGTGCTTTGCTATCCGTTATGCGTGAAGCGACCGACGCCGGTACTGCTTCTTTCTTTGTTGCCGATCATTCGTTCCTTCTTTACCTTTGATAAAATTGCCACTTGTTTCCTGGTTTTGTTCTTACTGGCGGTTGCCTTGCTTCTTTCTTACAGAGAACGACAGTTTAGCAGAGCAGCTTCGGACTTGATAAAACTGCGGGACACCGATACGGAGGAGAAGCTTTCCTTACAAGAACAGGCCCAGACCTTAATGGAAAACCAAGACGCAGGAATTAAAATCGCCACCCTGCAGGAACGCACCCGTATTGCCAGAGAGATTCACGATAACGTGGGACATCTCTTGTCCCGCTCCATCTTACAGGTAGGCGCCATGCTGACGGTAAAAAAGGACGACGAATCCCTTCTTTTACTGAAAGAAAGCCTGGATGCCGCCATGCAGGGCATCCGCAGCAGTGTCCACGACTTACGGGATGACGCATTGGATTTGGAAACCTCCGCAAAACAGCTTCTGGCGGATTATACCTCCTATCGGACCTCCTTTGAATATGACATCGCTCCGGAGCTTCCGGTGGCAATTACCTATTGTTTTCTCACCATTATGAAAGAAGCTCTGGCCAATATCACCAAACACAGCAATGCGGACACCATCCGCATCAGTATGAAGGAATATACGTCCCTGTACCAACTTTCCATCGGCGATAACGGTACCGATGTCCGTATCCCGGAAGGAAACACCGGCATGGGTCTGGAAAATATGCAGGCAAGAGTTGCCTCTCTAAAAGGAACCATCCGCTTTTCTACCCAGAACGGATTCCACATCTTCGTGTCCATACCGAAGGACCATAACTAAGTTACATTTCACCCGAAGCATACACCATCTTGGAGGATCTCTATGAAAGTTTTAGTTGTAGACGATGACCGCGTAGTCGGCATTTCCTTAAAAACCATTTTAGAGGCGGAACCGGACATCACCGTTCCAGCCCTCGGCAGAAACGGTACCGAAGCCGTTGCTCTTTATAAGGAACATCAGCCGGACATCCTTCTTATGGATATCCGTATGGAAGGAATGAACGGTCTGGATGCCGCCACTGCAATTTTAACGGAGTATCCGGCTGCGAGGATTCTCTTTCTGACCACGTTTTCCGATGACGAATACATTGTCCGTGCCCTACGTCTGGGTGCCAAAGGGTATCTCTTAAAACAGGACTTTGAAAGCATTGTTCCTGCCCTTCACGCCGTATACGGCGGCCAGAATGTATTCGGAAGTGAGGTCGTGAAAAAGATTCCGGACATTTTGTCCACGCCGAAAGGACCTGATGTATCCGAGCTTCCGTTAAACGAAAAAGAGATTGATATTATGAAACTGGTGGCAGAGGGATTGAATAATAAAGAAATCGCACAGACCCTCTTTTTATCCGAAGGAACCGTGCGGAATTATTTAAGCAGTACGCTGGAAAAGCTGGAGCTTCGCGACCGTACCCAGCTGGCGATTTATTATTATAAACATCTTCAACCGTAACACCTTTACTTAAAGAAAACATCACGACCGTGAACATATCCGCAATCGCCTTGAAAGGAGCTATTGTCCCCATGAAAGTTGCCGGAATTATCGTAGAATACAATCCCTTCCATAAGGGACACGAATATCACATTGCAGAAACACGCCGCGTCACCGGGGCGGATTTTGTGGTGGCGGTTATGAGCGGAAACTTTACCCAGAGAGGAATTCCGGCTTGTCTTGATAAGTTTACAAGAGCGGAATGCGCCCTTAGTTGCGGTGCGGATGTGGTACTGGAACTTCCTTTTTGCTACGCCTCCGGCAGTGCCGAGTATTTTGCGGAGGGCGCTGTTACGATTTTCGATAAGTTAGGTTGCGTGGACAGCCTTTGCTTCGGAACCGAAGCTGACGTACCGGTTTCTCTTTATACCGAAACCGCAGCCTTTCTTTGCAACGAACCGGCCGCCTATAAAAAAGCTTTACAGGAAGGACTTCGTGCCGGACTTACGTTTCCGCAGGCACGTCTTGCTGCCGCACGCCCGTATTTATCCGCGGAGGCTCTGACTTTACTGGAGTCCCCCAATGCACTTTTGGGACTGGAGTACTGCAAAGCCTTATCTCGCAGAAAAAGCACTATCACCCCGTATGCTATCGACAGAGTAGGTGCCGGTTATCATGAGGAATCCGTTACTCCTGAAGGATTTTCTTCGGCGACTGCATTGCGTGCCCTTCTGACTCCGGGCAACACTTCATTTCCGAAAGCTTTTCTTGCGGAAATACCTGCCGCAGCCGCTGCACTTCTTCATAACAAGCCCTATGCTCCTATGTTTGCAAAGGATTTTCTTTCTCTGTACCGATATGCCATCCTGCAAAAGGCCGATTGGCTTTCTTCCTTTGCGGATGTGTCCTCTGAGCTTGCCGGACGTCTGAAGAAGCGGTTCCCGGCTTGTGACTACGAAACCTTTGTTGACCATGTCAAAACAAAGCAATATACCCGCACCCGGATTGAGCGGTGCTTTTTACACATTCTGTTCGACCTTAAGCAGTCCTCCTTAGAAACATTCCGAAAGAATGAGGTCTGTTATGCCCGTATTCTGGGCTTTAAGGAAAGCGCAACTCCGTTGTTAAAGGGTTGGAAAAAGACCGCTTCCTTACCGGTTCTTACAAAGCTTGCGCAAAAGTCAAAGCGTTGTAATGCATCCGAAAACGAACTGCTCTCCTATGACATTGCCGCCACCGATTTGTACAATACGATGGTTCTGCAAAAGCACGGCGTTCTTTTGCCGGATGACTTCTCATATACTTTTACAAATGTCAAGTTCTAAGTGAGACTGACCAATGGTTTTGACCGTACGCTCCCGTTCCTTCTTCGTTAAAGGCGCAATGCTGCTTTTTTTGTGTTGTCTTCTTCTCTTTCCCGCCACTGCCCTTTCCGGGGCCAAAAACGGGCTTCTGCTCTGGTTCAATCAGGTTCTGCCGAGTCTCCTGCCCTTTTTGATTTTATCTACCCTGTTTTTATCCACCGGCTTGTCCGACAGCATCGCAACACATCTGGCTCCGGTGCTTTCTCCCGTTTTCCGCTGTTCACCCTCCGGCTGCTATGCTGTTGTCATCGGTTTGCTTGCCGGTCTTCCGGTGGGTGCAAAAACCGTCGCATCTCTTATGGACTCGGGAAAACTTACAAAAAAAGAAGGCCAATACCTTCTTCCCCTTTGCAATAACCCAAGCCCACTGTTTTTGCTGGGCTTTCTTTCCGTATCTGTACTGGAGCGGCCGGACCTTCGCTATCCTGTTCTGTTTATCGTAACACTTTCTTCCATCCTTTCGGCTATGCTTCTCAAACCCCGTACAGAGACTTTCCCTGTTCCGGAGACTCTTTCTCCGAATGCTGTCCCGAAACACACGTCCCTCAGCCAACCACCGGAAGTGTCCGTTTCCGGTTCCGGAAACACCCCTTCTCCGAACTCCTCTTTTACCTTTTCTTTCTTACTGCTGGATAACGCCATTGAACAAGCCTTTTCGGTTCTTACCAGAGTAGGCGGATATATTATCCTGTTTTCGGTTCTTGCCTCCATACTCACTAAGCTCCCTTTTACAGCACCTGTCCTCGCCTGTACGGGGGCCGTACTTGAAATCACCTCCGGCAGCACCTCACTTGCCGTTCTTTCCCTGCCATCCGACACCTTAATTGCACTTATCACGGGCTTTGTCACCTTCGGTGGCCTGGCTACCGCCGCACAAACAAAAAGTGTGCTGGCGGGAACTAAGCTCCCGTTCGCACACTATCTTCTCACAAAGGCTGTAGCCGGCATAATTGCCGGACTTCTAATGACGGTCTATGTACAGCTTTTCGGTTAATCCTTCACACCTACCCAAGCATACCGTCCCTGATTATTCCTCCTCATCCATACTTTCAAGGAAGGTATTTTCATCAAATTCGAAATCATCATCCTCCTGCAACTGTCTCTGCTCCGGCTGAGCCGGCATCTCCTCCGGCTGAATCTCGCCGTTTAACTCTCTGCGGTTTGCCGCTACAATTTCCAAATTCTGACGCATAGACTCAAGCATCGCCTCGGAACGGTTCTTCGTAATCTCAAAGGTAGAACCCAACAACTGCTCTACTCGTCCCAGCATCTCATTGGTATAGCCGAGAGCACCCTGACGAATCTGATCCGCTTCCTCCTGTGCCTGCGCCACCAACATCTCCGCATGCTCTGTCGCCTGGCGAACCATCTCGTTTGCCTGATAGTACGCCTGCTGGGTAATCTCATTGTCATTTACAAGCATTTGTGCCTGGGCTCTGGCTGCCTGCTCAATGGCAGACGCCTTATCCTCCGCATCCGCAATAATCGCATCACGGTTCGCAATCATCTTCTGACAACGCTTAATCTCCTCCGGCACCTTTAAACGCAACTCATCCAATAAATCATATAATTCTTCCTTCGGTACGATTACCTTAGAACCGGAAAATGCCGATGCCTTACAGCTTTCTACAAACTCAAAGATTTCTTCAATCAACTGCTCGATTCGTTTTGTGCTCATACTGACTCTCCTCGCTTCGCTTTTTTATATACATCATCCATAATACACTGCGGTACAAAATGACTGATATCTCCGCCGTAACCGGCTATCTCCCGCACAATGCTGGAGCTTAAGTACGCATATTCCACATTGGTGGTTAAAAAGACAGTGTCGATATCCGGGCGCAACCGCTTATTGGTCTGGGCTAACTGTAACTCATACTCAAAGTCCGTAACCGCCCGAAGGCCTCGGATAATGGTACGTGTCCCGTACTCTCTCGCACAATCCACAAGCAACCCGTCAAAAGAAATAATACGCACATTCGGCAAATCCGCCGTCACACGTTTTAACAGCTCAATACGTTCCTCCGTGGAAAACATATTCTTCTTTGTACTGTTTCGTAACACACCGATAATCAACTCATCAACGATTTCCGATGCTCTTCTGATAATATCCAAATGTCCTAATGTCACCGGGTCAAAGCTTCCCGGATAAAGCCCTCTTCTCATAACTTCCTCTTTTCCAAAAAAATATGTTTATTGGACCCATAGCTCTTTTCGCGGTAAATCGAAAATCCCAGCGATTCCGCATAGGACAAATCGGTACCTGCGGAACCTTCTACGATAATCTTCGTATACTCGTCCACATAAGACGCCTGACTGAGGATGGTCAGTACCTTTTCCTCCCATCCCATGTCATAAGGCGGATCCATAAAAATCAAATCAAAGGGCGCATGCTGTAAGGTCCGAAGCACGGAAACCACATCTCCGGCCTTGACCTGTGCCTCCATTTCAAACTGGGTGACCTTCACATTCGCACGGATGCAGGCAAGCGCATCTCTGTCCTGCTCCACCAGCACCGCCTCCTTCGCTCCGCGACTTAAGGCCTCGATACCGATGGCACCGCTGCCGGAAAACAAATCCAGAAAGGAAGCTCCCGGTATATCCGGCTGCAAAATATTGAACAAGGTCTCCTTAATCCGGTCCGTGGTAGGACGAACTTTATCACCCTTTACCGTAGTCAGACGAATACTCCGTCTGGAACCCGCAATTACTCTCATGGCTCATCCTCCAAACATGCACACTTATATAAGTTTAGTGTATCGCATTCTCCTTTGAATTGCAACATTTATTTCAGAATTAGGACAAAAAAACTAGAGGCGCCACTCGTAAGTGACGCCTCCGTTTTTAGGCCGGGAAAGCGAATCCTCATTCAGCACTGTCCCGGTGAATCAAGCCGGTTCTTACTTACCGGACATAGACTCTTCCTGACGCTTAATCATCTGACGAACCATCTCACCGCCGACAGAACCGTTCTGAGCGCTGGTTAAATCACCGTTGTAACCCTGCTTTAACGGAACACCGATCTCAGATGCAACTTCCATCTTAAAACGATCCATAGCCTCTCTTGCTTCCGGAACTTCTACACGATTTCTACCTCTGGACATAGTATACACTCCTTCCTCAATTCCCGCGTTGCGGGCTGTTAAAAAGTTTCGTAATCTTTGTACCCGCACCGCTTTCGCTGTGTGTGTACCTCTTGATTACGGTGTTATTATATGTCTTTTACAGAAATATAAACTGGAAGATTACACCGTTTGTTCCTTTTCCTTCAAATGCTGTTCTTCTTCTCTTTCCTTTCGTGCCTCATCCACAATCATTGCGATCAGTCCGAGAATACAAAGTGCCGCAAAAAAAGCAAGTACACCGTTTTGAAATGCAAGCCAGAAAATCACACCGATAATTATAATTGTAAAAAGAGTTGCCGTCATAGTATTGTCCTCCGATTAATCAAAAATGTAAAAACCGTAACAAGGAGTGTTTCCTTATTACGGTTCTTACTATAACTTATTTAGAGTCCAATAAAACGGACTATTTTACTTTTACAATAAAGGCTAATTGAAAATTTAAACGCTACAAAAACCCTACTTTTACTCTTACAATCGTGCGTTTAGTTTTACAAATTTATCATTCTGTCGGATAATACTCTTAGCTGCCTGACCGGAAAGGAACAGACCTATGAGTAAACATTT
>JAZOCC010000017.1:0-48722 GCA_045596385.1 Lachnospiraceae bacterium
AGAATCCGGAGCTATCGAGCAGGATGCGGACGTTATCATGTTTATTTATAGAGATGATTATTACAACAAAGACACAGAAAAGCCGGGAGTTGCCGAGATTATTATCGGTAAGCAGAGAAATGGTCCGGTAGGAACCGTAGAACTGGCTTGGATGGCCAAATACACACGCTTTGCCAATCTGGCAAGCAAGAATTTTGCACCTAAATAAGAAATGTACGAAAGAGGATGAAGCAATTGCAGCATCCTCTTTTTGTTATGGCGACGAGTCAAGCGGTCATCGTGCTCGCACGAATGACCATTTGACGACCGCTAATCAGAGTGCGACTCGCAACGCGTATCGCGTCTCTGTTGCAAATAAGAATGAAAAACGGCGCAGGTTATTCCTGCGCCGCTTGCATTTTGTAATAGAAGCCCTTAAGTGCTAATAATTCCTCGTGTGTGCCACGTTCCACGATTTCGCCTTCGTGGATGAAGAGAATTAGGTCTGCTTCCTTAATAGTAGACAGACGGTGGGCGATGGCGATAATGGTACGTTTGCCGGTAATGTTTTTAATGGCTTTCTGGATTTGTTTTTCGGTATGGACATCAATAGAAGCAGTAGCTTCGTCTAAGACGATAATCGGGGACTGGCGGAGGATGGCGCGGGCGATAGCAACGCGCTGTTTCTGACCACCTGAGAGGCGTAGGCCCCGTTCGCCGACTTTGGTCTCATATTGTTCAGGCATACTTAAGATGTCTTCATGGATATTGGCTGCCTTGGCCGCCTCCTCTATTTCGGTTCTTGTAGCATCCGGTCTTGCATAGGCAATGTTTTCCGCTATGGTTCCGTTAAATAAAAAGGTATCCTGTAAAACGGGAGCTATATTGTGTCTAAGACTTTCCAAAGTAACGGTTTTGATATCTTTTCCATCAACCAAAACTCTTCCTTCAGTTGGGTCATAGAATCGGGAGATTAATTGTGCAGTGGTTGTTTTCCCAACGCCCGTAGGCCCAACTAAGGCGACCATCATTCCCGGTTTACAGCTAAAGGAAATATCTTTCAAAACCGGAACGTTGTTGCTGTAGTGGAAGCTGACATTTTCAAAGGTGATAGCGCCATCTACTTTACCGATATCTATAGCATTCGGAGCATTTTCGATTTGAGAAGGCATTTCTAAAACCAAAGCCACACGTTCTGCACCTGCAAGGGATTGCTGTAAGTTCTCAAGTAGGTTGGCAAGGCCAGAAACCGGCGCATAAAATAGGGACAGATATAAAATAAAGGCTACGATATCCTCTACGGAGAGCTGATTTTTCAAAGCAAAATAGCCACTGAAGAATACAACTAAAATAGTACCGATGCTGGATAGAAATTCTACGCTTGGATGGAAAACTGCACTTGCGCGGAGGGCGCGGAGCATGGCGTCCACCTGTGTAAAGTTCTTTTCGTGGATACGTTCGCTTTCATAAGCTTCCTGTCCAAAGGATTGGATTTCCTGAAGACCTGATAAACTATCCTGCAATTGAGCGTTGAGTTCGCCCATATATTTTTGCGAGGTACGGAAAAACGGACGTACCACCTTTGCAAAAACAACACCGGATAAAAGGATTAACGGAATTGGGAAACAGGTAATCAGAGCCAGCTTCCAGTTAATGGTAAGCAAGATAATAAGTACGCCCAAGAAAGTTACTATGTTGGTAATCATTTCCGGAATCATGTGGGCATATAAGAGCTCAAAATCACGGGTATCGTTTACTACCCGGCTCATTAAGTCGCCGGTTTGCTTATCATGGAAAAATCCCAAATCAAGGCTCTGCAGCTTGTTGTACATACGGCTTCGTAAATCACCCACTAAGTACCACGCAGCTTTATGAGCCAGATAGTTACTTAGATAACGAAATAATATACGAAGAAGATATAAGGCAAGCAACACAAAGGCAAATCTGCTGATGGTACCCAGCGCAGCCTCATCGACACCACTTTCCACAACACCGGTCATGGAAGAAAGAATACGCGGAGCTGTAAGATTTACAATGGTAAGTCCCAACGTGGACAGAATAGCAAGTACATAAAGCCCCTTATAGCGGGTGGCTTCCTTTGTCAGTTTCCAAAGCATTTTCATGAAAATTTCCTCATTCTTTACTAGTCTTCTTTTTAGTATAAAATCCCTTTATAAAAAAGAAAAGAAAAAGTACAAGTAAAATTAAGAAAGATTTAATTGCTCTGTATCTGGATAAATGGTACTATGCAAGTGACATGAATAATGTCAGGGAGTTTATGAGAAAATAATGAAAAAGGAGAAATGAGGCTATGAAACGAACAATTGCGATTATATTAAGTGGTTTATTAATGATTGGATTAATCGGATGCGGTAAGACGGCAGAGACTCCGGGAGATGTTACAGTAACGGAGACTGTAGATGTAACAGATGCAACCGATTTGCTTACACAGGTATGGAACAGTTACGGTGATGCGGACAAATTCCCAATCGGTGGAGGAGATTATAACAATATCGTTATGGATGCTCCGGGCAAATATGATGTTTCCATGGTAGAAGATTTGGATGCAGTTTTAGGCTTGCCGCAAAGTAGTGCGTCTATGATTGATGATGCAGCATCTATTATGCATATGATGAATGCCAACACCTTTACAGCAGGTGCATATCACGTATCGGATGCAGCCAATCAGCAGACAGTAGTGGATTCACTTAAAGAAAACATTATGAACAGACAATGGATGTGCGGTTTCCCGGACACACTCATTGTAGCAAAAGTAGGTGGCGAATATGTGGTTTCTGCATTCGGTAACGCAGAAATTATTGAAAACTTCAAGAATAAACTAAGCGAGACATTTTCTATAACCGATATTGTTTATGAGGAAAGTCTGACAGAATAATAAAAAGACGCAGGCAATCAATGAAGGATAAATTGATTGCCTGTATTTGCAATAGCTGACTGAGGAGGGCGATATGGTTTTTTCCGGCATACCATTTTTATATTATTTTTTGCCATGTGTGTTATTGGCTTATTTTGTTATGCCGAAAAAAGGGAAAAATTTCGTTCTCTTAATCAGTAGTTTGATTTTTTATGCATGGGGAGAACCTGTTTATGTATTCCTGATGCTATTTTCCATATTGGTTGGATACGTAGCGGGTATTCTTTTGGAAAAGAGCAGAGAAAATGCCTGGCGTATGGTAACGCCGGGGAGGATACTTATGGGTTCTGTTTTTCTGTTTGTGACCCTTTTTGTATATTTCAAATATACGGACTTCTTTATTGCAAATATGAATGGATTGACAGGAAGTAAGATTCCTTTGTTAAAAATTGCACTGCCGATTGGCATCAGTTTTTATACATTCCAAATCATTTCTTATCTGGTAGACGTGTACCGCGGGGAAGTTCCTGCGCAAAAAAATATAATTTCTTTGGCAGCCTATATTGCCATGTTTCCACAGTTGATTGCGGGACCGATTGTAAGGTACAAGGATGTTTCCGAGCAATTAAATGAACGTAGAATTACTTGGGAGATGGCAGAAGCAGGCATCACGAGATTTGTTATTGGATTATCCAAGAAGATCCTGATAGCCAACGAATTAGGAGAGTTGTGTAGTCTTTTTCGGGCATCGGGAGACAAATCAGTGCTGTTTTATTGGCTGTACGCTGTGGCATTTATGCTTCACATTTATTTTGACTTTTCCGGTTACAGCGATATGGCGATTGGCCTTGGTAAAATCCTTGGTTTTACATTCCCGGAGAACTTCAATTACCCATATATAGCCGGAAGTATTACAGATTTTTGGCGCAGATGGCATATGACATTGGGAACCTGGTTCCGGGATTATGTATATATTCCCCTTGGTGGAAATCGTGTGTCTAATGCAAAATGGTATCGTAATATCTTTATAGTATGGATGTTTACCGGCATCTGGCATGGGGCGGCATGGAATTTTCTGTTCTGGGGATTATATTTTGCCGTTCTTCTTATTATAGAAAAGAAATGGCTGCTAAAGCTGTTAAAAAAGAGTAAGTGGATTGGGCATATGTATTTGATATTCCTTGTACTCATCAGTTTTGTGACTTTCAATGCCACCGATATGCGGACAGCGTTTGAGGACATAGGAAGTCTCTTTGGCGTAGGAGGACTTCCTTTCGTGTCAAAAGAAGCATTGTATTATGCAAAAAGCTATGGAATAACCTTATTTGTGGGTATTGTGGGTTGCGTGCCTGTGATTCCGTGGATTAGGGACAGATGGTTACAGGATAGGGAGAATTCTCCTATTCTTGCGGGAATTATTGGTATTGCAAAACCAGTTGTGTTAATTGTGCTTGTTATACTGTCAACAGCGTATCTGGTGGATGGAAGCTTTAATCCGTTCCTGTATTTTCGGTTTTAAGGAGGGATTGAAGGATGAATGATAATACAATGAAAAAAAGAAATAAAACGTGGGATTCGGACAAATACGCAGTAATTTTTGTGTGCTTTATGGCAGTGCTGTATTTTGGCGGAGTCCTGTGCGTTTTGTTAAAACCGGCAGGTGAGTATTCTATAACGGAGAGACGATATTTGGCAAAGATGCCGGAACTAACGTGGGAGAAATTGCACTCAGGCAAGTATGTGGAAGAACTGGAAGAATATATGACGGATCAGTTTCCTTTGCGAGATGAATTTCGATATCTGAAGAACCATTTTTCTCTAAATATCATGCAAAAACAGGATACGGGTAATATTTATGTAAAAGATGGCTATTTATGTAAGATGGAATACCCTATGGACGAGGATTCCATATACCGTGCAACCGTGATATTTGAAGATTTTTATGAAAAATATTTACAGGATACGGCGGTATCCCCTTATATTTCTATTGTGCCGGACAAAAATTACTTTCTGGCCGATAGCGGTGTGCTTGCTATGGATTATGAGGAATTTTATGCACAAGTATATGAACAGACCCCTCATTTAACACCTATTTCCATTGTCGAAAAACTGCAACTGGCAGATTATTATAAGACAGATACCCATTGGAAACAGGAAGAAATTATTGATGTTGCAGCGGTTTTAGCGGAAAACATGGATGTACCTTTTGAAGGTGATTTTATGATAAATAAAGCAGATGTACCGTTCTATGGCGTATACTATGGACAGGCAGGACTTAATTTGCCGGCGGATGAACTTGCATATTGCACAAGTGAGAGGTTAAATGAGTGCATTGTGTATGATTACGAAAACGATAAAGAGATTCCACTCTATAATAAACAGAACCTGGTAGGAAGGGATCCTTATGAAATGTTTTTGGGAGGAAATATTTCGTTGGCAACGATTGAAAGTCCCAATGCCCTTTCTGATAAAGAATTGGTTGTGGTGGGGGATTCCTTCAGTCGTAGCCTGCTTCCGTTGCTTGCAGAAAGTTATCAAAAGATTACGCTTGTGGATATCCGCTATATGTGGAGTGGTCAGGTTGGAAATTATATTGAATTTACAGATCAGGATGTGTTGTTTTTATATAGTACATCCGTAATAAATGACAGTGTTACGTTAAAAGGATAGAAAATACGCTTCGTGAACTTTTATTGTCCTGAATAAAAGATGTATAAAAGCAAAACACCCGGCATATAGCCGGGTGTTCCGTTTTCATTCTTTGTATAGGGAGTTAAAATGCATTACATGATTGCTGTAATGTTGTACACTTTCTTGCCTTCTTCAATAGGAATTAAGTTGCCTTCGATTTCTTTACCGTCTACAAGCATCTTCTTAATACCCTTCTGGTTGCCATCAGGGTTTTCTACCTTGATGATGTATTCTGCACCACGGAAAGTTCTCTTAATGGTCATGTCTTTGATTGTATCCGGGATACATGGATCTACAACAAGACCGTCAAAGTCAGGACGGATACCTAAAATGTGCTGTGATACATTGGTAAATGTCCAAGCTGCGGTACCTGTTAACCAGCTGTTCTTAGCCTCACCGTGATTTTTAGCATCTTTACCTGCAATCATCTGTGCATACGCATATGGTTCTGCACGATGAATCTCACTAATATCTTCTGTGTAAGCAGGACAAGTCTTTTTATAAATCTCAAAAGCTCTGTTGCCACGTCCGATTACGGTTTCTGCAATAGAAATCCATGGATTGTTATGACAGAAGATGCCTGCATTTTCTTTATATCCAGGTGGATAAGAAGAAATTTCGCCAAGATTTACGTAATATTTCTGGTAAGCCGGCTGTAATAATACAATACCGTACTTGGTATCTAATCTTTCTTTTACGGAATCAAGAGCTTTCTCAGCAAGCTTTTCTTCTACACCGATACCTGCCATTACGCACATTCCCTGTGGCTCAATGAAAATCTGTCCTTCTTCACATTTGTGGGAACCGATAATGTCGCTGTTTGCATCATAAGCACGAACAAACCATTCACCGTCCCAACCGGCGGTAACAACTGCCTGATACATATCGGCAACTTTTGCACGAACTTCCTTAGCTTCGTCAGCTAAGCCCATCTTCTCACAGATAGTTGCATATTCATTGCCGTATTTAACATACATGCCGGCAATGAATACGGATTCTGCCACAGGACCTTCGCTTGGTCCTGTAGTCTGGAAGGATTCACCCGGTGTTTCAGAGAAACAGTTCAGGTTCAAACAGTCATTCCAGTCGGCACGACCAATGAGCGGGAGGTTATGAGGTCCTTTTCTTGTATCGAAATAATTAAATGATCTACGTAAGTGTTCCATAAGAGGCTGAGCTAATTCAACCTTGTTATCGAAAGGAACCATTTCGTCTAAAATAGAGTAATCACCTGTTTCGCGGATGTATGCGGAAGTTCCTGCGATTAACCACAATGGGTCATCGTTAAATCCGCTTCCGATATCCATGTTGCCGGTCTTTGTAAGAGGCTGATACTGGTGATAAGCACTTCCGTCTTCGAACTGAGTAGAAGCAATATCAATAATTCTTTCTCTTGCTGATTCCGGAATTAAATGTACGAAACCAAGTAAATCCTGGCTGGAATCTCTAAATCCCATACCACGTCCCATGCCGGATTCGTAGTAAGAAGCAGAACGGGACATATTGAAAGTAACCATACACTGATACTGGTTCCAGATATTTACCATACGGTTTACCTTGTCGTTTTCGGAAGAAACGGTATACTTGGAGAGAAGCTTCTCCCAGTATGCCTTTAAGTCTGCAAATGCCTTTTCAACATCCGCATCGGTCTGATAGCGGGCAAGCATAGCGTTTGCCGGCTTCTTGTTGATTACATTCGGAGACTCCCACTTTTCCTCCTGCGGATTCTCAATATAACCCAATACGAAGATGAAGGTCTTGGTCTCGCCCGGATTTAGGGAAACATTAATCTGGTGAGAGGCAATCGGAGACCAGCCGCTTGCCATGGAATTGGTGCATGCACCGTTCTCAATGGCTTCCGGATTTGCTGCGGAACGATAAGCGCCGAGAAATGCGTCACGGCTGGTATCGAAGGCATCCACAGCAGTATTTACGGAATAAACAGCGTAGTGGTTACGACGCTCTCTGTACTCGGTCTTGTGGAAAATGGTAGAGCCCACCACTTCAACTTCACCGGTGCTTAAGTTTCTCTGGAAATTTTTCATATCATCATCCGCATTCCAAAGACACCATTCAACATAGGAGAAGAGCTGTAAATCCTTCTTCGCAGCGGAAGTATTGGTAAGGGTAAGCTGGCTTACCTCACAGGTATCATTCATCGGAACGAAAGTAAGAACGGAAGCTTCTACATCGTTTTTCTTGCCGGTGAAACGGCTGTAACCGATACCGTGTCTGCATTCGTAAGCGTCAAGCTCGGTCTTGGTCGGCTGCCAGCCCGGATTCCAAACGGTGTCGCCGTCCTTTATGTAGAGATACTTGCCGTTGGTATCTGCCGGAATGTCGTTATAACGATATCTGGTCAGGCGAAGGAGCTTTGCATCCTTATAAAAGGTATATCCGCCGCAGGTGTTGGAAATCAGACTGAAGAAATCGTTACAGCCTAAGTAGTTAATCCACGGAAGCGGAGTCTTCGGAGTGGTAATCACGTATTCTTTGTTTGCATCATCGAAATAACCGAATTTCATAACATTTGCTCCTTTTCATTTCATTTCTTTTCATTCTCTCTCGTCTAAGGTGATGGTTAAGTAAACGTTTAAGTAAGCATAAAACCATGCGTTTAACCGATTCCTTTAATCGCATTATACACAAATATGTAAAAAAAAGCAACTATAAAATAAAAAATCTTTTGATTTACGAAAAAAGTTTGAAGCAATTTAACAAAAAGTTTAAAAAATTACTTGCAAAAATGTGGAAAGTGCTGTATGATTACGTTACGAAAACGTTTAAGTAAAGTCGCGTAAGAAGAAAAGAATGAGAAGATTAAGCAGAAACGAGGAGTTTGAAATGGTATCAATGAAGGATATCTCCGAATTGTGCGGAGTCAGTATAGCAACGGTGAGTAAAGCATTAAACGGCCATAAGGATATCGGCGAAGAGACCAAAGTCCGGATTTGTAAAGTGGCAAAGGAACTGGGGTATTTTCCGAATTCTTCTGCACGGGCCTTGAAGACAAAAAGGACATATAATCTGGGCGTGTTATTCGTGGACGAGGCCCAGAGCGGTTTGACCCACGACTATTTTGCAAATGTTTTGAACAGTTTTAAGCAGTTTGCGGAAAAGAAGGGATACGACATTACTTTTATCAGTGCGGGAAACGGCGGCGGAAAGCGTATGAGTTATCTGGAGCGTTGCCGTTACCGTGGCTTTGACGGTGTGGTAATCGCCTGTGTGGATTTTGAAAACCCGGAGGTGGAGGAGTTGGTAAAGAGTGATATTCCGCTGGTAACCATTGACCATAGCTTTTACGGTCGGGCAGCGGTAATTTCCGATAATGTCACCGGTATGCGGGATTTGTTATCCTATATTATCGGGCAGGGCCATAAAAGAATTGCTTATATTCACGGCGCAGACTCCGCGGTTACGAAAAATCGTTTGTCTTCTTTCTTTAAGACTGCGGAAGAGTTCGGAATTACGGTTCCGGATGAATATATTAAAGAAGCGGCATATCGAAGTACCCGGGAAACGGGGGAGGCTACCAAGGAGCTTCTGGCACTTAAGAATCCGCCCACCTGTATTATTTATCCGGATGATTTTTCCAGCTTCGGCGGAATGAATGTAATTAAAGAAAAGGGGCTTCGAATTCCGGAGGATATTTCCGTAGCGGGCTATGACGGACTTCGTATCGGACGTCATATCGAACCGAAGCTTACTACGCTTCGCCAGGATACGGAGGCTATCGGGGCGGAAGCGGCGCGGAAGTTGATTGATTTAATCGAGAAGCCGAAGACTACCATCATCGAGCAGGTAGTTATCGGCGGTGAGGTGTATGAAGGAAAGACGGTGAAGAAGCTTTCTTAACAGAGAATGTATATTCTTATCGACAAGAGGCGGAAAATGATGTATGATGGTAATATGAACATAAAGAGCATGATGCTTATCAACGAAGGAATATGCAAAGGAGGCTTTTATGAAAGTACTTTTTATCGGGGGAACAGGCACAATCAGTATGGCTATTACGAAAAAATTGGCAGAAACGGATTGTGAATTGTATTTGTTTAATCGTGGTTCGAGAAATGAAGCGTTACCAAAGAATATTAACATTATCAAGGGGGATATTAATAACGAAGCGGAAGCGGCAGAGTTGTTAAAGGACTACACCTTTGATGTGGTATGTGATTTTATCGGCTTCGGAAAGGGGCAGGTAGAGAGGGATTACAGATTGTTTGCCGGAAAGACAAAGCAGTATATGTACATCAGTTCCGCATCGGCCTATCACAAGCCGTGCAAATCTCATGTAATTACGGAAGGGACTTCTCTGGCAAATCCTTACTGGGAGTATTCCCGGAATAAGATTGTCTGTGAGGAGTACTTAATGCAGATGTATCGCGAGAACGGGTTCCCGGTAACGATTATCCGCCCGAGTCATACCTATGACGAACGGTCGGTTCCGCTGGGAGTTCACGGAGACAAGGGGAGCTGGCAGGTGGTAAAGCGTATGCTGGAGGAGAAGCCGGTACTTGTTCACGGAGATGGTACCTCCCTTTGGACCATGACCCACAACACCGATTTTGCGAAGGCATTTATCGGTCTGATGGGAAATCCGCATGCCATCGGTGAGGTGTTCCAGATTACTTCCGATGAGACACTGACTTGGAACCAGATTTATCAGACGATTGCGGATGTATTGAATGTACCGTTTAAGCCGTATTATGTATCGTCTGCATTTCTTGCGGAGGCGGGACCGTATGACTTTACAGGTGCGCTTCTCGGAGATAAGGCATGTTCCGTTGTGTTTGACAACACAAAGGTAAAGCGTGCGGTACCGGAGTTCGTACCGACGGTGCGGTTTGAAGTAGGTGTACGACGTGTAATTGCACATGTGCTAGCCCACCCGGAGCTTCAGACGGAGGATCCGGAGTTTGACGCATGGTGTGACAGGGTAATTGAGGTACAGGAAGAGGCAAAAGCAAAGCTTCTGGGAAAATAAATGACAGAAACCGTTGTGCCGCCGCGTTCTTTTAGAGTGCGGTGGCATTACAGGTTGGAGGAAGGCAGTATGACTGCAAAGAAATTATGCAATAATAAGAAGGAAATTATTAGAAAAGCATTCTCGGCAGCCTTTCCGAAAACGATCCCGATTTTGATGGGATTTTTGTTTTTGGGAATGTCCTACGGTATTTATATGAGAGTGTCCGGTTTTTCTTTTGTATATCCGCTTTGTATGAGCCTGGTGATTTTCGGCGGCTCCCTGGAGTTTGTGGCGGTAACGATGCTGCTGGGAAGCTTTGCTCCGTTGCAGACTTTTTTGATGGCCCTTATGATTCAGGCAAGGCACCTGTTTTATGGAATTGCATTACTGGAAAAGTATAAAGGAACGGGGCTGAAAAAGGCATATCTGATTTTCGGTATGTGTGACGAGAGCTTTTCCATCAACTGTGCCACTGAGGTTCCGGAGGATGTGGATAAAGGGTGGTTTTATTTTTTTGTGACTGTCCTGAATCAGTCTTACTGGGTGGCGGGTGCGACTTTGGGAGGACTTCTCGGAAGCTTTCTTACCTTTAATACGGAAGGGTTGGATTTCGTTATGACAGCCATGTTTATAGTGATTTTTTTGGAACAGTGGCTCAAGGAGAAGAAGCATTATACCGCATTAATCGGAGTACTGGTATCTGCCGTCTGCCTTATAATTTTCGGGACAGAGTCTTTTTTGATACCGACGATGGTTTGTATTTTATGTTTTCTTACCGTGTTCCGGTCGCCGATTGAGAAAGCAGGTGGACTGTTATGACATTAGTACAGGAAATCATTACAATCGGGTTGTGCGCCCTTGCTACCATGCTGACTCGTTTTCTGCCTTTTTTTCTATTCCGGGCGGATAAACCGACGCCGAAGTATGTCAGGTATCTTGGAAAAGCGTTGCCGGCGGCTATTTTCGGCATGCTGGTGGTGTATTGTTTGAAAAACGTGAATATATTGGCCGGTAGTCACGGATTGCCGGAGTTGTTTGCGATTGCGGTAGTGGTTGGGTTGCATTTATGGAAGAGGAATATGCTGCTGTCCATCGGTGGCGGGACGATATGTTATATGGTTTTGGTGCAATTGGTGTTCTGAATGATTCGTGATGCGGAAGAGATTTGCCGAATATAGGAGAAAATAAGTGATATTGTTATGGAAAATAACATAAAAATATGGTAAAATTGTCCTATGGGAGGTGATGGTTGATGCTCCATTATAAGTTACAAATCGGTTGTATGGTAATTGTTCTGATTGTGCTGGTTTTGTATTTCAGAGAGCGACATGATCAGGCGAATATAAAGCGTGTAAAATGTTTTGAGCGTTTATTGGTTTTCTCTCTGCTGTATTTTGTATTGGATATTGTGACGGTATATACGGTAAATCATTCGGATATGGTACCGACAGTTGTAAATAATGTATTGCATTTACTGTATTTTTGGGTGATTGACCGGTGCCTGCTGGACGTGTTTTTATATGTTGCCACCATACTGGATGTACCGTTGACCTCAAATCATTGGAAACGACTGGCATTTTTACCGCATTATTCCGGTTGCCTTTTTATGCTTCTGGGAGTCGGTGATTTACGGTATATTGAGGGTAAGATGTCATATTACTCCATGGGTATTCCGGTGCTGGTATGTTATGGTATGGTAATTTACTATTTGGGCTTGGCTTATTATGTATGGAGTAAGTATAAAGGAAACCTTCCGAGGCGTTCCAGATTGAATTTTTCGATTTGTGTTCCCGTATTTTTGGGAGTCATCGTGCTGCAGATGTTCGTTCCGGATGCGCTGATTACTTCATTGGCGATTACGGCAATTATTCTGACGGCTTATTGTTCCATGGAGAATGCGGCGAGCAATGAACTGATCCAATATCACGAGGAAGTGATTTATGCCTTTGCGGATGTAATCGAAGGGCGGGACGGAAGCACCGGAGAACATGTGAAGAGGACGGTAGCTTATGTCCGGATTATTGCGGAAGAGTTGAAGGAACAGGGAATATATGCGGAATGTCTGGACAGAGAGTATGTAGATTACTTGCTGCGGGCAGCACCGATGCATGATTTCGGTAAGATTGCGATAACGGATACCGTATTACAAAAGCCGGGTAAGTTAACCCCGGATGAATATGAAGTAATGAAAACGCATACCGTAAAGGGTGCTGACATGATAAAGGAGAATTTGGCGGCACTTGAGGAACCGGACTATATTACGATTGCCTGGCAGGTGGCGCGATATCATCACGAACGGTGGGACGGAGCGGGATATCCGGATGGTCTGCATGGAGAAATGATACCGCTTTGTGCTCGTGTGGTTGCGGTGGCGGATGTGTTTGATGCGGTATCTCAAAACCGGTGCTATAGGGCGGCAATGTCCCTTGACGAATCTTTTGCGGTTATTAAGCAAGGCGCAGGAACGCAATTTGATCCGGTAATAGCGGAAGCGTTTTTACGAATGAGAGAAAAGGTGGAAGAGGTATTTTATCAATTTCAGGAGGCAAAATAATGGTAAAGCATGTGATTTTATGGAAGTTAAAGGAAGAAATTACGGGAAATGCGAAGGAAAAGGTGTTGCTTGAGATGAAGGAAAATCTGGAAGCATTGGTCGGAAAAGTGCCGGGGCTTGTCAGTCTGGAAATCGTGACGGAGCCGCTTGCAAGCTCAAATGCGGATGTGATGCTTGACAGCGTGCTGGAAAGTGAAGGGGCCTTAAAGGGATATCAGTCCCATCCGGACCATGTGGCGGTAGCAAATACCTATGTGCGCCCGTTTACGGAAGTGAGACTTTGCATGGATTATGAGGCATAAGAACGGGTTACCGTGAAAATGCGGGATGGCTTGACAAAAAAATTCTAAGGCGTATAATGGTGGTTAGCGTTAGATTTTTAACATATGTCAGAGAGGTTTGAATTATGAGTGAAGAGATTTATGAGCAGGAATTAAATTGTTCCCATGATTGCAGCAGTTGTTCGGCGAGTTGCAGTTCCAGAAAGCCGGATAAGTCCCAGTTTGCGGAGCCGATGAATCAGTACAGTAATGTAAAGAAGGTGATCGGTGTTGTCAGCGGTAAAGGTGGTGTAGGTAAGTCCTTTGTGACTTCGTACCTTGCGGTTTTGATGCAGCGTATGGGCTATAAGACAGCTGTTCTGGATGCGGATGTGACCGGTCCGTCCATTCCGATGGCATTCGGCGTACACAAGAAGGCACAGGGAAATGAACTGGGTATTTTGCCGGAGTATACAAAGAGCGGTACGGCCATTATGTCCGTTAACCTTTTACTTGAGAACGAGGAAGTACCGGTGGTCTGGAGAGGTCCGGTTATCGCAGGTACCGTAAAGCAGTTCTGGTCCCAGGTTGTTTGGGGTGATGTGGATTATATGTTTGTGGACATGCCTCCGGGAACCGGTGATGTTCCGCTTACGGTGTTCCAGTCTCTTCCGGTGGATGGCATTGTAATTGTGACCAGTCCGCAGGATTTGGTATCCATGGTGGTGGCAAAGGCTGTGAACATGGCTCGTGAGATGGATGTTCCGGTACTTGGTCTTGTAGAAAACTACAGTTATGTAGAGTGCGGATGCTGTGGTGAGAAGATGTATGTCTTCGGTGAGAGCCATATCGAGGATACGGCACGGAAGTTTAATCTTCCGGTGCTTGGCAGACTTCCGCTTAACCCGAATATCGCAAAGGCTGTGGATGCCGGTGATATCGAAGGATTACAGGGTGACTGGCTTGAGGATGTTACCTTAGTATTAAAGGAGCTTCTCCCGCCGGAAAAGACGTTGGCGGAGCAGGGCAATTATACTCTTGCGGTAACTACCGATGAAAATAACAATATTTTCCAGCATTTCGGTCATTGTGAGAAGTTTACGTTATATACTTTCAGCGACGGCATTTTAATGGCAAAGACCGTGCTTGAGACCAACGGTAACGGGCATGATGCGATGGCCGGTGTTCTTGCGGAGCGCGGTGTAAAGGTACTCCTTTGCGGAGGTATCGGCATGGGTGCAATGCAGGCGTTGATGCAGGCAGATATTTTAGTAGTACCGGGACTCACCGGTGATATTGAAGTGGCGGTAGCAGGCTATCTGGACGGTGTATTGGGCACCAGCACAGAGCCGAATTGCAGTTCTCATGAATCTGGAGACTGTGATTGCAGTACCGGCGGCTGCGGCGGTTGCTGTCATTAATTCTTCGGAGGAGCTATGAGCAAAACGTATTGTGGAGCCTGTCGTGGTGAAAGAGGTTGTAAGGATTGCCGGGCAGCCGGCAGCTTTGTACAGTATACCGGACTAACGGAGTTTTTTTCGGAGAATACGGTGCGGGTGCAGTCTGTAGAGGATGGCGGTGTATCGGGCGACGATAAAACGATGTTGTGTGATAACGAGCTTTTACTGGCGGCTGATTTGGGAACCACAACGTTAGCCTTTGTTTGTGCGGACGAAAGGGGCGTTGTACTTGCATCTTACGGCTGCGAGAATCCGCAACGTAAGACAGCGGCCGATGTAATCGGCAGAATCGATGCATCGTTACACGGACAGGGGGAGAGGTTAACAAGCGAGATTAGGGAAGCCTTGGTAAAAGGCTTCCTTTTTGTACTTAATCGCGGGCTTGAGGTAATGTACGGAAAAGAAGGCGCTGCACGGGAACTACCGGTACGTATTGCGGTTGCCGGAAATACTACCATGCAGCATATTTTACTCGGCTATCCTCTTGAAACATTGGCGAAGGGACCCTTTGTGCCGTATAAGAAAGAGACAGAGCATTGTTCTTTTTCCGAACTGTTTGGAGATGCGGTACAATATACGGGGCTGCCATTGATGCTGAAACAGGCAGAAGTAACGGTGTTTCCGTGCTTTTCTGCTTTTGTAGGAGGCGATGTGGTGGCGGGAGCGCATGCGGTACTTAACGGACGGGAGACTAACATTGACATATTGATTGATTTGGGAACCAACGGAGAGATACTCCTTTCGAAGAGAGGAGTAAAATACGGTACGGCGGCTGCTATGGGGAGTGCTTTTGAAGGGGGCCGGTATGCCTATGCATCGGAGCTGTTCCGTAAAGCAGCAGACGCTTTGGAGGCAGGGATTATGGATAAAACGGGACTGCTTTGTGAACCGTATTTTTCGGAAGGATATCATGGTTTGTACCAGGAGGATATACGTGAGTTTCAGCTTGCAAAAGGAGCACTCAGAGCAGGAATTGAATTGCTTTGCACATATGCGGATGTGGAGCTTTCGCAAGTGGACCGTGTCTTTCTTGCCGGCGGTCTGGGGCACTATTGTGATAGCGGGGATTTGTTTACGACAGGATTATTGCCAAGGGAATTCTCCGGAAAGGTAACGGTGGTAGGAAACAGTTGTATGGGTGGTTTGCTTTCCTATTTGAAAAATAAAAATACTGTGCTATACTGTGATGGTGGGATACTTAATCTGGCACAGCAGCCGGAGTTTGAAGAACTATACTACCGGTTTATGAATTTTGAGGAATAGTGTCCTTTTTTGAAAGAGGAATCAGTCGGAAAGGAGGAAAAGGATGGGAACAATTACCCGGAACCACATGAACGGAAAGAGACGATATGCAGGAGGAAGCTTGCTTTTATTATTGTGTATCGGTATTTGTGTCTTGGGAGGCTGTAAAAAGAAGCCACCGGAAGAGGAGATACAACCGACACCGACAGCAGCTGTAGTTGCGGAAGGATTTGCTGATGCCGATCCGGCGCTGGTGAAAGAGAGAGCGGAGGAGTATGCGAAATTGACAGCCGTAACGGTGGGAGATACGGAGATTTCCATGCAAAAAGCGATGTTTTTAATATATTCCATGGAGGTACAAGGAAACAGTTACGCAGAATATTACGAGTCACAGTACGGTTTGGATTACTGGGAAATGGAGTACGATGATAACGGGCGTACGACCAGGGATGTATTTAAGGAAGAGACGATGGAGGCTCTGATTCAGTATGCTGTGCTTCATGATTGTGCGGTAAAGAACGGCATGGAACTGACCTATGATGAAGTAAAGTCGAACATTGAGTTTGTTGAGGATTTAAAGGAACTGATGTCTTCGGAAGAAGCCGAGCGGGGAGGCTTTACTACAGAGAATTTACGTGAAACCTGCGAATGGATGATGCTGGGAGAAAAGTATTACGGAATGATGACTGAGACGCTTGGCGTGACAGAGGAAAGTGTCCGTAAGACGATAGATCCGGCAAATTATATCGAATATGAGACGGAATACCTTTATTTGCCGACGACCTATTACGACGAGGGCTACAACATTTGTGAGGAAAGTCCGGAGGTAACCGAAGCTCGCAAAGCACAGATACAGCTTTGTTACGAACAGGTGCTGGAGGGAGCTTCCTTTGAAGAATTGGCGGAAGCGGACGATACGCTGGTCCATAATACCAGAACCTTCCTGGAGAAGGGAGAAGGTGCGGAAGAGCTTTACAGAGAAGCAGCGGTAAAGCTGGAGGTTGGCGATGTGTGTGCCCCGATACAGACTGAATATGGTCTGTACATCATTCGTATGATAGATGACAAGTGCACAAAGACCTATGAAGCAACGGTTGCGGCAGAATACGAAACAAGGAGAAACGAAGCCTTCCAGGCTGCCTATGAGGTACTGCTGGAGCAATATGAAGTGACTGTAAATGAGGAAGTGTGGGGGGATATTCTCCTCGGTGCCACCGTGAGTATATTAGAGTAAAGTAAATGCGTCGGATCGATTGTCCGGTGCATTTTTTATAAGAGTGGAGATTTAGTGGGAAGATTGGTCTGTATTCCCCTGTAACAGCTGCATAAAGTACTTGGTCGGTTCCGATACCGGCAGGGAATTATCATAGGCAAGGACAAGCTTACGCTTCGGCAGCTTGTCTTTTGTTTTTATAATATAGAGCTCGTCATCGGTTTTTCCCTCGACACAGAAGTCCGGGACAAAGGCGATACCGAGACCGATTTTTGCAAGATCAATCAGTAAATCGTTACTGCTGAGTTCGACTGCCGGAGCCAGTTCTACCGAATGGGATAAGAACTGCTCATGCAAAAATTCACTGGTGGTGGAGCGCTTGGACAGCATCAGAATCGGCAAGGCGGAAAGCTCCGCAAAGGACAGCTCCGTATCCGAGTAATCATAGGAAGACCTGTTGGCGATAAACACGTCGGAAAATTCCCTGAGGGTTTCGATTTGCATGGAATTGTTTAAGGCCGGATTCGGGGAGTTTGCTACAATGAAGTCCACCGCATTTTCCGCTAACATTCCCGCACACTGCAGGGAGGTAGCGTTCATCACTCTCAGGTGGACATCCGGAAATGTCTGGTGAAATTGATTTAAGTACGGAACAAGATAGTAGCGGCAGATGGTATCGCTGGCTGCAATACGAAGCTGCATTCCGCCGGCATTTTTGGAATTGACCAGCTGGTTTTCGCCTTTGGTAATCAGATTGATGGCCGGCTCGATATGCTTAAACAGCATTTCTCCTTCTTTTGTCAGGGTAACACGCTTGGTACTTCTGGTAAATAATACCTGGCCCAGACGGCGCTCCAGTACCTTGACCGACTGGCTCACCGCGGACTGGGAGATAAACAGTGCGGATGCGGCCTCGGAGAAGCTGAGGGTCTTTGCAACATAGTAAAATACCTTGTATAATTCGTAATTAACGTCCATGGGAGCTCCTTTCCGTAATAGTCCGTAAATCACATGTCCGAAAGCGCATCGGGCATGTTCAGAAACCTATCAAACTGCAAAATGTTTCATGGGTTCATTATAACAGAAAGTCACCGGATGTGCAATTGTTTTCATAAGGAATCCTAATAAAACATTTAATATATATTAATTTTATTTATAAACGAAAAAATGATATACTGAAAGCAACAATGAGGCAGTGGATGTTCCACGGACATCGGAAAGGATGGATAAGATGAGTAAAGTAAGAAGAATTTATTCTGAGAAGAAGCCGGAATACGCAGTTAAGGCCGGCGAGCTGATGAATGAAATCAAAGAGTATTTGAACATTCAGCATGTAACCGCAGTACGTGTTTTAATCCGTTATGATGTTGAAAATGTAAGTGACGAGACCCTCTCCCGTGCACTTGGTACCGTATTCTCCGAGCCGCCGGTAGATTTTGTATACGAGGAAACCTTCCCGATTTGTCCGGAAGATACCGTTTTCTCCGTAGAGTATTTGCCGGGTCAGTTTGATCAGAGAGCAGACTCTGCCGAGCAGTGTGTGAAGCTGCTTAACGAGACCGAAGAGCCGGTGATTCGGTCCGCAACCACCTATGTTCTTTCCGGTATTTTAGAGCCGCAGGAAGTAGAAGCAATCAAGGCATACTGTATCAACCCGGTAGATTCCAGAGAAGCAGCAGAGGAGAAGCCGGAGACCTTAGAGACCGTATTCGAAGATCCGGCAGACGTTATTATTTTCGAGGGCTTTAAGGATATGCCGGAAGCTCAGTTAAAGGAGCTTTACGCTTCCCTGAACCTTGCGATGACCTTCCGTGACTTTTTACACATTCAGAACTACTTCCGTGACGATGAGAAGCGTGACCCGTCTATGACCGAAATTCGTGTACTTGACACCTATTGGTCCGACCACTGCCGTCACACCACGTTCCTGACCGAGCTTACGGATGTAACCTTTGAAGAGGGCGATTACACGGCTCCGATTCGTGCTTCTTATGATAAGTACGTGGCAGAACGTGAGATTTTATATAAGGGCAGAGACGATAAGTTCATCTCTCTCATGGACCTTGCTCTCGTTGGTATGAAGAAGCTTCGTGCCGACGGAAAGCTTGAGGATATGGAAGTATCCGATGAAATCAATGCCTGCTCCATTATCGTTCCGATTGAGATTACCAGACCGGACGGTAAGAAGGAAACAGAAGAATGGTTGATTTTCTTTAAGAACGAAACCCACAATCACCCGACGGAAATCGAGCCGTTCGGTGGCGCAGCAACCTGTCTCGGCGGTGCTATCCGTGACCCGTTGTCCGGCCGTGGTTATGTATACCATGCAATGCGTGTAACCGGTGCAGCTGACCCGACCCTTCCGATTGCGGAGACCTTAGAGGGCAAGCTTGCACAGCGTAAGATTGTAACCGGCGCAGCATCCGGCTACAGCTCCTACGGTAACCAGATCGGTCTTGCAACCGGCCTGGTAGATGAGATTTATCATCCGAATTATGTAGCAAAGCGCCTTGAAATCGGTGCGGTTATGGGCGCAGCTCCGAGAAAGAACGTTATTCGTGAGACTTCCGATCCGGGCGATGTAATCATTCTTATGGGTGGCAGAACCGGACGTGACGGTTGTGGCGGTGCAACCGGTTCTTCCAAGGCACATACCACCGAGTCCATCCATACCTGCGGCGCAGAGGTACAGAAGGGTAATGCTCCGACCGAGCGTAAGCTTCAGAGATTGTTCCGTAGAGAAGAAGTAGCAAGCATCATTAAGAAGTGTAACGACTTCGGTGCAGGCGGTGTATCCGTAGCAATCGGTGAGCTTGCAGACGGTCTTCGTGTAGAGCTTGACAAGGTTCCGAAGAAGTATGCGGGCCTTGACGGTACCGAGCTTGCAATCTCCGAGTCCCAGGAGCGTATGGCAATCGTAGTTGACGCCAAGGACGTAGACAAGATGCTTGCTTTCGCAGCAGAAGAGAACTTAGAGGCTGTTCCGGTGGCTGTTGTTACCGAGGACCCGCGCCTTGTACTTGTATGGAGAGGCAAGGAAATCGTTAATCTTAAGCGTGCCTTCCTTGATACCAACGGTGCACATCAGGAAGCAACCGCTGAGGTTACCATGCCGAAGAAGGCAGACAGCTATTTCGCAAAGGGAGCTTCCTACACCGCTTCCCGTATTACGAGAAAGACCGCAAAGGGAGAAACCGTACTTTCCGGTAAGACCGGCCTTAAGGGTGAGTGGCTTTCCATGCTTGCGGATTTGAATACCTGTTCCAAGAAGGGCTTAGTGGAGATGTTCGACAGCTCCATCGGTGCAAATACCGTAACTATGCCGTATGGCGGTAAATACCAGATGACTCCGGTACAGACCATGATTGCAAAGGTTCCGGTGCTTGACGGTGATAGCGAAGCGGTTTCCATGATGAGCTATGGCTTCGATCCGTATCTTTCCAGCTGGAGCCCGTACCACGGTGCGGTTTATGCAGTAATTTCCTCTGTTGCTAAGATTGTAGCGGCAGGTGGTGACCATACAAAGATTCGTTTTACCTTCCAGGAATTCTTCCGTCGCTTAGGTACCGATCCGAAGCGTTGGGGTGAGCCGCTTGCGGCACTTCTCGGTGCATTTGAAGCTCAGGTACAGCTTGGCCTTCCGTCCATCGGCGGTAAGGACAGTATGTCCGGTTCCTTCCAGGATATCGATGTTCCGCCGACACTGGTATCCTTTGCTGTAGATATGGCAAAGACCTCCGATGTGGTAACCGGTGAGTTCAAGAAGTCCGGTAACGTACTTGTGAAGTTTGCAATGAAGAAGGATTCCTACGAGCTTCCGGATTACGCTGCATTTGCTGAGCAGATGAGCAAGATTACGAAGTTAGCACAGAACGGTAAGATTGCTTCCATGTATGCTCTCGGTGCAAAGGGTATCGCAGAGGCGGTTTCTAAGATGGCATTCGGTAACCGTCTCGGTGCAGTTATCTCTGACGCTGTCAGCGCTCAGGAATTGTTTGCTCCGGCATACGGTGATATCCTTGCGGAAATTTCCAAGGATTGTCTGGATGCATTAAACGAGAGCGGTTTGGAATATAAGACCGTAGGTACCGTAACCGATGCGCCGATGTTCGTATACGGTAACGAGACCGTAACCATTGAAGAGGCTCTGGACGCTTGGACCAATACCTTAGAGAAGGTATTCCCGACCAGATCCGGTGTAAAGGAAGAAAAGATCGAGCATCCGTTATTTGATGCGAAGACCGTTTATGTAGCTAAGAATAAGGTGGCAAAGCCGCGTGTATTCATTCCGGTATTCCCGGGTACCAACTGTGAGTACGACACCATGCGTTCCTTCCGTGACGCAGGTGCAGAAGTAAGCACCGTGGTATTCCGTAACCGTAACGAGCAGGATATCAGAGAGTCCGTAGATGCTTTCGAGAAGGAAATCCGCAATGCACAGATTCTCATGTTCCCGGGCGGCTTCTCCGCAGGTGATGAGCCGGACGGTTCCGGTAAGTTCATCGCAACCGCATTCCGTAACGCAAAGATTACCGATGCGGTAAACGATATGTTAAAGCAGCGTGACGGTTTGGTTCTCGGTATTTGTAACGGTTTCCAGGCAATTATCAAGCTTGGTCTGGTACCGTACGGCGAAGTAACTCCGCAGAAGGAGGATTCACCGACCCTTACCATGAATAGCATCGGACGTCACATTTCCAAGTCCGTATACACCAAGGTTGTAACCAACAAGTCCCCGTGGCTCATGGAGGCAGAGCTTGGCGGTGTTTACGCAATCCCGGCTTCCCACGGTGAAGGCCGCTTTGTAGCAAGCAAGGAATGGATCGAAAAGCTTGCGGCAAACGGACAGATTGCAACCCAGTACGTTGACCTTAACGGCAACCCGACCATGGACGAAGACTTCAACCCGAACGGCTCCTACTTCGCAATCGAAGGTATCACCAGCCCGGACGGTCGCGTTCTCGGTAAGATGGCTCACTCCGAGCGTCGCGGTAACTCCGTAGCAGTAAACATCTACGGTGACCAGGACCAGAGAATCTTCGCTTCCGGTGTGAAGTACTTTAAGTAAGATGTTGGGAAAAGTTAGATAGAGTAAGTGAATAAGTAATGTAAGACTCCCCTGTTCCTGCGTGTCGGTGCGCAAGGCAGGGGAGTTTGTAAATATACGCAAATCCGATTGCCGAAAATGTTGATTTGATACCGAATATGTTGTATAATGACAATATCGAATTCGATAGAACAAACAAATTTAATCGGAGGTGTTATTATGTTTATGGAAGAACGACAGCGGGAGATAGCAGAAATAATCCAAATAAACGGTAAAATTACCACTGCGGAGATTACGGAAAAATATGGAATATCGGACGAGTCGGCCAGAAGAGATTTGCGTCTGTTGGAACAGAAAGGTCTTTGCAAGAGAACCCACGGCGGGGCAATTTTACTTTCACAGGTGAGTGTCAGACCGCCGGTAAACCGGAATTTTGAAAAGATGCCGGTGTTTGCGAATTACCGGGAGATTGCACGGCGGGCGGTTACGAAGGTGAAGGAAAACGATATTGTCTATTTAACCGGTGGTTCTTTTGGATATATTATGGTTTCCTTTTTGCCGAAGGACATCCGTTATACGGTGGTGGTAAACTCGGTGGACATTGCGAAGGAACTTCGGGCATTTGAAAACATTGATGTGTACATCGTAGGAGGAAAGATGCGACAGAGCGGTTCGGTGGTGGACAGCTTTGCCAATGATTTTGTCAGTCGCTTGCATTTTGATGCTTGTTTCATCACAGGAGGCGGGCTGACAGCGGAATTCGGATTGTCGAACGGTACGGATGAGACGGCAACCTTTCAACGGACAGTGATTAAGAACAGCCGCAGACGTTATCTTTTGCTTCCGGGGGCAAAAATCGGCGTAGATTCTTTTGTAAAGGTATGTGATGCGGAAGTATTTGATGAAGTTGTAACCGATTGGGAGTGTGTGGAAGAGCAGGTTGCAGCCTTGGAAGAAAAGGGCGTTACGGTTACAGTGGTCGAGGAAGTAAAATGACGAGAGAGCAAAGACTTCGCAATTTGATATTAGACCGTTATAAAAGCCTCAGACAGTTTGCGTTGGAGGCGGATATTCCTTATAGTACGCTTATGACAATACTGTCCCGTGATTTGGGCGGAGCTTCTTTTGATGTGGTGGTAAAGATTTGTAGGAAGTTGGATTTAGACCCTAGGGAGTTTTGTGAGGAACCATAGGAGAATTTAGCTGCTATGAAAAGTGAAGAGAGCCGGATTTGCGTTCTACTTATCATTGAATTTTGAAATTTTGTGTAACCTTCCACCCTAAAACGGTGCTTATTAAAGTGAAGGCCTTTTTACATGATAGGAACTTGCGCAGTATTCTATCAAAAAAAGCGGAAAGGAGAAACTGCTTTGGAAGATACCCGGATTGTAGAGTTATATTTAAACAGAGAAGAGTCGGCAATCGACGAAACGGCGAAGAAGTACGGAAGCCGTCTGCGCATCTTGTCCTTTGGCATTGTGGGTGACAAGGAAACTGCCGAGGAGTGCGAAAATGATACCTATATGGAAGCCTGGAACCGGATTCCGCCCCACGAGCCGCGTACGTATCTGTATGCGTTTCTGGCAAGGATAGCCCGTCATATTTCTTTGAATTGCTGTCGTGCCAATAAACGGCTGAAGCGTCATGCGGTTATTTGTGAGCTGAGCACCGAACTGGAGCAGTGCATTCCGGCACCGGACGATACAGAATGCCGACTGGATGATATGACGTTTTCTGAACTTGTAAACGGGTTTCTTGGGACGTTAAGCGCCGAGAAAAGAAATGTGTTTTTGCGACGTTACTGGTACATGGACTCTGTGGGGGAGCTTTCCAAGCGGTTTTCGATTTCCGAAAGTAAGGTAAAGGTGATGCTGTTTCGATGCAGAGAGGCATTTCGGACCTATTTGGAAAAGGAGGGATACACGCTATGAGAGGAAATGTTTTTTTAGATAAACTGGAATTAGTGGATGATAAGTATTTGGAGGAGGCAGAGCAGGCAACCGGGAAGAAGAAATTGTCTTGGAGAAAATACGGGACGATAGCCGCTTGTTTTTGTTTGCTGATTGCCGGAGGTGTCGGAATATCGCACCTGTGGAGAGAAAAACCGCCGATGCCGCCGGTGACAGAAGGTCCTATGGCGACGTCTACGGTAGAAAAGAGGGATGACGTGGACGTGAGTGGTTCGGTTCCGTTGGTGCAGATTACGGAAACGGCATGTCCGACAGAGCCGGTGACTCCGAAGGAAGTATTTTATTATAACGAGGCAGCACCTGTTGCGATAGAACGCATCTATATTCCGAGATATTTTGAAGAGGAGCTGAAGGGGAAGAAGCTTCTTGCGGTTCTTCCAACGAATGAGGAAGGGATGGAAATGACCGGGAAAGCAGGCTTTGACGGCGAGGGCTCACTTTTAATAGTGATGCTTACGGTGTCGACGGTTACGGTATCGACGGGACAGAGGCAAACGGTGGCAGTGACGATGTCGGATGTCGGCTATGCGCTTAGTTGCTATGCTGCGTGGAGTCCCTTCGGCGAAGCGGAGACGGTGACCTCGCAGTATAACGGTGTGGAGTATACGCTTTACCGGTGTGCCTATGACGATGGCGCTACAACGGCGCTGGAGGCGAGTATGAGCGTGGGAGAGTGTCGTTTTGTATTTTCCCTTACGACCGCGACAGAGGAGCTTAATCAGGCAAAGGAGGCCTTTGAACAGGTACTTGTGGCGTTTTCCAAATATACGGACGGAATGCCGGACCTTTCTGCGGTAGTTCCGGAGGAAATACCGGAATCTATGGATGAGACATTCAGCCTTACAGAGGCACATGCGGTTTCGGTATTCGGGGAATACTTTTTACGTAATGTTCCGCAGGGGTATCAGCAGGAGGTAATACGTCGTTATAAAGACAAGTGGAACGATTATTTGTCCGGTCTGTGGTCCAAAGGCTACAGTGATATTTCCTGGAAGGTACATTTTTATACGGATGAAGATGCTTCGCGGTTGACGAAGGTTTCCGAGACGGAGCGGTACGATTTGGCGCTGTATCCGATTCCGCGGGCGGAATCCGTGCCGGTGGAATTGCAAAGTGTAGTGGACAATCCGATTTTTGCCATCGAAGAGCTGACATTGGATGCCGTATGGAAACGGGCATATAAGGTTGAGGACGAGTCTGATGAGTGGCGGATGGAGTTTAGCGTGAAGTACGGAGATATTCTTGTGGAGGTCAGAACGGAAGGTGTGACGCCGGAGTGGTTGTATGAAGAGTTGAAGGAGTTTTAAGAGGAATAAAGATGTAGTGAAGACAGCAAAAGAGAAGGTAGGTTTCCCTGCCTTCTCTTATTTTGTGATGGAGATTTTTAACCCAAGTACGCGAAAAAGTTTCAACAGTGTAGCGAGGTTTGGGGTGGTTTGAAAAGACTCGATCCTTGCTACGGAAGATTGAGGAATATCACAGAGAGAAGCGAGCTCCCGCTGGCTTAATCCAAGTTCGTTGCGCTGCTTTATCATAGCACTGATAATAGAGGCTTGCGCTTCAATGTCTGCGAGGTCTCGTTCTCCTTGAGAATCGATTTTTTTGACGTGTTCTTTGTAGTCATTCCAACTTTTCATGAGATAGGCTCCTTTCGAGATAAGTAGTCGTTGCGCTCGGCTTTTGCCTTTATTATTTCGCGACGCGGAGTTTTTTGTGTTTTCTTACGAAAACTGTGAAGAAGAACAAAACAACTGTTGTCATGATAAAAGTAAAAAATGCGATTGTTGCCGGGGCGCAGTTCCCAGATGTCTTCTTCGATATGTTTGGTTATGGTATCCGGAAGGTGTGTTCCGTTATTCTGCAACAGTTCGATGTAAAGGGTGAGTTGTTTATACTGTATACGGGCCTCCTTATCCGATACTGATTTACTTCGTAGTTTTTCGAGAAAATTCCATAGTTCGGACTCTCCGTTCTTTTTTTCATAGAATATGACGTCATATTTCATAGGTTCTCCGTTCCGCACTTATCATATTCTGACTTTATGATAGCATAAAAGCTGTCATGGTGTCAAGAAATATTTTCGTGCTATGTAGATAGTTATAATTTGATTTGTACGTAAATTGGTATAAGGGAAAGAAGAGGAAACAAAAGAAACTGTTATATATTGGGGAATTGTTTGGATGAATACAGTATAACAGGTTAAAATGGGTTTTGCAACTGACGGGAAGTCGAGAAGATGATATTTTACAGAATAAGAGATGGCCCAAAAAGCTAGGAAAATCAATGGCTTGAGAGGAAAAACAGAAGAAAAATTTTTGTGCATTATATCCAATTATGAAGAAAAAATTTGTGGAAATAGACGAATAATTTTGGGAAAAATGAAGGCGGCTGTGATAGGTTCATTGAATTTATCACAGCCGTTTTGGAGTTAGAAACTTTTATAGAATATTAATACTAAAATTTACTCCGCCAGCTCTTCCCACTGTTCCATCAGCTTCTCTAACTTTCCTTCCAGTTCTTCTCGTTCACGGCTCAGCTCTGTGAGCTTTGTATGGTCGGAGGCAATAGCCGGATCGGCGAGGGCGGTGTCAAGTTCGCTCATGCGGGTTTCAACGCGCTCGATTTCTTCCTCGGTTTTCTTAAGGTCGTTCTGGCGCTTTCTTTGGCGTGCTTGTTCTTCCTTTTGTTGCTGCCAGTCAAGCTTGGTTTCGGTAACTGCGCCGGAACCTGTAGCTCCGCCTAAGCCTGCGGATGTAGAAGCTCCCTGGCCGGAGGATATGCCGGAAACACCGGAAGTAGATGTGGAACCGGTAACGTTAGCGGCAGCACGCCCGGTACCGTTAGTGCCGCCGGAGACACCGTACCCGACACCCTCCAAATACAGCCGTTCGGTGGCTTCCTTTTTCTCCAAATAATAGTCGTAATTACCCGGATAATTAAGTAAAGTCTGCTCCGTCAAATCCAGGATGCGGGTTGCGGTTTTATTGATAAAATATCGGTCGTGGGACACGTACAGTACGGTGCCTTCGTAGGCGTTAATCGCATCCTCCAGGATTTCCTTGGAGACAATGTCAAGGTGGTTCGTCGGCTCATCGAGGATGAGCAGGTTTGCATCGGACAGCATCAGCTTTGCCAGGGAAACACGACCGCGCTCGCCGCCGCTGATTTCACTGATACGTTTAAATACGTCATCTCCGGTAAAGAGAAATGCAGCCAGGACGTTTCGTACCTCGGTATTGTCCATGTATGGGTAAGTGTCTTGTAATTCGTCAAACAGGGTCTTTTCCGGGTGGAGCACTTGATGCTCCTGGTCATAGTAAGCAATCTGCACTTTGGCACCCGGTCTGATTTCACCGGCATCGGCCGGGAGCAAATCATTAATAATCTTTAGAATCGTGGTCTTTCCGGTGCCGTTTTTCCCGATGATGGCTACCTTTTCTCCACGCTTAATTTCAAAACTCAAATTCGAAAACAGCTTCTGATTTCCGAAGGACTTACTAAGCCCCGTTACGGTCAACACGTCGTTTCCGCTCATGATATGTGGCGTGAGGCGAATCTTCATCTTGCTGCGGACTTCCGTCGGTTTGTCGATGCGTTCGATTTTATCCAACATCTTTTCGCGGCTTTCCGCACGTTTGATGGATTTTTCGCGGTTAAAGGAGCGAAGCTTTGCAATGACTTCCTCCTGATGCTTGATTTCCTTTTGCTGATTCAGATAATGCTGGATTAAAATCTCTCTTTGTTGTTCCTTTTTCACGGCATAGTCTGAGTAGTTTCCGGTAAAGGTCTGAGCCTTTCCCGCGTCCAGTTCCACCACTTTGGTAACCACGCGGTCCAGAAAATACCGGTCATGGGCAACGATAAGAACCGCGCCCGGATAATTAATGAGATAGGTTTCCAACCACGCAATGGAAGCCATGTCCAGGTGGTTGGTGGGCTCGTCCAGCATAATCAAATCCGGATTGGTGAGAAGAAGACGTCCCAGTGCGATACGGGTCTTCTGACCGCCGGATAAGGTCTGAATCTGCTTTTCAAAATCTTCCTCGGAAAATCCGAGGCCTTTTAAAACACCTACTACTTCGCTTTTATAAGCGTAGCCGTTCTGGGCTTCAAAAGAGTGGGTAAGAGAAGTATACTCTTTGAGTAGGGCCTCTAAAGCCTCCCCGTCCTGTCCCTTCATCATAAGCTCTACTTCCCGGATACGGGCTTCGGTCCATAACAGGTCCGCTTTTACGGAAAGCATTTCCTCGTAAACGGTACGGTCAGAAGCAAGGTCCTGGTGCTGGGAAAGATAGCCGATGGTGGCACCTTTCGCAGTAATTACTTCGCCGGAATCTGCGGACAGCTCCTGCATAATGACCTTTAACAGAGTGGATTTTCCGGCACCGTTGATACCGACGATGGCCATTTTTTCCCGCTCGTTAATATGAAAAGAAACCTGATTTAAAATCGTCACATCACCGAAGCTTTTGGTGATGTTATTACAGGCAAGTAACATAGTAAATAAGTCCTCCTGAGGAAAATATCTATGAAATATCTAAATTATACTATAGGGGGATAGGAAAAACAAGCATATCCGCAGAAGTTTTTAGGTGGTAAGAATGCTTGCTAATTTTCGTGAAATGGGGTATACTAAATGTAAGATGATGCACAATTTGTGCACAAAAACGGGAAGGGGTGTTAGCGTATGTTTTTAGAATTTATCGGTGCGGCACATGAGGTGACGGGAAGTTGTCATTTCCTTGAAATCGGAGGAAAACGGCTGCTTGTGGACTGTGGTATGGAGCAGGGCGCAAATGTATACGAGAACCAGGAGCTTCCGGTGAATCCGGGAGAGATTGACTATATTCTCATCACACATGCGCACATTGACCATACGGGTCTGGTGCCGCTTATGTATGCCAGAGGGTTTCGTGGAAAGATCTATTCTACGGGAGCCACAAGAGAGCTTTGTGATATTATGCTTCGTGATTCTGCGCATATTCAGATGTTTGAAGCCGAATGGAAGAATCGTAAGGCGAAACGATCCGGTATGTCCCCGGTGGAGCCGTTATATACCATGGAAGACGCCTTCGGAGCAATGAAGCTTTTTGTGCCTTGCGAATACGGAGAGAAAATTGTGGTTGATGAAGGAATCACCATCCGGTTTACCGATGTGGGCCATTTACTCGGTTCCTCCAGTATTGAGGTATGGGCGGAAGAGGACGGAAAGCAGGTAAAGCTGGTATTTTCCGGTGATATCGGAAACAAGCATCAGCCGATTTTACGTGACCCGGTTGCAACGGACCGTGCGGATTACGTCATTATGGAATCCACCTACGGAGACCGTTCACACGGCATGGAGCGTGTGGATTATGTGAGGGATTTGGCGGCAATTATCCAGCGTACGCTGGACCGCGGAGGCAATGTGGTAATTCCTTCCTTTGCGGTGGGAAGAACCCAGGAGCTTTTGTATTTTATCCGTAAGATTAAAAAGGACAATCTGGTAACGGGACATGACGGATTCCCTGTATATATCGACAGCCCGTTGGCAATCGAGGCTACCACGATTTTCCATAAGAACGTAAACGGATATTTTGATGAAGAGGCCATGGAGCTGGTGCATCAGGGTATAAATCCGATCTCTTTCCCGGGGCTTAGAACCGCAATTACCAGCGAAGAATCAAAGATGATTAATTTGAATACCGAGCCGAAGGTGATTATTTCCGCTTCCGGTATGTGTGAGGCAGGACGTATCCGTCATCATTTAAAGCACAATTTGTGGCGTCCGCAGAGTACGGTAGTATTTGTAGGCTATCAGGCAGTAGGAACGCTGGGCAGAACGTTGCTTGAGGGTGCAACCGATGTGAAACTGTTCGGTGAGCCGGTAGAGATACAGGCAGAGATTTGTAAACTGGAAGGAATCAGCGGCCATGCGGACAAGGAAGGCTTAATCAATTGGGTGACCCAGATTGAGGACCCGCAAAAGGTCTTTGTGGTACACGGTGAAGACGGAGTATGTGATTCCTTTGCGGCATGCTTGCGAAACGAGTACGGTTTGGATGCGGAGGCCCCGTATTCCGGCTATTGCTACGATTTAATCAACGGTGTATGGGCCGAACAGACCGAGCCGGTGTTTGCCAAGAAGAAGGAAAAGGCAAAGAAGCGCAAGGTGGAAGTGTTCGAGCGTTTACTTGCGGCAGGGCAGAGGTTGCTTAGTGTCATCAAAAGAAACGAGGGCGGTGCCAATAAGGACCTTGCGAAGTTTGCGGACCAGATCAATATGCTGTGTGATAAGTGGGACAGATAAAAAGCAGCAGGAGATAAGAGCATGAAATAAAAGAGGCGGTTGCATGCGTGGGAAACGCAGGTGCAACCGCCTTTTTTGCTTTATAGGAAATTGTGCATTTCCTATAAAGCAAAAAAGCTCCGCGGGATGCGCACTCGCGCGATTGGAAGATGTCGCAAGCGACCGCGCTCGGCGCGAGAGTCCGCAAGCGGACGCTTTGTTCCAGGAATGAAACGAAAAATTATTCGGCTTTATCCAGAAAATACGTGCAGATGACCGGAACCAGACCGTCCTCATCGTTGGAAAGGGTGATGATATCTGCGGCCTCCCGGACTTCCATTTGAGCGTTTGCCATGGCTACGCCTATGCCTGCGTATTCCAGCATGGTGATGTCGTTGTAGCCGTCGCCGCAGCAGACACATTCTTCCCTGCTGATGCCCAGAGACGGTAAGAGACGCTCCAATGCGTGAGCTTTATCCACCATCGGAGGCATAATTTCCAAGAAGAACGGTTCCGAACGGTAAATGTTTAAGACACCGTAATAACGTTTCTGCAATTCTTCCGTAAGCGGAGCAAGCACCTCAGGCTCGCCGCTGATGAGACATTTGTTTACCGGAAACTTGATGGCACCGATGAAATCCTGTACCTGATGAATGTCGCGGCGGTTAATCCGGGCTTCCAATTCCATATATTTGTCTGTTTTGGTACCGGTAATCAGATTGTCGTTTGGATCGTAGGTAACCATTCCGACGCCGCGTTCCTTGGCAATCTCAAAAATTTGCGGAATGAACTGTTGCGGGAGAGTATTATTGTATAGAATCTCTCCTGTAGAAAAACGTACGATACGTGCTCCGTTGTAGGAGATAACGTAACCACCGTATTCATCTAACTTACATTCCTTTGCAATCGGTTCGATGCCGGCGGTCGGTCTGCCGGAAGCGATAACAAGGGCATATCCGGCAGCCTGCATGGCATACAGAGCTTTTTTTGTAGATGCGGTAATTTCCTTTTTGGAATTGGTCAATGTTCCGTCAATGTCTAAAACAAGTATCTTATGGTTCATTTGTAGTGCCTCTCTTTATTGTCATTATAAATTATACAGTGTTGTATACTTTTCGGTCAGATAGCGGATATAGTACTTCGGATTAAATTCTTCTCCCGTAATCTTTTTTAGTAATTCATTGGTCGGATAAACTGCACCGTATTTATGAATGTGGTCCCGCAAATATTCTCGCACCGGCACCATATTTCCGCTCGTTAGGTATTCCGTTAACGGCATTTGGTTTGCCATATGATGATAAATCTGTGCCGCTATAGCGGAGCCGATGGCGTAGGACGGGAAGTAACCGAAGCTGGCACCGGACCAGTGAATGTCCTGTAGGATTCCTTCCGCATCGTCCTTCGGAGTGATGCCTAAATATTCTTCATACTTTTGGTTCCAACGCTTCGGAAGTTCGGATACAGGGCAGTCTCCGGAAAAAATGTCTTTTTCCAACTCATACCGGATTAAAATATGCAACGGGTAGGTCAGTTCGTCCGCTTCGATTCGAACAGGTCCCGGCTCGGCCTTATTGATACCTTTGATAAAATCATCTAAGGACACATCGGATAATTCTGTCGGATACGTTTGTTGAAGCTTCGGAAAGAGCGGTATCCAGAACTCCTTGCTGCGTCCGATGACATTTTCATAAAAGCGGGACTGGGATTCGTGCATTCCCATGGAGATACCGGAACCGGCCGGTGTGCCGGAAAGGGTATCGTCTACGCCCATTTCGTAGAGCGCATGTCCGGTCTCATGGATGGCGGAAAAGATGCCGCTTTCCAAGCTGTCCTCATAATAATGGTTGGTAATACGCACGTCATGGTTATGCAGGGAAGTGGTAAACGGGTGCTCACTTTCCGCAATAACGCCACGGTTAAAATCAAATCCGAGATAGCCGGAGAGGAAACGGCAAAAGCTTTCCTGAATCTCCGTCGGGTAAGACCGGGTGTTGTAGTTTTTACAGATTGTATCGTTTTTTGCCACCACCTGCTTAATTAACGGAACAATGGCTTCCCGGAGCTTTGTAAAGAAATCATCAAGCACCTCGACAGTAAAGCCTTCCTCATATTCATCCAGTAAAAGATTGTAGAGGTTGTCACCCTTTTTTGCACGGTAGGAAGCAAAGCGACGGGTATAATCAATCAGTTTTTCCAAGGTAGGGGCGAAATCCTCGAACTTGGCATTTTGCTTGGCACGGCAATAGGCAACCTGTGCAGTGGCACATAATTCGGAAAACTTCCGGTATTCCTTTGCCGGAATGCAGGAGAGCTTTTTGTATTCCTTTTGAAGAAGACGTACAACGGCTTGTTCGGACGTAGTAAGCGTTTTTTGTTCCTTTTCGGAGGAAAGCTTTTCTAATAAGGCTTCGACTTCATCACAAATTAAAATATGGTATGCTTCTTCCGACAGTATACCTACCGACTTTGCCGTATATTCCGAGGCTGCAGGAGGCGCCAGAGTCTCCGTATCCCAGGACAAAAGAGCCAGGGCAGTCTGATAAGCATGATTTCGCTCTAAATAAGGGAGCAACTGATTATAATACTGATTCATAGTAGTCCTTTCCGCGCGTACATGAGGGAACCGCATATAAAATCTATTATAGTATAGCATCTTCTTTTGTATCTGACAAGGATATCGCAAATATTCGGAAAAGAATGTTTTGCAGAACAATTATGCCGCAAAGAGGAATAAACTATACACCGCAGGGGAACAATGGAAACGATAGGAGGACTTGGAAATGAGTAAAATCAAACAGATCAGAGGAAGAGAAATTTTGGATTCCCGCGCCAATCCTACGGTGGAAGCAACCGTAATTTTGGAAAACGGTGGTTGCGGTACGGCAGCGGTTCCGTCCGGAGCATCTACCGGAGCTTTTGAAGCAGTGGAATTACGGGACGGAGATAAGCAGCGTTACAACGGAAAAGGTGTAAAGACAGCGGTGGCACATGTAAATGAAGATATTGCCACGCTGTTAAACGGAAAGGACGGCTGCTTCCAGGAACAACTGGATGAAGCAATGTTGGTATTGGACGGGACGGAGAATAAAAGCAGACTGGGTGCCAATGCAGTGTTGGCTGTTTCTCTTGCTCTTGCAAAGGCAGAGGCGGACGGGCTTAAAATGCCGTTGTACCGTTATATCGGCGGTTTGAACGGAAGAAAGATGCCGCTTCCTATGATGAACATTTTAAACGGCGGGCGACATGCGGGAAACAATCTGGATGTGCAGGAGTTTATGATTCTTCCGGTAGGTGCGGAGCGATTCTGTGTAGGCCTCCGTCAGTGCTGTGAGGTATACCATGCCTTGGCGAAGCTTTTAGAGGAGAAGGGTCTTTCTACCGGAATCGGCGACGAAGGTGGATTTGCTCCCGATTTAAACAGTGAAGAGGAAGCAATAGAGCTTATTTTGCAGGCAATCGAGCGTGCCGGGTATACGGCGGGTGCTGGGAAGGATTTTATGATTTCCCTGGATGTGGCCGCATCCGAATGGAAGGAAGAGAAGAAGAGCGGAGGTCAGTTTTCTTACCGCTTGCCGAAAAAAGGCGAGGTATTTACTTCCGAAGGGTTGATGGAGCATTGGGACACGTTAACAAAGAAGTATCCGATTTATTCGTTGGAGGACCCATTGGATGAGGAAGACTGGGACGGTTGGAAAATGCTGACACAGCGTATCGGAAACAGAGTGATGCTGGTGGGAGACGATTTGTTTGTGACAAATCCGAAGCGTTTGCGATACGGAATAAAGAATGAGGCGGCCAATGCGATTTTGATTAAGCCGAATCAGATCGGTTCCCTATCGGAAACCATGGAGGCAATCCGCATCGCGAAGGAAAACGGATACCGGGCAATTATGTCCCACCGTAGCGGAGAGACGGAGGATACCACGATTGCCGATTTGGCGGTGGGGTTAAATACCGGATTTATTAAGACGGGAGCACCGTGTCGCGGAGAGCGGACCGCAAAGTATAATCGTCTGTTGCAGATCGAAGCCGAGCTTCGGGGAATGAAGTAGGCAGGAAAACGGGAGTAGAAGATTGTAATAAAAGAGGGACTGTGTGTGAGGCACAGTCCCTTTGCTGTTTACTTGCCGCCGATAGGCGTAGGCTCCGAAAGCCGGTAGGTGTAATATTTTACAACATTGCCGCTTTCCATGGCAATCTTTTCCGGCGGGATTAAGTTAATGTCCCTGACATAGGGAATCGGATGATAGATCACGAAATTCTCTGCCACCGTAGAGTCAAACGGTAACAGCGGAGTATAGTTCTTTTCACTCATAATCCAACGCCTCCTTTCCCACAGTATAGCATGAAAACGGGCAGAAAGCAAGGAAATGTTACGCCTTTTGTGCCCTCTTTTGCAGCTCTACAATCGGCAGCGGCAGAAGAGAAAGGATGGCCACTACACACCATGCACTGACGGACAACGGTGTGACGGAAAAAATCTCAGCCGCAAACGGAACCGTAATGACGCTGATTTGCAAAAAGGCGCAAATGAGAAAGGAAAACAAAAGCTTCGGATTGGTAAAAAAACCGATGTCCGAAAGTGGACGGTCACTGCGCATGTGGAAGGAGTGCACCAGCTGGGAAAGGCTTAAAACCGCAAAGGTCATGGTGGAACCGGCAGAAAAATAATGATTCCCGATAACATAGGCCATCAGGGCGATGGCACCGATCATGGCTCCTTCAAAGGCGATTTTATAGCCGAGTCCGCCGGAGAAAAGACTTTTTCCGGTGTTACACGGCGGATGTTTCATGACATCCTTTTCCGGAGGTTCCACACCGAGAGCGGCAGCCGGTAGCGAGTCCGTAATCAGATTTACCCACAGCAGCTGTACCGCAAGGAGAGGGGACGGCATACCGAGCAGAAGGGCAAACAGAATCGTAATGATTTCACCGATGTTACAGGAAAGTAAAAAGTGAACACAGCGTCGTACATTTGCGTAGATACTGCGGCCTTCCCTGACGGCTGCCACAATGGTGGCAAAATTATCATCCATCAATACCATATCCGCTGCTTCTTTTGCAACATCTGTCCCGGATTTTCCCATGGCACAGCCGATATCGGCGGCTTTCAGGGCAGGGGCGTCGTTGATTCCGTCACCGGTCATGGCAACGACTTCACCTCTGGCCTGAAGTGCTCTTACGATGGAGACTTTGTGTTCCGGCGCAACTCTTGCGAAGACGCGGCAGGAGCCGACACATTCAATCAACGCTGCTTCGCTCATGGCGGATAATTCCGTACCGGTGATAACCCGGTCTTTCCGGGAACAGATGCCCAAATCTGCTGCAATGGCCCGGGCGGTTAGCGCATGGTCACCGGTGATCATAACAGGAGTAATTCCCGCCTCTTTACAGATACGGACGCAGTCCCGGACTTCCGGACGCGGCGGGTCCATCAGTCCGAGAAAGCCCAGCAGAATAAGCTCCTTTTCCGCGTCAAAGGGACTGCCTTCTCTGTCGGTTATTTTGCGGCAGGAGGAATCTGTAAGCGGACGATAGGCTACGGCAAGAACCCGAAGTGCCCGTTCGGCGCAACGGTTGCAATAGTCGTTCAACGACTGACGTAGCGGTGCGGTAAGAGGCGTGAGACTTCCGTTATCATAAAGAGCGGTACAACGGGACATAACCACCTCCGGAGCTCCCTTACATACGAGAAATGCATAGGTATCTCCGGGCATTACAGGAAGTGGAGCGGCATTTTTTCCCGGAAGAAGGTGCAGGGTAGACATCCGCTTTCTGGCAGAATCAAAGGGATACTCCGCCAGACGTTTATAGCGACTATCCGGCATAGGGGAACAAAGCGCAGCATCCTTTGCTGCATTTAATAAAGCCAGCTCTGTCGGTTCGCCGTTTCCGGTGCCGTCAGTTTCATAATAGGCGTTGTTACAAAGTGCGGCACATAACAGCAGCGGCTTTGCCTCCGGTGCGTGTAAAGCAAAGGAATTCCGGCCGTCGGACAGTTCTGTAACGGTCATCTTATTCTGGGTAAGCGTTCCTGTTTTGTCGGAGCAGATAAAGGTGGCGCTGCCCAGGGTTTCTACCGCCGGAAGGTGCCGGATAATGGCCCTTTTCTTTGCCATTCGCTGGACGCCCAGAGACAGGACAATCGTCACAATGGCCGGTAAGCCCTCGGGAATGGCGGCTACACCGAGACTGACAGCGGTCATGAACATGGTAAACATGGGACGTCCCTGCAAGGTACCTAAGAGAAATACGAGTGCACAAATGGCAAGGACTGTAATTCCCAGAACCTTTCCGGTATGGGCAAGGTGCTTTTTCAGAGGCGTTTCCGGTGCGGTATCCTGCTGAATCAAATCGGCAATTTTGCCCACCTGGGTGTGCATGCCTGTGGCAGAAACCAGTGCGATGGCATGACCGGACAGTACCACGGAGCCGGCACTTACCATATTGAGGAGGTCTCCGACGGGTGTGTCTTCCTTCAGGGTACAGGCGGCGTTTTTCTTAACCGGTTCGGATTCACCGGTGAGGGCGGACTCGTCTACCTTCAGACCCTCGGCTTGCAGGAGGCGTGCGTCGGCAGGCACCATGGACCCGGCAGAGAGCCGGATAATATCTCCCGGGACCAGTTCACGGGAGGAAATCATGGTATGTTTACCGTTCCGGATGACCTGAGTTTCCGGAGAGGAGAGCTTTTGCAGCATGGCAAGGGAATGCTCTGCTTTGGCTTCCTGAATCACGCCCAGAACCGCATTCATCACAACAATAAAGAGAATAATGAGAGGTTCCGCAAAGTCTGTCTTACCCTCACAGAATGAGGTCAGAAAGGAAATGAGTGCAGCTCCCAGCAGAATCAGAATCATAAAGTCGTTGAACTGTTCCGCAAAACGGGACAACAGACTACGGGGCTTTTGACCGGACAGTTCGTTGGCACCGTAGCGGGCAAGGCGCAGCCTGACTTCTTCCTCTGACAAGCCTTCTTCCTTGCTTTGCATGGCAGCCAGGGCGTCCCGGGCAGAAAGGGTATGAAGCTTCATAAAAAACTCCCGAAAGTATCATCGGAAAAAATATATGTCACAGTGGGTCAAAGTATGACAACCCCTTTATTTATAAGGGTTTGAGGACGTTTTTGAAGGGGGAAATCTTTGTTGAAAAGTACCAAAAATCAGAAAAAATTCTGTGGGTTTTTCCGATATGTACAAAGTTTATGATTTATAGTATGATTTTCTTGTCTGATAAATGTATCTGTTTTCCGTAGGAATATCCCAATGATTTCCTGTTAATAACACATAGGTAAAGGTGAAGTATGAATATTGCATTTTGGAGCAATGTCAGGCACCAAAGCGGAGTGACAGCCAGTGTCGCTTTAATCAGTATACTGTGGGTCGAATTATTTGAAGAAGAAATTGCGGTTACGTCAAATCATATTTGCAATTTCGGTTTGGCGAAGCGGTTATACGGCGGTAGCGGGTATGAAGAAAGAACAGCACAGAAGGCATACCGCTATGTTTTAGGTGAACCGGAGTATTTTCGTATGTTATACAGCGGGAAGATTCGTTCGACGCTTTGGTTAAACGATAATTTGCGTTTTATACCCATGGAGGGAGACAAGTCCGATCTGTTTGGAATTGAGGGATTACACGGTGTAAATGAAAAGATAACGGAGAAAGAGTATCTGATGATTGATACGGCCTGCGGGTGTGGGCTTGGGTCACAGAGAATATTAGAAGAGGCAGAACTTACAGTTATTATATTTCCGCCGAAGAGAGAATGTGTAGATGCTTTTTTTCAATCGGAGACAGAGTTTAGGGAAAACAGTTTTTTTATTTTGGGAAACTATCGGACAGAACCGTCCTGTAGACCGTCCTATCTTACACGAAAGTATCATATTCCGAAGGAACGTATCGGAATAATTCCGTATAATGTCGGATTCGAACAGGCAATGAGAGAGGGCAGCACCATCGCATATGTGACGAGGAATATGAACTGTTCGAGACGTAACAGTGCATATAAGTTTATCCAATATGCGACAGAGACAGTAAAAAATCTTAGAGAGTATGCGATCGGCAGGAGGAAAATTCTATGTGGAGAATACGACGAAGTGTGAAAAAAAGACTTTTGTTCGGCGGTATTTGCATTGCGGTACAATTGCTGCTTTTTAGTGTAGGGCAGGCGGTGGTATATCGTATTACAACGGAAAAATATGAAAGGATATTGGAGGAGAAGGAGAATAGACTGGTAGCGGCGGGACGCATGGTTTATATAACAAAAAATGAGGTGAAGGCGGGAGAGATACTCACGGAGGAGAATATTGAGAAAAGGTATTTGCTTTCGGAACAGAATCCGGAGGCGCTGGCAACAGATGTTGTTGGGATGAAGGCTTGTGCGGATCTACCGGAGGGTGTCATTATAAGCACTGCACTTTGTTGTAAAGCGGATTATACAACATCAGAAAGAAAGTGTATTTTTAACAAGATCGGCTTTACGGAAAATTTTGCGGAATATGATGTTGTGGATGTACGTCTGCGTTATGCGAATGGGGAAAACTATTGTGTGCTGAAGAAAAAGCAGTTATATAAAGACGAAGCCGAGAACAACTGTGGGTTTTATTTGACGGAATCGGAGCAACTATTGATGAGTGCAGCACAGTATGATGTTGAGGTATATGACGGCGCGGAATTGTATGTAGTAGGGTTTATGGAAGCAAGATTGCAGGAGAATGCCGTAAGTGAGTATTTGCCCCCGGTGCAGGTACTTACACAGTTACAGGAATGGAATGAGGAATACGGGAACATTTACCGGTTATGGTGTGAGCGTAGAATTCATTTGGAACAGAGGCTGGCAGAGCATCGTAGGCAACGTAGGGAAGGCTTGCTGTAAGGAGGAAACATTGAAAAGGAAAATCGGCTTTGTAGGATGCTATAGTCATGACGTGATATTAATGTTGACAAGGGCGTTGGGAAGTATGGGAAAAAGGGTACTGCTCAGAGATTGTAACAAACAACAGACTCTTCATGCATCGGTTCCTGTGCCTGAGGGAATGCATATGGAGTGGAGTGTTCTGGAATATGACGGTTTTTTGTTTACAGGACAGGAAACCGGGAGTGAAGAGACAGAGGACTATGAACTGGAAGTTGTTGATTTTGGGATGGAAGGGATGGCGGAAGAGTTGGAGAAATGTACGGAGCTTATTGTAATTACGGACATATTACTCCATCATATCCGCCGATTGGAAAATATCGGAATCCCGAAGGAAAAAGTAAAGGTATGTATTTTGCGGGATTCTTATGAGAATGTATCCGAAAGGGAACCGGAGATTAATGATTTTTTACGCTGTTTTCCGGAAAAAACGGTGTTTTTTCTTCCACCGGATATCAGGGATGTAAGAAATCGTTATGTTTGTGAAACATTACATGAATATAACATAAACAGGGCATCAAATGAGATGCAGGAAGTGATATTCCGACTGACCGGAATGGTATGTACAGAGAATTCGGAGAAAGAGATCCGGCGTTGTGTGAAGAACAGGGAAAGGAGACGATATCGGTGATAATCGCAGTGTGGAGTCCAACCCGGTTTGCAGGTCGGAAAAGTAGCAATTTATTATTATTGGCATTACAGGAAATAGAGGCGGAAGGCGGAGAACAGTTGATTTTACATATGGACCCGGAGGGAAGCGGTCCGGAACATTTTTTACTTTCGGGGCATCACAGAAGGAGGATGGTAGAGCAGAAGGAATTTGGAGTGGAGGCCTTGTGTAAGGTATTATTATGTGAGCGTTTTTCGAAAGAAGCGGTGAGAAATGCTGCGTATACCTTTGCTGACGGCAAATTACATATTCTTCCGGCAGGAAGCCGCTCGTTTTATGAAGAGATAGAAAACAGGCAGGTAATGTGCGACATATTACATGCAGCCGGTAAAGAGTTTCAAAATGTGTGGATTGAGCTTCCGGCAGGAGATGTCGGGATAAGAGAAGATATCTTTGAAAAAGCGGATTGTATTATTGTTAATTTTGCGCAAAGTCCGTGGGAGGTTGAAAAACTGTCAAAGCTTCCGGGGCTAAAAAAAGTGTTTTATATTGTCGGTGCATACGAGCAACGAAATATTTATACAGTGCATAACCTGATGCTTATGTTTCCGGGGTTACGCGGCAGATGTATAGCAATTCCGTATTGTTCCGCATTTTCGGAAGCCTGTTGCGGAGGAGCGGCGGAACATTTTTGGAAGAGGAAAGGGAGTACCGGAGAAGAAAAAATGTATCCTGCATTTTTTAAGGAAGTGGAGAAGATGTACAGAAAGTGGAAAGAGGGGTGTGTGAAGTCGTTATGCGGGGAAAAAGACGACGGGCCGAAAACAGACCGGAGTTAGTAGACATTAAGGTTCTGCGGGAATACGTGAAATCAGCAATGAGAAGTTATTTAGAAAGCGAGATTCCGATCGGACTTCGAAAGGAGGAAAGAGAGAAGTATCGTCTGCAGGTACATCGGCTACGTCATGCGTTACGTACGTGTGTATATGGAGAAGGAGGTGAGAAGGAGTATGTAAAATATTATATTATGCGGGAAATCTCGACCCTGAATCTTTCGGTTTGGGAGAAGAACTGCCTGCTACCGGTAAACAATCGGGAGAAATTGTCGGCCGAACATCAATTCAGAATATTATTGTATCGCTATATGAAACAATACGGAAAAAACGGATTTCGTAAATTATGTGAAAAAGGAGGATTTCCTCGTGAGATTGAAAGAGAGGATGGATGCTATTACGAAATTACGGAACAGGATATCAGACAAATTTATACAGACGAAAATATTGTTTTAAGTAATCAGGAGATTATGGAAGTGATATGTGATATGGTGTACGAGGGATTCGGTCACGGAATTATCGATCGGTTGCGGGATTGTAAATTGGAGGGAATATCGGGAGGGGTTGCCGGTGTGCCGGAACAGTTTTTTCGATACGAATCGAAACAGGGAAAGGAATATGAGAAGAGTTATGCGCATGATAGTATATTTGTTATGTTAAACGGAAATACAATACGATTATCGTTTTTGAGCTTTGGAAGCGAACAGGAGCTGAAACGAGTGATTAAGACGTTGCTTCGCTTTGAAGCACCGGGAGAACTGTCGTATTATCGCCCGTATATGGTAAACGATATGAAGGATGGCAGTCGTGTGTTTGCATGCAGACCGCCATTTTCCGAAACATGGGCCTTTTTTGTCCGGAAGTTTGATTCTACGGAAGAAAAAAAGCCGGAGGATTTGATTGTGGGAGACGGTGCGGAGCATGTAATCCGAGCACTACAATATTTTGTAAAAGGAGGATTGCATATTGCGATTACCGGAGCACAGGGCAGCGGGAAGACGACTCTGTTAAAAGCAATGGTACGATATATTAGCCCGAAGTATAATCTTAGAATTGAGGAAAACGTGTTTGAGCTATGGATGAGAAAGGAGTTTCCGCAAAGAAACATATTAACGTTTCGGGAAACCGAAAGTGTGAATTCTACGGAAGGATTGGATGCGTTTCGGAAGACGGACGGAAATTGTTTGATGATGGGTGAGGTTGGTTCTATACAAGCGGCGGCATTGATGATTGAATTAAGTCAGGTTTCCGAACAGCAATTATTCACACATCATGCCATGACGACAGAAAAGCTGTTGGGATACTTCAAAAATGCATTGTTGCGAACAGGTACTTATTCAGACGAAAGGATGGCAAGACAACAGGTTGCGGAGGCTATTGATGTCCATGTGCTTTGTGAGAAGGATTTAAACGGAAAGCGTTACATAAAAGAGATAGCAGAAGTAGTTTCAGCAGAAGGAGGGAGTGCCAGGGTTTTATATCGTCACATAGACGGAAGATACAAAAGAGAAGGGATACCCACAAAGGAATTACTGGAACGGATAGTTGCACGAATCGAAGAAAAGGAGAAGCAATCTGTAGAGCGTTTTTTTGACGGAGGTGTGGAATTATAGCGAGGTATGTGATACCGATGCTGTGCTTTGTTGCAGTATTAGTAATAGAGTATAGGGGCTCTCGAAAAAGGGCGAGGGAATGTCGGGAGTTGGAACATTTCGCGGAGTTTTTGTCGGATCTAAAGAACCAATTCTATCTCTGTAAAAATGTTACGGAGTCTATTTTTCGGGCAGCGGAGCAGGTGCCCGGAAGTCTGCGGAAAAGATTGGAAGAGATCTGCTTTCTGCTGGAAGAGGACGCCGGTGGGACTGCATTGACAGAAGTGAACTTTCCGGAACATTTGAAATATGTACGGTTGTTCGGAATTCAATGTCAGAGTGCGATTCGGTACGGAAGCGGAAAAAAAGGTGCAGAATCGGTATTTGTCAAAAATATGACGGAGCTCCGCAGAGATGTTCAGAATGAATGTTATCAGAGAGTACAGGCAAAGTATTTGTTTGCGGGAATGGGTGTAGTGGCGGCGTTGCCTGTTGTTTTTCTGCCGTTTATAGAATGGTTCGGAAAAATAACAATGGAGGAACTGCAGAAGTTTTATGAGAGCAGAACGAGTTCAATAATTGTTGCAGTGTTTGTAATTCTTACTATTTGTTGCTATGTGGCGTTGTGTATGATACGGCAAACGGATAAGAGGGTATATCAAAGACCTCGCTTTGTAGAACGGTTTTTTTCGGGAAACAGTATGCGGTGGATAACGGAGTACTGTAAGGGAAGTCGTCTTGAGAAAATCGGAGAAAGGTATTTGGAAAAGGTAGGTATTGAAGCAAGCGGGATGCAGTTTTGGACCCTGGGAGGGAGTATTGCTATAGTTCTGGGAGTAACTTTTTTTATTCTGTTACAGGGAACACCTATGGAGGAACAATTATTTGTATCGGTGCTCGGAGGGATAACAGGAATTGTTCTGGGAGCCGGATTTTATAGTTATATCGGTTATCTTCGGAGACTTGGGGCAGACGTAGAAATATTGAATTTGCAAGCAATGATTCTATTATTGATTGATGTGCCGAATCTTACGCTTATGAAACTGTTAGACACCCTTGGCAGTTACGGAGAGTTGTACCGGAAGAAACTATTGCGATGTGCGGATGCGTATGCCGCTGATGATGTGAAAGCGTTGGAACAACTGTTTGAAGAAGAGGAAAATCCGGCATTCCGGCAGTTGGCAGGGCGTATACTGGCCAGTGAACGAGTCGGGCTGAAGGCTGCTTTTTCGGAAATGGCGGCAGATCGTCATTTCTTTAGGGAACAGTTAAAGTTAGATATGGAACAGGAAAGGAAAGAGAAAGCCGCCAATGCGCAGGTGATTGCATTCCTTCCGATGATGTTTCTTTTGTTTGCATATTTGATTTTACCGTTTTTAGTTGTGAGTTTGGAACAGATGGGACAAATTTTTAAAGAGATGGAACAGATTCGATACTTTTATTAAGAGAGGTTCGGAAAAGAAAATGAGTAATGGATTAAAAGCATTGTTGTTAGCTGCTTCAACAATTATTACTTGCATTATAGTCGGACTGGGCTTTGTGATGGCACGAGAGGCAAAGCAAATCGGAAATCATGTTGTAGAGGAGTTACATCGGTATCGTGGTGCAATTGAAGAACAGGATTATACGAAGTATGACGGAGCAACGGTGTACGGAAATGATGTGGTGAATTTTATGAAAGCCGAATTGATAAGTGATGAGGGTGGATTTAATATTACGGTGGTAAATGCAAGCGGTAGTTATACCTATGATAAAAAAGAGGATGTAAAAAAAGTACAGGAGGTTGGGACAGAGTATTATATTGCACCTATGGAAGAATATGTCGGTGAAGTGATAAGAAACAAAAACAAAGTAATAGAGGAACTGGTTTTCAGAAATAAAGAATTGAACGGAGGAGAACAAAATGAATAACGGATTGAAGGCTTTATTGATTGCAGCAGGAATAATTATTACTTGTATTGTGGCGGGATTGGCTTTTCAAAACACCCGTGAAGGAAAAGCACAAGCCAGCAGTGCGTTTGCACAGTTTAATACGACAATGAGTGAATATCAGGATTTAGGGAAATCCATGTATGACGGACTGCTTGTTTCCGGGGCGGAGGTACGACGATTAATTGAAAATAGTATAACCGCAAAGGAATATGTTCAAATAAATGTGATTACAGGAGACGGAACAGAACGTGGATATGTGTATGAGACATGGGATGCGGAAAACAAAAAACTGTTAAAAGAAAGTAAAGAGCTACCGTCGGATGACAAGGGAAGCGAAGGTTATATTAATTCCAGGGCAGTTTTTCTGGGAAGCATACTAAAAGATGAAAACGGTGTAATTGTACAAATCAGTTTTGAGCAACAGTAAAATATGAGGTGAGAGTGTGACGGAAGGAACAGAACATGCGCTGGAATATATGGCGGCAGGAATCCTGTTTTGTATGGGGTTCATTATGTTGATATGGTTTCACAAGGCTTTTGTACAGCAGACACATGTGTTGGGGAATATGCCGAATCGGTTGATTTTGTCTGAGCAGGAAGAGGAAGGGGAATCGTAGATGGAGGCGTTCGGAAGAGTACTTGCGGTTTTTCTGGGAAGTATCGGTTTGGTATTTCTGTTATGTTTCAATAAAACAGCATCGCTTCGTTGGCAGAGAGCGGAAACTGTGAGGAACATATGTTATGCATATATGGAAGATATTTTGAATGAGAAGGTAGTATCCCGGAACGGCTGGGAGGCGTTTTGCCGTGAACTGCGCCGTCTGGGGGACTACCGGCCGGAAATAAATGTATATGAGAGAAAACGATTCGAAGGAAAAAACGGGAGGGTGTACCTGTTTGCGGAATGGGAGGCAAAGGAAGAAGACAAATTACTTGCCGAGGGGAGTTATGTGAGAATTAAAGTGACAGAAAAAATGAAGAATAAGTTTGTAGAATTCTTTTATGGAGCAGGGTGTACTTTTTTTGCGGGAGGAAGAGTGAATTGAATGCGTTTGAGAAAATTGTAGATATGTTGCTTGCAATTCTTCTGATTTTTCTTCTTCCGATTTTGTATTATAACGGAGGAAAACAGATATCACAAGCGATGCTTTCGGGACAGGCAGTTGAAAACTTTTTTGTCCGAATAAGTACGGCAGGTGAAATCACATTGGCGGTTTGGGATGAATTGGAGGATTCATTGTCACGGTACGGATGTGATACATTTGACTTGATGCGGGAGCGACGACTCTTTGAACCGCTTGATGGTAGTGGAACGGTGGCGGAACGATTTTATACAAAGTATAAAGAAAGTTTATTGGAGCAAGTAAAAGCTGAAGGAAAATGCCGACTGCAAAAAGGGGATAAGGTACAGGTGACGGTATACAATAACGGTATTCCTACGGTGTATTGTGAGTCCGTAAGAACGGGGGCGATAAGAGAATGAAGTTGTACCATTTTGCACTGGCATTTTGTGTGCTTGCAATAGGTTTTATGGTAGCGGCGCAAACACTTCTTGTAAAAAGAATGCGGGAAGCGCATATAAAAAGGACAGAGTATGATTGTCTGGTGGCTGCAGTTGATGCTACGGTAGATGTGGTGTTTACCGGAAGGGAGGATACCGTGACGGAAGCAAGGCTTCTTCAGGCAGAGGAAGTTTTTTTTCAAACACTGGCAGTATTACATGAGGGGATTACGGATAGGGCTACATGGGAAGGGTGGAGACAGTATGTCCCTTGTTTGGTAGTGTTTGCGACAAATGGGTATTATCGATATAGTTATGAACCGGAGAACGGATATCAGTGGTCAAAACTTCTTTCCTATGACGTAGGCGAGCTTCCCGAGCAGTTTTTTTCGGAAACAGCGAATTTGTTGCAGGAATACCATGGGAAGAGGTTACGATCTTCAAAGAAGTATCGGGTGGAGAAGGCGGAGAAAGGTGTCTGGGAACAGAGTATTATGCCACCGTGCGTGTTTGCGGTATATGCGCCTTGTATGAGTCCGGGGACAGTAGAAGACGGAGAATTTTTGTATGCGGCATCGGGACGAAGTGTTGATGTCTTCTATGTGACGGAGGATGGTTGTTGTCATCTGGCGTTTTGTGAACGATGCAAAAATGGGAAGATTGTAGCACGCTATAGTTCACAGAAAGAAAGTGCAAAGGCAGGTGCAATGCCATGCGAGTACTGTCTGAAATGAACAACTTGAACGTACATTGAAAATAAAATAAATGTAAAAGAATGAAAAGCATATGAGAGGTTCACAAATTAACTTATGAAAGAGAGGTGGGTAAATTTGGAGAGAGGAATGAAAAGAATAATAGGAGTTGCAGTAATAGCTATGCTTGTGATGGGGAGTGGAGGGTGTAATAAGAGAGAGGATCCGTTTTTTGAGAAGCCGACCGCTACTATATCGGAAATAATAGTTACACAGGCAACGACCAAAACTTCGATAGCAGACCCGACCGGAGAACCGATATATACGCCTACAGCGATTCCTGCACCGACCGGGGAAGTTCTTCCGACAGAAGCAGTTACGCCCATGGAGGAACCGGTATTCAATGAAGAGGTTGTGTTAACGGAAGAGCCGGTGGAAGTACCGATAGAAGAGCCAATCCCTACAGAGGAAGTAGTTTCCACAAAAGAACCTACGAGTGCGCCTGTTCTGACAGCCACTCCTGCACCTACGGCAACCACCGCACTTACGAGTACTCCGGCGCCGACTTCCATTCCCGAGCTAACGGTGGCACCAAAGCCTATCATAACCCTAGAACCGACTGCCACACCGACTCCGATTGCAGTAAAGGGAATTTCAGTAGGAGATACCATCGTCTTTGGCAACTATGAGCAGGATAATAACCTTGGCAACGGCAAGGAACCGATAGAGTGGTATGTGCTTGATATCAAGGATGGTAATGCTTTCCTTCTTGCTAAGTATGTATTAGACTATCAGCCGTTTGACTCAAACTATGACTTAAAGAAGTACAACGAGGCTCTGGAGGAATGGTGGAAGGATACCACCCAGCCGTTTGGATATAATTATCATTCTTTCTGGGAAAAATGCAGTATCCGCGAATGGTTAAACAATACATTTTTCAATGTGGCTTTTACTACGGAGGAGAAGGAAGACATCCTTTTGTCCGAGGTAGAGAATCTTCCGAATTCTCTACGCGGAACAGGTTCAGGACCGGATACAAAGGATAGGATATATCTGTTAAGCGAGAGCGAGGCGGTGAGGTACTTTGGCGTGTATTATACTATGATAAGCGATGAAAATGAACCAATATGGACGGGAGAGATTTTTCCTGAACAGACAACGCAGATGGGGGCACCAACCGAATACGCCAAAAGTCTCGGAGTTAAGATGGGCGTGGCGGGTAATACATGGTCAAAGGACTATTGTTTTTGGTTCCTTCGTACGACAGGGGGAGGAAGGAGACAGGTTACAAGTATATACGCGCATGGATTCGTTTGGAAGGACGGAGGATATGTAAATGGATATAGTGGTATCCGCCCGTGTCTCTGGATTAACATTACTACGTAAAGGTAAAAAAGCAGGATGAGAAATAAGGTCACTACTTCTTTATGTGGACATTGTAGAAAAATGAATCTTTAGGAAACATTCTTTTAGTATGATGTTTCATTTCATCTAAATATATATCGACGCAGATGATAGATAGGAGAGTGTCAATGCCTAGACAGATAGAGAATAAATATGAAAATTTTTTTCGATGGATGTCAAATAAACTAAGAATACAAGATAAGTTTATTAAAAACAATCAGATTAATGTTAAATATCCAAGGGGAGCGGTTTATGCGTGTTATTTTGGCGAAAATATAGGGCATGAAAAGAGCAGACTTGAGGCGAGACCATGCGTTATTGTTTCAAATAACAGAATAAACTATAAGTCAACATGTATTATTGTAATTCCTATGACAAAAGAGATTAAATATGCGAACGCTAGCACAAAAAGAGAATTGAAGTATGAATGGCATTATGTGTTGAAAAAAGCAAAATATGCCCAACTTAATTTTGATTCGGCAGTTCAGTGTGAAGATATCCGCTGCGTCTCAAAGTCTAGAATGGGGAAATATATTTGTGCTATCGACAAAGTAGATATGGATGAAATTAAAAAAAAGTGACTTGTAAAAGTAAATTCCGTGTGAAAGAGTAAATTCCACCACACCATAAAAAATTACTTTTTTCAAGGATTCTAGAGACTTTATTTCGGGGTTATGGTAAAATTAAGCTGTGTTTTTCGTTAAATTTCGTAAA
>JAZOCC010000018.1:0-125877 GCA_045596385.1 Lachnospiraceae bacterium
AAATGTACAAAGAGACTGTGGTTGTAGCCTTTCTAAAACCATCAAGTGGTAGGGGTAATGAAACAAACCACAGTATCTCCAATAGTATAGCATACAGTCCTTGGAGAGGGACTATAAACACTACTACTTTATAATACGAGGAGGTAAACAGGGCTGAAATCAAGTTTGACATATAGATGGGGAATGAATTTTGTTACTATTTTGGAGGTTTATTTTAAAATGAAAAAGAAGTTTAAGAAGTGGGTAAGTTCTGTCCTTACAGCGGCACTGCTGGTGGGCACATTGCTGGTTCCGAACCATCGTGCGGAAGCGGCAGATGAAACATTGTTGAATACATACGGTTCCGTATTCGGATACTCCGGAACCTGTATCAACTTAAATCAGTTGCGGAACGCAAATACACTGGCGCATGTGAAGTCTCAGTACAACAGTATTACACTGGAAAATGAGATGAAGCCGGATGCAATGCTTGGCTATTCCGCGAACCTGATTTCTAAGGATGAAGCGAGACGATTGGGATATTACATTCCGTCTTCCATGACGGAGAATTATGTTCCGAGAATCAATTTTAATACGGTGGATGAAGTAATGAAAATCTGTCAGCAGAATGGCTTGAAAATGCGTGCCCATACGCTGGTATGGCACAGCCAGACTCCGGACTGGTTCTTCAGAAACGGATATTCCACCAACAACGGGTATGTATCCCAGGCGCAGATGGATTTGCGTATGGAGTTTTATGTAAAGACTGTGATTGATCATGTGTACAACAGTCCGTACGGTGATGTGGTGTATGCATGGGATGTGGTAAATGAGTATCAGCATGCCACAAGCTGCGGTTGGTTGTCCATTTACGGCAACGTAAACAACTATCCGTCCTTTGTAAAGAAGGCATTTCAATACGCCCATGATCGTCTGGAGTACTTCGGTAAGGGCAACTCCGTAAGTCTCTTTTATAACGACTACAACACCTATATGGAAGTAAATGACATCATCACTATGGTGAACTTTATTAACTCCAACGGAAAGATTTGTGACGGTGTGGGCATGCAGTCCCATCTGAACACGAACTATCCGAGCGTTTCCTACTATACGGATGCGGTAAAAGCGTTTTTAAACGAAGGTTTTGAGGTGCAGATTACGGAGCTTGATGTAGTAAATAAGGGCGATACCGACCAGGCGGATTACTTGTATCAGATTATGTCCAACTTACTGGCATTAAAGAAAAACGGCGCTAAGATTACCGGAATTACCGTTTGGGGACTTTCCGATGATGTGACCTGGATTCGTGGTGAGAGACCGTTGTTATTCTCTACGTTGGGACAGCCGAAGAGTGCTTATTATCGTATGTTAGAGGCATATCGTAACGCAGGCTTTAACGGCGGTGGCAACAATTCCGGCAATAACGGAAACAGCGGAAATACCGGTAACAATGGAAATACCGGAAACGACGGTGCTACGGTAGTTCAATGTGAGAACATGACCAAGAGTGGCCAGTATACCGGAAATGTAGGAAATCCGTTTAACGGTGTGGCATTGTATGCAAATAATGATGCGGTATCCTTTACACAGAATTTTACCACGGGTACCAGCAATTTTACGTTACGCGGAGCATCCAACGGTTCCAATACCGCAAAGGTGGATTTGGTAATCGGCGGACAGACCAAGGGGACCTTCAGTTTTACCGGTACCCAGGCAACCGAAGCAACCATCAAGAACGTATCCCACGGAACCGGTAATCAGACGGTTCAGTTGGTAGTAACTACCGATGACGGCAGCTGGGATTGTTATGCGGACTATTTGTCCATTTCCGCAGTTACCGGAAACAATAATACCGGAAACAACGGAAATAATAACAACAATAATAACAACAATAACAATAATAACTGGGGCAACAATTGGGGAAACAACTGGGGGAACAACGACTGGAACAATAATAACGGAAACAATAACGGAAACAATGGCGGAGCTGCCGGCGCACAGACCAATGAGGTACAGTGTGAGTCTATGACCAAGAGCGGACAGTACACCGGAAATACCAATAATCCGTTTAATGGTGTCGCATTGTATGCCAACAACGATAAGATTTCCTTCTCCCAGTACTTTGCGTATGATACCCATAGCTTTACCCTGCGTGGTGCATCCAATAATTCCAAGACCGCAAGAGTGGATTTGGTAATCAACGGTCAGACCATGGGTTCCTTCTATTTCGGAAACAATAGCCCGACCGAGTATACCGTTCAGAATGTTAAGCATGCAACCGGACAGGTGACCATCGAGTTGGTGGTAACCACCGATGACGGTAGTTGGGACGCATATCTTGATTATTTGAAGTTCTAGAGTCAGGATTCCTTCGGAATTGCATAGAAAAGAGACGCTGCTTGATGTAGTGTCTCTTTTTGTATGACCTTCATTCGTTTCGGGCATACTGTTACCAAAAAAGAAGGGAACGGTAACGATATGAATCGGAATATGAATGATAATAACAAGGAAAAAAATAACACTGCAGAAGATGACGTAAACGAAGCAGATAACAAGAAAAACAATTCTTCCGATGACAGAGCGGAGCGACGTGAAACGGAAAAGCAGCGGGACGAGAAGATTTCCGAATACGGTCAGACGGTGTTAAATACCGGAGAACCGGGAAAGCGCATTCATTTGCTTTCTATTATCGGGGAAATCGAGGGACATGAATGTTCTGCCCAGAATATGAAGACTACCAAGTATGAGCATGTGTTACCGCAGCTGGCGCAGATTGAGGACGATAAGAACATCGGAGGGCTTTTAATTTTGCTTAATACGGTGGGCGGAGACGTGGAAAGCGGTTTGGCCATTGCGGAAATGATTGCCTCCTTAAGTAAACCGACAGTATCTTTAGTACTGGGCGGTGGCCACTCCATCGGGGTACCGCTGGCGGTATCCACGGACTATTCCTTTATTGTACCGACGGGAACTATGATTGTACATCCGGTGCGTATGAGCGGCATGGTGATTGGGGCACCCCAGACCTATGAATATTTTCGCCGGATTCAGGACCGCATCACCGGATTCGTGGCATCTCACAGTAAGGTGAAAAAAGAGCGCATCGAAGAAATGATGTTAAAGGAAGGGGAACTGACAAAGGATTTAGGGACGATTCTCGTAGGAGAGGATGCGGTAAGAGAAGGTTTTATTGATGAAGTGGGCGGCATACAGGCGGCGATGAAAAAGATGAAAGAGATGATGTAAATGTGTAAAAGTGTCATGTTGGATAACATGGCACTTTTTTGTGAGAAAATGAAGGATAATAAGGGAATCTGAAGATGTTTTTGTTGACGTATGCAGGAGATTGAACTATAATGTTCATCGTGAGAACGATTTTATAGCGATAGGAAAACTTGTAAGTTTACCCTATCAAAGGAAAGGGAACGGATATGAAAAAGAGTTTAAAAAAGCATGGAATTGCGACGCTGTTTGTATGTGGCATGATGTTAGGACTTGCGGCATGCGGAAATAGTACGGATGCAGATACAAAGCCGACGGAGGGAGTAAACGCCACACCGGCAGTAGAGGCAACAGCAACCCCGGAACCGACTGCAACCCCGGAACCGACGGCTACTCCTGTGCCGACCGCCACGCCGGAACCGACTGCAACGCCTGCACCGGTGTATGCGGAGAATGCCTGGTTTGACAATGGAAACGGTGCGGATATGGCAGAAGAGGGTGCAACGGTGGAAGTAAAGGCACCGGCGGGGTATTTGTATAAAAAGGCAGATGTGGAGTACGGTGAGATTATTACGACGAAGTATTATTCCGCTACCTGCGGACGAGAGAAGAATGTCATTATTGCACTTCCGGCAGACTACACCGAGGAAAAGCAGTATCCGGTGACCTATGTGTTGCACGGTGTGGGCGGTTCCGAGAAGGATATGATTGGAAACGGGAACAGCGGAGCCCGTGTGATTGCGGCAAATCTGGCAGCAAAGGGAGAAGCGAAGGAGATGATTCTCGTATTCCCGAATATGTATTCCAGTGCAACCCAGACACATTTTTCCAAGATTGACCATGAGAATATGGCGGCTTACGATAATTTTGTAAACGATATGGCAAATGATTTGATGCCGTTTATGGAAGCGAATTATTCAGTGGCTACTGGACGTGAAAACACGGCAGTTGTCGGCTTTTCCATGGGAGGAAGAGAGTCTCTTTGTATCGGGTTTTCCAGACCGGATTTGTTCGGTTATGTGGGCGCGATTGCTCCGGCGCCGGGCCTGACACCGGGCAAGGATATGTTCCTGGACCATGTGGGTACCTTTTCGGAAGAGGAGCTGATATTTGAAGGAGAAAGTCCGGAGATTTTGATGATTTGCAGTGGTGACAAGGATAGCGTGGTAGGTAAGTTTCCGTTTAGCTATCACAATATTTTAAATGCCAACGGTGTCAATCATATTTGGTGGGAGATTCCGGGTTCCGATCACGGAGACCCTGCGATTTCCAGCGGCTTATATAATTTCTGTAAGTCGATTTTTAAGACGGAGCAGGAATAAACAGCATGGCTTGTAATGGAAAACCTAAATTTGTTTCAAAAAGAAAATAGGGATTGACAAGACCGGACAGTAAGACTATAATACAATTGTTGTCAGAAAATGGAATCGGCGTCAGCCGAAATTTAAAAGAAAGTGAGGGATACGATATGAACAACAAAAAATTAATTGTAACGGCGACAAAAGTGAATACGTTTTGTAAGAGTTATGTGCAGAGAACATATGGTATGACCTCATCTTGTCCGAGATAGATTTGTTTTGTATTGCGATATGATGAATGTGAGCCCGTAGTGTGATTGCGCTACGGGCTCTTTTGCGTGCAGGCAAAGTGAGCTTTGAGGTGACGATGCGAGCTGGCTCGCAAGAGTCAGCGAAAGGCGAACGCGCCCACGACCGAGCGGCTATGCCGCGAGGTGCGGGGCAGCACAAAGTGCGTTGCCTACACAAATGGACAAGATGCGGTTTTGGAGGAGTTATGAAGAAGGTAAGTTATTATTTGAAAAAGTATTGGTTCTCCTATCTGATTGCGGTAATTTGCCTGGTGGTACAGATTACCATCGATATGTTGAACCCGCAGGTGACCATTCGGATTATCGATGATGTCATCGGAAAAGGAGAGCTTTCGCTGTTAAAGTATTCTCTTTTAATGATGCTGGTTTTTGCTTTGGGAAGAGTGGTGTTCGGGTATACCAAGGAGTATTTGTTTGATACCACCAGCTTTAAAATCAGTGTGGATATCAGAAAGGGGCTGTTCCGGCATATTCAGAAGCTTTCCGTGAATTACTTTGACAAGAGTAATACCGGAGAAATTATGTCCCGTGTGAAGGATGATGTGGACCGTATTCAGGCATCCTTCGGTTATGTCGGAATGCTGATATTAAACGTAATCATTCATATGTCCATGGTTGTGTTTTGCATGGTACGCATCAGTTTGAAGCTGTCCGTTATTCCGCTCATTGCCATTCCGGTGTGTGCGGTGCTGGCGATTGTACTGGAGCGGAAGCTTGACAAAGTATACGAGGACATCAGTGAAGAAAACGCGGAAATGAATACCGTGGCAGAAGAGAATCTGGCAGGCGTACGTACTGTAAAAGCATTTGCAAGGGAAAAGTTCGAAATCAAAAAGTTTTTACAGCATAACAAGAAGTATTATGACCTGAACATGCGTCAATCCAAGCTTTGGATTCGTTATTATCCGTTTTTCCAGATGATTTCAAAGGTGTTGCCGATTACCTCCATTATTGTGGGCGGTGTCATGGTAATGGACGGTGAAATCACACTGGGTACCCTGGGCGCGTTTATCGAATACTGTAACAACGTGGTTTGGCCTTTAGAAATGCTGGGCTGGCTGTCCAATGAACTGGCGGCGGCTTTTGCTTCCAGGAAGAAGATTAACAAGATTTACAATGAAACTTCCATGATTACAGAGCCGGAGAATCCGGTGAAGCTTCCGCAGGTAAAGGGCGAGATTTCCTTTGAACATGTGGATTTTGAGCTGGAAGAAAAGCAGATATTAAAGGATGTGTCCTTCCGGGTCCCGGCAGGAAATACTCTGGGGATTATCGGTGCTACCGGTTCGGGTAAGAGTTCTTTAATCAATCTTTTGCTTCGTATGTATGATGCGAATGCCGGTACCGTACGGTTGGACGGTGTGGATGTAAAGGAGCTTTCCCTCGGACAGTTAAGAGAAAGCGTGTCTCTTGTGATGCAGGATGTATTCCTGTTCTCGGATTCCGTCAGCGAAAATGTAAAGCTGGGAAGAAAGAATCTGCTTACGGATACGGAAGTGGCAACTGCGCTACAAAAAGCGCAGGCGGCAGGCTTTGTAGGGAAGCTTGAGGACGGTGCGGAGACCATTATCGGAGAACGTGGCGTCGGTCTTTCCGGCGGTCAGAAGCAGCGAATCAGTATGGCGAGAGCCTTTGCGAAGGAAACCCCGATTTTGGTGCTGGACGATTCCACGTCGGCGCTTGATATGGAGACGGAGCGTATGATTCAGAAGACGCTGCGGGAGATTACGGGTATTACAAAATTAATTATTGCCCATCGGATTTCTTCCGTGCGTCATGCGGATGAGATTATCGTGCTGGAGGAAGGTAAGATTGCCGAGCGGGGAACCCATGAGGAACTGCTGGCAAAGAAGGGGTATTATTATAAGACCTATCAGGCACAGTACGGCGAATATATGGGTGTACCGGAGGAGAGTCCGGTTACGGGCGAAGTTGCTGCTTCGCTGACAGAATAGAGGTGAGTAAAAATGGCTAGAAATGCAACAAAGCAGGACGAACAGATTTCGGAAAAGACTAAACGGGAGACTTTGTTCCGGCTGTTTCGGTACTTGTTCGGTTATAAAAAGACCATTGGAGTGGTGATGCTTTTGATGGCGGCGACCACGACCATTGTATTGTTAAACCCGATTATTTTGGAGCGGGCGATTGATGTACATATCAAAAACAAGGATTCCGAGGGATTAATCAAGCTTGGTATTCTCGGTATAACGCTGAATGTGCTTTTGATTCTTCTCATCAAGCTGCGTATGTATCTGATGGCGAAGGTATCAAACGATGTATTGGTAAAGATTCGTAAGGAGCTGTATGAGCATATCCAGACCTTAGGATTTCAGTTTTTTGACAGCAGACCGACAGGAAAAATCCTTGCCCGTTTGATGGGAGACGTAAACTCCTTAAAGGATGTACTGGCAAACAGTGTAACCACCTTGATTCCGGATGCAATCACGCTCATTGCGGTGGTAATCATTATGATTGCGAAAAACGGAAAACTTGGTCTGGCATCCATGAGTGCCATGCCGTTAATGGCCATCGGCGTGTGGTATGTACAGAGTAAGTCCCATAAGAGATGGCAGATTTTCCGTAAAAAGAATTCCAACTTAAATGCCTTTCTGCATGAGGACGTGGCGGGAATCCGTGTGATTCAGAGTTTCCATGCGGAAGGAGAGACCGAAGATACCTTTGATGACTTATTAAAACAGCATTACGACTCCTTTGATATGGCGGTACGCTATGCGGACGCCTTCGGTCCGGTGGTGGATATTTGCTGGGGAATTGCCGGTATGATGATGTACTGGGTCGGTGTAACGTTAATCGGAAAGGGAGAGGTACAGGTCGGTGCCTTGATTTCCTTCGGCAGTTACATTGCCATGTTCTGGCAGCCGCTCATGAATCTCAGTAATTTCTACAACCAGCTGGTGACGAATATTACCGGTGCGGAGCGTATCTTCGAAATCCTGGATACGGAGGCGGAGATTACGGATGCAAAGGATGCGGTGGAGCTTCCGAGAATCAAGGGAGAAGTGACCTTTTCCCACGTATCCTTCCACTATGACGATGACCCGGACGTATTGTCCGACGTAAGTTTTACGGTTAAACCGGGGGAGACCATTGCTTTGGTGGGACCGACCGGCGCAGGAAAGTCCACCATAGTGAATCTGTTGTCCCGGTTCTACGATGTGCAAACGGGCGAGATACGGATTGACGGTTACGATATCAAAAAGGTGTCTGTAGCGAGCCTTCGTGAGCAGATGGGTGTCATGACCCAGGAAAATTTCCTTTTCTCCGGTACGATACGTGACAATATCCGCTACGGTAAGCTTGATGCCACCGACGAGGAAATCGAGGCTGCGGCAAAAGCGGTGAATGCTCATGAGTTCATTATGAAGATGGAAGACGGCTACGATACGAAGATAAAGGAGAGAGGAGCGGGACTTTCCATCGGACAACGTCAGCTTTTAGCCTTTGCCAGAACCATGGTGTCCGCACCGAGGATTCTCATTCTGGATGAGGCCACCTCCAGTATCGATACTCATACGGAACTTTTGGTTCAGCAGGGAATCGAAATGCTGCTTGCGAGACGGACCTCCTTTGTGGTAGCCCACAGACTGTCAACCATTCAGAAGGCGGACCGGATTTTCGTGGTAGACAAAGGCGGTATTATAGAGTCCGGTTCTCCGGCAGAGCTGATGGCGAAAAAGGGTGAATATTACAAGCTTTATATGGCCCAGTTTGAAAATTAAAGAAGCGTGGAATTGCGTTTGGAATCATTCAACCCTTTCGGAAAAGTTTTTGCCCGAAAGGGTTGAGTTTTTTTGTTCAATCTTATATAATTATAAGATAGGATATTTAGAAGTAAGAGGAGATAACGATGGAGTTATTAAAAGCGATTTTTTTAGGGTTCATACAGGGTGTGGCTGAGTTTTTGCCAATCAGCAGCTCGGGACATCTTGCGATTTTTAAGAATGTACTTGGATTTGATACGGATACCGGGTTGTTGTTTGATGTGCTTCTGCATTTGGGAACCTTAGCGGCAGTGTTTGTGGTTTTTTGGAAGGATATCTGGGCACTTATCAAAGAGGGCTTTGCTATTATCGGACAGTTTTTTAAGAGCTTGTTCGGATGCTTGTGTAAAAAGCAGAAGTGGCAACCGGTGGTTACCACACCGTATCGTCGTTTTGTCATGATGGTGATTGTGTCTACCATTCCGACCGGTATTATGGGTATTTTACTGGAGGGGGCCATTAATGCGGCTTCCGCCACCTTGATTGTACCGGGAATTCTGCTTCTCATAAACGGCGTACAGCTTTTGATTTCCGACCGTCTGCCGGACGGCAAGTTTACCGAGGCTGATGCGCCTTACACGAAGGCTGCGATTGTTGGTGTTGCACAGGGGATTGCGACTTTTCCGGGCATTTCCCGTTCCGGTACGACGATCACCGCTTGTCTTGCCTGTGGCTTTAAAAGAGAGTTTGCGGTAAAGTATTCCTTTATTATGTCCGTTCCGGCGATTTTTGGTGCGCTGGTATTGGAACTTTTGGATTTTTCACCGGAGATGTTGTCCGGATCCGATATGGTAAATTATCTTGCAGGTACGTTGGTATCGGCAGTGGTAGGCTATGTTTGTATTAAGACGATGCTTGTGATTGTCAGAGGAAAGAAGTTTAAGTATTTTGCATATTACTGCTTTGCTATGGGTGCATTTGCAGTATTGTTCAGTATTTTTGCATAAGTGCAAGGAGGGACGAAATGGCATCCGCAGGTAAGGGTTCAACAACAAAACGGAATACCGGTACAGGTGCGAATCGTGCCCGTACGGGAAACGGGGCAAAGGGTACTGCAACGCGGTCCGGCTCCGGCAGTCGTTCCGGTGGAACGAAGTCTACACGGAGTACCGGTAGTTCTGCAAAACGGAGTACATCGACGGCAAAGAACAGCAGTAGTGCCGCACAGAAGAATAAGGTAAGCAACGAAATCAAAAACGAAGTCATTTTAATGATTACACTGGTGGTTTCGGTGCTCTTATTGTTGAGCCATTTTCATCTGGGCGGCAAGGTTGGTGAGGCAATCAATGGCGTCATGTTCGGTTTGTTCGGTTTGGTGGCGTATGTATTTCCGATTCTGCTCTTTTTCGGAATGGCCTTTTTCCTTGCCAACAGAGGCAGTCGCGCCCTGACCGGGAAGATGATTTATTTGTTCGGAATGCTGTTTATGCTGACGGCGCTGATTCAGATGATGACCACCTATTCGGCGGAGCAGTTGCGGACGGTAGGGTTTGAATTCTTTACGGAGATTCGGTTTCAGGAAGGAGCCGACCTGGTGACAACAGAACCTATTTATGCGGGAGATGATTTTTCGAAAATAGGGTCCTATCATAAGGGGTTGAAGATTACGGATTATTATAAGCTGGCGGCGGAGTTTAGAAAGGGCGGCGGTATTTTCGGCGGCGTGATTTGTTTTCTGTTTATGCCGCTGTTTGATACGGTAGCTTCGTATGTGATCATTATTGCACTGTTTTTGGTGTTCTTTATGTTATTTTCCGGTAAGGCGATTTTTGCCTGGATTGCGAAGAAGAGCAACGAGCGCTATGCCCTTCATAAGGTACATGCCATGGAGCGGAGAGAGTCCTATGAGGAGCGTCAGGCAGAGCGGGAACGACTGGTAGAAGAAAAGCGTAAGGAACTGGGAGAACGCAGGGCTAAGACCTATTTGTTGTCCGAAGAAGAGAAGGCAAAGATGGAACCGGTGGCCGGTGCACAGTCAGTAGTTGCGCAGGAGCCGGTACAGCAGGTAAAGCCGAAAAAGGAGAAGCGGAATTTCTTCGGCGGTAAGACCCCGACCGGGGAGTTTACGCTGGATATGAATAATCAGTATACGTTGCCGGAGCAGACCGTTTCTGAAGTGAGTGCATTGTATAACGAGGAGCGGAAGGCGCAGAGTGCGGGACTTCGTATGATGGAAATCTCTCCGGAAACGGGAGAATATAAAGATACGACATATGTAGAACGAAAGAATACGACAAGCAGTTACGGACAGGCAGGAAGCAGGAGTACCTCTACCGAGAATACCGGATTAAAGTGGAACAATACCCCACGCAAAGGCCCGACGGTGGCAGAGCAGTTGGACGCTTTGGGCGATGACGGAATCCGCCAGACCTCCGGCGGACAGAAGTTCCGTGCGGCTTCTGTTGCAGAGGAGAGATCAGAGAATAAAAATGCAACGGAAAATACGGATTCTACAGAAGTAGAAGACGGTAGAACGGTATCGCAAGAGAAACAGACAGACTCAAACACTTCCGGCAGGACAAGAAAGACTTCCACAGATAAGGAATCGGTAGAGCCGCTTGTGATTGAAGAGAGTGAACCGATCAAAAAATATGAGTTTCCTCCGATTGATTTATTAACGAAGCCGAAGGGGTCCAAAGGTGTTTCCGAGCAGGATTTGAGGGAAACGGCAATGAAACTGCAGAGTACCTTAGAAAGTTTCGGTGTACGGGTATCCGTAACCAATGTCAGCTGCGGTCCGGCGGTAACCCGGTACGAGCTCCAGCCGGAGCAGGGCGTAAAGGTCAGCAAGATTACCAGCCTTGCGGATGATATTAAGTTAAATCTGGCAGCTGCGGATGTGCGTATCGAAGCGCCGATTCCGGGCAAAGCGGCTGTGGGTATCGAGGTACCGAATAAGGAGAATTCCACGGTACTATTAAGAGAATTGTTAGAATCTTCCGAGTTTACCGGTCACGGCTCTAATGTAGCCTTTGCGGTAGGTAAGGACATCGGCGGTCAGACGGTGGTAACGGATATTGCGAAGATGCCGCATCTTCTTATTGCGGGTGCGACAGGCTCCGGTAAATCCGTATGTATCAATACGTTAATTATGAGTATTTTGTATAAAGCAGACCCTTCCGAGGTAAAGCTTATTATGGTGGATCCGAAGGTGGTAGAGCTTTCCGTGTATAACGGTATTCCGCATTTGATGATTCCGGTGGTGACTGACCCGAAGAAGGCCAGCGCAGCGCTGAATTGGGCGGTAATCGAGATGACCGAACGTTATCAGAAGTTTGCGGAACTGGGGGTTCGTGACTTAAAGGGATACAACGAGCGTGTGGCAGATGCGGCAAAGCAGGGCCTGGAAGAAGAGAAGTACAAGCATCTTCCGCAGATTGTTATTATCGTGGACGAGCTTGCGGACCTGATGATGGTAGCACCGGGCGAGGTGGAGGATTCCATTTGTCGTCTGGCACAGCTGGCGAGAGCGGCAGGCTTACACCTGGTTATCGCAACCCAGCGTCCGTCGGTTAACGTTATTACAGGTCTTATTAAGGCAAATATCCCGTCACGTATCGCATTTGCGGTATCTTCGGCCATCGACTCCAGAACGATTCTGGACGGAGCGGGAGCGGAGAAGCTTCTCGGTAAGGGTGATATGTTGTTCTTCCCGTCCGGTTATTCCAAGCCGGTACGTGTACAGGGGGCTTTTGTATCCGATAGAGAGGTAAGTGCGGTGGTAGATTTCTTAAAGGCCAATAACGAAGGCGGTGCCTACAATACGGAGGTATCGGAGAAGATTACCAGTATGCCGACCAGTGGTGCAGATGCGTCCGGCGGAAACTCCGGCAACGCAAACGGTTACGACGAGTACTTTGCGGATGCGGGAAAGCTTATTATCGAAAAGGACAAGGCATCCATAGGCATGCTGCAGCGTGCGTACAAAATCGGCTTTAACCGTGCGGCCAGGATTATGGACCAGCTGGCAGAGGCCGGTGTGGTAGGTCCGGAGGAGGGTACGAAGCCGCGTAAGGTGCTGATGTCTGCGGAGGAGTTTGAGCAGTATATCGGGGATTATGTGTAATTATTTTATGCGTACATAACGGCAGAATTCTTTGATGCAGAGGAGGAACGCTTATGAACATATTGGAAACCTTACATCATGTGATGCAGTATGTGGTAGAAATTGCTATTTTGATTTTCGAGTTTATCGGTATCGGTGTGATTATCTGCTCCGGTATTAAGGGCTTTGTGTATTACATCAGAAAGAATCCGAACGTCAAACTGACGCTGGCCCACGGGCTTGAAATCGGTCTGGAGTTTAAGCTGGGCAGTGAGATTTTAAAGACGGTTATCGTCAGGGAATGGGAAGAAATATTGACGGTTGGCGCGATTATTGCGTTACGAGCGGCGCTGACCTTCCTGATTCACTGGGAAATTAAAGAGGAGAATAAGCATAAGAGTGAGCAGGAAGAGAAGCTGCAAAGAAGTCATTTGTTGGGTAGTAAAGGGAAACAATAAGAGTAAAGAATAGGGGTGTCCGGGACACCACCGTAAATATAAGGAGGAAAGGTCATGAAGACTGATATTGAAATTGCACAGGAAGCGGTGCTTAAGCCGATTAAGGAGGTTGCGGCGCAGCTTGGTATCACAGAGGACGAGCTTGATTTTTACGGCAAGTACAAGGCAAAGTTTACGGATGAGCTCTGGGACAGAGTAAAGGGAAATCCGGACGGTAAGCTGGTGCTGGTAACCGCAATCAATCCGACTCCGGCAGGAGAGGGTAAGACCACCACCACCGTTGGTCTCGGTCAGGCCTTCGGAAAGCTCGGAAAGAAGGCTGTTATTGCACTTCGTGAACCTTCCCTCGGCCCGTGCTTCGGTGTTAAGGGCGGCGCTGCAGGCGGCGGCTACGCACAGGTGGTACCGATGGAGGATTTGAATCTTCATTTTACCGGAGATTTCCATGCAATTACTTCCGCAAACAACTTACTTGCGGCTATGTTAGATAACCACATCCAACAGGGAAATGCACTTCGCATCGACACGAAGCAGGTGATTTGGAAGCGTTGTCTGGATATGAACGACCGTGCCCTTCGTAATATCGTCATCGGTATGGGCAAGAAGGCAGACGGCGTGGTAAGAGAGGATCACTTCATTATTACCGTAGCATCCGAGATTATGGCAATCCTTTGCTTGGCTGCGGATATGGAGGATTTAAAGGCACGTCTGGGCCGTATTATTGTGGCATACGATTATGACGGTAACCCGGTAACCGCAGAGCAGTTAAAGGCGGTTGGTTCCATGGCAGCACTCCTTAAGGATGCACTTCGTCCGAACCTTATCCAGACCTTAGAGCATACCCCGGCCATTGTTCACGGCGGACCGTTTGCCAATATCGCACACGGCTGTAATAGTGTTCGTGCAACGAGAACCGCATTAAAGTTGGCTGACTACGTGATTACGGAAGCCGGCTTCGGTGCAGACCTTGGTGCGGAGAAGTTCCTTGACATTAAGTGCCGTATGGCAGGTCTTAAGCCGGATGCAGTGGTACTTGTGGCTACGGTACGTGCTCTTAAGTACAACGGCGGCGTAGCAAAGGCTGACCTTGGCGCAGAGAATGTTGAGGCATTAAAGAAGGGTATCGTAAACCTTGAAAAGCATATCGAAAACTTACAGAAGTACAAGGTGCCGGTAGTGGTTACCTTGAACCGTTTTATTACCGACTCCCCGGCAGAGCTTGCGTTCGTGAAGGAGTTCTGTGAGGCAAGAGGCGCTGAGTTCGCACTTTCCGATGTATGGGAAAAGGGCGGTGAAGGCGGCATCGAGCTTGCGAACAAGGTGCTTGAGACCTTAGAGACCAAGGAGAGCTTCTTTGAGCCGATTTATAAGGACGAGCTTTCCTTGAAGGAAAAGATTGAAACCATCGCAAAGGAAATCTACGGCGCAGGTAGCGTAACCTACGATCCGTCCGCGGAAAAGGCCATCGCAAAGATTGAAGCTATGGGCTTCGGTAATGTGCCGGTATGTATGGCAAAGAACCAGTACTCCTTATCCGACGACCAGACAAAGCTTGGCCGTCCGGAGGGCTTTAACGTAAATATCCGTGAGGCATACATCTCTGCAGGTGCAGGCTTTATGGTAGCTATCACCGGTACCATCATGACCATGCCGGGTCTTCCGAAGACTCCGGCTGCGGAGAGAATCGATGTGGATGAGAACGGTATGATCACCGGATTGTTCTAAGGGACGTATCATTCCTCGTTTGATGAAAAGGCAAGGGCTGTCGCAGAAAAGTGCGATGGCCCTTTTTCTGTGTGTCGTGAATGGAATAGAACTGTCTGTCCGATAAAGCCTTTTCTCTCGTGATTCGGATATAAGTCTTTCTAATTACTCTGAGGAGGAATGCAATGGAGTGACGCAACCGCCCTGATGCGGCATCCGTGCCTTATGGCGGGCTCGCTCAAACATCCTGTTTGAGCGTTGCTGACAGATGAACAGAGTAATAAGAAAGTATAATATATAGGTGACTTTCGTTGCGGATTGAGTGTGTTTGTGGTATACTTTAAGGCGTGGGATGAGTGGTTTTTCATGGAGGTAAAGCAAATGAAAAAAGCAATCACTGTGTTGTGGTGTGTGTTCGGTATATCTATTTTGATTTTTATCGGTTCAGTGTTTCTTGCGAATTCATCTGTGGCTACATGGCGGGTGTTTTCTATTGTCATGCCGATTGCCGGCGTTACATTCTGGGGAGCGATTGCTTTGACAGTGCTGGAGTATATTCGTTCAAAGAGGGAGAAATAAATGAAACTGTTATACGGTACGACAAATAACGGCAAGCTTCAGGCAATGAAGAATGCCTTAAAGGACTTTGATATTGAACTTATCGGTTTGAATGACTTGGAAGGGGAGCTTCCGCAGATTAAGGAAGACGGAGCGACACCTTTGGAGAATGCGGAGATTAAGGCCAGAGCTTATTTTGATGCGTTTCATATACCGGTGTTTTCCTGCGACAGCGGGTTGTATTTTGAGGAGCTTACGCCGGAGGAGCAGCCGGGGCTTCAGGTTCGAAGAATCGGCGGGAAAGAGCTGACGGACGAGGAAATGATAGAGTATTATGCCTCTTTGGCAGAGAAGTATGGCGGAAAAATCACCGGACGGTACCGGAATGCGATTTACTTCATTTTGGATGAAGACCGGCATTTTTCAAGCATGGACATGTCCATTGCTACGGAGCCTTTTGTGTTGGTGACAAGGCCTCATGCTAAGCGTGTGAAAGGTTTTCCGCTAGATTCCCTGTCGGTGGATATTGCCACCGGGAAGTATTACTATGATTTGGAAGTGAAGGATGTCAGCACGTCGGTGGACGACGGAGTGAGGGCGTTTTTTAGGGAGGTATTTTGCGGACAGAATATATAATTTGCGAGTGATGCAGGTTGAACGGAAGAGAGTGACAAAACAAGTGGGAATTTCGGGAATGATTTTAAAGAGAAAAGAAAATGCGGATATTCAGCGGTTGATTTGGGATGTTAAGTTGGCTGCAGAACGGGCGAATTTGGAACCGAGAATTAAGGAGAAGTTTTATGAATCGGTGGATGGCGGTGTTTATACCACAGGGAATATAGCGAATACCTATGAGGATATTCCGGAGGCCAGACAGTGGTTGATGTATCTGTACTCGGATGACGATTGTACGGATAGCTTTGATTGGATTGCGGAAGGCGAGAAGTTAATTCGTGTGATGATTATTGAAGATATCAGTGATTGTGAGAGAATTCTTCTGGATTTTTTATATGAATATTTTAAACGGAATCCGGAGGATTATTTTTATGCCGAGGAGGAATGGTATTATACGCATGAAGACATTGTACGTATAAAACAAACGGAGTTCGATCAGGTGTGGTGTTATAAAAAGCCGCATACAGAGTTCTGATTTATTAAAGGGGGGATGCTATGAAACGGTTATCAACATTCATATTGGTGAGTGTTTGTATGTTTGTGATGTTCGCATGCGCTCAACCAAAGTACAAGGTTACGATTGCAGACAACTATCCGATTGTAAACGAACTAAAATGTTCTTATGCGGCAGGCGAAGAGGTGACGATTCAACTTGCTACTCTCACCGAGCATTATTATGAGTTTTTTGTAAACGGTGTGGAACAGGAAATGGAGATGGAGCTTTCAAGTTGGGATGCATATACATATTTCACATTTACGATGCCGGAGGAGGACGTTCTGGTTACCATTAAGGACATTTCGGTAGAGATACCCGAGGCGCCACAACAACCTTCTGCATCAAATTCGGACGTGGACAGCTTGCGGTTGTTAGAGTTTAAGTAACGGTTCGGGAAATCGGTTCTATTGGATAGTGAAGCAGATTGATAAGAGTCATTAGTGGTTAGGAAATATCTTGATGATGCCAAATGGAGTTTATTATGGAATTTGAAAAGTATAAGGAATACTTAATCAGTTTTTGGATGCCGGAGTATGAGGACAAATACTCGACACGCGATCTTATGGTTGCAGGGTGGAATATGTTGCTTGACGAGGTGTTTTCACCTTTGATCGAAAAAGAGCTCGGAATGCGTTACCTTGGTAATCGTGTTTGGGCGGATGACTATTGTGAACATCGTCGCAGGGTGTTAAGTTTGTTTCAACAGACGGATTTGGGTGGTTGCTTTCAATGGGGATGGAACTATGACTTTGTTCCAAGAATGTCCGGGAAGAAAGCTGTTTATGTACGGACAGATAAGTCGATTTTTACACATTTCTTTGAAAATGTTCATGAGAATCATAACAAAACAGAGGATAGATTTCGAAAAAGACCGGATATGTTTTTTGATAGATGTAGAATTGATACTGCCGATTTTGAGGATTCCATGAAGAAGAAAGTCAAAGAGCATACGGATGCTTTTTATAAAACGCTTCCGCTTATTCGAGCCTTTTATGAAGAAACAGAAACATACGAGCAAACCATTCGAATGATAGAGATGCTCTTAGAAAGCGACTACTATCGACTAATACAAGGAAACTATTTACGTTTAACAAAGATTTTTTTGCAACAATATTTGGGATTGGGAGAGGAAAACGAAAAAGAGTTACAAGCGTTATTTGGAAACGATATAACAAGAAATAGTTTTTGCGAGAAGTTTGCGAAAATACCTGTGAATGGATAAAGGAGGATAAGAATATGATGAATTGCCCATATTGCGGTAGTGAGATGGAAGAAGGAGCGTTGGTTTCCCGTATGGTTCCCCAGTGGATTAAGAAGGGTGAAAAGAAGGGAACCTTATTGAACTGTAAAAAGAGTTTTACGCAGAATGAAATTCCGGCACATAGCTGTGCGAAATGTAAGAAAATAATTTTTGATATTTAAAGCGTGCTGAGGATTACCCAAATATTTGTCATGAGACAGAGAAGAGGAAACTATGTTAGCAATTGATGAAAACGGATGTAAAAAAGAGTTAGAAACATTTCTAACCGAACGAAATGTTGAAATTCCAAATATCAAGTAGTCAGTGGTATTAGATTTTTATTTCTTTTGAAAACAGAAGTGAAATTGATTGTGAGAGGTGATAGTTGTTGAAAAGAAAAACACTAAAAATTATATTAGGAGTGTTGTTGCTATGGGGTGGTATATTTACTGTTGATTGGGTTACGGTCGCTTGCTTTGACCGTGCACCGATATTCTGTGTCAAGGATAGTGAAAGCGGTCATTTTAGCGGGCTTGGGTATTCCTATAATGCGTATCCTCACCCTATAAGCGGAGAATTTGAGTATTGCTTATATGTGTTTGGCGATTCTACCATATCAACGTTTACAGATTAGAAAGGAGTACCCCCATGGAACAGATGCCTACTCGCTTAGAGCGTACCACAATTTACGAAAGCGACCATGTATGCTTATACACGGATAAAGTCCGCATGCCAAGCGGATATATTATCGAAAAATATCATCAGATTCACTATCCGAAGGAAGCGGTAGCGGTGGTGATTTTTAATGAGAAGAATGATATTTTGTTTATCCATAACCGCAGATACACGGTAGGGCATTTGGAATGGGAGATTCCTGCCGGGAAAATCGAGCCGGGTGAGGCTATCGAGACGGCAGCAGAGCGGGAAGTGAAGGAAGAGACCGGCTGTGAATTGCAGAACTTAAAGTATTTGTGCAGTCAGAACCCGTGCAACGGCATGTCAGATGCCCTTGTTCATGTGTTTGCGGCGCGAGTGTCCGCGGAGAATCGGATACTGGATACGGATGAAATCAGCAGCAAGCGGTGGTTTGCGGAAGAAGAATATATGGAACTGTTGCGGACCAACGGAACGAATGATGGAGTATCGATTTTGGCGGTGTTGTATGCGTTGCAGTTTTATAAATAGGTGGTCAACTTAGGAGGACATATGGAGGCAAGAGCATTACTGGATGCATTAAATGTAGCAGAACGATTAAAAGATACAACCCGTCACTGTTATACAAAACAGGGCAGGCATGAAAGTGTAGCCGAACATAGCTGGATGATGACGCTGATGGCGTTTTTTATGCGGGATGAATTTCCGGAAGTAGACATGGACAAGGTGATTCGGATGTGCATTATCCATGATTTGGGAGAGGCCTTTACCGGGGATATTCCGGTCTTTGAGAAAACCAAAGGGAATGAAAAAACGGAAGAGGAGTTGTTGTATCAGTGGGTAGATTCCCTTCCGAAAAACTATGCTATGGAAATGCGTGCGTTGTATGAAGAAATGGCGAAAAGAGAGACCATCGAAGCCAAGGTATATAAGGCGATTGATGGACTGGAAGCAGTGATTCAGCATAATATTTCCGATTTGTCAACCTGGATACCGAGAGAATATGAGCTAAACAAAACCTATGCCGACGATAAGGTGGCGTTTTCGGAGTATCTTAAAGTTTTGAGGGAAGAAATACGGAAAGATACCTTAAAGAAGATTGGAGACTAATATGGACAAAAACAAAGCAAGAGATTTATTGGTTCAGGTACTGGATGACATGGAAATAAAGGCCCTTGAAATGAAGATTCAAGGTGTCGGAGTAGCCTGCTTTTTGGATAAAGACAGCGAAGTTGACTGGATTGGCGAGATGAAGGTGGTTGAGACTCCGTATAACTTGAAGGAAGGCTGGAATCTGGTGGCGATTGCCTGGTCCAAGGCGGGCGAGGTCATTGCATCCGGTGCAAACAGCGGAAATTCTGACAGAAAAAAGATTATGGGGGAGTTGGGCTTTACCGGCGGCGCTTATGCGGAAGGCGACGACTATAAGCTGGCATTTGCCTTTAGCGGAGCGACTTCGGAGGAGGACTTAGAAGTGGCAGAGTATGGAATTGACAAGTTTAAGGAGTATGCAAGGGCCGGTCAGGAATAATTTGCGGAGGGTTTATGAACATCAAAATCACAATGAAGCAATTAGGAAAGAAGCGGGACAAAATTTCTGAGGTGGATTTTCATTTGGAAAACTGTCCCACAACCGTGGAGGACTTAATCAAAGAAGCGGTGCATACCTGTGTTGCGGAGTATAACGAGAGGGTACGAAAAAAAGAGCATGTAACTCCACTGACCGGAGAGCAGATTGCGGATAGGAGTGAAATCGGTAAGATTGCCTTTGGCATCAATTACGGCGGAAAAGAAGCGGACGAGGCTGTGGCTGTCACGGTGGCGCTACAGGCCTTTGAAGATGGTTTGGTGCGGATTTTTCACAAGGATGAGGAGCTTACGGAGCTTTCTCAGGCAATTGATGTACAGCAGAATGATTTGTTTACGTTTCTGCGGATGACCATGTTGGCGGGCGCACTGTTTTAGGACAAACGGACCGGGCAGAGAGTTGTTCGGTAAGTAGAATACATTCAAAAAAAGAAGCGGAGGGTACTATGGGAGAGTTGAAAACAGAAGAATTGGCGAGGATGTATGAGGAAGAATTAAAGAAAAGGGATATAAAATGCAAGGAGAAACTGGAGCATGACCGTAGGGAGTTTCTCATACGGCTCGGAAGAAACGACAACAGTGTGGAAGCAACCGAGGTTTACGGAATGCTGTTAGAAGGGTTTCGAACCGGACAATGGACAAGACCTTCGGAGTTTATTGAGAAAAAAATGGATTGGCTGTTTGACGGTTACATATTCAGACGCCATAAAGCGGCGCTGTGTTATGCGGTAGACAAATCTATTGACTGGGCATATTCCACGTCCTATTTAAGACGCTCCTTTCGTACCCCGGTGTATGAGATGAGGCGGATTTTAGCTATTATTTCAGAGTTTCACAAGGATATGACCATTGATAAGGATGTGGAGGACATTCTCAGACTTCGGCTGACGGAGAAAGAGCGTGCGTATTTTGAAAACAGCCTGCGGTGGTATCCGCGGGGGTGCAGTGATATGGCAGTGGCCTATGAGCTGGAACGAAACAATCAGGGAGTCGTGGATGCGGTTCGCGATGTGGTAAACGGTGAGGGTGAGCTGCCGCTACAACGGTTTGTGTTAAACGGAATCGTAAAGAGCGGGAACCGGGAAATGCATGAACTATTAGGAAAGCTTTTGCTGGCAGCACGACTACAGGAGGGACTGCGGCAAAGTATTTGTGAATGTATGGATATCGGTACGGTGGAAGCGTTCCGGTCGCTTCTTGCTGTAATTGCGGAGAATGATTTGATTCGTTTTTCTTCCGTGAAACGTGCGGTAAGCGTTTGGCTGGGAATCATTGCTGCCGATAGCAATACACTGGAGCGAATCAGTAATAAAAGCATTGATTTAATATTGGAATGCATGGATAACCGTGCAAAAGCCGAGGAATACATCGGAAGCGAAGATTGTATGAAAATCTACATCGGTCTGTGGTCCATCGGCGTGTATCATGCGGATGAAGCCGCGGAACGGGTAATACAACTGGCAAAGGAGGGAACCCGTCACCAGATACTGACGGCAGGCTATTTTTGCGCGAATCTGGATAACAAAAGACTGTCTCATTATTTGGCGAAAACGGTGATTTACGGACATAAGGAGGAACAGGATATTCTGGCGGTATACATGCCTCATTTTATGAATCGTTACCGGAATGTGGGGAAGGAGCAGATGAAAAACGCCTCCTCTCTTGCAAATTTGTTGTATGATACCGAGGAGGAGATGGAGCGAAGCTTTGAGACGATGCGATATATTTATGACAGAATCAAAGGAAAGTCGGTGGAGTTTTCGCCGTGCATTTTTCCGTGGTATTCGGCGTCGTTAAGTAAAAGCAGAGTCATCGAGAATATGTGTTATCTTGCTTTTTATTTACAGGATACAGAGAAGAAGGATTTTCTTTGCGGATTGTTAAAGGAATGTGATGCGGTTGACCGTTCGAGATGTATGGCAATGGTGCTGCATTCGCCGGAGACAAGGCTTCAAAGGGAGACCTTGATTTCCATGCTTTCCGATAAGGAATCATGGACACGGAGAAAAGCAGCCGAGCTTGTTGGGAAAATAGAGTTAAACACGACAGAGTATCAGCAGATGGAGGCATTGCTTCGTTACAAGGCGGAGGATATGCGTGCAACGATTATTGACCTTTTGTACCGTCAAGAGGGGGATGCGCTGTTAGGGACGGTGGAGCGGTTGCTTTCTGACGGGAAGGAAGAAAAGAGGACCGCAGGCCTTGATATTATGCTGCGACTTTCCAAGGATGAGGAGCGTCGGAAGGAGTTTTATCCGGCGGCGGAGCTTGTGAAAAAGCTGGAGGAGCCTACCGCAAAAGAACAGGTGTTGATTGACGGGATATTCGGAGACGTGAACGCAAGTGAAAGTGTACAAAGGGAGCCGTTGTATGAGGAAGGGGACCGATATGTACCGCAGTTGACGGATTGCGGGCTTTACAGAACGGCTGTTGCTGCATTTACGGAGATTTTCCCGGAGTCGAAGATAGAAAATCAGTTGTACGGAAAAGGCGAAAAGTCCGGATTTTTACAGACGATTAAGGAGAAGTTTAAGAAAAAGGAAGCAATATCGGAGGCTGCATCCCTTGCAAAGGCGGATTGTGATGATTTACATCGGTTGTTTACGGAGCACGGAAACGATGAATTCCGGGGCTACGGCGGAGAGGTATACACCTTTAGTGGCTCCGACCGGTGTTTTGTAGAGATTTCAGAGGGACAAAAGCATGAGGTGCCGGGACTTTCTCTTTGGAAGCAATGGTATGAAACGAGGCTTTTCGAGCCGGAGCGGCTGGTGCGTATGTATGTATTGTTGCGGGCACGGGGCAGAGGAATGGACTTTGATGAGAAAGCAAGGCCGTATATAATAGAGCTGTTCGGTGAGGGCTATGATGAATTGCAGACCTATCGGTTTAAGTCGCAGATGCAAAGAATTGTTGTCCGGCTGATGACGGATTATGTTGCAGAGGAAAAGAGAAATTTACTGTCGGTTGCATTAGGATATTGGTATGTAAGCTATCTTCCGCAAGACATGGTAATCCTTCCTGCGGTTCCGCCGGTTGACATGCAACGCTATTGCCGGGAGAGAGAAGCCCATTTTATTTCCCACAGTCAGCTGGGAAAATGGTTCGGAAACCTAAACTGCAGAAATGACGAACATCTGGGGGCGGTATTTCCGCTGGCAATTGCGGTAAAGGAGAAAACATTCTATCGTGATGTAAAACGGGACGAATCGGTGGGCGGATATTACGGAGCGAATGAACGCAGACGGGTAGTAAGTCCGAGAGAGTATGCGATGGCGGACGGAGAGTTTACGGAACCGACGGTAGTACCGTATTTATTTGCGGCGTATCGCGGAATTATTTCAAAACGGGCCATGTACGAGTTTTTCTTTCGAAAAGAAAATTTGGGTGAGGCGCTGGAAACAATTACTTTGATTGCGTCCGGCTTCAGAGAACAGGGCAAACAGATTGCAAAACGCGGCGGGTACGGAAGTTTTATGGATAACCGGAGAAAATATTTGATGGCGCCGTTTTTAGAGGATACCGGAGCACAGCGTTTTGTGGATGAGGTGTATGAGGAGCTGCTTGCGGAGGTACTTTCCGTTGAATTAAAACGAGGAGACAGTGAGACGGAGTATTCGCAGGTAATCCGGAGTGTGCGCAGAATCTACGGAAGCGAAAAGCTGGTGGCTATTTTGAATGCTTTGGGAGAGGATACACTGGGATATTCCGGTTATACGTCTCCTTACAGTAAAAAGAGCTGTCTGAGTCATTTGCTTGGCGTTTGTATTCCGGCAGAAGAGGATAGTTCGGAAAAGATAAGGGCTGTTCTGGAAAAGGAAAAGATATCGGAAAAGCGTCTCATTGAAGCGGCCTTGTATTCACCGGAGTGGATTCCGGCAATCGGAGAATACCTTGGCTACGAGGGATTTTTGTCGGCTTGCTATTATTTTATGGCGCACATGAACGAGCATTTTGATGATAAACGTAAGGCAATGATAGCGAAGTTTACGCCGCTTTCCGAGGAGGAGTTAAACGACGGGGCTTTTGATATCCGGTGGTTTAAGGATGCTTACGAAACACTGGGAAAGAAGCGGTTTGATATGATTTATGATGCCGCTAAATATATTTCCGACGGGAGCAAGCATTCCAGAGCCAGAAAGTATGCGGATGCGGTACTGGGAAAAACAGACCGGACAGAGGCAGAGCAAAAGATTTCCGATAAGAGAAATAAGGATTTATTGATGGCCTACAGCCTCATTCCGCTGACGGGGGAAGAGGATGTTATCCGCAGCTATTTATTTTTGCAGCAGTTCTTAAAGGAAAGCAAAAAATTCGGAGCCCAGAGAATTGCCAGTGAGAAAAAGGCAGTGGAGATTGCGATGAGTAATCTTGCCATGAATGCCGGTTATTCGGATGTGATGCGTCTGACTCTGCGGATGGAAACAAAGCTGCTTGACGATATCAGAGAGTTATTTGAGGAAAAAGAGGTAGAGGATGTCACGGTACGCTTGGATGTGGATGAAAGCGGTAAGGCGGAAATTATCTGTACAAAGGCAGGCAAGGAGCTAAAGTCCGTACCGGCAAAGCTGAAAAAACACGAGTATATTCTCCGCCTGAATGATAGTAAGAAAAAGCTGACGGAGCAGTATAAGCGGACAAGGCTTATGTTGGAGCAGGCTATGGAGGATGAAACAGAGTTTACTGTGGATGAAATCATGATCTTGCATCAAAATCCGGTGGCGAGGGCTTTGGTAAAGAATTTGGTATTTGTGCAAGAAACCCGGGTGGGCTTCCTTTCAGAGCAAACACTTACGGATTATGCAGGGAATGAACAGAGGTTAAACCCGGAGGATAAGGTGAAGGTGGCACATCCGGTACACTTATATAGGGACGGGCACTGGCAGGAATACCAGAAGCTATTGTTTGAAAAACAACTGGTGCAGCCGTTTAAACAGGTATTCCGGGAACTGTACGTGAAAACGGAGGAAGAATCAGAGTTAAATTATTCGAGTAGATATTCCGGGAATCAGATTCAACCGCAAAAAACAGTGGCATGTTTAAAGGGACGTCGCTGGGTAGCGGATGTGGAGGATGGTTTGCAAAAGATTTATTACAAGGAGAATATCGTAGCACGGATTTTGGCAATGGCGGATTGGTTTTCACCGTCGGATATCGAGGCACCGACCGTAGAGTGCGTGGAGTTTTATGACAGAACCACATGGAAGCCTATAAAAATTAAGGATGTTCCGGAGGTGATTTTCTCGGAGGTGATGCGGGATGTGGATCTGGCGGTCAGTGTGGCCCATGCGGGAGGTGTAGATCCGGAAACCAGCCATTCCACCGTGGAAATGCGGGCGTCGTTGCTTACCTGTATTTTGCCGCTGCTTAAGCTTACAAATGTTACTGTTTCAAAGAACTACGCAATTGCGGAGGGGGCTTACGGCACCTATAATATCAATCTGGGCAGCGGTGTGATTCATAAGCAGGGCGGAGCGATGATAACGGTACTTCCGGTGCATTCCCAGCACAGAGGAAAGATTTTCCTTCCGTTTGCGGATGAAGACCCGAAGACGGCAGAGATTTTGACCAAGATTATTTTCTTTGCCGAAGATAAGAAAATAAAGGATGTAAGTATACTGGAACAAATCAGATAACAGGAGAAGTACAATGGAAAAAGACGATATTATAATCAGAGAAGCAGTCATTCATATTCTGGATTCTACGGTAGGGATGCCGGTGCTTTCGGATTCCCTGCTTGAGATGGGACCGGATTTGTGCGATTTTTTGCGGAATCATATTTATAAGCTGTTGTCGGGGGACGACTTGAAGAACTGTGTGTTTGATACAGAATCTTCCGAGGTGTATGCGGTGCTGCGGGATTTTAGGGAGGAGAACCTGATTCCGGTCAGTAAGCAGTTGGCGGGGAAGCTTTACGAGATTATGAATTCCAACATCGATATCCCAGCGGGAGATGTGTTTTTTGTGACCTTCCAGGTGGAATCGAGACAGCATCTTGCTATCCTTAAGATGAACTACAAGGAAGTGTATGTGCATTATACGTCTCTGGGCGAGCAGGACGAGAACATCAACGAGGTGATGAAGCAGACGGCGGCGCTGCCGTTGGCGGGAGGAAAGCTTTCCGAGGCAGTGTTAATCGACCTTGAGGGAGATGCGGTACGGTTGGTTGAGAAGAAGTTCCCGGTCAACGGTGAGAAGGTCAACTACTTGTCGGAGCTTTTCTTACATTGTCACGCCAGAATGTCCCAGAAGACAAAGCTGGACCTGGTGACCAAGGCGGTGGAGCAGATTAACAAGAAGTATTATGACGATGATTTCGAGCAGAAAATGAAGACAAAAAGTGTCCTTCATGAGGAGTGCGCCAAGGCGGAGGGGCCGATTAAGGTAGAGGAAATCGTAGAGAAGGTCTTTAAAGAAGCGGCGCCGGAGATTAAAGAGGAGTTTGTAGAGAAGTTAGAAAAGTACAAGCTTCCGAAGGAAGAGATAAAGATTCAGAGTGAGAAGACTACGAAAAAGCTGGAAAAGCAGTTTCTCACCACTGACAGCGGAATCGAGATTAATATTCCGATGGAGGAGTACAACAATAAGCAACACGTGGAGTTTATTACGAATCCGGACGGAACGATTTCTGTGTTGATCAAGAATGTGAACCGGATTACCAGTAAGTAGTACGTAGATTCAATCGGGAGAATGTCCGGGTAGTAATCAAAACAGAATGTGATACAACAGCAGCCTTGCAGGACGTCATCCGTTATGATGCTCCTTCAGGGCTGTTTTGCATTCGATGTCAACCAGAATGATGTCCGGTCCGATCTGTTTGATATTACACCACGGAATGATATATTCGCAGGAATCGCCCCAAAATCCGAAGAATTTCCCCGGTCCCGGCACAATGATTTTTTCGAGGCATCCGGTACCGATGTTAAATTCCACATCGCCGACAAAACCCAGACGGGCACAGTCTCTGCAGTTGATGACTTCCTTTTGTCGTAAATCGCACAAGCGCATGATAAAATTCTCCCATAAAACATTATATTATACTATATGTAGGACTTTGAAATTATTGACGCAAAAGTCTGATTGTGATAAAGTTTTAATATGGGTTTGTTTTATTCTTTTGAGACAAAAGAGGGGGATGTTATGAAACCGTTAAAAAAGAGAATCAGGCAATATATGATACGTATTACAGTGTCGCTTATGGTGGCAATCCTTATGCTTGTGGTCTGTATACAGGTATTTGCCGAGCGACGCAGAGAGCATGAAAAGTCTCTTGGGGTTTTGAGCCAGATTGAGAAGTTTATTGAAGAAAATGTAATTACGGAGGCCGAGGGAGAACGCGGCTATGCGAATATGTTTTCTCTTATTGAGGTGAATTCCGAGGCCGATTATTATGTGATTGCGGAGAAGGACGGACAGATTCTTGGAACGACGGCCGGTGAGGTAAACGGAAAGCTGTGTGATGAAATCGGAATCGATTTGCAAAAGGTAAAAGAAGATACCAACGGGTTTTATGCGAAAATCGGCGGAAAACGTTTTTATTGTGTGTTTCAGAAGGTGGGAAACGAGTATGTAGGACGTTGTATGGATTGCGGAAAGATATATGAGCGTGTGCCTACGACGGTTTTGGTATTTTGTATTGGTCTGGCAACCATTGCATGTATTTTAACCTATGTGGTGAGCCGTTATATGAACCGTTATGTGGTAGACGGTATCGATGAAATCAACGACAAGCTTTGTCAGATTGCGGAAGGCAACATGGAAGTCAAAGTGGATGTCCGGACCAGTGAAGAGTTTTCGGAACTTAGCAATTATATTAATATGATGGTGGGGAATCTGTCCGATACCACCAGTAAGATTTCGTATGTGCTGAGTAAGACAAACATGTATATCGGTGTTTACGAGTATCACAAAGGGGCCAAGCCGGTTCGGTGTACCGAGTATATTCCGCGGATTTTCTCGTTGGAGCTGGATGAGTGGCGATTGCTGACATCAGACTATGAATTGTTTGACGAGTTTATCGACAAGGTACGCTCTAAGCCGTATGAGGAGGAGCCGGGTGTGTATGTGCTTTCCGAGGAGCCGGAGCAGTATGTGCGGTTAGAGGAACTGGAAATCGGAAACGAAGTATTCGGCGTAGTCATTGACGAGACGGAGGATCTCATAAAGCGCAGACAAATTGAAGCGGAGCGTGATGTGGATTTGCTGACCGGACTCTATAACCGACGCGGTATGGAGACTCAGATTTCCCTGTTGTTTCAAAAGCCGGAGCAACTGCGTTATGCTGCGGTGGTGATGATTGATGCGGATGGTTTGAAGGGAATTAATGATTCCTACGGACATGAGATGGGAGACGCATATCTTAAAAAAATCGGCAATGTAATCAACAATTTCGGTATTCAGAGTAGTTTGTCAGCTCGTGTCGGAGGAGATGAATTTGTGCTGTTTTTGTATGATTACGATGACGAAGACGAATTAATCAATACCATTCGGACTATCGAATATATTCAGGGACACAGTACAGCCCGTTTGAGTGAAAATCTGACGGTACCGCTTCGTTTTTCCTTCGGCTATTGTATGTTGACAGACGGTTTGTCCTATGAGGAAATGTTAAAGATGGCGGATGAGAGGATGTATGAGAATAAGCGAAAGAGAAAAGAAGAGGGTGTGCCTGTCCGGTAAAAGGAAAAAGAACAGTTGTCCGAACGATAGAAGCATGTTAAGAAGGGAGTAGGAAACATATGAGATTGACAAAAGAGAAAAAGATACAGCATATGACAGAACTGGCGGCCTATAAAAGAATGCTTTGGAAGCAACCGCAGCTGCGGAATTTGTTTTTGGAGCTGACCATGGAGTGCAACGAGCGGTGTCTCCATTGCGGTAGCCGGTGCGGGGAAGTAACCAGCGAGCTTTTAAGTGTTGGGACGTATCAATCGTTTTTGGACAAGATAAAGGCGGATTTCGGCACGGAGGGACTCATGCTTTCCATTACGGGAGGCGAGCCGCTGTTACGACCGGAGTTTTTTGATATTATGGGATATGCCCACAAGCTGGGTTTTCACTGGGGCATGACCAGCAACGGAACGTTAATCGATGAGACGGTGGCAAAGCGCTTGGAAGAATGCGGTATGGGCACGATTTCCATCAGCATTGACGGCTTGCCGGAGACTCACGATTGGTTCCGTCAGACGCCGGGGGGATATGCGGCGGCCATGAAGGGTGTGGATGCCATGATAGAAAACGGCAGTTTTCAGCATGTACAGGTAACGACGGTGGTACACAAAAAGAATATCGGGGAGCTGGATGCGTTATATCACATTTTTGAGGATGTGGATATCGATTCCTGGCGGGTCATTAATCTGGAGCCTATGGGTCGGGCGGAGGATATGCCGGAGCTGTTGCTTGCCTCGGAGGATTATGTGACACTATTTGAATTTATTAAGGAAAAGCGCAGACAGGGGGAGCCGGTACAGTACGGCTGTTGCCATTATCTCGGCACGGAGTATGAGCGAGAGGTACGTGACTGGTACTTCCTTTGCAATGCAGGTATTTATACCGCATCGGTGATGGCAAACGGGGATATCGGAGCGTGTCTTGATATTGAGCGCAGGCCGGAGCTGATTTACGGTAATATTTTAAAGGACGATTTTACGGAAGTGTGGAAAAACGGCTTCGGAGCCTATCGTCGGAATTTATCCGAAGAAAATGAGACCTGCCGCACCTGTAAGGACCGGGAATTCTGCGGCGGAGGTTCTTTTCATAGCTGGGACTACGATAAAAAGAGACCGAAGATGTGTTTTAAGGGAACGTTATTCTAGGAGGGGGAGATTATGAGAAAACGAACGAAACTGTTAGTGACGGCCTCTGTGTTTGCGGTTGCAATGAATGCAAATGCATGCATGTACGGACCGCCGCCGGAGGGCTATGACGATATTCAGCCAACCGCAACGGCGGAGGTGGAAACTGTTCATATCATAGCAGAACCGCCGGATTGGTATTTTTCTGCCATGGGACAGTATGCTGTGGTTCGCCTGCTTTCGGTTGAGGAAACGAAGCAGGAGGAGGATACGCAGACGGAGGCTTTGCTCTGCGGAATTGAGATTTTATCGATTTATAACCCGAGATTGGACTTGGGTCTGCCATCTGAGCTGATAATTCCGGGGAAGGACGCATCCTCTTTTTCTGTAGGTGATGTGTTGTTTGTTGAACTGGGACCGATGAAATGGACAGGGGAAGCATATACAACCAGTGAACTTATCGAAACGGAAAACGGGGTGGTTCTTACGCCGTTCGTGGATAACCGCCTGGTTCTCACGGAGGAATTTACAAAGAGCTTCTTTTATGAAAGCTTAGCGTGGTACAATGAGGATGTTCACGAGTATCGTTTAAGCGTAGAAAAGGGAGAAGACTTTTTTATGGAGTTTGGAACCCAGCCCTTTGAAGAGGGAATGACGACGGAGGAAACGGAGACCTTCTTTCGGGAGTTTGAACAGGCGAAGAAGGATTATGAGATCGTGCTGAACCGAATAAACGGAGTGAAGTAGGGGAGGAATGTGAATGAAAAAAGGAAAAAAGCTTTTGCTTACCGCATCCTTGGTATCTACGGCCATGACCATGGGCGGATGCAGATTTCTACCGTGGATGAATGATGACCAGCCTGTATATGGAGTGCCGTCGGACCCACGTGTAACGGCGACTCCTGTTTCCGGATATGAGGAAGAAAGCGATGAAGGTACGGAAGTAAATCCGGTGTCGGAGGCGGACGAGGTGTTTTCTCCGGAGGAAAATTTGTCGCAATGTATGTACGGACCGCCGGTGGATAGGGGGATTTTCCGGAACGGAGAAGAAAAGTAGGGAGGATGAAATGAGCTATTTTACTTATATTGCATCGGATTATCCGTTGTCGACGGTGGAACGTCCGGATCGTGAGATTACCATTGAATTCAATACGGAGACGGGCTCAGTTTTTGACGGAGATTACGAGGATGATTTTGCCCTTTATCCGGCAGAAGGGTTAAGTGATGTTCGCACGGAAAAGAAGTACGCAGTGTATCTGGAATGGAACTATTATACGGAGGGTCGCGCAAAGAATATTATTGCGTATATCAAAGAAAATCTGAAGCATACGGACGAGGTGGAGATTTGGCGCATCTGGGCAGGAGCGGGAGAGATATTTAATGTCCATACAAAGAACATTCCGATTGCTTCCTTTTGTCCGGAGAAGATTCGGGAGCTGGATGAACGGGAAATTAAAATCGAGACGGTGGAAGGCTGCGAGTCCGTGGACCAGTACCGGTATGTGATAAGGAAATGATAAGGATGTGATGAAAGATGGCAATTCGCTGTGCATCAAAAGCAATTATTATAGAGAACGAAGCTGTTTTGTTAAATCGTTGCAAGCGGGAAGACGGCTGTGTGTATTATGATTTACCGGGAGGCGGCCAAAAGCCTTACGAGAGTATGGAACAAACGTTGCTTCGGGAAGTGAAGGAAGAGACCGGATATGAAATCCGGGTGGACCGGTTTGTCGGTTTAGCGGAAGAAATTAATATGAATGCTGAATTGAGAGAGAAATATCCGGAGTATACCCATCGGATATTGCATATCTTTACGGCAAGTTTAACTGGTGAAAAAATCGATACACCAACGGAAAAGGATTTGCATATGGAGGCAAGTGTGTGGGTTACGTTTGATGAAATAGATAACCTGCAGGAAACGCGTCCGTCCTGTTTGAAACAGTTGTTGCGTGATATTCGGAAAGATGAAAATCCGAGGTTTTACGGGACGGAGTATCGAGAGGAAGAGTAGAAACAGAAGGAAAGAGAGTGTTATAGTTTTGGTCTGGGCGAAAGCTCTTTGGACCACCGTAGGCGGGAAGATTTTCCCGCCGTTTTTGTTTGAGGGAGGTCGTGGCGCGTTCGCATTTGATTCGTGCAAGTCACGCGCTTTCGCGCTCTCCCCGCACCTCGCTGCAAAGCCGCTCGGGCGTGGTTGTGTTCACATGATGAGGCGAAAGTTGACAGACAACTTGACACTTGTAAATTTCTGTGTTATACTGTGCCCAACATCTTGAAAAAGGGAGAGTTTGTGCAGCATATCTTGTAGCACAACATATATGTGTATGGAGAATCGGTTAATTGCAGAGATACAGAAGTTAAAGAAAGAGAAGAATGCCATCATCTTGGCCCATTACTATGTGAATGAGGAGTTGCAGGCCCTGGCGGATTATGTGGGAGATTCTTTTTATCTGGCCAAGGTAGCAAAGGGTACCGATGCGGATGTGGTGGTGTTCTGCGGCGTTTCCTTTATGGGAGAGAGTGCGAAAATGCTGAATCCGGAGAAGACGGTGCTGATGCCGGATTTGACGGCGGATTGTCCCATGGCTCATATGGCGCAGGTGGAAAAGATTAAGGAACTGCGGGAGAAGTACGAGGACCTGGCAGTGGTTTGTTACATCAATTCCACGGCAGAGCTAAAGAGCTACAGCGATGTATGCGTGACCTCCTCCAACGCGGTAAAGATTGTAAAGAATCTTCCGAATCAAAATATTTTCTTTATTCCGGATATGAACCTGGGTCGCTTTGTGGCGGAGCAGGTGCCGGAGAAAAATGTGATTTTAAACGATGGGTATTGCCCGATACATAAAAATATCACCGGTACAAGCGTGAAGGAACTGAAAAAGAAGCATCCGACGGCTCTTGTGATGGCGCACCCGGAGTGCAAGGAAAACGTAGTAAAGTTGGCGGACTACGTCGGTAGTACGGCGGATATGATTGCCTTTGCGAAGAACAGTGATTGCAAGGAGTTTATCGTTTGTACCGAAGAGGGCGTGAACTACCGCCTCAGAGAAGATAACCCGGATAAGAAGTTTTATTTCGGCGGCGAGTATTTGTGCCGGGATATGAAGCTGAATACCTTAGAAAAGGTGCTGCATGTACTTCAGACCGGTGAGAACGAAATGAAGCTACCGGCGGAACTTTGTGAGAGAGCGGTAGCGCCTCTTGACCGGATGCTGGACCTTGCAAAGTAAGTACCGGAAGTACAGAATAATGTACGGAATGGCGTATATAAAGAACCTAATGTGTCAACGGTTGCCGAAACGGCGGAAAGAAGTGAGACCATGACAGAGAAGAATAAAAAAACAGACATTGTTATCATCGGCTGCGGTGTGGCGGGATTGTATTGTGCTCTTAATTTGCCGCGGGAAAAGCAGATTGTCATTGTGTCCAAGGATGAATTTGAGCGAAGTGATTCCTTTTTGGCACAGGGCGGAATCTGTGTGTTGAGAGATGACGAAGATTACGAGTCCTATTATGAAGACACCATGAAAGCGGGACATTACGAAAACAATCCTCGTTCCGTAGAGCTGATGATACGTTCCTCTCAGGAGGTGATTCGGGATTTGATTGCCTGCGGTGCGGAGTTTGAAAAGGATGAGAACGGCTATGTGTATACGAGAGAAGGGGCGCATTCCAGACCCCGGATTTTGTTTCATGAAGACGAAACCGGCAAGGAGATTACCTCAAAGCTTCTGGCGACGGTGAGAAAGCTGTCGAATGTGACTTTGATTGAGCATTATACCATGGTGGATTTACTAACCAAGGACAATGTGTGCTACGGTATCGTAGGGCAGGATAAGGATGGGGGCTATTCCACAATCACGGCGGATTATACGGTACTGGCTACCGGCGGTATCGGCGGATTGTATGAGCATTCCACGAATTTCCGGCATTTGACCGGAGATGCGCTGGCGGTGGCTTTGCGGCATGATATTAAACTGCAGAATATCGATTACATACAGATTCATCCGACCACGCTGTATCAGGAAAAGCCGGGACGGAAGTTTTTGATTTCCGAGTCGGTGCGGGGCGAGGGCGCGATTTTACTTAATTCCAAGGGAGAGCGGTTTGTGGACGAGCTATTGCCCCGGGATGTGGTAACCCAGGCCATCCGGAAGGAAATGAAGAAAGAAGGCACTAAGCATGTGTGGCTTTCTCTGGCGCCGATTCCGAAGGAGGAGATTCTGAGTCATTTTCCGAATATTTACGCCAAGTGCCTGGAGGCAGGTTATGATATTACGAAGGAGCCTATACCGGTGGTTCCGGCTCAGCATTACTTTATGGGCGGTGTTGCGGTGGATGAGTACAGCAAGACCTCCATGGACCGGCTGTATGCGGTAGGCGAGACGGCCTGTAACGGGGTTCACGGAAAGAATCGTCTGGCCAGCAATTCCTTGCTGGAAAGCCTCGTGTTTGCGAAACGTGCGGCGGGACAGATGACAGAAGGCTATATTACGCTGGATGGGGAAAAGGAACAGGAAATTTTAAATAACCCGGGCATAACGGAGGAAGCGACTTATGCCGGTTACGAAGAACAATATAAAAAAGCGGTGCTTGCCGCCATCGAAAAGGAGAAAGATTATCATGAACAATATCAGTATGACGTTGAACGCAGATGAGTTGATTTTAAGTGCACTAAAGGAAGATATCAGCAGTGAGGACGTATCTACCAATGCAGTGATGCCGGACTATCAGCTGGGGGAAGTGGAACTGCTTTGTAAGGAAGACGGCGTCATTGCGGGACTGCCGGTATTTGCCAGAGTGTTTGAACTTTTGGATGCAAAGACTGAGGTGACCTTGTTTGCAAAGGATGGAGACGAAGTAAAGAAGGGCCAGAAACTGGGGGTCATCCGCGGAGATATCCGTGTGTTGTTGTCCGGTGAGCGTACCGCGCTGAACTATTTACAGCGGATGAGTGGTATCGCTACCTATACACGTTCCATTGCGGTGCTGTTTGAAGGTAGCAAGACGAAGCTTTTAGATACCCGAAAGACCACGCCGAACATGCGTATTTTTGAGAAGTATGCGGTAAAGGTAGGCGGAGGCTACAATCACAGATACAATTTGAGTGACGGTGTGCTGTTAAAAGACAATCATATCGGCGCGGCCGGTAGTGTGGCAAAGGCTGTTGCCATGGCTAAGGAATATGCGCCGTTTGTGAGAAAGATTGAAATCGAAGTCGAGAATCTGGATATGTTTAAGGAAGCACTGGCAGCCGGTGCTGATATTATTATGCTGGATAACATGAGCGTGGAAGATATGAGAGAGGCGGTACGTCTGGCGGCAGGAAAGGCGGAAATCGAGTGCAGCGGTAACGTAACGAGAGAAAATGTAGAGCGTCTCATTGGCATCGGTGTGGATTACATTTCCAGCGGTGCGCTGACCCATTCTGCGCCGATTTTGGATCTTTCCTTAAAGAATCTGCACGCAATCTAAAGGGGGAGCTTTATGAAGGGAAAAGAACGTAGAAAGGAAATCGTGGCGATTATTATGGCGGCGGAAGAACCGGTATCGGGCTCCGTGCTTTCGGAGCGCCTGGGGGTGTCCCGTCAGATTATCGTGCAGGATATTGCCATGCTGCGGGCGGAAGGATACGATGTGCTTTCCACCCATCAGGGCTATGTAATCACGAAGGGACCGTTTGCGGAGCGAGTGTTTAAGTTACGCCATACCAGCGAACAGACCGAGGATGAGCTGACCACCATTGTGACTATGGGGGGAACCGTTGTCAATGTGTTTGTGTGGCATAAGGTATACGGCAAAGTGGAAGCAGGCTTGAATATTTTTTCGGAGCGTAGCATTGCCCAGTTTATGGACGGGATTAAAAGCGGAAAATCCAAGGAACTGATGCATATTACCGAAGGGTATCATTATCATACGGTACGGGCGGATTCGGAGGCGGTATTGGACGAAATCGGAGCCGCACTGGATAAGAAGGGGTATGTGGTTCCGGAACTGTAAGGGTGAATGAAAAAGAAAAAGAAAAAGAAGGGGAAAGCGAATGAAGAAAAAGTGGATTTTAGGTGTGCTGTTGGCCGGTGCATTGTTTGGAATAACCGGTTGTGGGATGAAGATGGATTACAGTGCATTGGATAAGATTGTAAACGGAACGAAGGATGAGGCTGTATTCGGTGAAACTGAGGAAAAGAAGAAACCGGAGGTATATTCCAGACATAATATTTCGGAGGCTTCCGTAGGAGACTGTGTGATTTTCGGAAGCTATGAGCAGGACAATAATTTAAGAAACGGAAAAGAGCAGATTGAATGGATTGTATTGGATGAAACGGACGGGAAAAAGTTATTGATCAGCCGTTATATTCTGGACTCCCGGTATTATAGTAAGGAAGCTTTCCAAACATGGGACAAAAGTTCTTTGCGTGTGTGGCTGAACAAAGATTTTTATAACGAAGCCTTTTCCGAAAGAGAAAAAAAGTACATTGCCGCCACCTCCTTAAGCAATCCGGATAATACGTATTATGAAGAATTGGTAAAGCCGTATGCTACCGTGGATGTTATCTTTTTGTTGGGGGCAGAGGAAGCGGAGGCTTATAAAAATACGGCGGCTACTGCAACAATTATGACGGAGGGAGTTGTTTCCACCGCATATGCCCGTGCAAACGGTTTGCGGTTGCTTAAAATGAGCGAACAGGGGGAGTCTTATTGGTGTGTGTTGCGTTCCTGCGGCTACCATGATGCATATGCCGCACTGATAAGCGCAAACGGAACGATAGACAGAGGCGGTATTTCCATTAGCGAGGAAGGCTTGGGAGTACGCCCGGTACTTTGGATTTGTGAAAAGGAACAGGCAAAGGCACCGAGTTATATTCCAGGAGCAGAGAGAGAAGAAGCTTCGGACAATAATACCGATGATAATACCCAGGGGAATACCGGAGAAGATGCGAAGGGTGATGAGCCGCAGGATAATCAGGAAATATCTCCGAAGCCTGAGGTAACAAAAGCACCGTCCGAGGACAATCCTAAAGTCACAAAGGCACCGTCCGAACCGGAGGTAAAACCTACAAAGGTGCCTGTTGTTGAAAAGGAAGAGAAACCGGAGCAGGAGGCTTTCAAATATGTTACATTCGGAAGCTATGAGCAGGATAATAATACGGACAACGGAAAGGAAGCAATCGAATGGATTGTTCTGGAGGAAAAGGGCGGAAAGGCACTTTTGGTCAGCCGGTATATATTGGATGCCAATCATGTAGAGCAATTTTATGATATATGGGAGGAGCGTCCGATTCGTACCTGGTTGAATGAGGAGTTTTATAATACTGCATTTTCCAAGAAAGAAAAGAAATCTGTTATAGAGTCTGAGATTGCGAATCCGGATAATGACGGATATGATGTACCGGAGTCTGAGACGAAGGAGCTTGTATTTTTATTAAGTGTAAACGAAGTGGAACGTTATTTCGGTGAAAATGACAGTGTTTACGGCAATTCGAGACTTGCTACGAGTGCAACCGCATATGCAGTGGCACAAGGTGTGCGAGTGATGGAATACGGCGGAATCGGAGACGGAAATTCCGATTGGGATTTGCGATCCAACGGATATCATGAAGGTTATGCGGCATGGGTAAACGATTGCGGTCAGACCTACGCAGGAGGACATGCTCAGGCAGAAAACAGAGGTATTCGTCCGGCAATTTATGTAGATGCTGCTGAATTAGAAGATTAGAAATCTTTGCTTGCATTTTTTTACATTTCTTTTATAATAGAATTAAGAGAAGAGCATTTCGAGGTTTGCAAGGGTTTGTAAAATTCGAAGGGTTGCGTTATGCAACAGAAGGGGGAACTTATGAAGTGTCCGTTTTGCGGAAAAGAAAATACGAGGGTAATCGATTCCAGACCGGCAGATGACGGCGGATCGATTCGAAGAAGACGTCAGTGTGACGAGTGCGGCAAACGTTTTACCACCTATGAGAAGGTGGAGACCATTCCGCTTGTTGTCATTAAGAAGGATAATATCAGAGAAGCGTACGACCGTGCGAAGATTGAGTCCGGTGTATTCCGCTCCTGTCACAAGCGTCCGATTTCCGTAGACCAGATTACGACATTGGTGGATGAGATTGAAACGATTATTTTCGGTCTTGAGGAAAAGGAGATTCCGAGCAGTAAAATCGGAGAAATTGTTATGGATAAGCTGAAGGATCTGGATGCGGTGGCATACGTACGATTTGCGTCCGTTTACCGCGAATTCAAGGATGTAAATACCTTCATGCAGGAGATTAAGAAGATTCTGGACACCAAGTAGTAGTCCGGAACGGGTCGGATGCCGGAGAAGGTGTCCGGCAGTAGAGTTTATGAATCTTTCCGCAAGGGAAAGGATGTTATGTTAGGTAAAGTGTACTCTGCGGCGGTGCTGGGCATTGAGGCGGAGCTGATTACGGCAGAAGCGGACGTAAAGGACGGTCTGCCGTGCTTTTCCATGGTCGGGGCACTGGCCTGCGAGACCAGGGAGGCAAGGGAACGGGTGCGGATTGCACTGGAGAATTCCGGCTATCGTCTGCCGGTGAAACGGATTACGGTTAATCTTTCACCGGCAGATATCAAAAAAGAGGGGACAGCCTTCGATTTGTCCATCGCGATAGCCGTCTTGACCGCTTTCGGTTATATTTCGGAAAAATCAATTGAAAAAAGTATGTTTCTGGGAGAACTGTGTCTTGACGGCACGATTAACCCGGTACCCGGTGTTTTGCCGTCCGCCTGTCTTGCCAAGGAGGAGGGCTTTTTGCAGATGTTTGTGCCGGAGGAGAATGGAAAGGAAGCCTCTGCGGTAGGGGATTTTTTTGTATACGGTGTGAAATCCTTGCGGGAGGTAGTGGAGGCTTTAAACGGGAACGGGGACATTTTGCCGTACCGGGAACAGGAAACGGAGGAGCCGGAGACAGTCACGGAGCGGTACGATTTTTCCGAAGTACAGGGACAGCATATGGCAAAGCGTGCTCTGGAAATCGCTGCGGCGGGGAGGCACAATGTGCTGATGATCGGGCCACCGGGCACAGGAAAGACGATGTTGGCAAAACGGATACCATCGATTTTGCCGGCATTGAATTTTGAGGAAAGTCTGGAAATTTCAAAAATATACAGTGTGGCGGGACGGCTTGCCGGAAAGAAGCTGATTTCGGAACCGCCTTTTCAGGCGCCGCACCATACTGTGACTCAGTCGGCGCTGGCGGGAGGCGGACGCCGGGCAACACCGGGGATGATTAGTCTGGCCCATAAGGGTGTGTTGTTTTTGGATGAGTTTCCGGAGTTCCGGAGGGAGACGATTGAGATTTTACGGCAGCCGCTGGAGGAGAGAAAGATTACGGTGGCCCGGTTTGATGCCACCTACGAGTATCCTGCGGGAGGGATGCTGGTGGCAGCCATGAATCCCTGCGGTTGCGGGTTTTACCCGGATCGCAGCAGGTGTAATTGTTCGGCAATGCAAATCAAACGCTATCTCGGAAAAATCAGCCGGCCGCTTCTGGAACGGTTTGATATGTGTATGGAGGTGCTGCCGATTTCCTTCCGGGATTTGAAGAAAGAGACGAAGGAGGAGAGCTCTGCCGAGATACGGAAGCGTGTGGAGGCGGCAAGAGTGCGACAGGAGGAACGATACAAGGGAACGGCGTTTTTCTGTAATTCCGAGGTGCCGGGAGGAGATGTAAAAAAGTATTGTGTCCTGACAGAGGGGGCAAAACAGCGTATCGAAGAGGCATATGAGCGGCTTTCTTTAAGTGCGCGGTCGTATCACCGGATATTAAAGACTGCCCGGACCATTGCGGATCTGGCAGGAACGGAGCAGGTTGAAGAAGCACATGTGGCAGAGGCGTTGCTCTACCGGGAGCCGGACAGAAAGTATTGGGGGGAGTAGCAGATGGAGAAAAAAGAAAATTTGCAGGAACTTCAAAGGAAACGGCACAGTATCTGGCATGCCTTTGCATCCTTCTGTATTACACCGAAGATGCAGGATGCGGTACTGGCGTATTTCGAGACACCGGACAACGCCCTTACGGCAACGGATAGGGAATGGGACACCTTTTTTCGTCTGGCGGAGCAGTTTGCGTTTACGGAGACGGAAAAAGCCTCCGTACGGGAGGTGCGGAAGCGGGACCATGAGAAGGCTTATGCGGAGGTGGAAGCACAGGGAGTCGGATTTGTGACACAGGAGGATGCGGAATACCCGGAAAAGCTGCGGAAAATTTTTTCTGCACCCCGTTATTTCTATTATAAAGGAAGACTTCCCGGAGAAACGCCGGCGGTGGCAATTATCGGTGCCAGAAAGTGTTCTCACTACGGCAGTGAGAGTGCCCGGCGCATAGCGAGGGAATTGGCTGTACAGGGAATCGATGTAATATCCGGGCTTGCTTATGGCGTGGATAAGGCCGCTCATGACGGTGCACTGGCAGGCGGGGGAACCACCTACGGTATTCTGGGTTGCGGTCCGGATGTCTGTTATCCGAAGGGACATAAAGATACCTACGACCGGATTCTTATGACCGGAGGAGGGATTATTTCGGAGTATCCGCCGGGGACCCAGCCCCTTTCCTGGTTCTTTCCGCAACGCAACCGGATTATCGCAGGATTGTCTGATGGGATATTGGTGACGGAGGCAAGGAAAAAGAGCGGCACCTTGATTACCGTATCCTTCGGTCTGGAGTATGGAAAGAATATTTATGCCGTGCCGGGGCGGGTGGACGATGTCTTAAGCGAGGGGTGCAATTATTTGATTAAAGAAGGTGCGAAACTGACGATTTCCGCCGCAGATATTCTGGAGGATTTACAGTCGTTTTTTTCTGCAAAATCGAAGAAAAGCAGTGTTCATAAATGTAAAAATTATGAATTTTTAAAAAATATACTTGCATCAAATGAAAAAATGGTGTATGCTAGTTTGCGTTTGAAGCCAAAACATATAGAAGAAATACGAGAAGAAACGAAGCTTATGCCGGGAGAATTGGCGGCAATTTTAGAGAAGCTTTCTTCTTATGGTTGTATAAAAAGGTACGGACAGGCATATTATGCATTGTCGGACGAAATGAATAGATAGCTTATGGAAAGGTAAGGACAGCAAATGGCAAAAAATTTACTGATTGTGGAATCTCCTGCAAAGGCAAAGACCATTAAGAAGTTTTTGGGTACCAATTATGAGGTGCTGGCGTCCAACGGTCATGTACGGGATATTCCGAAGAGCCGTATGGGCATTGATGTTGATAACGACTATGAACCGAAATATATTACAATCCGCGGAAAGGGTGATGTGCTTGCAAAGCTTCGTAAGGAAGTAAAGAAAGCAGAGAATGTTTATCTTGCAACCGACCCCGACCGTGAGGGAGAGGCAATCAGTTGGCATCTTGCGGAAGCTTTAAAGATTCCGGATGAGGAAGTAAAGAGAATTACCTTTAATGAGGTTACGAAAAACGCAGTAAGGAATTCGATAAAAGAAGCTCGCGGTATTGATATGAATCTGGTAGATGCCCAACAGGCAAGACGTATTTTGGACCGCATGATCGGTTACCGGATCAGTCCGCTTCTTTGGGATAAAGTAAAGAGAGGCTTGAGTGCGGGCCGGGTGCAGTCCGTGGCACTTCGTATCATTTGTGACAGAGAAGAGGAAATCAATGCATTTGTACCGCAGGAATACTGGTCTTTGGATGCGGATTTTTCCGTGAAGGGAATGAAAAAGCCGTTCCGTGCGAAATTCTATGGCACAAGCGAAGGAAAAGTGGCCATTTCCTCGGAAGATGAGGCAAATAAGATTCTGACAGCAGTAAAGAAGGCAAAGTTTAAAGTCGGCGAAATTAAGATGGGAGAACGGAAGCGTCAGCCGGCGCCGCCGTTTACCACCAGTACGTTGCAGCAGGAAGCTGCAAAGGCACTGAATTTCTCCACGCAGAAGACCATGCGTCTGGCGCAGCAGTTATATGAAGGTGTGGATGTGAAGGGTCATGGAACGGTTGGTTTGATTACGTATCTTCGTACCGATTCCGTTCGTGTGTCGGAGGAAGCGGATGCGGCCGCAAAGCAGTTTGTTGCGGATAATTACGGCAAAGAGTTTGTGATTGAGGCGGAACAAAAGAAGGCGGATAAAAAGAAGATTCAGGATGCTCACGAAGCGATTCGTCCGACCTATGTGGATTTGACGCCGGCAACGGTGAAGGAGTCTCTTTCCAGAGATTTGTTCCGGTTGTATCAGCTTATCTGGAAGCGTTTTATTGCCAGCCGTATGCAGGCTGCAAGATATGAAACGGCTACCGTTAAGCTTGACGGTGGCGGATATCGCTTTACGGCGACTACTTCGGAATTGGTATTTGATGGTTTTATGGCAGTGTATTGTCCGGAGGAAGAGGAAGATACGGATGAGGTAAAAGGCGGTTTCTTAAAGAATTTGACCAAGGATTCCGAGATTACACTTGCGGAATTATTTCCGGCAAGACATTTTACGACACCGCCGGCGCATTATAACGAAGCGTCCTTGGTAAAGACTTTGGAAGAGTTGGGAATCGGCCGCCCGAGTACCTATGCACCTACGATTACGACCATCCTTGCAAGACGTTATGTGGTAAAAGAAAACAAGAATTTATATGTGACCGAAATCGGCGAAGCGGTGAACCGTATTATGCGTCAGGCATTTTGCTCCATTGTGGATGTAAACTTTACGGCGACGATGGAAGCGCTTCTGGATGCCGTGGAAAACGGTGATGTATATTGGAAGACAATTGTACGAAATTTCTATCCGGACTTGGAAGAATCTCTGGCAAATGCGGAGAAAGAACTGGAAAACATTAAAATCGAGGACGAAGTATCCGATGTGGTCTGCGAGGTGTGCGGAAGACAGATGGTAATCAAGTACGGTCCTCACGGAAAGTTCCTTGCGTGTCCGGGATTCCCGGAATGCCGCAACACGAAACCGTATTTGGAAAAGATCGGTGTGCCGTGTCCGGTGTGCGGAAAAGAAGTGGTAGTGCGCAAGACAAAGAAGGGAAGACGTTATTACGGTTGCGAAGCAAATCCGGAGTGTGATTTCATGGCATGGCAGAAGCCGTCCGGGAAAAACTGTCCGCAGTGTGGCGGGATTCTTCTGGAAAAGGGCAACAAGCTGGCCTGTGCATCGGAAGAATGCGGTTATGTGGAAATGAGTGAGAAATAGGAAGATTTTTATTCATTGTTCACAAAAAAACGTCGTAGTGTGTCAAATGTTCAATTTGCACTTGTTTTTCGAAAAAAACTGTGATATAATATGAAATAATAGATAACGTATTGTAAATGTGAGGCAGTTAATTCTGCCGGAAAGGAGTTACCGTGAGCGTACAATTATTGGATAAGACCAGAAAGATTAATAAACTTTTACACAACAATACCTCCCACAAGGTAGTGTTCAATGATATTTGTCTGGTCCTCGGAGAAATTTTGGAATCAAACATTTTAGTAATCAGTAAAAAGGGTAAGGTTCTCGGTATCAAGAATCGTAATGATGTGGAAACGATTGAAGAGTTAATTAAAGATGCGGTAGGCGGATATATCGACGGTATGTTGAATGAGCGTCTGTTAAATATCCTTTCTACGAAGGAAAATGTAAACCTTGAGACCCTTGGATTCTCTTTCCCGGATGTAGATAAGTATCAGGCAATCATTTTACCGATTGATATCGCTGGAGAGCGTCTCGGCACCTTGTTTATTTACAAGAAGGGAGCATCCTACTCCATTGATGATATTATCTTAAGTGAGTACGGTACCACCGTAGTAGGACTTGAGATGATGCGTTCTGTTAACGAGGAGAATGCGGAAGAGAATCGTAAGGTACAGATTGTTCGTTCGGCAATCAGCACCTTGTCCTTCTCTGAATTGGAAGCAATCACACATATCTTCGAAGAGCTTGAGGGTAACGAGGGCATTCTTGTTGCAAGTAAGATTGCGGACAGAGTGGGTATTACCCGTTCCGTTATCGTAAATGCGCTTCGTAAGTTCGAGAGTGCGGGTGTTATCGAATCCCGTTCTTCCGGTATGAAGGGTACGTACATCAAGGTTCTGAACGACGTTGTGTTCGACGAATTAAAGAAGCTGTAAGGTTTCGTAAATTAAATAAGAGATTGACCGGGATGGATTCCGGTTAGACGGTAAAGGGATTTTTGAGTCTGCTCAAAAGTCCCTTTGTTCATTTATAGGATTTTCTATAAATGAACAAACGCTTTGTATGGGTCCAGTGGACGTTGGTATTGGACAGACCGAAACGAAGTGTGGACTGCGTACTTTGTGCTTACACCACTACTGATAGTATTTTTTCACTAAAAACAAGGAATTTTGTAAATATATCTTGTGTTTTTACGAAAGTTCGATATAATAGTATTGAAAGGAAGTGTATCCTATGATAGGTTCTGATGCTTTTAGTTTTGTAAATGTGCTGGATAAGGCGGCAGATGCCTCCTGGAAGCGCAATGAAGTCATTGCAAATAACATTGCAAATGTGGACACACCGGATTTTAAGCGTAGCGATGTTACCTTTGAGACGTATCTTGCAAAGGAATTAACCGGCAGAGACGCCTTGTCGAAGAAGGTTAAGAACATGGATTTATCCAAACTCGGTTCCACGACATATCTGGATCATGCCACCTTGGATTACAGAAAAGACGGCAATAACGTCGATATCGATACGGAATCCGCATACCTGGCGGACAACCAGCTGAAGTATTATGCACTTCTGGATTCCATGACACAAGAGTTTTCCAGAATCCGTTCCGTGTTACAGCGGTAACGGCTTTTCGTCGTATAAAAATATAGTTACGGTTATGGATGGTGCATAAAGGTGTTTATGCGGAAAGGAGCAGCCTATGTCTTTAATGGGTTCTTTGAATGTCAGTGCCAGCGGTATGTCGGCGCAGCGGACACGTATGGATATTATTTCCCAGAATATTGCGAATGTAAATACAACCAGAGACGAGAACGGTGATGTATACCGTCGTCAGACCGTGGTGTTTGCGGAGAAGAACGATTCCAATTTCGAGTCGATTCTGACGGCGATGCAGACCGGGATTTCCAGAAAGAGCGACGGTTTGGGTGACGGTGTAAAGATTACCGGTATTGCGGAGGATCATGTGACTCCGATGAAGATGGTATATGACCCGGCACATCCGGATGCGGATGAGGACGGTTATGTGACCATGCCGAACGTTAATACGGTAACGGAAATGACGAACCTTATCGATGCCACACGTTCTTTTGAAGCTAATGTAACGGCGTTTAATGCCACGAAAAACATGGCGTTAAAGGGATTGGAAATCGGTAAATAATTGAAGGGCGGTTGAATTTTTTTACAGAATTAGTAGACAGACGTCGGAGTAAGGCAGGATGAAAGGATGAGGCGGTATGAGTTTGATTGCACCGATTAATAAAATACAGGCACTGGACAGTGGACTTCAGGTAAATGCCGTAAAGGATAAGCAGGCAGGTTCCGGTGCGTTTGAAGCATTATATCAGTCTGCCATCGGGCTGTTGGAGGAGACCAACCGCTATACCCATGAGGCGGAAGAAGCGCAGATGTCCTATATGCTTGGATTGAATGACAATGTGCATGATTTGTTGATTGCCCAGAATAAGGCAAATCTTTCGTTACAGTATACCGTAGCGATTCGAAACGGTGTGTTGGAGGCGTACAAGGAATTAATGCAGATGCAGTTTTAATTTATAATCCCATAGGGATTGATAAATTTCGTACAAAGGAGCGGCCGTTATGCAGGAGAGGTTAAAAGAGCTTCCAAAGCGATTATTGGAATTATGGAATAAGTATACAAGTAAGCAGAAGACCATAATCATCAGTGTGTTTTCCGGTGTGGTTCTGGCGCTTGCTATTCTTATTGTGCTTTTAAGCAGAACAAAATATGTGACGCTGTCTACCTTTGAGACGACGAATATTGCCACCGGCGTGGTACAGCTGTTACAGGAAAACGGGATTAAGTATAAACTTCAAGATGATAATCTGACGGTGGAAGTCGATCAGAAGCGGCAGACGGATGCGGTTGTATTGGTGGCCCAAAGTGATTTGGAAGAAACCGGTTTCGGGATTGATGATTTGTTAAATACAAGCATCAGTACCACCAGCGGGGAGCGCTTGACCAGAAATCATCTGTACATGCAGTCCACTTTAAAGAAAGATATTGAGAAGATGGTTGGCGTGGAGAATGCGAATATTCATTATGTGCCGCAGGATTCCTCCACAACAATTCTGACTACACAGAAGGATACTCCGGCCAGTGTATTTCTGACTGTAAATGATGAGTTTGATGAGGTGGAAACCCCGGAATCCATCGCAGTTACTGTGGCATATGCGCTCGGTAATGCAACCACGGAGCAGATTCGTGTTGTGAACCAGTACGGTGTGATTTTATATGACGGACCGAAACCTGAGGATGCGGAGCCGACCCATGACGAGATTGCAGCGTTTAAGGATGAGATAGCGTTGGCATATAAGAATCTGGTATATGCCGGATTTGCCGCATGTCAGTTCCAGCTTACGGAGGTAATGCCGTCCATTACCGTAAATATGGACAAGAAGGAAGTCTATACCGAGAGGTATTACCCGGATAATCCGGATATGGAGCAGGGATATCAGTCTCATTATGAGTCTTATTCCGCTACCGGTGTGACCGGAGAGGGCGATATTCCGGGAACGGATTCCAACGATGAAGTGGATTATATGCTGGTAAAAGGTCTGGGAGGCAGTTCATCTATTGACTCCGAGTCGATTGATTATATTTATAATAAGCAGATTTCCAATGAGATTTACGAAACCGGCGTGGTGGATAAAGATACTTCAACCATCAGTGTGGTAGCAACTCATGTGGAAGAAGTGACGGAAGCGGAGCTTCGGGAAAAGGAACTATTGACCGAAGATATGACCTATGAGCAATTCCAGCTTTTGTACGGAAAGCCGGTAAAGACGGAGCCTTCCGAAGATTTGTATCAGATGGTGGCAAAGGCAACCGGTATTCCGGTAGAAAACATACATATTACCACCTACGATCAGTATAAGTTTGTTGAGATTTTGGAAGAGCCGTTGAACTGGGAGTTTATCCTTACCATCGTACTGGCGGTATTGCTTCTTGCATTCCTTGCGTATGTGGTATTCCGTGGCATGAAACCGGTAGAAGTAACGGAGGTAGAGCCGGAGCTCAATTACTCCGAGATTTTGGCGGAGCATGGAAACAATGCCTCCCTGGAGGATGTTGAGTTCGGTGAAAAGTCCGAAACCAGAATTTTGATAGAAAAGTTCTTTGATGAGAATCCGGAGTCTGTGGCAATGCTGTTACGGACCTGGTTAAACGATGAGTACTAAAGAAAGAAGGGGGATTCGGTATGGCAAGATCACTGGATTTAACTGGCATGCAGAAGGCGGCGATTTTGTTTATCTTAGTCGGACCGGAGCGTGCATCCAAGGTGTTTAAGTTTTTGAAGGAAGACGAAGTAGAGCAGCTGACCCTTGAAATTGCGAACACAAAGAATATTACACCGTCCGTAAAGGATGAAGTGTTGGATGAGTTTTATGAAATATGTCTTGCACAGCAGTATGTTACCGAGGGTGGTATCAGCTATGCAAACGATTTGCTGGAGAAGTCCTTCGGTGCGGAAAAGGCAAGAGAGATTATCGGAAAGCTTACCGATTCCTTGCAGGTGCGTCCGTTCGAATTCGTACGAAAGACCGATCCGAGCCAGCTCCTCAACTTCATTCAGGACGAGAATTCCCAAACCATCGCTCTTATTTTGTCCTATCTTTCCGCAAGTCAGGCTGCGACCATTGTCAGTGCGTTGTCACCGGATAAACAGGCGGATGTTGCAAAGCGTATTGCGCAGATGGACCGTACTTCTCCGGATACCATCCGCGATGTAGAGCACGTATTGGAGCGTAAGCTGGCTTCCCTTGTAAACCAGGATTACACCATTGCCGGCGGCGTAGACGCTATCGTAGAGATTTTGAATACCGTAGACCGCGGTACAGAGAAGCATATTATGGAAACTCTTGAAATCGAAGAGCCGGAGCTTGCAGACGAGATTCGCAGAAAGATGTTCGTGTTCGAGGATATTCTTTCCCTGGACGACCGTTCCATTCAGCGTGTGTTGCGTGAGGTGGATAATAACGAGCTTGCTACCGCTCTTAAGAGTGCAAACGAAGAGGTACAGACGGTTATCTTCAATAACCTGTCCAAGCGTCTTGTGGCTATGATTAAGGATGATATGGACTTCATGGGTCCGGTTCGTTTGAAGGATGTAGAAGAAGCACAGCAGAAGATTGTTAATATTATTCGTAAGTTAGAGGACTCCGGTGAAATTGTTATTTCCAGAGGCGGAGGTGACGAGATCGTTGTCTAATATGATAAAGGCGTATTCCGTGCGCTATAAGGAAGAATTAAAGAAAATCGATGTTACGGGCAGGGAAGAGGAAATTCATGCCAAGGTTGCGGAAGCGGTAATATCTAATACTTTTGTAGGCGGTCTGAATGCAGTCGCTTTAACGGAAGACGGAGAAATTCCGGCAATTGCCGATGATGCGGATGTATCGGAAGGAGATGCGGTTTCTGCATTGTTTACAGGGGAAGCGGAAGACGGTTCCGAAGCGGGACGAGAGGTTTCTCCCGAGGAAGCAATGGCTCTGGCGGTACGGGCAGTGAGCAGGGATGCGGCTTTGGCGGCCTGGAGAGAGGAAGAACGTCAGAAGTTAATGGACGAGATTACCGGAGCGGAGAAGCTTGCCATGAAGATTGAGATGGAGAAGGCAATTCGTACCCAGGCGGATATTATTCTAGAACAGGCCAGAGCACAAGGGGAACAGCTAAAGGAAAAGGCAAGAGAAGCGGCAGAAGCAGAGCAGACAGAGATTTACGAAAGTGCCAGACAGGCAGGCTATGAAGAAGGAAGAAGCCGTTTGCTACAGGAGCAGCAGGCCATGGAGGCAGAACTTGCTGAGAAGGAACGTTTGCTTTCGGAGGAATTCGAGAGAAAACAAAAGGAACTGGAACCGATGGTCACTGAGGTGATTACGAAGCTGCTTGATAGTTTAACCGGTGTGTGTCTTGAGTCAAGAAAAGGGATTGTAACCCATCTGGTTACGAAGGCTTTGACGGAAGCAGACCGTAGCAATTCCTTTTTGATTAAAGTATCCAAGGAGGACTTGGAGGAAGTAAAAGGAGCATCGGATAAGCTTCGTTCCCTGTTTGAACGAGAAGTTGTTTTAGAAGTGGTACAGGATGTTTTGTTAAAGAAGGGCGAATGCCTGATAGAAACGGATTCCAATATTATTGATTGTAGTTTGGGTACACAGCTGGAGGGCCTCTTGGAGGATATCCGGCTGCTTAGTGTACAGGAAAGGGTGTAGTATGGCGTTTTCGACCGAGGACTTTTTACGACTGCGGGAGCGGTCCTATGTAAAAAAATACGGCAAGGTAGTAAAAATTGTCGGATTGACCATAGAGTCTCTCGGACCGGAGGCAAAGCTTGGTGATGTTTGTACAATTTCTTCTACGGATAAAAAACGGCAGATACGTGCCGAAGTGGTAGGCTTCCGGGATAACAGAGTATTACTTACACCGTATGAGGAGGTTTCCGGTATCGGTATCGGTGATAGCGTGGAGCTTTGTTCCGAAGCATTAAAGGTGCCGGTGGGAGAGGAACTTCTCGGTATGGCATTGGACGGTTTGGGACGTCCGCTAAACGGAGAAGAGTTAAATGTCAGTCAATATTACGAGGTCAATGCTACACCGCCGGATCCGATGGACAGAGTGTTAATCCGGGATGTGCTATCTCTCGGAGTAAAGGCAATCGATGGGTTGCTGACGCTGGGAAAAGGTCAGCGTATCGGTATTTTTGCAGGCTCCGGTGTAGGAAAAAGTACCTTGCTGGGTATGATTGCCCGGAATACAAAGGCCGATATTAATGTGATTGCTCTGATCGGAGAGCGCGGACGAGAGGTAAAGGAGTTTATTGAGCATGACCTGGGAGAAGAAGGTATGCGCCGTTCTGTGCTTGTAATCGCAACGTCGGATAAACCGGCACTGATTCGAAAAAAAGCGGCACAGACAGCCACCGCCATTGCGGAGTATTTCAGAGATCAGGGCAAGGATGTTTTGTTGATGTTAGACAATTTGACCCGTTTTTCCATGGCGCAGAGAGAAATCGGTCTGGCGGCGGGAGAACCACCGGTATCCAGAGGTTATCCACCCAGTGTGTATGCGGAGATGCCAAAGCTTTTAGAACGTGCCGGAAACGGTGCGGTAGGTTCCATTACGGGTATTTATACGGTATTGGTAGACGGCGACGATTTTAATGAACCGATTTCCGATACGGCCCGCGGTATTCTGGACGGGCACGTGATTTTATCGAGAAAGCTGGGTCATAAAAATCATTATCCTGCCATCGATGTACTCCAGAGCATTTCCCGAGTTATGAGTGCGGTGGCGACCAAAGAGCATAAGCAGTTGGCAAGTAAGTTAAAAAGTACGCTGGCCACTTATACAGATGCGGAAGATTTGATTAATATCGGTGCCTATAAGGCGGGTTCCAACCCGGAAATCGACTATGCCATCCGGAAGAACGGTGCTATTAATGAGTTTTTGTGTCAGGCTACGGATGAGAAGTTTTCCTTTGAGGAAACGGTAGAGCAGCTAAAGAGTATTTTTGCGGAATAAAGGACAATGAGGAGGGGATGTAACGAATGAAAAAGTTTCGATATTCGATGCAGAGCCTTCTTGTGATAAAACAAAAGCTGGAGGATCAGGCAAAAGCCGCCTATGGAGCAGCAAAACTCCGATTGACGGAGGAAGCAGAACGTTTGGAGGCACTACAGCGGCAAAGAGAAGCCTATGTGGAAGAAAAACGGAAGATAATGGCAACACGGCTGGATGTTCCGAAACTGAACCGTCTGCAGTTGGCGGTAGAGGCGATGGATGACCGGATTGCCCGTCAGAGGCAAAATGTAAAAAAGGCGGAGGCAGCGCTTCATGCAGCGGAAGAACGTTTGGTAGAGTCCATGACGGAGAGGAAAACACAGGAACGTTTGCGGGAAAATGCATTTGAGGAATACAGGCAGGAAATGAATGTGGAGGAACAAAAGGAAATCGACGAACGTACAAGCTTTCGGTACGGTGTAAATGAGGCGGAGGAAGCGTAATGGCGAAAAAGGACAGAGAAAACGGAACAGAGGAAGAAAAGAAGGGCGGATTTCTGACCGTCTTTATTGTCATGCTGATAATTATTATCTGGATGGCGATTTTTGCACTTTTGATTAATTTGGATGTGGTGGGAATCGGGACCTCCTTACGACCGCTGTTAAAGGATGTTCCGTTGGTCAATAAGATTCTTCCTCCGGTAGGTGATGATGAGATTGCCTGGGAGAATGATTTGGCATATAAAGATATCGTAGAAGCGAATCAACGTATTAAGGAATTGGAGATTTTGGTCGATAAATTAACTATAGAGGGTGAAGACAAAGATGATGAAATTACAGCTCTGACCGCGCAGGTGAACCGGTTAAAGGAATTGGAGAAGCAAATGGCCGATTTTGAAGACAGAGTGTATGAATTTGACAAGAAAATCGTGTTTGGAGAGAACGCTCCGTCCATTGAGGAATATGTAAAATGGTACGAAACCATTGCTCCTGAAAATGCAGAGCGGATATATGAGATGGCAATACAAAAGGAAGCGTATAATGCGGCTATTAAGGAAAAAGCGGATTATTACGAGAAAATGAAGCCTTCCGCTGCTGCAGACGTGTTTGAGAATATGACGGCAGATTTGGAATATGTATGTAAGCTGTTGTACTGTATGAAGATACAGTCTGTATCGGATATCTTAGCTGCTATGGATCCGTTGTATGCGGCTAAGGTAACAAGAAAGATGAAGGAAATAGACGAAGCACGATTTGATGACTGGGTGCTTGAGTAACGGTTTGGGAAATCCCCGCAAGGGTTTCTATAAAAAATTAGAGAAAGGAGGAAAAAGATGACAGCACAGGGAATTATGAACGGTGCTGGTTCGGCGATGAATGCCGTGTTTTCCGGGTTTTCTGCGGTAGGCGGTTCCGTGAAAGGAACGCAGGATACTTCTTTTGAACAGTTCATGGAAACGTCCAAAAGCGGAGATAATGGAGTTTCAGAGACGCCTACTTATGAAAAGTGCGTAAAAGAAAATTCCGAAAAACCGAAGGATGTAAAGGAACAGGCAAAGGAATTCTTTACCGGTGACAGCAAAGTAAAGGAAGCACCGAAGGCACAGCCGGAGGAACCGACAGAGGTTTCCGCAGAAGAGGTAGAAGCGGTTTCCGCTTTGTTGGTACAGATACGGCAGGTGATTTGCGAAACACTGGGCATTACGGAAGAACAGCTCACCGCATCCATGGAAGAGCTTGGATTGCAGGATGCGGATTTACTGGACAGAGGCAGTTTACAACAGCTTTTCTTACAAGTAAATCAGGCGGAGCCGACGGAGTTTCTTACCAACGAGACGATGTTCGGAGAGTTTACCGAATTGCTTCAGACAGTGGAGCAGACGGTGGAAGAGTCCGAAGTCAGCGTTGAGGACGTACAGGAGATTCTGAAGGTGGCAGAGACAACACCGGAGCTTGTTACGGATACGGAACAGCCGGAGGGAGTTGTACCAAAGCAGGAAACAGAAGGTAAAGAGCTGAATGCGGAAACTGAGGAGCCGGAAGAAGTACAGAATACCGGAACCGAAGTAAAGGTAACCGAGGCATCTTCCGAGACAAAGACCGAAACCGGCAACGACGAAACGGAGCAACATACGGCACAGGCTAAGAAGGACGGTGATAAGATTACCGTATCGAACGAAACAGATGCCAATGTCAAGAATGTATTTATCGACGCACTGGCAAATCATGCAGTGAGTCAGACCGGAGAGGCAGATATTGCGGCTGCACAGCAGGTAAGAGAAATTGCGAACCAGATTATGGAGCAGATTAAAATTACCATTCGTCCGGAACAGACCAATATGGAGCTGCAGTTAAATCCGGAGCACCTTGGAAGAGTCAATCTTACCATTACCGAGAAGGAAGGTATGATGACAGCACAGTTTACCACGCAGACGGAAATAGCAAAGGAAGCAATCGAGAGCCAGATGTCGGCACTCAGAGAATCCTTACAGAATCAGGGCATCAAAGTAGAGGCCATTGAGGTTACGGTATCCGAGTTCGGATTTGAAAGAGACAGGCAGTCCGAGCAAAGCGGTAACGGTGAACCGGAAAAGAGAAGAAAGTCCGGTACCTTTACGGTGGAGGAGACGGAAGAAGCTACTCCGACAATAACAGATTACTTAAACGTAACCGACAGCAGTGTCGACTATTCAGCGTAAGAAAGGAACAACGTTATGGCATTGATTCAACCGGTAAAAGACGGAAAAATTGAAAATACCGCTATCGAAAGTACCAAGAAGGATACAAAGGGCACTTCCGAGCTTGGAAAAGATGCATTCTTACAGCTTTTGGTGGCACAGATGAAGTATCAGGATCCGTTAAATCCTACATCGGATACCCAGTATATCGCACAGCTTGCACAGTTCTCACAGTTAGAGCAGCTGCAGAATCTTTCCGCAACCAATGAGAATTCCCAGATGCTTTCCCTGGTGGGTAAGGAGGTTTGTGTTTCCGTAGAAAACGCAGACGGTACCGAGTCCTACAAAAACGGAAAGGTCAGCGGAGTAACCATCAGCGGAGGTAAGGCATATCTGGAAGTGGACGGTGCGATTTACGAGTCGGACAAGCTGGTGCAGGTGTACGAGGACGGTTATTTACTGGAACAGAAGATGCCGGATATGGTGTCCCAGTATTTTGCGTTTGACGGTGAGAGCCCGAAGAACTTCTCCTTTGAAGTGGATTTCGGACAGGATGAAGCAAAGGCAACGGAGATTGCACTGATTGTGGACGGAGAGCAGATTATCAATCCGGAGTATATCCGCAGAAGCGATAATTACTTTACCGTAAATCAGGATGTATTCCAACAGCTGGCACCGGGCAAGCACAGAATTTCCGTAATGTTTAATAACGACCCGTACTACACCACAAAGGAAAATGTCATTGAAGTGGATGTAATCAATTCCAACCCGAAGGAAGACACGGATGTATTCGTACAGGATAATCCGGTAGAGTCCCGGCCGAATCCGCCGGTTCAGACAGAAAACGGTGAGAATAAGGAATCGGAAGAGGACAAAGAAGAGAACCAGCAAACAGTGTAACTAAATCACGGAGGATTACGCAAAAGAGCGTAGGACAAAGGAAGGGAAGCTTATGAACCAGTTACAGAACGGTCGGTTTGTATCCATAGAGCAGATGACGAACCAGTATCTGGATACTGCCGGCAAATCAAAACCCGTAAATGTTTCCCAATCCGCAGGTGTCAGTTTTCGTCAGATACTGGAAGAAAAACAGGCACAGACAACAGAGCTTCGTTTTTCGAAGCATGCAAACGAGCGTCTTGCCAGTCGGAACATCCGGTTATCGACGGAGCAGAGAGAGCGCCTGGAGGGCGGAGTGAACAGAGCTTCGCAGAAGGGAATCAAAGACTCGCTGGTTATGGTGGATAATATGGCCTTTATCGTAAATGTTACGAACCGCACGGTGATTACCGCAGTGGGAGAGGGCGACGATAAAATATTTACCAACATAGACGGCGCAATTATTACTTAACTGCCGGACCTGATGAGGAGGCAGTATTCCCCGGACTGACAGAAGGGGAAGCAACAAAGGAGGTCATGTACTATGTTAAGATCGCTTTATTCCGGTGTATCCGGTTTGAAAGTTCATCAGACAAGAATGGACGTTATCGGTAACAATATTTCAAACGTTAATACGGTTGGATTTAAATCCAGTCAGGTAACCTTTTCGGATGTGTTGTACCAGACATCCGCTGCAGCATCCGGACCGGATGAGAGAACGGGACGTGCAGGTACCAACCCGAAGCAGATCGGTCTCGGTGCGAATTTTGCATCCGTTAAGACGACAATGGACAGCACAGGCGGTTCCACCAGAACCGATAACCCGTTTGACTTAATGATTGAGGGTGACGGATTTTTCGTTGTGAACAACGGTGCATCCAACTACTTTACCAAGGCAGGTTCCTTTACCTTGGATGCCAACGGTACTCTTTGTACCGCCACCGGCTACAGTGTTATGGGGTGGCAGGTAGATGTAAACGATCCGACAAAGATTAAGGCGGATTCGGTATCTCCGTTACATCTGATGAGTCCGCAAAACATGTATTCCGAGCCGGAAGCAACAACAGCGGTTCATTTTCAGGGAAATATCGACAGCGCCGATTCGGATCTTGCGGGAACCGGCCGTGTGACAAATTTTACCTTTTACGACAGTCTCGGACAGAGCTATACGGTACAGATGCTGGTAAAGCAGAATACCCAGGCGGATTCTTTGATTAAGAATGAGTACGCAGTTTCCATTACCGATGTACTGGACTCTAACGGACAGTCTATCTTTGTTTCTCCGGAGGATGACGGAAACGGTAACATTACCTACGGAGAGAGCAGCATCACAGAGGTTACGTTCGGCGATTATACCTTTGGCGTAACTTCCATCGATGAAGTGACAGGAAAGCCGGTTCTGGACGGTGAAGCACCGGTTTTAAGTTTTAATTCTTCTACCGGTAAGATGACAGGCATCGGCGACGAAGACGGAGTAAAAAGCTTAACCTTTTCTATTAATATCGGAGGAGAGCATCCGTTTAAGGATATCGATGTTGACTTTTCCGCGCTGACCATGTTTGCAAACAGTGGTAAGACCACCATTGAGGGCACCAAGGGAGGGCTCGATAATCTTGGAAAGGGCCGTACCGCAGGTAATATGTCCGGTGTTTCCATTGATACCGCCGGTAAGATTTACGGTGTTTACGATAACGGTGTCAGCAAGCTTCTGGGTCAGGTAGTTGTTGCGAAGTTTGCGAACAATTCCGGTTTGGAGGCAATCGGCAACAGCCTGTTTGCGGAATCCCAGAACTCCGGTGAGTTCGACGGAATCGGTGAGGATATTACCATGGCCGGCGGCAAATTTAACGTAGGTGTGCTGGAAAGCTCCAACGTAGATTTGGCAAGTGAGTTTACCGACATGGTGGTAACTCAGAGAGGTTTCCAGGCAAATTCCCGTATCATTACGGTATCCGATACATTGCTTGAGGAATTGATTAACTTAAAGAGATAAACTTAAGATAAGGTCGGCAAAGGATGACTTTTAGTTTCAACATCCTTTGCCGGCTTATAGGCGTTTTAACGGGGGAAATATGATTGAGATTACGAAATTAAACGATGTGAAGATTTCAATTAATGCAGAATTGATTGAAACAGTGGAGGAAATACCGGATACTGTTATAACTCTTACGACAGGAAAAAAAATATTTGTAAAAGAAAGTAGACAAAAGATAGAAAATCTAGTAAAATCATATAAAAGGGATATTTTTCGTCAGATTATGAATGTAAATGAGTAAATAGTTGCTACATTTTATGCGATAGACTTAAGAGAATTTTGATGGGAAGGTGAATGGCGTGGATTTATCAACTTTGATTGGTGTTATAGCCGGATTGGTACTTTGTATCTTTGGTATGGTTGTAGGACAGGAAAATGCGATGAAAGCAATTTCGTCGTTCCTGCATCTGCCGTCTGCATTGATTACCTTCGGAGGAGCTTTGTCGGCTACCCTTGTTATGTCACCGAGTATTAAGGACTTTGTAAATGGCTTAAAGTCCTTTGGTATCGGATTGAAGAAGGTAGAATACGATGAAATCGAAAAAATCAAACAAATTATTGAGTTATCCAATGTTGCACGTAAGGAAGGGCTTCTTGCGCTGGAAGAAGCAGCAAACAGTAGTATAGATGATGAGTTTATGAAGAAGGGAATTCTTTTGATTGTAGACGGTACGGATCCTGAGTTCGTCCGACGGATTCTGGAAACGGAGCTGGAATGTATTGAGAACAGACATAAATCCACCATTACATTCTGGGAGAACCTGGCATCCATGGGTCCTGCATGGGGTATGATCGGTACCCTGGTAGGATTGGTACTTATGCTTGCGGATTTGCAGGACATCAGTTCCGTAGGTCCGAACATGGCAGTTGCACTTATTACGACATTCTACGGTTCATTGCTTGCAAACTGGATTTGTCTTCCGATGGCTGCAAAGCTGAAGGAGAAGAACGGTGCGGAGATTATGTTAAAGACGATTGTCGTAGAAGGTCTGTTATCGATTCAGGCAGGTGAGAATCCGCGTGTCATCGAAGAAAAGTTAAAGTCCTTTATTGACCCGACCGCGAGAGAGTCCCTGACTTCGGGAGGCGGTGAGGAGTAATGGCAAGAAAGAAGAAGGAAGATGCACCGGCACCGGGATCACCGGCGTGGATGGCCACCTTCAGTGACCTGATGAATTTATTGCTTTGTTTTTTCGTATTGTTGTTTTCCATGTCTTCGGTGGATACGGCCAAATTTAACGAGATGGCGCAGTCTTTGGCGACAACCTTCAGTATTTTTGAAGCCGGAGGTGCTTTCTTCGGGGACGGTAATCTTGTAGCAAACGGCGCAACCCAGTTGAATGATCTGGATGAACATAAAAACACCATGGGTGAACAGGCGGATTCTACGGAAGATAAGAATCATATTTTCGAGAACGAAGGTGATACCGATAAGCTCAAGGAGTATTACGAAGAAAAGGTTGCGGAATTAGAGGGTACCATCGAAGAACTGAAGCATCTGGAAGAAATTATGGAGGAACAGAAGCAGGAAGCTGCCACTACCGTGTATGATGAGGTGTATGAACTGGCACAGCGTTATAATTTGGGCGATGATGTGGAATTCGGTATGGATCAGGCCTATAATTACGTAAAAATCGATGTGAAGGGATATGTTTTGTTTGAAGACAATAAGGCGGAGATAAAAAAGGATGCAAAGCCGGTATTACTTAAAATCGGTGATATTCTGAAGGAGTATGATGATTTTGGCATCGAGATTATCGGACATACGGATAATATACCGATTAAGTCCGGTCCGTATCAGGACAATGACTATTTGTCTGCGGCCCGTGCCATTGAGACAGCCCAATACTTAATTGAAGCAAAGAATCTTGATTCTTCCAAGCTTTCTTTTTCAGGGAAGGGAGACCGGGAGCCGGTGGATACCAATTCCACTGCGGACGGACGTGCCAGAAACAGAAGAATCGAGTTCCGAATTTATACACCGGTTTCCTAGTCTTGTTGCAGACGGGAGCTTTGTGTAAGGTGAACCAAAGGAGGTAATACAAATGAAAAGAAACATGCTTGCGATTGTGATACTGGCAGCAACGCTGATTAATCTGACTTTATCGGCGGTGTTGATATTTACGGTGATTCCGAAAGCAAAGAGGACGGATGCGCTGATTGAAAAGATTGTGGCTGCGGTAGAACTTGAAACAGAGTCCGGAATCGGTAAAAATTACGGTGAAATACTTCCTGCGGATCAGGAGGAGTATGTATTCCAGAAAGAATATGTAAATGTAAAAGCTAACGCGGGCGAACCGAATGTGGCCTTGGCGAATATTACGATTACGCTTAATAAGAAGCATGATGATTATGCAACGGTACAGCCGCTTATCGAGGGTAAGAAGTCAAAGATAACCGCAGAGGTAAGTAAGATTACCGGTGATTATATGACCGCAGAGATTCCGTTGTATTACGAGGACATCGAAAAGGATGTTCTGGAGAAGGTTCAGGCGATTTTCCAGTCTGACTGTATCATTGAGGTAACCCTTCAAGTTTATGGCGGAAATTAAAAGTTTTTGATGCTTTTTTGGACAATATGTGGTATTATAGTAGTAGGTAAGTTTATGATGCAACGTAGGGAGGTTTCGGTATGGGTGACGTATTATCCCAAAAGGAAATAGATGACCTGCTTGCGGCGTTCAGTAGCGGTGAAATAGACGCGGAGGAAATGAAAGGGACGACGGAGAAGCAGGTAAAAAACTATGACTTTAATCGTCCGACAAAGTTTTCCAGAGAACACCTCCGTACCCTTGAGATTATTTTTGAGCATTACGGGCGATTGTTGTCGACTCATTTACCGGCGTATTTGCGTAAGACGGTTAATGTAGAGGTAATGAATTCGGAGGCGGTTATTTATTCGGAGTTTACCAATGCTTTGTCGAATCCGGTATTGCTCGGTATTGTAGATTTTAAGCCGTTGGAAGGTAATATTATCATCGAGCTTTCCGACAATCTCGGTTTTGCGATTGTTGACCGTATGCTTGGAGGACCGGGACTTCCTCTTGATAAATCAAGGGAGTTTTCGGAGATAGAGCTGGTAATTATCGAACGTATTTTTACAATCATTACGAATCTGCTTCATGATCCGTGGGAGAACGTGGTTTCTCTGAGACCGCGTCTTACCAGAATCGAGACAAACTGTCAGTTTGCGCAGATGATTGCACCGAATGAGACGGTTTCTATCATTACGTTGAATGTAAAGGTGGGAAATACGGAAGGTATGTTAAATATGTGTATTCCGTATGCTGTTCTTGAACCGGTTATCGATAAGCTTAATACAAAGTCCTGGTATTCTTCCGAAAAGCTGAAGGATGATGAGGTTTATAAGGAGTTTATCGAGCTTGTTATTGCAAAGGCAAAGGTTCCGATTAAGGCTATATTGGGAAGAAGTACCATTTCGGTTAATGATTTTATCAATATGCAAAAGGGCGACATTATTAAGCTGGATACAAAGACGGAAGATGAGTTAAATGTGTTTGTCGGAAATATATGGAAGTTTACGGCGTTGCCGGGTTCGTCCTCGGACACATATGCAGTAAAAATATCAAGTATCGTGAGGGAGGAATAAGTGCATGGACGGAATGTTATCACAAGAAGAAATCAATGCATTATTCAGCGGCATGGATATTGAAGAGGAACCGGCGAATAGTACGTCCGGTCCGGGAACATCGCAGACATTGCTGACACCGGAAGAGAAGGACGCCATCGGAGAGATTTCCAATATCAGCCTTGGTTCATCGGCTACGACGTTGTTTGCCTTAGTGAATCAAAGAGTGAATATATCGACTCCCACCGTATCGGTTTGTCGATGGGAGGAGTTATCGAATCAATATGAAAGACCGTGTGTCTTCATTCAGATTTCCTATAAGGAAGGTTTGGACGGTAAAAATGTTTTGATTTTGCAGGAACAGGATGTAAAGGTAATTGCCGATCTTATGATGGGTGGTGACGGTTCCAACGCAAGTGAAGAACTGAATGATTTGCATTTGAGTGCAATCAGTGAGGCGATGAATCAGATGATGGGAGCTTCCTCCACCTCGCTTTCACAGATGTTCGAAATGAAAATTGATATCAGCCCGCCTACCGCGAGTCTTGTGGATTTAAATGATGTGGTAAACGGCGGAGATATTGATTTATTCTTAAAGGATGAGTTTGTTAAGGTTTCTTTCCGAATGGAAATCGGAGATTTAATCGACAGTGAATTGATACAGATGTATCCGATTGACTTCGCAAAGAGCTTGTACAAGAAATTTATTAACGATGAGGCAGTAGCCTCTGCTCCGGAACCGGCTCCGGCTCCGGAAGTGAAAACAGCACCTCAACCGGCACCGGTTCCGCAACAGGCGGCGGCTCCGATGCAGGATATGAATATGATGGCAATGGGACAGATGCAGGGAATGATGCAGCCGCAAATGATGGCTATGCCGTATGCGATGCCGCCGGTACAGGATGTTAATATTGCTCCGGCGCAGTTCCAGGCATTTCAACAGGTACAAAGCCCGCTGTTACAGACGGAAAATATCGATTTATTGTTGGATGTTCCGTTGGAAGTAACAGTAGAGCTCGGAAGAACCAGTAAATCTATCAAAGAGATTCTGGATTTCGCACCGGGAACCATCGTGGAATTGAATCGGTTGGCAGGTGAGCCGATTGACGTACTAGTCAATGGAAAGTATGTGGCTAAGGGTGAAGTGGTTGTAATTGATGAAGCTTTTGGTATCCGAGTTACCGAAGTAATCAAGTAGCAACAAAAGTAAGTCAGGCGAATTACATTAAAAGATTGGAGAGGTACTATGGCAAAAAACATTCTGATTTGCGATGACGCCGCTTTTATGCGTATGATGATTAAGGATATTTTAACAAAGAACGGTTATGAGATTGCCGGAGAAGCAGAAAACGGTCAGGTAGCTGTTGATAAATATTCCGAAACAAAGCCGGATTTGGTTATGATGGATATTACGATGCCGGAAAAAGACGGGATTCAGGCGTTAAAGGAAATCAAAGCAAAGGATCCGTCCGCAAATGTTATTATGTGTTCCGCAATGGGACAGCAGGCAATGGTAATTGAGTCCATTCAGGCCGGAGCAAAGGATTTCATTGTAAAGCCGTTTGCTGCGGACCGCGTTTTGGAGGCTGTTCGTAAGGCAGTCGGCTAAACGATAAAGGAGTTTTTATGGCAGAAGCTTTATGGAACCGTTATGTTATTTTGGCTGTCGGTTCAATGGGAAAGAACATTCTTGAGTTAATTATGCTCTTAGGCATATTTGTGTTGGTTCTTGTCGCGTGTGTATGGACGACCCGGTTTATTGCCGGGCATCAGATGCAACGCGGCAGGAGCAGCAATTTTAAGCCGATAGAGACCTACCAGATTACCCAAAACCGTTATTTGCATCTGGTGCAAATCGGTACCCGGTATTTTGTAGTTTCTGTTACAAAGGAAAATATAAGCTTTATTGCCGAGCTAAAGGAAGAAGAGATTGTTGCGAAGCCGGAGAAGAGCGGCACGCAGAGGTCCTTCAAGGATATTTTATCAGAATTTAAAGTAAAGGTTGATAAGAATGACGACGCAGAGAAGTAGAAAAATTTTGAAAATTTCAGCAGTGATTGGAATTTTTATTGCGGCGTGCCTATTAACCTTTATTTGGCATGCAGAAAACACAGCATATGCAACACAGGCAGGAACCGAGAACGGAATTGACATTAACGGCAACGTCGGAAATGTTGATTTTAATATCTCCTCCGGACATGAGGAAGACAGTTCTTTGGCGACAACGTTGCAGATGCTGTTTATTTTAACCATTATTTCATTGGCACCGTCAATCCTGATTATGGTAACCTCTTTTACCAGAATTTTGGTAGTGCTTCATTTCGTACGTTCTGCCATGGGAACGCAAACGACGCCTCCGAATCAGATTTTAATCGGTTTGGCGTTGTTTTTGACGTTGTTTATTATGTCTCCTACCTTATCACGCATCAATACGGAAGCGATTCAGCCGCTGTCTGCCGGAGAAATTACCGGAGAAGAAGCCATTGATGCGGCGATTGACCCGCTTAGGGAGTTTATGTTTGCGGAGACGAGAAACGAAGAATTGGCGTTGTTTGTGGATATCGCAGGGATTGAGGTTGTGGAGACAGCGGATGATATTCCGACCTGGGTATTGGTTCCGGCCTTTATTATCAGTGAACTCCGGGCAGCGTTTATTATCGGTTTCCTGATTTATATCCCGTTTATTGTCATTGATATGGTGGTATCGTCCACATTGATGGCAATGGGTATGATGATGTTACCGCCGACCACGATTTCCATGCCGTTTAAGATTTTGTTGTTTATCATGGCGGACGGTTGGACGCTGATTATCGAAAGCGTTCTTCGTACCTTTAGGACATTCGGCGGATAGTAGGTAAAGGAGGCGAGGGCTTTGGATGAAGCGGTATTAATTGATTTGTTGGTTTCTGCAATTGTTACAATTATCAAAGCTGCAGCACCGCTTTTGCTGGTATCGTTGGTGGTGGGACTTGTGATAAGTATTTTGCAGACAGTAACTTCCATACAGGAGCAAACACTCACATTTGTTCCGAAGCTTTTGGCGGTGTTTCTGGTGCTCATTATCGCAGGAAACTGGATTATGGGCCTTGCCGTAGAGTTGATGAGGGAGTTGTGCTTGAATTTTGAATATTACATTCACGGATAGCGATGACCATATCGTTAGCTCATTTGGAGTTCTTTCTGTTGATACTTGTGAGAATCAGCGGATTTATGGTTGCAGCGCCGGTTTTTTCTCTTCGAAACATTCCGATGAGGGTAAAGACTTTATTAGCCATTGCCATTGCTATTGTGATGTTTCATGTGCTCCCGTACAGGGAAGTAGAATATTCTACAACGATAGAATATGCACTTGTGGTCATAACCGAGATGCTGGCCGGAGTGATTATGGGATTTATGTCCAATGTGGCGTACTATATTCTTTCCTTTGCAGGTCAGATTATTGATCAGGAAATCGGATTTTCCATGGTAAACACATTTGACCCGATTACAAGTGCCCAGGTAACGATTACCGGTAACTTTTATACCTATGCGGTGATGCTGATGGTAATGATTACCGATATGCATCATTATCTGATTCGTGCCATTACGGATTCCTTCATGGTTATACCGGTGGGAAGTGTGGTTATTGATTTTAATCTTTACGAGGTAATGAAACGCTTTGTCGTGGATTATTTTGTAATCGGATTTCGTATTGTGTTGCCGATTTTCGCAAGTCTTTTAGTGGTAAATACCATTCTTGCGATTTTGGCAAGAGTAGCACCACAGATGAATATGTTTGTTATCGGTTTACAGCTGAAGGTATTTGTGGGATTGGCAGTGCTTGTTTTGATGGTTATGATGATTACCGGTGTGGCTGATTTGATTTTTCGGGAAATGATGTCCATGCTTAGAGAAACACTTCCGTATCTTGGCGGAGGCGGAAGTTAAAGAGTACGACAGGAGTAGAAGGAAGGGGCGTGACGGAAATGTGGTGGGAAGAAGAAAAAAAATCCCGTTATTTTCTTCCGGTACGTCTCCAGTTCTTTGCGGATGAAGGTGCGGATAAGACGGAAGAAGCAACACCGAAAAAGTTACAGGATGCCCGGAAAGAAGGCCAGGTGGCAAGAAGTCAGGAGCTTTCCACTGCGGTTATGTTATTGGCTTTTTTTCTGGTACTTAAGGTGTTTGTCGGCTTTATGGGAACTAGGTTTTTAGGAAGTTTTACGAAGGTTTATCAGGTCATAGATGTTTATACCGCAGACGAATTCGGCTCCGGTATGGCAGGTGCCTTTATGCGGGACAGTTTGATTGATATTTTAATTATTTGTCTGCCTGTGTTTATTGTGGCGGTTCTTGTTGCGTTTGTTGTGACAATAGCCCAGGTAAAATGGCAGGTAACCACAAAACCGTTACAGCCGAAGTTCAGCAAGTTCAATCCGATTAACGGATTTAAGCGGATTTTTTCCAAGGATAAGATATTCGAACTTATTAAGGATGTAGTGAAAATTGCCTTGATTTTTTATGTGGCATATTCCGATTTGTCGGAAGGAGCCGAAGACATCGGTTTGTTGTACGATTTGTCGTTGCCGCAGGCGATTGTTTATGTGGGAGATTTTGTTATTAATCTCGGTATTAAGCTGAGTGCGATTTATTTGATTGTCGGCTTCGCGGATTATATTTACCAGAAGTTAAAGTTTAAAAAGGATTTGATGATGTCCAAGCAGGAAGTAAAGGACGAGTACAAGCAACAGGAAGGTGATCCGCAGGTCAAGGGAAGAATTAAGTCCAAGATGCGAGAGGTGTCTCAGCGTCGTATGATGCAAAAGCTTCCGGAGGCGGATGTTGTTATTACCAACCCGACGCATTTTGCCTGTGCGATTAAATACGATAAAGAGGTGTCGGAGGCTCCGGTGCTTATTGCAAAGGGTGCGGATTATCTGGCACAGAAGATAAAAGAAGCGGCAAAGGAACATGCTGTTCCGATTGTAGAGAACAAGCCTTTGGCGCGTATGTTGTACTATAATGTGGATTTGGACAGTGAAATTCCGCGGGAATTGTACCAGATGACCGCAGAAGTGCTGGCTTATGTCTATAAGCTGAAAAACAGTTAAACGAAGTTACGCGGACGGTGGTCCGGAGGATGAAATGACGTAGGATTACTGCGATAAAATACACCGAAGGGAGGACGGACAATGAAAAAGACAGATATGTTTTTGGGTATATATATCCTGGCTGCGATTATGTTTTTGATTATTCCGCTACCGACTGCCCTTTTGGATGTATTAATGGCACTTAATATTTCCGTTGCCTTAATTATTTTATTCAATGCATTGTTTTCACAGGAAGTGCTGAATATGTCCACCTTCCCGATGATTTTGCTGTTTACGACGATTTTCCGAATCAGCTTAAACGTATCCTCTACGAGAAATATTTTAACAAAGGGTTATGCCGGTGAGGTGGTAAATGCCTTTGGTGAGTTTGTCGGCGGCGGTGATATGGTAGTAGGTATTATCGTCTTTATTATCCTTGTTCTTGTACAGTTTATGGTTATCAATAAAGGTTCCGAACGAGTATCCGAAGTACAGGCACGTTTTACCCTGGATGCTATGCCGGGTAAGCAGATGGCAATTGATGCGGACTTAAATACCGGTGCCATCACCGATGCGGAAGCAAAAGTTCGTCGTGAAAAGATTCAGGCGGAAGCCGCATTCTTCGGTTCCATGGACGGTGCTACGAAGTACGTTAAGGGAGATGCTGCGGCAGGTCTTATTATTACCATGGTTAATATTGTGGGCGGTTTGATTATGGGTATTACCAGAGAAGGCCTGGATATGACTACGGCCCTTAATAAATATGCGATTATTACCATCGGTGACGGTCTGGTAAGCCAGATTCCGTCCCTTCTGATTTCACTGTCCACCGGTATTATGGTTACGAAGGTATCCAAAGAAGCCGATGTGGGAGACCTTCTTATGCGGGAACTTTTCTCTACGCCGAAGGTACTTTATATGGTAGGTGCCGGCCTTACGATACTTGGTTTGTTTACAAAGCTGCCGACTTTGATTTTTGTGGCATACGGTGTGGTATTCATTATGGTGGGCCGGAGTATTCAGGCGAAAATCGAGGTGGCAAAGACCGAAGCAGAGGCGGGAGCTGCGGAAGAGGAGGATTTACCGATCAGGCGACCGGAAAATGTACGGGAGATTATTTTGCCGGATCAGGTGGAGCTGGAGTTCGGTTACGGTATTATTCCGCTTGCGGATGTGAATCAGGGTGGTGATTTGTTAGACCGAGTAGTACTTATTCGAAGACAGATTGCATTGGAGCTCGGTTGCGTGGTGCCGACCATACGACTCCGTGATAATATCCAGTTAAACCCGAACCAGTATGTCATTAAGATTAAGGGCATTGCGGTCAGTGAAGGTGAGATTTTATTCGATCATTACATGGCTATGAATCCCGGCTACGTAGAAGAGGAGATTACCGGTATTCCGACCTTTGAGCCGTCCTATCATTTGCCGGCCATTTGGATTACAGAGAGTCAGCGTGAGCGGGCAGAGTCCTACGGATACACGGTAGTCGATCCGCCGTCCATTATTGCGACTCATTTGACGGAAGTAATTAAGGCACATCTGGACGAGCTTTTGACCCGTCAGGCGGTACAGGAGCTTATCAACAATATTCAGGAGGCAAACCAGGTACTGGTTTCCGAACTGATTCCGAAGCTTCTTGGCATCGGCGAAGTGCAGAAGGTGTTGCAGAATTTGCTTCGTGAGGGCATTGCCATCCGTGATATGGTAACGATTATGGAAACTCTGGCGGACTATGCGCCGACTACCCGTGATACGGATGTGCTGACCGAATATGTAAGACAGGCATTAAAGCGTGCGATTTCCAATAAATACTTCCCGGGAGGAGAGACTACAAGTGTAGTAACTCTGGATCCGGTAGCGGAGCAGGATATTATGAATTCCGTAAAGCAGACGGAGCAGGGGGCGTATATTACGCTTGACCCGGAGAAGACGCAACGCCTGATGCAGTCGGTGAGAGTAGAGGCAGAGAAGCTGGAGAATCTGGGAAAGAACCCGATTATCGTAACTTCACCGATTGTGCGTATGTACTTTAAACGTTTAACAAAGGATTATTATCCGGATTTGATTGTCATTTCTTACAATGAAATCGAATCCAATGTGGAACTACAATCAGTTGGGATGGTGACGGCATAGTATGAACATCAAAACATTCAAAGGAAAAACCGAAGAAGAAGCAATGGAGCTTGCGAAAAAAGAACTTGGGGAACGTGCGGTAAAGATGGCTGCCCGTAAGGTAGAACCAAAGGGCTTTTTCAAAAAGCTGTTTTCCCAGCCGGCCTGGGAGGTGACGGCTGCGGTGGACGAGCCGGATGTGTACGAACGTACTGCTCCGCGTAAACCGGTGCAGGAGAATCCGGGGGTACACTATACGCCGTCCACAAATAAGACGCAGGAGCTTTTATTCGAGGAAAACAAGACCGACAAGGGGGCCAATGCCATTGAGCAGAAGCTGGATAACTTAAAAAAGCTGTTTGAGGAACAAATCCGGGAACAGGGGCAAAGCAAGGCCACAGAGGAGACAAAGGAGAAGCAGGAGAACCCGTCAAACGAGCTTCCGGACAAGAACATTGCGTTCCTTCGTCTGATTTTCCGGCAGCTGTTGGAGAATGAGGTGGAGGAGCAGTATGCCAACCAGATTATTACGGAGATTGAGGCTTCTTTGAAGAAGGAAACGGATGTCAGCAAGATTTTAGCAAATATTTACCAGAAAATCGTATTGAAGCTGGGACAGACAAAGACTCTCGAAGTGGTAAACGGAAAGACAAAGTACATTTTCTTTATCGGTCCGACCGGTGTGGGTAAGACGACTACCATTGCAAAGCTGGCGTACAGTCTTATGGAGCAGAAGAAAGCAAAGGTAGCGTTGTTGGCGGCAGACACGTATCGTATTGCTGCGGTAGACCAGTTGCGTACCTATGCGGATATTATGAATATTCCGCTTTATGTGATTTACAGTGAAACGGAACTTGCGGAGTATAAGGAGGAGCTTGAAAAGTACGATGTTATTCTGGTGGATACGGCGGGGCGTTCTCATCGGAATAAGGAGCAGAGAGATGATATCGAACGTCTCATTCATTCCGTACCGGCAACCTCCAGAGAGACCTATCTGGTACTCAGTGCAACGACGAAGTATCGTGATCTGGTAAAGATTACGGAGGCATATTCGGAGATTGCAGAGTATCGTTTGATTTTTACGAAGTTGGACGAAACCGGAACAATCGGTAATATATTTAACATTAAAATGTTAACGGGGGCACCGCTGTCTTACGCAACAAACGGTCAAAATGTGCCGGATGATATCAGTCGGATGGATCCGCAGAATATCGCAAGACAGCTGTTGGGAGGAGGAAACTGATGGATCAGGCAGAACAACTCAGAAAACTTGTAAAGAATCAGGAACGCCCGCAGTCCGCAGCCCGTGTTATTACGGTTACCAGCGGAAAGGGCGGCGTGGGCAAGACCAGTATTGCGGTAAATCTTGCCATTCAGATGCAGCGTCTTGGAAAACGTGTTATTATTCTGGATGCTGATTTCGGCCTTGCAAATATCGAAGTAATGCTCGGAATCCGTCCGCAGTATAATCTGGCGGATTTGATGTTCCGTGGGAAGAATCTGTCCGAGATTATTACAAAGGGACCGGAGGATATCGGTTTTATATCCGGTGGTTCGGGAATTCAGGAATTGGCCCGGATGAACAAGGAACAGGTGATGTACCTGACCCGGAAGCTGGTAGAACTGGATTCTATGGCGGATGTGATTATTGTGGATACCGGTGCGGGAATTGCGGACAATGTGTTGGAGTTTGTAACCGCCAGCTCCGAGGTAATACTGGTTGCAACGCCGGAGCCGACTTCCATTACGGATGCGTATGCTCTTTTAAAGGCGCTGAACCGCAGAAGCGGATTTTCCAGAGAGCATACCAGTATTAAAATGATTTCCAACCGTGTGGGAAGCGAAACGGAAGGAAAGAGCCTATATGAGAAGATGAGTGTGGTAGTAGATAAGTTTTTGAATATCCAGCCGGAATTTCTCGGAATTATTCCGCAGGATGAGATGATTTCCAAAGCGGTTATGGTTCAAAAACCGATTACGATGGCGTATCCGAATTCGCCGGCGGCAAAGGCAATGCAAACCATTGCCGAAAAGCTGTGTGACGGGACACAACAGGAGTCGAAGAAAGGCATTACCGGTTTGTTTTCGGATATGATCAGAGTGAGATTCCGAAAAGCTCGCAGTAAGAAAGAGGGAGAAAAATAAAACATGAGTCATCTGATTGAGACAGGAACGAAGTTAGAACTTAAAAAAATCAGACATGTTGACACAATGGATGAAGTAGGCTATGTCAGTCGTTTTTTATACCAAAAATCGGCGGATGAAGCGGTAATTGAAATGCCGGTAAAGGGGGGCTCGCTTGTGGCTCTGGAGCCGGAGGAGTTGTTTCAGGTATGTTTTTACACAAGCAAAGGTTTGTACCGGTGCCAGTCCCAGGTGGTTTCCCGGCATTACGAGGATTCGCTGCCGGTTGCCGTAATTAAGTTTCGTTCCGAGTTTGAGAAGTTGCAGCGCAGACAGTATTACCGGATGGAATGCCTGCTACAGATGGAGTTTAAGACTCTTTCGGAAGAAGAATACGATGAACTGTTGTATCAGAAAAGCATTCCGCAGACTGCTCCGGTAGAAAAGGAAGTTACCGCAAACGGTGAAGGCGAAACACAATCCCGGTTTTATAACGGTGTTTCACTGGATATCAGCGGCGGCGGTGTGCGTTTTAATTCGTTACATGCGGCAGAGTGCGGAGATATTATTGCGATGCGCATTGCGTTTACGTCCGAAGAGGTTCAAAAACTCCGGTTATTGTTTGCGAAGGTGCTTACGGTAACACCGGTTCAAAACCGTTCCGGCATGTTTGAACACCGGGTGGAATTTGTTTCGATTTCCAATACGGAGAGAGAAAGTATTATCCGTTACATCTTTCTGGAGGAACGGAAAAGAAGAAAGAGAGAAGCGGGATTGGAATAGAGGTGAAGCGTTATGAATAAGAAAAATATTTTAATTATTGATGACTCTGCACTTATGAGAAGGGTGCTATCTGATATAATTAATTCAGATGAAAGATTCATGGTTTGTGATGTTGCAAGCAATGGTCTGGAGGCATATGACAAGATTACACTGAATCCGAAATTATACGATGTGATTCTTTTGGATATTAACATGCCGAAGATGAACGGAATTGAGTTTATGGAGGAGATTAACCGTCTGAAATTAAAGCTTACGGTTATCGTGGTCAGTACCATCGCTGTGGAGGGTGCGGCGGAAACAATTCGTCTGCTGGAACTCGGAGCTTTTGATTTCGTAACGAAACCGAACAGTTTCTCGGAAGCAAAAGAAAATACCTTCCAAGAGCGGGTATTGGCATGTCTTGCATGTGCAACCGGATTTGACCGGATGGAGCCTCGTCACAAGTATAAGCAGGAAACCCCGAAATTACCGAAGCCTTCAGGAAATGAAATAACGCCTGTGATTTCCGCAAAGGACGCGGTAGTAAGAAAGCCGCATAAAACGGTGGGGAAAGATGCTCATAAGCTTGTAGCGTTGGCATGCTCTACCGGTGGACCGAAGGCTTTGCAACAGGTAATACCGCTTCTTCCGAAAAACATGGATGCACCGATGGTTATTGTACAGCATATGCCGGCAGGTTTTACGGAAACTCTGGCAAATCGTCTGAATGAACTGAGTGCGGTTTCCGTGAAGGAGGCTGCCGACGGTGATGTGTTACGGAAGGGAGCTGTTTACGTCGCAAAGGGAGGCTCTCAGCTCAGGGTTAAGAAAAAAGGCGGAGAGTATGTACTTGCGGTTACGGACGAACCGGCCAGAAATGCTTTACGACCGTGTGCGGACATCCTCTATGAATCTTTGTTGGAATCTGACTACGATGATATTACCTGCGTGGTACTGACCGGTATGGGCAGGGACGGCACCGTAGGAATTAAGCAACTCAATGACAAGCGCAATATTTATGTAATCGGTCAGGATGCTTCCACCTGTACGGTATACGGAATGCCGCGTGCGCTTTACGAAGCAGGTCTTACGGATGAGGTTGTACCGTTAGAGAAGGTGGCTGACACGATTATCAAAAACGTAGGAGTGCGATAATTATGGATGTAAGTCAGTATCTGGAAATCTTTATTGATGAAACAAGAGAGCATTTACAAAGCTTGAATGAGCAGATTCTTGTGTTGGAACGTGAACCGGAAAATGTGGACACCATTAACGAGATTTTCCGTGCGGCTCATTCCTTAAAAGGTATGGCCGGAACTATGGGTTATAAGAGAATGCAGCGACTGACCCATGATATGGAAAATGTATTTTCCGAAATTCGTAACGGAAAGATGAAGGCTTCTCCGAAGCTTGTTGATGTTTTGTTCAAGGGCTTGGATGCGTTGGAGCAGTACTTGGATGTAATTGTAAATTCCGGTGATGAAGGTACGGAAGATAACGATGAAATTATTCATGCATTAAACGAGATTTTGAAGGAAGGGCTCGGCGGAGGTGCGGAGGAACCGGTAGCAGCACCTACACCGGCGGCACCTGTAGCTACGGCAACCGCTACGGCAACAGCGGGAGAGAACGGAGTAAAGCCGTACACCCTTGCGGAACATGAGAAGAGTGCGATTGCAAAGGCATTGTCCGAAAAAATGAATGCGTTTGCAATGACCGTATATATTCAGGAGTCCTGTATTTTAAAGGCGGCTCGTGCGTTTCTTGTATTTAAGGCACTGGAGGATTTGGGCACAGTCATTCACTCGGAGCCGTCGGTACAGGATATCGAGGACGAGCATTTTGAGTTTGATTTTACCGTTGTATTGTTAACGGATAAGGATGCGGAGACTGCCAAGAAGAAGGTAGAGAACGTATCCGAAATTAAGATGGCATGCGTTGAGGCAATTAAGCCGGAGGCAGTAGCGCAACCGGAAGAAACGGAAAAGAAGGAAACGAAGGAGACTGCGGTAGTAGCCCAGAAGGAAGCGCCGGTGCAGGCAAACAACGCAGCGACACCTCAGAAGGCAGCAGGAAAGCCGGTAGTAAATCGCTCCGTTCGTGTGGATATCGACAAGCTGGATGATTTGATGAATCTTGTCAGTGAGCTTATTATCGCAAAGAACGGTCTTGTTTCGATTAATACCGCAGAGGTAACGGGACTTCGCGAAAGCGGATTTAATGAGCAGATTGAGTATCTGGAGCGTATTACCACCAATCTCCATCAGTCGGTTATGAAGACCCGAATGGTGCCGATTGAAAACGTTGTGAGCCGTTTCCCGCGTATGATTCGTGATATCAGCAAGAAGTTAAATAAGAAAATGGAGCTGTATATGTCCGGTGAGGAGACCGAGCTTGACCGTACCGTAATCGATGAAATCGGCGATCCGCTCATGCATATGTTACGTAATGCGGCTGACCACGGTCTTGAGTCCAATGAGGAGCGTGTGAAGGCGGGTAAGCCGGAAGTCGGTTCTATTTTCTTAAACGCATATCAGGATGGTAATAATGTAGTAATCGAAGTAAGAGATGACGGTAAGGGCGTTGATGTAGAAAAGGTTAAGAAAAAGGCAGTCGAGAAGGGCGCAATTACTGCGGAGCAGGCAGCAACCATGTCGGATAAGGAAGCGGTTGATTTGTTGTTCCGTCCGAGCTTTTCTACCGCAGAACAGGTTTCCGATTTATCCGGACGCGGTGTGGGCCTTGACGTTGTTAAGTCTAAGATCGAAGCTCTGGGCGGCGATGTGGAAGCAAAGACCGTTCTCGGAGAAGGGACCACCTTTATTGTCCGTTTGCCGTTGACCCTTGCAATTATCCAGGCTCTTATGGTTGAATTGGGACAGGAAAAATATGCAATCCCGTTAGGCAGTATCCAGACCATTGAGGATGTACTTCCGTCTGATATTAAGTATGTACAGACGAAGGAAGTGATTCATCTTCGCGGTAATGTTATTCCGCTCATTCGTTTACGTAATGTACTGGATATTCCGCAGGATGATTTTGCACCGGAAAGTCTGACGGTAGTTATTGTTGCCAAGGGAGACCGTCTGGCGGGGCTTGTAATCGATAACTTAATCGGACAGCAGGAAATTGTTATTAAGTCCATTGGTAAATATATCAATAACAACAAGATGATTGGTGGCGCAACAATCCTTGGTGATGGTGAAGTCGCATTGATTCTTGATGCGAATGCAATAGTCTAGGAGGTGCCGATATGACAGAGACAGTTTCAAGTAAAGAGGCAAAGCAATATATTGTAGTGAAGCTTGGAAACGAACAATACGGCATTGATATCCAGTATGTGGATAATATTGTCCGTATGCAGAAGATTACCCGGGTGCCGAAGGCACAGGATTATTTTAACGGAGTCATTAATCTGCGCGGTGAAATTGTTCCGGTGATGAGCCTTCGTGTTAAGTTTGAGTTAGAAAAGGATGAGTACACGAACAAGACACGTATTTTGATATTAAAGTTTGAACAGCAGGCGGCAGTCGGTGTCATCGTAGACGAAGTAAGAGAGGTTGTCACCTTGGATGACGATCAGATTGAGAAGGTCAGCTACAATCCGAATGATGAGAAGTCGTTATTTCTTTCCGGTATCGGAAAACACAATGACAACCTGATTTCTCTATTGAATATCGAGGGAATTATTGTAGAAAAAGAAAAGGAAGCTTAAGGCATAGACCAAGGAAGAAGCTACGGGGTGGCTTCTTCCTTGACGTGTTTGAATTGGGAGGAAGGTATGGCAAAACTGGAACTGGATTCAATGGATGTTGTTCAATATGATGTATTAAGGGAGATCGGAAATATAGGAGCCGGAAACGCAACGACTGCGCTTGCAACCATGCTTCAGGTAAAGGTTGATATGAAGGTTCCGAAGGTTGCACTTTTGGATTTTCAGGAGCTTCCGGAAATCTTAGGCGGTGCGGAAAACATCATCGCAGGTATTTTGCTCACACTCAGCGGAAGTATTGACGGGATGATGATGTTTGTGCTGGAGCGGAATGCAGCCCATTCCATGGTAAATATGCTCATGGGACAGGATGTACCTCTGGATGGGGAGTTTTCCGAGATGGAGGCTTCTGCTTTACAGGAAATCGGTAATATCATTACCGGTGCATATTTGTCTTCCTTGTCCAATTTGACGCAGATGTCGATTAATCCCAGTGTTCCGTACATTGCAATTGATATGGCCGGTGCAATATTAAGTGTTCCGGCAATTGAATTCGGAAAAATCGGTGATAAAGCACTTTTGATACAGACGGAATTCGGTGAGAAAGATACACAGGTCAACGGATTTTTCATACTGATACCGACGTTAGACTCTTATAACGCAATATTAACTTCTCTTGGCTTATAGGAGGGACTATGGGAAATATGATAAAGGTAGGCATGGCGGATATGAACTATTGTCATGCACCTGATGCAATTACTACATTAGGGCTCGGCTCTTGTGTCGGCGTGGTTTTGTATGATCCGAATACAAAAATCGCCGGATTAGTGCATATCATGCTGCCGGATAGTACAAAAATCAGAAATAACGAAAATTGCGCAAAGTTTGCGGATACGGGAATCGATGAGATGGTGCGTCGTGTAGTTGCGGCTGGGGCATCAAGAGGCAATCTGAAGGCTAAAATTGCCGGCGGAGCCCAGATGTTCGCCTTCAGTTCCGAAAACGATTTGTTACGGGTCGGAGCCCGGAATGTGGAAGCGGTAAAAGAGAAGCTGGCAGGCTTACGGATTCCGCTGATGGCCGAGGATACAGGAAAGTCCTACGGTCGTACCATAGAGTTTTATCCGGAAACAAGCGAACTGCTGATAAAAGCGGTGGGCAAGTCTATTTATAAGATTTAGGAGGCCGTAGGATGGAAGGGAAAAATATTCCGCCGTTTATTACGCTTTCCGCAGCCATGATTTCCTGTGTGATTTGTATTTTGCGGGGCGCATCCTTATATACGACACTTAAAATTGTGCTATTGGTTATGGTGATATTTTATATCATCGGACGGATTGTACAAAAGATTCTTGTTAAAATCGATCAGGATGCGGAAGAAGCTGCATTGGAGCGGCAGCGAATGGAGCAGGAACTGGCGGCCAGGGAGCTGGCAGAAGCGGAGCTGGAAAAACAAGCCGAAAACGGGAATGCGTCTGCTGAGGAAACAGAGACGGAGAAGGAACATGCTCCGGCTACGGAAGAGAGTGCCGCAAAAGACACTCCTTTGATCTAGTTAAAAAGGTAAGGAAACCGAAGAAAAGGATGTAAGGACAGGAGAGCCTATGAGTGCAGAGGAAAAATTAAAGCTATGGGAAGAGTACAGTAAGAATAAGACTCCGGAACTGCGCGAAAGAATTATAATTGAATATGCAAGTCTTGTGAAAATCGTAGCAGGAAAGCTGGGCATATATCTGGGCTATAATGTCGAGTATGATGATTTGGTGGGATACGGTACGTTCGGTCTGATTGATGCCATTGACAAGTTTGATTTTGACAAGGGTGTAAAGTTTGAGACTTACGCTTCCTTGCGTATTCGGGGCGCGATTTTGGATCAGGTGCGCAGAATGGACTGGTTGCCGCGTACTTTACGACAAAAGCAGAAACGTATGGATGCCGCTTATCAGAAGCTGGAAACGGAAAGCGGCCGTTTTGCTACGGATGAAGAACTGGCTGCAGAGCTGGAGATTTCCGTAGATGAGCTTTCTTTATGGCAGTCGCAGACGAAGGCGGCAGGTGTGGTTTCTCTGGATGAATATCTGGAACAGGGCAGTGAAAACGGAATTGTAGGAACCGTTGAGAGTGAGGATTTTGCCCAGCCGGAAAAACAGATGGAACAAAAGACTATGAAGGAGCTTTTGGTACAGTCTTTGGAGTCTTTGACCGAAAAGGAAAAGAAAGTAATTCTGTTGTATTATTACGAGGAGCTGACCTTAAAGGAAATCAGTGAGGTGTTGGAGGTCTCGGAGTCCCGTATCTCCCAGCTCCATACGAAGGCAATTCAAAAATTAAGATTAAAACTGGGAAATCAGATAGAGATATTTTTCTAAGAGAGGGGGATTAGAATGACACAGTTGAACGGATATTTCCAAATCAGTATCAGGGATAACGGGACGTGGATTGTTCTATATCCACCGAAGGAGGGCGGTAAGCCGGTTCGTTTTGATATGGCGGATGCGTATCTGACAAAGTGGCGTATCGGCTATGACAAAAAAGCCTTATCCGACATGCTGGGAAGAGCGAAAGAGAAGACGGAGATGCGTCTGACATCGGAGAAGATTTATCCGATGGACGAGTCGGCGATTGTTGCGATTGACAATAACCATCTTATTGCGGAAATTACATTGTTTCCTCCGGCGGAAGGCCGTTCTCTTATGTCTAGGGATGAAATTATCGGAGAACTGGTACGTGCGGGAGTAAAGTTCGGATTGCAGGAGGATTGTCTGAACGAATTAATGACGGAGCGTGTATTCTGCACGCCGGTTATTTTGGCGAAGGCAACCCCGCCGATTGAGGGTAAGGATGCGAAGATTACCTATCACTTTAATACGGATTTAACGGCAAAGCCGAAGATGTTAGAGGACGGTTCCGTGGATTTCCATACATTGGATACCATTTGTCCGGTCAGAGCAGGCGATTTGCTGGCGGAGCTGGAGCCTGCGGTACAGGGGCGTCCGGGCATTGATGTATGCGGCAAGCCGATTAAGCCGGTTAAGGTAAATAATTTAATTTTGCGCCATGCAAACCGTATTCATTTGTCAGAGGACGGTTTAAAGATGTATTCTGACGTCAACGGACATGTCAGTCTTGTGGATGACAAGGTGTTTGTATCCGATACTTATGAAGTACCTGCGGATGTGGATTCCTCCACGGGAGATGTGGTTTGTGAAGGAAACGTTCTTGTAAAGGGAAATGTACGTACCGGCTTTAAGATTGAAGCAAAGGGCGATGTTATTGTAAACGGCGTTGTAGAAGGGGCGGAAATTTATGCCGGCGGTCAGATTATTCTGATGCGAGGCATTCAGGGAATGTCCCGCGGCAAATTAATTGCGGGCGGCAATATTATTTCGAAGTTTATCGAGAGTGCGGAAGTAATTTCCAGATACGGTTATGTGCATTCCGAGGCAATTATGCACAGCCAGGTATCCGCAAAAACGGATGTTGTCGTGGGCGGAAAGAAAGGCTTTATTTCCGGCGGAAGTACCCGTTGCAGCCAGATGATTGAGGCAAAGACGGTGGGGTCCAATATGGGGACCACTACGCTGCTTGAGGTGGGCGTGGACCCTACGGTGGCGGAAGAATTCCGCAGGTTGGAAAAGCAGATGCCGGAGCTTGAGGCAGAGAAGGCAGCTTGCATGCAGAATCTTGCTCTTCTTGCAAAGAAGTTAAAGCAGGGGGAGCAGCTTCCTGTGGATAAGATATTGTTGTTAAAGAATTCCCAGAAGCGGATTGCGGAAATTGACAAGGAGATGGAGGATATCGATGCTCGTCTTGAGGATTTGCAGGATGATATGGAGATGAAGGAAAACGGTATGATCCGTGTCTCCCAGACAGCATATTCCGGTTGTAAAATCACCATTTCCGGTGCAGTATATTATGTAAAGACGGAGATTTCACATGCGCGGTTTATTAAAGATCGCGGGGATGTTAAGGTGGATGCGTATTAAGAAATAGGGAAGGAGGATCCGTTTTGCCGATTACCAGATTGGATATGATTTCTATGGCACCAAAGACCCAGGAGGCCGGGGCTTATAAGAACCAGGAAGTCCGACATCCGAGCAACCAGCAACAGAATATTGTAGGAACGGTACAGCAGCAGGCAAGACAGCAGGAGACGCAGACGGTTCGTTCCAACAAAACCGAAAACGAAGAGCAGAAGTATGATGCAAAGGAACGGGGAAAGGGTGCTTACGGAGGTTCTTCCGGAAATAAGAAGGAGCAGGAAGAAAAGGAAGAGGAACAGCGCAGAATTATGCGCGGAAGTACGTTTGATATTACCGTATGATTGCCGGATGCAAATACCGGAGAGATATGAGAAAAGAGGAAATCTATGGAACCGATTACGATTGTTCTGGTGGTTGTAGGCGTTGCTTTACTCATAGGCAGTTGCTTTTTTACCAAGGAAGAGAATGGTGAGCCGGAGTATGATGAATTAATCAAGCGTCTGGCAAAAAGAGAATTAAGCGAAGAGGAAACAGAGCGTTTGCGGCAGGCTGTGGACCGGATTGTTTCGGAAAAGACGGAAGAGGTCATCTTAAAAACGGATGATTATCTCAGTCAGGTGGCTAACGAGAAGATTATGTCGGTGGACGAGTTTTCCAAGCAGATTTTGGAACGTTTGGACAAAAATAATTCCGATGTTATGTTCCTTTACAATATGGTAACGGAGACCAAGGAAGAGTTAAAGACCGAAATTGCCAATGCAAAGAAGGCACAGGATGCATTGGAACGTGCGGCAGAAAAGAGTGTGGCAGACAGTAAGACTTCTGGTATTGAGACAAAAAAGAAGGAACCGGCCGTCGGGAATAAGACGACGCTTCCGAAAACGGAGACGTTGAAGAAGCCGGTGATAAAGAAGGAGGCCAAGGAGCCGAAGAGTGCAGATGACATTGCGGCACTGTTGGCGGCTACCGTGACGATGGAACCTGAGGCTTCCGTGAACGGTGATATGCCGAAGGAAAGGATATTGGAGCTTTACAAGAACGGAAAGTCCATCCGGGAGATTTCCAGAGCGTTGGGGATGGGACAGGGTGAAGTAAAGCTTGTTGTGGATTTATACGGACTTTAAGAGTGCAAAGGACGGTTTGAAATGAAAAGAAAATATTATATGCGGGGCTTAGGCCTGGGTGTTTTGGTAACCGCAATTTTATGTGCCGTTGCTTTGCCGAAGAAAACGGAGCCTATGACCGATGAAGAAATTATCGCCAGAGCCGAGGAACTTGGATATATCAAGGATGAAGGTGGTGTGACTCCGGAAGATATTGATAAAATTAAAGAGAAGACTTCGGGAACACCGGGTGCTACACAGACGCCGGAGCCGGCAGAGGATACGAAGGTTACCGGGGAGCCGGAAGGGACGCCGGGCCCGACCCAGTCGCCGGTACCGACACCGGATGCACCGGAACCGCCGGAGGAACCGGATAAGCCGGATGTCCCTGCAACACCGTCACCGAAGCCTACGGTGGCAACGTTACCTACGAAAGCACCGACGGAAGCTCCGAAGCCTACAGCGACGGCAACACCGGTACCGACGGCAACAGTGATACCAAAGGCAACTCCCGGTTTGATGCCGACACAGACGCCGGATTCCGGAGAGACTCCTGTGACCAACTCTTATACCATCTCCGTCGAGCGCGGTGCAACTGCAAGACGTGTGGCGGAGCGTTTAGAGAGCATTGGTGCAGTGGCGGATTCGGAAGCCTTTGTAAAATATCTGCAGAGCAGAAATTTGACAGACTTTATTAACATCGGTACATTTACGATTCCGCAGGGAGCGTCTGATGCAGAAATTGCACGGATACTGACAGGGAAATAATTCATGATGACGTATCTCGTGGGTTGTTTTGACGAGTACAAGTATGAATGGGAAATGAATAAGGAAGAAAAGGAGGCGCTGTATGAAACAGTTTTTCTACGTCGTCCTTCAGATACTTTGGGGATTTCCGCAAACTTTGCTTGGGTTTGCGGTATTTCTTCGTTTAAGGAAGGTGCATCATTACCGGTATCATGGGGCAGTGGTGACAGAGTGGAAAAAAACAACCGGTCTTTCGTTGGGATTGTTTATTTTTGTACCGGCGGGATACATGGGAAATGATTTTATGGTACACGAGTATGGGCACACGATACAATCGTTACTATTGGGACCGTTGTATCTTTTTGTCATCGGAGTGCCTTCTGTTCTGTGGTGTAATATGCGATGTTTTGCAAGATTACGAAAAAAGAAAAACATCTCTTATCAGAAATTATATTCGGAGTGCTGGGCAAATTATTTGGGAGAGAAGACGACCGGAGAAAAGGCAAGGTTGTAAAATTTATAAGCAATATTAGGAAAAAAGTGCTTGCCTTTTTGATTTATTTATGATAGAATATCAGACGGTGCAGTCGGCGTAGGCCGAAATAAGCATGTGTGTGGACTCACGGCAGGGTGCCGTTGCTCGCGGTTTGCCGGTAAATGAGGCACACAGAAGAATAAAACCAAATGGAGGTAGTATCATGAGCGTTATTTCTATGAAGCAGTTATTGGAAGCAGGTGTTCATTTCGGACATCAGACCAGAAGATGGAACCCGAAGATGGCAGAGTACATCTATACCGAGAGAAACGGTATCTACATCATTGACTTACAGAAGTCTGTAGGTAAGGTGGATGAAGCTTACTTTGCAATCAAGGACATCGTTGCAAACGGCGGTAAGGTACTTTTCGTTGGTACCAAGAAGCAGGCGCAGGACTCTGTTAAGACTGAGGCTGAGCGTTGTGGTATGTACTATGTAAACGAGAGATGGCTCGGCGGTATGCTGACCAACTTCAAGACCATCCAGTCCAGAATCGCTAAGTTAAAGGCAATCGAGAAGATGAGCGAAGACGGAACTTTCGATGTTCTTCCGAAGAAGGAAGTTATCGAGTTAAAGAAGGAATGGGAGAAGCTTGAGAAGAACCTTGGCGGTATCAAGGATATGAAGGAGATTCCGGATGCAATCTTCATCGTAGATCCGAAGAAGGAAAGAATCTGTGTACAGGAAGCACATTCCCTTGGTATTCCGTTAATCGGTATCGCTGATACCAACTGTGATCCGGAAGAGCTTGATTACGTAATTCCGGGTAACGACGATGCAATCCGTGCAGTTAAGCTTATCGTTGCTAAGATGGCTGATGCTGTTATCGAAGCTAACCAGGGCGAGCAGTTTGTAGACGCTCCGGCTGCTGAGGCTGAGGAAGTTGCAGAGAACGACGCTGAGTAATATTTTCAGATAAGAACGATAGGAGTGCGTTCCCGGTTTTCGGGGACGCACTGTCAAATAAATCTATTATAATCAGGAGGCAAATAAAATGGCAGATATTAGTGCATCTATGGTAAAAGAGTTAAGAGAGATGACCGGCGCAGGTATGATGGACTGTAAGAAGGCTCTTGCAGAGACCAATGGCGATATGGACAAGGCTGTAGAATATTTAAGAGAAAAGGGTCTTGCTAAGGCTGCTAAGAAGGCTAGCAGAATTGCAGCTGAGGGTATTTGTGAGACCACCGTTAGTGCTGACGGTAAGGTTGCAGCAATCGTAGAAGTTAACTCCGAGACCGACTTCGTTGCAAAGAACGATAAGTTCCGCGGTTATGTTAAGACTGTTGTTGAGCAGGCTGCTAACAGTGACGCTACCGACATCGACGCTTTCCTTGCAGAGACCTGGGCAGCTGATCCGTCTAAGACCGTTGCAGAAGAGCTTGCAGCTCAGATCGCAGTTATCGGTGAGAACATGAAGATTCGTCGTTTCGAGAGAGTTGTTGCTGAGAACGGATTCGTTGAGTCCTACATCCACAGCGGCGGTAAGATTGGTGTATTGATTGTACTTGACGCTTCCGAGATGAATGCAGCAGCAAAGGAATGTGCAAAGAACGTAGCAATGCAGGTTGCAGCTATGAATCCGAAGTATGTTTCCAAGGATGATGTAGATGCTGATTACATTGCACATGAGAAGGAAATTATCAAGGCTCAGATTATGAACGATCCGAAGGAGTCCCAGAAGCCGGAGAAGGTGATCGAGGGTATGATCAGCGGTCGTATCAATAAGGAATTAAAGGAAATCTGCCTCTTAGACCAGGTATACGTAAAGGCAGAGGACGGAAAGCAGTCCGTAGCTCAGTACGTAGCACAGGTTGCTAAGGACAACGGCATGACTCTTGCTGTTAAGAAGTTCGTTCGTTTCGAGACCGGTGAAGGCCTTGAGAAGAAGCAGGAAGACTTCGCAGCAGAAGTTGCAAAGCAGATGGGCATGTAATATAAGTGTTTAGCACAAGCGCGATATGAAATTAGAAGAGAGTCGAGGCAAATGTATTTGCCATCGACTCTCTTTTGTGTTTATTTTTGTTCAATGTTCATTTTTTACTATTGCATATATACCAAAAAAACGATATACTATTCATGGCGAGTGATATAGAATATTTTTCTGCGTGACGTAGTTTTGAAAAACAGATGTAAATCAGGGGAAATATAGTGTAAACGAGAAGAAAAGGAGAGTATAACATGGCAAACTATGTAATTTTTACGGATTCTTCCTGCGATTTATCCAAGGAGATTGTGGAGAAATATAATCTGCAGGTAATGCAGTTAGAAGTAATCGTAGATGACAATGCGCCGGTATTAAATCGTGAGGTGGAGAGTAAGGCATTTTATGATAGCCTGCGTGCCGGTTCCAATGCAAAGACCTCTGCGGTAACGCCGGGATTTTTTGAGGAGCATATGCGGGCAACGTTAGAGAGCGGAAATGATATTTTATATATCGGATTTTCTGCCGGCCTTTCTGTTACTTACAATAACGGCGTCATGATATTAGAGGAATTACAGCAGGAGTTTCCGGAGAGAAAGGTTTGTTATGTAGATACCTTGTCCGGAAGCGGCGGTCAGGCTCTTATGGTGTATCATGCGGCAAAGATGAAAGAGAACGGTGCAACCATGGAAGAAGTGAAGGCAGAGATGGAGAGCCTGAATAAATATCTCCACCATCAGGTAACCGTGGAAGATCTGTTCTTCTTAAAGAGAGGCGGCAGAATCGATGCTAAGTCCGCAATTGTAGGTACCATGTTAAAGATTAAGCCGATTATTAACGTGGATGTAAACGGTAAATTAAACAGTGTGGCAAAGGTGCGTGGCAGAAAGTCGTCCATTACCGAATTGGTAAATCGTATGAAGGCCACCATTGACCCGGAGCGTATTCCGTATATTTCCGTATATCACGGGGATTGTCCGGAGGAAGCAGATGTACTGGAGGCAATGGTAAAGGAAGCATATCCGCAGATGGAAGTCTTACGTGGTGATGTAGGACCGGTTATCGGTGCACATACAGGTCCGGGCGTACTGGTGCTGTGCTATGCAGGCAAGGTAGTAAAGGGAACAATGGAATAAACGAAGAATAAAGTTTTTGTAAAAAAAGAAAAAATGGCGAAAAATAAGGCTTCTGCGGGAAACTGCGGAAGTCTTTTGCGTTGACAAATAAGGAAGAATTAGGTATAGTTTATAAGGGAGAGTTTGTAAAACGGATTTAGGGGGCGGAAGGAGACCGGATGAAGTTGTTCAAGCTTTGGAAAAAAGTATTAAAGGTTTTGTCACACCGGGTTGTGATTGTCGGTGTTCTTCTTTTGTTGCAAATTATCTGGATGCTTCTGACATTGACAGAATTGGCAACCGTTTACCCATGGTTTTACCACAGCCTGAATTTATTAAGTCTTGTGGCGGTTTTGGTCGTGGTAAATACCAGAGATAATCCGTCCTATAAGTTGGCATGGGTTATTTCGATTTTGGCATTTCCGTTATTTAGCGGTGCCATGTATTTGCTCTTTTCCGGTTGGCTTCCGACTAAGAAATTGAGGGAAAAGTTGACTAAGGCAGAGAATCAGATGCGTCCGTTTTATAAGCAGGACGATGCGGTATTTGACGCTCTGCGGGAACTGGATCCGACTGCTGCGGGACAGGCACGGTATATTAAAGATTATGCCGGTTTTCCGGTTTGGAACGACAGTACTGTGAGGTATTTTAGGTGCGGTGAGGATAATTTTCCTGTCCTTTTAGAGGAACTGAAGAAAGCGGAGCATTTCATCTTCCTGGAATATTTCATTGTGGAAGAAGGAGAAATGTGGAACTCGATTTTGGAAGTTTTGAAGGAAAAGGCAGCCGCAGGAGTGGACGTTCGTATGCTGTATGATGACCTTGGCTCGGCGTTCGTTCTTCCGTATAAGTATTACCGGACGTTAGAGTCCTACGGAATTAAGTGTGAAGCCTTTAACAAGTTTATTCCTATTTTTTCCTTGGTTATGAATAACCGGGATCATAGAAAAATTCTGGTCATTGACGGTCATACCGCCTTTACCGGAGGAATCAATCTGGCGGACGAATATATCAACAAAAAAGAAAAGTTCGGCTACTGGAAGGATACCGGTATTATGGTACGGGGCGAGGCTGCCGTAAATCTGACTGCCATGTTTTTAACGGTTTGGAATGCGGTACGTCCCACGGATACGGATTTTTCAAGATTGCTTCCCCATGCCTATCATTCCGGCATATTTCAAGGAGATGGGTTTGTTCAGCCTTATGGAGACATGCCTTTGGACAAGGAGACGGTGGGGGAAAATGTATACCTTAACATGATTTCCGCCGCAAGGAAGTATTTGTATATCTTTACGCCGTATCTGATTGTTGATAATGAGATGATGACTGCTCTTTGTCTGGCGGCGAAACGGGGCGTGGATGTGCGGATTGTGACGCCGGGAGTTCCGGATAAGAAGCTGGTGTACTGGCTTACCCAGTCCTATTACAGACAACTGATTGATAACGGTGTCAAAATCTATAAGTATGAACCGGGTTTTATTCATGCAAAGGTATTTGTGTGTGATGATGTGTATGCTACGGTGGGTACCATTAATTTGGATTACCGCAGTTTGTATTTGCATTTCGAATGCGGTGTGTTTCTTGCACATTGCAGCGAAATCGAAGTGATTAAGCAGGACGCCATCGACACGATGGAGCAGAGTAAACTAATTACGAAGGAACAGGCGAAAAGACGGTTGCCGGTGCGTTTGGTACAGGCAATTTTACGTGTATTTGCGCCCCTGTTATAAAATAACTAATAAAATGAATGGAGGATATAGGAATGGCAATTCGTATTGACGGAAAGGTAATTTCCACACAGATTAAGGACGAGTTAAAGGAGAAGGTGGCGGCTCTTAAGGCAGAGGGCACCGAGGTTACCCTTGCGGTAATTCAGGTGGGTAACGATCCGGCTTCTTCCGTATATGTGGGCAATAAGAAGAAGGCATGTGAGTATATCGGCGTGCGTTCTCTGGCATACGAGCTGACCGAGGAGACCACTCAGCAGGAGCTTTTAGACATTATTGTCGACTTAAATAAGAGAGACGATGTAAATGGTATTTTAGTACAGCTTCCGCTTCCGAAGCATTTTAACGAGGAGGAGATTTTGCTTGCCATTTCTCCGCTTAAGGATGTGGACGGTTTCCATCCGGAAAACGTAGGTAACTTAAGCATCGGCAGAAAGGGCTTTGTGTCCTGTACGCCGGCAGGTGTTATCGAGCTTTTAAAGCGTACCGGTATCGAGATGGAAGGGAAGGAGTGCGTGGTGCTCGGCAGAAGTAACATTGTAGGTAAGCCGATGTCCATGCTCATGCTTCGCGAGAATGCAACCGTGACCGTTTGTCATTCCAGAACGAAGAATTTAAAGGAGATTACCAAGCGTGCGGACATTCTTATCGTTGCCATCGGTAAGCCGCGCTTTGTTACGGCGGATTATGTAAAGGAAGGCGCTACCGTTATCGATGTAGGTATCCACAGAGGTGAAGACAACAAGCTTTGCGGTGATGTGGATTACGCACAGGTAGAGCCGATTGCGGGAGCAATTACCCCGGTTCCGGGTGGTGTAGGTCCGATGACCATCGCTATGTTAATGAAGAATTGTGTAGAGAGTGTTGAACTACAGAAGTAGAACGAGGGATTTTATGCAAGTTTATTTTGTTTCCCTGGGTTGTGATAAGAACCTGGTAGACAGTGAATATATGTTGGGTCTGCTTCGGGACGCGGGACATACGCTGACCGAAGACGAGGCCGAGGCAGAAGCGATTGTTATCAATACCTGTTGCTTTATTCATGATGCAAAGGAAGAAAGTATCGAGACGATTTTGGAGGCGGCTTCCTATAAGGACGAAGAAGTCGGGAATTGCCGTGTCCTCATTGTGACAGGCTGTCTTGCGGAGCGTTACCGCAGTGAGATTACGGAGTCTATCCCGGAGGTGGATGCGGTTTTAGGTACGGCTTCCTTTGATGAAATTGCGGAAGTTATTTCTAAGACGGAAGCAGGAGAAAAGACCGAAGTATATAAGGAACTGACCTATCTGCCTCTGCCGGAGAGTAAGCGTATCAATACTACCTGCGGCTATACGGCTTACTTAAAGATTGCCGACGGCTGTGAGAAGTTTTGCACGTACTGTGTGATTCCGTCCATCCGCGGAAAGTACCGCAGTGTGCCGATGGAACGTATTTTAGAAGAGGCGGAGCAGTTAGCGAAGGATGGGGCAAAGGAACTGATTTTAGTTGCCCAGGAAACCACGCTCTACGGTGTGGATTTGTACGGTAAGAAGATGCTGCCGGAGCTGCTTAAGAAGCTTTGTGCCATCGAGGGGCCGGAGTGGATCCGTCTGCTGTACTGTTATCCGGAGGAAATTACGGACGAGTTAATCGCCGTAATGAAGGAAGAAAAGAAGATTTGCCGTTATCTGGATCTGCCGATTCAGCATGCTTCCGATACGGTATTAAAGCGTATGGGACGCCGCACCACGAAGAAGGAACTGGTGCGCCTGATTAAGAAGCTTCGCCGGAATCTTCCGGGCATTGTGCTTCGTACGTCGTTAATTACCGGATTTCCGGGAGAGACAGAAGAAGAACATAAAGAGTTACTTTCATTTGTGGAAGAGGTTCGCTTTGACCGTCTCGGAGTATTTACATATTCCAAGGAGGAAAATACTCCTGCTGCAAAGATGAAAAGTCAGGTGCCGGCAAAGGAAAAGCGTCGTCGCCAGAAGGAGATTATGAAGCTGCAGCAGCGAATTGCTTTCGAAAATGCCGAAAATCGCATCGGAAAGAGATACGATGCGTTAATCGAAGGAAAGATGCCCCAGGACAATGTTTATCTGGCCCGTACCTACATGGATGCGCCGAACATTGACGGATACCTGTTCGTGGAGTCGGGAGAGCACTATGAGTCCGGCGAGTTTGTGAAGGTAAAGGTTACCGGAGCAAAGGGCTACGACTTGGTGGGCGTCAATACCGAAAAGAAAAAGATAATCTAGGAGGCTGTTATGAATTTACCGAATAAAATTACGATTTTTCGTGTGTGTATGATTCCGGTATTTCTTGTGTTTATGTTGGTGCCGGGGATCCCTTTCGGAAATTATATTGCTACAGCGGTATTTGCCATTGCATGTGCATCGGATGCACTGGATGGACATATTGCAAGAAAGCACAATCTTGTAACTAATTTCGGAAAGTTTATGGATCCGTTGGCGGATAAGCTGTTGGTGTGTTCCGCATTGATTTGTTTTGTGGAGCTTTCCTATATGCCGGCATGGATTGTGATTGTGGTTATTGCCAGAGAATTTATTATCAGCGGATTCCGCCTGATTGCCTCTGACAACGGTGTGGTCATTGCGGCCAGCTACTGGGGCAAGTTTAAGACGATTGCACAGATGATTACCTGCATTTTGCTGATTGTGCAGTTGCCGTTTTCCTGGATTGAGGTTGTTGAGCAGATTTTCATCTGGCTTTCTCTGATTCTGACGGTGGTTTCTCTGGTGGAATACATTTGGAAAAATAAAAATGTGTTAAAAGAAACAAAATAATTATAGGATTTAATGAATCTTTAAACGTTTTAACATTAAAATGACATACTTGGCTGTTATGGTAGACTCGGGGATAGGTAAAGGGGAGCATTTCGGGACAGAAGGAAAATGAAAGAAAGGAGCCCATATGCGAAGAAAAATCGGAGTTATCTTAAGCTGTATACTTGTTTTTTGTATGGTATCCGGCTGTAAAAAGTCTCCGGTAACGGAGAATCCGCAGCAGACAACCACACCGGAACCTGTTGTAACCATGACACCAAAGCCGACGGCTGTACCTCCTACGGTGGCTCCGTCCGTGTCTACCGAATTACCGATTTATACCATCAGCGGTGATTTTACCGAATTGACTGCGGTGACCGCATTGGTCGGAGAAGGCGAAGAAATTACGGAACAGGTGGTGTCCGAGGCTGTTGTGGATGCTCTTGCGGACAGTGCCATTTATGTAAAAGTAAATCAGGTTACCAAAAACGGCGAAGTAGTGATTGTGGATTTTGATGCTGCCTACCCGCCGGTCAGTCAGGTGGGAGCAGGAATCGAAGGGCTGATATTGGATGCCTTCGGACAAAGCCTTTTGGATAATGTTTCCGGTTGTAATGCGGTTTCGTTTTCCGTAGACGGCGGAGATTATGCATCCGGTCACTTTGAGTTTTCCAAAGACGATATTTATTTACGTCGATAACAAAGGATACGAGGCTGTCGCATGTTATGCGGCAGCCTGTCTGTTTGAAATTCAAGATTACGAGGAGTATACATGAGACGAATGATTGTCATCGGCGGCGGTGCTGCCGGAATGATGGCGGCAATTACAGCGGCGGAAGCCGGAGCGGACGTTGTTTTGCTGGAGAAAAACGAAAAGCTTGGGAAAAAGATTTATATTACGGGAAAGGGCAGATGTAATGTCACCAATGCCTGTGAAACCGAGGAGCTGTTTAAAAATATAGTGACGAATCCGCGTTTTATGTACAGCGCCGTGTATGCTTTTCCAAACACACAGACCATGGAGTTTTTCGAAGAGTGCGGTGTACCGCTTAAGACGGAGCGTGGCGAGCGGGTATTTCCGGTTTCAGACAAGTCTTCCGATATCATTAACGGTCTGGCAAAACGGTTGAAGCAGGCCGGTGTGACGGTACGTTTTCATGCGACTGTAAATAAGGTATGTGTGACGGATGGCTGTGTGACCGGTGTAGAGTTACAAAGCGGGGAACGACTTTCCTGCGATGCCTGTATTGTGGCAACCGGCGGACTTTCCTATGCATCTACCGGTTCTACGGGGGACGGTTATACGTTTGCAAAGTTGTGCGGTCATACGGTAACGGAGTGTTATCCGTCCTTAGTTGCATTAAAGATTGCAGAGCCTTTTGCAAAAGAACTGGAGGGACTTTCTCTGAAGAATGTGTCGTTAAAGGCAAAGCAAGGGAAGAAGGTGCTGTATGACGGCTTCGGGGAGCTTTTGTTTACGGCGGACGGCATCAGCGGGCCGCTGGTGTTATCGGCCAGCTCCGTGGTAACGGACAAGTTTGAAAAAGGGGAGATTACGGTGTCTCTGGACTTAAAGCCTGCGTTGTCGAAGGAAGAGTTGGATGCGCGGATTTTGCGGGATTTTGAGGAAGCAAAGAATAAGCAGTTCCGAAATGCATTGGATAAACTGTTGCCACAACGACTGATTCGGGTTATAATCGGATTGTGCGGGATTCCGGAGGAAAAGCAGGTCAATTCGATAACGAAGCAGGAGCGAGGAATACTTGTAGATGTATTAAAGGGCATGGAACTGCATATAAAAAAGACAGGCGGCTTTAATGAGGCAGTAATTACAAAGGGCGGCGTGTCCGTAAAGGAAGTGAATCCGTCCACTATGGAATCAAAGCTGACAAAGGGACTGTATTTTGCGGGAGAGGTGCTGGATGTGGATGCTTTAACCGGAGGATATAATTTACAGATTGCCTGGTCTACGGGATACCTGGCGGGTCTCTGTGCTTCTGAAGCGGTATAACATCGAGAAGGATATACATGCGATGGATAAGCAGACAGGACGTTTCTAACATATCATTTTACAACAAGAAAATAAACAGAGTGCTTCGGCACGGGAAGGATGAACCATGGGATATTTCAGTATAGCACTTGACGGTCCGGCAGGAGCCGGAAAAAGTACGGTGGCAAAGAAGCTTGCGGCAAAGTTAGGGTATATTTATGTGGATACGGGAGCAATGTACCGTGCCATGGCACTGCATTTTCTGCGGAACGGAATCGCAGAGGATGATTTTGCCGCAATGGAAGCAGCCTGTGATACGGCGGATGTAACCATTACCCACAGGGACGGAGAGCAGGTAGTTCTTTTAAACGGCGAGAATGTCAACGGCCTGATTCGTACGGAGGAGGTCAGCCATATGACCAGCGTTTCTTCCGTGAACAAAAAGGTCCGTATGAAGATGGTAGAGCTGCAACGCGCCCTGGCAAAGCAGGAAAACGTAGTTATGGACGGTAGGGACATAGGTTCTTATGTACTTCCGGATGCTAACGTAAAGGTGTTTTTGACCGCCAGCGTGGAGACTCGCGCAAAGCGTCGTTACGACGAGCAGATTGCGAAGGGCATTGAATGTAGCCTTGCAGAAATCGAAGAAAACATCAGAGAACGGGATTACCGCGATTCCCATCGTGAGTTTGCACCGCTTGTACAGGCGGAGGATGCGGTCCTTATGGATAATTCTTATATGACCATAGAGGAGAATGTAGATAAGCTTTATGAAATGTGCATGAATGCGCAAAATTAATCGCGGGGGATTCCGGTTGTGCAATCCGGAAACAGGATAACATGATGGAAATTAATGTGGCAAAGACCGCCGGATTCTGCTTCGGTGTACGCCGGGCCGTGGAACAGGTGGAAGAGCAGATAAAGCAAGGCAAAAAGGTATACACCTACGGTCCCATTATTCATAATGAAGAAGTGGTACGGGACTTTGAACAAAAAGGTGTCCGTATTTTATACCCGGAGGATGCATGGGAAACCGTGGAAAAGGGTACAATAGTAATACGTTCTCACGGAGTGACCAGGGAAGAACAGGAGAAAATGGTTTCTCATGGATTTGATGTTGTGGATGCCACCTGTCCCTTTGTAAAGAAGATTCATAAGATTGCGGAGGAGCAAAGTCGTTCCGGTCGTACAATTGTGATTATCGGAGACGAGACCCATCCGGAGGTCATTGGCATCAAAGGCTGGGCGGTAGGAGATGTGTTTATTGCAGATTCTGCGGAAAAATTAGAAAAAATGAACATTCCGGAGACGGAAAAACTATGTATCGTAGCGCAAACGACATTTAATTACAAGAAATTTCAAGAATTAGTTGAAATTTTTGAAAAAAAGCGGTATGATATAATTGTTCTGAATACGATATGCAATGCAACCCAGGAACGACAGTCGGAAGCGGCACGATTGGCAGCTATGTCGGAGGCGATGATTGTGATCGGTGGAAAACAGAGTTCCAACACAAAGAAGTTGTATGAAATCGCAAAGAACGCATGTGGAAATACTTACTATATACAGAAACTCGATGACCTGGATTTAAGTCAGTTTAAATCTTTTCGTTGCGTAGGTATTACAGCGGGGGCTTCCACCCCAAATAATATTATCAAGGAGGTTCAGAAAATCATGTCTGAAATGAGTTTTGACCAATTATTGGAGGAGTCTTTAAAGACAATACACAACGGAGAGGTAGTCGAGGGCACTGTGATTCGCGTTAAAGAAGACGAAATCGTCTTGAACATAGGCTATAAGGCTGACGGTATCATTACCAGAAGCGAGTACACCAACACTCCGAATGTGGACTTAACCACTCTGGTTAAGGAAGGTGACACCATGCAGGCGAAGGTACTTAAGGTAAATGACGGAGAGGGTCAGGTTCTCCTTACCTACAAGAGACTTGCTGCAGAGAAGGGCAATAAGAAGCTTGAAGAAGCATTCAACAACAAGGAAGTATTAAAGGCAACCGTTTCTGCCGTATTGGAAGGCGGCTTAAGCGTTGTAATCGACGAAGCAAGAATTTTCATTCCGGCAAGCCTTGTATCCGACACCTATGAAAAGGATTTAAGCAAGTACAAGGATCAGGAGATTGAGTTTGTAATCAGCGAGTTCAATCCGCGCAGAAGAAGAATTATCGGTGACCGTAAGCAGTTACTCGTTGCAAAGAAGGCTGAGCTTCAGAAGGAGCTTTTCGCAAGAATTCAGATCGGTGACGTAGTAGAAGGCAAGGTTAAGAATGTAACCGAGTTCGGTGCTTTCATCGATCTTGGCGGCGTAGACGGTTTACTTCATATCTCCGAGATGTCCTGGGGCAGAATCGAGAGCCCGAAGAAGGTATTCAAGGTTGGCGACACCGTGAAGGCTTTCATTAAGGATATCCAGGGCGAGAAGGTTGCTCTTTCCATGAAGTTCCCGGATCAGAATCCGTGGGCTGATGCAGAAGAGAAGTTCGCAGTAGGCAACATCGTTACCGGTAAGGTAGCAAGAATGACCGATTTCGGTGCATTCGTTGAGCTTGTTCCGGGCGTTGACGCTTTACTTCATGTTTCTCAGATTGCAAGAGAGCACATCGAGAAGCCGGCTGATGTATTGAAGGTTGGTCAGGAAATCGAAGCAAAGATTGTTGATTTCAATCTTGACGATAAGAAGATCAGCTTAAGCGTAAAGGCTTTACTTGCTCCGGTTGAGGAAGAAGTAGCTGAGGAAGCTGTAGAAGAAGCTGCTGATGCAGAATAATATCTCGTAAGAGAAATAAGAACGCCTCGATACTCTGAACTGAGGTGCGTATATGTGGTTTGCAAGCATGGCGCACTCCTGCCACAGAGCATCGGGGCGTTCCCTATATTTCGATTTTTCGGAAACAAAAGAAATCGCATGGAGGGTTGTGTATGGATAATTACGAACAGTTTAAAAAAGATGTATTCCTGCTGACTAAAATCGACTTAAATGCGTACAAAGAACGCCAGATGAAGCGTAGAATCGATGCTTTGATTGCAAAGCATAAAGTGACCACCTATTCCGCTTACGTACAGCTGTTAAAGAATGACAAAGAGCGTTTCGACGAGTTTGTCAATTATCTTACTATTAACGTATCGGAGTTTTACCGGAATCCGGAATTATGGAAAGTTATGGAGACGGAGATTATGCCGGTGATTTTGGAAAAGACCAAGTCACCGAAGATTTGGAGTGCGGCATGTTCCACCGGAGATGAACCGTATTCTCTGGTTATGATGCTGAATCAGTTTTTCCCTCTCTCTCAGATACATATTATCGCAACAGATATTGACAAGCAGGTGCTTGATAAGGCTCGCATGGGATTGTACAATGAAAAGAGCTTAAAGGGGCTTCCGCCGGGATTTTTAAAGAAGTATTTTACCCAGGTGAATGCCACTAATTATCAGATTAATGCAGATGTAAAGAAATGTGTGGAGTTTAAGGAGCATAATTTATTAAAGGATCCGTATCCGACGGCTTGTGATTTGATTGTATGCCGTAATGTGTTGATTTACTTTACGGAGGAAGCGAAAAATGATATTTACAAGAAGTTTAACGAGTCATTGCGTCCGGAAGGATTCCTTTTTGTCGGCTCCACGGAACAGATTATCCAGCCGGCTGCCTTAGGCTATAAAACCTATCGTTCTTTCTTTTACCGGAAAGCGTAATTTTTTTAAATTACTGTTGATTTTTAAAGAGAGATTTAGTATAGTGATTTATAGATATGAAAGGAGTATTCGGTAGGATGCAGACAATGGTGAAAGTCGCCGTAGATGCCATGGGCGGAGATAACGCTCCGGCAGAGGTGATAAAAGGTGCTGTTCGTGCTGTAAATGAGGATAACCGGGTTCAGGTAATACTGGTAGGAAAAGAAGATGTTATCCGCGAACAGTTGACGCAGCATACTTATGATAAGGAACGGATTACCGTAGTACATGCCGAGGAAGAGATTACCAATGAGGAAGCGCCGGTAATGGCGGTTCGTCGGAAAAAGGATTCTTCCATTGTAAAAGCTATGACACTGGTAAAGAATAACGAAGCAGATGCCTTTGTATCTGCGGGTAGCACCGGAGCGGTTTTGGTTGGAGCACAGCTGATTGTGGGAAGGCTTCCCGGCGTGGAACGTCCGCCGTTAGCACCGCTTTTACCGACTGCAAAGGGCGTGTCTCTTTTGATTGATTGCGGAGCAAACGTAGATGCCCGTTCGTCGCATTTGGTTCAGTTTGCCAAGATGGGTTCCGTATATATGGAGCATGTTGTCGGTGTGAAGAATCCTCGCGTGGCGATTGTAAATATCGGTGCGGAGGAAGAGAAGGGGAATGCTCTGGTAAAGGAGACCTTCCCGTTGCTTAAGAATTGTAACGAGATTAACTTCATCGGCAGTATCGAAGCAAGAGAGATTCCGGCAGGCTATGCGGATGTTGTTGTGTGCGAAGCTTTTGTAGGGAATGTGATTTTAAAACTTTATGAGGGTATGGCAAAGACCTTAATCGGTAAGATTAAAGAGGGCATGATGAGTACCTTCCGCAGTAAGCTCGGAGCACTTTTGGTAAAGCCGGCATTAAAGGAGACCTTGAAGGATTTGGATTCTTCCCAGTTCGGAGGAGCACCGATGTTAGGCTTGAAGGGTCTTGTAGTAAAGAGCCACGGTAATTCTAAGTCGGATGAGATAAAGAACTCAATTTTGCAGTGTATTTCATTCAAAGAGCAGAATATTAACGAAAGAATCAAAGATAGTATTTCAGTAAATGAATAATAGAAAGGAGATAGAATCATGGAATTCGAGAAATTACAGAAAATAATCAGCGAGGTATTGAATGTGGATGAGGAGGAAATCACAATGGAGACCACCTTTGTGGATGACCTTGGCGCTGATTCGTTAGATGTATTTCAGATTCTGATGGGTATTGAAGAAGAGTTCGATATCGAAATCGCAAATGAGGCTGCAGAGGGTATTGTAACTGTTGCGGATGCGGTTGAGCAGATTAAGAGTGCATTAAACTAACAAATTACTGATAGATGCAGTGATTTGTTGGTAGCCTCCGGCGGATCGCACGAATTTGCATCGGAAATAGCAGTTTCGCTGCGCAAATTCGGCGAGGAAACGCTTTGGCAGCGTATCCATAGGAGAGTCACCGATAGAATTAGGGGGTGTCGCCACGACACCCTTGTTCATTTGTTATGCAGGAAAGGAGGTATGGGGGAATGACGGAAGAAAACAGGCTGATGGAATTACAAAGACGGTTGGAATATCGCTTTTTGAAGGAAGAGTTGTTGGGGCATGCTCTGACCCACAGTTCCTATGCCAACGAGCATCACTTAAAGCGAGAAGGAAACAATGAGCGTCTGGAGTTTTTGGGCGATGCGGTGCTTGAGATGATTTCCAGTGAAAATCTGTACAGGAATCATCCGAACATGCCGGAGGGAGAACTGACAAAGCTCCGGGCCAGTCTGGTGTGTGAACCGACGCTTGCCCAGTGCGCCAAGGAAATCGATCTGGGAAGCTTTTTACTGCTGGGAAAAGGGGAAGAGGCGACCGGCGGACGGGAGCGCAGTTCTATATTGTCCGATGCCTTTGAAGCGGTGATCGGTGCGATTTATTTAGATGGTGGCTTTACTAATGCGAAAGAGTTTGTGGAGCGTACGGTGTTGTCCGATGTGGAGAACCGGAAGCTCTTTTGTGATAGTAAGACCATCTTACAGGAGTTGATCCAAAGTGATCATAAGGGGACACTGTCCTATCGGTTGATTTCCGAGACGGGGCCGGAGCATATGAAGCGGTTTACGGTATGTGCCTGTCTGGATGAGACGGTGCTTGCAAAGGGAGAAGGCAAGACAAAGAAAGCGGCGGAGCAGGAAGCAGCTTACCGCAGTATTTTGAAGTTGAGGGAAGAAGCCAAAGATAAAAGAACGGGAGACGGTGTATGTATTTAAAAAGTATTGAGGTACAGGGCTTTAAGTCCTTCGCTAATAAAATATTGTTTGAGTTCCACGACGGTATTACCGGTATCGTGGGACCGAACGGATCCGGTAAAAGTAATGTAGCCGATGCGGTGCGTTGGGTTCTGGGTGAACAGAGTGCAAAACAGTTGCGAGGCAGTTCCATGCAGGATGTTATTTTTGCGGGTACTCAGATGCGTAAGCCGCAGGGCTATGCGTATGTAGCCATTACCTTAGACAATTCCGATCATAAGCTTCCGATTGAATATGACGAAGTGACGGTGGCCAGACGTGTATATCGCTCCGGTGAGAGTGAATACCTGATGAACGGCAATAATTGTCGTCTGCGTGATGTACAGGAGTTGTTTTTGGACACCGGTATCGGTAAGGAAGGCTATTCCATTATCGGACAGGGCCAGATTGATAAGATTTTAAGCGGTAAGCCGGAGGAGCGTCGTGAGCTTTTTGATGAGGCGGCCGGTATTGTAAAGTATAAAAAGCGTAAGGCGGCTGCGGAGAAGCAGTTGGAGGAGGAAAAGTTAAACCTTTCCCGTATTACGGATATTTTGTCCGAAATTGAGAAGCAGTTGGGACCGCTTGAAAAGCAGCAGACGGCGGCAAGAGAGTATTTGCGCTTAAAGGACGAGTTAAAGCAGGTGGAGGTAAATGCATTCCTTCTGGAACAGGAAAAGCAGGAGGCAGCCGAAAAGGACCTGGATGAGAAGTTATCCATCGTGCAGAACGATTTTAACGAGACCTCTGCGGAGTACGAAAGCAGTAAAGAGGACTACGAACGCTTGGAGCAGGAGTCCGAAGCGCTTGCGGAGCTTCTTGCCGACAATGCGGCACGCAAGAATGAACTGCAACTGGATATCCAGAAGAACGAGAGCGAAATCAAGCTCTTGATGGAGCAGATTGCAACGATCCGTGTGGGCGAGACCCATGTAAAGGAACGTAAGAGTGTTGTAGAGAAAGAGCGTGAGGAAAAGCACAACGAACTGGCTCGTTACAAAGGCGAGAAGTCGGATGTGGATCAGAAGTTATATAAATTAGAGGATGCCAAGGAAGAGGCGGACCGGGAGCTTGAAGAAATCCGAGAGCGCATCAACGGATACGCCAACGAATTGGAGAACCGTAATGCGGATGTATACCGCCTTCTGACCGAAAACGGTACGATTAACACCAATGTACAGCGTTACCGCACCATTAAGGAGCAGAATCAGATTAAAAAGGCATCCCTGACTCAGAAGGTACTTAAGAACGAGACCGACAAGTCCGCCGCAGAGTCTGCGGTGGAAGAAGGCAGAAAAAAGTTAGAAGCGATTTCTGATAAAATTTCCGAGCGTTTGTCCGGCAACCGTGCGGATGAGGCGGAGCTTACGAAGATTCGGGAAGAATTAAATCGGATCCGCGAGAACTACGAGCAGACCCAGAGAGAATGTATTAGAGAGCAGTCCAGAGCGGAGTCTCTCCGGAATATTTCGGAGCGTTACGACGGTTATAGCGGCGGTATTCGCCGTGTCATGGAGCAAAAGGATAGAGAGTCCGGTATTATCGGTGTGGTTGCGGATATTTTTGAAGTGGAAAAGCAGTACGAGACCGCCATTGAGACGGCACTCGGCGGCAATATCCAGAATATAGTTACCGATACGGAAGCAACGGCAAAGCGTATGGTGCAGTTCTTAAAGCAGAACAAGGCCGGTCGTGCAACTTTCTTACCGCTGGATGCGGTAAAGGAGCGTGGCGGAGCCTCCGAAGATGTACGGAAAGAGCGAGGCGTCATCGGTTACGCAGCGGATTTGGTAGATACCGAAAGTCGTTTTCAGTCTGTGATTAACTTCCTTTTGGGAAGAATTGTGGTAGCGGATACCATTGATAACGCATTACAGTTAGCAAAGAAATATAAATACAGCCTTCGAATTGTTACCTTAGAGGGCGAGCAGTTAAATCCGGGCGGTTCCATTTCCGGCGGTGCCTATAAGAATGCCAGTAACCTTTTGGGGCGTCGTCGTGAGGTGGATGAGGCACAGAAGCGTGTCGAAGAACTTGGTGAGCGCCTGGCTTCCATGGAAGAGCGCAGAAATACGTTGCGCATTTCCAGAGAAGAGATTACGAAGCGTTTAGAGGAGTCCAAGGAGGCTCTGCAGGAGGAGTTTTTACTCCAGAATACCGCGAAGCTGGAGCTTGACCGTATCGAAGCGGAAGCAAAAGAACACATTTCCTCCTATGATGAGATTCATAAAGAGCTTTTGGAAATCGAGGTACAGGAGAAGGAGCTTACCGAGAATATCGAAAAGATGGAACAGGCCCTTCGGGAGAATGAGGAAGACAGTAAGCGTAACGATACCTGTATCGAGGAATGTGCTCACCATCTGGAGGAGGAGCGCCGCTTAGAGCAATATGCTTTAGAAAAGGGCGAGAGCCTTCGTATGGAACTGGGTACCATTAAGCAGAGCAGTCATTACTTAGAGGAGAATATTGCCCGAATCGAGGGTGAGCTGGCAAAGCTGGCCGGAGAGGAAAGCCAGTTAAGCGATGAGGGTGCGGGAGCTACAGATGCGGTAACCGAGAAGGAGAACCTCATTGAGCGGACCAGACAGGAAATCGAAACCTTGTATAAGCTGTGTGGCGGTATCGAAAAGGAAGCCGAGGATATTACAAAGCGTCGCGAAGAAGCGACCGCAAAGCATAAGGGCTTGTTTGCAAAGAGAGAGACTCTGGCGGAGCGGAAGGCGGAACTGGATAAGGAGTTGTTCCGGTTAACCGATAAGAAAGAGAAGTTAAAGGAACAAATCGAGGCCCAGTGTGCGTATATGTGGGATGAGTACGAAATGACCCTGTCCGATGCGGCGGAGTTAAAGAGTGACGAATTTGACAGTCTCCCGCAGGCCAAGAAAAAGACCCAGGAGTTAAAGAATAAGATTAAGGGTCTCGGTTCCGTCAATGTAAATGCCATTGAGGAATACAAGGAGTGTATGGAGCGCTTTACCTTCTTAGATGCACAGCGAAACGACCTGGTGACGGCAGGTGAGACATTGGCTTCCATGATTTCAGAGCTGGACGGTAAGATGCGTGTACAGTTTGAGGAAAAGTTTGAGCAGATTAAGGATCAGTTTGATGTCGTATTCCGTGAGCTGTTCGGCGGCGGTAAAGGCACGCTGGAATTGCAGGAGGAAGAAGATATTTTAACCGCAGGCGTACGCATTAACGCACAGCCGCCGGGAAAAAAGTTGCAGAACATGATGCAGTTATCCGGTGGAGAGAAGGCTTTGACAGCCATTGCGTTGTTGTTTGCGATTCAGAACTTAAAACCGTCTCCGTTTTGTCTTTTGGACGAAATCGAGGCGGCACTGGACGATTCCAACGTAAAGCGTTATGCAGGTTATTTACACAAGCTGACCAAGCATACCCAGTTTATTGTTATTACCCACAGACGCGGTACCATGGCGGCGGCAGATACCCTGTACGGTATTACCATGCAGGAAAAGGGTGTTTCCACGTTGGTATCCGTAAACTTAATCGAGGATAAGTTGGATGCGTAACTGTGCTCTTGTATGGAAAGAGTGTTAAAAAACGCAGAATAGAGGAATTCAGATACAGGAGGATGACTATGGGCGAAAAAAAAGGATTTTTCGGCAGACTGGCAGCAGGTTTGTCGAAGACCAGAAAGCAGATTGCCAGCGGATTTGATGCGTTGTTTTCCGGATTTTCCGGAATTGACGATGATTTTTATGAAGAACTGGAAGAGATTCTGATTATGGCTGACCTTGGTATGGCGACCACGGAGGCGGTCATCGAGGATTTAAAGGTCAAGGTAAAAGAACGTCATATCAAAGATCCGGCAGAGTGTAAGGCATTGCTTAAGGAAAGCATCTGTGAACAGATGAATGTGCCGGAGGATGCTTATGAGTTTGAGAACAGGAAGTCGGTGGTATTAGTAATCGGTGTGAACGGTGTCGGTAAGACCACTTCCATCGGAAAGCTGGCCGGTATGTTAAAGAATGACGGTAAGAAGGTGCTTTTAGCGGCGGCGGATACCTTCCGTGCGGCGGCGGCGGAGCAGCTCACCGAATGGAGTCACAGAGCCGGTGTGGAGATTATTTCCCAGAAGGAAGGGGCAGATCCTGCGGCGGTGGTGTTTGATGCGCTGACGGCGGCAAAGGCACGAGGTACGGATGTACTTCTTTGCGATACGGCGGGACGTCTTCACAACAAGAAGAACCTGATGGAAGAGCTAAAGAAGATTGATCGTGTCATTGAGCGGGAATATCCGGATGCTTACCGTGAGACGTTGGTGGTTCTGGACGGTACCACGGGTCAGAATGCACTGGCACAGGCCAAGGAGTTTAACGAGGCCGCTAAGATTGACGGTATTATTTTAACGAAGCTGGACGGAACGGCAAAGGGCGGTATTGCGGTGGCAATCCAGGCCCAGATGAATATTCCGGTGAAGTATATATGTGTCGGAGAGCAGATTGAAGATTTGCAGCGGTTTGATGCAAAGGCATTTACGGATGCACTTTTCGACGGGGAGTAAGGAAACGGAGGATTATAAGTTATGATGACAATGGAGCATTTTGAAGAAGCCTGCGAGGCCGTGAAGCGTGTCACTGCGCCGACCAAGCTTGTGTACAGTAATTTCTTTTCCGATTTAACCGGAAATAAGGTATATTTAAAGCCGGAAAACATGCAGGTAACCGGCGCCTATAAGATTCGCGGCGCGTATTATAAAATCAGCACATTATCCGAGGAGGAGCGTGCTAAGGGCTTAATTACCGCATCTGCGGGAAATCATGCTCAGGGTGTGGCATATGCGGCGAAAGAGTACGGTTGTAAGGCAGTTATCGTTATGCCGACCACTACACCGCTGATTAAGGTAAACCGTACCAAGAGTTACGGTGCGGAAGTGGTATTGCATGGAAATGTGTATGACGAAGCCTGTGATTATGCGTTAAAGCTGGCAAAAGAGAAGGGCTATACCTTCATTCATCCGTTTGATGACGAGACCGTGGCTACGGGACAGGGAACCATCGCCATGGAGCTGTTTAAGGAGCTTCCGACGGTAGACATTATTCTGGCGCCGGTAGGCGGCGGCGGACTGTTGGCCGGCGTTTCTACTTTGGCAAAGATGTTAAATCCGAATATTAAAGTAATCGGTGTGGAGCCGGAGGGGGCAAGCTGTATGAAGGCTTCCTTAAAGGCAGGTGAGGTTGTTACTTTACCGGGCGTGGATACCATTGCGGACGGTACGGCGGTAAAGACGCCGGGTACCAACATTTTCCCGTACATCCAGCAGAACGTGGATAAGATTATGACGGTTTCCGATAAGGAGCTCATTGTATGCTTCTTGGATATGATTGAGAATCATAAGATGGTAGTGGAGAATTCCGGGCTTTTGACCGTGGCTGCGTTAAAGCGTCTGAAGTGCCAGAACAAGAAAGTGGTAGCTATTATGAGCGGCGGTAACATGGACGTCATTACCATGGCTTCCGTGGTGCAGCAGGGTCTTATTTTCAGAGAGCGTATTTTTACCTTCTCCGTACAGCTTCCGGATAAGCCGGGTGAGCTGGTGCATGTAGCATCCATTATTGCGGAGAATCAGGGTAATGTTATCCGTCTGGAGCACAACCAGTTTGTCAGCATCAACCGAAACAGTGCGGTGGAGCTTACCATTACGCTGGAGGCCTTCGGACCGGAGCATAAGGAAAAGATTTTAAATTCGTTAAGAGCGGCAGGCTATGAGCCGAATGTAGTGGCATCTAAGGCAATGTATCAGTAAACGGAGGGTTTATGAAGTTATTTGTCGTAACGGGTATGAGCGGTGCAGGAAAATCAAAGGCGGTAGATTTTCTGGAGGATTTGGGCTATTATTGTCTGGACAATCTTCCGGTAAAGCTGTTGTCGTCCGTTGTAGGCTGGATGGAAGGAAATAAGGATTTTTCCCAGAAGGTGGCGGTGACATTGGACATCCGCAGCAGGGATATTTCCGACAGCTTTTTCTCGGCGCTGGAGGCGGTAAAACGTCGCGGTGTACCGGTACGGGTATTGTTCCTGGATTGTGAAGATTCGGTACTTATTAAGCGTTATAAGGAAAGCCGGCGTTTGCATCCTCTTATGAATCTGGAGAATCAGACGGACATTTCTTCTGCTTTAAAAGAGGAACGTCGTGTACTTGCTTCTGTTCGGGAGTCTTCGGATTATATTATTGATACGTCAAATCTTCCGACGGCATCCCTTCGGGAAAAGATTATTGAACTGACGGAGTCGGATACCGAAGCCGGCGGCATGGTGCTTCATTTTATGTCCTTCGGCTATAAATACGGCATACCGGCGGATGCGGATTTGGTATTTGATGTGCGGTGTCTGCCGAACCCGTTTTACAAGGAAGGACTTCGTGTACTGACCGGTCTTGATAAAGAGGTGCGGGACTATGTTTTTTCCACGGAACAGGCGGAAGGGCTGTATACATACATCCGTGAGATGTTAAAGTTTTCCATACCTCTTTACGAAAAGGAAGGAAAGGCTCAGCTGGTGGTAGCCTTCGGTTGTACCGGCGGACAGCATCGTTCCACGGCCTTTGCCTACCGAATGCAGCAGGAGTTTGCAAACGACAGGGAGAATGTAAAAATGACCTGCCGGGATATGAGTTTGAATCAGCATGAGGTAAAGAACCGATAGAATTAGAGGAAGTACTGTAGGATAGTGCTTCCTTTAATTTTTTTTAAAATAGCACTTGACATATTATTAAAATGATAGTATCATAATGATAGATGATATTTTTGAAATGATAATATCATTCTGATGGATAGCGCGCATGTCATCAAAAAATCATTTATCATGTTAAGGAGAGAAAAGCAAATGAAAAAAGTAAACTGGAACTACATTTTTATTTTAATCGGTGGTGTATTGGGATTGTCCGCGATTGCAAGTCTGATTATCGGAATCATCGGAGGAAATCTTGCCGGATTCGGCGGATTCATGGTTATGTTTGTATTCATTGCCGGAATTATGGCGTTTGTATTCCATACAGAGTCCAATTTCGTTACGGACCGGCTGATGAAAAAGACATTGGAAACGGACGAGCAGGCGTTAACCTTTCAGAATTGCAGTACCTTTACCAGCAACAATGCCATCTTAAAAATTGACGAGGCAACGGGCAGAATCGGTTATATCTATTACCTGAATCCCACGGAGTTTGTGGTAGTTTCCGCAAAGAACATTACGGATATCAAGTCCGATTATATGAAGGGACCGTTAGGGGGCACAAGATATGTATATTTCCAGTTTGTTTACGAAGGAAAGTGTACCAAGGTTCCAACCTTCACTTCAAGAAATATGTACAGCTTAAAGTCAGCAGAGGTTATGGAAGCCATATCTAAGGCAGATACTTATGCAGAGCTGTTAGAACGTACAAAGGGTGCGGCACAGTAGGAGGTGCCTTATGGATATAATTGTATCGATTCTTGCATGGACACCGGGGATAGTATTTGTTCTTGTAATCTTTGCAAGGTTTATTTGGCCGCTCATCGTAAGGGGAATCATTAGGGCGGCAGAGAAAAAAGGAAATGTATGCGATGTATGTAAGGGGAACATGCAGGAGCTGCGAGAAGATTTCCGGTTGTTGCCGGTGAGGTTTGACGAAAGCCATGACCGGAGTGCGGGATATTACATACATTCCACGACTCCGGTGAAGGAGTTATCCCAGGTGCCGTCGGGAAGCAGAGCCTGTAAAATATATTTACTTCAATGCCAAAATTGTGGTATAAAAGAAGTGGCGGTAATCGACATCCTGCCGGTACGTGGTCAGGAAATATTAAAGAATGCGGATGTGTTTCCGTATGAGGAATTCAGGGAGTTTTATGAAATAGAGGAAAGAATTTAGTTGAAACAAAAAAGAAGGAGAACGATGATGAAAAAAATACGTAAGATGTTGTGTTTTGTTATGGTACTGGTATTGGCACTGAGCTTTGCCGGTTGCTCCGGTATGGATTTTGAGTTGGACGATGAGAAGTTTATTGAAGAGAGTGCCGCAAAGATATCCGAGGAGATTACCAGCGGTCAGTTTGTAATCGACGGTGTGATTTATCAGTTCCCGATGCCGCTGTCCGATTGGTTGGACAACGGATGGCACGTATCTTCTACCTATGATAATGCTGAGGATTTTCGCTTAGATCCGTATTATACAAGCAATCAATTTGAGTTGTTTGATGAGGAGAATAAGGATTATGTACAATTAACTGTGTACAATGACACCGATGAGGCGGCTCCGATTGAGGAGTGTATGGTATATTCTTTGCGGATGTCTACCTCGGAAGTGGATGTAGTATTCCCGAAGGGTATGACCAAGAGAAATAATCCGGAAGATATCCTGGCTGCTTACGGTGAGCCGGATGCCAAAGGAGATTCTAAAAATGATTTGGAGGCTATTTACTACTTTAGTGATGAGCTTGGCCAGTGTTATGTGGAATTGGACGTAATAGATAATGATTATACAGAGAATCCGTTCTACCGCGTGTACTTCGGTATGGTTTCGGCGGAAGAGTACTGGGATATAATGATTGCTCAGAAGGGTGTGGAAGGAACAGCAGAGTTCTGCTTTGATGCAGCCATGAAGGCCAGCTTTTATGCGGATTTTGAGGCTTATAGTGAAATGAGTATGGATTCTTTAGAGGGTGCACAGGAACTATATGATACGGAGGTCGAATATTTTGCGGATTGCCTGTTGTACTATACCGACATTACGGAAGAGTATATTACCAACGAGGTAAGAAATCGTGTGATTGAGGTGTCTAAGGAAGTTCTTTCCAAGGTAAAGTGGGAGGTAAAGAGTGTGGATGTCAATGCATTTAAGGAAGGCACCATGACCGTAACCCTTTATCCGACGGATTTCTTCTATATAATCGATGAGGATTTATTTGAGGCAACCGATACGTTCAATACTAAGTATTTTGACGTGGATTACGAGACGATTTCCTATGAAGAGTACGATGCTTTAGAAAAGGAATATACGGAACTGATGGTAGCGGTATTGGAGAAGAATGCGGCTTCGGCAGGTACCTTAGATGCGGTTGAGTGTACTTATGAGGTGAATTTAAAAGACGGATTCCATTTTTCCGATGCGGCATGGGATGATGTAGATGATAGAATTATGGATTTGGTGGCTGAGGAAGAGTAATTAATGAATCATAAACAAAAGAAATAAAGGAGAGTATCTATGAATCCGGAATTGGAAAACTTAGAAAAAGTCAGAAAAGCAGCGATTATCAACCGAGTAACCAAATACGTGGTATGCATCGGAATTCCGCTCTTGATCGGAATTTGGGCAGGGATTTCACAGGAAGAGTTTATATCCGGTTTGGCAGGATTTATCTTCCCTTGGATGTTTATTTCCACACTTTGGGCAAAATTAGCAAAGAACCGTGCCTTGGCAGAGTACAGGTCCACCTTCAAAAAGGTTTTGATTGAATCTGCCTTAAACGGCGGCACCTTGTACGAAGATATGGAATTTGAGTACGATGCGGGTTTACAGCCGGGACTGATTTTTAAATCCGGACTGTTTACCACCGATAAGTATTTTTCCGATTGCTACTTAAGCGGTGTTACCGACGGAGTCAAGTTTATCCAGGCGGATGTGCGTAATGTCAGAACAAGCAAAGACGGTTCATCCTTGGAATATGACGGAACATTTCTTGCGTTTCCGACCTCCCTTCCGGATGCCACCCAGACCAACATTTACCATAAGGATGCAGATGTCTGTATTCTTGTGCCGGGAAAGGAGCTTAAAATCGGCAACGACAGCTTTGACAGCATGTTCAAGGTAAATTCCTCCCAGCCGGACAAGGCAAAGGCGTTGATTAACGAAGAGTTTATTCGACGTCTGACAGATTTGCAGAACCGGACCGGCCGCAGAATCGTTATGACGGTGAAGCAGGGGTGGTTATATGCCTTCTGGCCGAACAAGAACAGTGTTCTGAAGCCGAAGTTGTTTAAAAAGTACGATGCGTCCATGAACAGCGAGATTATTAAAGAGCTTTCCATTGCACAGGAGTTTATTCGTACATTCAAGTAGGAGATACTTTACAAATAGTAGAGGACATGCTATAATAAGCATGTCCTTTTTAGTTCCTGTCGGAACATTATTTTCCCAAATATTTTTGAAAAATCGGTTGACAAACAGAACAGATAGTTGTATTATAATCTTAAGAAGAACATTTGTTCACGAACATATGAACGAATAATGAATTCGGAGGAGGATTTATTTATGGCAAATACAGAGAAGATTAAAGCATTGGAGTCGGCCCTGCAGCAGATTGAGAAGCAGTACGGTAAGGGTTCCGTGATGAAGCTTGGCGACACCGGTGCGAATATGAATGTAGAAGTAGTACCGAGCGGTTCCTTAAGTCTTGATGCGGCTTTGGGACTCGGTGGTTTCCCTAAGGGACGTATTGTGGAGATTTATGGTCCGGAGTCCAGCGGTAAGACCACTGTTGCGTTACATGCGGTGGCTGAGGTGCAGAAGCGTGGCGGTATCGCAGGGTTTATCGATGCGGAGCATGCCCTTGACCCGGTGTATGCGGCAAATATCGGCGTAGATATCAATAACCTTTACATTTCTCAGCCGGATAACGGCGAGCAGGCGTTGGAGATTACCGAGACCATGGTACGCTCCGGTGCAGTGGATATTGTGATTGTGGACTCCGTAGCGGCTCTTGTGCCGAAGGCGGAGATTGAAGGCGATATGGGTGATTCCCACGTGGGCTTACAGGCTCGTTTGATGTCACAGGCCCTTCGTAAGCTGACCGCTGTGATCAGCAAGTCCAACTGTATCGTTATCTTTATTAACCAGCTTCGTGAGAAGGTAGGCGTGATGTTCGGTAACCCGGAGACTACCACCGGCGGTCGTGCGCTGAAGTTTTATGCGTCCGTGCGTTTGGATGTTCGTCGTATTGAGGCTTTAAAGGCCGGCGGCGAGGTTGTGGGTAACCGTACCCGTGTAAAGGTCGTAAAGAACAAGGTGGCTCCGCCGTTTAGAGAGGCTGAGTTTGATATTATGTTTGGTCAGGGTATCTCCAAGGAGGGCGATGTATTAGACCTTGCCGTTGAGGAGAATATTATCCAGAAGAGTGGTGCGTGGTTTGCCTATAACGATGAGAAAATCGGTCAGGGTCGTGAGAACGCAAAGCAGTTCTTAAAGGAGCATCCGGAGGTTATGGATGAGGTCGAGGCAAAGGTTCGTGAGGTATACGGCTTTAATAGTGGGGTGTCCGGTACCGATGCGGAGGATTAATTGAAGTTGTAGTCTGATGGGCTGCTGTGCGTTGTTGCGTACGGCAGCCTGCTATATTCAGTGAGGCGAATTAAGATGATAGTAGAATTAAGGGAGAAGGCCGGAAAGAAGTATACGATATTTTTGAACGGAGAGCGTTATTGCCGGTGTTATCCGGGAGATTTGCGCAGCATAGGATTCTCTGAGCATACCCTGGGGCAGGAGCTTGATGTGCAGCCGGAGGTTTTGGCGGAGTTTGAACGGAACGTGTTTCTTCCACGAGCAAAGAGACGCTCATTAATGCTTCTGGGAAAGAAAGAGTATACAAGCCGTGAAATGACAAAAAAACTTATTACAGACGGCTATCCGGAATCCGTGACGGAGGAGGTACTTTCATGGCTGTCGGAGCTTCATTATGTGGATGACCTGTCCTTTGCTGAACGGTATGCTTTTTCTTTGCTATCACGTCATAGTGAAAAAGAGATACTGCAGAAGATGCAGCTAAAGGGCTTTGATAAGGAGCTTACGAAGGCGGCACTTTGTGCAGCAAAGGAGCGATATAAGGAGGAGCATACCGGCAGATGTGAGGGGGGCGGTACAGATGAGGAGTGTGAGGGCCTTTCTCCTGAGCAGGAGGCGATTCGTACGTACCTTCGTAAGAAGGGATACCGGCCGGAGTCGGTGGATGCGGATAAGAAAAAGAAGCTTGTGATGTCCTTGTATCGGAAGGGTTTTTCTTTGTCGGATATCCGGACTGTTATCGGAGCGTTTGAGGAGGATACCGAGTTTTGATAAGACGGAATGTAAGGTACTGTGTATACAATTTTTGATTTTGGAAGAAACTTGAACTATTACTTGACGGTATTTCTGCGATGTGATAAGATAAATATATCAGATTTTTATGTGATATTATGCTAAGGAGGATTAGATTTATGGGTAAGTTTGTTATCAAGGAAGTTGCAAGCGGAGTGAAGTTTGACTTAAAGGCAGGCAACGGCGAAGTTATCGCTACCAGCGAAGTGTACACCACCGAGGCTGCTTGTAAGAAGGGCATCGCAAGCGTTATGAAGAATGCACCGGTTGCAGGTGTTGAGGATCAGACCGCTGACGAAGTAGTAGCAGTTAAGAATCCGAAGTTTGAGGTATATCAGGACAAGGCCGGTGAGTTCCGTTTCCGCTTAAAGGCAACCAATGGTCAGGTTATCGCTACCGGTGAGGGGTATAAGGCAAAGAATTCCTGCTTAAACGGCGTTGAGAGCGTAAAGAAGAACGTTGTAGATGCTAAGATTGAGAAGTAAGAGCAAGCATTAATATGTGTATTATACCGGAGTGTGTCAAAGGATGCGCTCCGGTATTTTTTTGGCTCTATCTACGTTCTGTTAAGTGCTGAAGATATGGGATTTCGTTGCGGTTAAATCACCATACAGTGCCGGTTTATATCTTATGATAGGCAACCATGGAACGGAAGAAATTGCGATACAGGACGGAGACGTAGTTGGAGTTTCGGTGGATGCGACAAGAGAAATGAAGTTAGATAAGCAGGTACCTGAGGTTGATTTTATGGGAGTTCATCTCGGTGATTCCAGAGAAGAAATGTTGGCTACTCTCGGAAATGATTATATTGAAGAAATTGATCATGGGTATGGAATGTATGATTACACATACGACTTAGGGAACGGAACTACTTTAAGTATTGCAATTTTTGAAGATTATGGCGGAGTGACCCGTTTGACTATATATAACTGTGATGAAATTGAGTGGTAAAAGATAGTTAGGAAAAGTATTACATTTTGCCTTGAATAGACGAATCAAAAAGGAGACATTCTTTGAGAAATCCTCGGAATGTCTCCTTTTTGATTCATTCTATACGGTAGATAAGCAATGCTACGAAAACTTATCTTGCGTTATTATAAACTTTACCGTCCAATAAATCCAGTCCTTTTGCTTTAAAGAGCTCGGATACGGAAACAATCTGCCAACCCTCTGCAACCAACTGCGGAATTAAAGTTTCCATAGCTGCTGCGGTAGAGGAGTAGGTTTCATGCATTAATACAATAGCACCGTCTTTTTTCTGGGTGTTAATGGTGTTGATAATCTGTTCTGTAGTAGCACCGTCCCAGTCCTTGCTGTCTATGCTACAGTTAATCAGCGGTTCCCGTACGGTCTTTTGAACATTTACATTTGCGGAAAGATACGGCGGACGTACAAGGAAGTGCTCCAGACCGGTGATTTCAGATAACTTGTCGGCCTGCTTCATAACCTCATCTAACATCTTTTCCGGTGTCAGTTTAGAAAGATCCTGATGAGATTTGGTATGATTACCGATTTCGAAGCCCATATCATAAGCACGCTTGATTTCTTTTTCGGTAGCCGCATTCATGGATTGTCCCCAATAGAAGAAGGTAGCATGCTGACCGGATGCTGCAAGTGCATTCTGGATTCGAATGGAAGTTGCAGTGTCTGCGGTGCCAACCGGACCGTCATCAAAGGTAAAGGCAATCATCGGCTTAGACGGATCAATCCAGGAAATGTCCGCATGATTTTCCCAAATACCGGTATCGTTCGGATCCACCGGAATTGGGGTGGCGGTAGGCGCCGTAACGCCGGAATCCCAACCGGCCTTCATGTGGAAGGTGACAGAATATACGGTGGCATCGAATAAGGAATAATCGGTCAAATTATTCTCACATGCCATCAATCCGATACCGGCAACCTTATTCGTAAGAACAGGAGCCAATTTGTGGTCGGCAATGCCGCTTGTCTTACCGTCGTAACGAACAAATACTTCGGCAAAGCTCTCATCGTAGAGCTTTACGGCAAGGTTACCGATTTCACTCTTCATTCTTACGGTAACACCGGAGCAATATGTCATATCAAGCGGCTCCGGAAGAGATAATTTGATTTCCTGATAAATGTCGGCATATTGTAAGGAAATGGAGCCGTCATCCAATACTTTGTATGTAGTACCATAGGAAGTATTGTAAATCAAATCATTAAAGGTGTAGGTTAAATCATTCGGACCGCCGGCCGGAGCCTTTGTCGGAACCGGAGTGGAAGTCGGTGCTTTTGTAGCAACCGGTTTCGGCGTTGCAGTCGGAACCGGAGTGGCAGTTGCCTCAGGTGTAGCGGTTGCCTCAGGTGCAGCAGTAATGTTGTCTGTCGGTAAAACATAATCGGTCTTAGGGGATCCGCATGCACTGAAACAGCAGAAAATCAGACAGAGCATGGCGAGTAGAGAAATTAATCTTTTTTTCATGGTGTACCTCCCAAATAATAAAGCATAAGTAGATAAAATAAAATTAAACGGATTACCTAGCTAAGGTCTCCGGTTCGTCGTAAGTAACGCCGAAGGTTTCTGCGGTAACGGTTTGCATTACCTGCGGATGTGCCGGACGGTCACTCCAGTCGGTCGGAACCGTCGCAATACGATTTACAACGTCCATGCCTTCGATAACCTTGCCGAAAGCGGCATAGGAACCGTCAAGATGCGGAGATGTTTTGTGCATAATAAAAAACTGGGAGCCGGCGGAATCCGGATGCTGGGCACGAGCCATGGAAAGTACACCCTCCGTATGACGTAACTCGTTTTTAAAACCGTTCATAGCAAATTCGCCCGGAATGGAATACCCCGGACCACCCATGCCGGTACCGTCCGGACAACCGCCTTGAATCATGAAACCGTTGATTACACGGTGGAAGATTAAGCCGTTGTAATATCCCTTATTTACAAGAGAAAGAAAATTATTCACAGTGTTCGGAGCAATTTCAGGATAAAGTTCCGCACGGATTTGCTCGCCGTTTTCCATAGTAATGGTAATGACAGGATTTTGAGCCATAATGACCTCCTAAAACTTCTTTATAGTATTGTGGCTGTACTCATAAACGTATAGCTACATTATTATATCAAAAAACAAAGAGGATGTCAAAGAAAAGGTGAAAAAGACTTTTGTTATATTGACTCTCCCCGACGCAACGTAATTTCATTTCGGTATTGGACGGAACTTTCCAAAAACTTTATGCGTTAAGATTCTGTTTAGAACCGTATTATTTTGGTAAAAAATTGTCAAATATAGGCTTGCTTTTTGAAATGATTAAGGATATAATATAATCGGCGTAATTTGGAGGTTCTATTTTACGTCATCATAATATTTCGGTTCTACGAAAGTAATATTATAGAAAAATGGAGGCAGTAAGATGAGTAGTACAACAAAATTGTCGGCAAGAGAACGAATTACTTCTTTGCTTGACGACAGCAGCTTTGTTGAAATCGGTGCTCTTGTCACAAAAAGAAATACTGATTTCAATCTGGCGCAGACAGATGCTCCGTCTGACGGTGTTATCACCGGTTACGGCTTAATCGACGGCGATCTTGTTTATGTTTACAGCCAGGACGCAGCGGTGTTAAACGGCACCATGGGTGAAATGCATGCGAAAAAGATTGTAGCCATGTACGACTTCGCTTTGAAGGTCGGCGCTCCGGTTATCGGTCTCATTGATTGTGCAGGTATGCGCTTACAGGAAGCTACCGATGCGTTGGCAGCGTTCGGTAATGTTTATCTGAAGCAGAGCATGGCATCCGGTGTGATTCCGCAGATTACCGCAGTGTTCGGTACCTGTGGCGGTGGATGTGCAGTTTCCGCAGCATTAAGTGATTTTACCTTTATGCCGGCAGAGGGGGCAAAGCTTTTTGTAAACTCTCCGAATGCAGTTGAGGGTAACTTCGTAGGGAAGTGCGATACTTCCACAGCAAAGTTCCAAGCAGAAGCAGGTATGGTGGATGTTGTAAAGGAGAGTGAGGCAGAGGTACTTGCTTCCATTCGTAATTTAATCTCTTTCCTGCCTTGCAATAATGAGGCTGATTACGCATTCGAGTGTGCGGATGATTTAAACAGAGCTACGGAAGCTTTCGGTGAGCTTTCCTGTGATCCGGCAGTCGCTCTTGCAGAAATTGCGGATGACCGTGAGTTCTTTGAAGTAAAAGCTGACTATGCAAAGGAAATGGTAACCGGATTTATTCGTCTCAACGGTGCAACGGTAGGTGCTGTAGCAAACCGCAGTGCAGTGCTTGATGAAAACGGAAAAGCAACAGAGAAGTTTGATACCTTACTTACTGCTAACGGTTGTGCTAAGGCAGAGCGTTTTGTAAAGTTCTGTGATGCATTCGGTATTCCGGTGTTGACTCTTACGAATGTAACCGGCTATGCTTCTTCCATGTGTGAGGAAAAGTCGGTGGCTCTTGCGGCAGCGAAGTTAACCAATGCATTTGCAAGTGCTACGGTTCCGAAGGTAAATCTGATTTGCCAAAATGCAATGGGTAGTGCATATATCACCATGAATTCCAAGCATATCGGTGCAGATTTAGTGTTTGCCCTTGATACTGCGAAGATTGGCATGATGGATGCAAAGCTTGCGGCTCAGATTATGTATGCGGGTGAAACCGAAGCAGTTCGCAGTGAGAAGGCGGCAGAGTATGATGAGTTACAGTGTAGTGCAGTGGCGGCAGCGAAGCGTGGCTATGTAGACAGCATTATTGATGCAGCTTCGGTTAGACAGCATTTGGTATATGCATATGAAATGCTGTACACAAAGAGAGAAGCACGTCCGTCCAAAAAGCACGGAACTGTGTAGTGAGGTGACGGTATGAATTTTGAATCTGTATTTTTAGCAAGCAAGTGGGATGAGCATTGGGATAATGTTGCAAAGGCCATGCCGGAGGCAGTTTCCAATACCATTGTCGGTGTTTTGGTAGTGTTCTGTGCATTGCTCTTTTTCTCCTTTGTAATTTCACTGTTAAAGTATGTAAATGTAATTGAAAATAAGAAGAATGCAAAGAAGGAAGCCAAGGCAGAAGAAAAGGCTGTTCCGATGGCAGCAATCGAGAATACGGTTGCACAAATCGAAGAGGAGGAACTTTGCAATGATGCAGAGCTGGTTGCTGTAATTACGGCTGCAATTTATGAGTACGAAGCCGCTGCGGTAGCTGCGCAGGCTCAGGCACAGGGACTTCCGGCCCCGGTAAGAACGAATCAGAACGGTTTGGTTGTACGTTCCATTCGTCGTGCAAGATGTAACTGGTAGTAAAAGGTAAAATAAAACATAAACTTATCTAATTTATGGAGGCAAATTATTATGAAGAATTATACGATTACTGTTAATGGCAATGTTTATAATGTATCTGTAGAAGAAGGCACTGTAGCAGCTCCGGTAGCGGCAGCACCGGCAACAGCACCGGCAGCACCGGCAGCAGCACCGGCAGCACCGGCGACCAAGGCAGCAGCACCGGCTGGCGCAGTAAAGGTGAACGCTCCGATGCCGGGTAAGATTCTCGGGGTTAAGACTCAGGTTGGCGCAGCAGTAAAGAAGGGTGATGTTGTCATCGTTCTTGAGGCAATGAAGATGGAGAACGAAATTGTTGCTCCGCAGGACGGTACCGTTGCAAGTGTGAATGTTTCCGTTGGTGCAAGTGTTGAGTCCGGCGAGGTTATGCTTACGTTAAACTAATCAGGAGGTAAGTTTTCATGGGTAACATTGGTGATACGCTGATGGGATTACTTGAGAGTACCGGTTTTACCAAGCTTTATTGGGGAAACTATATTATGATTGTGGTGGCTCTCGTATTCCTTTATCTGGCGATTGTAAAAGGGTATGAACCGCTTTTGTTGGTTCCGATTTCCTTCGGTATGTTGTTGGTAAATCTTTGCCCGGGTATTATGGCAGAACCGTATACGACGTACTATAATTCTGCAGGAGAAATGGTTTGCAGATTAACCGGAAATGAATATACAAACGCATTAGGTGAAATAATATCTCAACCGATTGCCGAGATTATGGCAACGGTTGACCCGTCCAAGACGGTAGAGACAGCAGGCGGTTTGCTTCACTACTTCTTTATGTTGGACGAACTTGCAATTTTACCGTGTCTGATTTTCATGGGTGTAGGTGCCATGACAGACTTCGGTCCTTTGATTGCAAATCCGAAGAGTTTCCTTCTCGGTGCTGCGGCGCAGCTCGGTATTTTTGCAGCATATTTCTTTGCGATTATTATGGGCTTTAACGGAAAGGCAGCAGCAGCCATCTCCATTATCGGTGGTGCGGACGGTCCGACCTCCATCTTCCTTGCAATGAAGCTGGGACAGACAGAACTTATGGGACCGATTGCGGTTGCGGCATATTCTTACATGTCCTTGGTTCCGATTATCCAGCCTCCGATTATGAAGCTGTTGACGACGGAGAAAGAACGTAAGATTAAGATGGAGCAGCTTCGTCCGGTTTCTAAGCTGGAGAAGGTGTTGTTCCCGATTATCGTTACTATCGTAGTAGTACTTATCTTGCCGGATACCGCAGCTTTGGTTGGTAGCCTTATGCTCGGTAATCTGTTCCGTGAGTCCGGTGTGGTAAAGCAGCTTCAGGAGACTGCATCCAACGCACTCATGTACATCGTAGTTATTTTACTGGGTACTTCCGTTGGTGCAACCACCAGTGCACAGGCATTCCTGCGCTTGGATACCATTAAGATTGTTGGTCTTGGTTTGATTGCGTTTGCAATCGGTACCGCAGGCGGTGTATTGTTCGGTAAATTAATGTGCAAGGCGACGAAGGGTAAGATTAATCCGCTCATCGGTTCCGCCGGTGTATCCGCTGTGCCGATGGCAGCACGTGTATCCCAGAAGGTGGGTTCGGAGGCTGATCCGAGCAACTTCCTTCTTATGCATGCAATGGGACCGAACGTAGCGGGTGTTATCGGTACTGCAGTAGCAGCCGGTGTATTTATGGCAATTTTCGGAGTATAAAATAGGAGGTTCACAATGGCAGTAAAGATTACAGAGACCATTTTACGTGATGCACATCAGTCTTTGATTGCAACCCGTATGACAACGGAACAGATGCTTCCGATTATTGAAAAGATGGATAAGGTCGGCTACCACTCCGTAGAGTGCTGGGGCGGTGCTACCTTCGATGCTTCCCTGCGTTTCTTAAAGGAAGATCCGTGGGAGCGTTTAAGAAAGCTTCGTGCAGGCTTCAAGAACACCAAGTTACAGATGTTATTCCGTGGACAGAACATCCTCGGCTACAATCATTATTCCGATGACGTAGTAGAGTACTTTGTTCAGAAGTCCATTGCAAACGGTATTGATATCATTCGTATTTTCGACTGCTTCAACGATTTGCGTAACTTAGAGACCGCTGTTAAGGCGGCGAATAAGGAAAAGGGACATGCACAGATCGCTCTTGCATATACCCTTGGTGATGCTTACACCTTAGATTACTGGAAGGAGACCGCTCGTCGTATTGAGGAGATGGGTGCGGATTCCCTTTGTATCAAGGATATGGCAGGTCTTTTGGTTCCGTATGAGGCTGATAAGCTGGTTAAGGCTCTTAAGGAAGGCACTAAGCTTCCGATTCAGCTCCATACCCACTACACCTCCGGTGTGGCTGCAATGACCTACATGAAGGCGGTTGAAGCAGGCTGTGATATCATCGATACCGCAATGTCTCCGTTCTCCATGGGTACCAGCCAGCCGGCAACGGAAGTTATGGTTGAGACCTTTAAGGGAACCGAGTACGATACCGGCTTAGACCAGAATCTGTTAGCGGAAATCGCAAATTACTTCCGTCCGATGCAGGAAGAGGCATTAAAGACCGGCCTCTTAAATCCGAAGGTAATGGGCGTAGACATCAAGACCCTGTTATATCAGGTTCCGGGTGGTATGCTTTCTAACCTTGTATCCCAGCTTAAGGAAGCAAATGCAGAGGATAAGTTCTACGATGTATTAAAGGAAATTCCGGAAGTTCGTAAGGACTTCGGTGAGCCGCCGCTTGTTACCCCGTCTTCTCAGATCGTTGGTACCCAGGCTGTGCTTAACGTACTTCAGGGCGAGCGTTATAAGATGGTAACGAAGGAATCCAAGAAGGTTCTTTCCGGTGAGTTCGGTCAGACCATTAAGCCGTTTAACAAGGAAGTGCAGAAGAAGGCAATCGGTGATGTAGAGCCGATTACCTGCCGTCCGGCAGACAAGATTGCTCCGCAGCTTGCTAAGTTTGAGGAGGAAATCAAGGAATGGAAGCAGCAGGATGAGGACGTTTTATCCTACGCACTGTTCCCGCAGGTAGCTATGGAGTTCTTCAAGCACCGTCAGGCACAGCAGACGAAGGTCGATGTGAATGCGGCTGATACCAAGAACCAGGCATACCCGGTTTAATAAAGATTCAGAGGCTGTCGCTTTGCGGCAGCCTCTTTGTGTAGGGGGACGGCTTTGTGGCTCAAAAGGAGTATGGAGGAGTTACGGAAAGCGGTTTGAAAGAATTCCTCATTATCTGTGGGCTTCGGATGTAAGTCTTTCTAATTGCTTCGACAAGTGTATGTAGTTGGCATGCAACCGCTCCTTACGCGCCATCCGTGCCGCGTGCAGATGCTCGCTTGGACATCCGTGTCCAAGCGTTGCAGAGTATTAACGAAGCAATAAGAAAGTCTATACATCCTACGCGATAAAGATAATTCGAAATTCTTTCAAATCACTTTCATGTATCTTTTCAAAGTCCTTTTTTGAGCCATAAAGCCTGTTAGCCTACAAGGGCGGCTGCCGCAAAATGACAGATATTTTGACAATATGTTTTATAGAAATATTGAAAGTGTGTATACACGCGGACATATTTTTATGGTATAATGAGAGTGAAAGTTTGACGGAGGAAATACAAAAATTGAATCAGTGGTATTTTGATATAGGAATATTATTAGTAATGCTTCTGTTAATCGTCGGAATTATCATTTGTGTAATTTCCTTTATTACAAAGCTGATAAGAAAGATAAATAAAAAAACAGTTATTATTGCAGCTGGAATTCATTTTGTTTTACTAATAGTGACAAGTTTATATGCTTTTTCACATAGTACATACTACAAGTACAATGATTGGATTATTTTACAAAGCAATATTCATATGATAGAAGAAAAGTATGGTGAATTTGATTTAGGAGAAATCAAAGATGGTGAAAAAGGCATAGTGGCATATTACATATACACAGATAATGGACCGATAATGCCTGACCATTTAAAACATTATTATTATATTAAATATGATGAGTGGGGTGTAGTTTATAATGTGTATGATGCTTGTCAGCCGGGAGGTTGATAACTTTTATCGTTAAGCTGTTCAAAAGCCTATACCCCTACAAGAACGGCTGTCTGAAGGGACATTCGTTAGAAACAGGAGGCGCATATGTATAAAAAGATACCGGCTATTATGATTAACTGTCTTTTTGGGCTGTGTTTGGCGTATGATATTATGGTTAAAGAATTAGCAAAAATATTTGTGACAACAGATACAGATTCTTTGATAGGATTTTTTTCTTTAATGTTGTTTGGATTGCTCTGTTTTTAGTATACAACAGTAAGCGGTATAAAGTAACAAAAGGTGGAAATATGTATTGGATTACGCTACTTGCGGCTTTTTTGCCGTGGAGTATAATTGTTGCACTTTTATTTTACTTTGAATCATAGTCTGATATAGAACAGTCCGGGAAGATTAGTATCCCAGACTGTTATTTTGTGATATCGGAGATCCGAAATAAAATATAGTTGAGTTGACGGTGACATCAATGATTTGTTTCGGAGGGGCGATAATGAGAGTACAACCGAGAAATGTTTTTTATACCGGGTCTTATGCGGTTTTGCGGAATACGAAGAGTGGTTCGTCTTTCCCTTATTCTGTGAAGGTGGAAGGTTTCGGACGATTTGGTACAGGAAATAGTCTGTTTGGGTTTGCTACGGTGACGATTACGGAGCATATGGTGACGGCAAAGTATGGGACAAAAATTACGAATGGTCCGAGAGTCAGGATAAAAACAGCCGGAAGTAAACAGCCGGAGGATTTTGTAGAGGTTTCCAAAGAAAAGCTGGATGCGGTAAATCTTCCGGAGTCCTTCGATAAGCTGAAGGGGCAGTCCTCATTTTATTATCACGGAGAAGCAATTTCGGATTATGAATTGATTCAGACTGCGGTTGTACTTGGGAAATTAGAGCAGCCGCCGGAGGATGAGAAGAACGGCGCGGAGTATGCATGGAAAGCCTTTGAAGTGCTGGTGAAGGAGGAAGCGGCACCGAAATACGGTTGGTCCGATACGCTGTACTCGGAGGATGGGAAGTATACCTTTACGAAGGATGTAAACGGTAAGTACAAGATGCATCTGATTGATGACGCCGGGATGGGAGCATCGGTGGAGGATATTGCCAATTGGATGATGAGCGGTACGCCGAACCGGAATATCGAAACAAGATATCTGAATTATCTTCGTACGGTGGACCCGGATTTGTATGAGAAGGCCATGCAAATCGGTAAGGAAGTGCGGAATTACGGTTTTATGGAGGATTTATACGGTCAGGGGATTTTATGTGAAACGCAAAATATCTATGATTTGAGCTTGCTGGGGCTGTTGTTCGGAAAAGATGCGAAGGAGATGCGTTATTTACTTAATAAATGCAAGGATACCGGGAATTTTCTGGAACTTTTAGAGTTATATCGTACGGACGGAGCCGGTTCTTTGGCTCGACTTCGGGAGAAACAGTTAAAAAGCGGTGGGATTGTTTAAACGTGAGGTACCATTAAGATTTTGTAAGCTTTTGTCGATATAATATAATAGAAATGTACGTAAACGGATTTACGGCACAGACTACAAGGAGGTAGTGTTATGGGAATTGAATCGATACTCAGCAATATGCATATTGCGAACAATACTTACGGTACGAAAGATGCAAAAGCAACAAAGGAAGCGAAAGCGACCGGTGAAATAAGTGTTGTGAAGGAGAATGAAGTCAGCAAAAAGGTTGATGTAAAGGGCAAGACCATCGGTCAGCCGAAGCTCAGCGAAAAGGCCGCGAAGTATTACGAGGAATTAAAGTCCAAGTACAAGAATATGGATTTTATTCTGGTGAGTAAGGATATGAAGGAAATGGCGAAGGCCAATGCCGGCAGTTTTGCAAATCCTCAGAAGATGGTGGTTTTGATTGATGAGGAGAAGGTAGAGCGGATGGCGGAGGATGAGAAGTTCCGCAAGCAGTATGAAGGCGTGATTGCATCCGCACAGAAGCAGTTGCCGCAGTTAAAGCAGGCGCTTGGGCGCTTTTCCAATGTGAAGGGCTTTGGTGTGCAGGTAAAGGACAACGGAGTGACTTCCTTCTTTGCGGTGATGAGTAAGTCATTTAACGACCAGGCAGCTCGTCTGGAAAAGAGGAGAATTGAGAAAAAGGCGGAAAAGAAGGAAGCTGAGAAGAAAGCCGAAAAGAAAGAACGGCAGGAGCGGCTGGAGGAAAAACGGGAAGAACACCGAATTGAAGCCAAGGAAGCGGAAGAAGTGCTTTCCGCGGATTCCATGGAGGAACTGGTAAAAATGGTGGAGGACTTCAATTATTTGTTTGTGTCGGATACCACAATGACCGAGACTGAAAAAGGGTTGGGAACAGTCATTGATTTTAAAGGATAGCATTTAAGATTTGTTGCGTGTGAGAAAATGAAATAGCTATGGAGAGCGTCTGTTTTCAATGGAAGGATTGGGAACAGGCGCTTTTTGAATATTAAAGAAAATAGAGAAGCGGAGAAAGGCGGGCGGGTATGATGTTAAACGGATTCGGAACAATAGGAAGCTTTTATTACAACAATTACAACACAAAGACAGGCGTTTTATCCTCAAAGGCCGGTACGGAGGAATCGTTTGTCGATTTTTGTAATGACAAGCCACAAAGCGATAAAACGGAAAAAATGAATGAATATAATGTCAGGACAAAGGCGGGATTAAAGAGTCTTTTGGATATTTGGCAGCAGTTCGCGGTTGCGGGCAAGCTTACGGCACTTCCGGAGGATTCTGAAATTGATGTATCGTCGGAAGTAACGATACATCCGATAAGCGTTGCAAGCTTTTGTGAAGTTTCTACAGAGCATTATTCCTTTGTACCGGAGCCGGAAATCGGCAAGGGCGGTCTGCGGATTTTGATTAACGGAGAAAGCGCGGGCGTGTTTTCTGTGGATGATTTGAAAATCAGAACGGATGAAAAGACCGGAACACGGGTGATGATTAGTGAGATTGTAGGTGGGGCTTGGTATGACGCGATTCCGGTAACGGATGAACTGGAACGGGGACTGGCGGAGGCAATGGGCGTGGAAAATATTCCGGAAGAGGAACTTACGGGATATTATATCGGGGTCCATGCAGGTACCGGTATTTCCTATGTAATGCGACCGGGAGACGAAGGCCGGGGAGGTAAGGTGCTTCTGCAAAGTGAAGCGGATGTGGCAAAGTATAACGCTTTGGCAGAGGACTATTACACAAAATATCCGAATCTGGTATCGAATCAAGAAGCCGGGAAAATCTATGCTTCCTTTGAAATCTGCGGCATGATGGAGCGTACCCCTACGGGGATTGTAAAAATCGGATACGACAATATTTCCTATAACGATAATTTTGACAGTAAAAAGAATTGGAGTATTATGCTTTCGGAAGCAACGTGGGAACTGTTGGAGGAGTGGTTTAGGGAGAATCGGAGTGGTATGAAAACGGTTCAGGAACTACGGACGTGGACAGAAATCTTGGATGAACTTGGCGGAAGCTATGAACGAATTTGGCCGAAGAAATAAGTCGGAAGGGAGCTGGCTGCATCAAGCGGAGATGCGTCGTATCTTGTCAATGTAAAGCGTCCTTCGGTAGTTAGTGCGGCCTACGAACTGATGATGTTGTTGGGAATGTAGTACTTGTCGAATTGCGGAACAAATGGTATAATCTGTTTTGTTAAGTAAAGTGCGGCACAGAGACTGTGTAAGTTCTTTTTTACGAAAGGATAAGGTGGTTTTATGAGAGGAAATGTGTTGGTCATTGGCAATTCCGGCGTAGGGAAGTCCACGTTAATCAATGCGGTATTAGGGGAAGAGCGGGCATTGACGGGTTACGGTATCAGTGGAACGACAAAGGATTTGGAGATTTATGAGAACGAAGAGGTTCCGTTTCGCGTGATTGATACCATTGGGTTTGAACCGACCTTTTTGAAGGAGCGGGTGGCGATTCATGCGGTGCAGTCCTGGTCGAAGAATTGCGCTAAGGAGGGGAAAGAAGATAATCAGATTAATGTGATCTGGTTCTGTGTGGACGGTACGTCCCGTAAATTGTTTCCGAAGGCAATTCAGAGTCTGGCAAGGGCAACGGATATTTGGAAGAGTGTACCGATTATTGTGGTAATTACCAAGTCTTATTCTGTGCCGGAGCGGGCAGAGAACATTGAGATGGTACAGAAGGCCTTTGCATCCCAGAAAAAGTACGGACGAAATTTAAAGAAGATTATTCCGGTGGTTGCAGCTACCTATGAGTTAAACGAGACGGCTTTTGCGGCACCGGAGGGCATTACGGAGCTGATTGATGCTACCAACGAGCTGATGCCGGAGGGGGTACAGGCCGGTTCCTATGATTTGGCGAATTATAAATTGGGAAGAAGGCGTCACCTGGCGCAAGGTGTTGTAGGTGTTTCTACCACCTCTGCGGTTGTTGTGGGTGCGGTGCCGATTCCGGTAGCGGATGCTCTGATTTTATCGCCCCTTGAACTTGCTGAGGTCAATGCCATTGCCCGGATTTACGGTATAAAGAATGACGAAAAGTCAAAGCAGCTCTTTTCTTCCATTGTGGAGGTAGGCACGGTCAGCGCCGCTGCCAGGGCGTTGATTTCCGCCCTAAAGAGTATTCCTGGACTGAATGTCGGTGCAAGTGTGTTAAATGCAGTGATTGCAGGAAGTATCGTAGCAGCCTTGGGCGAAGGAACGATTTACATATTCGAGCAGATTTATCTCGGAAAGAAAACCTTTCAGGATATTGACTGGGTGAAGAAGGTACTGGAGTCCAAATTATCCACGGAGGTATTGGAGAAGGCAAAGAAGCTTCTCGGAGTGACCGATGGGGAATTGGATGCCAAGAAGTTGGCAAAAATGATATTGGATGCGATTAAAGGAACAAAAAAGTAAGAGGATATTTGTATGAAAAAAGGGATTTCATTATCCACAACACATATGATTTTATTAAGCTTTCTGCTTGCAATTCTGGTAGGAAGCGTATTGCTTGTGCTGCCCGTTTCCTCCGCAGACGGGAAATCGGTGACCTATACGGATGCGCTGTTTACGGCAACCACATCGGTTTGTGTGACCGGACTGGTGACGGTGACGACGGCTTCCGCATGGAGCTTTTTCGGGCAGTTTGTTATTTTACTGTTGATTCAAATAGGCGGACTTGGAATTATTACAATTCTGTCGGGATTTATGATCGGTTTGCATAAGAGGATGGGGCTGGGAGACCGGATTCTGTTACAGGATGCCTTTAACTTGAATTCTATGTCGGGTATTGTGAAATTTTTGAAGAAGGTTATTATCGGTACCTTAGCGGTAGAAGGTGTGGGTGCGCTTCTCTATATGACGGTGTTTGTACCGGAATACGGCGTAAGAGGTATCTGGATATCGATTTTTAATGCGGTTTCTGCCTTCTGTAATGCAGGAATGGACGTCATTGGCGAAGACAGTTTGTGCGGTTACGTATTGCATCCCATGATTAATTTTGTGACAAGTATGCTGATTGTTCTCGGTGGTCTCGGCTATATTGTATGGTGGGATTTCCTCCGGGTAATAAAGAACTTTAGAAAGCAGAAGTTTCAGTGTTTTAAAAAGCTTACGTTGCATAGTAAGATTGCCCTTTCGGCTACCGGAATTTTGCTTTTGTCGGGTGCCGTATTGTTTTTTCTGTTTGAATATCAAAACCCGCAAACCATCGGCGGTTTTTCGCTTCCGGGGAAGCTGCAGGCGGCTCTGTTTCAGTCGGTAACCACCCGGACTGCAGGCTTTGCTACGGTTCCGCAGCAGAATCTGACGGATGCATCTGCCATCGTTTCACTGCTTCTTATGTTTATCGGAGGCTCGCCGGTAGGAACCGCAGGCGGTGTAAAAACAGTAACGATTGCGGTATTGTTACTTTCCGCCTTTTCTATAATCCGAAACCGGGAAGATACAGTATTGTTCCGACGGACGATTTCAAAACAGGCGGTGGGAAAGGCGGTTGCGGTAGTCAGCATGTCCTTTCTAATTGCGTTTGTTTCCACGGTGCTGTTGGCGGCGGTTACCGGTGCACCGGCTCTGGATGTGATGTACGAGACTTTCAGTGCCACCGCAACGGTAGGACTTTCCAGAAATCTGACGGCATCGCTAAATATCTGGGGAAAGCTGATTATTATCGTAACGATGTATTTGGGACGTGTTGGTCCGATTTCTCTTGTGATTGCATTTAATACCAAGAAGAGGAAAGAAAATATTATTAAAAATCCGACGGAGGAAATCAGTGTCGGATAACAGTGACGGAGGATTATAGTATGAAAACGAATCTGAATTACGCGGTATTCGGTCTCGGAAGATATGGAAGGGCTGTAGCAAAAGAACTGGTGGATGACGGTGCGGAAGTCCTTGCGGTAGATAATAATGAAGATGTGGTAAATGCGGCAAGCGTCGAGATCCCTTATTGCAAGTGTGCGGATGTGACTGACCCGGAAGTTATCAAACAATTGGGAATCTCCAACATGGACGTGGTGGTTATTTCGATGGCCAGTGCTTTGGAGGCCAGTGTAATGGCGACTATGCTTTGTAAGGAAGCCGGAGTAAAGACCGTTATTGTAAAGTGTTCCAGCGAAATGAATTGCAAGATTTTAAGTAAGGTAGGTGCCGATCAGGTGGTATTGCCGGAGTCGGAATCCGGAATTCGTCTGGCTAAGAATCTTCTCAGCTCCGGGTTTATGGATATTATCGAATTATCCCGGGATGTTTCCATGGTGGAACTGAGTGTTCGTCCGGAATGGGAAGGAAAGACGCTGATTGAATTAAGCCTCAGAAAGAAATACGGAATCAATGTGGTAGCAATTACACAGGGAAAAGATGTTTCTACCAACATTAGTCCGGAGGAGCCTCTTTCCTCGACTATGAAGTTGATTGTTATCGGAAACACAGCAAAGTTAAATAAGCTGAAGTAGAAATGAAAATTTATATCCGGTATTGAAAACCACATGTTGTTGTGCTATAATAACCAATCATATTTTTGAAAAAGAAGGCGAAATTATGTTGGATATTAAGGTTACGGATGTGCGGATTTTGCCGGGAGACAGCGGTTTTTTGCTGGATGACGGTAAGACCTCGATTTTATTTGATACCAGCTTTGCCTTTACCGGTTATCAAATGGCGGAAAAGGTAAAGGAGCTTTTAGGTGAGCGGAAGTTGGATTATATATTCTTAAGTCATTCCCACTATGACCATGTGGTGGGTGCTCCTTATATATCAAAATATTATCCGGAGGCTGTTGTGGTGGCGGGAGAATATGCGGCGAAGATTTTTGCAAAGCCGACGGCCAGAGCCATTATGCGGGATTTGGACCGGAAATATGCGGAGACTTGCGGGGTCACGGAATATGAGGATTTGATTGACGAACTAAAGGTGGATGTGACCGTAAACGACGGCGATACTGTGAAATGCGGCGATATGACCTTTACTGTATTAAGTTTACCGGGGCATACGAAGGATTCTATTGCGTTTTATTTACAGGAAAAGAAACTTTTGTTGGGCTCAGAGACTTTAGGTGTATATTTCGGAAACGATACGTATTTGCCTTTCTTTCTGGTGGGCTATCAGATGTCGTTGGATGCTTTTGCAAAGGTAAAAGCCATGGATATCGATTATATGCTTTTGCCGCATTACGGTGTGGTGGACAAAGCGGAGACACAAAGGTTCCTTACAAATGCCGAATGGGTATTCCGGGATACGGCAGAGAAAATCGTGGAACTCTATAAAGCAGGAGGTACGGTAGAAGACGGCATCGAGTATTATAAGGAGCGGTTCTACAAGGATAATGTAATCCCGACCTATCCGGTGAATGCCTTCCGGCTGAATACGAGTATTATGGTGGAGCTGATTAAGAAGGAATTGGTGGAGTAAAAATACATCAGAAAAACAGTTCATTTCGGACTGTTTTTTTCACTTACTGATGTGATATAATGAAATGCAGAATGATGCTTCATGACAGACAAAGGAGGAAATAGATTTGTTAAAAAATTTTTTAAAGGGCTTAAAGGAAGTCTGTGACGATTTGATGGACAGTAATGTAGGTGAGGAACTTAAGAAAGCGGGAAGAGAGTTAAAGGTACAGCTTTTGCAGGAGGATGAGACCTCCGGTACTACGCAGATGATGTCCGATACGGTATCCGGACAATCAACATCGGTAACAGCAACAAATACGACTACCGCAACGGTTTCACAGCCGGCAAAAGATGAGGCTCCGAAGAATGCATCGGAAAGCCCTACCGATTTTAAAGCCGGTAATGAGGAAGTGGCTCTTTCCGTTCCGGCAGAGGACGGACCGAGAGGAGAGTTTACGTGTCTGAATGAAAAGGCTTATTCTTATCTGATTCCGAAGGATGCGGGCTTTATAGATGAAGGCAATTGCGGTGCGGCTGAGATTCATCAGGCTTACGGATGCGGCAGAGAGGTTAATTATGAGCGTGATGCAGTGTTTTATTTTTCCATTGCGGCAGAGTTTGACTGTGAGATTAAGGAAAATCGTGCAAAAGCTGCTTACACCCGTTACGACAGCGCACCGACCCGTTCGAAGCTTATGGCCGTGGACCATCCGTTGTTTACTCATGCATATTTATTTGAAACTCCAAAGAAGTACCGTATTACCTATTTGAAGCAGCTTGGGGAGCATGAACTGTTAGGATGTGAATTAATTCTTAGAAAGAGTGGCGGCGATGATGCTTGGAAAGCGAAGATGATTGAAGAATTTAAACGGTTGGCGGGAAGCTGCCGGGAGGTATAAAGGTTAAATTTTTAGCGAAGAAAAATTTGAAAAGCCAGAAGGAGGAAATATAGTGAAGAAACTATTGGTATTTTTTCTGTGTATGTTCTGTCTGACCGGAGTGACCCTTCCGGCAGTGACGGCATATGCGGAAGAAAAGGCAGCAGTTGCAACCCCGTCAAAGCCGACGGTGACCAACATCGTAGACAGCATCCGCGTAAGATGGACTGCTGTGGACGGTGTGGAAAAGTACGGTATCTGGCGGAGTGAGACCGGAAAGAACGGTACATACAAGTGGTTGGGCAATCCGACACAGAACAGTTATAAAGATGAAGATGTAGTCAGTGGAAAGACTTATTTTTACAAGGTGACCTGTATGATTCCGGGGACCAACAATCACGGAGCAAAGTCCGAGGCCGGTGGCGTGGCCTATGTGGCAACACCGGACATTACC
>JAZOCC010000019.1:0-112622 GCA_045596385.1 Lachnospiraceae bacterium
TCGTAACCAGTTGCGTTGTTGTACAATACGGTGGCAGCATCTGCCTTAGTTGCCGGTACAACAACCTGCAAGCATAATACTAATGCAAGCAGTAAACCCTTTAGTTTTTTGCTCATTGCAAAAATACCTCCTTTCTCGCAAGGAATAGAATACCATTTTTTGTGCAATTTGTAAAGTATTATCAATTTTTTAACAGCGTTTTTTGGTTATTTTTACCAAAGACTTTTCGTTTTATCCTCTGTTATTTATTTGCAAACTATACAACTTTTTGTTCTTCTTTCTAATGTTTTTGCAATTCTTTCTGACTATAAAATTAAATTATTTATACTTTTCTCAAATTATACAACTACAAAAAGAGGTCCTGCATAAAAATATTGCAGGACCTCTCTGTATTTTAGGATTATTCTTTTGTCATTTTAACATCATATCATAATTTTATTCCAACTCGAACGCACCCGTATATAAACGGTAATAGGTACCCTTTTCCGCAATGAGCTTCTCGTGGTTGCCTCGTTCGATAATATGACCGTGGTCAAGTACCATAATCACATCAGAATTCTTAACCGTAGACAACCGGTGTGCGATAACAAACACGGTTCTGCCTTCCATGAGAGAATCCATGCCCTTTTGCACAATCGCCTCGGTTCTTGTATCAATAGAAGAAGTTGCCTCATCCAGAATCATAACCGGCGGGTCCGCTACCGCTGCTCTTGCAATGGCAAGAAGCTGGCGCTGTCCCTGGGAAAGATTCGCACCGTTTCCGGAAAGCTCTGTCTCATAGCCCTTCGGCAAACGGGCAATGAAGTCATCCGCACCCGCAAGCTTTGCCGCCGCAATACACTCCTCATCCGTAGCATCCAGCTTTCCGTATCGAATATTCTCCATCACCGTACCGGTAAACAAATTCGTTTCCTGCAACACAATACCGAGAGAACGCCGCAGGTCCGCTTTCTTAATCTTGTTAATATTGATGCCGTCGTAACGAATCTTTCCGTCCGCAATATCATAAAAACGATTAATCAAATTGGTAATGGTGGTCTTTCCCGCACCGGTGGCACCTACAAAGGCTACCTTCTGGCCCGGCTCCGCAAACACCGACACATTATGTAACACCATTTTATCCTCTTCATAACCGAAATCCACCTCATTGAGGCGTACATCACCCCGAAGCAGGGTATAGGTCACACTCCCGTCCGCCTGATGCGGATGCTTCCACGCCCAGGTACCGGTACGCTTTTCACTTTCCGTAATCGTACCGTCCGGTGCCACCACCGCATTTACCAGCGTAACATAACCGTCGTCCACCTCCGGTGCCTCGTCGATCAAATCAAAAATACGCTCCGCGCCCGCAAGACCCATGATAATAGAGTTGACCTGCTGGGACACCTGGCTGATATTTCCGGTAAACTGTCTGGTCATATTCAGGAACGGTACAATCATGCTGATGGAAAATGACATTCCGGAAAGACTCACATTCGGTGCATCCGAAAGCAGAAACGCACCACCCACCAATGCCACAACAACATACAATACATTACCGATATTATTAAGAATCGGCATCAGCATATTCGCATACTGGTTCGCTCGCTTGGAATCCTCGTAAAGAGCGTCGTTAATCGCATCAAAGTCCGCTCCGCTCTGCTTCTCGTGGCAGAATACTTTCACTACCTTCTGACCGTTCATCATCTCTTCGATAAAACCTTCGGTACGTCCCACAGCCTTCTGCTGGCGAATAAAGTATTTTGCGGAGCGACCGCCGATAATCTTCGTAACCACCATCATAATCACAACACCGGCAATGATAATCAGTGCCATCCAGACACTGTAATACACCATAAGGAAAAATGCGGTAGATATAGAAACCACAGCACGAATCAAGCTCGGCAACGACTGGGATACCAACTGGCGCAGCGTATCGACATCGTTGGTATAATGGCTCATAATATCGCCGTGACCGTGACTGTCGAAATATTTAATCGGCAAATTCTGCATACGGTCAAACATTTCTCCACGCATCTTCTTTAAATATCCCTGGGTCAAAATCGCTCCCAACTGTGCGGATACAAGCTCCGCCACAATGGACAACACATAGAAAAAAGCAAGGCACAATACCCATTTTACGATCTCACCCTTGGCATCCGCCCAGTTTCCGATTCCGGAATATTTCTCAATTACCGCAATGACCTTCTGCATAAATACCGCAGGTACAGAACTGATAATTGCCGAAAACACGATGCAGAACAAGATTACCGGTACCAATACCGGATAAAACTTGAACAGCATCACAACAAGGCGTTTTAACATGCCCTTATTCATCTTCGGCTTACCGCCCGGCATATTATTGCCCGCCGGCATACCCTTTGCATCTGCATTTTTCAACATTGCTTCCTTCTTATTCGGCATCGTCGTCACCTCCCTTATTCTGTGAGGTGTATACCTCTTGATAAATCTCGTTGGTAGCCAGCAACTCCTCGTGAGTCCCCACCGCAGCAATACGTCCACCGTCCATAATCACTATCTTATCCGCATCCTGTACGGAGGAAACTCTCTGTGCAATAATAATCTTCGTAGTTTCCGGAATAAACTCGCGGAACGCCTTACGAATCAATGCGTCAGTACGGGTATCTACCGCACTGGTGGAGTCGTCCAAAATCAAAATCTTCGGTTTCTTAAGCAGTGCTCTGGCAATACACAAACGTTGTTTCTGACCGCCGGACACATTGGCACCGCCCTGTTCTATGTACGTATCGTATTTATCCGGGAAACTTTCGATAAACTCCGATGCCTGAGCCAGACGGCATGCCTCCATAAGTTCCTCATCCGTCGCCTCTGCATTACCCCAGCGAAGGTTCTCCTTAATGGTACCGGAAAACAACACATTCTTCTGAAGCACCACCGCCACCTGATTACGAAGGGTCTCCAAATCATAGTCTCTTACATCCACACCGCCTACCGTAACGGAACCATCCGTCACATCGTACAAACGGGAAATAAGCTGGATAAGAGAAGTCTTGGAAGAACCGGTACCGCCCAAAATGCCCACCGTTTCTCCCGACTTAATCTTCAGGTCAATATCGGACAATGCATAACGGTCTGCCGTCTTGGAATATTTGAAATTTACATTCTCAAATACCACAGAACCATCCTTTACTTCATATACCGGATTCGACCGATTCGTAAGGGAAGGCTTCTCCTCCAACACTTCCACAATACGCTCCGCCGACTCCGCAGAAATAGTCAGCATCACAAAAATCATGGAAAGCATCATCAAGGAGCTGAGCACCATAAAACCATACGTCACCATGGACGATATCTGTCCCACATCCATAGCCACGCCCTTCGTGGAAACAACCAGATAAGAACCGAAGGACAGGACAAATATCATATTCACATACAGACAGAACTGCATCAGCGGACTGTTCAATACAACAATACGCTCTGCCTTTGTAAAGTCTTTACAAACATCCTCAGCCGCAAAATTAAACTTTTCTTTCTCGTACTCCTCCCGGACAAAGGACTTTACCACGCGCATACCCTTTACATTTTCCTGCACGGATTCATTCAGACGGTCATATTTGCGGAATACGCTGCGGAACAGCGGCATTGCCTTCTTTGCCACCATAATAAGACCAAAAGCCAGAATCGGCACCACCACCACAAACATGAGTGCCATCTTGCCCCCCATGATAAATGCCATTACAATAGAAAAAATAAACATAAGCGGACTGCGAATCGCAATACGGATTAGCATCATAAAGGACATTTGCACATTGGCAACGTCCGTGGTCAGACGGGTTACCAGAGAAGATGCGGAAAACTTATCGATGTTTTCGAAAGAATACTCCTGAATCCGGTAATACAAATCATGACGCAGATTCTTTGCAAACCCACAGGATGCTTTAGAACCGGTAATTCCCGCCAGTCCGCCGAAAAACAGCGACACGCAGGCCATAACAAACAACACCAGACCGTGTTTTACAATAACCGAAAACTCACATCCTGCCTTTATCTGATTAACCAACTCCGCAACAACGAACGGAATCAAGCATTCCATCACCACTTCGCCGACCATAAGGATCGGAGTCAGGATTGAGACTTTTTTATATTCCCTGACACAACCCATCAATTTTTTAAGCATGCCAAACATAGCAATGCCTCCTTTCATCTACACATGCGTTCTTTACAACCCTTCTTATAAAGCAATCAAATTCGGGCATCCGTTACCGGATGCCCGAATCCGTATCTCGCACTAATTACCAAGTGTAACACACTATTTTTTTAATTGCAATGCACTGCGTCAAGTTTTTGAAATTTTAAGAAGATTTTCCCTTATCTACTCTACCGGAGGCACCGGAAATGCCGTAGTATCGTCGGTCACAACTCTGGTACAATCGTTATTTTGTAACATGCCCCCGCAGCCGCAAGAGCATCCTTCGTCGTCCGTAGCCGGCAGTTCTCCCAAATCTAACGGTTTAATAGCCAGGTTCAACAAATCTCCTGCCACAAAACGCATACAATCGGAATTTTCCGGAGCCAGAATACTTCCCTTCGGTACATCGATTTTACCTGCACTTTCCACACGATAGCCCGCAAAATACAAGCTCTGTAAAATCAAGGTAAGACCTACGGTTGCGGTGCTGTCGTCGGTACTGAAATCCAACAGTTTTGCAAGCCCGTAAAGATTGATACCCTGACGAACAAAGTTTGTATCCTGACTGAAACCGATGAAATTTACCACCGGTACCGGTTCCGCCCCTGTCGTATCGTAGGAAAAACCGTACGGCGCAAACAATTCAAGCTCCACCGAGGACGGGTTGGTATCCTCATCATAGGTCGGTGCTTCCGTATTCGCCGGCAGATACACCGCCGTCGGGAAAATCGTATCCACCAGTCTTCCTGCCGCATCATACAAATCCATCGCAAACAATACGGTAATCTCCGACAACGTTACCACATAGCAATTCGGACGTCCGTTCAGTGCCGCCACCTGTACCCCCTCTGCTCCCAGAGTATAGGTTGCATCGACCACCTTAATCGATGCACTTGTAACGGTAGGATAGGTTGCCGCAATATCCACACCCAAATCAAAGGTAGCGCAAAGATTGATACCGATTTCATCATAAATAAGCGGTGCAAACAGACTCAGCACCGACGGGTCGCCACAAACCGGATTCGCACAGATATCCGTACAACCGGAGTATAACTTCTGTACCGCGTTGCTGACGATTCTCGAACGGTTCGAACATTTACATTTTGCCATAACACACATCCTTTACTTTTTTCTATATCATACGTTCTATTTTATCGTTTGTGACCATAGCCATAATAAAAAAGCGGTAAATGTCATGGACCTGTTTCCCTTTGCCGAATCCGGCACCCCTGTGCTTGTGTCCGCCTCCGAAAGCGGTCTTTTTTTACACCCTGTACGCAACGAACGTTTCGGACATCCGTTCCTTTTGTGTTCCGGCTACAAAAACGGATTCTCCGGATGCATCTACAACGATTCTCTGTATTACGCCTACGTCAACAAAGAAAATTTCCTCTTACTTCGCCGGCTTCACGACTCTGTGATACCGTTTCGTTTGGACGGTACCGACAGTATTACCTACCACACCCCCCATCTCATTACATTTAAAAACACTCTCTTTTTGTTTTATTTAGAAGCACAACCGGACGGCTATCGGATAAAGCTGCACCTTCCGTTTTCCGATACTGTCCCTCAGCTTCCCGAATCGCTTCAGGCACCTTTTTCCCAAGCTCCTCTTCTTTCTCTACAGGCAACCGGGCAGTGCTTATATCTTTTTCTTACGGAAGGCACAACCGTAAGCTCCTATCGCTATTCCTCTTCCGGCTTCGAGCCCCTTTGCACCAAAGAAGAACTGCTTTCCGAACTGCAGCTTCCGTGGGAATCCGAAAAAAAACAATTGGAACAGGCTTTACTGCGGGCCGTACACCTCTCCGAACAACAGCAAAACCTCCTGACAGAGAAAGAACAAAAGCTACAGACCACGGAAGCAAAGCTGGCCGAACTGGTCTCCGAGGCAGAACAGACAGGCGTCCTGCTCTCCGAAACCACCCATACATTACAAATCGCCCAGGCACAGTTAAAAGAATGCGAACAAAGCCGGGAACTAACCGTACGGGAACTAACGCAAACTTCCCGGCTTTTAGAGCGTGCCAAAGCCCAATACAATGAACTGATGCAGGTTGCGGAGCAATATCGGCAGGAGGCCGCAAAATGGTACGGAAAATTCACCGACAGGATTTGACCTTTTTGAATACGCCTTTCAAAAAAACTTGACAAGCAAGCGCAGTCATGCTACAATGAGCCCAATTAACATAGGAAAAGCGTTAACGGAAAAGAGTAACGCGGACACCGCATCCAGAGAGAGCATCATTTGGTGGAAGATGCTTATGTAGACCCCGTGTGAAAACCATTCTAGAGCTGCAACGCCGAAAGGAGAGTAAGTGTTGCCGTATATCTGCGTTAAAGATTAGGATTTGTTAGAATCCGAAGTGAAACATTAAGGTGGAACCGTGCATACAAGCACCCTTAGAGACGCATAAACTGTGTCCCTAAAGGTGCTTTTCTTATGTTAATCGAACCTATTCACTTATTTTTAAGAATAACTACCGGCACCCGAACCGCGAGACGGCTCGGGCGTGGCGAATTCTTATCAGCGGACCTTATTGAGATAATAAGACTTTCGGCAAAGAAACATAGTTTTTGTGCCTTTCCCGAAGGGTCGCGTCCTTAGCGTAGTCGAAATCGCCTGTTAGAAAAGACTGGGCGCGAGGTCGCTCCCGAGCGTCCTAGTCGTTCTTACAGGAAGTTCGACGGAGCGTTGCGACTTGCACAAAACTATGTATTCTTTGGTGAAAGTCGTAGATTTCATTAAGCCCGCCGATAAGAATGAGCGTCCCGCGTGGTTATCCAGAAAGGAAGATGCATATGAAAATCTACAACAAAAGCGGTATCATCGAAGAAGCAAATTTTGACAGCGACCCGGGCGCTCAGGCGCTGCGCCACACGGCAGCCCACATCCTTGCCCAGGCGGTAAAGCGCCTGTACCCGGAGACCAAATGTGCCATCGGACCGGCCATTGCCGACGGATTCTACTACGATTTCGAATTTGACTTTGAATTCTCCGACCGGCAATTTGAGGAAATCGAAGCCGAGATGAAGAAAATCGCAAAAGAAAATTTACAGCTGCGCCATTTTGTTCTCTCCCGGGAAGAAGCACTGAAACTTATGGCAGAAAAAAACGAGCCGTACAAAATCGAACTGATCAACGACCTGCCGGAGGATGCGGTACTGCAATTTTATCAGCAAGGCGACTATGTGGAGCTTTGTGCCGGTCCTCATGTCTGCTATACCAGTGCGGTAAAGGCAGTGAAGCTTCTGTCCGTTGCCGGAGCTTACTGGCGAGGCGACGAAAAGAATAAGATGCTGACGCGCATCTACGGCACGGCATTCCCGAGCAAGGAGCTTCTGGATGCCTATCTCTTCCGCATGGAGGAAGCACGAAAAAGAGACCACAGAAAGCTGGGCAAAGAACTGGGACTGTTCGCTCTTATGGAGGAAGGCCCGGGACTTCCGTTTTTCCTGCCAAAAGGCATGCTACTAAAGAATCTCCTCATTGACTACTGGAGAAAGATACATCGTCGCGAGAACTATCTGGAAATCTCTACTCCGATCATGCTCCACCGCTCCCTTTGGGAAACGTCGGGTCACTGGGAGCATTACCGCGAAAACATGTACACGACGGTGGTAGACGACAAGGACTTTGCCATCAAACCCATGAACTGTCCGGGCGGTATGCTGGTATATAAAATGGAGCCACGCTCCTATCGTGACCTGCCGATGCGCATGGGCGAGCTTGGTATCATCCACCGCAACGAAAAATCCGGTACACTCCACGGTCTGATGCGGGTACGTTGTGCTACGCAGGATGATGCTCACATTTTCATGACGCCGGACCAGATTTCCGACGAAATCAAGGGCGTAGCCCGATTGATTGATGAGTTCTATACGCAGTTCGGTTTCTCCTACCACGTAGAGTTGTCAACGCGTCCGGACAACTCCATCGGCAGCGACGAAGACTGGGAACTGGCAACGAACGGTCTGAAAAACGCATTGGACGATTTAAAGCTTCCGTACGTGATTAACGAAGGGGACGGTGCCTTTTACGGTCCGAAGATTGATTTCCACCTGGAGGACTCCATCGGCAGAACGTGGCAGTGTGGCACGATTCAGTTGGATTTCCAACTCCCGCAACGCTTCGAAGCGGAATACATCGGTGCCGACGGCGAGAAGCATCGTCCGATTATGATTCACCGGGTAGTCTTCGGTTCCCTGGAGCGCTTTATGGGTGTCCTGATTGAACACTTCGCCGGAAAATTCCCGCTGTGGCTGTCCCCGATACAGGTAAAAATTTTACCGATTTCGGATAAATTCATCGACTACGCCAGACAGGTAGAAGCCTCCTTAAAACAGGACGGGCTTCGCTGTGAAATTGATGCCCGGGCCGAAAAAATCGGATATAAAATCAGAGAGGCCAGAGAGGACCGTGTCCCGTATATTCTTGTGGTAGGCGAAAAAGAAGCAGAAAACAATTCTGTCGCAGTCCGCAAGAGAGACGAGGGCGACCTCGGAAGCATGAAACTTTCCGAATTCGTAGAACTGCTGAAAGACGACGGAATCTTCCTTCCGTAACGAAAAAGGGGCTGCGCACTTCACACATGCGACAGCCCCAAAAGCTTTTATTCGTACTTAGAAAACAGCGTCAACAATTCTTCCGTCTTATCTTCCACAAAACTGGATACGGTCATGGTAACCGCATAATCACCCAAGCTGTAGTCAAACAACTGAATTGCGTAATACGGCACGCCGTTCATATCACTCGCCACATAAATCACATCACGCTTTTCCCCGCAAAAATTCACCGTCTTCTTGTACATCTCCTGTACATTAATTCCTGCCTGTGCATAGGTTGCGATTAACACATCCTTCTGGGCCGTCAGCATCCCATCTACAAACTCCTCGTTGCTCATACTACCAAATGCCCGACGCTCCTGAGCACTCATCTTCTGATACATGATATTCATGGACGTCAAGTCTTCCGCATTCTCGGCACTCATATCCGTGATTACCTGGAGATTGCTCATCATAGCTTCTGCCTCGGTTCCTGCAAACAGCTCTTCTACATTCTGCGGAAGCTCCTGAAGCTCCTCAGCGGTATAAAACTCCCAACCGGAATCCAGTGTACAGGAAACGCCCATGTACTCGTTTACATATACACCACCCTGCACACGGCCAAGGGAAGTGGTCTTTCTGTTTTCCTCCGGTGCTTCCGTTGCCTTCGGTGCTTCCGTTGCTTTCGGTGCTTCCGTTGCTTTCGATTCTTCATCCTTTGTTGCTTCCGTCGGAGTTACATCGGTATCGTCCTTTTCCTGCTCATCGCTGACTGCCGGAGTAATCTTACCGGAGATATCCTCCTCATCCTTGCCTCCGCATGCCGCAAATGCCATAGCCATAGCCAGTACCATAACCAATTTTGTTACTTTTTTTCTCATAGTAGTTTTCCCTTTCTTGTTGAACAACGTACCGGTTTTTCCGGTCATTCTCTATCAGCTATCATTATGATACTATCATTTAGATAATATGTCAAGCCCTAAATTCAAAATATTTTCGTTTTTTATTTTTCACTCGTACTTCGTAAACAAATCCAACAGCTCCAATGTCTTATCTTGTTTAAAGCTAGCAACGGTAATCACCGTTGCATATTCTCCTATTTGATAATCATAAATCTGAAGCACATAATACGGAGTCCCCATATAGTCCATGTACATATACTGTGCCGTACGCTTTTCTCCGAGAAAATACAGTTCTTTTGCAGATGCTGCCTTTATTGTCATCCCCATCTGCTCATATGCATCACCCAATACTCCGATACTGTCTACAGTCTCCTGCACAATCTTTTTTTCGGTTTTCTTTGCGTAATTCTCCTGTTCCTGTCTTGTCATTTTTGTATAGGTAATGTTGATAGACGTCAAGTCCCTCTCATTCTCTACCATCATATCCTTAACAACATCCATGGTCTTCACGTAATCACCGATCTTTGAATCCGCCAATTCATCCATCGTTGCTCCCGTCATCTGCTGTAATTCCGCAGCAGAATAGATAAACCAGTCCGAATCGAACTCACCGGTAAGTCCTAAATACTTGTTTGTATATACTTTCCCTTCCCAGACACCGAAGGACACCTCCTTCTTTCCGGTCTTTTTCTCATTCTCCGATTCTACCTCTTGGTTGGAAAAATCTTCCGCCAGTCCATCCATCAAATCCTTCATCTGCTGTGAGTTCTCATTCTCGTCGGAAAGCTCAAGGCTACCGCCCATTGCCTCCATACGTTCCGCAAAATAATCCTCCTTGCTCTTACCGCAAGCCGTCAGACCGAACGCCGCCAACAAAAGCAGAACCACGACCGTTACGTTTCTTCCCTTTCTCATTTTCTTCTCCTCTCTCGTACTTTGCCCCTACACACACTCATAGGTTCTCTCAAACACTCTTCCCATAATGATGTATACATCCGTCGGATTTCCCTGACGCACCGCCACGTAGTCCCCCGGCCTTCCGTACATGTAATTTTCTTCGTCCCACATTGTATATAACTTTAACGCCTTTGTCAACTGCTTCGCCAAAATCGGTGTTCCAGCTTTCGCAATACAGCCTCTCGCTTCCGGAAGCAGCTTCCGGGTTCCCGCCTCATCCGCAGCAATCACCGTCGGCTCATATTCCGCACAAATCTCCGGCTTCAGCTCCGTTATTTCATACGATACGTCAAACTTCTCCTTCCGAATCGGATACACCTCTCCGAACACACCAAGCATCAGATAAATCTCCGGTCCGGCCGTCACATTCAAATCTGCCTCTAAAGTACGTACACACAGCTCCGTTCCCTCCGGATACAACTCTGCAGACGGAATATAGCCCACCACCAGAGGCCGCTTCTGATACAACGGAAGTCCCGCCGTATCAATCGGCGCATCTTTAGCGTAAAGCACATCGTAACTGTTATAATAGTCTACAATCCGCCCCGCCATATACTCCCTCAACTGTTCTTCCGGCACTTGTGCAATACTGTCGTTCGGAATATAGCCGCCCGCCTTTTGCATATGACCTCCGCCGGAACCGATTCCGGCAATCACATACTCCAAAAGCTCTACTGCCCGCACGGACGCCACACAGCTACGCACCGACAGCTTCAATCCCGACGGCATCTTGCAGAATACCACACAGGTGTCCACGCCGTCCACCTGCAACAATAAATCACTGATAAATCCAAGAATGTTCGGATCGCACGGCTTTGCCTGCACCACCGCAAACCGGTATTCCTCCCGATAACGGTAATGCTTCAACGCATCTCCCGCAATCTGCATCTCCTCCAAAGAGAGATTCGAATTCTTTAAGAGCATAAATACACTGCCGTCATACTTTGTAAAATCCCGCAAATCCTTATCCGCCGGATGATTTAGCTCTCCGAAGGCATTGGTGTCCGAATACAAGCCGTAATACAATGCCGTTGCCACCGCAGTGTTTTCATTAATTACAAAGCCCTCCTCCTGCAGCAGCTCCGCCACAACCGAAGCACAGCTACCGTAGCCGCTACGCACCTCCATCAGGTCCGATACTGTTTTATTGCATAAATGATGGTCGATTACCGCCACCTTCTTTGCCGGAAATCTTGTTACATTTCCCTCTCCGTACACACAATCCACTGTCACCAAAAGCTCTGCCTCCGGCAATTCCTTCACATATTCTAATGGAATCTCCAGTTGTTCTGTCATAATCACCAGATTCGGCTTCGTAATCTCGCTTTTTCCGCCGTAAATCAACCGAACCTCTCTCCCGTGGGCTTTCAGGTAAGTATACACCGCAAACCCGGAGGAAATCGCATCCGCATCCGGGAAATCATGACACTGAATCACAATGGACGAATAGTCCAATAGCTCTCTTAATCTCATCCTTTTTCCTCCCTTTACTGCGCCATCCGGTACGGATTCTGTCTACTTCCGTCACCTTCCCAGCGTCCCACATCCGGAGAAATACAAATTGCAGGACGTACGCCGAAGCCCGATGCCGCCGCATATTTCGTTGCAAATGTATCTTCCGCCAGTGAGATATTCACATAATAGACATCGCAAGCACGTTCTTCTGCCGCCGATGCCGTAGCCCAGATATAGTCCGTTGCACCGGAATCTTTATAACCCTGATACCAACTCGTCTCGTCTGCCGCAATGGCCTCCTCCGTCGGTGTGGTAGACGGGTTTAATGCTCCCGCCAAAGCATATTCTCTTACCTGTTCCTTCGTTAACAGAAAAACTCCTTGTCCGGACTGCTCGATGAGGGAAGTTTCCTCCTTTGTGAAATCCGTCAAAAAGCCGACCTCCGTCCCATAGGCATTTCCATGCTCATCCGTTGCCCCGTTCTGAGGAGCCTTTCCCGGATATGAGACAATCCCGCTTGCATTTAACCATGCTCGCAAATCCGAGGTCTCCCAGTCATTACTGCCGCGAAACTCCCGTATCTGTGCATCCGTATAGGTATCTCGCTTATTTCTGTCATAAAAATTCCCTTCGCTGTCCCAGCCAAAGCTTCCGCTCTCCGCACAGTCAAAAGGACGTATGGCAAGAATTCTCGTAGCCACCAGTAAAGCCCCTTCCTCATTTATATCCACCACCTGCCATTCGATGGCTCCTTCTCCGTCCTTCGCACCCTCGTCTCCCGGCACATAACTACCGAAAGATACATAGTCGCCAACAATGAAGCTTACACTCTCTTCCAAGGAATCGCCCGGCAACTGTCCCGAAGCATCCGACTCTCCCGGCTGTTTTACCTCACTTGTCGGTGTCCCTCCGCGCTTCTCGTCTCGGCTCTTCTGTACTGTCCCCAGCACAATCATCACTGCCAGGATTGCCATAACCGCCGCCAAAATCCCCAAGCGCTTTTTCAGGGAAATCTTTACATGGGGATTAATTCCCTCCGGCATAGAAGTCGCTACCGTCTCCGTAGCATCCGAAGTGCCTTCTTCTGTCGGTTCTCCGCTTCCCGGATCCGCTCCCGTACCGGCATCCCCTTTGCTTGCATTAACTTGCCGCTCCAGCGCCTCCGCCAGCTTTTCCAGAGACTGCTCCGAAACATCTCCCGGTCTCAACCACTGAATGGACAACAGAAAATACTCCATGGCCTTTGACGGCACCGTATTATCCAGGCGATATACCACAATCGGCAGCTTCTTGCTGACTGCGCGCTCCACCTCCCGAAGCACATGCTGGGACTCGTTGGCCGCCTTATCAAACAACAGAACAAAGGCATCACTGCCTTCGATGCCCTTAATAATCTCTTCTCCGTAATTGTTCCCTATTGATATATCTCTGGGTGCAATCCAGCACTTCTTTCCTCCCGCCTCCAAAAAGGCACAGATATGTTGCGCCGTCTCCCTTTGCTCCGTCGCATGTGATATAAAAATCCTCATAACCATCCTCCGTTATGTAAACTACAAAATCAGACACCAAGAGTATACCATACTTTACCGTATCAGTGCAATAAGGTCTTTTGTAAGTGTGCGTATACCACCACATCAGTTTTTCTTCCGATCACTTTTCACATGAAACACTACATCTTCCCCGTGTTTCATAAAATCCGCTGCCGTACCTTCCTCTCCGCCTACGATATTGGATTTACTCATCCCGTAAGCGGTTCCTCCCGCAGCATTGACCAGTCCCAGTGCGAGTCCGATTACAATTGCTAAAATAATATGAATCATATCCTTTCCTCCCTGTCATTACTATACGATGTCATACTTGACGCAGACAACCGATACTTTCCAAGCTTATATTTCCTGTAACCGGAAACGCCGCCGGCTACCATAAAGCCGGTAACTGCCGCCAATATAAGAAAGGCCGGATACATATTAAGGCTTAAGATACCATAGGTCACAAGCATGAAAATCGGACATGCAATAAGAGCATTTTTAAGAAACTTCTTTACAATCTGCTTCTTTTCATACGGAAGGTTCGCAACCACTTTTCCCGTCTGTCCGTTTACCATAACCAATTCTCTGCCCGTATCGTACTTCAGATTCACAAAATAAGCCGGCAGTAATGCATATTCCATCTTTTCAATCCGGTATTCCTCATGCACATCCTTCTTGGTGTAATTGGTCAAGGTTCCGATTGTCCTTTTATTTACACGCGGACAGGTATCCAGAATCGCATCATCCAGATACTCTCGGCATCGCTTCACATTCGCAGTCTTCAGTGCCTCTTTTGTAACGTCATACCGATCCGCATAAAACCCTGAAAGATACGCCACATCAAAATCTACCACTTCTTCTGTCCGGAACGGTTCCAATCTTCGGGACATCTCATTATTCAATCGCTTGGACGCATCTAATGTCACATTTTCATAACGACAGGACGCATCCCTTTCATACAAAAACGTGCCGTCTTCATGGGTACGTGCCTCCACCGTCATACCTCTGCGTATATAGGTATCAAACAACCAGTAAGGCATATAAATCGCATGTACCTTATCAACCGTAAGCTCTTTGATTTTCGAAGGAATATAAGACCCCTTTGCAAAATGCTTCTTAATGGAAGCAAGCGCTTCCTCCTGCGTCAATTTAAACGGAATAATTCGTTTTGGACGGACTTCCTTTGATACACGGTCAAATACAATCGTTGCCGCCCCGCAGTAACTACAGAAGGTGGACGCTTCCGTTCCGGTCAGCATCAACTCCGCTCCGCAGGTTCTGCAATGATAAATATTGGTCTCCATAACCTCATCTTCATCCTGCATCCACTCCGGTTCCGCCTTCGTTTCCCAACCACGTATCGCCACCGGCGTCGCCTTCGTTTCCTTGCCGTGCATCACCCCCGGCGCTGCATTTTCCCTATCGTATTTCTCCCGTCCTTCCAGCTTGGAAAAATCCTCTCTTGTCGCTTCCCACCCGCAGGATAAACATATCATTTTTTCCCGTTTCGGGTCATACATAACCTGTCCCACACAATTCGGACACACTAAACTCATACTCCTTACCTCCGTATTAAAAAATCTCACATATCTTACTCATATTCATAATTGGGCTTAAGATAAACCGCTTCATTATCCTTAATCTCTCTTTTATATACCGTTTCGCCCCAATCAGCTTTGCTTACTTCTTCAAATGCGACCGATACATCACCGATATCTACGTTTAAATCTTCCGCAACAACATCAGCAATCTTTTTGGCCAGGTTTGTCTTAATCTCATCGTTTCTCCCCGGCCATAACTTCACAACAACATGCGGCATGTCATTTCCTCCTCAATTCAAAACTTCTCTAACTCTTAAAGCGTAATCCAATACCGTTTCATCTTACAACCGTCAACATCTATCGTCTTCTCGTAAACTCCGCCGTTAGCAAGTATTGTTTTCTCACTGGCCTCATTTCTGACATCACAAGTGACAAGAAGTTTGGCGATCCCCATCACCTTTGCATTCTGTATATTCAAACGAAGCATTTCCTTTGCATAACCCTTTCCACGTTCGGAAGGACGCACCGAATATCCGCAATGTCCTCCCCAGGTCCCCAGAATCGGATGATTAATATGATGACGCAAATTGATCTTCATTCTCTGCATCACATTCTAAGATTTCTTGACGAAAGCTCCATATATCATCCGCATATTTCATTTGAACTTCTACCAATTCAATCTGTTCCATTTGAACCGCTCCCTAAAATCTAATCTGTACACTTTCTACAAAACAAATTCTAACATACCTCTGCACTCTCCGCAAGTCTTTCCCTTTTCCTCACTTAACGCACTCCCAAAAAGGGCGTAAAATAGGGTGCCGCATTTTCTGCGACACCCTCAAACCACAAGGTTACGGTCTCTCTTCGTACTTCTGCATATTCATAACAGCACAAGCCGATAACAAATTCTCTTTTTGCAACCCCTTCAATGCATCAACAAATACCAGATGCTTTTGAATCTCTTTATCGCTTTCATATGTATCACCGAAACAGTCGTCAAGAATTACATATCGTTTAATCCACGGATGCTCTTCCAGATACCTCTTAATCTCGCCTGTTCTGTTTGCTATACTGTCATCCCATGGCGTAACATCTTTTATCTGTATACCTGCTTTTTCAAGAGTCGCTACAAGATTGTCCCAATTCGGAATGATTTTTTCATATCCGCGTTCACATGCCTTTTCTCTGAATCTCATAGAACCGTATCGCCAATCCGAAATAATCACAACCTCTGCCTTTGTTCTATCTACCAGATCTTTCAAATTCTGCACAGCCTGCGGAAGCAGTTCCTGGATTTCCCGTTTCGAACTGAAAATGTCCAACACTCCGTCAATATCCAGAAAAATTGTAAAACGGTCCCCGGATATCATTTCTTCTGCTTTCTCAAGAATTTGTCTGCAATATCTCTCGGTTGCTTCGATATCTGCTGCCATCTCTTTCACAATAAGATCGCCCTCTCGCAGAGCATCCTCGTATTGAGCTGTACTTAATTCACCGGAAGCATAGGCCGCATCCAATTCATCCCTATCCTTGATACATACATCCCCCTGTGGCGTAAGCACGACATCCAGATACTTATCTATGTAATAAACAACGCCGTCATCATCCATTCCGGTCTCTTCGATTACATCAATATACCAGACACTGACACGACGACTCGGCAAAAAATATGCACCTATACATCTTGACTTATCATCCGGGATAATTGTAAGCCAAATCATATCTTTTCCGGAAACAGGCACCGCACCGGATTTCTCATATTCCCAGAATCGCGTTTCTCCATCCGTCAGATAATTAATTGATACCCAACCTTTCAGTAACTCGTTATCCATATACATTTGATGATACGGATAGTATTGAAAAAACCATTTCCTGTCACGGACAAGTCTCATCTTGTTCATAGATATATACCTCCAATGTCACTATATATTAATCATCCGCAAGCCTTTCCATCCCCCGAACTATCGCCTTCGCCCCCTCTCCGCGCGGTGGCTCGGGCGTGGCGGATTTTTACAAGCGCTCGAGAACTTTGTCATACCATGAAAACAGCCCCTCACATATATAGTTTTGCTTTTCCCGAAGGGTCGCGCTCTTAGCGCAGTCGATATCACCTCTTACCGTTTCTAAGTCTCGAGGCCGCACCCGAAGAGACGTTTAGAAACGGTTAGAGGAAGATTGACGGAGCGTTGCGACTTGCAATAACTATATATGTGAGGGGCTGTTTTTATGGCTTCATAAGCTCTCAACGCTTGTAAAAATGGGAGATATTGCGGTTATGGCCTTTCTAACTGGATTTTCTCCTCCTGCATGGAGACCTTCACTTTATTTCCCGGAAGTTCCAGCTTATCCAGCAAATCTCTCGGAATCTGCACGCGGCCCGCGCGGTCCACGATGGCATATTCCTCCTGGGTTTCCCCGATTTCCTGCCAGTTTACGGTAGAGGCACTCTTCATATCACTGTACTCTTCCTTTAAAATACGCTCACTACTAATCTTACCGTCGCGGATGGCAACCACACGCTTTACCTTCTTCGCCAAAGTAGTATCATGGGTAACGATTACGATAGTCTGACCCTTTTCCTGATTTAAGCGTACAAACAAATCATAAATGTAGTCTGCCGTCTTACGGTCAACAGAACCCGTCGGTTCATCCGCAAGAAGAAGTTTCGGCTCGTTTGCCAGTGCAATGGCAATGGCAATACGTTGCTGCTCACCACCGGAAAGCTGCTGTAAGCGGTTGTTCTTTCGATGGGACATCCCCACCAAATCAAGGAGCTCCAGTGCCCACTCCTTTTTATTCTTCCGATTGGTCAGCTGCATCGGCGTCATAACATTCTCAAGCGCCGTCAGATACGGAAGCAGGTTTCTTGCATTGTTCTGCCATACAAAACCTACCGTATCACGCTTATACTCCACCAACTGCTTCTCGTTCATGGTAAACAAATTCTTGCCGTCTACAAAGAGCTTACCGGCACTCGGTTTATCAAGGCCGCCAATCATGTTTAAGAAGGTGGACTTACCGCTACCGCTGTTACCGATAATGGCAACCAATTCACCCTTCTCTACCGTTAAATCCAAACCCTGCAGTGCCAGGACTTCCAAGTCTTTGGTCTTATAAATTTTTACCAGGTTATCCGCCTGAATCATAATTTCTTCTGCCATAGTCGCCCCCCTTAGTCCTGCGTAGCGCCGGCTTCTTCACCGGCCGGCTCCGTAGCCTCTGCATCGGTCTGTGCTTCATCTGCCTGCTCTACAACATCCGCTTCGGTCTTTACCTCGTCAGCCTGTTCCGCCTCTGCATCTGCTTCATCGCCTTTTACCGCACCGTCTTCCAGTTCATAGGAAAGGGTGCCGGCGGACATGAGTCCCACATCGTGGGTGGTCATGACAATGGTAACATCTTCCTTCTCGACCAAATCACGGAACAGCTTCATGACAGCCGCTGCCGTAGCGGTATCCAGCTCCGCCGTCGGCTCATCCGCAAAGATAACCTTCGGACGATGGGCCAGGGCTCTTGCAATGGCCACACGCTGCTGCTCACCACCGGACATTTCCTGTGGCATATGCTCCATACGATTACCGAGGCCTACCAGCTTTAAGCATTCCTCCACACGCTCTTTTCTGCCCTCCGTAATCCCTGCCAGACGCAAGGAAAACTCTACATTCTCATAGGCGCTCATCATCGGAATCAGGGACACGGACTGAAAGACAAAGCCCACATCCTTTCTCCGAAGCTCCTCCCTCTGCCGCTCGGAAAACTCTCCGATATCCTGTCCTTCAAACAACAGTGTACCGGACGTCTGACGGTCCAGTGCACCTAAAATATTCATCAGCGTCGTCTTACCGGAGCCGGAGCGTCCCTTTAAAATGGTCAGGGACTTCTTCGGAATCTGAATCGTAATATCCTTCAATGCATGAAATTCACCGCCGGTCACCGGGAAAATACGGTTTAATTCTTTTGTTTCAATCATGTATTCCATTTGTATTCTCCTTTCAACCTTTAGTCTTCACCCAGCTTTAACGCATTGGTAATCTTCATTGCCGCAATATTCCGAATCAGAACCGCAATACAGATACAAAGCATTACTGCAATTACCACAAACAGCTTCACCATGTCGGCACTGTCCGTAATCAGGCTCTGCGGAAGCACCTGCTTCTCCGCCGCATACGCAATCTGAATCATCGGCACATAAAGCTTAGATGCAACCGCACCCACAAGTGCACCGAACAAAATGGACAAAATGCCGGAGAAAATCTGCTCGTTAATGAGCATATGTAAAATCTCGTTCTTGCGCATACCCATTGCACGGAATACACCGAACAACAGCTCACGCTCACGAATGGATAAAATCCAGTAAATCAAATATCCCACGCCGCACAACAGCAGGATGATAATAAAGCTTAAGGTCAGGATACCGTTGGTTCCCTGGAACAGGGTATCGGTACGAATATCTGCCAGATTGCTCTGCAGGCTTTCGATGGAGGTAAACTTGTAATTATTCTCCTCCGCCCATTCATAAAAGAACTCTGCGTCTGCCTCATCAGTCTTTATCCATACCTGGTACGGACGGATATCAAAGCCCTCCTGTACCTGGGACAAATGGGCAATGACCAGATAATTGTCCATGGTCACGATTTCTCCCTCGGACACCATCTGCTCCGTCGGAATATAGCCGGACCAGTATTTTACAAAGCCGTAAATGGTTCCCTCGATTTTATTGCCTTCCGCATTCTCGTAGGTAATCTTATCCCCCAGCTTCTTTCCGTGCTTTACACGGAAGTTGTCGGATACCAATACTGCCTCTGCATTGGTGGACAATACATTCAAATACTCCCGTAACTGATACTGATTCAGGTTCTCGTCACCCACTACCGTTTCGCCGTATTCCTTCGTATTGATGGCAAACACTTCTCCGGTACCCAGTACCTCTTTGCCTTCCTTAAACTGTACCTCCTGACGGAATACACGGGCCGCACTCTCTACCCCCGGAATCTCTGCGTACTTAGAAAACTCCGGCTCATTATAAAAGATTTCGGTTCCCGGATGGGACTTTGCATAAGCCTCGTTGTTTTTCCACTGCTCCTGTACCACCAGATTGGTACCGGTCAGATAGGTGGTATTCTGCTCCGCATTGGCAATGATGGTCCGCGCTACCGTAGCATTAAAAATACCGAGAGCCACCGTCAGAATCAAAAACAGCATAACGAACTGCTGCTTTCCTCCGGTACGGATGGTCTGTAAAAAGGACGCATAACCCGCCGGACTTAAGTTCTTCTTACGAACCGCAAACAACAGCTTAATGAGAAGCGGCTGAATACGTAAAAACAGCAGCCCTACACCAAGAATAAACAGGGATGCAGAGAAATAAAGCAACGGATCCAGCGGTTCTCCCGCCAACACGCTCTCCTTCAAAGCATCAAGTCTTCCGGAAAAATTGTAGAATCCGTACAACGCCACACCGGTGGCAATCACATCCAGATACAGCTTCTGCCAAAGCTTCTTTTCGGAACGTGCCTTCTTGCGCTTTACATGTACAATAGACACTCCGCTGTATTTAAATACCGGAATCAAGGTCAGCAGTACCGACACTGCGATCGCAACTCCCGCATAGAGGAATGCTTCTCCCGTTAACTTTACCGGTAAACTACGTCTTACACCGAACTCCAGAAATGCCGTGGAAGAACCAATGACCTTACACAAATAAACGCCCAACGGCAATCCGACAACAAAAGAAATTCCTGCCAATACAAGATTCTGCATAAAATACAGGCGGATAATCTGGCCTTTTCCGGCGCCGCGGCTCTTAAGTAAAGAAATCTCGCTCTGCTCCATGGAGAGCATCTGACCGGAAATCATGAATAGGAATGCCGCCAGAAGCGCCAATACCGGCACCTGTAAAATCAACAGAGTCGCATTGATCTTCTTTTCCTTTCCTACGAACTCCTCCAATACCTCTTCGTAACCGTCGCAGGAAATCATCTTACTGACGCTCTCCAGCTCCAGAAGGCTGTCGACACGCTCCTTTGCCGCAACCGCTTCCTCCTGAGGCAGGCTATTGCAATCACTGATAATATACCAGGTCGCATTAAACTTATATCCGCCCATGCGGTCGCCCCGGAACATCCTCTCAAACAGCGGCTCCGAAACAAATACATCTCCGTCATAGCTGTCCGGAGAATTTACCCAGTAGATATCTCCCTCTTCACTGCTTTTAATCACACCTACGATACGTACACGCAACGGTTCTCCCGCAAGGTCCTTAATCGCAGTAAATTCCATTACCTCGCCCAGCACAAACTTCTGCTGAATCAGTGCTGCCTCCGTTACAACCGCTTCCAGACATCCGTCTTCCGCAAGCTCATCCGAATACATACTGCCGGCAACTACCGTACTGTGGGACGGCAAATCCGTAAGAGTGCCTATCTTAAGATCTCTCTTTGCAGCCTCTACACGCTCCAGCGTGGATACACCCGTAGAGTATGACAATGCAACATTTGCCACATACTCCAGCTGTTTTACACCCAATTCCTCGCACACACGGGTGGAATACTCCTCCAATGCCAGAAAATCTTCCTGGAATTCACCCTTTCGCGCCGTGGAAGACATGGTAATCATTCCGGCGTGTACTCCGTTTTTCTCCGCATAGGCATCAAATTCATCCGCCAGCATTCTCTGCAGAGAAGCATCCTTATACATCGGATATCCCGCAGCTACCGCTACCAGCAGGACATTGCCGATTAACAGACACAAGGCAAGCCATTTCTTGTGTCTGAGTTTTTGCAACATAAACCGAAACATGGAATCCTCCTACTTCTGAACCAATATTTGTGCGCCCTCTTCCAAACCGTCAATCACCCAATAGGTATTTGCGTTCTTACGTCCGAAAGAAAACCCGACTGCATGTAACCCGTACTCATCCTTCACCTTTACCATCTGCGTACCGTTTGCCATATAAACCGCAGAGGCATCCAAAAGCAGTACATCCTTCATACGAACCGTTTCTACCGTTACGGAAAAACCGGAGCCGTCATACAGATATTCGCTTTCTTCGTCCAACCGGATATAGGCTGTGGTCCCTGCCAATTCCTCCGAAATCATGGCTGCAGAGGCTGTGATTACCGTACCGGTTCCGTGACAGGTAACACCGTTCACCTTTGCGGACACCTTTACGCTCTGTCCGAATCGGAACTGCTTATTTTCGTTCGGCACCTCAAGCAGGCGTTCCTTCGGATCTGCCACAACAATGGTATAGGAAGAAATCTGGGTTCCGAACCGCAAGGTCTCCTGCTCCAGCAAAATACCGTCCTCTTCCATCACAATCTCCGTGGTATTTAACGCTTCCTTCATTTCCTCCAAACGTTCCAATGCTTCCGTATAGGTTGCGCCGGTCTCCCCACGCTCCTCCATACGCTGAATCTGACGTTCCATTGCCGCCAACTGGATTTCATCAATCGCCACAAATATTCTTGCAATCGGATCTCCTGCCACCTTATTCTGTGTCTCCAGCCCTACTGCTTCCATATAGTAGGTCTCACCATACGGAAAGCTGTACCGGACGGTTTTCTTCTTCGGATAGATTACCGAGGCAGCCACCGTAGACTCCATCACAAAATCCCCACGACGTACCGTCGTAAACTTTTGTGTCCCGGACACCGTATGTTCCAATGCATCCGTATATAAGGTTTCGGAAGAAACTTCCTTTTGTATCGTTAATCCCGGTTCATTTTCTTCCTGTTCCTGCTTCTGTTCCGTTTCTTTATCTCCTGTATCATTCTGCCACGGCCGGTCCTGTCTTCCTGTTTCCCATTCCGAAAAGTCCCATTCTCCGCCGGCATTTCCCGGCATTCCCGCAGGTGCCGCTGCACAGGTTCCCATAAGAATGCATACCGTCAACGCAAGGATTACCTTGCCGCTTCGCTTAGTTCTTAACATATACACGGTCTCCTTCCTGCAGTCCTTCTGCGATTTCCACATACACAGTTCCGGAATATCCGAGAGTCACATCCTTGCGCACTCTGGTATCCTCCTCCATCAAATATACATAGGTACCGGTACTGTCTCTGTACACCGCATTGCTCGGTATGGAAAGTACTTCCGGATGGTAGTTCCCCACCATACAGATTAAGACAAAATCTCCCATGCCGGCATTTCCGGTGTCTTCTGTCATATAATAGGTGTACGCACCTTCCTCTTTCATTAATTCTTCCACATATGTCACTTCGGTTTCTTTCCCGTCTATAATCGCATAAACTCTTTCATAGTTGCTGAGCTCCGACGGAGAAAGATAGCTTCCCACTGTAATATACAAGCGATCCGTATCCGCAACCGCAATGACCGGCTGTCCGGCAGCCACCGTAGCGCCCTCTGACAGGCATGCCGTAACCACACCGTCGTACGGTGCAAAAATCTGACTGTGTCCTACCTTGGAACGAGCCTCTTCCCACGCTGCCCAAAGCTCCGGCTCCTGCATTTCCCACAATTCCTCTGCCTGGGCAAGCAACAACTCCTGCCATTCCTTTTCCTCGCGGGTCAGATTGGTTGCCAGCTTCTTATTTACCGCCTTTACCGTATCCACATATACCTTTTTCTCCGATAAATATTTATTCAGCGCATTGCTCGCCGCATTCCGCACCTCTTCTTCTTCCTGTTCCGCCAACAAATCTCCGGCTTTTACCACACTGCCGATTTCCACATAAAGATTTGCGATTCGGCCACCGGCTTCAAAGGTCAGCTCCTCTGTATACGGAGCCAGCTCCGCATCCTTTGTGGTCACCGTATACAAATCACGGTACATTACCGTCTCAATATCCACCACCGCTTCCACCGGTGACAGCAATTCTATCTCATTCTGCATTGCATCCTTTGCGCCGCATCCGGCAAGGCATGCCGCGGCAAACACCGCCATCAGATACAATCCGCCTTTTTTCCTTTTCATACAATCCTCCTGTTAGCGCAAAATGACTTCTTCGCCTTCGACAAGTCCGCTTAACACTTCTATTTTGGAATCCGCCTGCAAGCCCACTTCAATCTGCTTTATCTGACGGTTGCCTTCTGTGTCAAAGTAATATACATAGGCATCTTCCCCTGCATAATGTACCGCACTTTTCGGGACACTGAGGGCATTTTCCTTCTCCTCCAGCACCAGGGAATACAGTACACGCTGTCCCAATGTCATGTCATATTGCGGCACCTTAAGTTCAAAACGCATCACTCCCTGCGCCTCGTCGATTTCCTTCAACACGGTTTCATAGTTTATACCGGTACTGGTGGAAAACACATAGGTTTCACCCACGGTAAAATACTCCGCATATTCAATATCGTCACATAAAAACGCACATTCCGCACTATCGCTGACCGTCATCACCTTACTTCCGGACCAGGAAATAAAACTGCTTCCGGTATCTCTCATATAAGTAACCGTACCATCCATTCCCGCATAAATCTTACAGCCCTCAATCCATTGATACAACTCGTCATACTGAAGCTGTGCTATGTAAATCGAATCCTCGATATCTTCGATTTGTATACGATACTCTTCCTCCAGAGCGTTCACACGGTTCTGATACTCTGTCGCAGATAAGCTGCCTTTGCGACGTGCCAGCTGCGTCAGCTCCAACTCCTTTTGTTCCTTTAAATGCTCTATTTTCATCTCCTGGGTTTTAATCTGATACCCCAGCGTCGCAAGACTTTCCTTTTCCGCGTCACAATATAACTCCGCCAGAAGTTCTCCCTTTGTTACGGAATCCCCCAAAGACACATACACACCGGACAAACGTCTGCCGTCTACCGCAAAAGAAAGATTTTCCGACTTCACCTGCTGGTAATTTGCCACCAACACCTTCGTTTTTTGAATCTTATCTTTCTGCACTTGTGTCATTTCATACGAACTCATTCCGTTTCCCGACGTCAGAACCGATGACTTGTCACCCTTCTTTGTCGAATTGCACCCGCATAACGCAAGTGCGCAGGAGACCAATAACACTCCTGCGTAAAACCTTTTCCTTCCCATTGCAACCTCCTAAATCACTGTTCCGTAAAGCTTTCTCCGTAAAAACGCACCCGAAGACTATTTTATCACAAATTTCCATCCGTTTCCACAAGTAATATTAAATATATTTTGTCTTTTTTGTGAACTTTCTACAAACAAAAACAGGGGGGCGCGCATCATACTGCGACAGCCCCCTGTTTTCCGCCTATGCGGCATTATTTACTTTTCAAATAAGGTATCGATTAACTTGTAGCCTTCCGGATACAAAATACCGGATGCCTTTGCCTCTTCCTCGTTATAAAAACCGATTTTTCTGCGTTCCATGGTGCTGTCATACAGCAGGAACGGTACCGGATCGGAGGTATGGGTACGACAACGGATCGGAGTCGGATGGTCCGGCATTACAAGAAGACGGAACTCTTCTCCCGCAGCCTTCATACCCTCTACCACCGTACGGATTACTTTAGAATCCAAGGACTCAATGGCCTCCAACTTATTCGGCAGACTTCCCTGATGACCCATTTCATCCGGAGCCTCTACATGAACGTATGCAAAATCATAACCGTCCTTGGTCAGAGCATCTACCGCAGCCTGTGCCTTACCTACATAGTTGGTATGTAAGGTACCGTCGGCTCCCGGCACTTCGATGACCTTCATACCCGCACCGATAGCGATACCCTTAAGCAAATCTACCGCAGAAATCATAACACCCTTTTTACCGGTCTTTTCCTCAAAGCTGTCCAGCGCCGGTCTGGTACCTGCGCCCCAGAACCAAATGGAATTTGCCTTATGTAATCCCTTCTTGGCACGCTCTACGTTTAACGGATGGTTATTTAAAATATCGTAACTCTTTTCCATCATCTCACGAAGCTTATCCTCCTTCGGAAGATAGTCGCCGATGACCTTACCTAAAATATCGTGCGGCGGGGTAAGCGGTACCACCTGACCCTTATCCCAGATTAAAAGGTGTCTGTAGCTGGTACCTACATAGTAGCTGTAAATGTCGTCCTGTAACTCCTTCTTCACTGCCTCTAAGAGCACTGCCGCATCCTCCGTGGAAATCTCACTGGAGCTATGGTCGATAATGGTTCTCTCGGCATACGGTACATCCTCCTCGGATACCGTTACGATATTACAACGAAGTGCAATATCCGTGTCTTTCATCGGCACTCCGATGGAAAGGGCTTCTAACGGAGAGCGCCCTGTGTAATACTTCTTCGGATTATATCCCAGCACCGCAAGATTCGCGGTGTCACTCCCCGGGCTCATGCCCTCCGGAATCGTTGCGGACAAGCCCACAACAGACTTTCCTGCCAGTTCATCCATCATCGGGGTATTTGCATGTGCAAGCGGAGTCTTGCCACCGATTTCCGCAATCGGCTCATCCGCCATACCGTCACCTAAAACTACAATATACTTCATATCTATGTCCTTCTTTCCTTATTCTTCTACACGAATACGATTCTTTACGGTAACCTTCTTACTCTGCTCCGCAAACGCTGCTTCCGTCATCTTCCCGGTTAAGAATGCAAACTCACCGGTTACACCCTCTGCCTTTACTTCCTTCACATCACCGAAAGCTGCCACAGCCGCAGCCTTCTCCTCTGCCGGCACACGTACGAAGAATACATTCTCCGCCTCATCACAAGAGGACAGTGCAAGCTTTTTATTGCTCCACAGGGTCATAATATTGGTACCTACATGCTTTGCGGCATCCACAATATCCGCAACTACCGCACTTGCAGTCGGAAGCTTACCTGCGCCGCGACCGTAAAACATCACATCGCCCAGCATGTTACCCTTTACTAAAATGCCGTTAAATACATCATCAACACTGTACAGCGGATGATGCTTATTAATCATACGCGGAGCCACCATCGCAAAGAACTTATCCCCCTGACGATTGCCCATACCGAGAAGCTTAATGGTGCAACCCAGACTGTTGGCATACTTCATATCCTCTGCGGTAATCTTTGTAATTCCTTCCGTGTAAATATCTTCGAAATCCACCTGCTTACCGTAAGCAAGAGAGGTCAGAATCGCAAGCTTACGACATGCGTCATAGCCCTCTACGTCCGCCTCCGGATTACGCTCGGCGTAACCCAGTCTCTGCGCTTCCTTAAGCACCGTATCAAAGTCGGAACCGAAGTCACGCATCTGGGTTAAAATATAGTTGGTGGTACCGTTTAAGATACCGGTAATTTCCATAATCTCATCTGCGGTCAAAGACTGATTTAACGGACGGATAATCGGAATACCGCCGCCCACACTTGCCTCGAATAAGAAATTTAACTTATTCTGCTTTGCAATCTCTAAAAGCTCTGCGCCGTGCTTTGCTACCAATTCCTTGTTGGAAGTACATACGCTCTTACCGTTTTCCAGACAAGCCTTTACGAAATCATATGCCGGCTTTACGCCTCCCATCACTTCCGCTACGATTTCAACTTCCGGATCATTTAAAATGTCCTGGAAATCATGGGTTAATATATCCTGTACCGGATCTCCCGGGAAATCACGCAAATCAAGCACATGCTTTACTTGGATTTCTTTGCCCGCACGCTTTGCGATGCTGTCCCTGTTCTGGTTCAAAACCTCTACCACACCCGAACCTACGGTGCCGTAGCCTAATACTGCAATTTTCATATCTTTTGCCTCCGTCTCTTATTCTCTGCCCAATATCTTGATATAGTGCACTCCCGAAATTGCTTCCATACGTTCCACCAATACCGTCGCTTCCTCTGTTTCCGGTCGCATTTCTACGGAAATGGTAAGAGATGCGATTCCCCCAATCGGAATCGCCTGATGAATGGTCAATATGTTTGCATGACTCTTTGCAATCTCACCGAGAACCACCGATAACAAGCCCGGCTCATCATCCATCTGAAGCATAAACGTAATGGTTCTGCCCCTGTTATTCTCGTGAAACGGAAAAATATCATCCTTGTATTTATAGAAGGAGCTCCGGCTGATTCCCACTGCCTCCGTTGCCTCCTGCACCGTAAGCACCCGTTCGGAATCCAGCAGCCGCTTTGCCTCTACCACCTGCAACAACACCTCAGGCACCGCTTTTTTCTTTACGATATAGAATTTATCTTCTGCCAAAGTGGATTCTCCTTTCGTGTTCGCGCCATAAAAACAATTGTCCGTATCAAGGAGATATCATACCACAGAAGATAAAAGAATGCAACCCCTTTTTCAAAAAACTCTGCCACATAACAAAGAAAAGAGAAGCCGTACGATTTTAATCGCCGGCCTCTTTCAAAAAACCTTACTTTATTAATTTCTTTACTTCTTCTACCGCCCGCTGCACCTGATTATCCTCGGAAAGTGCTACCACAGGCTGTTGTTTCAGTTCTTCGGAAAGCTCCACCACCACATCCGGCGTAATTCCGGTGCCGTGAATATTTCTTCCCGCCGGCGTATAATAAGTAGAAACCGTCAGCTTCACCGCACTTCCGTCGGTCAGCGGAATGACACTCTGCACAATACCCTTTCCGAAGCTCTGGGTACCCACAATCGTCGCAAGCCCATAGTCTTGAAGTGCACCGGAAAACACCTCGGAAGCACTGGCACTGTAACCGTTGACCAGCACTGCCATCGGAATTCTATCGATGCTTCCCTCATGGGCATAAATCTCTTCCTTCGTATTATACTTATCCAGTGTATATACGATTAAATCTTCTTTCTCCAAAAACAGATCCAGCATATCGCAAACCGTAGTCAAAAGTCCGCCACCGTTATCGCGGATATCCACTACCAACCCCTGCATTCCCTGTGCCTGCAATTCATTCAGTGCCGTTTCGAACTGTTCTGTCGTTATCTCATCAAATTGCATGACGTAAATATAACCGATGGAGTCGTCCAACATCTCATAGGTAACAGTCTCCACCTCTACCAGGTCACGGGTAATCGGTAACTCCACATACTCACCGATAGAAGAACGCCACACTTCCACATCAACGACGGTTCCCTGCTCTCCCTTCATATACTTTACCGCCAAATCAATATCCCAGGCAGAAACATCTTCTCCGTCAATCTTAGTCAAAATATCCCCCGGAAGCATCCCCGCCTTATAGGCCGGCCCGTTTACAAACGGACGTACAATGGTAATCACCTTCGTGGAAGCATTCTGGCTGACCAGTGCGCCGATGCCGCAATAGGTTCCTTCCATTTCTTCCATCAGCGCTGCATAGTCCTCCTTTGTATAGTAGCAGGAATACGGGTCCCCCAAAGACCAAAGCATTCCCTGATACATACCTTCATATAAATCGCTTTCCTCGGTATCTTCCCAATAATAAAGATCAATCAAAGATTTTAACTTATTTGCCTTTTTTAAAAACGCTTCGTCATCTACGGTTTGTTCACTGCTTCCCACACCGGTAAACAACTCCCAGAGATTTGTCCCGGATTCATTCTTTTCCTTCTGCTCCTCTCCGGACATTGTCTCAGGTCGAAGCATTCCACAGCCGGCCGGTCCGAAAACACATCCTACACACAGGAGCAATACCAAACCAAGGCTCCCGATTGATCTTTTCACTCTAAACTTCTTATTCTTCACAACAACTGCTTCCTTCCATCTTTATTACGGTCTTACATAATCGCACGGGTCTACCAGCGCCCCGTTAATCCGAATCGTAAAATGCAAATGAGGTGCCGTGGACCATCCGGTAGAACCACACTTCATAATGACCTGTCCCTGCTTCACATACTCGCCTTCTTTTACCAATAGCTTTGAAGCATGCAGATAATGCGTTGTTACACCGTTCCCATGATCGATTACCACATGATTTCCGTTCATAGAACTCCAGGCCGCCTTTGTTACTCTTCCTGCCAGTGATGCCACAATATCTGCGCCGTAGGCTCCGCCGATATCAATTCCGCTATGGTACTCCCGCTTTCCCGTAATCGGGCTGGTACGATATCCGAAGTAGGAGTAGATATTCGGGTCACCCGGGAACGGCCAAATCATATTATCTACCGAGGTCTGGTCCGTCAGACCCAGCTTCTTCAATTCTTCTTCCCGGCGCTTCCGCTCCTCCGCCTCTCTTCTTAAACGTTCCTCTTCTTCCTTTCGTTTCCGTTCCTCTTCCTCGATACGCTTCTTCTCTTTTTCTTCCAAATCCGCAATCTCGAGTTCCTTACTCTCAATTTCCTCGTAAAACTCGAAATATTGCTCCTCCGTAATTCCGAGACTGGCTGTCAGTTCGTCCATATAGGCTGCCTTATTGGCTACCAATACCGACAAATTCTCTATCTGGAGCTGTTGAACCTCCTTCTCGGCATTTAGTTCCACCAGCGCAAGGGCATAGGACTCTTCCTTCTTTTTTACTTCCTCACAGGAAGCCTCATAACGCTTTAAAAGATTATCATCATATTCCGCAATCTGAGAACGATATTCTACCTGATTTAACAAATCCTCCAGACTGTCCGAACCGGTAATCAGTTCCCATATACTGGTTTCACCGTTCTCATACATATATTTTATCCGCGCCTTCATGGTTGCATACTGATTTTCTTTGATTCGGATAGCTTCATCCCGCTCAAGCTCCGCAGAATCCAAAGCATCCGCACACAATGCGATACGTTCCTCCAACGCCTCCATCTGTTCATAGGCCGTAGACAATTCTGCATCTACCTTTTGGATATACTCCTCCGTACTTTTTTTATCCGCCTCCAACGCAGCTATCTTATCTGCCGTCTCCTTACGCAACGCTTCCAGTGCTTCCTTCTCTTCCTTTGCCTTATCAATGGCCGATTGATAGGATTGTCCCGCCAGTGCCTCATTTCCGTGTCCCATCGGGAGCATTGAAACAAGTATTGCAACCAACCCTATATAGCAAATTCCCTTTTTCAGAACCTGTTTCATCCGGCGTCTCCTTTCCTTTTTTCAAACGTACTTTCTCTGCCTTACCGAAGACTAATCTTCTTTAACTGCTTTCTGGTACTCATGGTACTGCCGAACCAGCCGATCAAAATACCGATCGCCAGCAAAAGCGGTGTCAGTTTCGCAAAAATGTCGTGCTCACTCAAAAACGTCATCTTATGAAATACACTTTCGAATTCTCCCGAAAGATATTCTATCACATTTCCGTATATAAGGTGCAGGATTCCGATCGGAATCAACGCACCGCAGATTCCCAGAGTAACACCCTCCACCACAAACGGAAAACGTACGAAATAGTCCGTGGCTCCGATTAAGTTCATAATGGAAATCTCCTCCTTACGGATGGAAATACCGATGGATACCGTCATGCGGATCAGGAATACCGCTACCGCCACCAAAATTACAATAATCGCCACCGATATCAGGGTAATCATACGATTGATTCCTTCCAGACTCTCGGCCACACCCTCCAGAGCATTTACGCGACGGACACCGTCCAGACTCTCAATATAACGAATAAGGACTTCCTGCATGGAAACATCGTTCAAATACACCTTATAAGATGCAGAATCCTCCAAAGGATTATCCTCCCCAAAGGTGGCCGCCAATTCCTCGTTTAAATGATCCTTCTTATAATTTTCCCAAGCCTCCTCGGCGGAAATAAACTCTACGTTTGCAACCTCTGCACGTTTCCCGATCTCCTCACCGATTTTTCTTATCGTTTCCTCAGGACAACCCTCTTCAAATAAAACCGTTACACCTACATTTTGTTCCGTAGCCTTCATCACATAGCTGACATTAGAGGTCACAAAATAGAACAAGCCGAGAATAAACAGGCTTGCGGCAATGGTGCCGATAGATGCCAGCGAAAACATTCCGTTATGAAAAATACTGCGTACTCCCTGCTTTAAACAGTAAAAAAAAGTTCTAATACTTTGCATACACATACCCACCCTTCTGTTCATCACTGATGACTCTGCCGTTCCGAAGGGTAATGACGCGCTTCTGCATCATATCCACCACTTCATGGTTATGGGTTACAACCACCACCGTAGTTCCGCGGCGGTTAACTTCCTCCAGCAAATGCATGATTTCCCAGGAGTTCTTCGGGTCCAGATTACCCGTCGGCTCGTCCGCCAGCAGAATAACCGGATTGTTAATCAACGCTCTGGCTAATGCCACCCTCTGCTGCTCACCACCGGAAAGCTCCTCCGGATATGCCTTATATTTCTCACTGAGTCCAACCAGGGACAACATCCGCGGCACATTCCGTTTAATCTCTGCCGGCGCCACCTCTACCACACGCTGGGCAAAGGCCACATTTTCGTAAGCATTCCGGTCCTTCAAAAGCCGGAAGTCCTGAAACACCACGCCGATACTGCGGCGATACTTACTGATCTGATACCGGCGCAAACGGGAAAGTTCCCTACCTGCCACAAATACCTTCCCTTTGGTAGGAAGAATCTCCCTAAGCATCAAACGAATCAAAGTGGATTTTCCCGAACCGCTGCTACCCACGATAAAAACAAATTCCCCCTTTTTAATGCTGATGCTGACATCCTCTATGGCATGAATTCCCTTTTGATACTCTTTGGAAACATGGTCAAAAAGAATGACCGGCGCCTGTATATTCTGTAAATCCCTGTGTAAATCATAGCTCCCTGCCATGGGGCTCCCTCCTCTTATATATAATCCGAAAGCCGCATCTTACGGTGCGGCTCTCCTACCTAAAACTCCATGTTTTCTACATATTTCATGTATTTAACAACCATGAGGGCCATCTTAAAGGTAATGGCATCCTCAAAGGTTCGAAGGTCCAGATGAGTCATCTTTTGCAGCTTATCCAGCCGGTATACCAGCGTATTCCGGTGGATGTACAACTGACGGGATGTCTCGGACACATTTAAGTTATTCTCAAAGAACTTGTTAATCGTAACAATGGTCTCCTCGTCGAAATCCTCCAAAGACTTTCCGTCGAAAATCTCCCGGATAAACACCTTACACATCGGAAGCGGCAACTGGTATACCAAACGGCCGATACCAAGATTGGAATAAGCCACAACATTTCTATCGCTATAGAATATTTTGCCTACCTCAAGTGCCATCTTTGCTTCCTTGTAGGAACGGGACACATCCTTAATTTCGTTGACAATGGTACCGATTGCAATATTGACACGGGTCATCGCCTCCGTATTTAAAGTATCCAAAAGCACCTTTGCAGTCTTCATCATATGCTCGTAATCCTCGTTCAGCTTAAGCTCCTTCACAAGGATAATGTTCCGCTCGTCCACTGCGGTAATGAAATCTCTGCTCTTACCGGCAAAAAGACTGCGTACGGTCTCAAGAGCATTGGTGTCCTTCTCCTGCTTCGTCTCGATAAGGAATACGATACGACGGGCATCCGCCTCAATATGAAGCTTCTTTGCCAAATTATAAATATCCACCAGAAGCAGGTTGTCCAATAACAGGTTCTTGATAAAGTTGTCCTTATCGTAACGCTCCTTATACGCCACAATCAGGTTCTGAATCTGAAACACCGTCATCTTACCAATCATATATACATCATCCGTGTCGCCCTTTGCCAACACAACAAATTCCAGATGACTGTCATCATATACTTTAAAAAACTGATAGCCTGCCAAAGACTGGCTTTCTGCCGGAGAATCTACAAAAGCAACCGCTGCATCAATACTCTCCTGTCCCGGCTCTAACGTGGTAGCCAAAATCTCACCGTCGGTCCCCAGTACACACAGCTCTACCCTGGTAATCGCCTTTAATCCGTCAATTGTATTTTGTAACACCTGATTTGAAATCATATGTCCTCCTTTTACAACCAAGAAACTACTTCCCCACTATTGTCAGTTTATCATTCACAGGGGTAAAAGTCAACAAAAGAGGGTGGATTTTTTGTGAAAGTTTTGCACGTAGAAAGGGCCGTCATAAAACGACGGCCCTGAAAAATCTTATTTCGTATTAGTGAGAAATAATCTGCTCGGTCTCCTTATCGAAGATATGTATCTTCGTTAAGTCGAAAGCGATGGTGATGGTATCGCCCGGTCTAGCGGTGGTACGCGGGTTCACACGTGCGGTTACCGGAATGGTCTCATCGATATCGAAGTATAAGAATACTTCTGCACCGAGAAGCTCGTATACACGTACGGTAGCTTCTAAGCTGCTGTCCTTGGACATAGCGATGAAGCTCTCCTCATCCTTAATGTCCTCCGGTCTGATACCGAGAACAACCTTCTTCGGATGCTCTTCGTTGGTGTAGCCACCATCGATAAGCTTCTGAGCTCTCTTCTCGGTAAGCTTAATGGAGTGGTTACCGAACTTAAGAGAAACAGCGCCGCCTTCTTCTACTGCCTGACAGTCGATGAAGTTCATCTGCGGAGATCCCATGAAACCTGCAACGAAGAGGTTCTGCGGTCTGTCGTAGAGATTCTGCGGGGTATCAACCTGCTGGATAACACCGTCCTTCATAACTACGATTCTGGTACCAAGGGTCATTGCCTCGGTCTGGTCATGGGTTACGTAGATAACGGTAGTCTGTAACTTCTGATGAAGCTTGGAAATCTCGATACGCATCTGTACACGGAGCTTAGCATCCAAGTTGGAAAGCGGCTCATCCATGAGGAATACCTTCGGATTACGAACGATTGCACGACCCATTGCTACTCGCTGTCTCTGACCACCGGAAAGAGCCTTCGGCTTACGATCCAGTAAGTGCTCGATGTCAAGAATTCTTGCTGCCTCACTAACGAGCTTCTTAATCTCTTCCTTCGGGGTCTTTCTTAACTTAAGACCGAATGCCATGTTGTCATATACGGACATATGCGGATACAATGCGTAGTTCTGGAATACCATCGCGATATCTCTGTCCTTCGGCTCTACATCATTCATAAGCTTGTTGCCGATGTAAAGCTCACCACCGGAAATCTCCTCGAGACCTGCAATCATACGAAGGGTGGTGGACTTACCACAACCGGACGGACCTACGAAGATGATGAATTCCTTATCCTCAATCTCAAGATTGAAATCCTTAACAGCCACAAAGCCGTTCGGATAAGTCTTGTTGATATTCTTCAACGATAAACTTGCCATTTCATTTTCCTCCTAAAATAAGATGTAATACACTTTTCTCTTCCACAAAAAAAGCACATTAATATAATACACTATTTCCAAAAAAAATACCATATCTCATTTAACCAAATTCAAAGCCTTGTTTTTGTTACATTTGCACAGTTCATTTTTGTCCCCCGGTAGCTCCGGCAATTTACTTAACTGTCTTTTCGTGACTTTTCGTTTACTTTCGACACACACTTTTCTTCTATTTGCCAAAAATGTCAGTCAGTTCCTTGTTTCACCGTATATTCTCCCGAAACAAGCAGCGTACACATAGACAAGGCCTCACATCCGGAAGTCTCCTCCGCAACTATGTAGCTGTGATACAAAAACATGGAGGTATCCCTTTCGGTCAGTTGCCCCGCAGTCAGGTCTACCAGTCCGTCCCCCGTTGCCGTCACGGAACCGCCCAGAACAACAATCCCGGTACCTTCCTTCCCTACCAGTTTCTGTCCTTTACTTAACTGTACCTTTTGCACACCGCCTTGTGCCGTCCCCAACCGCTCCTCAAGATAGCTTAACGTAACCAGCGGATCTCCTGTCGTTCCCGGTGTTTTGGAGGCAGCCCCCGCATAATGTCCGGATACAAATGCACCTCCTACCAGCACTGCCACACCGATTCCGCACAACAGTTTCATGTGTTTCTTCATCCCATCTCTCCTTTACTGTCCTGTTTCCTCTTCCTCAAAGACACCGGCCTGCAATCCTTCTACCAGCCGTTGTATCTCATCGAAATCCGGATGATATTCCTCCGCCGAGGCCTCTCCCGGCAGATTCCGGTAAATAATCCGGTCCATATCCGCATAGCTTTCCAAATAGACCAGTTCATCCTTTAACGTATCGTTGGTTAACGCCTGCTCCGACAGCGTCACAACGGTATCCATAAGTTCCCCGTGAACAACAAAGCGCGTTCCCTCTTCTGACTGCTCTGTCAGGCGGTCATACAATGCCTTCTCTATCACATAGCATTCCTTCGGCCGTATTCCGAGCAATGATACCCCCGCCTCTTCCGCTGCCATACACCAAGTTTCCTCCGAAAAAATCCGGCACAGGTCCGACACCATAAAAAGCTCCGGCAATTCCGGATTGTGTACATTTAAAATTTCATAGCCGCCCTTTGTAAGCTCAACCTTTGTATTCACCGGCACCTCTATAAACACCATGGCATCCGCCAGAAAATCCGCATAGCGGAACATAAATTTCTCTACTTCCCGTTCCCCGTCTGCCACCGCCAGCACCGACCACTGGGATGCTACCGTCATCGGTGTCTCTACTACCGGTGTTACATCCGCTTCCGGCACTTTGGACGTATCTTCCTTTACGGCAAACATCTCGGAAAGGACAACATATCCTCCCAGCCATACCAGACTGACCAAAGAGGCATATAAAAAAAGTCGTAATGCCAAACTTCCCTTTTTCATTTTCCTCCTCCTTCCGCTTCCGTTCCCAGTATAGCAGATATTTTCTTTCCGCGCAATGCAACTCCGCACGTTCTCCTTGCCTGTTCCTTAGGAATCATGTATAATAACAGTATTCGTAATACATGTAAAAAGTATTCCGGAAAACAAATCTCGATAGGTCCTGCCTGTCGGAAAGCGAGGCTTCCATGTCACAAAAAACCGTTTTAATTACCGGCGTTTCCCGCGGAATCGGACGTGCCTGCGCCCTGGCCTTTGCCAAGGCCGGTTATGCGGTAGCCGGATGTTGTCATACAAAAAAAGAATGTCTGGATTCCTTATCGGCGGAATTAGCCGGGCTCGGCGCTCCTCACCTTCTTTTACAGGGTGAATTACAAAATTCGGCTTTTCCTACCGAACTGGTTGAAAAAACCGTAGAACGCTTCGGACATCTGGACATCCTTATTAACAACGCAGGAGTTTCCATGATTCGAATGCTGACCGATACGGATGACTCTCAATGGGAGCATGTAATCTCCTCCAACCTGTCCTCCGCATTTTATTGTTCCCGTGCCGCAATTCCGCATCTTTTAAAAAACAGAGACCGGGAAGATATTCCTTTTGAAGCCCCTTGCGGTGTAATCTTAAATATCTCCTCCGTCTGGGGGTGCTCCGGTGCCTCCTGTGAAGCTGCGTACTCCGCTTCAAAGGCCGGCCTGAATGCTTTGACTGAAGCATTAGCAAAAGAGCTGGCGCCCAGCCGGATAGCGGTTAACGCTTTGGCCTGCGGTGTCATCGACACCGATATGAACCGTTGTTTTTCCGAGGAAGAACGCCTCGCGCTGGCGGAAGAAATACCGGCCGGCCGCTTTGCCTCTCCGGAGGAGGTGGCCACTGCCCTCTTATTGCTGGCACAAATGCCTGCCTACCTGACCGGACAGGTCATCCGCTTTGACGGAGGATTTCTTTGATTTTCCCTCATATTTTCAAAAAAACACAAAGGGAACTGTCGCAAACCGACAGCTCCCTTTTCCTTAACTCTGTTGTTGTGCTTTTGCCTTTCTCTGACGTTTATCCTCGTACATGCGCCCGTCACTGATTTCCAATGCCTTTGCCAGTGCCACCTTGGAAACATCCTTCACTTCATACATACCGCAGCTGACCTCCGCATTATACGGCTGACCGTTTTGTTCGTTTATTATGTTCAGTTCTTCGCGTACCTCGTTTATAATATCCTCTCCATCGTTCGGCCGCTCCATCCTGCATACCACAACGAACTCATCACCGCCGGTACGTGCCGCCACAATATTATCACGACGCTCCGCCACTCTTGTTAACGCCATTCCCACTCTGCAAAGCGCATCATCACCCGCCGAATGACCGTAGGCATCGTTTATCTTTTTCAGATTGTCCATGTCCAGACTGATTACCGCAACATGCTTTCTCTGATACAAAGCATCGTTGTAAATCTTACGGGCCTGTTCTTCAAACCCGCGACGATTGGAAATGCCGGTCAGGGTATCCTCTTTATACATACGCTTAATATCATTCATGGCATCCAGGCGCTCATGTAGGAAATAGTTTTCCAGCGCAACCGCAAAATTCATTGCCCAAGGCTGCATGAAATCATTATAATGTCCGTAATTATCAAAGGTAGCCGCCACATATCCCAGGTTATGGTTCTTATAATGCAACGGCACAAAATAGAAGCTGCCGTTTTCGATATCTTCCCGTTCATCCTCCGGCACCAGTTCACTGCGGTCAAACTTCTTCTCCAACAGCCGCAGTGTATTGCTCGGGTTTTTAATGGCACGGAGTACCATGGTCTTTGTATACTCCAAACGTGTGGTACCGAGGTTTCTCTCTTCCTCCGTCAATTCCTCCGACTCATCACACAGACAAATCCACATTTTCTTTGCATTATTCCGGATATTGTACTTATGTACCACATTCAACAATTCGTTTTCATCCGTAATCCCTTCCAAATCGGAATTCATAAAAATCGTTTGGTAATTGATTTCTTTTCGTTCTTCCAATTCCTTGGTCAAACTGTACCATTTGTTGGTAACCTTATGGCGCTTACAGCCACAGGTTCCGCGATACTTATCCTGGGTGGAGATATACTGCTCCTTCGAAGGTGTTCCGCCCTGTACGATTTCATCAATCAAATCCACCGCCCGTTCCGCCATCTCCTCAAAATTGACGGACACGGTAGTCAGCGGAGGCTCCGCATGCTGTGCCTCCAGCAAATCGTCAAAACCGGATACACAAATCTCCTCCGGCACACGAATGCCTCTCTCGTTTAATTCTCTTTGTACTGCCAGCGCCATATAATCGTTGGCGCAAATAATTGCCTGCGGATACATGGTGGTCCGGGTAGATAAAAAGTGATCCACCGCAGGCTTGGCAAAAGTCTTCCAGTAGTCTCCGTAATAGACCATATCATCCGTTACCGGAATCCCGGCTTCTTCCATCACACGTTTGAAGCATTCGAAACGCAGTCTGGCATCCTCCAGTTCCATCCGTCCGGTCATAAAACAAATGTCACGGAAATGATGTACCTCAATAAAATGACGAATCATCCGTTCCATAGACACTCTCTCATCAACTCTGATATTATAAAACCCTTCTATCGGTTCCCGAAGTGCCACTACCGGACAGGACAACTCCTTTAACTTTTTCACCAGGGCCTCTCCTCGGTCCGAAATATTCAGTGTATCCAATGCAACAATCACGCCGTTAAACTGGGAATAGTCCGCCAGTGCAAAAATCTGCTGTTCGCCCACGCCGTACAACAAATTATCTCCATGGGAATTAAACGTGGTAAAATAGTACACATCATAACCGTACTCTTCCGCTTTTCTGCTGATGGTCTTACATACCCTGCTGGCAAAAAAATGAGTCACACTACCGATTATAACGCAGATTTTTTTCCGCTTCATTCCACATCACCGATCCTTTCTATAATTTGTCCGTATTCTGTCTTCAGCTCCGTATACCATCTTTCTGCCCGGGACCAGTCCTGCTCCTTCAATGCCTGCAATACCGCCATCGCTTTCTCTGCTGCGGAATCAAAGCCGAAATTTGCAAGGTTCCCTTTCAGGCGATGCACCGCTCCGTAAAAAAGCTTCTCGTCCGCCGCCCGTAAAGCGGCATCCATCTCATCTATAATCTCTTCCCCCGGAAACAGTCCGACACACTCTTCCCACAGCGACATCTGCCCCGCCATTCGTTCTATCAGCCGTTGTTCGTCACCGATAAACGGCTGCAGCCTTCTATATAAATCCGACATCAAGATATACCTCTCCATTGTTCTATTGTTATTATACCTCATATTTCGTGTTTTGTCCACGAAATCCGTGCATATAGTATGATAACTGTTTTTCTTCCGGGTAAACCATATGCCTCCCTTCATTGATTTACACTGCGATACCCTCTATCGTCTCGCATCCTCACCGGAACGCTTTTTTTCACCATCCGATACCGCGGATACTCACGTCTTTCACTCCGGCCTCCGCACCTCCGGGGGACTGATGCAGTGCTTCGCAATATTCACTGATTTATGCGAATTACCCGCACCATCCCCCCGTTCCTCTCTCAGAAAACAAATTTCCTGTTTTCAACAAATTCTCACTCTTGCAGGCGGACAACTCCGACAAGTAAAAACCGCTTCCCAGCTTACGGAATGTATCCGCAAAAAGAAAACCGGAGCACTTCTCACGTTGGAGGAAAGCTGCCTGTCGGAGCACCCGGCATCCCTTTTGCCGGAATTCTATAATCTCGGCATCCGTATGGCTACCCTGACCTGGGACTATTCCACGTTTCTTGCCTCCGCTGCGGTCAATACGTTCCCTCATCCGCTTCCGGGTTACCACTCCTTTACCTCTGCATTTTCATGCTCTCCGGAAAAATATCCGGGGCTTACTCCCGCCGGCTTTGATTTCCTTTCGGAGGCGGAACGGCTCGGCATTCTGATTGATGTTTCCCATTTATCCGACGCCGGGTTCCGGGATGTGGCAGAACACAGCAGACGCCCGTTTCTGGCCAGTCATTCCAATACCCGCTCGGTTTGTAAGGTTCCCCGCAATCTTTCCGATGACATGCTCCGTACTCTGGCTCTCCGGGGCGGTCTGACCGGCCTTTGTCTCCACGAACCGTTCCTCTTGCCGTCCCCACATTCACCGGAAGAAGTTGCCGAGGCTCTGATTTCCCATATAAAGCACATCCTCTCCGTTGCCGGCTCTGAGGTTTTAGCTCTGGGAACCGATTTCGACGGCACCCCCGGAAACACCGTCGTACCAAACATTACCTACCTGCCTCACTTTGCGGAACGCTTAAGGCAGGCCGGACTTACCTCCGGCCAGGTTGACAACATCTTCTATAAAAACGCACTGCGGTTCTTTCTGGAGAATTTACCCGCATAACTTTCTTTTGCGCGCAGGCGGTGCTTTGCACCGGTGGCTCAATGCTCGCTTTGCCTGCATGACTTCCTTTTGCGTGCAGGCAGTGCTTTGCACACACACGCACCTCGCTGCACAGCCGCTCGGTCGTGGGCGCGTTCGCATTTCGCCCCTCTTGCATACAAGTTTGCACCGGTGGCTCAATGCTCACTTTGCCTGCACGCAAAAAGCCCCGGAATCCTTTCGGATACCGGGGCTTATAAGCAATGCGGAAAAAGGGACTTGAACCCTCACGGTCGGGGACCACATGATCCTTAGTCATGCCTGTCTGCCAATTCCAGCATTTCCGCATATAGTACGCACCTCGCAGAATACTCTTGCATACGGTACGATGCAGTTGAGGGGACTTGAACCCCTACCCACGTACGTGGACATGAACCTGAATCATGCGCGTATGCCAATTCCGCCACAACTGCGAACTGCCCTATTATACTAACACCTTTTTTTCGAATTGTCAACAACAATTTTAATTTTTTTTATTTTTTATAAAAAGCCCTTTTTCTATCGCTTTCCGAAGAACTTTTTTCCGCCCTTCTTCGTCTGTTTTTCGTTTCCCTCCTGCTCATCCTTCCAATCAAAATACTCTCCGTCCAATTCCTCGCTACTCGGTAACACAGGCTCCACAACGCCTTCTCCCTCTACCGTTGTTTCCTCCAGAGACTGGCTCGGTGTATACTTTTTCTTTTTACTCTGTTTCTTTCCGAAGCCCTCCGGCACTCTCGGTTGCTCGTTTACCTGTACCACAATCGGTGCCGACAGCTTCTGACTCAGCTCAGAGGCCGCTTCCGCAGCCGCAAGCTCTGCCTTTTCTGCCTCAAGCTCTGCTTGACGCTTAATCTCCTCTTCCGTCAGATTCTGCTTTGTCTCTTTCTCCTTGTTCTGTTGTTCAATCAGACGCAGATACTTCTTGGAATCCATCATCAGGTTCATCTGCGCCACCATGCTCTCTTCATTTTCCTGCAAATAGCGAAGACTTTCCTCGTAGTTCCGCAATGTTTCATTATATTCCTTACGTAAATTTTGGCAAAGCTGTTCCGTGGTTTTGCGCATATCCATGAACATCTCACGGGCATACAACAGAGAAGCCGCATAGGTATCCTCCGCACGCCCCTTTGCTTCTTCCTTAATCTGAGCCATTCTGCGCTCATGCTCCGCCAAACCGCGTTCTCTTGCGGTTACGGTTCCTTCATACTGCTCCATCAAATCATACACCGTATAATTCAATTCTTCTAACAGCTGGAAAATACGTTTTTTCGGAACAATCAAATCCTCCGACGAATATGCACTCTCTTCGCAATTAGATAACATCAAATAAATCTGCCGCATAATCTGCTCTAACTTTTCCTGCATAACTCCTCCTTTGTTATTCCGCGTTTCCCTTTTCTCTCAGATAGAACTCATGACCTTCCGTTATGTTTTCTTCCATGCCTGCCTTGCGGAATTCCACCCGCATACAGCGCGATACCTCCTCCGTACCGCAGTCGTAGACCCGTCCTTCTACCGTATACTCTCCGTCCGTATAAAGATAGCGGTAATCTTTCTCCGTCTCTCTCTCAATATAACATTCAATGGCACGGCCTACCAATTCGTCCAAAAACTGCTGTATCGGCACAATTTCATCTCCGATGACCGAAAACGAAATCTCCGGGTCCGAAGAAGCCGTATACCGATATTCATAACGTCCCGGCACTGCCAACAGCTCTGTTTGGTCAAATTTCCCGGAAAAGAATATCTCCTTACTACCGAAAAAATCCTCCGTCCGCTGCCAACCGTTTTGAAGCAGAGTATCGTATTCCGGCAACCCTGTCGGCTCCGGTGTCGGAGAACCAAAGACATCGGGAGATACCGTCGGCTCCGGTGTCGCCTCCGGGGTCACCTCTGCCCCACCGGTCGGTGTCGGAACAGACGTAGGCCGCCCGGTACTGCCGGCTGTCACCCCCGGTGTCCCGGTAGGAGCCGCCGGACTATCCGTAAGTCCCGGTCCTGCAGTCGGGGTGTCCTGCTCCGGAGTCGGTATCACCGTCCCGGTCGGCGACGGTGCCGGTGTTCCCGTCCCTCCCGGCTGCTCCCCCGGTTTTACGCAGGCCGGAAAGATCAACAGCACGCCAAGAAAGAGACCGGCCCACACCGCTCTCTTTCCCTGTACAAAACGAACCTTTCTTCTGTGCATCCCGGACTCCCCCTCCTGCTTTTTTCTTTATTGTATCGCATTCCCCTGTCTGTGACAAGGGATAAATTTTCCTATTCCCGTTACACTTCTTCTCCGGTCTCTTTTATAATTGCGCTGCGATAGGAGGTTCCTGCGATTCCTCCGAAAATTCCGAACCAGTCAAGCACCGTAGCCCCGGTATCCGCAAAGCATTCTCTCGTTCCCAAATCCACATTCTTCTTAATATCCGGACCTACCGCCACTACCGGAATATACTCTCTGGAATGGTCCGTGGACGGTGTGGACGGGTCACAGCCGTGATCCGCAGTAATAAGGAGTAAATCTCCTTCCCGCAGCTTGGAAAGCAACCGCGGAAGCTGTGCATCAAAATAAGACAGCGCCTTACCGTAACCCTCCACATCATTGCGATGCCCGTATTTTGAATCAAAATCCACCAGATTCACAAAACACAAGCCGTTAAAATCCTTATCTCCGTAGGCAATCATCTTCTCAATGCCATCCTCGTTGCCGGAGGTTCTGACAAATTCCGTAATGCCGCTGCCTGCAAAAATGTCGTTTATCTTACCCACACCGATGACATCATAGCCGTTATCCGCTAAAATATTGAGCATGGTACGTTCCGGCGGTACAAGCGAATAATCGTGGCGTCTCGAGGTCCGTACAAACGGCCACTCTCCTTCAAACGGACGCGCAATCACCCGGCCCACACCGTATGCCCCCTGACACAACTCCCTGGCAATCTCACAATACCGGTACAGCTCCTCTACCGGTACTACATCCTCATGAGCCGCAATCTGGAATACACTGTCCGCCGATGTGTAAACAATCAACGCTCCCGTTTCCATATGCTCCCTTCCGTAATCTCTTATCACATCCGTTCCGGAATAAGGTTTGTTACAAAGCACCTTCCGTCCGGTCCGCTCGGAAAACTCAATAAGTAACTCCTGCGGAAAGCCTCCCGGGAAGGTCGGAAGCGGACGTTCGGAAATAATACCCGCGATTTCCCAGTGACCGATGGTTGTATCCTTTCCTTTGGAAGCCTCCTTCAACCTGCCGTAAGCCCCTGCCGGTGTTTCGCTTCCCTTTTTTAAGTGCTTTACGCCCTCTATATCAAACAAACCGAGCCGCTCCATATTCGGCATGGAAAAGTCCCGGTATCCTGCCGCTGCCGCCAGCGTATTGCTTCCTTCATCTCCGTACAATTCCGCATCCGGCAACGCACCGATGCCCACACTGTCCAATACTACTAAAAATACCCGTCGTCCCATAATTACCTCCGTCTGTTTTTCTATTCCCTAGTTTTTACGTCAAATATACTCTTTATGCAATTATTAACTTTTTCGAAAATTATATCCGTCATCTTGTTTCACTCTCTGAAATATGCTAAAATACATAGCGATACATTATGTAACAGATCCCATGTTCCATGGCCGGAGGGAGTAACACATATGAAAGACTTCATAAAAAAATATCGCCACGCATGGCTGATTCTTACATATTTGCCGATTTATCTGGTCTGGTTTTTCCTTTTGGAGCGTTACGTTACCAAGGAATATCATATCATCGAGTCCCCGTTGGACGCCTATATCCCGTTCAACGAGCTCTTTATTATTCCGTATTTCCTTTGGTTCCCGTTTATCGCAATTTCCGTCCTCTACTTTATTTTCCGGGACAGAACAGAGTGCTACCGGCTTTCCGGACTTCTGATTGTAGGGATGACCGTATTTTTACTCGTCTCCACCTTTTACCCGAACGGTGTAGCCTTACGCCCCGTCCTTTCGGAGCTTGGGCGCAACAATATATTCCTTGACATGGTCTCCGGTCTGCACAAGGCGGATACCTCTACCAATGTCTGCCCGAGTATCCATGTCTATAACTCCCTTGCGGTGTGCTTTGCATTTTTCGCATCCCCCCACCTGAAAGGAAAGTATCTGTTAAAAGCCGGCATTCTCATTCTGACGGTTCTTATTTGCATGTCCACGGTGTTCTTAAAGCAGCATTCCGTCATCGACGTTTTCTGGGCCTTTGTAATAATGGCAATTGCCGCTCCGGTTATTTATGCGCGACGCCTCTTCAAAAGAGGACATCGCACATCTACCGTCTCCGAATAATCTCTAGTTAAACTTAAATATCTTGCGGGCAACCTCATATCCCATCTTAAAGAATCCCTGCCCTGCCTTGCTGTCTGCCTTAGAAGACTGTCCGAGAATCGTCATGCTGATTTTCCGGTACAGTTTCTTATCGTAGGCCTTTAAGTACTCCCACAGTTCCTGTTTCTTTGCAAGATTCTCCTCTGTTCCGCTCTTTAACAGATAAATCGAAGAAATCGTCATCATAATGCACAAATACTTTATCATGTAATTGCGCAGCTTCTTATCCTTCACCTTCCAGATATCGTGTGCCTCAATCATAAGCTTCGTTACCCGCACCTGCTGGTCGATACGCTTTATCATGTTCGCTTCCGTCACGGACTGGTCGTCTCTGCCGATAAAATAGCGATACAGATTCACATCCATGTAATACATGGTCTTTACCGACGGCAACGGCTGGTACACAAAAATATTATCCACATAAAACGTGTGCTTCGGAAGGCTCAATCCGCACTCTCTTAAAAGCGCCGTACGATAAATCACGGAATGCATCAGGATATATTGTCCCTGGCGAAAATGTCCCGTATCTGCCCAGGTAAATATCTCGTTCTGCGGCAAGGCGCTACGATACTGAATGACCTTCTTCTTCGTTTCGCCTACCTTCTCATACACATAATTGGCCACCAGCATATCCGGCGCAGTTCCCTGGGCTAGCAGCTCACGAAGCTTTTTCAATATCTCCATCAGAGCACTTTCCTTTACCCAGTCGTCACTGTCCACCACCTTAATATAAATACCCTCCGCATGGGCCAGACCGGTCATAACCGCATCTCCGTGTCCGCCGTTTTCCTTATGCACCGCACGAACAATTCCCGGATATTTCTCCTCATACTGTTTTGCAATCGCAAGGGTATTATCGGAGGAACCGTCATCCACCACAATAATCTCCATATCCTCTCCGCCGGTAAGCAGAGTTTTAATTGCCTTTTCCATATACGCTTCCGAATTATAACACGGTATTACCGCCGATATCACTTTCATAAAATCCTCTTTCCGCGCCTGATGCGCCCTATTAGTTTAGTATAAAAAGCTGATATAAATTCCACCGCCGGCTTCGAACATTTTCTCAGCCTTTTCCTTCTCCGCAGTCACACTGCGCCCTCTTTGCGGATCATAGTAACCAATCTCTCCCGAGGTGTATCCCGTAATCACCACCGCATCCCCGGATTCCTTTAAAGTTAACACCGGTTGTCCCTTCCATACAAAATACAGAACCTCGTCCAGTGTGGCTCCCGTAAGAACTGCCACATCCGCATTGGTATACCGTGCCAGCACCTGCTGTAACGGCTCTTTCGCCTCTTCCGGAGTAATTTGGGTGGTAAGTCCCTTTGCGGAAAGCATCATCTGCAATGCAGCCTGTACCGATCCCATGTCTCCGCCTGCCTTCACGCCGGCAATCTGCGTAAGGGATGCACTTCCTGCTTTGATTCCGCGCTCCCATACAATCTTTCCCTTCTCATCAATTACTGTTCCGGCCCTCTCATCCGCCACAGGGATAGCCTCTCCCGCAGTCTCGTATATGCCGTCTATCATACCGTAATAATAGGTATAATAGGCCGCCACGTCCGATTCCATTTCATTCACACGCAAGGTTGTATCCTTCTCTGTTACGGTATAGACTACCTGCGCTTCCTTCGGCAGTTCTTCCATCACAAAATCTGCCGGAAAAGCAATATAATATTCGGTCAACATACGGTCCGTCACACGGGTTGCCAGAGAAATCTTTCCGTTTTCCGTATTCTCACGATTTAGAATATAATCGCTCGTCGCTTCCTCATAGCTGCCGTCCTCACCTTTTATCAAACGGTTCAACCGTATTACATTTCCGTCCGTCTGTGCGGATTCTACAAAATATCCTTCCTTCTCGTACTGCTTCTGCGTCTGTCCGAAGGAATTTTTAATATCCACTTTATACATGGCATAAACCACTCTGCCATCTTCATTCACATATAAATCTTCAAATCGCCCGTATCCGTAGAGCAGATTCTCTTCCGACCGTCCCAAAAGCTTGATATACTCACCGTCCTCCGGCAGTACCGTAACGCTTTTCCCCGTCTCCGGATACAACATCGTTACTTTTTCTGTTGTTCCGTGCTCCTGATATGCGATAAACCGTTCTCCTACGGAATACACATAATCTCCGTCCTTCACATTGCGAGCCAGCACAGTCAGTTCTTCCGTTATCAGATTATATGCATATACACCTCCGTTTACCATAAAATAGAACACATCATACTCATTAAAATAGGCAAACTTCCCTAACTCTTCCTTTAAAATCTGATAGGTTGTATTTACCGGAACATAAATCAGTTCCTCCAAACGTTTCTCATCTTCATAGTACCGGTACACAAACAATCCCACTCGGCCTTCGTATACGCCGCGATTCATATAACCGCTCACAAGAAACGTAATATTACCGTTACTCTCCATCTTCAGCACGTGAATGTCGTACTGAGGCTTCTGGCTGTACATCCTCTCCGGGGAACCGTGTGCCGACGAGAACACCGTAGAAAGGGTATTCTCCGCCAGACTGTAGCAATACAAAGTACCGTTTCGCACAAAGGCCACCACACTGTGGTCCGAATTCGGAAACAGTTCGATATTTTCCGCATCCGCCACACCCAGCTTCAAATCACTTTGGGATAAGCTGGCATTCGTTACATTAAATAACGACTCCGTATGGCGTTCATAATTTAACAAATGAACCACATCCCCAAGATAACGAATACGAAAATACTCTTCCACAAAATACTGCTCCGCTCCGTAGCCGCTGTCAATCGCAACACCGTAGCGCACCACCGCTGTCATAATTTCTTCATAAAACTCCGTTACGGAAATAACCGGTTCGGTAATCAGCTGCGGCACCATATCTCCCCAGGATACCGTTTTATAGCTGTCATGAATATCCACATAATGATAGCTGTCGGAGGATGCGCCCGGCTTTGTCTCCAAATACGGAATAATTGCCTCGTTATCCGCCGCCTCCGCGCTTCGCGTATTCTCTCCGAAGGTCCGGATAAATGCCAGCTTTTCCGAAAGTCTTGGGGAAGTATATTGCTTAATGCGGAAATAATAGTACATCCGTTTTCCGGTATTTCCGATTAACGTGGCCTTTACCGCATATTCCGTTCCTTCCTTTAACTCCGCTTTTAATTTAATTCGTACCAGCTTATGTCCGTCCTGCTTTTCAAAGGCATTGATTGTACCCGAATCCACTTCCGCCTCACTGGAGACGTCCAAAACCTCATATTTCACACGCCGGACATCCGTTTCGTACTCCTTTATTTTTAACTCGAAAATGCCGTCTTTCCCAATCGGGATCATATCCTCCCGGTTCAATATGGTACTTAAATTGGAGCTGTAGCCATTGATACAATTAATCTCTTCCCCACAGGTCAGAACGGACACCGTAGGAAACGATACCGTCCCTGCCTGTACCGTTTCGATTTCCTCATCAAATATGGTTTCTCCGACACGGCTTCCGAAAAACAGTACCGCCGCAAAAAATACCACCGCCAAATACAGTATCTGATAAACTCTTTTCATCCTATTCTTTCTCCGTCAACAATCGGTAAAGCGTCGGCTTTGTGTTACAGTACGAAAGAATTTCCTTCATTTCACACTCCACCCGTTTTCCCAACTCCTCTTGCTTTATTGTCTCTTTTTTAACCGCCCGTAATAAAATATTCTTCGGCGTATGCTCCATATCAATAAACTCCAAAAGCTGCGTCTTATAGCCGCAGGCATCCATCACATTGGCACGGAATGCATCCGTCATAAGCGCAGACATCCGCTCCTTTACAATGCCGTATTTGAGAAACGGCTGCAACGGCTCACACTCCATCTGCCGGTTCCACTCATGCTGACAGCACGGCACGGACAGTACCACCGATGCCCCCCACCGAATTGCCTTATATAATGCGTAATCCGTGGCTGTATCGCAGGCATGGAGAGTCACCACCATATCCACGGCATCCATCCCCGTATAGTCCGCAATATCACCGCATAAAAACTCCAGTCTGGCATACCCGTACTCCTGTGCCAGACGGTTGCACCGGGCAATGACATCCTTTTTTAAATCCAGTCCCACAATCCGGACTTCGTATCCCTTCAGGGTATAAAGATAATGATACAGCGCAAAGGTCAGATAGGACTTGCCACAGCCGAAATCCAAAATGGTGAGCTCTCGTTGCTTCGGAAGTGCCGGAAGAATGTCCTCCACAAACTCCAGAAAACGGTTAATCTGGCGGAACTTATCGTACTTTGCCTTTACTACCGCACCCTCCTTTGTCATTACACCCAGATCAACCAAAAACGGAACCGGAGTCCCCTCATCAAGCAAATACTGCTTTTTCCGGTTATGTTCTCTCGGTAAAATCATGGAAGCCGCATCCTGCCGCTTCTTACACTTCACGGTAACGGTCCCCTTCTTTCCGATTAAGGCAGTACGCTGATGAAACACCGACAAAAGCTCCGCCTGCCGGAATGCACCTTCCTCCAGCCACTCTTGCAGCCGGGCCGACACAGCCTCTTCCGTACAATTGGTATGAAACACCTGGTTTCCGCGGTATTCTTCGATTTGATATTGCTGTCTGCCGCCGATTACCACCGGATGCACCTTCACCTTGGAAAGCTCCGCCGTCTTCGGGGCATTACTGAGAACCGCACGCTGCAGTCCTTCTTCCATGCTTTTTGCAATTGCCTCAATCACCGTCTGTTCCATTTTTGTCCCTTCCTTGCAAACTCATCCACTTTTCAGTATAGCATATTTTAAAGGAATTTCAAGACTGACACGCACCTTTTTCAGCCTCCGGCGTATCTTATAACAACATACCATATAAGGCAGGTTTTTCTATGCCAGCTTATTACTCGGAGTCCGGTCATCCGGTCAATACAGAACCGAACCGACGCTTCTATCCAACACAGGAGCCGCAGACACGTCCGCAAATTCCTTCCGCACGTCCTCCGGTATCCTCCGTACCGCGGACACAAACCGCACCGGTTCCTTCTCCGGCATTAACAGTACCTCACATCCCGTCGGAATACAAAAGCGGCGATGCTTCTTACCTGATGCATCGCCACCCCATCTTATTGCAACGCCTGTACGACGCCGCAGACTCACACTTATCCGCTTACCGGTCCGGAGATTTTATTTATGACGCTTACCCGGATTATTTGTCGCTCCGCCTGATGCGCGACCGTCTTCTCCGGGAACACCGCACGCTCACGGAAGAATTTTTGCAGGCAGGCTGTCCGTCGGAATGGCTAAGCCTCCTTACGGATACAGTCCTTTCCGAGCTTCTTTGCCGGAAACGCCATACTTACCGTAATCCGATAGGAGAAGCTACCACGACCTCCGTACGATCGGTGTCCCTGTCATAATAAAGTGCCACCTGTACATTAATTTTCTTTTTTTCCACCGTAATATAGTCTTCTACCGCACCGGTATACGCATACACCGTATAATTTGCGTTTTGACGGTTTTCGTATACCGGCTGTGCGTAGAGCTCGGAAAGCAGTAAATCCGTCACTTCATCCTTTTTTGCCAGCGGAATCTCTCCATCATACACGCCACACAACTCCAATGTGGTGGAAATCTCCGTTAAACCTACTTTCTCCGCAGCCCGTTTCATAGTCTTTCGGAACCCGGCGGTTGCCGCTGTGTTTTCTCCCGTCAGGGTTACTTCCGCACAAATATAGTATGCCTCCGTCTCCTCAAAAAAGACCACCTTTAACAGAGAGTGAGCCTGTGCTGCCTGTCTTTCGTACACATACTCTACCCGTCCCGTATAGTCCGCCTGTCTGATTTCTCCGTCTACCGTAAGACCGATTTCCCCTCCGAAATACTGTAACAGTTTTTCTTCGGAAAACCCGTATGGCGGCGGCAGGTACCTTCCGGTCAATGTTACCGTTCCGCTGCTTTCCTCCGGTGCCAGTACCGCAAATGCTCCCTCAATACTGGCCTGAGCCAGAAACGCCCGCTCGGTAATCACACGAAAACCGGCTGCCAGAACAAGCACCGCGACCAGCACACTTAACACCTTCCGTTGCTTTTTATTCGGTTTCCGAAATATACGCATAAAAAATACTCCTCTCTCCGCCTCACCTATGTAAGACCTATATAGAGGAGTATTTCCATAATTTACCGTCCTATTCTGCCTATTTATCGGAACCCCGCATCTCAATGACCGGACCGCCGCAGCCGCGGACGTAGTCCCCCGTAATCGTTACCTTGCCGATGGAGTCATCCTTCGGAATTTCATACATAATATCAAGCATAATCTCTTCCAGAATCGCACGTAATGCACGGGCGCCCGTATCTTTCGAAAGAGCACGCTCCGCAATGGCATCCAGGGCATCCTCATCAAATACCAGCTTTACCTCATCCAGAGATAACAAATGCTCATACTGCTTTAGAATCGCATTCTTCGGCTCCTTTAACACCTGAATCAGTTGCTCCTTATCCAGCCCCTGCAGGGAGAAAATCACAGGAAGACGACCGAGGAACTCCGGAATCATACCATATTCCCGCAAATCCTCCACGGTCACCTTGGACAAAAGCATCTTGTCTTCATCATACTTATCCTTAAGCTCTGCTCCAAAACCGATCATCGCGGTCTGATTCAAACGCTTCTTGATGACCTTTTCCAAATCCGGGAAAGCGCCGCCGCAAATAAACAAAATATCCTTTGTATTAATGGTGGTCATGGGTACCATGGCATTCTTATTGGTGGCGCCCACCGGCACCTCCACCTCGCTGCCCTCCAAAAGCTTTAGCAAGCCCTGCTGTACCGACTCTCCGCTGACATCCCGGCTGTTGGTATTACGCTTTTTGGCAATTTTATCAATTTCATCAATAAAGATAATCCCGTGCTCCGCACGTTCCACATCGTTATCCGCAGCCGCCAGAAGCTTTGACAGTACGCTCTCCACGTCATCGCCGATATAGCCGGCCTCCGTAAGCGTCGTGGCATCCGTAATGGCAAGAGGTACATTAAGCAGTCTCGCCAACGTCTTTACCAGATAGGTTTTACCGCTACCGGTAGGACCCAGCATTAACATATTGGACTTCTCAAGCTCGATGGTATTGCTCTTATCCGCCACTCTTTTATAGTGATTGTATACTGCCACGGAAATCACCTTTTTCGCATGGTCCTGGCCGATGACATACTCATCCAGCTCTGCCTTGATTTTGTGCGGTGCTTTCAGGTTCTTCAAATCGAGCACAGGTGCCTCCTGCACCTCCTTTTTCTCCTGCTCCGCCGGCTTTGCCTTTTTCTTTACCTTCGGCATCTTCATAAACTCTCCACCCATACGGAACATGGACGGGTCTATCGTCAACATTTCCATATACGGAAAACCGTTCCCGTTTATGGAATCAAAGGTCTTCTGTAAGCAATCGTTACATACACAAAAATCATTCGGTAGCTGAATCATCTTTCCGGCAACACTCTCCGGTCTGCGGCACATCTGACAATAATTCTCGTAACCGGTATCCTTCTTCTCTGTCGTTGTATCCTTTGTTTCTTCCTGATTTTCTTCCGGGAGATTTTTCTCGTCTTCCATCTGTTTCCCCTTTCCGATTGCGCATTAATATGCGTTCTTATTAATAAATCCTTTAAACACCGTTAAAAACAGTATCTTAATATCAAATCCCAACGTCCAGTTTTCAATATAATGAACATCGTGCTCAATCCTCTTCCGAATAGAGGTATCCCCGCGATAGCCGTTCACCTGGGCCCAACCCGTAATTCCCGGACGAACCTGATGTTTAATCATATAGCGCGGAATCTCTTCCTTGAACTTTTCCACAAATTTCGGACGCTCCGGACGCGGTCCCACCAGACTCATATCGCCCTTCAACACATTAATCAGCTGCGGAAGCTCATCTATACTGGTTTTCCGGATAAACTTACCGATTCCCGTTACTCTGGAATCATTCTTCGTAGTCCAGGCATTGGCTTCCTTTGCCGCCTCCTGTACCACCATGGAACGAAACTTATACATTTTGAACTCTTTATTATGAAGTCCCACACGTACCTGGGAAAAGATTACCGGCCCCTTCGACGTCAGCTTTACCAAAAGCGCCACGAGCAGCATCGGTATCGAAAACAGCACAAGCGCCACCGACGCTCCCACAATGTCTACCGTTCGTTTTATCGCACGGTTTACCAGATTACTGAGGGGAACCTTACGGATATTAATTACCGGCAGTCCTTCCAAATCCTCAATATACGGTACCGTCGGTACAATATGATTATAATCCGGAATAAACTTGGTATGCACACCGGAATATTCACAAGCCGTTACCAGACGCTCCAACTTTTCATACTCTTCAATGGAAAGGGTAATGGCTATTTCGTCATAATCCCGTTCCGCCAGATATTCGGAAAGCTCTTCTATAGTCCCGAGTACCGATATCTTCTTGTACCGGGTCCCTACCGCCATCTTATCATCCAGAATTCCGTGAATAAAATAGCCCCACTGGGGATTCGCCAGAATCCGGTCCACGTAAGCTTCCGCCGCACGACTGTAACCCACAATCAGAACATGCTTCAAATTCTTACCGTTTCTCCGCAAATGCTCTAACAGTTTTCTTAATGAAAAGCGGAACATACTCTCAAGCACCACATTGGTTCCGTAGAAAATCGCAAGAAAGACTCGGGAAATATCCATTTTAAACAAGAACAACAGCACAATAAAAGCCGCACCGCCGATTATATTTGCCTTCAGCACCAGCCACAGCTCCCACTGCATTCCCTTTCCTCTCTTCGGTGCATACAAGCCACTGGTCCAATAAATCAGCAAATATACCGGAAGCACCACAATCAAGAAACGGGAATAGGACTGAATCGTGTAATCTCCCGCCTTTTCCATATTTAACCACACAAAGCGAAGCAGGTAAGCTAAATAGTAAGATGCAAGCACAAATAATCCGTCCGTTACGATATGCAATTGATTAAATGCTTTTTGGTTATCTTTAATCATGTTATTCTCCTACCGTTTCTACCCTCATATATGTTATCTTACATGATTCTTTCAAAAACCTCAACAAAAATTTTAGAAATCCCTCATTTCTTAACCGATTCGTCACAAAGCCTACACAAACACGTGGTACACTATGGACATAACGAAACACGATTGGGAGGTTATTTTATGGACTCTAATTATAATAACACAAATAATACAATAGAAGAAACCGTTGATTGCTCCTCTCCTATTACGCTGGGACAAGAAACCGTTCCCGCAGCGGAACCGGTTCTTTCCGGGGAGACGACCATCGAGACTCCTGCGGAAAACCCGGTCACCGAAGCTTCCTATTATGGAACTCCGGCCCCGTCTTCCGTTACCGAGGCTACGCCTGTCGAGGCACCTCGTAAAAAGAAGAAAGAGCACCGGGTAATCAAAAAGATACTCGGTTGTATCGGCCTGGCAGCCTGCTTCGGCATTGTAGCCGGAGGCGCATTTTTCGGAGTGCGTTATGCCATTGCCCGTTTCTTCCCTCAGGAAGCGAATCGCGTGGAAGAAGTTCCGGGACCTTCCGATGTTCTTTTCCCGAAGCCGAACATCACCATCGCTTCCACTGCCATCGGCGAAGTCGGCGACACGGATGCCACAGAAACGGTAGCTGCTGTAGTTGAACAGACGATGCCGGCCATGGTATCAATCCAGACCATTCGTACCACTACCTCTTACTTTTGGGGGCAGCCGATTTATAACGACCAGGAGGGCGGCGGCTCCGGTATCATCATCGGTTCCAACGAGGATGATTTGCTGATTGCTACCAACTACCATGTTATTGAAAATACCTCTTCCGTAAAGGTCATTTTAGCCGATAACACAACCCATGATGTTACGGTAAAGGGGTCCGATGCGGATGCCGATCTTGCCATTTTGGCGCTTCCTCTTTCCAGCCTTACCCAGGAAACCTTGGACAGCATCGACATCGCTGTTTTAGGCGATTCCGATAATGCCAAAATCGGACAAATGGTCATCGCCATCGGTAATGCCCTCGGTTACGGTCCGACGGTCACCGTAGGATACCTGAGTGCAAAAGACAGAGAGATTACCATTGAAGGAAACGACATGATATTGTTACAAACCAACGCTGCCATCAATTCCGGTAACAGCGGCGGAGCATTGTTAAATACAAAGGGCGAGGTTATCGGTATCAACAACGCAAAGCTGACCAGTACCGATATCGAAGGCATCTGTTTTGCCATTCCGATTTCCGAAGCCACTCCGATTTTAGACGATTTAATGACCCGTGAAATTCTCGCCGATGACGAAAAAGGATATCTGGGTGTTGGCGTCTCTGAGCTGGATTCCGCAATTTTCAGGGATTACAACTGGCCGGAGGGTGTCTATGTTTCCTCCGTCAGTGAAAACAGCACCGCAGAAAAGGCCGGTATTTACCAAGGTGACATTATTACCCATGTGAACGGAGAAAAGGTGACCACCGCAAATCAATTAATCAATGCAGTTACCTCTAACCGATACGGTACCGTGGTGGAAATCACCCTGCAGCGTATCGTGAACGGTAGGTTTGAGGAATTCACTTATTCCGTCACCTTACAGCAGAACCCGGAACTGTTAAACGTTCCGGAAGAACTTCCGGAGACTCCGTCGGAGGAGCGCCCGGAGCCACGTTAAACAGACTGATTGGGAACTTTCCTATAGTGCAAAAAAGCTGCCGCAAGCACGAATCCGTGACCTTGCGGCAGTTTTCTATACACCTCTGCTTTATTTCGTTTCCTTTGCCTCGAACTTGTCCGCTACCTCTTCCACCGGACCGTCCTCCACTATATGTCCCTTCTCCAACCATATTGCCCTGTTACACAGGGAACGCACCTGCTTTAAATTATGGGACACAAACAGTACCGTAATCCCTTTGGCAAACATTTCCTTAATACGCTTTTCACTTTTTTTGCGGAACTTCACGTCACCTACGGAAAGCACTTCATCCAAAATCAGAATGTCCGGCTCTACCATCGTCGCAATGGAAAATCCCAGTCTCGCCCTCATACCCGAGGAATAATTCTTGACCGGTACATGAATAAAATCCCCCAGCTCGGAAAATGCAACGATCTCATCGTACTTTTCCTTTAAAAACGCCTTGGAGTATCCCAGCATTGCTCCGTACAAATAAATATTTTCCGCTCCGGTATACTGCGGATCAAAGCCTGCTCCCAGTTCAAGAAGCGGAACAAGAACACCGGAACGGGAGACCTCTCCCTCGGTGGCCTTTAATACTCCGGCGATTACCTTAAGAAGAGTACTTTTTCCGGCACCGTTCAAACCGAGAATAGCCACACGTTCTCCCTTTTTTATGGAAAAGGAAACATTCCGCAATGCCCAAAACTCCTTATACCGCATTTGTCTTTTCAAAATACGGATGATATATTCCTTTAAGTTATCTACCTTTTGTTCGCTCAAGTGGAATTTAACACCCAAACCTTCCACTGAAACAATTGCTTTTTCTTCCATATCTTATCACTCCGCACTTACAGGTATAAAATAAATTTATCCTGCTTTTTGTAAAACACAAAAACGCCCACAAGCAACGATACTGCTCCGAATCCGAAGGCATATCCCATTGCCCGGAAATCCGGTGCGATACCGAATACCGCATTTCTGAAATTTACAATAATCGCATATAACGGATTTAATTTAAAAATCCAAGCGTTCTTCTCGCTGACCACATCCCCTACCTGATAGAAGATGGCGCTGGCATACATCAAAAGCATCAGGGCAACCCCCCACAAATACTCCACATCCCGGAAAAACACCGCCATAGTGGACAAAATCAAGCCCGCACCGGCCGTCAGTAAAAGAATTTGCAGTAATGGAACAAACATCCAGAGCAGCTGTACCGTCGGGTACACCCCTCTTGCCAATGCAACCGCCGCCAATACAATCAGGGAAATCAAAAAAATGACATAGCCTGACAATACGGAAGCAAACGGATACATGTATTTCGGTACATATACCTTTTTTATCATACTAGCATTGGAGCGGACCGATTTTAACGCTGCTTTTGTTCCTCCGGAAAAAAAGGAATACAACAGGCGACCGCTCAAAATATAGACAGGAAAATCCTTCGTTCCTTTTCCCAACAACTTTGAAAAAACCAACGTCAAAACAACCATGGTAAGTAACGGTTCCAACATGGTCCATAATACTCCCAGATATGAATTCCGGTATTTCAGCTTAATATCTTTTTTTACTAATTCAAACAGCAAATTTCGATATTTGCCAAAGGTCTTAAACACCGACATTTCTGCCTAATCTCCTATCATTGTTTCTTTACGATTACTTCCAGTTCGATTACCTCGTCCCATAATACCTTGGAAGGAAGTTCCATACACAGCGGCACCTTATATGTACCCTCTGTCAATCCGCTAAAATCGACATAAGGATTCAGATATTCGGTTGTAATAAGCGGTGCCCGGGCCGTCTTACATCTTAATTTAACCGGAATATCCTCCGTAAGCAGCGGTATTTCTACAACCAAACCGTTTCCGATGTTACGGAATTCAATCTCCGAGACAGGAATCCCCAGTTCCCGTTCCACATACGGCGTAATGTTAACCTTCACCGCAACCATCTGGGTATCCACTACCCGCAGGCTGGTCAGCGTATCATCCAATACGGAGCTGATCTGAATATTCTTCTCTACAATTCCGGTCTGCCCGGTTATATCCACTGCAAGTTCGAGATAATATCCCAGCTTCTCTAAGTCCTCCTTGGAGCCTGCCAGGCGTACGGTTTCCGGCTGGAATGCAATATTTTCTGCTAAGATTTCATAGCCTTCCTCTACTTCTCCCACAGTCACCACACGAATATGCATATCCTTCGAGGATAAAATCGGCACATTTACGGTTACCGCATCCGACTCCTCCTGCAACGTCAGCTTTGAGGAAGCAATCTCATCCCCGTTCATATCATACACCACAGGCATCGCCGTAGTGGTAAAATCTACGCTTCGCCCGCTGACATCCACATTCAGCACCACCTCTTTCACCTTATCCAACACCGTCTTTGCGCCGGAAATCTGGATAATATTCGGACTCGGAAGCGCATCACCCACATAATACCCCGCCATCGGTTCTCCTACAGTCTCCACCTGAAAGCTGAACCGTTTCGTCACATAATCGTCAAATAACAGCTTCATTACATTTTCACCGCTGTTTAACACCGTAACATCCGGCTTTGACGGTACCGATGCTTTAATCAGCACCGTATCCATGAAAGAAACCTCGGTTAAATCTGCTGTTGCTTCGATATCTGCCTCGGTCAACTGATCCAGCACCGATTTCCTTCCTTCTACCACTACATCTACCGTATCTCCGGAAATTACCTCAAGAATCTTCTCCCGCTCCTGTACCTTCTCCTCATTCAGCATCCTTACGGGAACATCCTTAATGGTCTTTGTCTCTACCGGATCCTGGGTATTTACAATCACAAACCAAAATACAATTGCGATTCCGATGGAAAGAAGCTTTAAGCCGAAATTATTCATTAATCTCTTTTTCATTTCTGCTCTCCTCCCTTCTTCCGCAAAGGCTTCTTCCTTGTCTGGGAGACCTTCGTCTTATCCTTCTGGATTTCCTGCAGCTTCATGCGCAGATAATCCGCATCGATATTACTGATTAAGTTGCCGTTCCGCGCCAGGGATACCTTGCCGGTCTGTTCGGATACGATAATGGTAAAGCTGTCCGTCACTTCACTGATTCCGACGCCCGCACGATGTCTCGTCCCAAGCTCCTTGCTGAGTCTCATGTTCTTGGAAACCGGCAAATAACAGGTCGCCGCCACAATTCTGTTTCCGCGCACAATAACCGCACCGTCATGCAGCGGTGTATTATGCTCAAAAATATTAATTAACAACTGATTGGTCACAATTCCGTCAATGGCAATACCGGTCTCCTCGTATTCTGTAAGAGATACTTCCTGCTCCATAACCATCAGTGCACCGGTCTTATGCTTTGCCAGCAAAAACGTGGCCTTTACCAGTTCTTCAATGGTCTTCTCCGAAAAACGTTCCTCTTTCTCCTTATTTTCCGAAAACAAGCGCAACGAAGACGTAAAGCTCTGTTGGCCCAACTGCTCCAAAGCACGCCGGATTTCCGGCTGGAATACGATAATAATCGCCGTGATTCCGACACCGATGGTATTATAGAAAATCCACAAAATTACATCCATTTTCAAAATCGATGCAATCAGCCAAAAGACCAACAGAATCATAAGACCCTTTACCGGCATCCATGCTCTTGTCGATCTGACCCATTTTACCACATTGTAAACAATGAATGCGATAATAACGATTTCCAGTACATCGATAATGTTGATTCCGGGAATCCGCATCCACATTGTTGCCTTTGAAAAGAATTCTTTCAGGCCATCCATACCAATCCGCCCCTTGTATCTTAATTTACCGTTCTACGGCATACTTTTGTAACTGATCTTTAAAAGGAATCCTCCGTATCGCTGTCCGTCTCCTCATCCAATTCTTCTCCCAACGCATAGCGTTCTTCATCGGAAAGAACCCGTTCCTCACTTTGTTCAGGTTCTTCCCGCAACGGTTCATTCTTTTCGCTGATTTTCTTCACGCTACGCTCCGGAACCGTCAGGTTCATCTTCGGTACAGCCTTTACATAATAATAATAGTCATCATCCTCAAACTGCACCCGTTCCACCGCCGTATAATCCAGTGCCAGACGGAAAAACTGGAATACAAGCGCAATCAGCATGGAACCCACGGCACCGAACACCATCGCTATAATATTCATCTCCGTCTGCAGTACGGTGTCCGCCACTAAAAATCCGAGAATACAAACAATAGCCCCCACTGCGATGGAAATCTCAAATACATACTCGATACTGAGCTTCCGCATCAGATACATGACCAAAATCATGACAAAAAAAACAGCAATGGTAATAAGCATCTGCTTATCCGCCAACAAACGGTCAATTACATCGATATACATCAGCAATATGTCCTCGATTCCCATGGTCTCTTCCACCAGTGCCACATTACTGATAACAACAAACATGCGATATACAATCACACCGCAGGCTACCGGAATGATTGCCATAGGGGTTGCCACAAGACCCAGAATCAACGGAACCACATACGGAATCTTCAGTAAAAATAAAATCGGAACCGCCAGTACCACATACCCGTATTTCCCGGAGAATCTGGCAATAAAGCAATACAGTATAATCATGATGATTGCCACCAGAATAGCCAGTAACGGCGAAGCAACATATACATGTACCAATGATACCACCGCGGCCAACAACACCAACAGTATGGACGGGGTAAATGTTCCCAAAAGGGAAAGCAGCAGCTCTGCCGGCAGACTCATGAGCAGTTCATGATGTCCGATGGCATTGTTAATGCTGTGGAATACCGCAAAAGCCACTATAAATTTTATTACCGGTTCCACCACAAGCTGGAACTTCTGTAAAAAGCGCAAAATGTGTGCGCGTAATTCAAGTATCGTCACGATCATATCGACTCATTCCCTCCTCTATGTCTGTTAACTCTCCGTCCTCTTCCCTGTAAATGCTGCGCAGCCTGCGCAACATGCGGAAATACTTTGCCAACTTCTTTCTTGATGCACGGTACTTTATCATATATCCGATCATTCCGATGGCACCGTACACCGTAAGTACAATAATGTAAATTCCCACATAACGTGTAATCATTCCTTCATAATCCAAAGTAACCGCCTCACGGATCAGATACTCGGAATGATACACCACCAATAACAGTATAATCAGTAAATATCCCACCGTCACTGCCACAACGGATTTTAATACATTCAGTCTGACATAATCCGTCTGGAAATACTTACTGATCCGGACATCTTCCTTGCCTTCCGTCTGTTCATATATGGCCAGTCTGGTCATTAACCGGACTTTTCTGTTGTTCAGCATACAAAACCTCCCTTAACTCCTCCAAACTAAAGCTACTACTCCCCCATCTTATCTTTCTATGATTATATCACATCTTTTCCTCTTTTTCGAGAACTATTTTCTATTTTTGCCACATAATTATAAAGTATTCCGCACAAACGCAGAAAAGAAGCGGTTTCCGCACTGTCACATCACCGCTCCTTCTCATTCTTTTTATGAAATTCCGTTCTTATGTCCCGTATCCATTTCGTTATCTCTTCATCCTACCAATCAGATCCCGATAGTAGTATGCCGAATCCTTCATAATTCTTCTGCGCTCCGGGTCGTTGTAATCCACAAACACCAGACCGAACCGCGGACCGTAGCCCTGCGCCCATTCGAAATTATCCAGAAGAGACCAGTGATAGTACCCGCGAATATCCGCTCCCCATTCGATTGCTTTACTCAGAGAGGTCAGATACCGCTCCATAAAGTCGATACGGTCCGGGTCATGCACCGCACCGTCTAAGAAAACACGGTCGTTGCAGGCCTGTCCGTTTTCGGTAATAATAATCGGGAGGTGATAACGTTCATATAAGAACCGGAAACCGTACTCCATTACCTTTTCCGTTACCGGCCAACCCACGGAGGTACGCGGAAATCCCGTATAACGCTCCACATAACCGTCCTTATTAAACTCCGAACCGTTGTATACATTGACGCCGATGTAATCAATCGGCTGATGAATCACCTGCATCTCTTCCTCGGAAAGCATTAATAACGGAGTGTGATTCTCTCCCAGACATACCGGATCCAAAAACCAATGATGGGAGAACAAATTCTCTCCGCCCTTATCAAAGGTCGCTTCCCTTGCCGCATCCACATCTTCCTTGGCATCGGTGGACGGGTAACAAAGCGTACCGGTAGACGCCACGGAAATTTTTGCCGCACCGTTAGCGTTCCGAAGTGCCGTCACTGCCTTGCCGTGACAAAGCAGAAGATTTCTCATTACCGGTCCCAGTTCCTCCTTCGGATGCACCTCCCCCGGTGCATGAACGCCGGAACAATGGCCGAGATTTAGCACAATCTGCGGCTCGTTTAATGTGGCATAGGACATCACACGTTCTCCAAAATGCTCCGCCACAATCTTCGCATAACGTGCAAAAGCATCGGAAATGCCGTCCCAGAAAAAGCCTCCCTTTTGCTGCAACGCCTCCGGCAAATCCCAGTGAAACAGTGTCACATAAGGCATAATTCCGTTTGCAAGAAGCTCATCCACAAGTGCATCATAAAACTCAAATCCTTTCGGGTTTACTTCCCCGTCTCCATCCGGAATAATACGTGGCCAGCTAAGAGAGAAACGGTAACTGGTCAGCCCCATCTCCTTCATAATCGCTACGTCTTCTTTATACTTGTGGTAATGGTCACAGGCAACATCACCGTTTTCGCCGTTTGCCACCTTCCCGGGTGTATGGGCAAAGGTATCCCATACGGATGCTCCTTTCCCGTCTTCTTTTGCGGCGCCCTCAATCTGATAGGACGCCGTTGCGGCACCCCAGATAAATTCCTTCGGAAACTTCATGCTCATATCCGCATCCTCCTTGTGTTCGCTTACTTCTTACTCATTTGTTTTACCGCCGGTGCGATTGAAATATCCACCGGTGCATAAGGAATCAACGTTGCCTGTAATGCGTGATACAGGTCGGATTTTCCCGGCCACACCGTGCCGATCACACGATTTTCCCGATCCAGCTGATGGAACCAGGAACCGTTCACTTTATCATGTACCGTCGTATCCAGATATTCCATAAACTCCGCATACGCTGCGGCATATGCTTCTTTTCCCGTCACCCGGTAAAGTACCGCCGACGTGTTGATTGCCTCCGCCAACGTCCAGTGCATCCGGTCACGAACCACCGGCGTACCGTCCCAGTCCGTGGTATACACAAGTCCCGGAGCACCGTCCCGGTTCCAGGCATCGTCAATCGCTCTGTTATAAAGTTCTTCTGCTGCCGTAAGATACGGTTTTGCAGAATCCGTATCGTCTTTGTAAAACGACAACGCCCACTGGACAATTAAGCGTGCCCATTCAATCCCATGCCCCGGAGTGGCTCCGTAGGGCTTAAACGGGTCATCCGGCTTTTCTTTGTTACAATCCAAATCCGGCATCCAGTCCGAACCGAAATGCTCCGGAATGCGCCAGTCATTCGCCTTTGCCCAGCCCAGAACCCGGTCGATAATCCTGCCGGCCCGTACCCGGTACTTTTCCTCCCCGAGCACATCCGCCGTCGCGAGAAAGGCCTCAACCGTATGCATATTGGCATTTAATCCCCGATATCCGTCAAGCACCGTAAACTCTGTATTCCAGGTATCGCAGGAAAGCCCTTCCTCTTCGTTCCAGAATTTCTCGTCATACAGCGCCAGCGCATCCTTTAACAAAGGCTCTGCTTCTTTGCATCCCGCAAGACACGCCGAAGACGCCGCCAGAATTACAAATGCGTGGGCATAGCACTGTTTGTTCGGTAACACCGCACCGTCTGCCGTAAGACCGGCATACCAGCCTCCGTTTGTAGCATCGCGCAGTTCTCCCGCCAGACCTTGTATCGCGGCCTGTACCAGTTCCGGACTTCCCGGATGTCCCAGCATCTTCCCGATACTGTATACATGCGCCATCCGGCTTGTAATCCATGTCTCACGGCTTCGTTCCTTCCACGGCGTACCGTCATCTCCCAAATAATAGGAGCCGCCTCCCGGCGAAGGGAACCGATGTCCGAAGGCAAGGAGTTCTTCCCTCAGTTCTTTCAAAAAAACTCTGTTTTCTTCCGTATCGATATGATACTTTTTCTTCGTGTCATTCATCGCTTCCATGCCTCATTTCCGTCTGCTGCTTTCTGCTCATTTTCCCGAAACCGTATCACTCCCGCCGTCACTAACGAATATCGTAGGTACTGCGTACCCGCAAACCTTCCCCGCGGCCTCTGAGTATCTTCACCCTGCGTTCTCCCGGCTCCATATCAAAATAGTTATCCGAAAGCAACATATCTTCGTCCGCATTTAAAATCTCCACATCCTTTGCATATGCGCCGGCGGTTACTACGATTTCATCACCTTCCACTCGAAGGGACAACTGCGGATTTTCAAACTTATAATATTTCGGCTGGCAGAAAATCACACTGCCCTCACCGATTACTTCACCGTTTTCCAGCAATCGATACGCTACATGGTCGTCGTAAAGAGAAGCCTGTGGAAGTAATTCCTTCTCCAGCCATACCGCCGAAAGCGCCGGTACATGCACCTGTTCCGACCGGCTTTCCTTTACCGTCCCTACGGCATCCCGAAGTTCCCATTCAACCGTTACGTCCCTGTCCCGCATCGTCTCGTTGCTGATATTGAACCGTACGGACTTTATGACCTCATACGGCTCCGCATTCGGATTCGTATCCTGGGTCAGAATACCTTCCTCCTCACAGGATAACAGCACCGGAGCAAAGAACCGTTTCTCATAATAGTGAAGCGCCTTCCATCTGCCGTAATAATCGATGGAGGACCAGCTTGCCACCGGCCAGCAATCGTTTAACTGCCAAACCACCGCGCCCATACAGCGCCCTCTCCATCTGCGGAAATGCTCCACACCGTAACGGATGGCCTGAGCCTGCAAAAGCTGGGAAGCATAGACCGTCGTCTCAAAGGAAGTCGGATATAAATAGGTCTGGGCCATATAGTTGGAAATCTTACCGTTGGCAGCCGCATTTCTCTGGTGCTTCTCCATGACGTAGGAGTAAATATTCCGGTCCTCCGGAAGGGTAAAGGCCTCGATGGTCTTTACCGACGGAAATGCCTGGAAGCCGAACTCGGACAAATACCGGAAATGGAACTTGCGATACTCGGTAATCGGCTTATTTCCATGCCATACATCCCAATAGTGCACATCCCCTCGGTTCTCATCGTTCGGTTCATCAAAGCAACCTCCGCTGGACGGACTGGCCGGCCAATAAAAGGTCTCCGGGTCATACTCCTTTAATACCTTCGGTAAAATGTACTCGTACATTTTCACGTAATCGCTTTGTTCCTTCGGAGAATTCACCCATTCTCCCTGCTTTACGAACTGCTCCATCTCGTTGTTACCGCACCATAATCCCAGGGATGCATGATGGCGCAACCGTTTGATGTTATCCTTAAACTCTGCGATAATATTCTCTTCGAATTCCTCCGACAAATCGTACACTGCACAGGCAAACATAAAATCCTGCCATACCATCAGTCCCAATTCGTCGCAGACATCATAAAACCAGTCCTCCGGATAATACCCGCCGCCCCAGACACGGATACTGTTGAAATTCGCCAGCTTGGCGTCCTCCAAAAGGCGTCTCGTCCGCTCACGACTCGTCCGGGCAATCAGGTTATCCTCCGGAATATAATCCGCACCCATAGCAAACACTTCCGCTCCGTTTACTTTATGGGCAAATTTCTCGCCGTACGCATCCTTCTCCGTGGCCATGGTCATGGTACGAAGACCGATACGACGCTCCCAGGTATCCAGCAGCTTTTCTCCGTGTAACAAAGATACCTTTACCGTATAAAGCGGCTGCTCTCCGTAGCCTGCCGGCCACCAGAGGCGCGGCTTTTCAATCCGCACCGGAGTGACACCGTCTCCCGTCGCTACCAAGGCCCCTTCCGGATCATACACTTCCGCTTTCACGGAAAGCTTCGTAAGCCCCGGTTCTGCCTTTAACAGCAACGAATTTGCCGCACCATATACAAAGTTTTCTGCCGAAGCGGTTTGCAATTCTACTCTTGTAGAAATCTCTACTGTTCCTTCCCCATGCTTCTGGGTCACATAAGTACTGTCTATCCGCGCCGTATCATATGCCACCAGAGACACCGGACGCCAAAGTCCCACGCCGGGCAGTCTCGGCCCCCAGTCCCAGCCGAACATGCAATGAGCCTTTCTTAAATACGGGAACCCACGCATGGCATCGGAGGTGCCATCCAATCGTCTCTTAGCATACCGTTCTCTAATGTACTCCGTCGGGGAATGAAACTCTACGGACAGTGTGTTTTCACCCACGCGAAGAACCTCTTTTACATCATATTCCCACGTTCTGTGCATGTTATCTGCGTGTCCGAGCAATTTTCCGTTTAAGAAAACGTCCGCCAATGTATCGATTCCTTCGAATCGTAACAGCACCCTTTCTTTTTCGCAAATATCGTTTCCCACCGAAAATACCGTCCGGTATTCATAGTCCCGTGCCGATAATTTCAACGCTTCCAGCTCATTATCCCGGTAATACGGATCCTCGATTTTTTGATTTCGTAAAAGGTCCGAATAAAGGTCACCGGGCACAAAAGCCGGGATATACCCATCCCAGCTTTTGTCCTTCATTATCCAATTTTGATTTAATGAAACAGTAATCATCTAACACCTCTCTATGTAATTAATACTTAAAATTACCGATTAAATCGTTCAGGTTTGCTGCCTGTGTTGCCAGCTCCTGAGATGTGGCGGATGCTTCCTCCGCAATTGCGGAGTTCTCGGAAATACCCTGATTAATCTCTTCCACTCCCTTTCTTACCTGCTCCATATCCTCTGCCTGCTCTACTGCCAGATTTGCGGTCTGGGCAATCATCTCACTCACCTTATCAAAAGCAACCACCGCATCCTGTAAGGATTCCTTAACCGTTCCGGCCATCTCGCTGCCCTTCGCAATCTCATCCAGGGACACCTGAATTAACGCTCTTGTATTATTGGCTGCCTTAGAGCTCTCATCCGCCAGCTTACCGATCTCATCCGCAACCACCGCAAAACCACGACCTGCTTCCCCGGCTCTTGCTGCCTCTATGGATGCGTTCAGAGCCAGCAAATTGGTCTGGTCCGCAATCTGTTCAATTGCCTGAATAATCCCTACAACCTCCTGCGACGTAACCTGAATCTTATCCATCGCCTCTGCCATCCGGTTCATCAGCTCCTGATTTTCTTCCATCTTTCCGGTCACACGCCCGGTCTCCTGTGCGGATTCCTCCGCCTTCCTACGATTCTCTTCCACTTCCTCCATAATCTTATTGGTCGTGGTAAGCAGGGTTTCTACTGCCATGGTCTGCATGGTAGCACCCTCTGCAAGGGCCTGGGATACGTTTGCCAGCTCATCGGAGCCGCTCAATACCTGATTGGAGCTTCCCTGAATACCACTGACCACCGTAGTGAGCCCTGCGGAAATTTCGAACAACGCATCCTTTAACTTGGCAAATTCACCCACATACTTATTCTTTAACTCAATCCGCAAATCACCCTTTGCCATATTATCCAGGACTGCCGCAATCTCATCGATATACACAATATATTCCTTTAAGCGGTCTACTGTCTTACCGATGTAATATGCCAGCTCTCCGATTTCATTATCCGCAGTAACGGAAAGCTCTACATCTAAGTTGCCGTCCGCCAGCTTTTCCGCAATATCCTTCAACTCCTCTACCGGTTTTGTAATTCTCTGTGCGCTCTTTCTGATACCGAGATAGATAAACACACATGCGACCGCCATCAACAGGGTCAACAAGGCAAGACACAAAACCGTAGACTGGTAATACTCGCCCAGCGGCATCACGCTAAGCACCATGTAACCGGTGGTACCCACATTAGCGAAATGACCGTATTCGCTACCGGAACCGAACTTCACTTTCATGGACTGGGGTGTCTGGGAAAGCACAGCCTCTATTGACTCCGGATTCACATCCAGTTCGGACATATTCTTTAAAATAATTTCCTGCGTCGGTGCATAGGCTACCACACCGGTTCCGGAAATCAAAATCGAAAAACCGGTCTTGCCGATGGTGTGATGCAGCATCACCTCCGCAACCTTATCCAATTTCACATCAATACCGGCAATACCCAGTAATACCGGTTCATCATCATCGCTGTAAACAGGACACGCCAGACTGATTACCGGTACCTCCGAGGTAAAAGAAATATACGGCTCGGAATATACCGTATTCGTAGTTTCAATACAGCTATACCATTCGTACTGAGACGCATCAAATCCACCGTTTGACGTATAGCCGCTGGACATCATCAGGGAAGAAGAATCCAGATCCACCAGCCAAGCGGCATCCACCGGATTATCATCGCCCTTGGCAAGATTATACAAGTACCGTTCGGTCGTTGCATAATCCCTCTGACGCTTAATATTTTTGCCTTCTACCGTATCCAGTAACACCTGCTGCGCCTGCGGATTCATGGCCATATTCTCTACCATACCGAGATACGGCTGGAAGAAATCCGACACTTCCCAGGATGCCACTTCGGAACGAAGCTGAATCTCTGTTTTATTTGCATCGTTCACAATACTTGTCAGCATAACTCCCATCACCAGAGCCAGGACAACCAAAAGACCGGTTACTGTTCGTCCGATTTGAACAAGAATTTCCTTTTGAATCTGTCCTCTTCCGGTCTGCTTTTTCCCCATAGACGGCTTTTCTTTTTTTTGTTTCATAGCAGGTCACTCCTTTGTCACTGATATTAATATAATTATATAGTAAATTGTCTCAGAAAACAACGATAACTTATATGATTTTTTTGTGTTTTTTCATTTTTTTAACTCATTTTCTCTTTTCTTGTTTAATTCACTAAATCGTCATATAATTCCCTATAAGACAAAAATAGGAGCCGCACATCCAAATATGCGACTCCTATCAACTATATCATCAAACTATTCATATTCAAACCGGTTCACGATTTCCCTCAACACTTTTATACTCTCTACGGTATCATTGGTCAATTCGTAATTATCACTTGTGGCATTTACCACATCCGCTGTTTTCTCTGCGATATCATTTACACCTTCCGAAGTTTCGCCAACCGTTCGTGATACATTCTCTACCGCATCCGATACCTTTTGAATCGAACCGGTCAGTGCAACAATCTGCTCGGAAATATTGTCCATCCGCGTCTTAAAGGTATCCGCATCCTGACGATACTGTGCACCGGTCTGATTAAAGTTATCAAAGCCTGCCAACACTGTCTCCTCCAGAAAATCACTGGTATTTTCCATACTTTCGGTTATATTGGTTACCGCACTGTTTACATCATTGATGATACCGTTAATGTCCTTTACCGTTTCCAAAGAGCGCTGTGCCAGTTTACTGATTTCCTGTGCCACTACCGCAAAGCCTTTTCCCGCATCACCGGCCCTTGCCGCTTCGATACTTGCATTTAAGGAAAGCAGACTGGTCTGATCCGAAATATCGACAATAGCCGCGGTCAACTCGTTAATTTTTGCAACTGCTCCCAAGCCCTCCAATGCATTCTCGGTTTTTTCCCGAATCTGCTCATACAGCTTTCTTGTCTGTGTAATAGCATTCTGGGTAGAACTCTGCATTTTCTCCGCACGCCCGGCCACCTCCTCGGAAAAGCGGTTGCTCAATTCCGTTTCCCGCCCGATGACCTCTGCCTGCGTTCTCATATCGTCCATATACCGGGTCATATTCCGGGTCATATTACTTACCTGTTCGGTACTTGCCGCCAATTGTTCCGTCGTCGCAGAATTATCGGTACAGAAAACATGTACCTGATTGCTGGAACTCTCCAACTTCTGCATATTTTCTCCGACGGTACGGTTTGTACTGTCAATATGTGTCACCACATCGTATAAATTATTACTCATCTCACGAACCGCGCGGCTGATGACTCCCGTTTCATCTTTTCTTTCACATAACCTGTCTATATTATCCGGAAGCTTAATCTTTAACTTTGCTGTGTCATTAATCACGCCGGTCACCTGACTTAACGGTTTAATAAAACGGCGAATAACAATTGCCGACACAAGAACAATCACAGCCAGCACGGCAAATGCCACCCCAAGAGCAATGAAGGACATCTCCCTAATCGGACGAACCAGTTCGCTTCCGCTTGCACAAATAATCATAATTGACTTATTTGCGGTTATGTAATAGCTGGCATACATTGTTTCTCCGGCTTCCTCATACTCCATACAAAGGTTGTCCGGTATTACTCCTTTATTAATTGATGCCACAACATTGGTAATCGCCGAATTCATATTCGGCTTTCCGATACGGGTCTCATCCTTATGGTAACGGATAATACCACTCACATCCACTACGTAATAATAAAAATCTTCTAACCCGGTAATTTCCATATTCCCGAGAATTGATGTAAACTGCTCCGTTGTCAAGCCGGTATACTGCGTAATCCCGTCATTGATATTCTCTTCTTCTTTATCAATCAGCTTTCCGTAAGAGGTGGCCATATTTAACATTTTCCCGTAAGCGGAATCGATAACAAGATCCTTAACATAAGAAACCATAATCAGAATCGTTGCCGCAACGGACGCAATCACGCCCAATACCACCAGAGAACTCACCTTTACCTGTATGGAGTGAAGCTTTCCGCCTGTCTTTTTTTCTTTTCCGGTCTTTAACTCTCTCCCCTCCGTTTTTTTCCCCTTTTCTTTCTTTATCAAACGATTCATCATAACGACGCCTCCTTCTTCATTTCTTCATTTTTACCCATCTATTCAAAAATTGACACACTATTCATTTATCTATACCATATTATATCACAATTGCATCTTATTTTCCACACTTTTCCCCATTTTTTTAATTCGTCCATGAGCGTTTCCAATCTGTAACAGTGTGAATCTTATTTCCCCAAAAAAGAAAGCTGCCGCTTCCAGCGACAGCTTTCGTCATCCTCTTAATATGCACCCTTTCTCTGTAAAAGAGAAAACACGGTTTTTATCATAATCTTAAAATCAAGCCAAATGCTCCAGTTATCAATATATTCCGTATCCAGCTCCACGATTTTCTCAAAATCCGTAATCTGACTCCGGCCGCTTACCTGCCACATACCGGTGATTCCCGGCTTGATACTCATTCTGCGCCAGTGAGAACGTTCGTACTTTTCCACCTCATCTAAGGTCGGCGGTCTGGTCCCCACAAGACTCATACTGCCAAACAACACATTAAAAAACTGCGGCAGCTCATCAATACTGGTCTTACGGATAAACTTCCCCACCTTTGTAATACGCGGATCATCTTTTATTTTAAACATCAGACCGTCTTTGACCTCGTTCTGCTCCTGAAGCTTCGCTTTTAACTCCTCGGCATCCACACACATACTGCGGAACTTGTACATCTCGAATATACTGCCGTTAATACCGGCTCTCTTCTGTTTAAAAATCACCGGTCCCTTGGAGTCCAGCTTAATTGCAATTGCCGTCACCAACATAATCGGCGAGAACACAATAATACCGATTAGACTACCGATAATATCAATCATCCGCTTTATAGCTTTGGAGGAATCATCCAGGCAAACCCGATGATAGGTCACAACCGGATAGGTGCCGACACTGCTGACATAACGATGCGCCCCGTGTGCCTGAAACAGCTTTACGATAATACGCACCGATACACCCATATCAAGGCAAATGTCAATGTACGGCTGAATGTCCACCATATCGGACTTACGATTCATAATATAAACCTGTCCAATGGCATTCTCGTGAACAATCCGTTCCAAATCCTTAACAGATCCGAGATAACGTTCATCCGATGTCTCTTCCATGCTGACATAGCCCACAAGCCGGACAGAGGTATTACTCTTATACAAATACTTTTTAAAGGTACCGAAACGGTCAATATCTCCTACCAACAGAACCCGCGGAGCATTAAACTTCCAGTGTGTCGCCAGAAAACGTATAAAAAAAGCACCGATAATAACCAGCACATACGCCGCAATTACATAAGAGCAATAGAAACTTACCTCAAACTTATGATTCAGAAAATAGTCTATCGCCATCACCGTCACCGGAACCAGTGAAAGAATAAAAGATTTCGTAATGGTAAAAATCGTGCGGTCCACATAGAAAAAAGTGGTCACATTATACACACGGGCATTTTTATTTACCATGATAAAAATCACCATAAATACAACACAAATAGGTCCGTACAGTTCCAATGCATTGTACAGCGGCATGCCTACAATTACGGTTGCTATCAAAAACGCCGCAACCATCAGGAAACAGTCGCAGACTATATGTAATAAATTCGTACTTACATCCCGATTAAACTTACCCAATTTAACCGCCTCCTCATGTGTTCTAGGCCAAATGACCTATATTATAAATATTATAACACCAAATTGTCCGAATGTAAATAGCCCACCCATCTCTTTTCAATACACTTCCCAAAAAGCAGCGTCGATAACGGGTTATCGACGCTGTTATTGTTCTCCATTTACTTAAACTTTACTGCTGTTCCGTATGCCATAACCTCTGCCGCACCCTGCATAACCGCTGCGGAAGCATAACGGATATTCACAATCGCATCAGCCCCTAGACCTTCTGCCTCTGCTACCATTCTTTTGGTTGCCAGTGCTCTCGCCTCATTCATCATTTCGTTGTAGGCCTTCAGTTCACCGCCTACAATGGTCTTAAAGCTCTGAGTAATGTCACGACCGATGTGCTTAGACTGAATAGTACTTCCCTTTACCAATCCGATCATTTCCAACTCTTTGCCGGAAATATAATCAGTATTTACTAAGATCATCCTCTTCTCCTCCTTCGATTTCCTTAATTCTGCTGACAAGCACACCGATTGTCACTCCACATATCGCAAGCGGTCCCACAATCATCAGAAGCTTCACTGCAAAAGGAATACCTCCGACCAAAAGAAACAACAGGACAACACCTATGTAATAAAGTAACATCAGGGATGCTATAACGACCGGAGCAACCATCTTTTTCGTATGATTCATACTCACATCTCCCCTCGCTTATTCTATCAGTATATTCAGTATACACAATCCTTAAACGGTTTGTCAATAAGACAGACCTCCTATGACTCCATTTCAACGAAAGAAGCCCCCCTCTTTTAAAAGGGAGCCTCTTTGCAATGCCCATATTATTTAAATGCTCTTACTTCTCCATGGAAATGGTTACCTGTGCCTCTTTTTCCTTCGGACCTAACGGCTTCTCAGCCGCCGGACCTGCCGGCTTTGTTGCCTCAGCCTTCTCATGCGGCGGTACCGGACCCGGCTTCTTGGTCGGTTCCGGAGTTACAAGGGTTACATCCTTGTCTTCATCCTCAAAGGTAATGGTCACCTTGGACTCTTCCTTTTCCTTCTCGTGCGGCGGTACCGGCTTTGTCTTCTCGGTTACCTCACCGGTTACGGCATCTACAGTATACTCGTAGTGATCCTTATCCACATGGAAATGAATCTTGAATTCCGCACCGTCCTTATGGTTATGATACTTAATGTCACAAGTGGTCAGGTCTGCCATCTTTACGCCTGCCTTCTCTAATGCAAGGTTCAATGCCTTATCCGCAGTAATCTTCGTATCCTCCGGAGTCTCGACTACGGTATTCTCAATCATCATTCTGCTGATTACATTTCCGCTTACGGAATTAATCACATACACATAATCATATAAACCAACGCTGAACTCAACATGATACTCTCTGTCCGCAGACAAATACGTAAGCTTTGTAAGTTTTGCGTCATTGATTGTTACACCCGCATCATTATATGCAATATTCATGGCCTGAATTCTGGTGATTTCCGGAACCGGAGTTGCGGTCGGTGCCGGAGTCGCAGTCGGTAACGGCGTTGCGGTCGGCAACGGCGTTGCAGTCGGAACCGGAGTCGCAGTCGGCAACGGCGTTGCGGTCGGTGCCAGACCCGGAGTCACCGGAACCGGAGTCGCAGTCGGCAACGGCGTTGCAGTCGGTAACGGAGTCGCGGTCGGCAACGGCGTTGCGGTCGGTGCCGGAGTCGCAGTCGCGGTCGGAATCATATTAAACTCACTGGTAATAATCGTTCCGGTTACTGCATTAATCTTGTACTCGTACTGCATGATATCCTTCACAGTGAACTTGACGGTATAGGTATAGACACCTGCGGATTCCTGTACCTTCTGACCTACCATCGTAAGGTCGGATAAGGAAACATTCGCATCGGCAAGTGCAATCTGAAGTGCCTCATCCTTGGTAATCAAGGTCACGCTTTCTGCCTCTAAAAGATCCCACAATTCGGAGATGGAGAAGGTCACTGCTACATCCAGGGAGAGATTCATATTCTCTGCTACCTGCTGTGCCAGATTGAGCTTACCAACGGAAATACCATAGCTGTCAGCCAACACCTTCAGCTCGGAATCCTTGGAAAGCACCTGGGTGTTTACCCCACCGATTAAATCGTTCTCATTAAAAATACTGCTGATTTCACTTGAAACTTTCTCTCCCAGTTCGGTTGCACGATCCGTATCATTTTCCTCGACACAAATGTTCACCGCATTATACACTTCATCCAGATATCCGTTCTTTAACAGCGCCCCCATAATCGCATTTAACGCAGTATCCAGATCTACATTCTTAAAGTCCATTCCGCTCAGTACTACCTGTGCATCCTCATTCAGCGCCACTGCGGAGGTTACCTTATCGTGCTTATTAATCGAAAGCTCGATACTCGGATTGACATCGATACATACAATCGTTGCTGCCTCTGCCACCGGAGTAGTACCTACCTTCTTATTACGAACCGCACCGATTCCGAGAATCAATGCCAGACATGCCGCCATTGCCATAATACTCATTACAACCGGGCGGACATTTTTCTTCTTTGCCTTGTAGTTTGCTGCTTCCACTACATACTTTTCATCTACGTTATCGATAGCTTCCGCCATCTTGTTCTTATTCATAGATAATTTCCCCTTTCCTCTAAATAATCCTTTAATTGTTTTCTCAAGCGTGTAAGTCTTACCGACACATTTTTTTCCGACAAACCTACTTTCTTTGCAATCTGCATATAGTTATCATAAAACCAATATCTTCGGACAAAGATTACCCGGTTTAATTCATTCAGGGAATCCAGAAAGCTCTCGATGGCACCGGTCAGTTCCTTCAATTCCATCCTGCTCTCCACACTGTCGTCCGACACCAGAAAATCTTCCAGTTCTTCCACCGCTACATCATAAGAACTGTTACGCTTCTGGGCATGATTCTTTTGATAACGGGTCAGCGACACATTCCTTACTATTTTTAATACATAGGTAAGCAACGGGTCCGGTCTCGTCGGCGGAATGGCATTCCATACGCCGAGATAACTATCATTTACACATTCTTCTGCATCGAAGTAATTGTCCAGAATGTTATATGAAGTCTGCAGACAGATCTTGCCGTACTTTCCTTTCAGCTCCTTAATGGCATCTTCGGAACGTGTGAAGAACAGCTCGATGATCTCTTCATCTAACACCTGTATCACCTCCTTCACTTATATACTAAGGATTATTTTGGGAAAACTACACTTTTATTGTAACTTTTTTTATTTTTTTTGTAAAGAAAATAAATTTCCCTGTTGACTTCGTCACACTAACGTGCTATAATGAACCCAATTTCCAAATAATACTGAAACGACTGTGACGGAATTATGCTTCTTTTTTGAGGGTTTCAGAGAGCCGGTGGTTGGTGTGAACCGGTACGGATGAAAGTTAGCAATCTCACTCCCGAGTCGACTCTGCGAAGAATTTTCATTTGCGTAGTGGAGTACGGTCAGCCTCGTTATCGGCCATGGACTTAGTAGAGTCCGAGAGAGACAGTTTCCCGTAAGGGTGCTGTAAGCAAGGTGGTACCGCGAATCGTTTATTCGTCCTTGAAGCCGTATGGCTTCAGGGACTTTTTTTCGTGTTGGCAATGTCCGTGCCGGCAAAGTGAGCATCAAAGCGAGTTTGGAAGTTTACTTCCGAAAGTCGCTGAGTATGCGAACGCGCCCACGACCGAGTGACAAAGTCACGAGGTGGGCGAGATGCGAAGCATCTCCAACACAACATAAATGAAAGGAGAAAAATTATGAACCAAATCAGAATCAGTGACACAACGTTAAAACAAACCGGGAAAGATTTCTCCCTATCCTTCAAAGAAAAAATCGAGCTCCCGAAGCTACTTGATAAACTAAACGTAAATGTAATCGAACTGGAGGGAATTTCCCAGCCGAAGGTGGACGCTCTCCGCATCAAGTCCATCGCCGCTACCGTAAAGAACAGCATCGTAGCCGTACCGGTTTCTTTAAATAAGGAAAGTGTTGAGGCCACCTGGAATGCATTAAAAGAAGCTAAGAGTCCTCGCTTGCAGGTATTTGCTTCCGTAAGCCCGGTACAAATGGAGTACTTATTCCACAAGAAACCGGATGCCATGTTAAAGACCATCGAGGAAATCGTAACCGCTTGCTGCGAAAAGACCCCTGATGTAGAATTTATCGCAGATGACGCTACCAGAAGTGACGCAGCATTTTTGTATCAGGCCATCAAGACCGCTATCTCGGCAGGTGCTAAGACCGTTACGGTCTGTGATGCTACCGGAGCAATGCTTCCGGAGGAGTTCGCCGGATTTTTAGATTCCATAAACGAAAATGTACCGGAACTGAACGATGTAGTACTCGGCCTTTCCTGCTCCAACGAACTGGCTATGGCAGATGCCTGCGCCATCGCAGCCATCAAGCACGGTGTCCGGGAAATCAAAGCTTCCGCTTACTGTGCAAATCAGGTTTCTTTAGCAAACGTTGCACGTTTACTGGCAACCAAGGGTGAAGCTTTCGGTGCAACCTGCAACCTTCGTACCGTAGAAATGAACCGTATCGTAAAGCAAATTGCTTGGATTTGCGAAACCACTCGCAGTAAAAATTCTCCGTTTGACAACGGTGTACAGGATGACGTGGAAGAAATGAATCTTACCGCACAAGACAATATGACTACCGTATTAAAAGCGGTGGAAAAATTAGGTTATGACTTAAGCGAAGAGGATGGCGCAAAGGTATGGGAGGCGTTCCAAAAAATCGCCGCCCGCAAGGATGTGATTTCCTCCAAAGAATTGGATACCATCGTTGCCTCCGCAGCAATGCAGGTACCGGCCACCTACATATTATCCAGCTATCACATTACCGCCAGCAACACCGCTTCCTCCATGGCTCAGATGAAGCTTGAAAAGAACGGCCAGTCCCTGGAAGGCGTTGCTTTAGGAGACGGTCCGGTAGATGCAGCATTCCTTGCTCTGGAAAACATTCTCGGATGCCACTACGAGCTGGACGACTTCCAGATTCGTTCCGTTACCGAAGGTCGTGAGGCAATGGGCGAAACAGTCATTAAACTTCGCTCCAACGGAAAGATTTATTCCGGACGCGGAACATCTACTGATATTATCGGCTCCAGTATCCAGGCCTATATCAGCGCATTAAACAAAATTGTTTACGAGGAGGCTTAACATATGAAACTTTCGTTTTCTACCAGAGGCTGGTCCCACCTTTCCTGGGAAGAATGGCTTGCGGCCGGCGTTGATATGCGTTTCGAAGGCGTAGAAATCTACAATTTACCGTTTGTTCCGGCACTCACCGAAAAAAGCGGTCCATTCCACAAATATAACATCGGAGCCACGGTTCGTCAGTTAAGGGAAAAGAAGCTCTCCATCCCGTGTTTCGATACCTCCTGCGATTTATCCACAGAAGATGATAGCTCCGTTGCTTTGGTAAAACAGCTGATTCAGGTCGCAAAACAGGCCGAGGTACCGTATGTTTCCGTAGTTGCTCTGCAAGATAAAGAGGACCTGGTACGCACCCGACTGACCGAGCTGTTACAGGATGCGGAGGCCGCAGACGTTACGATATTAGTTAAGACCAGCGGTATCTTCGCCGACACCGCCCGCCTGCGTGCCATGTTGGATGATTTCGCCTTTGATTATCTGGCAGCATTGTGGGATATACAGCATCCGTATCGCGACTGTGAGGAAAGTGCGGATGCCACCATCAAAAATCTCGGTGCTTATGTAAAACACGTACATCTGCGTGACTCTGATGATAAAGAAACTTACAACTTAATCGGTGAAGGCACCATGCCGATTGCGGATATCATGCGTGCCCTCTCTTCCATCGACTACGACGGTTTCATTTCCCTGGAATGGAAGACCGAATGGATGGAGGATTTGCCGGATTACGAGGTTATCTTTACCCATTTCGTAAACTATATGAGCCGCTTTGAGAAGACCCGCGGCAAGAAAAAGGCACTGTATCCGAACCACGACGGTACCGGCCAGTATGTATGGAAAAAGGATGAGTTAATCAATCTGACCTTCTCCCAGGTACTGGACCGTATGGTAGAGGAATTTCCGGACCAGTACGCATTTAAGTATACGACTTTGGATTATGTCCGTACCTACGAGCAGTTCCGTGAGGATGTGGACCAGTTTGCAAAGGCTCTCATCTCCATGGGTGTTAAGGCCGGCAGCAAGGTATCCATCTGGGCAACCAACGTTCCGGCATGGTTTATTACCTTCTGGGCCACCACGAAAATCGGTGCGGTTTTAGTTACGGTAAATACCGCATATAAGAGACATGAGGCAGACTATTTGTTCCGGCAGTCCGATACCCATACCCTGGTTATGGTAGAATCCTGTCTGGATTCCAATTATAGAGAAATCATCAACGAGATTTGTCCGGAGATTGCCACCAGTAAGCCTGGCGAGCCGTTACACTGTAAGCGTCTTCCGTTCCTGCGCAATGTCATTACCGTAGGCTTTAAGCAGCCGGGATGTCTGACCTTTGACGAGGCAATGGAGCGAGGCAACTTAGTTCCGCAGGAAGAGTTAAACCGTATGGCAGCAAAGGTAAAGCCGGAAGATGTTTGTAACATGCAATACACCTCCGGAACCACCGGTTTCCCGAAGGGCGTTATGTTAACCCATTATAATGTAGTAAACAACGGTAAGTGTATCGGTGACCGCATGGGGCTGTCCACAGCGGACCGTATGATGATTCAGGTGCCGATGTTCCACTGCTTCGGTATGGTACTTTCCATGACCGCTTCCCTGACCCACGGTGCTACCGTTTGCCCGATGCCGTACTTCTCTGCGAAATCCTCTCTGGCTTGCATCAATCAGGAGCGTATCACCTGCTTTAACGGTGTGCCGACCATGTTTATTGCAATGTTTAACCACGAGGATTACAGAAAGACCGATTTTTCCCACATGCGCACCGGTATTATGGCAGGTGCGGGATGTCCGCCGGAGCTCATGCGCCGTGCGGCAGATCCGAAGGAGATGAACATGACCGGTATCGTCAGCGTATACGGCCAAACCGAATCCTCTCCGGGAAGCACCATGTCCGCATGGACCGATTCGTTAGACCTTCGTTGCGATACCGTAGGCTACAACTTCCCGCACATCGAATGTAAGATTATCGATCCGGAAACCGGTGAGGAAGTGGCTGACGGTGAAAACGGCGAGTTCTGTTCCCGCGGTTACAACACCATGAAGGGCTACTACAAGATGCCGGAAGCCACCCGCGGCACCGTGGATGCGGAAGGCTGGCTCCATTCCGGAGACCTGGCCTGCAAGGATGCGGACGGCAACTACCGCATTACCGGCCGTCTGAAGGATATGATTATCCGCGGCGGCGAAAACATTTATCCGAAGGAAATCGAGGAGTTCATTTATACCCATCCGGACGTACAGGACGTACAGGTCATCGGTGTTCCGGATAAGAAATACGGCGAAGAAGCCATGGCTTGTATTATCTTAAAGGAAGGCAAGTCCTTAACCGTAGAAGAAATGCATAACTACATTGCCGCAAGTATGGCAAGACATAAAGTTCCGAAATATATTGAATTTGTGAAATCTTTCCCTATGAATGCAGCGGGAAAAGTGTTAAAATATAAGATGCGTGAAGAAGCTGCGGAACGTCTCGGCTTGGTAGGCGCCGCAGGCATCGATACCGCAAAAAGTAACAAGTAAGAAGAAGGCCGATCTTCCGGCACTTCGAAAAACGATTACAAGAAATAAATGAGGTATGAATCATGGCGAAAAATTTTGTTACCATGGACGGCAACGAAGCTGCCGCACATATGGCCTATCCCTTTACCGAGATAGCCGCAATTTATCCGATTACCCCGTCCTCGCCGATGGCGGGACTCACCGACGCCTGGTCCGCAAAGGGACGCAAAAACGTCTTCGGCCAGACCGTCACCTTAACCGAGATGCAGTCCGAGGCTGGTGCCATCACCGCCGTACACGGTGCACTGCAGACCGGTTCCTTAGCTACTACATATACGTCCTCCCAGGGACTCATGTTAATGGTACCGGTGCTTTACCGTATTGCCGGCGAGCGTCTCCCGGCAGTGCTTCATGTAGCATCCCGTACCGTAGGCACCCATGCCATGAGTATTTTCGGCGACCATTCCGACGTTATGGCATGCCGCCAGACCGGCTTTGCCATGCTGTCCTCCGGCAGCGTACAAGAGGTAGCTGATTTGGCACCGGTGGCACATTTATCCGCAATCGAAGGCCGGATTCCGTTTATGCATTTCTTTGACGGTTTCCGTACCTCTCACGAAATTAATAAAATCGAGCTTCCGGATATGGATGCGTTAGGCGGCCTTATCAACCAGGATGCCTTAAAGGAATTCCGCGACGGTTCCTTAAATCCGGAGCACCCGACCTTACGTAACACCGTACAAAACGGCGACGTTTACTTCCAGGTGCGTGAGGCCCACAACACCTTCTATAATGCCCTCCCGGATATCGTAGAAAAGTATCTGGGCGAGATTTCTAAAATTACCGGCCGTGAGTACCATGTATTTAACTACTACGGCGATCCTGATGCAACAGATGTGGTTATCGCCATGGGTTCCGTAAACGGTGTCATCCGCGATGCGGTGGACGCTCTCCGCGCAGAAGGCAAGAAGGTAGGCTTCTTACAGGTTCACTTATATCGTCCGTTCTCCGCAGAGTACTTCTTAAAGGCTCTTCCGGAGAGTGTAAAGCGTATCGCAGTGCTTGACCGTTGTAAGGCAATGGGTAGCGCCGGCGAGCCGTTATTCGAGGATGTATGTAGCGTACTGATGAGCAGCGACCGCAACATTAAGGTCATCGGCGGCCGTTACGGTTTAAGCTCCAAAGATACGGACCCGGCACAGATTTTAGCTGTATTCGAGAACCTGGCTTCCGCTAACCCGAAGACCAATTTCACCATCGGTATCAACGACGACGTGACTCACCTTTCCTTACCGGTAAAGCCGTTCTCCGACGCAAAGGCCGGTGTCATCCGCTGTAAGTTCTGGGGTCTGGGCGGTGACGGTACCGTAGGTGCAAACCACAATACCGTTCGTATTATTAACGACAATACCGACAAGTTCGCACAGGCGTACTTTGAATATGATGCAAAGAAATCCTTCGGTGTGACCAAGTCCCACCTGCGTTTCTCCGACGAGCCGATTACCAGCTCCTACTACGTAAAGAGCGCAGACTTCGTGGCATGTCACAACCAGAGTTATATTACCCAGTACGATATCGTAGACGAAATCGTAGAGGGCGGTACGTTCTTACTGAACTGCTCCTGGACCGGCGATGAGCTGACCGCCCACATTCCGGCAAAGGTACGCCGCCAGATTGCGGAAAAGAACATCAACTTCTATGTTATTGACGCTAATAAGATTGCCCAGGAATTAGGCCTCGGCAGTCATACCAATACCGTGCTTCAGGCTTCCTTCTTTGCTCTTATGGAAGTAATTCCGACCGAGGAAGCGCTGGAGATGATTAAGGCTGCTACCAAGAAGACCTACTTCGCAAAGGGTGACGACGTGGTAGCTCGTAACGTAGCTGCTATCGACGCCGGCGCAACAAAGCTTGTAAAGGTAGAGGTTCCGGCTTTCTGGAAGGATGCAGAGGAAGTTTCCGAAGCAGCCGCTGCTCTGGATGTTCCGGCTGTGGTTACCGGCATTTTGGAACCGATTAACAAGCAGAAGGGCGACGACCTTCCGGTCAGCGCCTTTAAGGGCTATGAGGACGGTCGTATCGACCTTGGCCTTACTGCTTATGAGAAGCGCGGTATTGCCCTGCAGGTACCGGTTTGGGATGCACAGAAGTGTATCCAGTGTAACAAGTGTGCGCTTGTATGTCCGCACGCGGTTATCCGCCCGTACTTATTGAACGATGAAGAAAAGGCTAATGCTCCGGAAGGTTTTGTAACCGCACCAGCAAACGGACCGGCAGCAAAGGGACTTCACTTTACCATGCAGATTTCCGCTTACGACTGTACCGGATGCGGCAGCTGTGTTGCATGCTGTCCGGCAAAAGAAAAGGCAATCACCATGGAGCCGGTGGAATTAAACGAAGAAAAGAATACTTTATGGAACTACGGTCTTTCTCTTTCCGATAAGGGTGACCTCTTCTCCCCGTACACCATTAAGGGAAGCCAGTTCCGTCAGCCGTTAATCGAGTTCTCTGCTGCCTGCGCAGGCTGCGGCGAGACTCCGTATGCAAAGCTTTTGACCCAGCTCTTCGGTGACCGTGTATACTGGGCAAACGCAACCGGTTGTTCCCAGGCTTGGGGCTCCCCGATGCCAGGCATTCCGTACACCACCAACAAGCGTGGTTTCGGACCGGCTTGGACCAACAGCTTATTCGAAAACAACGCAGAGCTTGCCATGGGTATGTTCTTATCCGTAAAGCAGCAGCGTCAGGCACAGAAGACCCTCGTTGAGGCTTACGTGGCAGAAACCGGCAGTGAGACCGCAAAGAATTGGTTAGACAGCTTTGACGATTTTGATAAGTCTCGTGAGACTACCGATGCTTTGGTAGCAGAGCTTGAAAAGATGGATTCCGCTACCGCCGCTAAGATTTTAGAGCGTAAGGATCAGCTCTCCAAGAAATGCTTCTGGATGTTCGGCGGTGACGGTTGGGCCTACGACATCGGCTTCGGCGGTTTGGACCACGTAGTTGCCAGCGGCGAAGACATCAACGTATTCGTTGTCGATACAGAGATTTATTCCAACACCGGTGGTCAGAGTTCCAAGGCTACTCCGCTTGGTGCCGTGGCTCAGTTCGCTTCCGCAGGTAAGCGAAGCCGTAAGAAGGACTTAGGTGCCATCTTCCAGACCTACGGAAACGTATACGTGGCACAGGTTGCCATGGGTGCAGACCCGAACCAGTTAATCAAGGCCGTAAAGGAAGCAGAGGAGCACAAGGGACCGTCTGTCATCATCGCGTACACTCCGTGTGCCGCTCACGGTATCAAGGCCGGCATGGCAAACGTACAACAGGAAATGAAGCGTGCCGTGGACGCAGGCTACTGGATTTTGTACCGCTACAACCCGAACGCCGAAAAGCCGTTAACCGTAGACTCCAAGGAACCGTCCTTAGACTACGAAGAATTCCTTGAGGGCGAGACCCGTTACGCAGCGTTAAAGCGTACCTTCCCGGAGCATGCAGAGACCTTGTTTAAGGCCGCAAAGGAAGATTCCGGCGTACGGTATCAGAAGTATAAGACCATGGAGGAGATGTAAAAAAACTCCCCCTGCAGGCAATATATTCAATAAAAACCAAGGGCATCCCAAAGTCTGTTTGACTAAGGGATGCCCTTATTGTTATTTCAATTTTCTTCCTCAATAGCCCCTATTGCATCATCCACTGTTGCCTCAGGGAATCCTGGTACCATTCATTTTCTTTATACCATTCGTTGGCTTCGTCGCAAAGAATTTCCATCCGGCAGGATATGAAACCATCCTTTTTCCAAAACTTATATCCCTTCAGAACACCGTCTTCTTTATAAGTTCCTATCGCAAAGCCGTCATCCTCCAAATCCGCCGTAACATCAATTTCCCTATCTCCGTCCCAAATATAGGTTCTGCCATCTTCCCTCCACACTTCCACACCTGTGTCCGGAACTACCATATATTCGCCTTCTCCGTCATATTCCACCACATGACACAAACGTCCATCCTCCAGTTCTAGTTCAGCGAAATAAAGGGTCTCTCCGTTTCTGAGCTCACGTTTTTCCGCTTCTATCTCATAATCAACCCCCTCTATATTACGCCGGAGTATCATCGTTTCCACCCAGGTCTCTCCCGTGGTCGCGCAGGCAATTCCATTACTTCCCACAAAAAGAACCATCAAAACAGATGCAGCAATTGCCATTTTTCTCATCACACTTCCGGCAGACGTTCCTCTAAATTCTCCCGCGCTTTCGGTTATCCTTCCTACCTTCTCTGCCATGCCTTCCGGCACCGGAATCTCTTCAAAGGTCTCTTTATAAAAGCTTCTGTTTTGTTCTTCTCCGCTCATTTCCATGCCTCCTTTAACTTTTCCTTCAGTTGCTGCCTTGCTCTGAGAAGTCTCGTTTGAACCGCTGTTTCCGAGAGCTTCATAACCCCCGCGATTTCCTTTACACTGTACTCTTCAAAATAATACAAATGTACAATCTGCCGATACTTTACAGGCAACTCCCGTATCGCGTAGTATAGATCACTTTTCTCCGGTGTCGAAAACACCGGCTCCCGCTCTGCTTCCTCCAGATAGGTCGTTTTCCGATGCCACGCTGTCCGCCACAGGCTCTTGCACTCGTTTACCGCCACCCGGATTAACCACTTTCTGGCGTAATCGTCGTCCGGAAAGACCTCTTTTCGCTCCCAAAGCTTTATAAATGTGTTCTGTGTCACATCCTCCGCGTCACTGCTACCGGTGCAACCGTTTAACGCCACGTGGTAAACGCTTCCCAGATACAAGCTCACCAGTCGCTCATATTCTTTTGTGTCCAAACCAACCACCTCGTTTTTCTTTTGAAAAGCTTTTCACTTAATGAACGCATGAGAATACGGAAATATCACATACAGAAAAAGAAAGTGCAAATTTTTATCGCACTTTCTTTTAAATTCATTCGTATCACCTTTCTAAGTATTTCATCCACTCTCTCGGTCCCCGATATTTCACGCTTTCGCTTGCCACCTTCCCGGCAAACTTTAACGCCTCTTCGCAGGAATAACCTTTCTCGAAATATCCGTAACAAAAGGCTCCGTGGAAAATATCACCGGCTCCCAAGGTATCCACTGCCTGTACAGGCTCCACCGGCAATTCCTTTTTATCCTGCAACGTCGAACCGTCATCCCGACCTAATTTTGTTTCCCGATACAATATCGGACATTCCCCTCTGGTCACAGCCTTATGCGTCGCATTGTACTCCATTTCGAATATGGTGTTCCCCGCTTCATCCTTAAAATCCTCGGAGGCGATAACAATATCCGCTCTCTCCAAAAACTTCTCTATATTGAGTTTCCAGCTCCCCGCATCCAACACAATCGTCTTTTCCTCCGATGTTCCGAACGCACTCAAAATATCCAGCGAAATTTCCTGCTGGTTGCAGTCAAACAAAGCATAATCATACCCACTTAAATCATATTCCCGATTTACCTCAAACTTGTGCTGGCCGCTTAAAATCGTCCGTTTGCCGTCACTTGACACTACAATACACGCCATATTCGGTACCGTATCGTACTCGGAATAATTGAGAACCTTTACGCCATACCCGTTCAGTTCTTCTATCATCGCCCGGCTCTCCGTACTGTCCCCTAGGCAAGTCGCCAAAGTGGCATCGCCTCCCAACGCCGCATAGGTAATGGCCGCATTGGCCGCCGGACCGCCGATATAGGTAGCAAAGTCCTCTGTTTTAGATTTGTGATTGTGAGCCGGCAAGTCGTCCGTGTAATATAGAATATCTTTGGTACAAAGGCCGACAAAGAGCCCTTTTTTCTTCTCTGATGTACGGCTCGGATCTATTTTTCCCATACGGTGTTCCCCCTCTTCTTCTGCTACAAGCAACGTTCTTCTTTCATTCACATACGAACTCTCATGACACATTGACTTCCCTTCCATTCTATCATACGGCGACAAAAATTGCACCCATGTTCTCACACAAACACAGGTGCAACTTATTTTCCTATCACGCACTTAGTTCGAAAAACTCCGATTTCTGCACACTCTTAGTTCTCACTGTAAATTACAGTCAAATCCGGATGCAACTGCAAAATGGATGCCGGGCAGGACGGGGTAATCGGGCCGAAGAATGCCTTCTCTACGATATCCTTCTTGTTCTTGCCGTTAGCGATTAAAAGTACCTTCTTTGCGCTCATAATGCCGCCCATGCCCATGGTAACTGCCTTTCTCGGTACATCTGCTTCGGATGCGAAGAAACGGGCATTTGCCTCGATAGTGGACGGGTCCAGGTCTACCACATGGGTTGCCTTCTCAAAGTAAGTATCCGGCTCGTTGAAACCGATGTGACCGTCAAGGCCGATACCGAGAAGCTGTAAATCAATACCACCGGACTGTGCGATAAGCGCATCGTAAGCCGCACACTCTGCCTCAAGATCTGCAGCACAGCCGTTCGGTACGTTGGTCTTGGTAACATCGATATTAATCTTTTCAAACAGGTTGGTGTTCATGAAGTAACGGTAGCTCTGGTCGTTGGTACCGTCAAGACCTACATACTCATCAAGGTTAATGGAAGAAACCTTGGAAAAATCAACCTCACCCTTTGCGCACTTTTCTGCAATCTTCTCATAGGTGCCAAGCGGTGAGGAACCGGTTGCAAGACCTAATACACAATTCGGTTTCATCACAACCTGTGCACAAATAAGAGCTGCTGCCTTGGTGCTGAGTTCGTCATAGTTATTTACTTTGATAAAATTCATGATATTAGTCTCCTTTTCATATCTAATTTGACATGCCGCCCTTTTTCCGGATGGCGTATTTTCTATAACAATTTTATTTCTTGCTGATACAAACTTTCTATCTACGTTCCACCACTGTCTTCGTATCCTTCACAATGCAGTTCGCCGGATACACGCCGCGAAGAGATGTGAGCGGATATACGGAAGTATTCTTACCGATGACCGTACCCGGATTGATGACGGAACCACAACCCACGTCTGCACCGTCCGCCAGAATGCCGCCGATTTTACGAAGTCCGGTTTCGTAGTCCACATCGCCGTGAATCACAACCGCCTTACCGTCAGACTTTAAGTTGGAACAAATGGTACCCGCACCGGTGTGAGCCTTGTTGCCCATGATGGAGTCGCCAATGTAATTGTAATGCGGAACCTGCACCTTATCCAAAAGCACGCAATTCTTAAACTCAGAGGAATTACCCATCACGCAGCCCTCTCCGGTAATAACACTGCCGCGGATAAACGCCCCCGGACGCACCTCGGTACCGGAACCGATAATGGTCGGCCCTTCGATGGTAGCCGTCGGATAAATCTTTACGTTCTCGCCAACAAGCACACCCTCGGCATACAAGGTATACCCCGGAATGCCCTTGTCAATGAGCGCCTGAATGTAACCCTTTAACTTCGGCAGCATCTCCCACGGATACTCACAGCTTTCAAACAGCTCCTTTAAATACTCCGGACAGGATGCATATAACTCCTTTGTTTTCACCAGCTTATTCAACACAATGTCCTCCTTCGGTAATTACTTTTACAATCATATCCGCGTACTCTACACACTTCTCCTGAGATTCACTCTCTACCATGACGCGGATCACCGGCTCCGTGCCGCTTTCGCGAAGAAGCACTCTGCCCTTTTTATTGATGAGCTTTTCTACCTCTTCCTTTGCCTTTAGCACCTTGGAATCGTTAAGCACCGCTGCCTTATTCTTTACTCTGACATTCTTTAAAAACTGCGGATACAGATGAATCGGCTCCGCTAATTTTGCCAGAGAAGCTTTGGAATCACAAAGCTCCTCCGCAATCATAATGGCCGTCAAAATACCGTCGCCGGTGGTAGCGTATTTCTTTAAAATAATATGACCGGACTGCTCACCACCGATAGCGTAGTCATTGTTCTGCATGCACTCGTAAACAAAACGGTCACCCACCTTGGTCTGCACACACTTGATTCCCGCTTCCGTGAGGCTGTCCACGAAACCGGAATTAGACATAATCGTCGTTACCACCGTATTGTCATTCAAGGTGCCGCGCATTTTCATACGCTTGCCGAGAATATAAATCATGGCATCGCCGTCTACCTCGTTGCCGTTTTCATCCACCGCAATACAGCGATCCGCATCGCCGTCAAAGGCAAAGCCCACATCTAGATGCTTCTCCTTCACCAGCTTCTTTAACTTTTCGATGTGAGCGGAACCGCACCCCTCGTTGATATTCACTCCGTCCGGCTCGTCACCGATGATATAAGTCTGGGCACCCAATGCGGAAAATACCGCTCCCGCAATACTCCATGAAGCTCCGTTTGCGCAATCCAGACCGATTTTCAGTCTCTTATAAGAGTTGGACGCCAGAGAAATGAGATAACCGGTATAGCGGTTTCTCCCCGCGGAATACTCATGAATACAACCAAGCTTCGCACCCTGGGCCAGCGGCAAATCCTCTCCGGTAACACCCAGCTCATGTAAATCTCCGTCAATGTATGCCTCGATTAATGCCGTAGTCTCATCGTCCAGCTTCTCACCGTAGCGATTCAGCACCTTAATACCGTTATCACCAAAAGGATTATGAGACGCCGTAATCATTATACCGCAGTCAAACTCATCCTTACGGGTCACATAAGACACACCCGGCGTCGTAATGACATGCAACATATACACGTCCGCGCCGCTGGCGGTCATACCTGCTACGATAGAATACTCCAGCATATAACTGGAACGACGGGTATCCTTACCGATGACAATCCGCGGGCGATACCCCGGCTTTGTACAACCGGAAAGCTTGGAGGAAAAATACCATCCCAGAAACCGGCCCACCTTATATGCCTGCATGGAGGTCAGATTCACGTTTGCCTCACCCCGGAAACCGTCGGTACCGAAGTACTTCAACTTTCTCGGGCCTTTAGCCGGTGTACGGTTAATCTCTATTTTATCCAACAACAATTCATCTGTAGTTACTCCGAAAATCTCCGCCAGCTGAATCACCTTTTCAATCTGCGGAAGTGCCTGGTCCATTTCCCATTTAGAGATAGACTGACGGGATACTCCGAGAGTCTCCGAAAGCTGCTCCTGGGACATATCTGCCACGTTTCGTAAGTGAATAAGTTTCTGTCCGATGGTCATATGCGTTCTCCTTTTTTCACATACTACTATTCTACGTGCTTTATTATAGCAAAAGACCAAAGCGGTTGCAAGCAACTTAGGGATATTATTTTTGCAACTTGTGGTTGCATTTTTAACATTTCTTAGTTTTTTTCTATAATTTCATCTCTATCTTATGAAAAACAAGTTGATTTTTGTCAAGTTTGATTTACATATTTATCAATTCATCTTCTAACATTTCCAGCAACTCCGGCATGTCATTCTTCAACGTCTCGTACACAACATTTAAGTCTACATTTCCGTAATCATGTACGATACGATTCCGCAATCCACTCAGGGCATTCCACGGTATGTGACCGTGTGCCTTCTTATATTCGTCCGACAACTTCTTCGCATTCTCAGAAATCTGAATCATACGAAACAGCATGGAATCCAAAAGCACCTCATTTGTATCCAGCGCCTCTGCATCTACGCCACGCATATGCGTCACAATAAACAATACATCTTTCTTAATCTTTTGGACATAATACGCATCATTCTTTACATTATCCATAGATTTTTATCCCATCCTTTAATATTTCTTCCGTTAATTCCGGATTTTCTCTCAGCTGGTTCATATCCAACACTTCTACACGTTTTCGAAGATTCGTCCGTAACTCCTCTACCATACCGTAAAACTTCAGCCCCTTCACATCGGTAGATATAAGCAAATCCACGTCACTGACGGGTGTTTCCTTTCCTTTAGCATAAGAACCAAACAAATAACAAAAGTTCACATCATACTGTTCCAGAACAGCAGAACATTTTCTCCTGATACTCTCAATGGTTAACAATCCATGTTCCTCATCAATGAAATTAACTTTTTCCAGTCGCTCCACCATATATTTGTATTTCATGGTATCATGTTTTTCTTCTTCATTTTCGTAAGACTTATAAGAACGCAATGAAATCCCAACAAGATCCGCTGCCTCTTGCTGTGTCAACTTTTTCTCAATTCTTAACGCTTTAAGTTCTCCCATACTTGCACCTCCAACTATAGTATAGTGCAAAATTTGTACTTCTGTCAATATATAAAAGTGCAAATTTTGCACTTTTATCGCCACAAGGTGCAAAATTCACACTTCCTTTTTCTCTATTATGATACATCTAAATTCAGTCAATACGTGTATAGTATACATCCGATTTTACCGGAATTTAAATAAAAACGTCAACAACGCCGGCATGTGACAGAAGGAACCCTCCAAACGGTACAACAATTCGCCCTTTTCCTCATTTACCGTCAGCGGCAGCTTCTCCAAGGCCTGCTTCGCCTCTTCCGGCGACAACTGCGCTCCGGCAGCGATATCCTCTAAGGATATATAGAGGTCAAAATCCTTTATAGTCAACTCATAAAGGGCATACATGGTTTTTAAAACACGCAGATCCGAAAAATGCTCCATGGCAAGGGACAACTCATATAACTGCGAAATATTCGGAGTTTGAAATGTCTTGCCTAAAGAGAAAAAGACGCTGCCAGCCATTCGCCCCGTACTGCCTTCCGGCTCGGAACAAACGGAAAGTCCCCAGTCGGAAATATTACCTCCGGCATAATCTTTTTCGTCCCACGGAACAAAGTTTTTGCATCCGTCGGTCACCGCAATTTCATGTAACAGAGCCGCAATACGATAACATTTTTCAAAGGACTCCTTTTCCGGAAGTACAGTAAAATAGTCCTTCAGACACAAACAGATGTCTCCCAATCCCTTTGTCGAATTACAACCGAGAAGCTCATCCACAGTCACCTCGAAAAGCGTTGCAATATCCGGAAGCAACTGGATGTCCGGACAGCACTGTCCCGATTCCCATTTGGAAACCGCCTGATTGGTCACACCAAGAACCTTGGCGAGTTCTTCCTGCGTCAGCCCTTTTTGTTTTCTTAAAAAAGCAATTTGCTCCTGTATTTTAATTGTATTCATTGTAAACCTCCCTTTGATTTTGTTTTGTAGCTACACCTATAGTTTACAAGCCGTTGGCCGTAAAAACAATAACGTGTTGGTTTGAATATTTTACAAATCATCCAACCGCAGGTTGGATAGCGCAGCCGATGTTCCGATCGTGCCAAATCCCCTCATCCTCTCCGGACCGGGCACTGTCGTTTGTACATAAAATCAGAGAAGAGACCCTCCGGCCTCTTCTCTTAAATCTCATCATCCTTATTTCAGCGCTTCTACCACCGCATAATAGGAAGACTTCTTTTCATAATTCTCATCAAACAGACCGCAATACGGACCGTTCTGTTTATAAGCATAATCCGTAGTCTTCAAAGTCGGTCTGTCACAGTAGCCCCAAACCGTAATATTGGATACTACCGTCTCCTCCGCATTCAGTTCTGCGTACATCCGGAACAAATCTCCGCAAAACTGTGCATGTTTGTCCGCCTGAGATTTGTCGTAATTTCGAATCGCCATTTCCGTCACATGGACATCAACCCCCAGATTATGAAACTTCATAATCGCATTCTTAATTTTCGTAATGTCGGAGTTGTTCATGCATCCGCCCTGCTTTCCGTATCCGCCGATGTAGCTCTGCATACCGACACCGTCACACAACTTGCGGTAATTCCCGCTTTCATCCTTTGCATAGGAATTGATGCTCTTTACCAGTTCGCAAATCGCATCCCTCTTCGTATCATAGAAGGTGCTGTAATCGTTGTAAAACAACGCAATCTCCACCTCCGGATTCTTTGCCTGAAGCTTTTCTACCGTATTTTTCGCATACAAGAACGAAAGCTCCACGTAATCATCACCGATTATTGTATAAAACGGATTATCGGCACCGTTACGCTTCATACGAACATGACGCTTATCGGAAAACTTATAGTCCGCAGTTCCGTCCCCTACCGCTTCGTTTACCACATCCCAGCAGTATACGGTACCCGGATACTTTTCTTCAAAATGAGTCATAACGTTTTCGATATAATATTCCAAACGCTTTAGCATCGTTTCCCTATCTACATAAGCACCATCGCTTTGATATCCTTCCCGGAAAAACCAGTCACTCATATGTGCATCCCACACCAGCACATGACCGCGGATTTTCACGCCCTGTTGTATCGCAAGCTCTACCATTCTGTCCGCCGTACCGTAATTCATCACCGGCATACCGTCTTCACTTCTTTGAGAGGCGCTCTTGTTCAAAAGCGAATATGCCTTCATTTCATTACCGAAGCTTACGCTGGTACATTCTGCGCCCAGCAACGCTTTATAGGCGTCATCATACAAATTGCCACTATTCATTACAATACCAAAGCTAAACTCATGCTTCTTTGCCTCGTTCAGTAACTCACCTTTTTTGTTTACAACCGTCGGAGCCTGTTCGGATGTACCGCCGAATCCGGCATCCATATGGAAGGTAACGGAATATACCGTTGCCACAAACCCGGAATAGTCCTCCATCTCGGTACAAGCCATCAAACCGATCCCGGCAACCTCCGTTGTCAACACCGGTGAAAGTTGATGATGTTCCACGCCGGAAGTTTGTCCGTCATAGCGGACAAACACCTCATTAAAGTCCTTATCATAAAGCTTCACGGCCAAATTACCCGCTTCACTCTTCATCTTCACGGTAACACCGAGACAATGGGTCATGTCAATGGGCTCCGGAATTCCCAGCTTAATCTCCTGATACAAACCGTCGTACTTAAGAGCAATGGAACCGTCATTCTCTATGGTATACTCCGTACCGTATGAGGTCTGATAGAAAAGGTCATGAAAATCATAGACTACGTCCGTCGGGCCGGAAACAGCCGGAGACGATGTCGGTTCCGGGGTCACGGTCGGCTCCGGGGTTGCTGTCGGCTCCGGAGTTGTGGTCGGAACCGGGGTTGCTGTAGCTTCCGGCATGTCGGTTGTCTTCGGTGCAATCGTTACTTCCGGTGCCTCTGTCGGCGTTTGTTCCGGAACTATCGTAGCAGTGACCTCCGCTGCGGGTGTAACCTCCGTATCGGATTGCACATCTTCCGAACATGCCGCAAATGTACACATAACCGCCAAACAAAGCACAAATATCGATTTCTTACTCCGATGTCTCATAAAAGCCCTCTCTTTCTTGTTATCTATAAGTTCTTTTACCTGATTTATCATTAATACGGACAATCCGCCATAATGTACTCCGCATCTTCATCATCAAAATAACCACGTTCAATTAATACACATTCCACATCATCAAACACTTCGATATTCCAGGTCCCGACACTGCTTTCCTTCATCTCGCCCCTGGCTTCATAGATAGCAATCAAATCCACCGTCGTATCCGTCCGGCTTGCAATTCGGAAAAGATTATCATTTCCGTTATAACTGCCGCAATCATACAGTTTTCCCACTTCAAATTGAATCATTTTGTTTTCCTCCTCTTACCGTGCTTATACCCAACCCTTCCATACGTCCGGCTGATAGCCCACCGTGGCCTGCTTGCCGTTTCGTACAATCGGTGTCTTTAATACGTGCTGATTCGACAAAAGCTTCTCTTCCAATTCACTTTCCGCAATGTATTTAAGCAATGCCAAAGTATCCTTGTCTTTGCAATCCTCGTTAATGACCGCTCTGATGCCGCCCACCGCCTGACAAACACTGCGAAACTCGCCCTTACTCAGTTCCTTTTCGCTCATGTCAACAAACTGAAATTTGATGCCACGTTCTTTAAAATAACGCTGGGCTTTCTTTGTATCGTTGCACTTTTTCGTACCAAAAATTTGGACGTTCATGGTATGTTTTCTCCACTAAAATTTCACTATTTTTACACTATTTCGCAGCATCTTCCGCAGACTATTCCCCACTCCGCGACTTATCAAAACAAAACCGGTGATAAGACATGTTGACGGTATTGTTGTCCTCCGGAATACCAAAGCTTACAAATGCAAAATCATCTGCCATTCCAGCCTCCAGGCGTTCATACGCATCCTCAAAAGCAAACCACACCAGGAGTTCATTCTCCAAGGACACGGAACGTTTGTCCATGATTTCCGCAAGCTCATCATAAGTTTGAGCCATTCGGAAAATATCGCCGTTCAAAATCCCTATACCGATCGCCGACATATTCGGAAAACGTTCGTTAATCAGTCTGTTATATCCCGTCACCGTATAACTCTTCAACTCCTCCAACTCATCCTCATAGTCGGAAAAATCAAGTGCTTCCCCGTTTACAAAAACGCCTACATATCCTCTGGTTCCGTTAATATATGCGGAGTTTCCGCCCTCGATTTCTAAAAACATCTCTTCATCAATATTCTTTTCTACACTCTTCACCGATGATATCCCCAAATCGGAAACAATACCGTTTTCCTCCATATCATCCAAATAAAAATCCGTGCGAATAAAATACCCCCGCTCAGCCACAAGCTGTTCCTTCTTTTCCGGAGCAAACCTATCCGTCTGATCCCATTCTCCTGCCGCAATATCATAGCCTTCTTCCAGCGCAGAGGAGTCGCTGACCATGTTCCCGTCTTCCCCATATAAATTCCAATTTCCCGAAACCGATGCAACCCTCGTACCGTTCTTCACCATTGTCCCTACAACATTCTGAAACTCTCCCGTCAGGTCATATTCCTTCCCTTCGACGGTAACCACCGATATCTTCTTTTCGGAACCTCCGCATGCCGTAGCACTGCAGGCCATGCATAAAACAAGTAACATTGCAATTATCTTTTTCTTCATTGTCTTTCCCTTTCATACATAAATTTCGATTTCTCATTATAGAGCATTGCCAGGTAAAAGTCAAATAAATGAAAAAGAAGTAGCCAAACCATCATTTGACTACTTCTAATTTTACATATCCACTTTGAACTTACTGCTGGCGCATCGTCGGGAGCTTTTCCGTTACCATTCTGAACTTTTGTAAATCCTTACAAACCCTTGTTTTTCTTGGATTTCCGGATTTCATACTCTTTTATACTCTTCTACGATTTTTTGAAGAAAAGTAGTCAAAAAGTAGTCTTTCTGTTTTTGGAATGGTCAACTTTTTTGCTTCCGTTGACTCAGCACCCTGAAGCCATTGCATGTCAGTTACATTAGGATTATACCATACCGAAAAGAATCAATCAAGAGGACTCTTTTCTAAAATACATCCATATTTCTTGCTAATTTTTCAATCGAAGCTCTGGTCACTTCCGGATTAACCTCTGCGTAAATGTTCATCGTAGTGGATACATCCGCATGCCCCATCACTTCTTGAATTACTTTAATATTCGTTTCATGTTCACAAAATCGTGAAGCAAACGTGTGTCGGAAAATGTGGCACGAAAACCGCGGTATCATTATCGGCTCTCTCTTCGCCTTTTTGGCAGCAACCTCTTCCTCCGAATTATGAGTGTCTACGATGCGTTTGATAGCACGATTAACTGCTGCAGGATTATGCGGAGTTCCAAAGCGGTTTGTGAAAACAAAATTCGTCATGCCGTCAATATTTGCTTCACAGAACCCTTCTTCTTTCTGCCTTTCATATTCATCCCATAGCACTTTGTATAACTGGGGCATCATCGGGATTATTCTAACTCCTGCTTCCGTCTTAGGCTTCGATACCCTAAACTCACAGCGAAACGAATCATCTGAACGCTGATAATAGGTCAAACTATGATTGACATCAACATAACGCTTGTCAAAATCAATATCATCCCATCGAATTCCGATCGCTTCTCCTATACGACATCCGGTTCCCAAAAGGAACAGAAAGAACGGATACCAGTGATAAAAGAATGGATTCTGCGAAACATATTCAAGAAATGCTCTTTGCTGTTCCACCGTCAGAGCCCTTCTTGTCTTTCTGGAGCCCCCGTTTCTCTTCTTGATTTCACAATACGCCCCATCAACCGGATTTTTTCTAATGATATCATCCCTTACCGCCAGTTGGAACGACGGCCGTAAAACCGTGTTTATACTCTCCAATGTATTAATCTGCAACCCTTTGTTTGTAACCAAATCATTGTAGAAAAACAAAACATCCGAGTACTTCACATCCTTGATTTTCTTTTTCCCAAAAGAATCTCTGACAAAATGATTCCATGTATACAAGTAGTTACTATAAGTAGTGCTTCTCAGCTCTGTCTTAGTCGAAATATACCGGTTAAACAGGAAATTCACATCTGCTTTCCCCGCCACGTATACATTTAATCCATCCATCTGGTCTCTTACTAGCGTTTCTTCCTTTTCACGTAACACCGTAAGGGATTTTGCATAGATCGTCCTTTTCACTCCCAACGCATCTTTATAGACATAGGAGTATCTACCATCCGTTTTTCTGTAATTCTCACCTCTTCGTAACACTCTTCCTTTGCCGTCTTTTCTACAAGCCATTTTTATCTCCTTTCTTGGAGAAAAGAGCCTGCCCTACTCCTTGGGAGATTGATTCTTTATTTGCAATTCAATCCCAAGACGTATCATTTGCGATATGGATAGGTCATGAGCTTTCGCATATTCCAGCATCAACTGGTACTCTTCTTCTCTGAACTTAACCGTCACCACATGGTTAATTGGATCATCAACCATTGGTCTTCCCATTCGTGCCATCCTAACGCCTCCTTCATAACCTATCCCTATTATACTTTTGGTATTACCAAAAGTCAAGACTTTTTTTCGCGAAGCATCGTCTTTCTCCATTTTCATTCACATTGAACCAAATACAAACTGGTTCTTGCAGATGATATTACTTATAAAAATCATCCTCAACAATTCGGAATGTTTCGAGATACTCATCGATGATATCTAAATTGACTAATACTAACTGGTTTACCTTATAGCATGCTTTCGCATCTTTTGCCAACTGCATAAATTTGGACACGCTCATAGAGTATAAATCCGCTCCCTCTGCATATCTTACAAAACGTTTATTATTTGTTCTCTTCGTCCTGCTGTCCACAAGCACACTCCCCCATTTCCTCTAATACCATCTTTCTCGCCACCGGTAACAAATCAAACTGACGAATCAGTGCCCTGTCAATCGCCTCACGCGCTTCAGAATTTCTTGGAATATACCCACTTTTCCCTCTCACACATCCTTTTGAAATCGTCTGTGCATCCTCCGGCATGAAGTCTGAGATGGTTCTTAGCCCATATCCTCTCACATCCTCCGGCTTAATCTTCACATGAACCGGAATATCCTTTAACTTGCTACTTAACGGTACAATAGAAATCTGCGGTGCACCCTCATGATTACTGGCATCGCATGATACAATTACCCCCGGACGAATACCACCCTCAACTCCATTCGGATTCTTACCAAAATCAGCATATACCACATCAAACTTGTTATACTTTTCGTATCTTCTCTTCTTATTCATACAACCACCCCTTTATCCCCATCCTTAACGGACCTTCATCTACAGTCACAACAATGCCGCCCGCCGCTACAATTTGTCCTACTTTTGCATACGCATCTGGCAAATCCATTGATACCGCTGCCATATTTGCTATCACCACTCCCTGTACCTGTCTCTTCCGAATCATGTAAGCAATCTGTTTCCACTGCCGATTCACATCATTCATAGAAAAGCCATGGCGTCTAATAGTCCCAACGACCCGGTATTCCTTGTTACGTACATATTCGCGGATATATTTTTGCTGCTTATCCTCAAGTCTTTCAACTCTATCAAGGGGTGCGTTTACTGACAAATATTCCACGCAATCAAAAATTTTACGTTTCCTCCTCATCCTAATCACCCTCCCCTTCTTCTACCGCACGTTCTATCATATACAGAAATGAACTCGTTAAAAAATTTCTCTTCCTCAACGATAACATCTTTAACGACTCGTCAACGGAATTAGCGGCAACCATCTTTGGCACTCCTAACAGTGTATTGGCATCCACGTTGTAAATCCGCATCAAGTGATACAGGTTACGCATGGTGAGATTCCGTCCCCCTTGCTCCAACTGACTCAACGTAGATGTACTTATCCCAGCGAGTTCACATACCTTTTCAATCGTGAACCCTCTTTCTTTGCGAATCCGGCGAAGAAGTGGTCCATTCTCGTAGCCCTGGTACTCCACTACCGACTCGCTTTCCTTTCTCTGACTCATAAATCATTACCTCCTCGGTGTTATATCCGGGAGAGTATCGGCGCCTCCACTCTCATGTGGCGTGCTCTTCTTGAGCACATTCTAATGATATCAAAATAGAACCGATGATGTTGTGCCTTTAAGGACTAACTTTATACCGTTACTAGTCTTTTAAGGACTAAATTCTAAAAACGCGAAAGAACTTTACCCTTCCTTTGGACAATGCATCCGGAGAATCTCTAAACACCAAAAGGCAGCTACAAACCTTTATGGTCTATAACTGCCTAACGGAAAAGTATCTCTTACCGATACAGACTCCAACAGATCCCGCTGCGCAAGCGGTACCTTTTTCCCATCCACAACAAGCTTTACCCCACTGTAAAGGTCGTCGTTTGTCGATGCCGAAAAGAATATGGACACATACTTATCAAAATCCTTCAGGTTATGTACATCCGGTAACCGGTTGCCTCCCCAGCAGATTCTGTTGTCCTTGTACACGTTCCCAAATGGGTACCGATACAGTCTTCCTTCCTCATCCGCAAACCACACACGAGTACTGTGCGCTTTTCCCCGGATCGTTGTGAAATGAAACACCGTCGTAGGAAACGGAATCACATACTCCTTGTTGTGATAGATAAACGGACGCTTTCCGGCGGGAACCCGTATGATGGCTTCGTGATAATCTTCTTCCACACCACCATCAACAAACCCTGCCGGCAACATTCCTACACGATGGACCGTTCGACTCTCTCCCATAGTTAGCTCCGAGCATGCTCTGCGGTAATCATTAAGGGATATTGTCTTACGGACCTCCTGCCCGTTATCCTGAATGCAGACATCCACATACTCACTGTCCGTATTCAGAACCGACGTAATAACCATACGTCTCCTCCTTTCCTTACCAAAAGACCCTCCGTTTACTCTTTGCCGAAATCACATTTTTAGAGATTGCATTTACGATATTTCCCGCATTCCGCGTCAAAACATGTTCGTCAAATGCCTTAAACATCTCCTCAAACGAAAACCGGTCCCCCAGTACATCCATGTTGCCGTCAAACATATCAGACAACAATAATCTCCGGGACGCGCGTCCCTCCTCATCAGGCTCATAGCCGATGATAGCTTGCGCGAAGCTCTCTATGGCCTCCGCTCTCCCAACAGAATCACCCATTGGGTACCTCCTTTCCGCCAAAATGGCATAAAAAAAGAGACATGATAAATGCCCGGCGAGATCCAGCACAAGCTGGAGCATTGCATTTACATATCTCATACACACCGGTAAAACCGTTTACCGGCACAAAATTAAATTATATTACATTTATAGTATAGTACACGCGCACAGTGAAGTCAAGGAAAAGTTAAGATGGTTTAGAATCTTGACTTTGTTGAATATTTAAACTTTTGATACCACTATACTTCATTGTTCGGGTAATCAAAGTTTTTGAGGGGCTGACTCTTTGAGGGTTCTTCGTGAGGGTTTATTATGAGGAGCTTTCGTAAGGGGCTGGTTTGAGGGTTTCTCTTTAATTTTTTATCCCTTTATCTGCTTACTGACAAAAAATATCATAATAAAAATACTCGTCAAGGACATGCTGCAAAGCAGTGCAAATCCGCATCCTTGACGAGTATTTTTATTATGATAAATAATCAGTTAAGCCAAAAAAGGAGTGGTTCTGGTGCATATCCACCAGCCCCTCACGAAACTCCCTCATTAACACATGGTCAAAATCGGTCAAACCCTCACGAGAAACCCTCATAAAGTTTGGAGACCCCATTGTTCCTCCCCAAAAGAGCAACACCTGTCGTGAGAGACTATATTTTTATATCAGTCCCTTTTCGACAGGTGCTTTTTTGGGGTCATCACAAAGGAGAACGATGTTATCCAATCTTTCCATCAACGCATACAGCATGATTGTTTCTGATTTGGAACTCCCAAGAATACTCTTATTCCTCTCCAGCCATCTCTAGGCCAACTTCCTTTACCTTGTTCAGGTCAATCCACATGGCTGGACGCACGGAAACTCTCATATTGGTTGAATCAACACCTTCCAGCACTACTTCTCCATATCGTTCAACACACGCCACATCATAATTGCTTTTTCCCGGACTCCTAAGCCACCAATCATAGTAATCCGTTGTGTTTGGACGATGTTCAGAAGGTCCGTAGATTATTTCATCGATAGGATCTACATCTGGGATGATTTGAGTTCTGCGTTCCGTATCCGAGGAAAAATACTTTTGTACCTCATCGATACTGAGCAAAAAAATACAATCATTTGTATCCTCTCCTCCTTCTGTTCCATAAATCGGATTATCCGGAGTATGAACAACCGTTTCCAGAATGCATTCTTGTTCTAAAAAATTAAAAGCATATTCTTTAAAACGGCCATTTAACCACTGCCTCACATTACTCGTTGCCCAAGTAATAGGAATACCATCCTTTTCAAGTCTGATATAAGTGTCCCCTTCAATATACCGTTTTACATCAACATTAAACAGAGAAATCAATAACACTTTTTCTTCATTTTTTTCCAGTACTAACCATTTTGTCGGTAAATCATAATCCTCAATATCCCGACCTAACAAATGTATGTAATTCCCCATAATAACAACATCTCCAACCTCCACACTCTTCTTTGCATCAAATATAGAATACGGTTCCGGTCCCGGTGTCGGAGAAGCCATAAGGTCTTCTTTAATTTTCTCTCTTTCCTGTTCTTCAAGTTCAAAACGTTGCGCCGCAGATAAAGATGGTGTAGGCTTTTGTGTTATCATGGGTAATGCCGTAGGTGAAGGAGACGCTTTCCCACCTCCTTCTCTGTGACCACAGCCCGAAAATAGTAGTATAAACATTATAGCTACTATTATTTTGTTTCCGTAATACTTCATCTATTCCTCCGTATAATAACATAATCTCATCTAATTTGGTTAATATCAACAAGCTCACCATCAATAATTTCAAAAACATTCCATACAGTTCCAGTTTTATTAAGAGGTACTGAATAAGTCTCTAAAAGTTGCGTTCCACAATATACACTAACCGTCGCACCAGAAAGACTCAGTGCTTTAGAATAACTATTATATTGATTTGTGTAATCCTTCACGTAATACTGATAATCCATCTCTCGATTCACAGTAACAGTAACAGTAGTTGTTTCAGGACCATATCCAGAGACATCATCAATATCTAATTGTGCGATCAATATCTCTCCCTCATAATAGTACTTATTAGAGTAATACACATGAAACACTTCATACTCCTGCTTTTTCCCTATGAGATGAGAATCCAAATCTCTCGGACTTTCGCCCCATTGAAGCACTATACGATATTCCCCATCTTCCAGGATCGAAGAAAGCGCAGCATTTTGTTCATAGATATATGGAGCACTAATAATCTCTTTATAACTTGTAATATATCCCTCTTTTTCCATTTTAAGAATATAATATCCTCTAGGTAATTGCAATGAATATCTCCCATCTGCTCCCGTTTCAAAAGTCTCTATCACATCATGCTGTGTTATATCAAGCTCTACCTCACCAGAATCCCCCGACCCCATGTATCCTCCTTTAATAACACTTACGGTGACATTTGAAACAACTTGATTCGACTCCGCTGTTTTAATTACTCCCTTCACATCATATAATTTTAGCTTCTCTTCTGTGTTGGTTCCTTCATCATTTAACCCGTCTGGTATAAGAAGTATATCCATTAATTGTACACTGTCTCCGGCTATCCAAACGTCAGGATATATTTTCTCGACATAGCCTGGCACAAACACTTCAATCCTATATCTTCCCTCACTTAACATCAGCTCATACGAACCGTTTTTATTGTCTTCATCAACAAAACCGGGTATATCTTTTTCATCTGCGTCAAATAATTTCGATGACGACAAATTTTTATTATCCAACTCCCCATTCACCGTGAGTGGAATAGCACGAATATATGGTAAACTCCCTGTCTCTTTTATCTTACTTGTATCTAAAGCTGATGCTACTCCATATGAAGTCGGTCCTTGACTTTCCAAAGATAAAACCTGTCCTTGCAGTATCCCAACTGAATTCCTATCAATATTTCCAATCTCTCCTGGTGTAATTACCGCCGCCTCAGTTGCCAATCTCGCATTGACCATAGGATAGAACTTTCTATTCCGATCGCATATATATCGAGATACTTTTTCGCATATTATATCCTTCACCTGAGTAGCCGTCAACTCAGGGTTTACAGAAAAACATAATGCTGCAACCCCAGATACATACGCAGCAGCCTGTGAAGAACCGCCCCAATATAACACTTCATCTGTAATATCAAAAATATTAGAATATCTATTGCCAGGTAATGTACTATATATATCAGCACCTGGTGCACAAACATCAACCCCTTCTCCATAGTTACTGTCAGCCCAGTAACTATATCCGGTAAATGTTTTTCCATCTCTAGTTTTTATATTACTGTAATCTATTCCAAACAAATTAGAAACATCATATGGAGCATTTAACTTAACTGCCCCAACTTCTATTATATGTTCTTCTACAATGGAATCCTGTATACTTGCAATTCCTCCGTATAAACTAGACTCCTTTCCTTCATTACCTGCAGACTGTACAATCAAAAAATCATATCCGTTATTAATAAGTCTCTCAAAAAAAGTTTTGTATATACTTTGTTCTTTATTAGTTAGTTTTTCATCAATATTTCCTCTACGCATACTGTAGTTAATCACTCTGCAGTCATTAAGAATCAACCAAGAAAAACAACACTTTGTTTTTATAAAACTACTCCGAGTAAACTCCGCTTCTGCTTCGAGATTCTCTTCTACTTCTGATTCAATATTTAATCCACTTGCAGCCGCATATAATTCAACATTTTTAGCAGTTCCTTTCATCCCGACCTTATTATTATGTATTGCTGCCAAAATACCTGCCATATTTGTTCCGTGTGAATAATGTGTGATTCCTTCTTTCTTAGTAAATGATTTCTCATAATTAAAAATCACATCTTCTGGATTTCCCCATACATCTTCAAAATCTAAATCCTCATGTTCTACATCGAAGGAACTATCCACCATTCCTACTTTTACAGTACTCCCCTCATATTCCCATGCTCCCATTGCATCTATTGCTTCTAATCCCCAATTCGCTCCATAAGGGAATTCAACATCCCATTCCTCGTCCCACTTAGCACGTTCTGTCGCATCATCATACCATTCAAGAGTCGCTGATTCACACACTTCAATCAATTCATGAATCATTACATACTCTACAAGTACGCTTTCAGAAATTCTCTCCACATAGAAATTTAATTCATCTAATGTCTTCGGTTCCTGAAACTCAAGTTGGTAATCCCCCGTCAACACAATATATCCTACCACTGTTGCTCCATAATCAGCAACAAATGCCTCTACTTCCTCTTGTGTCACACCTTCCTTCGTTACAACTAACAACTGGTTATCAACATAGTACATATCAGTAACTTCATCATACTGTACATGCTCTGCTTCCGGCTCTTTATACTTCACACCCTTTAAACGTTCTGCAATAACAGGGTCCATCTCATCTTCTGTACCGGTTGACGCATCACCCACTACCGTCTGCTGCATAGTAAAGTTCTCCGGTCTCTCGTCTGCCGCACCTTCACCGGCTACAATACTGATGTGTACAGAAGAATTCGCCGCAATATCCGCATTATACTCGGCATTCTTAAGCACATAGTGGCCCTGTTCATGAGAAACAATTACCGCATTTGCAATATCTACAATCTCCCTATTGTAATCAAACTCCAACTGCCAGTTTTCAATAGGTTCGTCAGTAAGGTTGCTGAGAATAATCGCTCCGTTACAGCCTGTTCCCCAGTCAGAATACAGAGTAAACTCCGCAGAATAGCTCTGTGCAGTCACTGACTCTTCTTCCATCACAAAAGAAAAGTTTTCCGGGAACGCAATCTCTCCGTTACACAATACCGTCATACCGAATGCAACACCTTCACCCGGCTTAATATTTGCATTCCAGTCGGCGTTCTTAATCACGTAGGTATCCCCCGTGTGCTCCACCACCGTCGCATTCCAAAGATTCTGAATCTCATGGGCAAACTCAAAAGTAAGTGCCCAGTCACAGATCTCCGCATCGCCGGTATTGGCAATCTTCACATCTGCATTGAATGCGCCTTCCCATGCATCCGTCACATCAAAATCCACCTCATACCCATCATACACATAACTTTGCATCGTTCTTTCTTCTGCCGATGCCGTCTTGATGTTTACACCGAACGTGGTCAACACCATTGCAATAGCGAGCAAACAGCTCACTAAGCGCTTCATTCCTTTCTTCATTGAAACCTCCTCCTTCTGCACTATGGTCATACATAGGAAAAGGCCGCAAACCACCCTTCATGATTTGCAGCCGAACTATCATAGCACATTGTGCCTTAGACTCCAAGCTTTGCGCCCCTAGGTTTTCCTAAGTATGCCAATATTGATATATAGCTTGATTATATCACGCAATTCGTCCAATGTCAATAGACCCCTCTTAACATATTAAACCTCTTAATTGAATTTTATTCGAAGCTTCTTGATCACTCAACTGAGCCCCGCATGAACATGTCATTCTTGCCATACTTCTACCTCTTTATAATCCCTTCAATCGTCCATATTTCAACATTTTCAGATAATGTTCCATCATATTTTCTCGCAGCACGTTTCATAATTTATTCGCTTTCTATGACACTTCTTCCTACTAAGGATCAAACCATTCTTCTGCGATTTTGCGTGATTATCCCACTATCTCTTGCAGAAAAAAGATACGAATTCTTCTCATTAAATCTTACCTCATCGTCAGAGATAAAAAGTGGTATCAAGTTCGTCATCACACCAAGGCCAATAACACTTTCTTGAGAAATTTCTCCTTTTAGAGCTAATAATTCGGCCCCTGTAGTTATTGCTAGCGGAACCAAAGAACGAAGAGTCTTTTTAAAAGTTCTCATATTTCTTGTACGAATCAATTCATCAATCTCATTTACTTCATCAGCTATCTCTCTTCGGAATCTCGCTATCCTTTCACGAACCTCTTCTCCATTTGTACAATGCCTCAACTGCCACTGAAAATCCTCAATTCTTTGCCTAAAACTACTCAGTTGCCTCATATGTTCATCCTTAAATCTAATAATGTCCTCCAGAGGAATATCCATCGCAGGCATCGGAAGTATCTCTTGCATCGCAACACCTAAATATGCTTGCTTATTCTCTAATTGCTTTGTTGAGTTCCTTACATACGGATAATAGAACTTACTAATCTTGTCTGTACCAATATCCATATTGTCATGAGCAGCCGCCAAATACCTTGCCAGTACAGACATATAAATCTCTGCATCTTGTGACCTCATATTAATCCATGGGCCGTCGCAGTTCTTTAATGCAACACCCTCCTCAATTAACATATCCAACACCATTGCCGGGGCTTTGTCAATATGAACCATACTCCCCATCTCCATACTCATTTTTTCTACATGTACGAGCGAGTATTCCTCCGGTCTGCGATTTCTTTCGCGTACATTTCTCCATTTTCTACGATACCGAAGATTCTTGTTTACCTCTTCACAAAATCTTATACATAACTCATCATTGTTTTGCAACTCAATTGGAAATACCGGGTTATATAGTCCCGCCGAACGCAATGCCTCCACCTCATTAGAATTTACTTCATCATAATTCGCCCCTGGCACTATAGAGGCCACCTCATCCCAATACAAGATTGCATTCCTTAGCCAATACCCATCTTCTATCTTTATTGTTGGGTAATACAAAATGCTTTTTTTCTCATTTTCCATATACGTCACCGATCCTTTGTAATCAAACGGTTCATTGTTCTCATACAGTATACCACACTTCAAATATAATAGAAATACCTATCGTCATCTTTTAATAGAACTTTATTAAACCATCTTTTTATCTGCTTCTTTGATACAGTGTCTTTTTCATCGTTACACTTCATTCACTCTTATTATACTCATCTGCCCAACTAGCACAAATGGGATAGAGCAAATACTCTATCCCACCAGACCCTCAAAAACATTGATTACCTACAATATTGACATTAAACTCTTTCTCTGCTTCGCGGAACACGAATTCTATTCTTTAACAAATCATACAATTTCACACTCTCATCTTGAACTTGATATGTAACCACCAAAGCATATTCTTGCTTTGCTGTGGACCAATTTTTCTTACAATCTACGACAAGATAATAATTATCGCCATATGGTGACCGCGAAAATTCAAATGTACCTTTTTGTAAAGTTCCATGTTCTCTCAAAGTTTTACCGCAATTTTCCATATCGCAGACATATCTTTTCTCAAATCTTTCTGTTTTATCCTCTTCATCTAAGCCAGCTTGTGAAGCGCATACTTGGTATACTTCATCCAAGTCTTTACCTCGTATTAGCTCAAAGGACATCGATTTTCCCAAATAATCCATCCTAGTCTTTCTTACATCTGGATTGTATGCCAAAGAAACAGTAATTTTCTTTTTCCCTTTTGCCACTTCAAACTCTTTAGGAATCGGAAGTTCAAAAATATGCGTTTTATCAACTTCAATTGCATTTTCTTCTCGCATATCCGCAAGCAACATTACATTCTGTTCAAAAGAATCTACAGCCACTTCTTTAATTGGATATCCGTATCCAACTAAATAATGCAACATTTTTTTCTTGTTGCATGTAATCTGTCCTTTAACATTTTGTTTATAGATTTCTTGAATATTGGTTATAAATTCCGGATTCCCTTCTATCTTATCAATTTGTAGTTCTATTTCCTTTGGAATAAATGAAGCACTTGTCAAAATAGCTCTAACCAAATTATTAGAAGCTTCCGGATATCGTGATAACACCAGAGCTGCAATATGTGAAACATACGGTGCCGCCAAACTCGTCCCTATATCCTGACAAAACAATCCATCTGTCAACTTATTAGAAAAAGATAAAATACCACATCCTACATTCTTGCTTGTTTTCGCTGAAAGCGTATTAAATACAACATCTCCAGCATAAGCAACAAGTTCTGGCTTTATTGATTTCTGTATCCCCGGCCCAATACGAGTTCCAGAAGACACTTGATTATCTCTCGATATTGCCAGGTAATCAATCCTCTCATCACTTAATGAATAAGGAACCTTAGAATTTGCCATTCCACCTACTGTAAGCGAAATACAAGAAGCTGCCGGATCAATAATTCTTGCATTCGAATCTGTAAAAAAGTATCGAGGATATTCGTTCAAAATCCCTTGAACATCGTGTTCCCACGCATAATCGTAGTTACCGGATGAAACGACAAATAATATATCATACTCACATTGTAATTCATCCAAAACACAAGTCCATGCTCTTGGTTTTTTATCATCATATGGAAAATTCATATCACCTTGAGATAAATTAAAAATGCGGCAGCCATAATTTCCATTAAAGTATTCCACAATTTCACGCATCTGATTTACAATCAATTTTTCATGCATGTGTGTATATTTCTTTACTATTGCCTTTGTTTCTAATACTCTTGTTTTAATATCTAACCCGTTAAATAATTCTTCTTCCGTAATCCCTCCGGAAAAATAATTATAGAGCAACTCCTCTTGCTCAAAACTTATCTCTATCTTTTCATCACCTAATTCTTTTATGCACAAATCAAAATCACCTATGTATTGACCATCATGTATTTTGGCATTATAAAGATAAATTTGAGGAAAAAATGGCTGTCTAGGATTAACAATTCCATATTCACAGATTCCAGCAACCATTGTTCCATGCCCATCAATATCATTTTCATTTGGTGTATATCCATCTGTAGCATAAAACGTTTTCGCATCACCAATGGCATCCTTGAGCAAAGGATGTCCTGATAGCACTCCACTATCTATAACACAAATAGCTGCCGATTCTTCTGTTAACTTTTCATTACTATACTTAATATCGTTCAAACCGACATCCTTAAGAAATGTCCTCTCGGCTCGCTTAATGTGGTAATTTGGTATTCTATCAATTTTATATACCAACGGGTGCTTAAGGAAATAAGGCAATTGCTTTTTCTGCACTTTTAATCGCACCACAGCAACCGCTTGTGATACATATTTATCACAATATTTCAGACAGTTCTGTTCTGCATTTGTTATAAATTCATATGCTTTCTCTTGAGTTTCTTTTATGGAATCAAATACCCAAAGATAACAATCAATATAATCTATCTCTGAAAGTTTATCAATATCTTGTCCTATTCTATCTTTTTCATCCCATCTAGAAACACATTTAATAGCTGAGAAAAGAGCTTCATTCTCAATTTTAGTACGAGCTATTATACCCTGTTTATAATTACAAATTGCATTATTAAACTCTTTCAACTCATAGTCATCTGCGAACAGTACCATAAGTTCTTTATCTTCTGTATCAATTACCTTTAACCCCATTGTCTCCAACTTACTTATATTTTCTTCTGTAAAGCTGGAATCTTTTTCCAATTCAACTTTCATAACCAAATGCGGTTGAAATCTAAAACGCTGTACATCATTAAGATTCTCTGCAACATGATTTTGTACTTGTAAAAGCAAATCCCCCCCATGTTGCACATTATTCTTTGGTGCACTCCCCGGAACAAAACCTTTGCGTTTTCTTCTATTTTGCGATGGCTTATCAACTTTCGTAAAATACAAATGTTCCATAATTATTCTCCAATTTTCTTAATCATATCCGCACGTTTCTGCTCTAACCGTACATTTTCAGAAAACACTGTATCTGTTATAGGACAATTTCCATTGATAATACAACTTTTAATTGACTCCAAGCATACCCTTTCTATGTCAGAATACGAACACCCTTGCAATTCCTTAGCAAACCTCTCAACATCAAGGCACTCCACTTCAAAAGAACGAAGTTTCTTTTTAATCAAATATACTATCTGCTCGTAATTGGGTTTATCAAACATTATAATCTCATCAAAACGTCTCCACAATGCTTTATCAATTGTCTTCTCATGATTAGTTGCTGCTATCACTATAGAATCACATGTAAATCCATCTAGAATCTGCAAAAAAGAATTCACAACTCGTTTTAATTCGCTATGTTCATCTACCGTATCTCTGCTTTTTCCTATAGCATCAAATTCATCAAAGAATAGAATCCAATTATTCTTACTTGCATAATCAAATATTTTTCGGATATTTGAAGATGTTTCACCCAAGTATGAAGATATCAATCCATCAAAACAAGTATATAATATCGGCAAATCTAATGCATTTGCCACGACTTCAGCACACAATGTTTTTCCGCATCCAGGAGGACCACAGAATAGAAGTTTCTTTTTCGGCTCTAACCCATATGCCTTTAATATCTCCTTCTTCTCATATTCCACAATAATATTATCTAACTGTTTCCTTATTTCATCTGATAAAACAATATCTTCAAAGCTCTTCTGGGGATAAATAATCCTAACCAATTCTGTTCCATTATCTTTGTCTTTAGGCAAATCTGTAACTCGATTAATTTTATTCGTAAAAGGCTTTATCTGACTGTTATCTGGTGAAGATGTCAATATCTTTCTTAATTTATTAGCCAACACATAGTGATTTTTGGCTTTTTCCTCTTCAATTAATGTCGTTCCCGCTTTCATAAAGGCATTATCATCATTATTTCTGTATGCCTCGAACAAAGCTATCAACAATTCTCCTGTCGTCATCTCAATCTGCTCCTTTTTAGCAATACTCAATATCTAACAAACAACTTTAAAATACATAAAATCAAATACGTTGATACTTTTGTTGGCCAGATGATGTTTTCTTTATCGGCTTAACTATATTAGCATTTTGCTGTGTCCAATTCAAAAATAATGTGCCTAATAATAACCTATCTTTCCTAGGAATCCTGTTCCATAAGTATCCTTTAAACAATTCTCTGATTAAGAATACTTCTCCACTATTAAGTTCTTCTATTTCATGTATGGCAAATTCCAACAATTGATTAACATTCATACGTCTTCTCCTAACAACATTGTTAATAATGATTATATATAACATTTATTATTTCGTCAAGATTTCTATGCCAATCAAACAATTTTTCCTTATACATCTTCCGACTATGCAAACCGAATTTAAACCGACAATAAATACAGGTTTTATCACCGGGTCTTAATATTTTTTACCTTGGCATTGGGTTTTGTATAATTTCTAACTCTTGCCATTCTATTTCACGCATAGCTTCTGAATCTGTTATATGAATTTTTCCATCTGTTCCACTTCATGCGCTGAGTTTTTTACATACCGTTCCAACCAGTTATATTTATCCTCAATCGATTTTTTAATCCTGTCATCATCATATTTTTTATTACGTTCCGTATCGCAAAGTTCTAATACCTTCTTTACAACCTCTCTTCCTTCCATACGATTCATTCCCAGTTCTATGGAATTCAAGTAATGTATAAAAAATTGCCCATCCGCATCTTTTTTTATAATCTCTCCGTTCAATACTTTCTGTAACACTTCTTTACGATATGCTACGTCATTATAAGCAGCTAATTTTTCTGCAAATGTAGCATCAATAATAACCCTTGGATATTTAGCAGTGTTACTCTCTAAATCACACGCAGTATTCATTGCCGGGCCAAAACAAATACCTCTATCACTTTCATAATATATATCACCGTAAGTCAAAGCGCCACGTGCGATAAATCCATTTTTCAAGAATTCATACAATACTTTTTCCGTATTATAACAAGCAATTGCCATTAAAGCATTCATGTTTTTCCGTTCATCCTCAACCCCTTCTTTATAATCATAGATAATATAAGCACAATCTGAAAACATATGAATCTCTCGCTTATAGATAACATGTTCATGTGTTTTATCTAGTTCTTTTTCTCTTTGCACTGTTTTATAAAATATATTAGCAATCTGATACCACTCATCAAATTGTGTTCTACCACGTGTGCCCAAAACATCAATAAATATTACAACTGCCTTTTTGAATCCGTTATTTCCCATAGATTGTACACTCCATTCCTTGACTCTTAATATTCATACTAGTTTCCCTTTATGATGTCCCGAAAAAATCGGTTTGTATCCTGCAAAAACCTCACTAAAGTCTTACAACCATCTCCTCATTTTCTTATCGTTTTGGCTAGAGAATTAATTCACAGCACTTCTCTGGAGCCTCCTTCCCAACTTGATACGCTCAACCTTCATCCGACTCGTTTATTAATCTAAATAAATTATAACACGTTTTGCGTTATGTGAATACCCCCTCATAAAACCTTACCGCATTTCCCCCTTGCTACGATATGAGTATTCAAGCTCACTTTGTGCCAGAATACTCAATTAACGCGCCCTTCTTACAATTTAACTTTTACAAATTTCTACCGTATCTTCTGCTTTCAAGCCAGCAGAAAACTTTTTTTCATAGACCGACAGATTCGTTCCAATTTCTTTCAGATTTGAAACACCGTCTAAATCAGTATCATCGTTTAAAGGAGCACTCTGTTATTAAACGCTTACCTTCATTCTACCAAATACTTCACAAATCTCTCTATACACGAAAGCGACTCCTAGGATGTTTTGTAACCAATATATCTCTTTGTTTCGCCATAGTAACATGAGTATATATTTCTGTAATATGAATGGAACTATGCCCCAACATCTCTTGAATGTAGCGTATATCCACGTCTGCCTCCATCAGACTAGTGGCAAATGTATGCCGAAACATATGGGGCGTAATATGCAATTCAACTTCCGCACGTTTTGCATACCGGTTTATCATCCGCCGGATTGCCTGGTCCGATACCGGCATTCCCGATTGATTCACCAAAAAGTGCTCGGCCTTTTGCATAACTTCCCGGTATTCATTGCAATATGTCTTCAAAATCTCCAACACCGCTTCACTACCAATCTGAATTCTACGTTCCTTTGCTCCCTTCCCATAAATCAAAATGGTTCTGTCCTGCAAATCCACATCCGCTGGCTTTAGCGCACAAAGTTCCGATATACGCATGCCGGTAGCAAACAAAAGCTCTATCACTGCAATCTCTCGCAGTACAGTTTGCTTCCGATATACTGTCTCCGCCAGTGTATAATCCTGATACATTTTCATTAAAATTGCTTCCACCGCAAACAAAGGAATCGTCTTCGGCAAAATCACCGGTTCCCGGAACTTCACCCTCATCCGGTCAAACGGATTCACCGCGAGAATCTCTTCATATTTCAGATAATGAAACAACGCCTTCAACGACGCAATCTTACGTTTTACCGTCTTCGGTTTAAACTCCCGGTGTAATATTGCAACATAGTTCTCCAACATATCTTTAGAAATCTCCGAAACTGCTACATCGTTCGCTGCGTTTACCCACTCAGTAAATTGTCGCAGATCAATTCGATATGCCTTTAAAGTCTTTTCATCAAGGCACTTCTGGTATCTGCAAAATTCTAGGTAACGAGGAATTATCTCTTGTAATCGGTTCATGATAGTTTGCTCCTTTATGCTATTTTCCTACAAGGTAGTAGTTTGATTATAGCATAAGGAAGGGGAGTAAGAATTTTGACGGATAATAAAAGATTATCCGTCAC
>JAZOCC010000020.1:0-26308 GCA_045596385.1 Lachnospiraceae bacterium
GTTTGACATAATGCCTCCTATCTCCGCTGTCCAATCATTAACACCATCATATCATATGTGTGAAAGAGTTAATTCCACTTATGTAAGACTAAATTCCACATCTGGGGGCAAGAATGGAATTTAACTTTTCATTTTGCGAAAGGTTTTGAGGGATTAAATTTTTTATGGCGAATAGAGAAGAGTATGGTATAATGGAGTTGTCAGTTAATAGTATTTGATTATATATTTTAGGGAGGAAGATATGAACGGTTCGTATTGGGTAGAAGTAAAGTTTTTCTCAAATAGTATAAGGAAAAATCCACCTATTTTTCAGGAGGATACGGGAATAAGGTATTCACCGCACTTTGTTGTTAAAGGAGATGAAGAATATTTAGGAGTAACCTTTGAAAGTGGCGATGCATGTGTATATGACAAAGAGATTAATGCAATAGTAGTACCTCTCTATGACGGCGTGGGGTATCATAAGTTAGTTAAAGGTGCGGAATTTATAATTATGGAAGGACCGCGTGCCGTAGGAGAAGGAATAGTAAAAGATGTTTGTAAAGGGGAATAATGTTGTTTTCTTAAGGAAGGAGTGAGGACATGAACATTTTTGATGAAGTGGATGAGAATTTATTTCGTCCATTAACAGGAACAAATAAAAGAAAATATGTTGATATTCTTGCTCTTATTTGGGACAAGTGTAAGCGGATGCCTATGTATGCTATAGAGAAAAGTACTATCTTTGATATGGTGGAGGATTACTTTTATGGCTTGGATGAACAGGTGGAACTTGATTTAGAAGAACAGGAAGAAACAGATGGTAACACATTAGATGCCCGTGTGATAGCAGGAGGATTTGTTAGAAGACTTAAAGACACAGGGTGGCTTATTGAAAAGGAAGGGGAGTATGAAGAAGAATCTAAGTTGACTATTAACTACAAAGTAGTTCCTTTGCTTAAATCGTTTCAGGAAATTATTAGTCCATCCATTATTACATACAAGGGTAAGTTGTTTAAGATTTATTCTATGTTTGAGCACATTTCAAATCAGGGTAGTCCCTATGAAGGTGTATTAAAAGAAGCTTCGGAAGATTTTGATAATCTGAATCAGGCACTTAGAAGTCTGGCTGCATCCATTGAGGAGCATATTAATACTCTGACACAGGGAAAAAAGCCGGAGGAAGTGTTGGAGTTTTTTGAAAAGTATGAAGAGAAAATTGTTGTAGGTTCGTACCATCGCTTTAAGACCAATGATAATCTTTTCTATTACAGAACTAGCCTTTATGAAAGCCTGGATAGATGTGAGGATGTTTTATTCGATGCACTTGTGATGGACTACATGGATACAGAGCGCGTGGATAAAGAGGAGGCTTGTGTAAGGATAAAAGAACTGATTGCAAAGGTTCGTATGGACATCGAGGAGATGGAAGTTATTATGAGAACTATTGATGACAGACATATTATATATAGGACCCGGGCTGTTCAGAGAGCGCAATTTTTGTTGTTGTCAGATGGAAGTGTTAAGAGCAAAATCAATAATATGCTTCAGTACTATGCAAGTCAGATGGAAACCAAGGAAGATTTGTACGAGGACGATGATACGGTTTGTTATGATGTGTTCCAAGTGTTTGGGCAAAACTTCGTTGATAGTTCATCACTTGCAACACCGGTGAAAAAGAAGCGTTCATCACCGATTGAATTGATGGCGGTTATTGATGAGCTTGATATGAATCTTGTTGCGGAAAAAAATCGTAAAATGCTTGAATACATCAAGAATGCGCTGACATCAGAAAATGTAAATGCATTTGCAAAAGATATCTTACAGGATAAAACAGCAGTATCAATTAGTGGCATATTTGAGAATAATCCAGATACGCTAACTAAGATAATTGGTTTATATACATATTCTCAGACACCGGAGCGTGAATATGAGATAAGACTAAAGGACACATATGTGGAATGTAACGGCGTTCGCTTTAAGGAATTTATTGTAGAGGGAAGGAAGGGTTAAAGATGGCTATTGATATTAAAGAAGAAATTGCTAATTATTTGTTGAATAACTGCTTCCTTATCGGAAATGTGGATTCAACCAGAGAGAAATACTACTACGTAATTAATCATGAAGAAAGCTTCAGACAGTTATTCCGGCCTATTGGATATACATTGGTTATTCATAGAAATCTGCGCGTGGTTCAACTTGTAAATAATCATGGAACCGGTAGATTGGCACTTAAGAAGTATGAAAGTATTATGCTACTTATATTCAGACTAATGTATGTAGAGAAGAGGGAAAGTCTGTCTACTAGTGAGGAAAAAGTTGTAGTATCAGTTGAAGAAATCAAAAATGAATATGAGAAATTAAATCTTCCTAGAAAATTTGATAAGGTGTTATTAGAGGAGTCACTTAGAAATATTAAGAGATACAATCTGGTGCAGCCACTTGATAAGTTATTGGACATGGATGCTAAAATACAGGTATATCCATCCGTAATGCTTGCTATGCCGGATACTACTATATCAAAGGCATATGAGCAGACAAGTAAATTACTTGCACAGTATGTAAATTCGGATGAGGAGGATGAGAATGATGATTAGAATGACTAGGCTTCATCTGATTAATTGGCACAATTTTCAGGATGATATTATTGATTTCAAGAATATTACATACCTGCTTGGGGTAAATGCAGTAGGAAAAACAACCATTATGGATGCCATAAGATATTGTCTTACTACCAATAAGGATTTTAATACGGCTGGCAATAAGAAAAGTGGAAGAACTCTTCTTGGTTCTGTGCATCAAAAGCAAAGAGCAGAGGATAGTTATCTTCGCCCGGGACATACGGTTTCTTATATTGGAATCGAGTTTTTGGATGAGAACATTTGCAAGAATTTTGTAATTACAGTTCGTGTTGAATCTGAAACTCCAAAGCAGGATTTGAAAGGAGTATATCAGGATTGGTATATTACAAAACCTGGATATTCTCTTGAGGATATTCCGTTTTTTACACAGGTTAAAGATGGTAAGAAGCCTACATCAAGAGATGCATTTAAACTTGAAAATAAGGGGATGGAGAGGGCTTCCAATCAGGCAGATGCCAGAAGAAAAATCTGTCGAATACTTGGTATTGGTGATGCGGATTCACCAATTGGTAAAAAGTTCAATGAAGTATTTCATATGGGTACTAGTCTTGAGGATATCAAGGATATTCGAGAGTTTATCTATACTTATATTTTGCCGGAACCGGAGGTGAATATTGATTTCTTGCAAAAGGATATGCGTGAGTTGGAGCGTCTACAGGAGATTCTGCAAGAGGCACAGGATAGAGAAGTATTGCTTGCAGAAATTAATGAGAAAATAGTTGAAGCCAAAGCACGTCTTTCTAAGGTGAAGGTGAATGAAATTCTTGTTGCATACGCAAATTATCAAGGTAATTTGGAAGAGCAACAGGAGAAAAAGCGCCTCATATTTGAATGGACCGCAAGTATCAAAATACTAACAGAGAAAATTGCTGAATTATCGGAGAAAGAAAGGAAAGCATCCGATTTATTCTATAAAGCAAAAAAGGCATCCGAGGATAATTTCGAGAATAAGGAAATGCTTTCTCTCGAACAAGAGAATGCGGATAATGAGAAAGAATATGAGAGATTAACAGATGAGGCGGCAGTATTTACAGAAGTTTTAGGTAAACTGTCGTTACTTAAAAAAAGATTGAATGGAATCGGATTTGTCTGTGACTGGACAATGAGTGATGTTATTTCAAATGTTTCAATTGAGAATCGTATTGCTGAAGTTAAAAAGGCATCAGAGATTCTTAAGAATTTGGAAGAACTGATAAAAAATCATGATGCTGAAATTAGAACAGAAATTGCTAATCTTATAAATCGAGCTAGAGCGCTTGAGAATAAAATCAAAAGCCTCGAAGCCGGTGTAATGTGTTATCCGAATGAGGCTACATTCATCAGAGATAAGATTAATGAGGAATTAGGGGAGCAGAATAAGAAAGCAGATGCCAAACTTTTATGTGAACTTCTTTATATGACTGATAACAGCTGGCAGGATGCGGTAGAAAGTTATTTAAATACACAGCGATTTAATATCATTGTAGCACCTGATAATTATCTTATTGCAAAGCAGGTATTCATATCATTGGGAGATAAGGTTAAGGGGATAGGACTTATTGACACACGAAAAATCGGAGATATCGAATATACAGGAGATGGTGCATCTTATCTTGGAGATAAGGTTGAGTCTAAGAATATTTATGCGAAGCGATATGCACGATTTGTTATGCGAGATGTGGTGTGTTGTGATAGCGCAGATACTCTTGAGCAATATGGAAAGAGCGTAACAAAGGACCGCTTGCGCTTCCAAAATTTTTGTTTACAGAGAATGGGAAGAAAGGAGCACTTTATTGGTATTGATGCTATTGCAAAACAGCTGGATACTGCTAAGAAGGAACTTGTTGACGTACAAAAAACATTAAGCGAATTGAATAGTAATAAGAAAGATTTTGATGCGGTTTATAAAGAATATAATGAATTTACAGCGGGTAATAATTTTGTTTTGTTGGAAAAATATATTGATTCCAAGAACCGGGCAAGAGAACTGGGGATAAGAATTGAAGAGATTAAAAAGAGGATAGAAGAGTTCAAGAAGAATCCTATTTTACTTGCAATGTATGACCGCGTTAGTGAATGCGAAAAGAATGTACAGGAGATTCGAAGGCAGTTAACTGTTACTGAGGCAAAGAAACAGAATCTTGAGAAAGATGTAAAAGCTGCAGAGAAAGTTGTTTTTGAACTTGAGGCAACTGTTAGTCAGGTACAGATGGCGTATGAGGACATTTTAAGAGAATATCCTGAACATGCGAGTGATGTAGAAAAGAAGTATCAGGATGAAAGAAAAACAAAGAAAGCCTCTGTTATCGCATACAACTTTAGCAGTCAGGTTTCGAAGGATAGTATAGCATTTAATAGTTATTTGAATCAGCAGTTGATTCCGTTACAGCAAAGATATACAGCTACATATACTTGCGATTATCCGGAAGGAATCGAAGGTACAGCGCGATACCAACAGGAATATTTATCTTTACAAAATATTGAACTGGAGCGTCATAAGGAAGAATTGAAACAGGCGCAGATACGTTGTAAGGATAGATTCCGAAAGGAAGTGTTGTTTAGAATGAAAGATGATATTCTTCGTGCAAGACAGCAGTTTAAACAAATAAATCGTGTTATGGATGACGAGAAAATGTCATATGGAGAAGAAAGATACCATTTTGGTATTGATAGAAGTAAAGACAAAGAACTCGGACTCTTTTATGACATTATTATGGATAAGGATAATCAGCAGATAGACCAGGACAACGAGATTATGCTTTTTCTTGCTGAAGCAAATAAATCAGAAGTATTTGAAAGTCAGATTGAAGATTTCATGAGCAGAATCATGATGGATGTGGCAGAACATGCAAAAGAAAATTTGACGGGAAAACAGTCTAGTGCAAAGAGTATGGGTGTGTATGTGGATTATCGAACATATCTAGATTATGACATTATTGTAAAAAACACAGTAACAGGATTAGAAGTACCACTTTCAAAGGTAAGTGGCGAAGGTAGTGGAGGAGAGAACCAGGCACCATTCTATGTTGCAATTTGTGCTTCACTTCTACAAATATATGAGCAGAATCCGGATGGCTGTATGAGACTTATCTTGCTGGATGAAGCATTTAATAATATGACAAGTGATCGAATTGAGCCGATGATGAACATGTTTAAGAAATTAAATCTTCAGTTGGTGCTTATTGCAACCGCTGAGAAGGCAACATCGATTTTGCCATATTGTGATATCACGTATTCGATTGTGAAATCGGGTAATAGAAATGCTATTGGTGTATTTGAAAGAATATAAAATCTGGGCAATCATGCAATATTGAGAGGATTGGATGGAATGGATTACGGTAAGGATATATTAAATCGATTATTGGATATGTATGAAAGAAGAGGGGCATTTGATAAGGATGCTTCCTCTCTGCGTGCCATTCAACTTGAAGTCAAGAAAGTCTATCCGGCATATGCAGATCGCTATAATCATGATGTCTATAAAGATATTGATGCTTCGATAGAAAAGCTATGTGCGGAAGGATTTATAATTGCAGAGAAAAGTAATACCGGCCAATACTCCAAGGTTAAATTTGATGTTGCCCGTGTTCAGGAATGTTATAAGAAATTGAAAAGAATAAGCATTCCGGAACAGTGCGAAAAGGTAAAAAGGGTATTAGTTCAGTACCAAGAAAGAGAGTGTTTATTACTACAGATGGTAATAAAGGATTGGCTGGAGTTGTTAGCTGATTATAAAAAACTACCCTATGATTTGAAATATGATAGTAAGCGTATAGACGATATCCTTCGTGTACTGCGGGCAACATTAAAACTTAATACTGAAACATATATCCGAAATTTTTCTACTGCATTGTTTAGGGATTCAAAGAGATTTCAAAAAGAATTTAGGAGTACAACTGAATCAATTTTATTTGATTATACCGATGAAGTTGTAGAAAAAGATGATATTTTAGGATTTTATAATTTGTATGAAAATCCTACCTATGTGTTGATAAAAGGAAATGCTGTAATACAATTTGATTCTTCGATAATTGAAGTTGCGGAGATGCCGGATGGGATTGCTTTATCAAATGCATCACTTGAAAAGATTAGAGGTATTACGGTTAAGGCGGGTAAAGTGATTACCGTTGAAAATCTTACGACATATCATGATTCAGATGAATCGGATACGGTTCATATTTATCTTGGCGGATATCATAATCACTCAAAGCAGATTTTGTTGGAAAAGATATATGCTGATAACAATGCGAAAGCATACTTTCACAAGGGTGATTTGGATGTATATGGATTTTTGATATTAGAGAATTTAAAGGAAAAGACTGGTATTCCATTTGAACCACTTATGATGGATGTGGCAACGCTTAAAAGATTCTATCATGCCGGGCTTTATAAGGAGTTGACTACATCTGATGCAAAGCTTATTGAGGAAAAGAAGAATGCGAAACTTGCTGCATATGCAGATGTTCTTCAGTTTATGATTGACCATAATTGTAAAGTCGAGCAGGAGTCGATAAAGGCAGTGGAGTTGATGGAGGAATAAGACAAACGAAGCACAATTGATATTTCAGATAAGTCATTAGCGCTCAATCTGAGTGCGTAGCCGGGCTCCGAAGGAGAACGTTCTCGGGGCTTGGGGCATATCACCAGCAAGCAGAAATGCATAAAATGCTAGCATTATGCACTGCTTGCTAATTTGTGAAAGGACGTATGTGTATGGAGAGCCGGTTAGAAATTATTTTGATGCGAATGGTTTCGATATATCGTGAGATTTATGGGGATGCTGTGACAGGAGTGTACTTGTATGGTTCTTACGCCAGAGGGGACTTCGAAAAAGACTCTGATGTGGATATCGTTGCGATTGTCAAGGGAGAACGTCTGGCGTTACAGGATAAGCTGCGGACAATCTGGGATTTGTCTGCGGAGATTGGCTTGGAGTATGACACTGTGGTGTCTCCGACGGTAATACCATACGACGAGTTTGAGGCATACAAGGAAGTTCTTCCTTATTACAGGAACATTATAAATGAGGGAAGAAGAATCGGATAAGTGGGTGCGATTGTCTCATTTGTAATTCCGGTACGTTAGCAAAGGAGCCAAAAAGGAGACAAGAAGGAGCCAAAAAGGAGCCGAAAAAAATGAGCGATAAATGAGCGATAACGCGAAAAATTATCATTGGAATGTTTCTGAAGACACCGAAATGAAACAAGTTTTGAAACAAGCTCAAAAAACTTCAGCCACCATTTTCATGGTGGCTGCTTCTATTTTACCCTCACATAAAATGTCGCTTTTCCGACACCGCTTCTCATGAGTTCGCCGGCGGCGACCATTTTTCGTAATGCACCTTCGATGGAGCTGATGCTTAAGGAAGGGCATAATTCGCGGATGTCTTGTTTGGTAAATTTTCCGATTTTGTTCTGGGTGGCTTTTCGGACCATGTCGATGGCCGGGAGCTTTTCTTCTACGATGGAGAACCGGTCTTCAAAGTCGCGGTAGGCGGCAAGGATGGTTCCGAGAAGATACTTGATGAACGGGAGGGAATCTTCCTTCCCCTCGTGCCAACCGTCCTGAGACCTGTTCAGGGATTCGTAGTAGAGGTCTTTGTTTTTTGCTATCTTTGCTTCCAGAGAAATGTATTTTCCGACATAAAATCCGTTCCGGTAGAGCAGAAGCGTTGTAAGGAGTCTGCTCATGCGTCCATTTCCGTCGTTAAACGGGTGGATGCAAAGGAAGTCGTGGATGAAGATTGGAATGGCAATGAGGGGTTCTACTTCCATATTGCCGATCACACGGTTGAATTCCTCGCAGATTTTATCCAGAGCTTCCGGTGTTTCGAAAGGCGCCAGCGGCGTAAAGCGCGTCTCTACGTGTCCGTCCGGATACTTTGCCGTAATGTAGTTCTGCGTGTTTTTGGTTCGTCCGGCCATAGGATTATTCATGTGGCTGTACATAATCTTATGGAGCTGGAGGATATAATTTTGTGAAAGAGGAATTGCGTCAAAGCTTTCGTGGATGATGTTCAGCACGTCTCGATAGCCGGCGATTTCCTGCTCGTCACGGTTCTTCGGAGTGGTCTTTTCTTCCACCAGTTGTCTCATACGGGTGCTGGTGGTAACGATACCTTCAATGGCATTGGATGCCTCGGTACTCTGTATTTTTGCAATCTCCACGAGCTTTTCCAGTTCTTCCGGGCGCTGCTTTAAGTAGAGTTCTTGCTTACCGGCTTCCTTATAGATGGCAGCAATGAGACCGAGGATATCGGAATCCCAGCTTTGTTCTTTGATTTTTGAGTAATTAAAGTCTCTCATTCCCTTATCCTCCTTTCTTTCCCATAAATAGTATCAGAAAATAAGGGAAAAGTCAATCATTAAGGGGAAGATTACCTTATTTTCTGTTGAAAATTAAGGGGAAATTATAGTGATAGTATATGCGTAAATAGATCGTTTTTATTCCGGGATGTTTGAGGATATCGGTTTGGAGGGCGATGAGTAGCGTTGAAAAAGAGGATGGAGTATTTTATGGGTGGATGAATCATTGGTTGGTTTTGGCGAAGTTTGCCTTGTGTAAAGAGGCTTTTGTGTGGTATAATATAAATGAAGAGGTAGGAGCATTTTTGCTCACATTGTATGCAGATATAAGGGGTGATGGTACGTGACATTATTGGAACAAGGTTGTATTGATATTTGGATTGATGAAATAGTACCGTGTTTGAAGGATACGGAAACCGGAGATATTAAGGAAACGGTCGTGTTTAGAGTCGAGAGCCGGACTTATTTGAAGAAGTTTCAACAAGATAACGGATGGCACATCAATTGGAACGAAATTCCCAAGGATGTTGAGGTTTATGCACTGGCGTTAAAGGATGATAACTCAATTCAAGGTTTGGTTGGTGTAAGAGAAGATAAGGATTCCCATGCAGCGTATCTTCATTGGGCGTGCACTGCTCCGCAGAACAATAAGCATGAATACGGGGCACAAAGATTTATTGGGGTCGGAGGTCATCTTTTCGCGATAGCAGCCGATAAATCTATTGAGTGGGGGTATGCTGGAGCTGTTCATGGTTTTGCAGCAAATGAAGAGTTATTGAACCACTACATGGAAGTGTTTCATGCGGAGTATTTAGGGATGCTTCATCAGTATCAGTTTTTTATTGACGAGGAACAAGCAAAAAAATTATTGGAGGTGTATCATTATGAATGGAACGAAGCCTAAATTTTTAGAACATGTCAAAGTTCCTGCCGGTTACTACGAAAAGCCGAATCCATATGTAAATGCACCATCTTGTCATGTGAATTTGCTTGAGATGTCAAGATATGCAAAAAGAAACGGAAAGAAACTTGTGGAACTTACGCGGGAAGAAGTGAAGAAGTTTTCTATATAAGTTAAGAGAGTTTTCAGCCACCACAGAAGTTGGTGGCTGTTGTGCTTTATGCCGCAGTATGATAAAATTAAAAAAGTAGATTTGGATATTCTTATTTCAAAAACTAAGGACTTTTTGAAATAAGGGTTGGATTTTGGAGTTCTTATTTCAAAAAGTAGCTACTTTTTGAAATAAAGATATGTACGAATGCTCACTATTTCAACGGGAGGTGCTGGTGAAATTGAAGAATGACACACTGGATTACTATAATTCCAAGGCGCAAGATTTTGCTTCCGGAACTGTAGATGTGGCCTTTACTGGGGTTCAGGACACGTTTCTGGAATACCTTCCCGAAGGTGGGAAGATTCTTGATTTTGGCTGTGGGTCCGGGAGGGATACAAAGTATTTCCTTGGGAAAGGATACGATGTTGAGGCAACGGATGGTTCGAAGGAGCTTTGTAAAATTGCCGGGGAATATGCCGGTGTACAAGTGAAACAAATGTTATTTGAGGAATTGGATGCGGTAGAGGAATATGACGGAGTATGGGCATGTGCATCGATTCTTCATGTGGAAAAGAAACAGCTTCCGGATATCTTGGGTAAAATCGCCGCCGCTACGAAAAAAGGCGGAGTGGTATATACTTCCTTTAAATACGGTGATTTTGAAGGAGTTAGAAACGGAAGATTTTTTACATACCTTACAGAAGAGAGCTTGGGTGAATTAGTAAAGGAGATTCCGAATTTGGCAGTTGAGAAATTATGGGTATCCGCAGATGTGCGCGCAGAACGAGGTGAAGAGCAATGGCTGAATATCGTGTTGAGAAAGCAGGCATAAGCCTAGCAATTGAAACGGAATATTATAATAAGTTGGATATTGAAGGATTTTCTCGCATGATGAAAGATCCTTCCTACTGTTATAAGTTTTATTGGCTGGAGGCAATTGTACAGCTGATATCCGAGAACCGGACAGAGGCGACCTATGATGAGATTATTAATGAAATGATTGCCAATGCGTGGTATTCCGTCTTGGAGTTTCATATTCATTTGAGTGGCATCGGGGGAGACGGTACAATTAAGGATAATCTGGAACGGGCGGTTCTGAAATTGAAGGAACTAAGCGATTTGGCACCGAATGCATCTAAGATAGAAATAAAGAATGCGATTGCAGAATTTGATAAACAGCTTCATGCAGAGAAGCAGGCGTTAACCAATAATGTGCCGTATAAGGCTTTATCCGGGTTTGCGAATAAAACAGGAGAACACATCAGCTTGGATAGCAGTGCGGGCAGAATGATAGCGTATTACAATGCATTGAGTGCCGGGGATATTCTTTTGCCATATACATTCGGTACAGATTCAGGGTTAAACCGTAAGCTTACATTCAGTGAAGCATGGACGCGTATGATAAAGGATAATACGGTAAATATTTTGGGATGGATTCAATGCGAGAAGGTAAAGTGGCTGCAGAATAACAATCCGGAGGTGCCGGGACTTATTTATAAATTGGCACCACTGGATGAAAAGATGCGTAAGCTTTCTCATGTGCGTAAGCTCTGGGATGGTATATTAGAGTTACGCAACATTAATGATGTTTTTACGAACGATCCGATAGAACAGGTAAAGTATGACATAGACCACTTTATTCCGTGGTCATTTGTGATGAATGATGAACTATGGAATTTGATGCCAATGGATTCTTCACTGAACTCTGCAAAGAATAATCGTCTGCCGGATTGGGATGATTTCTTTATTCGGTTTGCAAGAAATCAGTACATAATGTATGGTCTTGTACATGAGAAGGACGGTATCCGAAAGCTTTATGAGGAATGCTACCGGGATAACCTTCATTCGATTTGGGCGAATCAGGAGTTATATCGTAAGGGCAATTCGGAGGTGGAGTTTTACGGCATTTTAGAGAAAAATATGCGACCGGTATATGATTCCGCCAGACGTCAGGGGTATGATGTGTGGGAGAAAAGATATGCGGGATAAATAATCTCCAAATATTGTAAACGCGCTAAAGCTGTTCGATTGCAAATTTTCTATTGCAAAATTTTCAGTGATGCGTCAAACCCTTGATTTTACTGCGTTTCGTTGATGCGCAATACCGATGCGCCTGTGGGTACCGAAGAACTCGCTCACATGGAAATCATTTCCGCCATTATTCATCAGCTGACCAAGGACCTGACTCCGGAAGAAATTCAGGCTTCCGGTTTTGACAAATACTATGTGGACCACACATTGGGGCTTTGGCCGCAGGCAGCGGGCGGCGTACCGTTTACTTCCACCTTCTTCCAGTCCAAGGGAGATCCGATTACGGATTTGACCGAGGATATGGCAGCGGAGCAGAAGGCACGCACGACCTATGACAATATCCTGCGTCTGGTACACGACCATGACGTGTGTGACCCGATTCGTTATCTGCGGGAGAGGGAAATCGTGCATTTCCAGCGGTTTGGGGAAGGGCTTCGTATTGTACAGGATAATTTGGATTCTAAAAATTTCTATGCCATTAATCCGGCGTTTTTGGCGGATAAGGCGAGATAGTATCGGTGGACAGAAAGGAGGCGGCCGGATGGGGCGCCTCCTTTCGTTGTATAGGATAGAGGAGAAAGGATAGCAGATAGGGTGAGGGGAAGGATGCACTTCCTTGTTCTCTCCTGAATATTCATGCGCTTCACGAATATATGCATAAAAATATTATACACAATATATAAATTTGAAAAAGATGTGGAAAAATTTTGTGCAATGTGTTATAATGAAAGGTACATAAAGGGAAATGTTACTCTTTTGCGAATTTTTGGAGGTGTACGTATGAAATTGAAGATGAAGTTACGCGGAAAGTTAGTCTGTATCATACTTTTTCCGGTATTGCTTTTGGGAATTGCGGTGATGCAGTTGAGTAAAGTAACGGTATCGAATGTTCTTGTGGACAAGTTGAACACTTCGTTGCATGCGACTGCGGTATCGGTGAGTAATACGTTATCGTATGTGGGGGATGGGGATTTTGGCTTAAACGAAGCGGGAGAGTTGGTAAAGGGTGACTTTAATATTTCCAAGACTTCGGATTTTGCAGACCGTATAAAGACAGAGTCCGATGTGGAGGTGTCCGTGTTTTACGGGGATACCCGTTATCTGACGACGTTAACGGATGAGGCAGGGAATCGCCTGGTCGGGGGAAAGGCTGACGAAGAGGTTATTGCCGACGTGTTGAAATCCGGCGAGGACCTTTTTATAGAAAACATGGAACTTGGCGGAAAGCCGTATCTGGCATATTATATGCCTCTTTATAATGAGGGTGGTACGACTCCGGTGGGTATGGTATTTACGGGAATCAGCCATGAGCATGTAGATGAGGGTGGTAAGATTATTTCTTATAATATCTCTACCATTATTTTCGGAGTTCTTGTTTTTGCCACCGTAGCGGGCTTCCTTATTGTCAGCAATATGACCCGTGCTCTTAATAAGGGTATTGTGGCGTTAGAGGAACTTTCCGAGGGAAATCTGAATGTAGAGGTTGCGGAAAAGATGCTCAAGCGCCCGGACGAAATCGGAAATATCGGTCGTGCCATTGCGAAGTTAAAGGAAGAATTGCTGGGGATCGTTACCGAAATCAAGAAGCAGTGTGAGACCATGGACGACCTGGCAAATCAGTTGAAGCTTCAGACCCGTGAGACCGTAGACAGCATTATCCAGGTAGAGAATGCGGTGGGTGAGATTGCGGAAGGTGCCGGTAATCAGGCGGAAGAAACCCAGAATGCAACAGAGAATGTTGTGACCATCGGTAATATGATCAGCGGTAATCTTCATGATACCGAGGCTTTGAATGAGAATGCCACCAGGATGCAGGAGGCAGGCCAAGAGGCAATTGCTACCTTTGATGAGTTGAACCGGACCAATCAGAAGGTAATGCAGTCCATCGGAAGGATTCATGAGCAGACGAATACCACCAATGATTCCGCACAGAAGATTCAGGAGGCAACGGCGATTATCACCTCCATTGCAGACGAGACCAATCTTCTTGCGTTAAATGCTTCCATTGAGGCGGCAAGAGCAGGAGAGCAAGGCAGAGGCTTTGCGGTAGTTGCGGCACAGATTCAGAAGCTTGCGGAGCAGTGTAACGAGTCTGCATTGCAGATTTCCGAGATTGCGGAGTCCTTGTTGGCAGATTCCACCGAGGCGGTAGAAACCATGCAATATGTACGTGATATTGTACAGACGCAGGATAGTGATATGAAGGAAACCAATAAGAAGCTTGAGGAAGTATTGCAGGGTATTGAGGATTCCTTCACGATGGTGAACAAGGTGACGAAGCAGACGGAGCAGATGGATGAGGCCCGTATCAATGTAATTGATATCGTACAGAGCCTGACGGCAATTTCCGAGGAGAATGCGGCAGGTACAGAGGAGACCTTGGCTTCCATTACTCTCGTAAATGATGTAGTAAAGGGTATCTCCAAACAGTCTGCGGTATTAAAGGCAATTGCGGCTGAGATTAATAAGAAGTTAAATGTATTTCAGGTGTAAACCGTGAACTAAGTGGGGCTGTGTGAATGCACAGCCCTTTTTTTGCGCACGACAACAAAAAGAGCCGCCCCTTTCGGGACGGCTCCGTATACCATTTCGCTCGGCACAGTCTTAAAATCCTGCGGATTTCAAGACTCGCGTGCGCGCTCGCATTCCGAATGGTGCTCTCTTGGATGCAAGCATCCATCGAGCCCTTTCGTCATGCTCACTTTGCCTTCACGCATTATGCAAACGGATTCTCGGTCGGATATAACATACCCTTCGGCTGGTTGAACTTAACTTCCTCAACACCGAGATACTTGAATACCTCGAAGAGAGCCTTTCCGAAGTGACCGAATGCTACTGCACCGTGGTGCGGGTAGTTTCTCTCGATCAATACGTGACGGTAGAAACGTCCCATTTCCGGAATAGCGAATACGCCGATAGCACCGAAGGACTTGGTACGAACATCGAGAACTTCACCCTCTGCAATGTATGCACGAATCTGTGCATCAGCAGTGGACTGAAGACGGAAGAACGTAATCTTGCCCGGAGCGATATCGCCCTCGAGGGTACCGTTGGTGCACTCGATCGGAAGGTTTCTAGCCATAATCTTCTGATACTTCATCTCGCAGAATGCAAGCTTAGAGGAAGCGGTGTTACCACAGTGGAAGCCCATGAAGGTATCCTTGTGGGTGTACGGGAACTTGCCCTCGATTGCTTCCTTGTACATGTCAGCCGGAACGGAGTTGTTGATATCAAGTAAGGTAACAACATCCTCGGATACAACAGTACCGATGAACTCGGAAAGAGCACCGTAGATATCTACTTCACAAGATACCGGAATACCCTTAGCGGTCAGACGGCTGTTAACATAACACGGAACGAACTTGAACTGAGTCTGGAATGCCGGCCAGCACTTACCAGCGATTGCTACGAACTCACGGCTGCCCTTGTGTGCCTCAACCCAGTCAAGTAAGGTAATCTCATACTGTGCAAGTCTCTCGAGAACTTCCGGTCTCTTGTTGCCTGCGCCAAGCTCTGCTTCCATCTCAGCAACAACGCCCGGGATTCTTGCATCGCCTGCATGGTTGTTGAATGCCTCGAACAGGTCGAGCTCGGAGTTCTCCTCGATTTCAACACCAAGGTTGTAAAGCTGCTTAATCGGAGCGTTACAAGCAAGGAAGTTGAGCGGTCTCGGACCGAAGGAGATAATCTTTAAGTTGCGAAGACCAACGATAGCCTTTGCAATCGGAACGAATTCCTTAATCATATCAGCACACTCTTCAGCGGTACCAACCGGGTACTCCGGAATGTATGCCTTTAAGTTACGAAGCTTTAAGTTGTAGCTTGCGTTAAGTACACCACAGTAAGCGTCGCCACGGCCGTCCATAAGGTCGTTCTGGGACTCCTCTGCAGCTGCACAAATCATAGCCGGACCGTCGAAGTGCTTTACAAGCAGGGTCTCAGCGATTTCCGGACCGAAGTTTCCGAGATATACGCAAAGTGCATTACATCCGTTCTTCTTTAAATCCTCAACAGCTTCTAACATCTGAATTTCGCTCTCTACGATACATACCGGACACTCATAAATGTCATCCATACCGTACTTTGCAGCGTAAGCAGCAACTACTGCTTTTCTTCTGTTAACGGACAGGCTTTCCGGGAAGCAGTCACGGCTAACAGCAACAATACCGATTTTAACCTTTGGCATATTGTTCATTTTAGTCTTCCTTTCTGATATAAAATTTGTTTTGTAACGATACAGTTACGCTACCCTCTATTATAGTTGTTTTTAGGCTTTCTGTCAATAATCGGCATAGTGTTCCATGAAATTATTTGTTAAAATATATTACGACAAAACGTTAACCGATGACAAGCCCTCGATACTATATGTATGAAAGCTTTCAAAAAAGGAGAACAAAAATGACACAAGAATTCGCATCCGAACTGATCGCGGAAAAACTGACCGTACAGACGGAGCAGACGCCGCTTTGTGTATGGGCGTGAGGGTGTAAATAGTAGTACCGGAAAGCGGTGGGAACCATGATGGTCTCTGCCGTTGCTTCTTGGTAGAAGGCATCGTTTTGACCTGATTTTTTACCGTAACCGAGTGGTATGATAGAAAAAATGAAAAAAATAAAAAAAGTACTTGCATTTTTTGAAAAGATTGGTTATAATATCATTCGTGGCTGTAACATACAGCGGAATATTTTTGGGGTATCGCCAAACGGTAAGGCAACGGACTCTGACTCCGTCATCTCAAGGTTCGAATCCTTGTACCCCAGCTTTAAGCATCGCGATTGCGGTGCTTTTCTTTTTTCTTGACTTTTCCCCCACGATATATCATACTTAATATAGAATTGATTTGACTTATAATCGATGTATTATAACAAACGGAGGAGGTAACAATGATGCAGGAAGTTTACGAGTTTTTAAAGATGGCAGGGACCTATTATCTGGCAACGGTGGAGGGAGACCAGCCGAGAGTAAGACCGTTCGGTACGGTCAATATTTTTGAGGATAAGCTCTACATACAGACCGGTAAGGTAAAGCCGGTGTCCAAGCAGCTCGGGGAGAATCCGAAGGCGGAGATTTGTGCTTTTATGGACGGTGCTTGGATTCGTGTGGCAGGAGAGCTGATCGAGGATGACAGAAGAGAGGCACGTCAGTCCATGTTAGATGCGTATCCGCATTTGCAGGCGATGTATTCCGCCGATGACGGAAATACCCAGGTGCTTTATTTTAAGGATGCTACGGCGACCTTTGCCAGCTTTGGCGGAGCACCGAGAGAAGTGAAGTTCTAAGAAGTGTGCGTGATGTTTATAGCGTTGGAAACATAGGAACAGGATATAAGCAGAACGTGAGCAATACATAAAAGGAATACCGGAAGGAGGTCGTCATGGATAAGTTTTCAGAAGAAAAAAAGAAGGACGGCGTGCTTCCGGTTTTTTTGTGGATTTTTCTGGTGGCGACGGTAGCGGTGCTGTTGATTCTGACGGCGACACTGCTTTCCAGGAACGGGACTTTTGCAGGCTGGAAGGCTCAGTACACGGAATGGAAAGAGGCGAAAGAGGCTGCCAAACGTGCCGAAACGGCAGGGGAAAAGACGGTGAATTACTTCGGACCGATGGATACGGGGGAGTATGAGAGTTGGTTCGCAGGAGAGTGGAAAAATGCCGTATCGGAAGGCTTGGTGGATGAGGCCGGGAACAAAGTAGAGCAAACGGAGAAAGATTCCCTCAGAGAAGCACTGACGGCCAGCCCGGTAAACGGTTCGGAAGGTTGGTGGAGTCAGGCAAAAAAATTGTCCGGCGAGGTGACGTTGTATGCACAGGCCCGGGCGCCGCTATACGGAGCGCCGGATAAGAACGGAGCTGTTTTGGGTTATGGTATGGCCGGCGAGGCGTTTTCCCTTATGGCAGTGTTTGAGGATGGCTGGTATGTGGTTTCCGACGGGAGATTTTACTACTGTAGTCATGGAGCTCATTTTACGATGGTACGGTTGCAGACCGTAGAACCGGAGACTGTGCTTGCCGGGATGGAGAAAGAGAAGGTGTTTCATGAGGTGGAGACGGTGTTACAAAACCCGGAGCTTCCACACGGTTGCGAGGTGACCGGCCTTGCTATGTTGTTTTCTTATTACGGAGTAGAGGCGGACAAGTGTGAACTGGCGGATGTGTGGCTTCCGAAGGGGGCCTGGGGGCAGACGGACTTTCGGAAGGCCTTTGTGGGAGACCCGAGAAAGCGTGTGGCTTCCGCAGGCTGCTATGCGCCGGTGATTGCAGATGCCGCAAACAGGTATTTGACAGAAGGGAAACCGCAGAGAACCGGAGAGGATAAAAAGACGGCGGGAACTCTCGGAACAGATATCGGCCTGACCGCAGTTGCAAAAGAAAACGTCTCCTTCCCGGAATTGCTTTCTATGGTGCAGGAGGCTCCGGTGCTTGCCTGGACCACCATGAATTTGCAGGCGCCGTACATTGCCCAGGTGTGGGAGGTGGACGAAGAAGAGTTGTACTGGCAGAACTTAGAGCATTGTGTGGTACTGACCGGATATGATGCGGAAAAGGGTGTTCTGTATGGCACAGACCCATTGTACGGCCCGTGTGAGTACGATATAAAGCTGTTTTCCATCCGGTTCCAGACCATGTATTCCCAGGTGGTACAGATATTCGAGGACACTCCTTAAGAAAATATTAAAACTTTCCGGCGCAGGAAACCGTTGACAACGGACCTGCGCCATGCTATACTCAAACTGTATTAAGCATACTAGTACAGTTGGTGAACTGATAGAAATTACGAAGATGTGGACGGAAAGGAGGAGATGCAGGGATGATTATTCTTGATTACACGGACCGCAGACCGATTTACGAGCAAATAGTAGAACGTTTCCAAAGCCTGGTGTTGTGCGGTGTTTTGGAAAAGGATGCGCCCCTTCCCAGTGTGCGGAGTCTGGCCATGGAGCTTTCCATTAATCCGAATACCATCCAGCGGGCTTATACGGAGCTGGAGCGTAGGGGAGTGATTTATGCCGTAAAGGGAAAAGGAAACTTTGTGGCGGATCTGCAGGCGGCACGTGCCCTTCGGGAGAAGGAAGTAAAGGAAGAAGCGGGCAGACTGGTGCGGAAGGCAAAGGAAGCCGGGCTGACAAGGGAAGAACTGACCCGGCTGCTTAACGCAGCGTGGACGGAGCCAGCGAAGACGTTGGCATCGGAATCGACGCAGGCAGGTGAAAAGAAGCAGGGACCGGCAGAATCGGCGCAGGCAGGCGGAGCGGAATCGGTGCAGACAGGTGCATCCGAACAAGGTGTAGGAGGTGAAGCGGATGATTAAAGCAGAAAACGTGATAAAGCGCTTTGACGGGAACTTAGCGGTAGACCGGGTTTCCGTAGAAATAAAAGAGGGCATCGTGTTCGGTATGGTAGGAACCAACGGTGCCGGTAAATCCACCCTGCTTCGTATGATTGCAGGTGTGTTAAAGGCAGACGAAGGTACCATTACGGTGGATGGTGCGCCGGTGTATGAGAATCCGGCAGCGAAGAAGGAAGTGTTCTACATTTCCGATGATGCCTATTACTTAAACAACGGTACTCCGGTGGATATGGCGGATTACTACGGTGCAGTATATGAGAAGTTTAACCGCAAACGGTATCTGGAGCTGATGGATCAGCTGGGGCTTCCGCTTTCCCGGAAAATCAGTACCTTTTCCAAGGGTATGAAGAAGCAGGTATCCATTTTGCTGGGTGTTTGTGCCGGGACGAAGTATTTGCTCTGTGACGAGACCTTTGACGGTCTGGACCCGGTGATGCGTCAGGCGGTAAAGAGTATTTTCGCAAAGGAAATTACGGAGAGGGGATTGACTCCGGTATTGGCTTCCCATAATCTTCGTGAGCTGGAGGATATTTGTGACCATGTTGGTTTGCTCCACAAGGGCGGCGTTCTTCTTTCCAAGGATTTGGAGGAGATGCGCGGCGGCATCCACAAGCTGCAGTGTGTGTTTACGGATGAGGAGCAGGAAGTACGGGTACTCATGGGCCTGGAGGTAGTGAATAGGGAAGAACGGGGCCGCTTGAAGACTCTTACGGTACGCGGCGGTCAGGAAGAGATTGCAGCCCGTGTGGCAGCGGCGGAGCCGGTATTTTTCGAGATGCTTCCGCTGACCTTGGAAGAAATCTTTATCAGTGAAACGGAGGTGGCAGGATATGACTTCAAGAAGCTCATTCTTTAAATTACTAAAAGAAGATTTGCGCCAGCGTCTTTGGACGATTATTCTGGCGGCCATTGTATTTCTTCTGCCGGTGCCGATTTACATTGCCATGGAGATTTCAAGTTCCAGAGGCTTCGGAACGGGGATGTTAGATAACTTTGCCAGACGTTTGGCGGAGCCGATGGCGTATGACAGTGTTTGGATGATAGTGGTGACGATTTTCGGTGCGTTTATTTGTGCGGTCAGCGGTTTCGGATATTTGTTTTCCAAGAAGAAGGTGGACTTTTTCCATTCTCTTCCGGTAAAGCGTGAGGCGCTGTTTGCGGTACGCTATATTAACGGTGTGCTGATTTATCTGGTGCCGTATGTGGCAATGGCGCTGGTAAGCATCCTTATTATAACGGTTACCGGAAATATGAAAGCGGTTGTGTTTACCGTTGTGTTAAAGGGGTTGGCAGTACATCTGTTGGGTTATCTGGCGATTTACACGACGTTCATCTTGTGTGTAACCTTTGTAGGAAACTTTGTCGTTCTTTGTGCGGTCAGTGCATGGACGTTCGGTATTATACCGATTGTTTTGACGGTTTATGGTTGGTTTGAGGAACAGTTCTTCCATACCTATAGCTATATGGGAGATACTCTGAGTGACCGTTTGCATTCGTTGCGATTCTTATGCCCGGAATATTTCTATATCTATTCCTGGAACGGAAGAGAAGTGGGAGTTACCTCTATTTTGTTGCAGGAGCTGGCTTTTGTAGCGGTACTGACGGTAATTACTCTTCTGGTGTACAGGACGAGACCGTCGGACGGTGCAGGCAAGGCCATTGCGTTCCCGTTGTTAAAGCCGGTGATTCGGATTTCCGTAGAGCTTTTGGCCGGTGCGATCATGGGTATGTTATTCCATGAGGCGGCAGACCGCAACTACGGAGTGCCGGGCTGGATGATTTTCGGTGTTATTTTAGGTGTTGTACTGAGCCATATGCTGATTCAGAGTATTTTCCACTTTGATGTAAGAAAATGCTTTGCGGATAAGGGCTCCATGGGAGTGGTTGCGGTAGTGACAATTGCTTTCGTACTTGTGATGAGGTACGATACCTTTGGATATGATACGTATCTGCCGAAGGAGAAAAAGCTGGAGTCCGTGGCTATTGATATCAGTGGATTGGACCGGTATCGTAATAATTATAGATACGACGGCAAATATGTGACCTATATGAATGAACTGTATGAGATGAAGTTGACGGATATTGCTACGGTCTATCCGTATCTGGAGTCTCTGGTTGCGGATAACGAAGCTTATTGGAAGCTGCGGGAACGTGGAGTTTCGCCGGAACTTGTCCGTGTGGATGTAGCGTATCGCCTGGAAAACGGAAAAACGGTGTATCGTGAGTACCGTGTGCAGGGAATCCGGGAAGAGGTGTTTGCTCCTGTATTTGAAAGTATGGAGTATAAGGAGTTTCACTACAGTGATATTTATTCTGTGCCGGAGTCATATTTTGAATCGATTACCGCTGTGCATGCGATGAATGAGCAGCTTATGAGCCTCAGCGCCGTAGAACGGACAGAGTTTATGACTATTCTTCGCAGGGAATTGGCTGCCCAGACCTTACAGGAAAAGCTGAACACCTTGCCGGTGGCCGTGCTGAAGCTTTATGCAATGAACAGAAGAGTGGAATACGACTCGGATGGACTTCCATACGATGTAATCTATGATTGTAGTAGTGAATTGCCGATTTATTCCTCCTTTACCGAGACTCTTGCATTCCTTGCGGAGCGAGGATTTACACCGGATGCGGACTATGAATGGACCGGAAAGGAAATGATGCGCGTTGAGTTCCCGGATGTGGTACTGAAGGAGGAGGCCGGATATGTAGGAGACGGCTGGACTGTCGGTTCTGTGGAAGTGTCGGAGTATGTTTTGGTCGGAGCGGATCAGAAGCTTGTAGAGGCACAGATTGAGTATCCGGAGGACTGGGGCTACGGACATAATGTAATCCCGGTAGAGGAAGAGGATTACGAGAGGCTGTATGCTCTTTGTACTTGGGAAGAACTGTATCATTACGGGGAACCGTCGGACTATGACCGGTACGAGGATTACAGAGTGTCCCTGGATGTGCCGAGAGAGGGTTATAATGTGTACGAGACCTATCATTTTGTTGTTCCGGGAGACACGGATTTGTCCTTCCTGTTTGATTAGTGCTTTATAAATAGATTCCCTCATAAGAGTGCGTTACTTTGTCGAAGAAGTTCGATAAGGCAACGCACTTTTTACGCTATGGGAGGTTTTGCATTTTCTGTGACGTAAAAATGATTTGGTTCGAAATAAAGGTTTTCCGTCTTGTAATTTTACGGAAAAAATGATACAATGTCAGCATATACTAGACTTATTATAATTACGCTGCGAGGTAAGTCGGGTTTAAGAAGGCGCAGCGCGGAAAGAGGTTGTTATGGAACGTTTTTATGTCCCGGAAGGGTATCAGTCGGCACTGTCCGTGAAAGAGACACAGGGTGCCATCAAACATGTGAAGGATTATTTTGAGCGTCAGCTGGCGAAGCAGTTGAATCTGACCCGTGTGTCCGCTCCGCTTTTTGTAAAGCCGGAGTCCGGTTTGAATGATAACTTAAACGGCGTAGAACGTCCGGTTGCGTTCGGCATCAAGGAGCAGAACGATGCCATGGTAGAGATTGTCCATTCCCTTGCAAAGTGGAAGCGTATGGCGTTAAAAAAGTACGGTTTTTCCTACGGAGAGGGTCTGTACACCGATATGAACGCCATCCGTCGTGATGAGGATACGGACAATATCCACTCCATTTTTGTGGACCAGTGGGACTGGGAAAAGGTAATTCTGCACGATGAGCGCAACATTGATAATCTGAAATCCATTGTTCGCAGTGTGTATGCGGCACTTCGTGAAACCGAGCACTACATTGCGGATAAGTACGATTATATCGAGGAGATTTTGCCGGAGGAGATTACATTTGTTACCACCCAGGAGTTGGAGAATATGTATCCGAACGATACTGCAAAGGAACGCGAGAACAAGATTACCCGTTTAAAGAAGGCAGTGTTTATTATGCAAATCGGTGATAAGCTGGCCTCCGGCGAACGTCACGACGGCAGAGCACCGGATTATGACGACTGGCAGTTAAACGGTGACATTATGGTATATTACCCGGTACTGGATATGGCGTTGGAGCTTTCCTCCATGGGTATCCGTGTCGATGAAGCCTCCTTGGCTGAGCAGCTGAAGAAGGCAAATTGTGAGGACAGAGCAGAGCTGGCTTTCCAGAAGGCGGTGCTGAACAAGGAGCTTCCGTATACCGTGGGAGGCGGTATCGGACAGTCCCGTATTTGTATGTTCTTCCTTCGTAAGGCGCACATCGGTGAGGTACAGGCATCCATCTGGCCGGATGATGTGAGAGCAGAGGCGGAGAAGAAGGGTGTTATGCTGCTGTAGTTTAGGGCAGGGATACGCAGGATGAAATAGGAAGAGCACAGGAGGAGATGGCATGGATATTTCGAATGAAAAGGCAATTTTACAGTCTGTAGTAGCGGTGGCTCCGTATATTCCGCTGTTCATTGATGAGCCGGTTTCGGTGGCAGTAACCAATACATATGGATTCATTTATAATCAGCCTTGTCCGGAGATTCCGGTAAAGTGTGCAATCGGAGAACCGTTTCCACCGGAGGCAACCCCGCTTATGGTAATCCGGTCCGGAGAGCGTACCGCCCGTGAGGTTCCGGCAAGAGTGTACGGCGTTCCGTTTATGTCTTATGCGATTCCGCTTCGCGAGGGGGGAGAAGTGGTAGGGTGTCTTATGATTGCAAAGAGTGTGGAGCGGATTAACAACGTGAAGGATGCGATTTCCAATCTGGCACAGGAGATAGAGCAGGTAGTATATGCGGTAAACGAGATTACCGAGGGGGTACAGGTGGCTTCTGCCAGCAATCAACAAGTATATGGTCTCATGGGTGATTTGCTTACCGAAATGAATCGTATGAATGAGATTCTCGGTGCAATTAACAAGATTAGTAACTCTACCAAGATTTTAGGTTTGAATGCGTCCATTGAGGCAGCAAGAGCCGGTACGGCCGGTAAGGGCTTTTCCGTAGTTGCAAAAGAGATTGAGCGTTTGTCAGACAATACCACCGAGTCTGCGCAGACCATCGGTACTATGTTGACCGGTATTGAGACTCAGGTGACCGATATGAGTGAGAAGTCCAAGGATGCAACCGACGCGTTTACTCAACAGGCGGCTTCTCTGGAGGAGATTGCGGCAACGATTCAGAACCTGAATGCAAATGTAAAGGTTATTGAGAATTTTATTAAACAGTTATAAAAGATATGATACATAAGATAAGGGGGAGTGCGTGATGCGTACAATCGGGAATATTTTATGGATGTTGTTCTTTGGCTTGTGGTCCGCTGTGGTTTGGTTTTTCATGGGGGTGTTATGGAGTATTACCATCATCGGGCTTCCCTTCGGAAAGCAGTGCTTTAAGATTGCGGGACTGGTGTTCTGGCCGTTTAAAAAGAACGTAGATTCAAACTTCGGGAAGCATCCGATTGCGAATGTTGTTTGGATTATATTCGGCGGACTGGAGCTGGCCATGGCTTATGTGGTCGGCGGAGCGATATGCTGTATTACGGTAATCGGGATTCCGTTCGGAAAACAATGCTTTAAACTGGCGGCATTGTCGTTGGCGCCGTTTGGGGCAAGAGTGAATTAGAGGATAAAAGGGCTGTCGCAGGTGTGCGACGGCCTTTTTTTGCGTGCTGGCAAAGTGAGCATTGAGCCGGTATTGCAAGCTTGCTTGCATAAGCCGGCGAAATGCGAACGCGCCCACGACTGAGCGGCCGAAGGACGCGAAGGTCCACAACGTCCGGTGGACGTTGGTAATGGACGGACCGAAACGAAGTGTAGAGGTGTGGGTAGGTGCGGAGCACCGCCTGCACGCAATATAATGATGGAAAGCTATCTTTCAATACATGACCCAGGTGTTTACCATGATAATGTGTGGTTGTGTAAATATCATGGTATGAAAATATGAATTGATTATTGAGTTACCATGAAGAGTTGTGATAAAAGAAGTTGTCATGGTATAAAATTGGAGAATACTTGGGGAAATTACCATGATAAGAGGTTGCAGAAAGTATGTCATGGTAAACCAAGAATACGAATGAAAAAGTGTACCATGAGAGAACGGGAAATGAGAGTGTTCATGGTAACCAACCAGTTGAAAGCCTTAGCTGTCGATTGCTTCACAATCTCCAGCACGCGTGCCGCGTGGCGCAACATAAAAAACACCCCAGCTGAGAGCAAGCTCTCGCTGGGGTGTTCCTTATATTGCTAATCTAAGGCTTTCGCGATTCTTAGTTCTCTGCCATCTTTGCAAGCTTAGCGTACTTGTCTGCAGCATCCTTTGCAGCCTTGGTGAAGAGGGCTTCTGCTCTCTCCGGATTGGTTCTGGAAAGTCTGTTGTAACGTACTTCGCTTTCGATGAATGCCTTGTAATCAGCGGTCGGTGCCTTGGAGTCAAGCTGGAACGGATTCTTGCCTTCCTCTGCAAGACGCGGATCGAAGCGGAAGAGGTGCCAGTAACCTGCTGCTACTGCGTTCTTCTCCTCGGTCTGTGCGTTCTTCATACCGCCCTTGATACCGTGGTTGATACACGGAGCGTAAGCGATGATGAGGGACGGACCCGGATATGCCTCAGCCTCTGCGATTGCCTTTACACACTGGTTGTAATCAGCACCCTGAGCGATCTGTGCAACGTATACGTAACCGTAGCTCATTGCGATTGCTGCAAGATCCTTCTTCTTAACGTCCTTACCAGCTGCTGCGAACTGTGCGATAGCACCGGTCGGAGTAGCCTTGGAGGACTGACCACCGGTATTGGAGTAAACTTCGGTATCGAATACGAAGATGTTTACATCCTGGTTAGCTGCGAGAACATGGTCAACGCCGCCGAAACCGATGTCGTATGCCCAACCGTCACCACCGAAGATCCACTGAGACTTCTTAGCTGCGAAGTCCTTGTTTGCAAGGATGTACTTGCGATCTTCGTTATCACAACCGCAAGCTTCAAGAGCTGCGATCATCTTCTTGGTAGCCGGACCGTTCTCGGTGGAG
>JAZOCC010000021.1:0-390267 GCA_045596385.1 Lachnospiraceae bacterium
AATGTTTCTTTTTCCTTCTGTCATTTGTACTTTGTGTACCGGTTTCTTTTCTCTTGCCATAATAAAAGGCCTCCTATGATTTTTATTTTATCATAGAAGACCTTCCATGTCTTTATTTACAGAAAAACTTTCACAGGCTCCACAGGCAAGCCTCTTTGCTCTGAGTGTCGATTCAGGTTATCTTGCTAAAATCTGTGTGATTTCTCCCACATACATGGTATGCATATCGCTGTCTTTGTAGAAGGCATCCGCAAGCTTTGGATCGATAAACTGGTCTGCGGTCATGCGGGTGGCGGACATCTTCTTACAAATGAATACCAGATTGCCTTCATCAATAAACGGGGTATCGTCGCTGTAGTTTACGTTAAAACGGGCGCCGGCGATTTTGTCCTCGTCTCTGCCGGAGACGGTCCCCAGATACTTTAATGCGGACATCTGACCTTCAAAGAAGGTCAGGGAGAAGGTGTCGTTGGCATCGATAAACTCCTTGGTATAACGGCTGTCACGGACAAAGATGTAAGCGACATTTTTGCCCCAAAGGACGCCGAGGCCTCCCCAGGAAGCAGTCATGGTGTTTGCTTTTTCTTTGGTGCCGGCGGTGATTAACATCCACTCCTTGCCGATTTTGGTAAACGGATTTACTTCCAGCATATCTGCCGGATACGGTTGAAATGTGTGCATGGTAAACCTTCTTTCATCATTCTTTTCTATAGTGTACCATAATTTTTGTAAAATGTGAACGGAGAAAAAATTTTTGCAGGAAAGAAATTTGAAAAAAAAGAACTGCGTGGAATATACGCGCAGTTCTTTCCTAAGATTGCTTTTTATTCAAAAGAATGTTTATTTCTCTCCGGCGTCTCCCATCGGTTTCTTTATCATACTAAGTACAGCAAAGAACCCGACAATAAGGAATAGGCCGATTGCCAGGCAGATAGCCGCATTTTGTACGAAGCCTGCTATAATGAAACAAACAAAGCTGATTGCCGCAACGGTTATCGCATATGGGAGCTGTGTAGATACATGGTTTACGTGAACACAGCGAGCGCCCGCAGAAGACATAATGGTTGTGTCGCTGATCGGGGAGCAATGGTCACCGCAAACCGCACCTGCAAGACAGGCAGACATACCGATGTAGAAAATCGGGTTGCTCGGGTCAAACATGTTGCAGACAATCGGAATCAAAATACCGAAAGTTCCCCAGGAGGTACCGGTAGCAAATGCCAACAGGCAGGCTACAAGGAAAATAACTGCCGGAAGGAGACGAGTGAAATCCTTCAAACCGCTGTTCATAACCGTCTTGATGAATTCATCGGACTGCAATAAGGAGGAGGTAACATTCTTTAATGCAGTTGCAAAGGTAAGAATCGTAATGGCCGGAACCATGGCGGTAAAGCCCTTCGGAACACAGTCCATGGCATCCTTAAAGGAAATCAGCTTGCGACAGATTAAGTATGCTACCAGCAAAATAAGAGCGATAATGGCACCCCACGGAAGACCGACGGTAGCATCCGTGTTGGAGAAGGAAGCCATGAAATCACCCGCATATGCCGGGTCATCTCCGAAGAAGCCACCGTTGTAAATCAAAGCATATACGGAAATACCGATTAATACGAGAATCGGTAATAATAAGTCAACAACGCGTCCTTTCGGATTGGAGGAAACCTCCATGCCGTCTACACGCTCATCGGTAGAGAATAAATCTCCCTTTTCAATGGCATTTCTTTCATGCTTTGCCATCGGACCGTAATCACGCTTGGAAATGACAAGTGCAAGAATGAAAACAAAGGTGAGAAGGGAATAGAAATTGTAAGGAATTGCTCTTACAAAGAGCTCAATACCGCCCATGCCGGTGCCTTCCGTATAGCTGGAAACCGCAGCGGCCCAGGAACTGATCGGTGCAATCATACAAATCGGAGCAGCAGTAGCATCAATAAGATAGCTGAGCTTTGCACGGGAGATTTTGTGGCTGTCGGTTACCGGAAGCATAACGGAGCCTACGGTTAAGCAGTTAAAATAGTCATCAATAAAGATAAAAACACCCAATATAAAGGTGGCCAGCTGTGCACCGATGCGGGTTTTGATATGGGTCTTGGCCCAACGTCCGAAGGCAGCACTTCCGCCGGCCTTGTTAATGAGAGCAACAATGATGCCAAGGATAACGAGGAATAGGAAGATTCCCGCAGTATCCGAAATAGCAGAAATCAATCCGTCGCTGACTACATGGTCAACGGCTTGCGTGGCGGAACCGTTGCAGGCAAAGATACTGCCGACAACAATACCGAGGAATAAAGAAGAATATACTTCCTTTGTAATAAGAGCCAATGCAATTGCGATGATTGGCGGAACCAGGGACCAGAACGTGGCCGTGGTTGTCGTTCCGGTTGCGGTAACGATGATAGCCATAATAACAGAAGCAATCATGACAAATAACGCAATCACGGATGTAATCCTTTTTTTCATGTAAGGATACTCCTTTCTTTTGTAAAAACTGATTTGTAAAAAACTTACAAAAATATTATACGAAACGGTGGTTTGTTTGTCAATAAGTTATAATAATTTTAAAAAGTAGTTGACAAGTAGAGAAACATATAGTATGTTTGTATTAAGCACTTAATACAACGACACAAAAAAGGAAAGGAGTTGAGCGGATGCCATGGGATATTTCATCTGAAAAGAGTGTGTATCTGCAGCTGATTGATGTAATTAAGCAGAAGATCATGTCCGGAGAGTATCAGCCGGGGCAGCGTTTACCCAGTGTCAGGGAGCTGGCAGCCGATGCGGCGGTAAATCCGAACACGATGCAGAGAGCATTGACGGAGCTGGAACGAGAGGGACTTTTGTATACCCAGCGGACCAGCGGTAGATTTGTATCGGAGGATGCAGGAATGATTGACGGACTTAGAATGACGGGAGCAGAGCAGAAGGCAAGAGAGTTTTATCTGGAGATGGTTCAGAACGGACTGTCGGCGGATGAAGTTCGTCGTCTGTTGGAGAAAGCGATTGCCGAAGATGCGAAAAAGTAAGGGAGCCGGAAAAGACCGGAGAGTGGAGGAATTATGTCAAAAGAAGGATATGTAGTGGAGTGCCGCGGACTCGCAAAGAACTACAAGGGGTTATGGGCATTGAATCATGTGGATTTGAAATTGGAGCGTGGAAAGATTATCGGTTTGGTGGGACCGAATGGTAGTGGTAAAACCACATTAATTAAGCTGTTGAACGGCCTTTTGGTGCCGACAGAGGGTGAGATTTTGATTAACGGAATCGCACCGGGACCGGAGACCAAGGCCAGGGTATCTTATTTACCGGATAACAATTATTTGAGTAACTGGATGACCGTGGAGCAGATGATTGAGTTTTACGGTGACTTTTATCCGGACTTTGATGCAAAGAAGGCATATGCAATGTTAGAAAGCCTTGGTCTGAATGCGAAACAGAAGTTTAAGACCATGTCCAAGGGTATGAAGGAAAAGGTACAGCTGGTTCTGGTAATGAGCCGTGACGCAGATTTGTATTGTCTGGATGAGCCGATTGCGGGAGTAGATCCGGCAGCAAGAGATTATATCCTTCGGACCATTATTGCAAATTATGCGGAGGGCGCTACGGTGTTGATTTCCACTCATTTGATCGCGGATGTGGAAAAGGTACTGGATGAAGTAGTATTTATTCGAAACGGGGAAATTATTCGGCACACGGCGGTTGAGGAGCTCAGAGAGCAGTACGACCGGTCGGTAGACGCTTTGTTTAGGGAGGAATTCAAATGTTAGGAAAATTATTAAAACACGAATGGAGAGCTACGGCGAGACGATACGGTTTGTTTTATTTGATTCTGGCGTCGATTACATTGTTTACGGCTATTATACATGCGATTCCGGTGAATAATATTTTTTATACCATGGGTGAGACGGCACTGATTGTGATGTATGTGATTTCCTTGTTCGGCGTAATTTTTTGCAGTACCGGTATGGCAATTGTGCGTTTCTATAAAAATATGGTATCCGACGAAGGTTATCTGACCTTTACCCTTCCGGCGAAGGTGGAGCAGCTGGTGTTTGCAAAGTTTTTGGTTGCGTTTGTATGGCAGGTAGTTACGGTTGTTTTATGTGTATTATCGTTACTCGGTGTGTTTGCGGTGGGCCATATAAGCTTTGCAGAGTTTTCCGACGGAGTTTCTTATATTACAGACCAGTTTGGCAGCATGCTTCCGGTTTTTATCGTAATCATGCTGATCGGCATGATGTATCAGTTGATGATTTATTATTTGTCCATGGCCATCGGTCAGCGGTTCGGTACATATAAGATTCTGGCTTCCATCATTGCGTATTGTGCCTTGAGTTTTGTAATAGAATTGGTACTTATGTTCATTATTCTCGGTATTTTCGGAGCGGTAGGTTTTGTGGAAATGAGTATGGCGATGAGTACCATGGAAGGAATGACCGGCTTCTATCTGTTGACAGGTGGTATGTCTGCGGCAGTCGGAATTGCAGCATATTTTGTGACTTGTTATCAGCTTAAGAAAAAGTTAAATCTTGTTTAAAATTTTGTAAAGGGTGGTTGGTAAATATTTCTCGTACTTGTAGTGTTTACCGTTTTATGATAAAATACGTATGTAGGAGCGCGGAGGTAGGCTTTCCTGCCTCCGTGTTTAACTTTATAGGGAATTTCGTGATTTCCTATAAAGTTAAACACGCTCCGCTGTGGATGCGCACGCTTTTGCATAGGAAGATGTCGCATGGATGCGACGCAAAAGCGGCGCGAGAGTTTCGCAAGCGAAACACTTTATTTTTGGGTTTTGTGTGATAGGTTACGGAAAGGATGAGAGTATGAGAAGGTACGAGAATATCCAAGGGAATGTATGGAGAAGAGTAGGAGTGTTAGTGCTGGCAGGTGCATTGGGATTTGCGTCTCTGTTAGCGACGGTTGCCGGATTTCCGGCTGCACAGGAGCGCATTTTGACTGCATATGCGGCGGAGGATATGCTGGGGTATGAGAATCCGGAGCGGATTGTGATTGCCATGCCCAACAGCAATAAGTATTCCACCACAGCGTCTAAAATCAGTATTTTGGGGGCTTGCGATTACCGGTATCCGCTGACCATGAACGGAAAGCAGGTAGAAACGACAGAGTTTGGCTTTTTTACCGAATATGTGACGCTTTCGATGGGCGAGAATGTGTTTCTCTTTAAAAACGGAGAACATGAATATAAGTTGACGGTTACAAGAAAGAAGTCCTCCGGCGGCTCTACGGGCGGCGGAAGCACTTCGAAGTACAAAGCAATCAGCAACAAATACGGAGAACTGACACTGCCGTATACGATGCCGATGTCGGCTCCGGGGACGGTAAAGATTGATTATTTGCCGCTTACAAAGAATACTACCTTCCGGATTGTGGGAGAATGGGGCAGTTACTATAAGCTGCCGGACGGAACATATGTGTCAAAGTCTGCAGTGAAGGTTTATTCCGGAAAGATGCCGACAAACACGGTGAAAAGCGAAAAGATAAAATACGATAAAGCCACACATACGGTTGTATCTACCTTTTCCATGAAGATGGATGCGTTGTATGATGTACAGGTGGACGGTGATACCGTGAAGTTTGTGTTATATGATACGGATGCTACCGGAAAGGTGTTTGTTCCGGACAATCCGTTGGTTAAATCCGTATCCGCAAAGACCGACAGCAAAGGAAGGACGATTTATACATATAAGCTGACGGACGGAGATAAGCTGTGCGGTTTTGACGTGTTTACGGAAAACGGAACGATGACCTTTGTTCTTAAGTATGCACCGGTATTAAAGTCGCCGGGCTCCTTAAAGGGGGCGGTAATTTTGCTGGATGCAGGGCATGGAGATACAGACCCGGGTACGGTGGGCGCTATGGGAGGCTTTGGACCGACAGAAAAAGACATTAATCTTGATTTGACGTTACGGACGAAGAAAGCACTGGAAGCACTTGGAGCAAAGGTGGTGCTGGTACGTGACGACGATACCTTTTATACACTGAACGAAAGAGTGGAGCTTATTCGTAAGTCGAAACCGGATTTATCCATTTCAATTCATGGAAATGCCATGGGGATTACCTCGGATTTTTCAAAATCCGCAGGATTTCTGACCTTCTACTCTTATAACAGCTTGCAGGATGCGGCGGGGATTATCAATGATTCGGTGATTAAAACGATGGGGTATCAAAATCGTACCATCCGGAAGGCAAATTTGTCATTGACCAGAGTAACCGCATGTCCGGCAGTACTGTTGGAAACCGCATTTTTGACTTATCCGGAGGATTATGAATATTTACTGAAGTCCTCCAATCGTGAAAAGCTGGCGAATGCCATTGCCGGAGCAGCACAGGATTATCTCGAAAGCGTGGCGGTGTATGAGACGACCGGACGGAAGCATACCGTGAAACGAGGAGAGACGTTGTCTTCTATCGCTAAAAAGTACGGAGTTACGGTAGATGCCATTGTAAAAGCAAACAATATAAAGAATAAAAATGTAATTCATACCGGAAGTGTTTTTGTGATTCCGGAAAAATAGGACAGATTTTGTCAGTTAAACGAATGATTCATAGAAAGCAGCCGAAACTTTGTGTAAAGAAACGGTTGCTTTCTTTGCGTAAAAAAAGTATAATGTACGCGGGGAAGTTCGACGGTTTTAGAACGTACCGGATGAGGAATGTTTTTCGGAAGGATGGAAAGAGATGTTAGAGTTATTATTTCAAGAGGCAAATCAGGGAATCTTTGCATTTATAGGAATTATGGCGGCTTATGCGCTAACTTGTGTGTTGTTGCATTTTTGCGGAGGAATGTTGCCACGGGACGGAGGAAGAGACTTTGCCGTGGACGGTAAGCTTTCCCAGGGAAAGCCGCGAGGCGCGGGCTTTGTGTTTATTCTTATTTTCGCGGTGACGGTGTTCCTATTTCTGCCTTTGGACAGAGAACGTTCCATTTATGTAATTCTTACGGTGGCGGCCATGTTGACCGGCTTTTTGGACGATTGCTCCAAGGCTCCGTGGGGAGAGTATAAAAAGGGTATTCTGGATTTGATAATTTCGGTTATGATGGCGGTTACATATATTAATTTTAACGGGTCGACTCTTTCGATTGCGTTTCTTGATTTACAGGTTGAGCTGCCGAAGATTTTGTTCGGAGTGCTGGCAACAGTGCTTGTCTGGGTGTCCATCAATGTAACCAACTGTGCGGATGGTGTGGACGGTTTGTCGGCAACCTTAACCAGTATTACGCTGATGAGTTTTTATTTTACGGCAGAGTCCACCGGAATGGCAGAGGATTACCGTTATATGACGCTTTTGATGGTAGCGTGTCTTCTCGGCTACCTCTGGTATAATGCGACTCCGAGCCGTATGATGATGGGAGATGCCGGCTCCCGTGCCATGGGTTTGTTCATTGCGGTGATGGCGTTAAAGAGCGGCTATGTTTTGCTGTACATACCGTTTGCCCTGTTACTGATTTTAGACGGTGGCCTTGGCCTTGTAAAGGTAGCACTGCTCCGGTTCTTAAAGATTCGTATTTTGAAGAATACAAGAACACCGCTTCACGACCATGTGCGAAAGAATCTCGGCTGGTCTAATACCCAGACGGTATTTAAGTTTGCGATTATGCAGATTGTGATTGCCTTTGCAACCGCATGGCTGATAAGATAGGCGTGTGTAGAAATGCGCAAGGTTACGGAGGTGTGCAGTGGCCGGGCGTAGGATGAAAGAGAAGGGTCGAATGTACATATGAATACGAGACAACAAGAAAATAGAAAATGGTTTTTGAAAGGAATGCGGCACGGAGTTCCGATTGGACTCGGTTATTTTGCGGTGGCGTTTACACTTGGTATTCATGCGAAAAGTATCGGTATGACGCCTCTTCAGTCGGCGTTTATGTCCTTTACCATGCATGCTTCGGCGGGAGAATTTGCTGCTATGACGGTCATTGCGGCAGGTTCCGGTTATGTAGAGATGGCGATTACTCAATTGGTGATTAACTTACGATACTTGCTTATGTCCTGTGCTTTGTCGCAAAAGGTGTCCGAAAAGATGCCGTTTATTCATCGTTTTTTTATTTCGTACTATATTACAGACGAGATTTTCGGTATCTCTTCTACGGTGGACGGAAAGTTAAATCCCCGGTATACCTACGGTGCGGCGCTTGTGGCATCTCCGGGCTGGGTTCTGGGTACATTCTTAGGTGCGGTGGTAGGAAATATTCTTCCGGCCAATGTGGCCAGCGCCATGAGCGTAGCATTGTACGGTATGTTCCTGGCGATTATCATTCCTCCGGCCAGAAAGCATAAGGTCATTGCGGTGATTGTTGTAGTATCCATGCTTGCAAGCAGTGTGCTTACGTGGGTGGCTCAGGTGGTTTCGGAGTATGTTACGTTATCCTCCGGTATGCGGATTTTAATCTTGACGGTAGTGATTGCCGGTATTGCGGCATATGTACGACCGATTGAAGAAAGCGAGGATGCTGCAAATGAAGGATAATATCTATTTGTATTTATTGGTGGCAGCCGGTGTGACGTATTTGATTCGTGCGTTGCCGATGACGTTGATTCGTAAAAATATAAAAAACAAATACATTCGTTCCTTTTTGTATTATGTACCCTATGTAACTCTGGCGGTGATGACGTTTCCTGCGATTCTTACGGCTACGGCCAGTGTGGTATCGGCGGCGGTAGGGTTTGCGGTAGCACTACTCATTGCTTACTTTGACGGCAATTTGTTTAAGGTGGCCATGGGCGGCTGCGTAGCGGTATTTATTGTGGAGCTGTTTTTGTAGCTTGTAACGATAGGGAAGGAAGTATAAGATGAAGGTACGTAAAAGGCCGGTGCGGTAATCGCATCGGCCTTTGCTTTGTAAAATGATTTAGTTTAAGGGATATCCCGCATCGCTGTAAGCCTGAAGAACCTTGTAATAAACCTCCTTCGGCTTGCCCGGTGCGGAAAACAGAAGTGGCTTGCGGTCGCCTCTCCAGGAGTTGGAATCGCCTAATCCCCAGAAAGTGAGACCGGTAATTTTTCCGCCGTTCTTTTGAAGTTCCAAAAGATAACTCATTAATTCGTAATAATAACGTTCCTGGGTGGCAGCGCTTTTGGTAGTAACATCCAGCTCGGTAATTTGTACTTCCAGCCCGGTAGCAAGGAACTGAGTTACCGTATTTTTGAAAGCGGAGGCGGTGGGATAACCGGTATCTAAATGAGCCTGCATGCCAAAGCCGTCGCACACCTTTCCGTCGGAGTTAATAAACTCCATAATGGAAAGATACTTGTGGGTATTAATGTAGGTGTTGTAATCGTTAAAAATCAAGGAAACTTTATCACGAATACCGTATTGCTTTAATACATCATCCGCAATGGTATATGCCAGCTTTACGTAATCAGGAGAGGTAGTTATGCCGCCGTAAATGTTAATCCAGTTCGGAATCTGGTCGGCATGGAGATATTCGTTTACCACATCCCAGGAGTATACCACGTAGCCGTATTCGCTATTGTAAACGTGGGACATGACGGTACGGATGTAAAACTCCATGCGGGCATTCATAATCTCTTTGCTGACATAGGAAGCGGAGCCGGAGTAATTGCTGCGGAAGAACCATTCCGGGGTCTGACTGTGCCATACAAGTGTGTGTGCACGGTAGCTTAAGTTGTTCTTTGCACAAAGCTCCAATGTTTTATCTACATTGCCGAAATTGAGCTTAGGAACGGTGGATTCCTTGTAGTTATCGGGAATCACATAACCGAGCTTCTTTGCTTCAGCCACGGAAATCAGAGACGGAGAATAACCCAAGAGGGCATCCGGCTTCATTTCGTTTTCCGAGGTGACACTGTTGTACTGGGACTTTACCAGATTAAGGGTGCTGTTATTTTGTAACTGCCAAAGGTTGATACAGGTACCCATTTTCCCGAAAACATTGCCGTAAGTATTAAGAAGCGTGGCATCATCAGAAACTCCGGAGCCGGCATTTTCCTGGGAAGGACTGTCATAGCCAGACATCATATGGAAGGTAATACTGTAAACGGTTGCCTTGTATTTGGAGTTGTCTGCCACTTCATCCAATGACATCAGACCAATGCCGTGAATGGTAGAAAAGACATCCGGAATCAGTTCGTATTCTATAACACCGTTTCCCATACAATCGTATTTACGGAATACTTCGCCGCAATAGGCATCTGCTAAAATGGCTTCGTCATAAAGCTTTACCGTTAGGTTTGCGTATTCGCTTTTTGCTTTTACGGTAATTCTTTCGCAGTAATTAAGATCGACGGAATCCGGTAATGTGAACTTAATTTCCTTCCATTTTCCGTCGAACTGCAAATCGATGGAACCGTCGTTTTGAACGAAGTAATTTGTATCGTAGGAAGTCAGATACAGCATATCGTTAAAGGTATAGGTAATGGTGTCCGACTTGGCAGGAGCCTTGGTTGGAGTCGGTGTCGCGGTCGGCGCCGGGGTGGCAGTTGCCTTTAGAGCCTCGGTCGGCGTTGGAGCTTCAGTCGCTTTTGGCGCTTCGGTAGCAGTCGGGGTGGCGGTAGCCTCAGGTGTTTCAGTGGCAACCGGAGCCTCGGTAGCGGCCGGAACATCGGTTACAGCAGGTGTCTCGGTAGCAGTCGGAGCCTCGGTAGCGACCGGAACGTCGGTTACAGCCGGCGTCTCGGTGGCAGTCGGAGCTTCAGTAGTGACCGGAACGTCGGTTACGGTCGGAGCCCCGGAGGCGGTTGGTTCTTCGGTTACAGCCGGAGCTTCCGTCAAATCAGGTGTCTCCGTAGGTGGAACTTCTGCCGGTGGAGTTGCGGAAATTTCCGGGAAGTCCCGATAACCGCTATCGCAACCGGAAAAGAGAAGTAACGGGAGCAGACAAAGACAAAGAACAGTATGTATTTTTTTCATTGCTATAATCCTTTCAATACAATAGGTGAAATCAACTTACCTTTTCGGAAAAGCAGGTTGTAAACAAATCAAAGTAATTTTCGAAGGTTTTTTTACAGCAGGACGGATTGTCAATTTCCACGCCTTCAACACGAAGGCCTGCCAGAGAAAACGCCATGGCCATGCGGTGATCGTCATAGGTCTCAATGCGGGCACCGTGGAGCGGAGCAGGAGTAATAATAATGCCGGTGCCGTCTTCATCCACCCGGGCATTGCCGCCTAAGCGTGTGATTTCGGCAATTGTAGCAGTCATACGGTCGCATTCCTGGGCGCGAATATGTCCGACCCCACGGATATGGGTCGGGCTGTCTGCAAACAGAGCCAGAACCGCCATGGTCATGGTTTGATCGGAAAAGTCGCTCATGGTAATGTCAAGCCCCGGATAACGGCCGTTTGCAGGTCCGGTGACACAAATGCCTTCCGGGGTATCGGCAACGGTACAGCCCAGCTGTTCCAGCGCCAGTATAAAACGCAGATCACCCTGCATGGAATCCTTATGAACACCGGTGACGGTAACAGAGATACCGAGCATTGCGGCCGCCGCATAGAAGTAGCATGCCCCGGAAAGGTCCGGCTCGATATCATAAGTCTGACTCTGATAGGAAACACCGCCCGGAATCCGGTAGGTAGCGCCGACACCTTCCTTGTGGGAAAGAACCGGAGTGACGCCGAACTCTTTCATCATACGTTCCGTAATATGTACATATGACATGGCGGTACGGGAGCCGACCGCAGTGACGGAAAGCCCCTTCGGAAGCAGTACGCCGGTCATCATGAGAGCGCTTAAAAACTGGCTGCTCTGGTCAATGGAAACAGAAAGTTCCGGTGCGGTAGTCAGTGTTTGCTGACCGCCTTCGATACGAAGAGGAAGGTGTCCTTCTTCTTCCAATGCCGTAACGGAAATGCCGATGGAACGTAAGGCATCGATTAGCGGTGCCATAGGACGCTTTTTCATCTGCTCCGAAGCATCCAGAATATAGGTGCCGTCACAAAAGGCCAAAAGTGCCGTTAAAAAGCGGGCTGCCGTTCCTGCACTTGCGGCGTACGCTCTGGCTTCTTTTTTAGGAAGTACACCACTACAACCGGTTACATTAATATCTTTAGTGATTTCATCGGCAGTACATGCAATCCCTAAATCTTGCAGAGCGGTAACCAAAGCTCTGGAGTCCGAAGAGAACAAGGCGTTCTTTAGTGTACATACTCCGTCGGATAACGCAGCCAGAAGCAAAGCGCGGTTGGTAATACTTTTGGACCCCGGAACCGTTACGGTAAAGGAAGCCGGGGATTTTACCGGAGTGACAACATAGCAATCGGATGACATAAACAATCCTCCTTAACAGAATAAGGGAGGGTTGCCACAGGACAACCCTTCCCAAGTAGTTTAAATTATTTGATTATTCCTGAATGGTATATCCGGCATCGACATAAGCCTGTAATACCTTATAGTAAGCCGGCTTTGCAATACCCGGCATGGAGAACAGAAGCGGAGTCTGGTCACCTCTCCAGGAACGGTCATCGCCCATACCCCAATAGGTAATACCGGAAATATTGGCACCGTCTTTCTTTAACTCTAAGAGACCTTTCATTAAGTCGTAGTAGTAATTCGCCTGGGTGGTATCGTTGGTACAGGTAACATCCAGTTCTGTCAGTTGTACTTCGTATCCCGCATCTAAGAATTTCTTTGCGGTGGATTTAAACAACTGGGTGGACGGATACCCGGTGTCAAGGTGTGCCTGCATACCGAAACCGTCACAAATCTTGCCGTCGGAATTAATAAATTCCATAATGGCGAGTAAATGCTGGCTGTTCATGTAGGTGTTGAAATCGTTGAAGATTAAGGAAACCTTATCGCGGATGCCATACTGCTTTAACATGTCGTCCGCAATTACATAAGCAAGCTTTACGAAGGACGGCTCGTAGTTCTGTTTGCCGTAAATGGTAAGCCAGTTATGATCGGTGGCGTTCCAGTATTCGTTCACTACGTCCCATGCATAAACACAGGAGCTGTATTCGCTGTCATAGACATGCTTCATGACGGTACGAACATAGAACTCCAGACGGGCATCCATTACCTCCTGAGAGACGAAACCGTTATCTCCGACATAATCCAAGCGGAAGAACCAGTTCGGAGTCTGGCTGTGCCATACTAAGGTATGGAAACGAAGGCCTAAGTCATTTTCGGCGCAAAGCTTCATGGCTAAATCGGTGGCCGTGAAGTTCAGCTTCGGAACCATCGTATCCTTGTAGTTATCCGGAATCACATAGCCGAGGCTCTTTGCCTCATCGATGCTGATGAGGGTCGGAACATTGCCCATGATGGCATCCGGCTTCATTTCATTTTCTAAGGAAATGCTGTTATAATGCTTCTTAATTAACTTTACCGTATAAACATTTTCTAAATCGGAAGCGCGGGTAACGCATACGCCGGAACGATCGAATACGGTACCGTATGTATTCATAAGAGCAACATTCTTATCAAACGGAAGAGGGGTAGCCGTCGGAGCCTTGGTCGGTTCCGGAGTGGCAGTCGGTTCCGGGGTGGCAGTCGGTGCTGCGGTAGCGGTCGGTTCCGGAGTAGGCGTGACATCCGCATCACCGGAATTACATGCAGCAAATAACGATACCGTCAGTGTTAATAAAGCAAAACATGATGCAAATTTTTTCATTTGTTTGTATCCTTTCTTGTTAATATACTGACATTTTATCGGCAAGGCTTCAAAAACTTCGTTTTTGAAGCTTGCGTGTTGCCTAAGAGGCATATCTGCTCGACAAAGCTCCAAAAACTTCGTTTTTGAAGCTCGCATGTCGGCTAAGAGGCATGTCCGCTCGGCAAAGCTTCAAAAACTTCGTTTTTGAAGCTCGCGTGCGCGCTCACATGTCGCAACAAATCCGGTCGGATGCAAGCATCCGCCGTACTTTGTTTCGTCATATTCGCTTTGCCTTCGCGGACATTATAGCATAGATATAAGAGTTTGAAAAGCCCCCTAAATTATTTTGACATAATGTTAAAAAAGTTGTATAATACGGAGAGGGAAATACAAAATGGCGGACTAGCCGGCGGGATAGGAGTAAGGACGAAGGCGAAAGAGAGAGAATAATATGAAACTGCAAAGAATATCAAAGCATTTTCCGATGTTTATGCGCAGAGGAACGCAGCATGTGGTTGTCTGGATTTGGCGCAGATATATCGGTTTTGTGGCCAGGACTTCGAAGGTGGAGTTTCAGGGAATAGAGAATATTGACAGAAATCGGATGTTGGGCTTTTGGCATGAGGACAGCTATTGTATGCAGCTTTTGTTGAGACAATTGCAAAAACTGGAGAAAAAGGTACATGTGATAGTGACCTCGGAGCGTCGCGGTGATTATATTGCGGAGATGGTATCCCGCTACGGTGCGGAGCCGATGCGCTTACCGGACGGGCTTAAGATGCGTTCCTTTTTAAAGGACTTAAAGGAGGACAGCAGGGAAGCGGGGCTTACTCTGGCTGCGGCAATGGATGGTCCCAACGGACCGTATCGTAAGCCGAAGCGTTTACTGTTTATGCTGGCTCATGAGGCGGAGAAATCGGTGGTTTATGTGCGTTTTTTGAAGAAAGGGATGCTTACCTTCCCGTGGCGCTGGGATAAGTACCGTGTACCGCTTCCGTTTGCAAAACTGATTTGTAAGATCGATTATATCGGTGAGATTGCCAAGGAAGAGTTGAAGAATTTCGGCGAATATGCGACACGGGTATTCGGTGAGGATATTTGTTGGGAAGAACAGGGAGAGTAAGATGCGTTTGATTTTGATTCGTCACGGGCGGCAAAGCAGTCCTCTTTGCAACGTGGATGTGGATTTGTCTGAGGTTGGGAGACAACAGGCGGAGCTTTTGGCCAAGAGCCTGACCGGGCTTGTACCGGACCGTATATATACCAGTGCTCTTATCAGAGCAAAGCAGACGACGGAGATTTTGTTCGGGACCGAGGTGCCTTTTCTGGAGAGAGAAGCGTTAAACGAGATTTCCTTCGGGGCTATGACCGGAGAGGCGGATTCACGGAACGCGGTGTTGTTTCCGGAGTATTTTTCCGCTAAAAAGAAAAAGACAGAGAATTTAAGACTTCCGGGAGGCGAGTGTCCTACGGAGGTGTTTGACCGGGCGGTGAAGGTGGTGGAAGAAGCGATTGCCTCCGGTGCGGAGACTGTTGTTTTTGTGACTCACGGAGGTGTGATTCGTGCACTTACAGCCGGCCTGTTGGGGCTGGGCGCCGGGCAGATGCTCCGGATTGCGGACAGCCTGGAGCATACCTCGGTAACGGAGCTTAAGTATTCTAAGGAAGCGGAGTGCTTTTCTTTGGAAAGATTAAATGATGCGTCTCATTTGAAGGGACGACCGGAACTGAGTCGGAGTGCGTGGGCGAAGGGATGATAAAATAATGTAAGGACCGATGAGGAAGAAAGTATCGGTCCTTTTTGAATGGAATCGCATAAACTGTAGGGAGAACCTACGGGAAGTGTTTGTATGATTATTTATGTGGTAAAGCCCGGTGATACGATACAGGAAATCGCTTCCGCAACAGGAAGCAGTGTGGAACGTATCCTGCAGGATAATGCCCTGACAGAAGAAAGCGTATTGGTGCCGGGGCAGGCCATTGTGGTATTACAGCCGAATGTGACCTATACGGTACAAGAGGGTGATACGTTCCTTAGGATTGCGGAGCGATACGGTGTGGCTCCGAAGCAGCTTCTGGCCAATAATCCGGTGTTAAACGGCAGAGAGGTATTGTATCCGGGAGAGACCATTGTGATTGACTACGCCACCAATATGGAGCGGCGCCCATTGACCGTAAACGGATATGCCTATCCGTACATCGATCGGGAGATTCTGCGAAAGACGTTGCCGTATCTGACGTATCTTACCTTGTTTACTTACGGGTTTACGGAAAACGGAGATTTGGTCGGGATTGATGATGAAGAAGTGATTCAAATCGCAAAACAGTATCAGGTGGCACCTCTTATGTTATTATCTACACTGACGGAGGACGGTACTTTCAGTAACGAACTGGCCAGCCGGATTTTTTCGGATGAAGACGCCAGAAACCGACTGTTTGACCAAGTACTTGAGAACTTACGAGTGAAGGGCTATTACGGATTAGACGTAGACTTTGAATTTATTTTGCCGGAAGACAGAGACAACTATGTACAGTTTCTGACAGAACTCAAGGCCCGGCTGGAACCGGAGGGATATCCGTTAATTGTTGCGCTGGCACCGAAGACTTCCGGGATGCAGCGGGGGCTTTTGTATGAGTCACATGATTATCCGGCCATCGGTGCGGTGGCGGATTCGGTGCTCATTATGACTTACGAATGGGGATACACGTAACCCCACGCAAGTCATACGTAATTATAAGAGCGGGAAAATATCCAACTCAAAGTTCACGTTTTCGCGGTTTCCCTTGCGATTCGGCGTATCCTTCTGATAGGTGGCTGAGCGGAGTACCTGCTTTAATAAGTCGTTCTTTGCTTGTGCGCTTTCTGTTATAGGGTAAGCGTGCAGCACTTCTTTTACCAGAGGAAGGAACCCGGTGCGGATCCGTTGCACATCGGCAGCGGCATCATAATCCTTCTGAAGCTTCATAATGTTTTCTTCGCAGACATCGATTTGCTTGTTCAGAAGCTGTTGTCTGCTCTTAAAGATTTCCGGAGTATAAAGCCCCTGTTCCAAAAGGTCATAGGTATTTAATAACTGAGATTCGAAGGCCTCCTTGCGTGCCTGCTCTGCCTTCAGAGCTTCGTACTTTGCATTCAGAGAAGCCGGAAGGTGCGGTATCGGAAGCTGAAGCTCGTATTCCTTGCACCAATCGTCGAGAGAGCGGAGCAGTTCCGTTTCAATGATGTGGATTGGTGAGGAAATATTCTTGCATCCACGGGCCGGACATTTGAGCGTTGCAACAGGATTGTGGCTTCCGGTACCGAGGCGTGTCATGAGCTGTCCGCACTTCTTGCAGTACACGATGCCGGCAAGGGGATTTTGTAGTTCACGAGTCGGAGATACCATGCTCAAACGATTCTCCTTCAGATACTTTGCAGCGAGGTGGAAGGTAAAATCATCTATGATAGGTTCATGGAGACCGTCGGAGAGGATGTATTCCCCGTTCTTATGCCTGGTCTTTACCATGCGTCCGTTCTCGTAGTTCTTTGTTTCTTTCTTATATCCCCAGCGAATTTTTCCGATATAGACCGGGTTCGTTAAGATATCCCGGATGCTGTCCTTAGCCCACTTGCCACCGTTGCGTGGTGGGACGTTCATTTCATCCAGACGTGCGGCGATGGTAAAGGTACCGACACGTTCTCCGTCCTCACTCCGGGTGTACATCTCGAATATCATCCGGACAATCTCAGCTTCTTCCGGAACAATCTCCAAGGAATAACCGGTGTCGTTCGTAAGCTTTACTTTCCGGTACCCGTACGGAGCAGTGGAAGCAATAAACTTTCCTTCCTTTACGGCAGCCTGACGGCCCGCATCCAGACGGCGCCGGATGGTTTTATACTCCCGGCGGGACATGAACAGTCCGAACTCAAAATACTCTTCGTCAAACTCATTGTCCGGGTCGTATATCTTGGCCGGAGTAATAATCTTGGTACCACCACGCTTGAAGGACTTGGCCACCTGTCCCTGGTCCATGGTATCACCACGGGCAAGACGTTCCACCTCAACGACAAAGACACCGTCCCACATACCGGCTTCTACCTGACGGAGCAGTTTCTGCATGACCGGACGTGCCGCAATTGTTTCGCCGGAGACAATCTCCCGGAAGAAATTCTCCGCCGGAAGATCAATGTGCATCCGTTCCGCCAATTCTTCGATGCGCTTCTGGTGACGGGCAAGGGTTTCACCTTCTCCGCGGGACTCGGCTTCCATATCGGCGCGGGATTTTCTGAGATAAGCACAGTAAGGCATAAAAATAGCACTCCTTTCTTAAAATGCGTGACATTTTACGGCGGAAGTGCTATAATACAAGTGAAGAGAGTATGGCACTTCCAAGTGTCAGTATGGTTAGGCTCCGGTGTTACCGCACCGGGGCTTTTTGTTTTATAAAGCTAAGATTGCGACTACTTCCGGAAGAATAACATACCGGGCAATCACAAAAATGACAAACGAAAAGAAAATAATCCATGCATTTGTGTTTGCGATGGCCTTTTCTTTTACGCTGAGGAAAAGACCGGACTCTTCGCGGGTCCCCTTGCTGATGAGTAGCTTATTTTTGCCATCAAAGAAGGATTCGTTTTTCAGTGCGAATAAATCATATAATACAGCCACCACAACAAGAAGAAAGGCGATAATAGAGATATAGGAGCTGTAGATTACACTTAACCCTAAATCCTCCAAGAGGTTAAAAAGAAACGCAACGCTACCGAAAAGCAGATATACAGTTCCGGAAATCCATTTTCCTACATAGAAGCGATGCATACCGAAAGTTCCCCAACATAATGCCAAAACAACGGCAACAAGTTCATTCTTATCACTAGCATCCTCTTTCTCAACTATCATACTATTCCCCCATTCCTTTGTAAATACTAAATCTGCATCGTGAGTTTAAGTACCTTCATATACTGTAATAATATCACTTTTATAATTGTAAATCAATATATCCTTCGTTTTTTGTGAAATACTATTTTTAAAAAAATCGAAGGAGGAACATATGGCAACAGTAATTTACCATCTGGCGGAGGTGGCAGAGAAGAAAAACATATCGTTAAGTGAGATTGCGCGGAGGGCGCAGATGTCCAAGAGTTACGCATCGTATATCGCCCGGAACCGGATCCACCCATCGCTGTATATGCTGGTCCAGATAGCGGAGGCGTTGGACGTGCCGGTTGAGGAGCTGTATACCGTTCTATATCATGAACGGTCGTAAGTATTGCAATTTTAGGCGAAAGAGCTTAGAATGTATAACAAAGAAGCGAAGCGTTTTAAACAAAACGGAGGATGAACGTATGAAGGAGAAGAAAAACGAGAGAATCGAAGAAAAAAAGAATTGCTATAGGGCAAGTAACATCCGGATGATCCGGGAGATAAAGTCTGAGACATCTCAGAAACGTATCAACATGTTGGTGACGCATTGTTACCTGAAGGAGGCCGACAGTTAATCTGTCGGCCTCTCATCGTGGGGGTCAGGGAGTTGTTGTGTATCGTTCTTCTCTTTGTCGGAGACTATCAAAGAAGCTAAGGATATGAGAAGAAGGAAGATGATGGTGGCTCCCAGACTGCCCCAGCCAAGAGCGAGGGCGATGATAAACGACAATATGGCTATGAGTAAAAAGAGTAATCCAGTCATGTAAGCACCTCCTTGCGTTTTATTTACAAATGATTTAATCTAAATAGATAATAACACAAGAAAGGTTTTAATGCAATAGACAAAATAAAAAGAAGGCTGACAGTCAGACGCTGTCGCCTTCTTCCTTTTTGTCTGCGGTTATTTCGTTCCAGTAGTCTATGATCCGTTCTACTGCTGCAAGGTCTTCCTCGGTGAATTTGGCCAGGAGTCGGAAGCAGTTCTTGTGGAACTCATTCTCTCCGGTCATTATCCGGTCAATCATTCCCATAATCTCCATATCCGGTTCCATGAACATTTCACCCAGCTCATCCACCAACCAGGCGTAGTTTACATTGAACTCCCGGCAGATTGCTTTGGTCAATGCTTCAGTAAGAAGACGATTGCCATTTTCGATGTTTGAAATGGTAGCCTTTGATACTCCAAGTCTCTCACCGAATTTGTCCAGCGTGAGGTCGAGAGACTTACGGATTGATTTTACACGTTCGCCTTGTGTCATGAATATCACCTCCTGTAATCATAGAATACCACGTGGACGGAACAATGTCAACAAAAAAAGTTTTCAAATGAAACAAAAAGGTGTTGACAAAGTTTCGTAACGAGAATATAATGTATTCAAACGAAACAAATCAGGCGTTACAGAAAACAAATGGAAGGAGGGAAGAGGGGGATGCGAAGCAAAAAAGAAAAACCGCGTTTCACCATTGAGGTAGTGTTAGCGGTTTTACTTCTTAATTTGTTTCTGAATTTTTACTTTGACCATCAAAGATATCATCAGATGCAGACCCAGTATCGGGAGCAACTTCGGATTCAACAGGAACAGATATCTCTGCTGTATCAGACATCGGAGGAGTTGACTCAGGGGTTGGAGCTGGTGACGGATTGGATTCGGAATCATCCAAAATAGTGAGGAGTTCTTCGCAAAGTAGTGCGACATGGTCCCGCTGTTCCTCCATGAGGCGTAATTCTTCCTCCATAATTTGAAGCTCTTTTTGCTGAAGGGCGTCCGTACGGCGTGAATCTATTGCAGAGGTGAGCATTCCCAACATGGTAAATAAAAGAGACAGAATGGCAATCACATCTTGAACGGTGAATCGTTTGTTTGTGATACCCTCCGAAACAGCAACAGAGGGACATTCCGGTTCTTCTATAACTTCCGGAGTGGCGGGAATATCTAAAAATTCGGGAAGGGTAGTATCAAGAAGGGAAACCATTTCCTGTAATGCTTGCAGATGTTCAATCTGGGGAATAAGTTTTGTAACCAAACCTTCGCGCATCTGCTCCAAGGTATCGATGCAATGTACTATTGATGCCGAGGCGAACATGACTGAGTTTGAGAATTTCAGATATTGTTCTCCTATTTGGGACATGCGCTCAAATATGCGGTTGTAGGTTTCAACCGGTTTTGAAAGGTTCTGTAGTAACTGTTCATAGCGAGCAGCAAGAGAGAGGAAATTGTTATAGGGAGCCATGGCAAAAACCTCCAAAGCGAGTACTCGGCTCTGGCGGGAGCCTGTACCTACAGTATAGCAGAGAGTTTAGAAAAAGTCAACCAAAGAGAAAGGGGTGAGATATATGAAGAGTGAAAAGAAAGATTTTATTGAAAGAATCATGGACAAGGCGCAGAAGCTTGCGCCGGAGGGAAAAGACTTCGTTGCCGGTTACATCCTTGGTAAGGAGCATGAGCGCGAAGAGCAGGAAAAGAGAAAGGTAGTAGAGCAGACCGCCTAAAGGCGGTCTGCGAATAGGACAATTTTCTCTACTCATAGGATGAAGCAAGGAGGTGAATTGTATGGCGGTAGTGAAGGTATACCACGACCCGGGCCATGCGCTGGTCCGGGTACACGATGATTATATACAGCCGCCGGAAGTGCGGGAACAGCTGTTGGCGAATATCGCCCGAATGACATATGACATTATGTTCCAGGCGGAGCTAAAGAAAATCCGGGCAGAGGAGGAAGCAAAGAAGAATTGCACCGGTGCAACCACAAAGGAGGAATAGTATGCAGCAGAAGGAATTCGGTTTATTTGAGTGTTACATCATGGCGGCGTGCCGTGGCATGAAGGCAATCATCAATAACGGAGAACTGGAAGGATTTACGAAGGAGAATGACAATGGAGTACAAATTCAAGAAAATCATCACGAAGCCGTGCGGATGGTGCCGGAAGGAATTTAAGACGGGCCGGGATAACGAGATTTACTGTAGTGAGGAGTGTAAAAAGGAAAAGAGGAAAGAGAACTACAGGAATCATATGGCGCGTATGAAGCTGTTGAAAGAGCAGGAACCGGTACCGGAGAAGAAAGGTATGAGTGAGCTTGCGAGGATCAATGCGAAAGCACGTGCCGCCGGTATGAGCTACGGACAGTATGACCTTGCACTTCGGTTGGGGAGGGTGGCCAATGGATAGAGATGAATTATTTGCATCAGCCATGAGCTGTGTAGGTCCGCCGCCGGAGTCCGTGGTGATTGCAACCGAAGAGAAGGCGAATAACCGCTATACCTTCTGGAAGGATAGCGAAGGGCAGATTTGGTATACGTCCGAACGGACAGAGGTGTTTGATGCAGAAATGCAGGAGGCAGCGAAACGCCGAAAGGCAGAAAAAAGAAAAACCTCCGATGCATCCCGCGAAGAAGCATCGGAGGAACCTGTTATGCGAAACACATTAACAGACAAACACAAGAAGAGTATAGCATAACAGGCGGTTTTCGTCAAGTTTTTAGGACGGGCGGACAAGCCCTTTCGTAACACTATTAGTATATTAAAGTTAGGTGAAACCGCTATGGGGTACATAAGAGAGATATGGAGGTTCCTGAATTCCACGGAGTATGAGTATAAGTTCGTGGGGAAGTATGGAGCCAAAGGTGAGAAACGGGGGAAGAGGGAGAAGCCCACCCCCGAGCAGATAAAAAAACAGAACCAGCGTAACCGGGAGAACCGGGTGAGGAGATTAATCAAAATGAATTTCCACCCGAATGACCTGTGGGTGACGCTGAAATATCCGGCGGGGGTGCGGAAGCCCATGGGAGAGGTCAAAAAGGACTTCCGTGACTTTCTGGCAGCCATGCGCCGGGAGTATAAAAAACGGGGTGAGCCCTTCAAGTACATTTACCGGATGGAGATCGGTGAGCGGGGCGGCATCCACATTCACATCCTGGTGAACCGACTGCGGGGGACTCCGGACACGGATATCATCGTCCAGACGAAATGGAGTCATGGTCGGGCTAATTATGTGAGTATCCATGAGGCGGGAGGTTATAAGGACCTGGCGGCGTATATCGTGAAACAGCCCACGGAGGAAATCGAAGGGCAGCTGTCATTATTCCCACCGGAGGAGCAGAAGGTACTGTGTAGTTATAATTCCTCCCGGAATCTGATCCGGCCGGAACCGGAGCGCACGGAGTACAAGGTACGTACCGTGAGAAAGCTGGTAGAGGAAGGACCGGTACCGGAGGAAGGATATTTCATTGATGTGGACTCCGTCCGGTGCGGCGTGAATCCGTATACCGGCATGAGCTACCTGCACTATACGGAGTGCCGGATAAAGGAGATTCATCACCGGGAGGAAGGAGGATAAGATGCAACACGTAAACATCTATACGGCATCGGGCATCCGTTCTCCGAGAGCCGGGAACGGTACCGCCGGATACATATTGGAGGTTATGACCCAAAACGGACCGGCGACATTGACGAAAACCGCAGAAATACTAAATGCGACGGCGAATCAGTCGGAGCTTCGAATCCTCAATATGGCCCTTGCCCGACTGACAAAAAAGTGCAGTCTGGCCATCCATACCGAGAGCGGTTACGTGGCAGCGGGGATAGAAGAACTGGCCCGGTGGCAGGAAAACGGTTGGAAGACGTCCCGAGGGACGGATGTTGCGAATAAGGAAGAGTGGCAGGAAACCGCAGAATTACTAAATGGACATGCGTTTTCGGTCACTACGGAAAATCATGAATACAGAGCGTGGCTTCGGAGTGAGGTCACGAGGAAGGAGTAAGGATGTTTGATAAGTTTGGAGAGTTTGACTCTGCAGAAGAGATAAACAGAGCGGCAGCGGCACAGCTGGCCGAGGGAGATACCGAGGCAATCTATGCACTGGCCAAGGAAAACGGGATTGATGTGGAGGAGGCTGACGATTTTATCGACGGTCTCACGAAAGAATTGTGCGGTCCGCTCATGGCGGCAAACGGGAAGCTTGATGTGGAAGAGGCGGAGCTTCAGCCGTACGAAATCATGAAGGACTGGGTGCAGTATATCCGTGCACGTTGTTTGGAGGTACCGGAGATGGCACTGGCGGTTCGCAGGAAGGGGAAGACCTTGCGAGGATGCATTGCAGAACTGCTTAAGTGGAGCTTTTCTAATGCCAAGGACGTGGACAAAGACATCCTGAAGGCAGCGGGCATCTCGGCGCCGAGAGTAACCTTTGGAATCCCGGGGATGGGACAAGCCAAGAAGATTATCACCGAGTACTATATGGGGAGGTGAAGTGATTGCTGGCATATAAAGGGTTCAATAAGGACTTGACATGCACGAAGGGGAAAGGGAGATTTCGGTATGAGGTAGGAAAGACCTACAAAGAGAATGAGGCAAAGTGTGCAAATACCGGCTTTCACTGCTGTGAGGAACCAATCGAGGTACTTACGTGGTATTCCGGGATGGATGCACGGTTTTGTATCGTGAAGGCGGATGGAGATATCCACGAGGATGGTCACGACAAAATATCCTGTACGAAAATGACTATTGTACGTGAAGTGACGCGACAGCAGCTGGGGGCCTTGGAATGCGGATGGATTCAGAAGCATCCGGAGAGGGCTACCAGTAAACAGGTGAGACGTAACAGCGGGACTGCATCGGCGGGGGATATTGTGGTGGTGCGTGGGAAGAATCCAAAGGCAGCGGGAGACCTGGGAGCCACCATATTCCTTCTTAGAGAGAAAAAGGGTAGCAAGGAGATTGAGGAAGTCGGTATTTATGCGATAGACGGTAAGGAGTTTCTTCCGGATGTGTACTACCGGGTAGATGGGAGGCGATGCAGATGAGAAAGGACGAGCTGAGAAAGCTTCGGGCATTGCCGGCCACTAAGGAGATGATGGCAAAGGGAAAAGTAGAGGTGGAGGAAGAAGTAAGACACTGGTGGGACAACAGGGTGACGAAGAAGATGGTGCCGCTCTATAATCTCTTCTTCCGGATACAGAACCTGGGCAGCTATATCAAGATTGCGCTGTTCTTGCCGGTGGATATGCGAAAGAATATTAAAACGCCACGGTATGAGATATTCCTAAACGTAAAGGGCGGAGAGTACATTACTCGGGAACTGGACGAAAAAGGGCAGGAGGCACGGTGGCTGACTGCTATGGTACGGAATTTGCCGGAGGTAGGATATTGGGCTGATAAAGTATATCTGACCAATGACGGAAGACAGACGCTGAGCCGACTGAAGCTGTCCTGTGACGGTGAGAAGAATTTTAAGGGTTATGAGCGGTTAATACAGTGGCAGCAGGAGCAAAAGGACGCAGAGACAAAGCGTAAGGAGGCAGCGGAGCAGGCACCGTGGGATGCGGATATGAAGCTGATACCGAAGTTTCCAAAGGATTTTGAGGAATGGATGCGTAGAGAAGCGGCAAGCTACTACTACATGATTTACGAGTATGACCCGAAGGGTCAGAAGAAAGGGTACTGTACCAGATGCAAGAAGTACGTGCCGATTACCGCTCCGAAGCATAATGAGAATACCAAGTGTCCGTCGTGCAGGGCGGAGGTGAAATTTAAGGCGCACAGCAGATTGCAGACGCTGTCTACCGGGGAGTACACCGGTGAGATAATACAGAGATTTGAAGGCGGGATTGTGGTACGGGCTTTTACACAGCAGCAGTGGTACAGAGACAGGAAGTATACCGATCCGGGAATATGGACCCATGAATTTGAGCGGATTTTAATTTTTGACGATGGACGGATCCGGAACTATGAGTGGGGCTCATATAAAAACAAGTACCATAGATGGATATTCACCGGGTGCGGAGCCTCCGGCGGCTATTACGATGACAAGAGAAAGTTGTATAAGAGAAATCTTTCCCGTTTAAGGCAGTCCACCCGTTTGAAGAATAGTGCCATTGGCTTGTGGGACACCTTGCCGTTGCCGGCAACATGCTATCTTGCAGCGGAGGCGGGGAACCCGGCCATTGAGATGCTGGCACGAATCGGAATGTTCCGGTTGGCAGAGGGGCTGATTCGTGAAAAGTATGATAAAAATCTGCTACAGCAAGATGCGACAGAAATCGCAAAGATGCTAAAGATTGATAACAGTCGTCTGAAGCGTTTGAAGGCTATGGGTGCCAACGTGTATTCCCTGCGGTGGATGCAGAGCGAGAAAAAGGCAAATACCATTTGGCCGGATGAGATGATAAAGGACTTCGGTGAGGCAATGTTTTCCACGTCGGCGTTTGATTTTCTCACGTCGCCGGTAAGCTTCGTAAAATGCCATAACTACCTGAAGAAACAAGCGGCAATGACAAAGGAATCACTGGCACAGACACGAATTACCTGGCAGGATTACATCGATATGGCTGAGAAGCTGAAGATGAACACGAAGCTTGACCAGATAGCCCGTCCGAAGGATTTGGAGTATGCCTATGGCGAGGTGATTGTGCTGAATGAAAGGAAGGGCTTGGAGAAGCAGGCAAAGGCCATAGAGAAGAAGTATCCGAAGGTAAACGACCAACTTTCGAAGCTTGGGAAGTTTGAGTTCTCCCACGGAGATTATACGATTATTGCTCCGAAGAATGTGCTGGACATAGTGACGGAGGGAACGATTCTCAGACACTGCGTACATACCTGCGATTATTATTTCTCCCGGATACAGACAGATGAGTCTTATCTGTTCTTCTTGCGAAAGGCGAGACAGCCGGATATGCCGTGGTACACCTTGGAGGTGGAACCGTCCGGAAACATCCGGCAGAAGCGTACCACGGGCGACAATCAGAATCCGGATTTCAAGGAGGCATTGCCGTTCCTGAAGAAGTGGCAGCGGCACTTTAAGAAACAGCTGACGGAAGAGGAAAAGGCACTTGGAGTAAAGGCAGACGAGCTCCGAAAGGAGAACTATAAGAACCTGAGAGAGAACGGAAATAAGGTATGGCACGGAAGACTGGCAGGACAGCTGTTGGCAGACGTGCTGGAGGCAGATTTCATGGAGGCAATTTAAGGAGGTAAGTATGATTACAGATATCAGCAGAGTGTCCTATACGGACTATCAGGAATATAAGGCAGCGCTGGATGCGGAACTGCAGCAGAGCGCGGAGAGCTTTGTACGTATCGGCTATATGTTAAAGCTGGCCCGGGATACAGATATTCTGGCCGGCAGCGGGTATACAAGTGTAAATGAGTTTGCCCGCCAGGAATACAACATCGATAAGACGATGGTATCCCGATTCATTTCCATCAATGACAGATTCTCCGAGGGCGGTAATTCCGACCGCCTGCAGGAGCAGTACAGAGGGTTTGGTTATGCGAAGTTATCCATCATGCTTCAACTTCCGGATTCGGTTAATGAGGAAATTACACCGGCATTCAGCAAGGCGGAGGTGCAGGCCATTAAGGATGAAGTGGACGAAGAACGTAAGGTGACGGATATCGAAGTGCTGATTGAGCCGAAGAACGAAGCCCAGGAGGCAATGGAGAGTAATCTGGACAAGGCGGTGCATCAGCTTGGCCACGATAAACCGGAATTGTATGCGGAGCTGCATGCGGCACTGGCAGCGGACGGGGAGCGTGTTTTGAATGCACTTCAGGAGGCACTTGCTCCGTCCGGAGAAGGAATCTTTTCTATCCGCATCATGGGGCTTGGGCGCTTGATGTTATCGGTTAAGGACACTGAGCGTGATATTACGCTGACCAATGTACGTACCGGAGAAAAGGAAAGCTACACTTGGGAGCAGATGTTAGCGGCAGTGGCGGGAATCGCGATAAGCGGATTGACTGTGGAAGACTCCTATCAGACGGTATATGATGAGAAGTTCCCGGTAAAGGTAGAGGAAAAGAAGGAAATTGCACCGGTGCAACCGAAACCGGCCCCGAAAAAGCAGAGTAAAGTCACCAAAGCACCGAAGCCGGTACCGAAGAAAGCGGAGCCTGTAACCCCGAAAGTAGAACCGGAGCCGGAAAGAATCGCTCCGGAGGACGTGGAAATCGTTGAAAATACTAAATGCGAGACGGATTTTGAGGAAAACAAAACGGTTTTAGCCGAAAACGAGACGGAAACTGTGGAAAACGACACGGAAAAAGTGCCGGAAACCGCAGAAATGCAGAATGCGGAGGGCAATTCGATGCAGAAGCACTACAGAGGTTTTTGGCGTGACTCACAACGGTGTGAGGATTCGGTATGCGTTGTAATTGCGGATACAGAAGAGCATGCAAGGCAAATTATAACGGAGCATTGGAAGCATGCGAAACCTGAGGAAATCAAGGTTGAAGAGATGGTATTTAATGCAGATGGATTTTGCGAGGTTTATTACGGCTGATAGAAGAAACGGAGGATAGATAATATGCAAAGATTTGGAATTGGTGAAATGGAAATGAAGATGGCAAAGTTACTTTGGGACCGTGAGGGTATCGGTTCCGGCGCGGTAGTGAAGCTGTGTGCGGATGAGTTCGGATGGAAGAAATCCACTACATACACGATGCTTCGCCGGTTGACGGAACACGGTCTGTTCCAGAACGTGAACAGTATCGTAACTTCGGTCATGAGTGAGGAGGGGTACAAGGCGAAGGTGGCCAAGGACATGATTGACGATAAGTTCGGCGGATCCATTGCGGATATGGCAGCGGCGGTTATAAAGTATTACGAATTACCGGAGGGAGACCGGGAGAAGCTGGCGGAGGTAATCCGTAGATAGGAGAGTGAGCACATGGAACTTTACAGAGACGGAGTTGAAATCACGGTGCTTCCGGAAAATGCAAAATGCACGGCAGATGATGGAATGAGAAATCCGCAGGACATTATCATTTGCCCTTTGGGAAATTTGGAATGTAGCGGAGATTGTGAATGCTATGCGGAATAGCAGAAAAGGAGAGAGCAAAGCTGGGAGCTACGCTGTGGAAGGATTAGAAGATGAATGTGCGATTACTTGCAGAGGATGATGTGGTGGAAGTCCTCTGCAAGTATATACAGGGTTCCAAGCAGAAGATGATTGTTTACGAACTCATAAAATTGCCGGGGTGTTTGGCAACAGAGGAACAGGCATTGGAGATTCTGGGAAGCAAGGAGCTGGCGTTAGAAGATGAATAATGGAGGGATGTTATGCGTTTGATTGACGCGGATAACCTTAATTTTGAAGGGCAGAGATACAGCAAGATGCAGTTGTTAGGCATACTTGAATTTGTGGAAAAACAGCCGACCGCTTACGATGTGGAAGCCGTGGTTGCGAAACTGGAAAATGCAAGCTATCGGACAGAAAGTACATTTGATGAAGATGGATATTGTAACGATGACAGCGAAGAAGTGGTTGCACTGGATAGGGCAAACGAGATTGTCCGGGACGGTGGGAAGGAGGCACCATGAAACCTATTTTATTTAATACCGAAATGGTAAGGGCAATACTGGACGGCAGAAAGACGGTGACAAGGCGGTGCGTGAAATACAAGTACAGCAATACAGAAATGCAAATGCGGACAGATAAGTATGGTACCAGCCTGATCGAGATTCAAAAGGATGTTGAGGGAGAAACATTCGGAAAGAATGAGGATGGGACTACTTGGCGGAAGTTACTTGCGTATATTGAAAAAGTACCGCCTTTTAAGGTCAATGACATACTGTACGTAAGGGAGACCTATTTTCAAGCGGTAGGGCATTATTTGGACGTCTCTGGTGAAAGCGTAAGTTATACATATCCCATATTTGAGTATCTGGCAGACGGAAAGCATACAAAGGGACATTGGTATGATAAGCAGCAAAGTTATTACATGGTGAAAAGACCCTCTATCCACATGCCAAAAGAGGCAGCTAGAATATTCTTAAAAGTTACCGGTGTACGTGTGGAGCGGTTAGAGGATATAACACAGGAGGACGCTATAAAAGAGGGCGTAATGGTAGAAGAGTTTGACAAAGAGGGCGGCTTTTATGAAAGAGACGAATTTTTACACCTCTGGAACAGCACCATTAAAAAGGACCAGCTCCAGTATTACGGCTGGGACGCTAACCCTTATGTATGGGTAATAGAGTTTGAGGTAATTGACAAGGAAGCGGCTATGGCAGCGGGGATGGTTGTACTGAAGGAGAACGGAGGATGATACCTTGGGAAGATTGATTGATGCGGATGCACTGTTAAAGGAGTTTGATGATACCGGAATACAAATCACATTTGATTTGCCAGTTGAAGAAATACTTGGTGAAGGTGTTGATATTGATGATTTTTCCATGTTGGTACAAGATGCAATTCAAGCGTATAAGAAGATGGTTATTGAAACCATAAAAGAACAGTCTACTGCCTACGATGTGGAAGCGGTGGTTGCGGAACTGGAAAAGGAATACGACCTTGCCGACAAAGAGAAAGCACGATGTATGCGAGAAAATCTTTTGCAATATGACGAAGCAAAGGGATATGCAAGGGGCATTGATACGGCAATCTCGATTGTCCGAGGAAAGGAGTAATGGATATGGCAGTTAGAACGAATTTGACACAAGAAGATGTAGCACAGAATATGCTTGAAATTGCAGTGTATTTGGCACAGAAAGAGGATGTAAACACAGTGGATGTGACGGTAGACGAATTGCACATGCATTTTGAAGCGTGGACGGATGAAGAAGAAAAGGAGTAAGGGATGCCAAAGAAGAGTAAGCAAGCTCGCGCCCGCGAGTTCAGTCCAAAAGCCCGCCAGGAGATATACTACCGGGATAATGCATCCTGTATCTTCTGCCGGCGTGGGTATCACATGGAAGGAGCCACATGGTTGGCCAAAGATATCAAGAGCATCATGCACTACATACCGAGAGCCAAGGGCGGTCTCGGAATCCCGCAGAACGGAGCGGTCGGGTGCCAGCATCATCATGAGATGATGGATAACGGGAATCACGGCCGCAGACAGGAGATGTTAGGTATCTTCCGGGAGTACCTGATGAAGCAATACCCGGACTGGAACGAAGAGGAGCTGGTATACAGTAAGTGGAAATAGCACCCCGGCGTGTGCATATCACAAACGCCTTATTTGATACTACCGACTTATTCAAATCGTAACCCTGCGGCGTCACCCGCAGGGGGAAAGGAACGTATGGAATCTTTTGAACAGAATACAGGGAGAATGACAGTAGGGGAAGCTCTTGGGATTACGAAGTGCGATCATGAGTTCATCACTGTCCAGAGAGTAGTACTTGGAAACAAGAAGGTAGCTTTTTTAAGATGCGTGAAGTGTGGACTGAAGAGAAAGGAGAAGAAGTATGCTGAAAGATAAAATCAAGGAATGGGAACAGGAGATGCCGGCGGGAGTTCATAAAGAGACAGGAGCCTGCCGGTACTGCGGACAGGTAAGGATGTTCCATACAATATTTCCGTGGACAAATGACGAATGCAACGAAGCGGCGACGGAGTTGTGTAATTGCCCGGATGCAGAATATTACACGGGCCAGAAAGAGAGAAAAGAAACCATTACGAAGGCCATTGAGGAGAACTATGGAGCGGAGGCAGAAAAACCGATTCCGGAAGTGGCAGCAATTATGAGGGCAGCGGCAGAGGCGATTGTAGAGTATAAGGTGGACAGTGTAACAATAAAAGCCGGGAGAATCAAATGCAAGTTGGCTATGACTTCGAAGGGCGCAGTAAAGATGGAGCGGACGATTACCAACAATGATTCTGTGGAGGTATAGGAGGGTGTAATGTGGATAAAGGAGAACTGTCGCAGGTCTATTGGCTCGAGAAGGAAATAGAGATATGGGAAGAAGAGCTTAGGCGAAGAAAAGAGCGTTCGAAAGTAAAGAGTCCGATGAAGTTCAAGGATGGCAGCGGAGAACCGGGACAGAAGAGTGTCGAGGAAGAAGATATCGTAACCAACGTGGAGATTGATGCGTTAATCCGCAGAAAGCAGACGGACTTGGAAAGGCAGCGGGATAAGATACTGGAGTATATTATCGGTATTGAAGATAGCCAGATGCGGCTCATCGTATACTGGCGTTGCGTAAAGCTTTGCCCGTGGAGAGTAGTTGCAAAGAAGGTAGGTGGAGCAAACACGGAAGAAGGAGTGCGTCAGGCTTTTCATAGACACTTTAAATAATCTGTCACGAATGTCACAGTGGTACGTGATAAGATGTAGGTGTGAATAAATGATAACAGACTTCCTCCAATGAGGTAGAGGCGACTGTCGAGAGACGGACGCCTCTTTTGGTATAAGGAGATAGCATGGCGCAGAAGTGGGCGAAAGCTTTTTATAATTCGGGACTGTGGAAAGAAACTCGGGAACAAATGTTGAAGAGGGATAGATATATGTGTCAGACCAAAGGATGTTATAATCCGGCGGAGGAAGTACACCATATCATTCATTTGACAGAGGAAAACATCAACGATGTAAAGATTTCTTTAAACCCTAAGAATCTTATTTGCCTTTGCGGGGATTGTCATAAAGCAATTCACAAGGGAGAAAAGATTGCAGGACTTAAGAAAAGGACATCGACGCAAAGCATTCTTCCGGAGATAGAGTTCGATGAGAACGGATATCCGATTCCGGTCTCGACTCCCCCCGGGGGTGGTGGTGAAAATTACCCGGACAGAAGACCGTAGGCTCACCCCTTTCTGTAACCCACCGAGAGAAATGCGCGCGGGAGGGGTGTGGTATAGGAGGTGTAGTTATGGCAGAATTTGAACAGATTTACACTGACAAACAGCGAAAAACCAAGATTAAGAAAGAGCAGAAAAGACTTGAGGAAATATTAAAAAATATAGACACAAGTAAGAAGAAAACGATTGAAAAGCTAATAGAGGATGCTGCTTTTATGGCTGTGACGTTGGAAGAAACTCGTCAGATCATCGCTAGGGACGGAGTCATTGAGACATACCAAAACGGTGAGAACCAGAAGGGAGTCAAGAAATCTTCCGCAGTCGAAGTTTATGACAAAATGCTGAACACATACAGTAAGGTTATCAAGCAGTTATGTGACCTGATTCCGGAAAAAGTTATTTTTGAACCGGATGCAGAACCGGACGAGGATCCTGCGGAAGAACTGATGGCATTTGTCACCGGTTTTAAACGATGAACTGGGCCGATGAGTACCTGGGAATGATACAATCTGGCGATGAGGTTGTATCGCAGAAAATAAAAGCAGTATATGAGAGGGAAGTCGGATGGATGAAACATCCTCCGAAAGATTTTCCTTATGTGTTCGACGAGAAGTTGGGAGAACATCATATACAGTTTATGGAGAAGTTTTGCCGGCACTCAAAGGGGAGATGGGCGGGACGACCGATAAAGTTCGAACCGTTTCAGAAGGCGAAGCTGCAGATGGTGTTCGGCTGGGTAGATGCCAACACTGGATTGAGAAGATTCAAAGAAGTAGATGATATCCGTGGCCGAAAATGCGGAAAGAGCACGGAGACCGCTGCGGTGGCATGGGATGTGGCTCTAAACGATAATGAGGGTGGTGCGGAAATATATTGCACAGCCAATAAAAAGGACCAGGCAAAGATTATCTTCGAAGAATGTGTGAATATGCGCTTCCAGTCGAATGCATTGGCAGCGGTATCAAAAAAACGTCAGTCGGATATTTACTTACCGCTGACTTTTGGCATGATAAAAGCACTTGCAAGTGATACCTCCACTATGGATGGTTTGAATGCACATTTTTTTTCACAGGATGAGTTTCACGAGCAAAAGACCAGTAAGCTCTACGATGTTATGATTCAGTCACAGTCAGCGAGAGACCAACCGTTGGCATGGCTGATTTCTACAAATGGTTTTGTAAGAGAAGGCTTCTTCGATGACAGATATGACTACTGTTCGAATGTGGCACTCTGGTTACCGGGATATGAGGATTATACTCTGTTACCGCTGATACATGAATTGGATGAACGAAGTGAGTGGCAGGATCCACGATGTTGGGGTAAGGCAAATCCGGGGTTGGGAAAAATAAAGAAGATCAAAACGCTTGCCGAGAATGTGGCAAAGGCAAAGAGAGACCCTACGTTCCTGCCTACACTACTCACAAAGGACTTTAATGTACCGGAGAACTCTTCTTCTGCATGGCTGTCCTATGATGAGTACATGAATGAAACAGTAGTAGATATGGAGTTCCTTAGAAAGTCCTACGCAATCGGCGGATGTGATTTATCAGCGACAACGGACCTGACCTGTGCAACGCTGTTGATTCGGAAACCGAATGACAACCGTTTCTTTGTACTCCAGAAGTATTTTCTGCCAAAAGCACGGGTTGATGCGGTGGAAAACAACGACAAGCGGGAAGCACCGTACAAGAAGTGGGCGGAGCAGGGCTGGTTATCGATATCGGAAGGAGCTACGGTAGATTTTCATGCAGTAACCGAGTGGTTTGTGGAGATGGTAAAGACCTATAATATCCGTCCGTTGTGGATTGGGTATGATGCCGCACTTTCCGGCTATTGGCGGGAGGAAATGGAAGCGTATGGTTTTGATATGGACAAGATTCGACAGGGACCGTTTACATGGACATATCCGTTTAAAGAGTTGGCCGGAATGTTCCGGGATCATCGGATGGTATATCAAAATAATCCGATTCTCCGCTGGTGTTTGCAGAACACCGGCGTTAAGTCTCTAAACAAGGACGGTATTGAATCGCAACAGCCGGTTAAGGTTTCCAGCGTACGAAGAATCGATGGGACGGTGTCGCTCCTGAATGCGTACACCTGCTTTAAGAACCATGAGGAAGAATACATGAAATACATCAGGTAGGAGGAAAAGATGGGACTTTTTTCGAACATATTGGGATTTCTGAAGGTGAAGTTTACCGGCGGATATTTCGGGTACCAGGCTAAGAGTTCCCCGTTTGAGGGAGATGCCTGGGATAACGATATTGTAAGAGGAATTATTGATGCGATTGCTACGCATGCGGCGAAGGGACAAGTAAAACACGTAATAACGGACCATGAGGGCCGGATAACCAAAACGGTGTATGACAGTAAAATCGTTCGTTTGCTGAATGGAAAGCCGAATGAGGTCATGTCTGGATTTGAGCTAAAATATAGATTTTTTGCACAGTTGGAAGCTCAGACAACGGCGGTTATGTATATCAAATACAACGAAGCTACTGCTGATGCAGAAGCAATTTATCCTGTTGACTACAGGGATTTTGAATTTAGAGAGGTAATCGGCGGCGGATGGGCGATTGTGTTTAAGGATTTCGAAGGAAAACAGCAGATTCTACCGTTGGAGTGCTGTGTCATTGCCAGAAAGTTCTATAACAGGCGGCAGGCTTCCGGTGATGGAAATGCACCGATTTACAAGGTGTTGGATATGTCCAAGGCTTCGGACGAAGGATTTATTGATTCGTTACAGATATCGAACAAGGTGCGAGGCATCCTGAAGCAGAAGAAAGCGATGCTGGATCCGGAAGATGTTAAGGATGGTCAGAGATCCTTTGCAGACCGCTTCCGAGAAGCGGCAGAACGGGGCGGCGTTGTAGGACTGGACAGTATGGAGGAGTACACACCGTTGACTGTCAATGCTTATTCTGCCAATGCAGCGCAGATGCAGGGGATTAATAACCGATTTTACAGCTATTACAGGACACCGGAGGAGATTGTACAGGGTAAATACACAGAGCAGACGGGACTTGCCTGGTATGAGTCCAAAATTGAGCCGTTGTGGGAAATGTTTGCGGAAGCTGTCAGCAATGCTTACTTTACAAACCGCGAAGTGGGACATGGAAATAAAATCGTTGTTTCCGGAGGCGTTCTGATGGGTACCAGCTACAAAACAAGAGTGGATATCATCAACCAGACGAAGGAAATCGGTGTGCTGAGTATAAACGAACAGAGGGAACTGCTTGGATATGGACCGGTGGAGGGCGGCGATATTCGGCAGGTGTCTTTGAATTATATCAACGCAGACAAGCAGGATGAGTACCAAACAAAAAAGAAGGAGGAGAAGAAGGATGGAGACAATTCCGGAGAGAAAGAAGAATAACATGTGCTACCGCTTATTTGAGTTTCAGGTGAGGGAAGCGCAGATTGAGGATTCTGACAGCAAGGAACTCTGGGTAGAGGGATATGCGGTCAGATTTAACAGTCCTACTGTATTGTTTGAGATGGGAGGCATCGAGTACAAAGAGCAGATTGATAGCCGGGCATTTGAGGACTGTAACATGACCGACGTGATTTTTAACTATAATCACGGCGGAAAGGTAATGGCAAGAACCAGAAATAATACGCTCCAGTTAGAAGTACGGGAAGACGGTTTGTTCATCCGTGCAAGACTGGATGGTACCGAAGAGGGAAGAAAACTCTATGATGAAATTAAGGGAGGATACATCGACAGAATGTCCTTCCGTTTCACCATTAGAGCGGGAGGAGAAACCTATGACAGTGAGAATCATATGTGGACGGTATATAAGGTGAAACGTCTTTACGATGTTTCGGCGGTGGATATTCCGGCCTATGATGATACATCAATCGAAGCTAGAAAGGACTCTGCTGTTCTGGAGGCGAAAGCTCAGGAGCAGAGACAACGTGAAGCGGCGGCGGACCTGAAAAAGCGGGCATTGAAACTTAAATTATTATTACAGTAAAGAAAGCGAGGAAAAGAAAATGCATAAGAGACTTATGGAGATTATGGCCAGAAAGGCAGAACTGGTAAAGGAGTTGGAAGGCGAAGTAACCGAGGAGAGACTTGCCGAGATTGAGACCGAGCAGAGAGAGCTTGCTGCTGAAGAGGAATTGATTAGAAAGAAGATGGATGTGAGTGGCAGACTGGGACAGCCGGAAGACCATGGCTCCGGTGCTATGACAGGGGAAGAAGAGAGAGCTGTGAAGTTCACTGAGAGCAGAGCTTTGACGATTGCATCCGGAAAGGTTGCAATGCCGAAGAGTACGGAAAACGATGTTCAGGATTCTTTGGTATCCGGCAATGGTATGTTGGATTTGGTAGATGTACAGGATTGTACCGGTATGGGTGGCAATCTGATTCCGTATGAGATTCCGGGAATGGAAGGCGGAACGGACGAAGAGGGTGCTTCTACGGAAGGCGAGTTTCTGACGGATTATGCGGAAATCGCACCGGTAACCGTGGATGTGTATACCGAAGTTTCCAGAGAGACGAAGAAGCTTTCTCCGGTGAAGTATATGCAGGCAGTTGAGAAGGCTGCATTAAAGGCACTGAAGAAGAAAATCAATGCGTTGATTGTGTCTTCCGATAAAGCGGAGAACCCGAAGTTTTTTGGTATCAATAAGGCAAAGGCTGTGAAGGAAGTAAAGGAGATTGCAGCAATTGACGCTACCACTTTGAGAGACATTATCTTAAGCTACGGCGGTGATGATGATGTAGAGGGAGCTGCGGTATTACTTCTTTCCAAGAAGGACCTGCAGGCGTTTGGTGCGGTTCGCGGAACTAACGAGAAGAAAGCCGTATACGAGATTACTCCGGATGTGGCTAATCCGAACACCGGCGTGATCAAGGATGGAGGTTTGTCCTGTAGATACAGTCTCAATTCCAATCTTAAGGCACTTGCGGATGCGTCTGCCGGCGATGATGTAATGTACTACGGCAAGCCGATGGCGTACGAAGTAGACATCTTCAGTGATTACGAGATTACCGTGTCCGAAGATGCGGCACTGAAGAAGAGAATGATTGCCGTTTTAGGAGAAGTCATGGTGGGCGGTAATGTCAAGGTTCACAACGGCTTCATTAAGGTTCAGAAAAAGAACGCATAATCAGGAGGTAGAGCATGCTGAAGAATAGTATTACCAAGGCGTTAAGAATTGGAACTGCGTCAGCGGAAGCTCTTAATGATGAGATTGAAAGATATATCAGAACAGCTCGGGCGGAGATGATCCGCCTGGGCATTTCTGATGATGTAGCCAATTCTTCGCATGAACTGATTGAGGATGCAATTATCGTATTTTGTCTCATGAAGATGGGACCGGCCGCAAGATATGAGCAGTATAAGGAAAGTTGGGAATATCAGTTGGATTGTATTCGAAAATCGACGATTACAGTCAAGCAGGCAGCGGAAGAAGGTGCGACAAATGAGGAATGATGTGATTACACTGATTTCAAAGAGTTGCACCGGTGCAACGGTTTCGCAGAAAGAAATGAAAGTCTTTGCGGTGAAAAAATCTGTGAGGCAGAGTGAGTTCTACGCTGCACAGCAAGTAGGCTTAAACCCGTCGGCAGTGTTTGAGATAGATGTGAGGGATTTTGAGACGGCTTCAGAACCGACCGAACTTATTCACAACGACAAGCACTATACAATCATCCGGACATACGAAAAGGATGAAACGGTAGAAATCACCGTGGGGGTGATGTGATGAAAGTCAACATGGATTCCAACAACGCCTTTAAGGACATTATGGAAGATATTTCCCGTATTCCGGAGCTGGTGGAGAAGGAAGAAAAGAAGGTTATGAAACGGATCCGTGATGTGCTGGTGGAAAAGGTCAAAGCCAATCTTCCACGCGGTGCCGGCGGAACCAATTACGACGGAAGTAAGCCGTATGTACATATGCGGGATGATATTAAAGCTTCCATCAAGAGCAAGGGTGGATTTGCTTCGCTTATCATTTCCGGCGGAAAGAAGACCGCGTATAAGTGGCATCTGGTCAACGACGGTACCCGTGACAGCAAAGGGCAAGTAAAGACCATTGCGACTCACTTCGTGGATAAGGCGATGATTCAGGCTGAACCGGAAATCGAAAAGATTGTGGATGAATTGATAGCGGAGGTGGCGGATGGAGGAAGAGCTTAAAGAGCTGATTGAAGAAATACTGAACATACCGTGCGAACTGGATACCGGAGCAATGGTGTTTCCGGGAGCAACGGTGGAAGAGTATCTTCGGAATCCGGAAGCCTACGGTGACGGCCAACCGGAAGAAATCGTGAGTTATATAACCATTAATTTGTATTACCAGAAGCGGAAAGAACGCAATGCGGCAGTGGATAAGCTGGTACCGAAACTTGTAGCTGCCGGGTACCTGTATCCGACCGATGAACGGTATTACGATACGGAAGCACGAAAACACAGAGCAGTATTAAATACAAGCAAAATAGGAGGTAAACACAATGGCGAGAATTAACGTGCAGAATGCGGCGTACGCAGTATTGAAGGAGAATACGACTTCGGCGTATGAGATGGATGATAAACATCCGTTACCGGGATTAAGAAGTATTGACCTTGCGCTTCAGATGGCATCAGGAACCTTGTACGGGGACGGAGTTGTCGAGGAAGAGGTGGATAAGATTACCGGAGCTATAGTGAAGATTGATATCAACAAGATTCCAATCGAGGACCGTGCAAGAATGAACGGTGCACATTACGATGGAATTATGGATGTGACTACAGATGATAAGGCACCGGAGATTGCTTTATATTTCGAGACCGAGAGTTCGAAAGCGGGAGGAAAAGAGCAGCTGTGGTTGATGTGTGGAAAGGTGCAGCCGATTGGAATGGCAGCTCAGCAGACGGAGGGAAATGTAAATTTTTCCACTGATACGATGACAGTGAAGTGTACGCGGAGAAAGAAGGACAGAAGGGTATTGCGACTTGGTGATACGGAGAATGAAAAGTTTTCTTCTGCAGCTTCTAAGGAATTTGAAAGTAATCCGGATTATGTTATCGGTACCACAGGAGCCGGAACGGAGGGATAATCAATGGCGCGTAAGGTAATTTCATGCAAACCGACTCCGGAGATTGAGCTTGCATTTGAAGGAGGAGAAAGTATTCTCCTCCGTTTTGACATTAGTGCACTCATGGTAATTCAGGAGATAGAGGGTGGTTTGAATAATCTGATGTCAAAATCAATTCCTGAAATGTGCGTGACCATCATGTACGGTGCGGGGAAAGAGCACAATGAAAACTTCACTCTGGAGAAGGCGCGGGAGATAGTAAGTAATCTTTCTGTGAGTGTGATTTCTGAGATTTATCAGGAGTTCACAGATGCCATGTATGCGGTGGATAAGGAGCAGAAGGATGAACTGGCAAAAAAAGTGATGGCACAATATCTGGACCGGTTGATGAGATAGATTTTGATGCGATGTACTACCTGTTTTGTATCAAAATGCATCGCAGCGAAGAAGAATTCTACGGAAGCTCAGTCGCAAAGGTGTTGTGCCTGATTGATATGTGGAAAGAAGAGCGGCAGGCCATTGTGGATGCCGCTAATGGAACAAAAAGCGGCCCCGCAACAGTGGACCGTTTTTCGGATTTATTGAGAGGGGCGGTGTAAATGGCAAAAGGAAATAAAAGGACCATATACCTCGGCTTGGATTACACCGATTTTACGGGAGGAGCAGCTGAGGTCAATCGGAAGATGGCCAATTTAGATGCTGCATTTAAACTGGCCCAGGAACAGGCAAGGAATTATGGTACCGAAACGGATCAGCTGGCAGTTAAGCAGGATTATTTGGGACAGAAGATAGCTTTGCAGGCTCAGAAGGTCGAAGCGGCCAAAAAGGCATATGAGGAAGCGACAAAGTCACAGAAGACAACTGCGAAGCAGCTTGATGCGTTGCAAAAGAGTCTGCTACAGGAAGAGACAGCACTTGAGAAATTAAACGGGCAGCTGGCAACAGCCAATAAAGAGACAGAGTCCTTTGGAGATGAAATTCGTGGACTTGCGTCTTCGCTCGGATTAGAGGTTAGCCCGGCACTGGAGGCTTTTGCTTCGAAGTTCGACGGTATCAGTAAGGAATTAGGAAATTCTATAATCCTGATTGGGGGTATCGTATCGAGCCTGTCTTCATTTGCGATAGAGGCAGCAGGAACAGCGGATGAACTTCTCACGTTATCCAAAGTAACGGGGCTGAGTACGGATGAACTCCAGAAGTTCCAGTATGCGTCAAAGTTCCTGGATGTTTCCGTAGAATCCATGTCGGATGCATTAAAGGAATTGACCAATAAGATGTACGATGCAAAGAACGGCGGTTCTGAGGCGCGAGAGGCTTTCAGAAAGCTTCATTTGTCTATCAAAGACGGTAACGGGCAGATGAAGGATGCCAACGAGGTGTTTTATGAGGCGATTGACGCACTGGGACGGATAAAGAATCAGACGGAGCGGGATGCAATTGCTATGAAGCTGTTCGGAGAGTCTGCCCGAAACCTGAACCCACTCATTGAAGCCGGTTCGGAAAAGCTTCGTCAACTTGGAATCGAGGCGGAATCATTAGGTGTTGTAATGGGAGAGGAGTCCATTCACAAACTCGGTCAGTTGCAGGATGCAATGGATAAGTTCGATGCGACATCGGAGAGCCTGAAGAACAACCTAGCACTGGCCCTGCTTCCGATACTGACAAAGTTGTTTGAGGTAATCGGAGCAATCCCGGTACCGGTACTCCAGACAATCGTAACGATAGCGACGGTGGCGGTAACAATTGTTTCTGTCGTAAAAGCGATAAAGTCGATGACCGAAACGGCCAGTGGTATTTCAAAGTTCTTCTCTAAGTTTGATACATCGGCAGTGAAGACAACGGCTATTGTACTCGGTATTGTTGCGGCTTTGGTAGCACTTGCTACCGTACTTGCAATTATTGCAGGAAAAGGTGGAGAGATAGAGCAGTCAATGAAGGCGGTAACTTCTTCCATGACGGATATAACCGGCAGTGTAAATCAGGCGAAAAGCGGAGTGTATCAAACTGCATATCACGCCTCCGGCACCACGAATTTCCGTGGCGGTCGCACATGGGTTGGCGAAGCCGGTCCAGAGATTGTGGAGCTCCCAAAGGGTACCAAAATTCACAGCAACGAAGAGAGTATGGGCGGTACCGTGAACAATTACTATATGACAGTGAGCCTTCGGGGAATGAAGGAGTTCATGGAAATGAAGGAATATTTTGACCGTCGCCGGTTAGAAGAGAGGAGAGCATAATGAGTACAGTTCAAATCGGAGTATCCCATGATGGGTGGATATCTCAGTATAGGCCGGATACAGTGTTATCGGGAGCAAAGCTGTATAGTGCATCCCCATTTTATCTTAACATCGGAAACGGTTCAAATGTAACAGCATATCTACAGTTTGAAGTGCCGAAAGCAGTGCTTCTCAAGAAAATAACGAGAGCAACACTGTACTATTATGTTAATGATGATTATTTTGGAGTAGCGTACGGGAATCTCGATGTGGCATACAATCCATTTTTGATAGGGTCACTGGAAGGGGTTACGTATAATACGGTAAATCATTACACGGTAGGAGAGGCAAAGGTTGTAAACAGAAGACTGGACCGACCACAATGGATTTCAGAGGATGTCACGGACATTTTTCAGAACAATATTGTGAATGGAATTTTTGCTGTCCTGGTATCTTGCGGTTTGCTGAGTTCGGCAGACAAGTATGTTACGTATCTTGGAGGAAAGAGTGGAAACAATGCCTCTTACATGGTTGTGGAGTATGAGGAGGTGGAACAGCTTCCACCGACAGTAAGTTATCCTTCCGGAGTATACGTTAGGGAAGGGGAGCCGGTAACCTTTTCATGGATTTACAATTCGCTCACCCAGGCAACACAGGCAGGTGCCACAATTCAGTGGAGAGTGAAGGGGACGACGGATTGGAATACAATATCGGTTGATTCAGAAGCACATTACTACATATCCGATGCGATTTTCCCGCAAGGAACGATTGAGTGGAGAGTGTGTGTGACAAACTCCATTGATGAAACGTCTGCATACAGTGAGAGTGCGGAATTTACAGTACAGGGAAAGCCTACGACTCCGATTTTTATGGATGTAGAGAATAAATGTCTGCCGTGTATCAGATGGAATGCAGCTGACCAGTGTGCGTATGAGATTGAACTTGTACATGCCGGAACGAAGATGGTACATGAGACAGTGTATTCTTGTGATTCCGAGTACCGGCCGCAGGCATTTTTAAACGGTACCTATACGGTAACGCTTCGCACCAGGAACAGTATTGATTTGTGGAGTGATAAGGCGAGCAAGACCTTTGTGATTAATCCGCCGGTACCTGCCGTACCGGAGGTGACAATGCGTCAGGACGGTGCAAGGATTATACTTGATGTGGAGCATGAAGAGGGAACGAAGGTTGCGATTATTCGAAACGGAGAAGTTATCGCAATTACAAGTGAGTCCTCGTATGAAGATAATACGATTTTGAGTGGAGTTGAGTACGAGTACAAGGTAAGGGCATATTCGGACGGATATGCGGATTCTGCGACGTTTTCAGGGCTAGCGTATTATGATGGGTTCATTCTGAAGGGAGAGGAAAAAGAAGTGAACTGCACCGTCAGTGAGCAGAAATTCCTTAATCTATCAATACAGGATGAACAGGAAGCAGAGCTTATTCACTACGAAGGAAGGGCATTTCCTGTACTGGAAGCAGGAAATTCCAAAAGGATTGTTATCACCCGTACGGTTATAGTGACGGATGAGCAGTATCGTGACCTGTTAGAGATAAGCAAGGCGCCGGCGCATTATCGGGATAAGGAGGGAAACGGGTTTGCATGTGCAGTGTCAATCGGTTCCTGCAACCGCTATATGGGAATGAGGTACAGTCTGACACTTACGATGACCCGGATAGATGCAGAGGAGGTGCTGCTGAATGAATAGCCTTGAAAATTCGTTCTATACAGCGGCACAGATGGCGCGGTTGCTGAAAGGCAACCGCAAGATTGGATTTCGCTACGAGCTGTTGAACAAGAACGACAAACCGATAGGGAAAGTTACGGCCAGCGGGTATATTGATTTCAACTCGGCAGCGGACATAAAGAGAGTGGCATCGCTCCAGATTAAGGAGGCAAAGGACATCGATTTCCTGACGGACAGGGTCAAGCCTTATATGCTGATATATACCAAGAAAGGAACGGTGGAGTATCCGCTTGGGGTATTTATGATGGACAGTCCGACCCGGTTAAGTGAAGGGACGGGAATTACCCGGAGTGTGGAGTGCTACGACAAAACAATCATCCTTAGGGATGACAAACTGACGGCACGAACACTGTTCGCAAAAGGAACACTGTATACGGCGGCGATTGACACGATGATTGCCTCCGCCGGCATAACGTACTATCGTGTGGAGCCGTCGGAGAAACAGCTTCGGCAGGATTTAGAGTTTGAACCAGGAACCTCGAAGCTGCAGGTGATAAACACCTTGGCAGCGGCCATTAATTACAATGATGTATATGTGGATTCCTCCGGCTGTGTAATCGTAAAAGCTTATACGAATCCTGAAGCGCGAACGGTAGAATTTGTTTATGCTACGGACAAGAACAGCGTTGTACTTCCGAGGGCGGAAGAGACGCAGGATCTTTTTAATATACCGAATAAGATTGTTCGGTGGTTGGAGACTCCGGAGCTGGAGTGTATTGTGGCTATGGCGGAGAATACAGACCCGACAAATAAACTGTCGATTGTGAACCGGGGCCGGACTATTGTGGATGCGGAATCGGTAAGTGATATTGCAGACCGAGCGACGCTGGAAGCCTACGTTGCGAGGTTGGCAGCGGAGGCGAAGATATATCAAACGGTAACGATATCGACGGCGTTAATGCCGCATCATGAATTTTTAGACTGCCTGTATATTGTGAATGATAAGCTTGGTGTATCGGGAAAGTATATTGAACAATCCTGGAACATGGAACTGACAGCAGGCGGAGCAATGCGGCATGTATGCAAAAGGACGGTGAGCGGATAATGGATGTAAGACTTGCAAGGGTAACAAATGTCGGAGAGGATGGACAGGCTACGGTGACTTTTTACGGGGACAATACACCCTCCGCAAAAAAGTATCCTTATATCCGGAATTTTATGCCGGAAAAAGATGATACGGTAGTTATGTTAAAGCAAGGCAACACCTACGTTATTATGGGGGCGGTTGTAACCGGGGAGATGGTGCTGCAGTTTGCACGTACAGACCATGATCATGCGGAAACATATGCGGAAAAGAAACATGAACATACCGAGTTAATTAATCAGGAAAAGGGCGTACAGCTGACGGAGGCCGGAGAGTTAGTTCCGAAGAAGGGAACGGAAACCCTCGGAACCGAGGCGAAAGTGTTTGCAGCAGTCTACGGAACCACGGTTGTGGCCATCGATAAAGTTACAATCGGAGAAATCGATGTAACAGAGGAGTTACTGGAGGAGCTACAGAGACAGACTGTATTATATTCCGATACGTATGCGAACCGAAATATATCCTTTAAAGAGAGCGCACTTTTACCGGATGAAAACGGAACGGTTTCCTTCGGATCGTCAACAAAGAAATACAAAGAAGGACATTTTAATACGGTGTATATCGGCGGGACGGCTGTAAACGCGACATTTCTTACGGGTCTGCAATCGGAATTGCAGTCGAGTACATCCAGTGTGAGGAAAGTAAGCTTTAGCGGGGCGGAGATTTTGCCGGATACCGGCGAAGTGATATCGTTAGGAAGCTCGGGGAAGAGCTTTAAAGACGGCTATTTTAAGACTCTATACGTCGGAGGAACGACGGTGACGGCTGCCTTGCTTGCAGCGCTACAGAGCCCGTCCACATTGCAGTCGAGTACGGTTGCCACGCGAAAGGTAAACTTTACAGGCTCCGCCCTTTTGCCGGATATAACAGGGGCGATATCCCTCGGTAATTCGTCCAAAAAGTACAAAGAGGGGCACTTTGATAACGTGTACATAAACGGAACGGCAGTATCGACATCGGATAAGCGGAAAAAGAAGTTTATTAAGAATCTTCCGGAGAAGTATGTCGAGTTTTTCAGAAAACTGCGTCCGGTGATATTTAAGTACAAGAACGGTACCAGCGGACGTTACCATGCGGGATTTATTGCTCAGGAAGTGGAAAAAGCAATGATAGAAGGAGGGGTGACGCCTGAAGAGTTCGGAGGCCTAGTTGTTCAAACGGATGGGAAATACGGGCTGCGATACGAAGAGTTTGTTGCGATACAAACGAAAATGATTCAGGAACTGTATGAGAAGGTAGAGAATTTAGAAAGGACGGTGAGGGAACTTGACGCGAGAAATTAACATTCGTTTAAATGCGAATCGCGCAAAAGTAGTACATACCGGTTACAAGTTTGCATCCGGAGACAAAGGTATCGTGTTTAAAATTGCAGTGGAGGAGCTGGAAACAGCCGGAACTACCGCAAAGATTGTCTTCAAACGCAGTAACGGAACATCCGTTGAGGCAAGTGTTGAAGGTGAGGATGGTATTTATAGTTACACGACACTCGGAAATGAGTTCGCAGTAATCGGGCTTGTAGTTGCAGACGTGAAGTTTTACGAAGAAGGAAAAAGAATATCGACATGCACCTTTGATTTTGGTGTGACATCGGATACGATGGACGGCATCGGTACCGGAGCCGGTGGTTACTCCGATACGTTGGAAACGATGAAAGAATCCATGGAACAGACGGAAGAGGACATGGCGCAGCTTGATGCACAGCTTAAAGAAATGTACGAAACGTATGCAGCCGCATTCGGAACTACGGGCACATTAAATCCTAGAGGAACCTATAATGCGAGTACTGCGTATAAGGTGCGTGATTTGGTAACGTACAATGAAGAGGCCTATATCTGCATGAAAAATTGCACTGGTGCAACACCAAGCAGAGCGTCGCAGTATTGGATGTATTTTGGAGTTACAACGAGAGAGGCAAGAAACCTTGTACCGTTTCCGTATTATGAAAAAGCGGGAACGGAAAGTGGAATCACATGGACTGTTAATTCTGACGGGACCATCAGAGTAAAAGGAACGGCAACAGCAAATGCAAGTTTCACAATCAGAGCAACATCGGAAAATTGGACTATAAAGAAAGGCACATACACATTGGGTGGCTGTCCTATGGGTGGTAGCTTCACCGGGTACCGTTTACAGCTTGCAAGATTCATAGATGGCACGCTGACAAGTTATGCAAACGATTACGGAAACGGAGTTACTTTTGAAATAACGGATGATTTTCCGTTGTTGTTACAGTTTGTTGTTGCAAGTGGCGTCACCATTGATGCAATTGTTGAACCGATGTTGGAGAGCGGAAGTGTGAAGCATCCCTTTGTCCCATACTATTTTGGATGTGCAGAAAACGCAGATAAGCTAGATGGCTATGATAGCTCAGATTTCTTAAAGACTAACGAAAATGGCGGTACAGTTTCATTTAATGATTATATAGGCTTTAAGGTCAAGAGAAAAACTGATACGGATAGTGCTGGTGTAGGTATTACGTTCTCTAACAATAAAGGCATGGTCGGTATGATGGGCTTTAAAAATCGCAAACTTACACGAACTGATGTAAGTACATGGGCTGAGTATGAGGTCTTTGATAAAGGCAACAAGCCGAGCGGTACATACACAGGCGATGGGACCGAAAGAACAGTCGCTGTTGCCGAACCAGGTAAAACAATCGGAAGCATTCTTCACATTGAAACTGAACGTGGTTTTGGTTTTGTTTGCTCCACTGGCGGAGTCTATTATGGACCGGAAACATCTGAACGGCATGAACATTTTGATTCGGAGGAACTTAATTATAATGATGGAAGTTTGTATGTGCAACAGGGAGCAGCATCGAGCAGATTCAATCAAACGGGAGAACAATATAAGTACAACCTGTTGTAAAGGAGGGAAAAGTCGTGGATGAAATTTTTAAGGAAAACTTAGAGAATGACAGGAAAGATATTCCGGAAGGTGGAGTGATTACCGAACCTCCGCAAAGAGAAAATCCTCTTTGTTTCATTTCAAAGGAAAAAAGAGGCGAATATTTGGTGCATGACATTCAGACGAACAGCGGATGGAATGAAAATCCGTATGGTGAAGATTATGCAATCGTGCCGGATGAAATGGTGCCGGATATCAAGGCAACCAAGGGATTCTGTGATATCGTGCTTTCCGAGGACGGAACAGAGGTTGTGGAGTTTACCGCAAGGGAGATTCCGGAGATTCAGAAACCGGAACCGGAACCGACAACTGATGACATTATCAATGCGCTTTTGGGGGTGTAGAACATGAAGAAATTACAGATGGCAGAACAACTTAGAAGGGCATTGCAGATGTTCGTGCAGTCCTTATCCGATGAAGAAGCAATGGAAGTCGCAACTGTATTCCCGAAGTACGAAGTGGGGAAGACATATAAGAAGGGGGTAATTTTCACCTACGGAGAAAACAGCGTTGGTGATCCTCAATTGTACCGTGTAGAACAACCTCACACTTCGCAAGCAGATTGGATTCCGAGTGATGACAAAAACAGAGCGTTATACACTCCGATTGGACTTAACGATAATGGATATCCAATTTGGAGTAAGCCTACTGGCGCACATGACGCCTACAACGAAGGCGATATCGTGGATTATAACGGTACGTTGAAACGGTCTAAGATTAATGGCAACACCTATTCTCCGGATGAATACCCGGATGTATGGGAAGATGTTGTTGAGTAAAATCAAACGGGAAAGATATTACCATGATGTGAAAGCTTTTTTGGAGAGCGGAAAGGAGAAATGATGGTGGATACTATAATGGCAGCATTGAAAGCAAGCAAGATTATTGAACTGGTTGTGATTGCGGTAGTGATGGATACTATTTTTGGAGCGGGGAGAGCAGTTAAGGACCGGAGATTTAACAGCAGTGTGGGTATTGACGGAGCAATCCGTAAGATTTCTATGCTTATATCTCTGGTGTTTTTATCTATCGTAGATATGTTAATACATATTAATCTGATAGGATTTATCCCGGAAGCAGCAAGAAATTATTTGCCACAGAGTATCAGCACGATTGGATTGGCAGAGTTCTTTGGAATCCTATATCTGTGCTATGAAATTGTATCAATTCTTAAGAACATGGCATTGTGCGGATTGCCAGTGAAAAAATTATGGGAAGCTGTACATAAGTTTCTGGGAAAATACACAGAAGAATTGCCGGACACGGAGGGACAAAGAGCTGAGCTCGGAAGCGAGGAGGACGAAAATGAAGGGAAAGATTAGTGCAGCCGGTATCATCAGATATTGTAAGGTAATGTGCCTGGCGTGTGTAGTGTATCTTTGGGGAGCTAATGTAGAAGTCATTACTAAAGAGCTTTTCGAAGGACTTAAGAAGAGGCATGGTGCCAAGAACTACGCTGACATACGTTTTGAAAACGTGGAAGGAAGGCTTGGTGCCGACTGCAGTGGCTTTTTGTACCCTCTTTCGGGTTCAGATGATACGGCGGCAGGTTATTATTCCAAGTGCCCGGATAGAGGAAAGATATCGGGAATGCCGAGGGATAAGGTATGCTTGATTTTCCGAAAACAAGGTGGTAAGATTGTACATGTGGCAATCTATGCAGGTGACGGCACATTATACGAGATGTGGGACGGATGCGAGCACAGGGATTTTGTTGAGAGTGAGTGGACGCACTACGGTATCCCGGATTGGATTGAGCCGCAAACAGACAAATTGGTAGTCGGAGGTACCGTCACGATTGCGAAGGCGTTGAAAGTCTACTATAATGCGCAGGATGCGAAAGCGGGCAAGAATGCGCTGAAGAAAAAGTATTCGGCCGGTGTATATTACGTATACAAGATTGACCCGATTACCGGCGCCGTGAATATCACGAAGGATAAGGACGAGCCGGGAGCCTGGGTAATGCTTTAAAACACATACGACTTGCGTGGGGCTATACGTACGGTCCGCCGATGGCGGTGGCTCCTTTAAATAAAGTAAAGGAAGTGTTGGATTACGGCGTGTCCGTGATTTCGCGGGAAAAGATTTTGCAAGGGATGCCGAACTACGGTTATGACTGGACACTTCCGTATGTGCGGGGAGAGTCCATGGCCCGCTCCATCGGGAATGTAGAGGCGGTGGAGATTGCGGAACGGTACCGTGCTACCATTCAGTTTGACGAGCAGGCGCAGACGCCGTTTTTTTATTATACGGCAGAGGACGGAAGGGCTCATGTGGTATGGTTTGAGGATGCCAGGAGCATTCGTTCGAAGCTTTTGTTAAATGAAAGCTATCCGTTGCAAGGCATCAGCTATTGGAATATCATGCGGTATTTTCCACAGAATTGGCTGGTGGTGAATCAGATGTTTACGATACGGAATATGTATACAGAGAGTTAGTATTGGAAATTCCTAACGGAGTAGTTGAAACAAAAAGGAAGTCTTGTGATGGAAAATGCACAAGAACTTCCTTTTTTACTTGGTAGATTATTTGGTAATTTCCTAATATGTTTTATCTCGTATACTCCGCAATTCTTGTTACGGCGACATAAATCTCGGAAATTTTATACCAGGTGGTAAAGTCCACAATTCCGTTCGGAGTTAAATCAAATTGCTGTTGGAATGCACGGACAGCCTCTGCGGTACGTGGTCCGTAGACGCCGTCGGCTGCAACACTCGGAACCACATAATACACATCCGCGATGGCGTTTAATTGTTCCTGCATCTGACGAACCGCTTCACCTCTGGAGCCTTCCTGCAAGGTCTCGCCCGGAAAGGAGCTGGGTACTCCGGAGATTTCTTCGGTGGTGTTGATAAAAATGGTGTCACCGTAGTAGTTGCGAAGAATTTCGATGGCATCGTACCCCTGGTCGCCTAAGTATTTGCTTCCCCACTGGGACATGAGCCCCGGACAGGTGACCCGTCTGCCGTCGCAGTACTGGGTCAGAATCGGCTGACGCACATTCGGTCGGGAGAGGAAGTTGTTAAAAATGTTGTCTACGGCGGTATTGATGGTATCGAAAATGTTGCGCTCCGGAATCCACTTATGGTCGTAGGCTGTGGAAGAAGTAATGGTAAAGTTGTAGCCTCGGTTTCTGTACCATTCGGTGTAAACCCGGTTTAGGGTAAAGGACTGAATGGCAAGAATATTGGCGTAAATGGTGGCCTCCGGCCAGGTGGCATAGATTTCGCTGGAGGCTACGTTTTTAATGTAGTCCCGGTATCTGACATAATAGTTTTGGGCGGAAGCATCGTTGGGAGAACCGTTGTGCACCACAATAAACTCCGGAATGACCACGCGGGACAGAACAATTTCGCCGCTTCCGGTGATTTCCTTTACTTCTTCCTCGGCGATTTTCGGCGGATAAATACCGTAGAGAGTGTGGTCCGGAATTACGAAGGTTTCGGCACTCCTTGTGTCGGTCGGCACCTGTGGCAGCAATTGTACCTGTTGCAGCGCAACCACATCCGGCAACACCTCCGTCCCGATGATTTGCACCGGTTCGAAGCCTTCGGCCCGGATGGTGAGGTTGTATTCGGCGTAGGGCCTGGGACTGTCGGCTTCCTGACTGTATTCCGGTGGCGGTGCCGGCAGTTCGATAACAGAGGTCTGTCCGGCAGCGGAGGTACTGAACTCGTCGATAAGGGTGGTGGTATTTCCAATAGTTTCGGAAATCTGTACCGTGGCATTTTCAATCGGGAAATTGTTCGCAATGCTGCCTACAGACACCCGGAGTCCGCCGAAGGAGGCGGTGGACATATCTGCCGGGAAGCGGGAAGATTGTGCAGGAGACGGAGTCGGTTGCTGCGGTTGTACCTGGGATTGCCGATTGGGGTCAGAAGCCGGAGTTTGTGTATTCCGGTTTGGCGGAGTTATGTTTTGCACCGGAAGCACCGGTTCGTCGGAAGATGTACTTATTTCTGGTATAGGGGTTGTTTTTCTCTGGGGTTCCGGTTTTACCGGCTCGTTGACCTGAAAAGAACGATAGAAAGGCATACGTTAGTCCTTTACTTGAAATTTACTATATGATATGATGGAAAAAAAGGAAAAATGCGGAACCGAAGGGCAAAAGGGTTCGTCTAATAAGCAGAAGGTAGTTTACCGAATTGGGAAAGGGGCGTTATTTATGAGATTATTATCAAACAAAGTAAAGCGGTGCTTTGCGGTTGCCGTGACAGCAGCAATGTTCACCGGCTTGTTCGTAGGTTGCAGTGGAGGAAGTGACCGTGTTTTGCTTCCGACACCGACACCGCGGACGGAAAAGGACAAAGAGAATCCGGAGGCAACAAAGACTCCGGAAACAGTGACGCAGGGACCGATAGGAACGGAGAGTGACGTATCCGTAATTTTGAAGCCAGCAGGATCCTACGAGGCAGTTTACGATGCATTGCAAAAGCTGCAGGAGTCAGAGAACTACCGTGGCGGTCTCATTTATAAGGACGACATGCTCTGGGTAGAGGAAGACAGGGAGATGGGGGTATCGGATTCTTTGGCTCCGACGGAGCCGACGGTGGGGACAAATGACGCAAGTAAGGGAGATGTTGCCACAGGAGGAGTTGATTTTTCCGGAACAAATGTGCAGGTGGAAGGAATCGATGAGGCGGACATTATTAAGACCGACGGAGAGTACTTCTATGTGTTTGACCTGAACCGGAACGCAATCTATATTGTCAGTGCTAAGGAAAGTGACATGAAGCTTACGGCGGCGATACCGGTATCGGAAGAGTTTGACGGAAACGAAACCGGCAGAGAGATGTATTTGCAGGGAAACCGCCTGATACTTTTGGTCAGCGGATTCCGCACCGAGGAAAAGTCGGAAGACGTAAAAAATGCGGGAGAATATGTGACCTATATCAGAGAATGTGCCGTGACAAAGGTGTTTACCTATGATATTACCGATAAGTCTGCGCCGAAGTTACTCTCGAGCTTGGAGCAGGACGGACGTATGATTACCTCCCGCTGTGTGGACGGTAAGGTATATGTGATTTCCTCCTACGGCAATTATTACGGATGGTTTAAGCCGTCAGACGGAGCCAGAGATTTGAACGAATCGGCCGGTGAGATATATAAAAACTATATTCCGACAGTTGCCGGGGAACCGATTGCACCGGATTGTATTTTTATCAGTGAAGAGCCGGTATCCGAAGAGTTTTTGGTAGTGACCTCCATGTCCCCGGAAAACCCGGAAAAGCACCTGGATGTGAAGTCGTTACTGGCAGACGGAGACGAATGCTATGTCAGCAATAACTATATTTATGTGGCAGGCAGCCGGTGGCAGGACAGTGAAATCCCGTACGACCGGACCGAAGTGTACCGTTTTGCATATAAGGACGGTGTGATTACTCCGGCGGGACAGGTGACTGTAAAAGGCAGATTGGACGACCGGTTCTCCATGGATGAGTACGAAGGACATCTGCGTGTGGTTACCACCGTTAACGAGTATGTTTATGAAACGAGAAATGCCACGCAGAAAGAAACGGTAGATATTAACGGAGACGGTGTTATTGATGATACCGATAAAGTAGAGTTGTATGTGAAACCTCTGATTTCGGAAAGTAAGCAGTATAATTCCCTGTATATTTATGATGAGAAGTTGCAGCTGACCGGCTGTATCGAAAATCTTGCACCGGATGAGCATATCAAGTCCGCAAGACTGATGGGAAAGGTAGGCTACTTTGTCACCTTCCGTCAGACAGACCCATTGTTCTCCGTGGATTTGAGTGACCCGGCTAATCCGAAGGTACTGGGAGAGTTAAAGATTCCGGGATTTTCCACCTATTTACATCCGTACGGAGAAGGATTGCTTCTTGGTATCGGCTATGATGCGGATGAGACTACCGGCTGGACCGAATGTGTGAAGCTTTCCATGTTTGACGTGTCGGACCCGGCAAATGTAAAGGAAATACACAAGCACAGCCTTACCGACTTTTCCTATACCGGTGTAGAGAATGACCATAAGGCGGCACTCATTGATGTAGAGAAGGGCATCATCGGTTTCCCGGTACGAGGCTATCAGAATACGGGCGAATACAACGTATATGTGGTATACGGCTACGATGAGAAGGACGGATTCTATCCGAAGTTTTCCGAGGGTTATGCTATGGGGTACGATGCGGATTTATACGAGTTTAAGTATGAACTGTTTACCACGGATTGTCGTGGGGCATATATCGGAGATACCTTCTATATGATTAATCCGGCCTATGAGATTAAGTCTTACGATATAGAGACCTGGGAGCAAACCGGCAGAGTTGGTATGGTAAAGGAAGTAGAGGAGCGGCAGGCAATGTTGGAAAAGATTCATGAGAAAAATCCGGATCCGATTGTAATCGAACTGGAAGCAAATCCGAGTACCGGCTATACATGGACCACCACTACGGAAGGAGGAGCAGTTTCTCTTTCCCGCGTGGAGGACATTACCGCAGAGGGAGACAGACAGCTTCCGGGGGCGCCGATTACCCAGCGTTATACCTTTGAAGTTAGAGATATCGGTACAACAAAGGTTACCTTTGAGTATGCGCGACTGTGGGAGAGTAAGGCACCGCTTCGTCGAATTGTATATGTGATTACCGTGGATGAAGAGTTAGAGGCAAAAATCGAGTCGGTAACGGAGGAATAATAGTGCCTGTAATAATTACTGTTTTAAGTGTTTGTCTTGTTTTGCTTTTTTATGTATTGTGTTTGCGTACGAACGATACCCGTAAAGAGGGGGTAACGCCTTTTACGGAAGCCTACATAGCCCATAGAGGTTTGTTTGACAGGGAAATGATTCCGGAGAATTCGCGGTCTGCCTTTCGGGAAGCGGTAAGAAAAGGATATGCGGTAGAACTGGATGTGCGGTTGACAAAGGATGAGATACCTGTGGTATTTCACGATGCTACACTGCTTCGTATGTGTGATGTGGAGAAAAAAGTGTCGGACTGTACGTATGAAGAACTTTGCACCTATTTCCTTGCAAATACACAAAAGCGCATTCCTACCTTTGAATCTGCATTAAGCGATATTGCCGGAGATGCACCAGTACTGGTGGAAATTAAGGCAGAGAAGGCATACAAAAGAACGGCAGAAAAAGCAGCAGAAGTATTGGATTTGTACACCGGTGTTTACGCGGTACAATCGTTTCAACCGTTGGTGTTGGTGTGGTTTCGGAAACACAGACCGCAGGTGTTGCGGGGACAATTGTCCACCGACTATTGGAGAGATACGGCTACCTGTTCAATTTTTCAGCGGATTGTACGAACCAATCTGGGGTGTAATATACTTACCAATCCTGATTTTATATCCTTTCGCCATACAATGACCGGTCTGTGGTCGTACCGGATTTGTAAGCGACTGTATCATACGGTGAGCTTCGGCTGGACCATACGAAGTGAAGAAGAATTGTATCGGGCAGAAAAAGAATTTGACGGAATCATTTTCGACAGCTTTTTGCCCGGAAAGAAACAGTAAAACAGTGAAATGCCCGTGCATTCTGTGAAGGATGTGCGGGCATTTCTTTTTTCTCTCCGGTTAAATGGAGAGAAAGACTTACTTATTTTTCGTTAAAAGAAACCGGACTAACTTCGGCCTCCGGAAAACGGCTGTCTGCCGGAGACGGTTCGGACATACTGAAGTACATTTTTGCGGCTTTCGTGGTGCCGAAGTCCCGGTTGGAACCGGTGTTCTGTACTTTGTTGAAGGCTTCTCTAAACATGGCGTTGTGGGCCTCTTCACGGTTTAACAGGAAATCGATGGTGTCACGAACCTTCTTGTCATGAATCTGACGATAGAGATATTCGTAAACAACCTTGGCACGCTGTTCGGATGCGATGTTGGATAACAAATCGGCGCAAAGGTCGCCGGTTACGGTAACATAATCCCCGGTCCAGGAATAGCCGGAAGCATTGATGAGTCCCGGATTTAAGCCTAAGAGTACATGGGTCTGGATTTCGCCTGCCGGAACGCTGGCAGCGTCCAGCTCGTGACCGTTTAATAAGTTGATGGTCTGTGCCACCATTTCCATATGGCTTAATTCTTCTGCGGCAATGTCCATAAACAAGTCTTTGATTTCTTTATCCTTGATGCGGAAGCTCTGAGACATATATTGCATGGCCGCTTTTAATTCACCGTTTCCGCCACCCAGTTGTTCCTGCAAGAGAGCGGCGTACTGCGGGTTCGGCTTTTCGATTTCTACCGGGTGGAAGAGTTGCTTTTCGTGTTTAAACATAAAAATACCTCCGTTGGATTTGTGGGGGGAGCGCAGGCGCATTCTTACGAGTTCTGGGTGTAGTATCAACCGACTTTAGATTTTCGGTACTTTATTTTGCTTGTCGCAACGCTCCGTCAATCTTCCTCTAACCGGTTCTAAACGTCTCTCGGGTGTGGCCTCGAGACTTAGAACCGTTAAGAGGTGATATCGACTGCGCTAAAGGCGCGACCCTTCGGGAATGCAAAATATCATACCGAAAATCTAAAGTCGGTTGTTCTACATTTCTAACGTAAAAATGAGCCTTGCGCGACCAAGCCCATGTTGTTAATGATAGGGTTTCCAAGAGAGAGAAACTTATTCCGGATAAAAACAAGGAAAATGAAAAAAACAGGAACTTACAGCGTATGATTGTAAGTTCCTGTTTTGTAATTGTATAAGGTTGAACTGTTGTTTTCTCATCTGACGAACCATTTCGCTGCCAGAGGAGAAATATTATCTTGCTTTCAAATATTCCTCATTACGCTTAATGACTTCTTCCATCACAGCCGGTCCCGGTGCGCCGAGGGTGTTTCTCTTGGTGACGCAGGTTTCCATGCGGATGGCTTCGAAAATGTCTTCTTCGAATACCGGGCTGATGGCCTTGTATTCTTCTAAGGTCATGTCGTCTAATGCGATTCCCTTCTGCTCGCAGAACAGTACCAGCTGGCCTACGATGCCGTGGGCATCACGGAACGGTACGCCGTGGTTAACAAGGTAGTCTGCTGCGTCGGTAGCGTTGGTAAAGCCGTTCTTTGCGCTGGACTCCATGTTGTCGTTGTTCACGGTCATGGTGGAAATCATACCGGTGAACAGTGCAAGGCATCCCTTTACGGTGTCGATGGCGTCAAAGGTAAGCTCCTTGTCTTCCTGCATGTCCTTGTTGTAAGCAAGCGGAAGAGCCTTCATAGTGGTTAAAATGGATACGAGAGCACCGTACACACGACCGGTCTTTCCGCGGACAAGCTCTGCAATGTCCGGGTTCTTTTTCTGCGGCATAATGCTGCTACCGGTGGAGTAAGCGTCATCCAGCGTGATAAAGCGGTACTCGTTGGAGTTCCAGATAATAATCTCTTCACAGAACCGGCTTAAGTGCATCATGATAGTGGAAAATGCACTGAGAAGCTCGATTAAATAGTCTCTGTCGGATACGGAATCCATGCTGTTTAAGGTAGCACCTGTAAAACCTAAGAGAGACGCGGTGTACTCACGGTCTAATGGGTAAGTAGTACCGGCTAAAGCGCCTGCACCTAACGGGCAGTAGTTAAGACGTGCCTTCGTATCTGCAAGACGGGAACGGTCACGCTTAAACATCTCAAAGTAAGCTCCGATATGGTGTGCAAGGGTCACCGGCTGAGCCTTCTGCATATGGGTAAAGCCCGGCATGTAGGTGGTGACATTGTTTTTCATTAAAGTATGTAATTCTTCCAATAAGGAAAGCAACAGCTCGTCCACAGCAGCGATTTCGTCACGGATGTAAAGTTTCATATCCAGAGCAACCTGATCGTTACGGCTACGGCCGGTGTGAAGCTTCTTGCCGACCTCGCCGACACGGGCAATGAGGTTTGCTTCCACAAAGCTGTGAATGTCTTCCTGGGTACCGTCGATGACTAAGGTACCGTTTTCAATATCCTTTTCAATACCGGACAGACCGGCAATAATGGTGTCTCGTTCCGCATCGGTTAAAATGCCCTGCTTTGCAAGCATAGTCACATGGGCAATGCTGCCGCGGATATCCTGATGATAGAATTTTTGGTCAAAACCGATGGATGCATTAAAATTATGTACTAACTGGTTGGTTTCTTTCGTAAAACGACCGCCCCAAAGTTTCATAGTGGTATCTCCTTTCAAACCGCTTCTGTGCGTTATCGTAACATAAAATGGGGGGAATGTCCAGTGGATTTTGTAAGGCTTGCGGTTCTTACAACAAGAAGGAAGCCATGTAAGGGAGGTTTTGCAGATGAATTGAATGAAAAAAGATTGACAAAGTTTGAAATGTGTGATAAAACAGATAGAAAATCATTAGTGAAACTACAAAAGGTATACTAAGCTATCATAGAATTTGTGAGGAAACGAGGTGACTCGGACATTGGTACGAAAAGCGACAAAAGATGATATCATATATGTGGAAAAGCTGTTTGAAGATTGGGAGGAGACCATGATATGGTCTTGTCTACAAGGTATAATGGGAGATATCTATGTAGTAGAGAATGAGGAACAGAAAGTACCGATTTCGGCGGTTGCGGTTCTTGGTGCTTTTGCTTTCCTTGCAGGGGAGCTGAACCGGGAGCTTGTAATGTATAAGCCAGATATGTATCAGGGAGACTTTGTCATTATGGTGCCGCAGAATCCGAAGTGGGAAGCTTTAATAGAGGAATGTTATTCGGAGCGTAATAAGAAGGTGGAACGGTATGCGTTAAAGAAAGAACCGGAAGTCTTTGATAAGGAAAAGCTGCAAAAGATGGTAGACGGTTTGCCGGAAGGTTATGAACTGAAAGAGTTGGATGAAGCTGTTTTTGAGGAAACCCAAAAAGCAGAATGGTGTTGTGATTGGACGGCACAATATCCGGACTGGGCGACATATCAGAGGATGGGGCTGGGTGTGGTGATTTTGAAGGATGGACAGATTGTCTCGGGAGCGTCCTCTTACACGACGTATAAAGACGGTATCGAAATTCAGGTGGATACAAAGGAAGAATACCGGCGTAGGGGCTTGGCGGAGATTTGCAGTGCAAAGTTGATTCTGGAATGTTTGGAGCACGGACTTTACCCAAGCTGGGATGCCCAGAATAAGGGCTCTTTGGCATTGGCGGAAAAGCTGGGTTATCACTACAGTCATACGTATACAGCGTATGAGGTGTATATGTATGGTGCGAGCGTACAATAAAAGGGAAGTCGGTAAATGAAGCAAAGCAATCACAAAGACGAAATAAGTAAAGGGAGGAAGCACACATGAAGTTGGTATTCTTAATCGGCAACGGAGCCGTCGGCAAGATGACCGTCGGTCAGGAACTCATGAAACTAACCGGACTGCGTCTGTTTCACAATCACATGACCATCGAACCTGTCATCGAGGTATTCGGCTACTATAACGGTACTGTGGTATCGAAGATGAGGCAGATCATCTTTGAGGAATTTGCAAAGAGTGATAATTACGGTATGATTTTTACTTATATGTGGGCGTTTGACCAGCAGTCCGATTGGGATTCTGTGGAGCGTGTGACAAATATTTTCAAGGAGCAGGGTGCAGAAGTCTATTATGTAGAACTGGTGGCTCCTCAGGAGGTTCGTTTGAAACGGAACGAGACAGAGAACCGTCTAAAGAACAAGGCATCCAAGAGGGATTTGGAGTTTTCCAGAAATAGTATTTTACAGCATGATGAAAAGTATCGTCTGGAAAGCTATGACGGAGAGATACCGTATGAGAATTATATAAAAATCGACAATACAAATTTGGAGCCGGAAGAGGTTGCAAAGATGATACAGGAGAGATTTTCTTTGTAAATCTTGACATTTTATTATAATAATGTTACTCTGTAATTTGTATTCTGTGTATACCGGTATACAAGCTAAATAGGGCGTAAGATATATCGGGGAATAGCAGAAACGATATCAGAGGAAATAATGCGAATAAGAGGAAGAAACATGAGTGAATTTGTATCAAAGAATTTAGCAATAAACGAAAAAGGCCATTTGACCATTGCCGGTCTGGATACGGTGGAGTTGGCGAAGGAGTACGGAACACCGCTGTATGTCATGGATGAGGATTTAATCAGAGAGCATTGCAGAAGCTTTCGCCAGTCCATGGAGCAGTATTATGACGGCGCAGGCTTGGTTTGCTATGCCAGCAAGGCCTTCAGCTGTAAGGCAATGTATCGTATCGCAAAGGAAGAAGGCATCGGTATCGACGTGGTATCCGCGGGAGAACTGTATACCGCGGCTTGCGTAGATTTCCCGATGGACAAGGTATGCTACCACGGCAATAACAAGACGGAGTTCGAACTTCGCATGGCCATTGAGCACAAGGTGGGCAGAATTATCGTTGACAATATTTACGAGCTGGAGCTTTTAAACAAGCTGGCAGCGGAGGTGGGTATAAAGGCACGCATCATGTACCGCATTAAACCGGGCGTGGATGCCCATACCCATGACTTTGTAAAGACCGGTCAGATTGACAGTAAGTTTGGTTTTGCATTGGAGACCGGAGAGGCGTTTGAGGCAATCAAGACGGCACTTTCGTTAGAGAATATTGAATTCGTGGGAATTCACTGTCATATCGGCAGTCAGATTTTTGACATTGCGCCGTTTGTGGAAGCAGCCAATGTGATGATGGGGCTCATTGAGCAGGTAAAGACAGAACTGGGTCATGAGATTACGGAGTTAAATCTTGGCGGCGGCTTCGGTATTAAGTACACGGAAAACGATACACCGGTACCGTATGCGAATTATATGGATAAGGTGTCCGAGACCGTAAAGGCTCTTTGTAAGGAGAGAGGATTAAAGCTGCCGTTTATCTTAATCGAGCCGGGCCGTTCCATCGTAGCGCCTGCGGGGATTACATTGTACACCGTAGGCGGTATCAAGGAAATTCCGAATATTCGTACTTATGTATCGGTAGACGGAGGCCTCGGAGATAATCCGCGTTATGCACTGTATAAGTCCGAGTATGACTTTGTGGTGGCAAATAAGGCGAGCAAGGCAAAGGATTCCGTGGTAACCGTAGCGGGCAGATGCTGTGAAAGCGGCGATTTGCTGGGTGAAGGAGTGAAATTACAGACCACTGAGGTAGGGGATACTTTGGCGGTGCTTGCCACCGGAGCCTACAACTACTCCATGTCCTCCAATTACAACCGCGTGCCGAAGCCGCCGGTGCTTATGATCAGCAAAGGGGAAGTAAAGGTAGCGGTAAAGAGAGAAACCCTGGAAGATATCGTAAGAAACGACATCTAAGGAAGCGGAAAAGCTTTCATCAGCATTTTCTATAAAATTAAAAATAGGGCTTGTTTCCGAAAGAGAATAGCGTTATAATATAGGAAATTGCCGACAGTAACGGATGGGACTGCCATGTGTATGCATGGTGGTTCTTTTCTGTGCTTATGCGCACTCGTGCGTAAGGATGATGTCGCGAGCGACCGCACTCGGCGTGCGAGCTTCGTAAGCGAAGCTCGATTTTAGCCATAATCTACAGGAGGAAAAAGAGATGAAGATTTTAGTAATTAACTGCGGTAGTTCTTCTTTGAAGTACCAGTTGATTGACATGGAGAACGAGAACGTTTTGGCAAAGGGTCTTTGCGAGCGTATCGGTATCGAGGGTTCCAAGCTGACCCACAAGCCGGCTGGCAAGGATGTTTTGGAAAAGGTTGAGCCGATGCCGGATCATCAGGTAGCTGTTAAGCTCGTATTGGATGCATTACAGGATGCAACCTACGGCGTAATTTCCGATGTAAACGAGATTTCTGCAATCGGTCATCGTGTGCTTCATGCAGGTATGCACTACAGCGAGTCCATCGTTGTAAACGAGGATGTTAAGAAGGTAGTACGTGACTGCTTCGATCTCGGACCGTTACATAATCCGGCAAACTTAATCGGTATTGAGGCTTGTGAGGCTGCTATGCCGGGCATTCCGAATGTGGCTGTATTCGATACCGCGTTCCATCAGACTATGCCGGAGAAGGCATATATGTACGCAATTCCGTACGAGTACTATGAAAAGTACGATATCAGAAGATATGGTTTCCACGGCACCAGCCATCGTTTCGTATCCAAGAGACTCATCGAGGTTGCAGGTCTTGATGTAAACAACTCCAAGGTTATCGTTTGTCATCTTGGTAACGGCGGCAGTATTTCCGCAGTGGTAAACGGCAAGTGTGTAGACACCAGCATGGGTCTTACTCCGCTTGAGGGTCTTATCATGGGTACCAGAAGCGGTGACCTGGATGCGGCTGTGGTTCAGTACATTGCAAACAAGGAAGGCAAGACTGTAAACGAAGTCATCGACATTTTAAATAAGAAGTCCGGTGTGCTCGGTATCTCCGGTGTATCCAGTGACTTCCGTGATGTACAGAAGGCGCAGAAGGAAGGCAATAAGAGAGCAGATATCGCTATTCAGGCGTTCGTATATCGTGTAGCAAAGTACATCGGTTCCTATGTAGCAGCAATGAACGGTATAGATGCCATTGCATTCACCGCAGGTGTCGGTGAGAATGATGCAACCATCCGTAAGGAGATTTGCTCTTACCTCGGTTACCTCGGTGTTACCGTAAACGATGAAGCTAATAAGCTTCGTGGTGAGGAAGTAAAGATTTCCGGTGCCGATTCCAAGGTACAGGTATTTGCTATCCCGACCAACGAGGAGCTTGCAATCGCAAGAGAGACCAAGGATTTAATTTAATAAAAAAAACTGTTGACAAATAGATTGTCGGATACTATAATAGTCTAGTGTGAGTTTTGGGACCATACCCTAAGTATGCCGTTTGGCAGGACAGGAGCTTTGTATGACAGTATCTTTATCGGAAGCCATGCAGGTTGCGGGCGGAGTATTCACAAAAGAGATTCCGTACGAGCCGGAAGAGTTTTGTTATGCGGGAGGCAAGTACCGTTTTCTGAAAAAGGAACCGGTGAAGCTGACGGTGACGAATCTCGGCGGACGTAAGGTAAAGATTGAGCTGGAAGGCGAAGTGACGTTGAGCTTGCCGTGTGACCGGTGTTTAAGGGAAGTGGCGGAGACCGTTTCGTTCCAAACGGAGCGGGAGGTTGATTTTTCTCAAACGGATGAAGAGAGAGCCGCCGATTTGGACGAAACTAATTTTATAGACGGATATGATTTAGACGTGGACGCATTTGTCTGCGAGGAAATCTTGCTTGGGTTCCCCATGAAGGTTCTGTGTCAGGAAGACTGCAAAGGAATCTGCAAGGTTTGCGGAGCAAATCTGAACGAGGGCGAGTGTGGTTGTGACCGCACGGAACTGGATCCGAGAATGTCTGTTATCCGAGATATTTTTAACAACTTTAAGGAGGTGTAATCATGGGAGCAATTTGTCCGAAGAATAAGCATTCCAAGGCAAGAAGAGACAGTCGTAGAGCAAACTGGAAGATGACTGCTCCGAATCTTGTTAAGTGCAGCAAGTGTGGCGCGCTTATGATGCCGCACAGAGTATGTAAGGCTTGCGGTTCTTACAACAAGAAGGAAATCATCGCAGCTGAGTAATTCACTTGAATGAGTAAATTCAGACATTAGAGGACTCTTTGGGGTCCTCTTTTTGTTTACTTGCGGTGTGTTTTATGCAACATTTATGCAAACTATTAGTTTACTATGCAGATAAATATGAAAAGGCACTGTCTTTGGTTGGGAGTGCCTTTGACTGATTTAATGGTGGGTTACAATTACTACGGCATCTGGGTAAAAATAATCGTTACTACTAAAGGATGTATCTCCATCGATTGAGACACTTACTACTTTGCCGTTTTTCCATAGTGCAAGCCCTGTGTCTTTTAAATCAACGGATGTTACATTTGTAAAACCAAGGAGTTTTAATTGTTCTACAACTGCTTCATAATCGGTTTCTTCATACTCATAAGATGCGCCTGCAGAGATTTTTCCTGATTCCATTGCGGAGTCTTCTGTTTCTATAGATCCATTGCGTACAATATAAGTAAATCCCAAAATAATGAGTCCAACGAATATGATTAATAAAAACACGCAAATTTTAGTTTCTGTGGCTTCGTTTTTTGCTTTTATTATCTCGGCCTCATTAATATTTCGCTGTGTATGAGTTATATTTTTAGTGATATTGATATTTTGGTTAATGGTATATTCTCTTTTTCCGTCATCCACGGAAAACATCTGTCCGCAATATGGACAATGAATATAGTTTCTGTCGTCGATTTTTATGTCTAATGAGCCGTTACAACTCGGACAAGTTAACTTATGTAATTCCATAATAGAACTCCTTTGTGCCAGACAATATATGGTTTTGCTTCTTTTCTCATCAATATCTATATTCTATCACATAACAGGATGATTGTTAATATACATTTTTTAGTGATGTTGTCCTTGCATTTTACATTGTGTTATGATAAACTGAGGAGGAAAAAAGACGTTGTAGCGTTCTTGTTTTCAATACGATTCTGTAAAAAATCCCATTTTAGATTGTAAATTAATAATTCAATGAAAGATAGAGCGTAGTAAGGAATGTGATATAATATCTGTTATCTCGAGGAGGTTATATGGAGAAGTATCTTGAAATGACAATTACACAGTTAAAGGAAGAGGCGAAGAATCGCGGTCTTAAGGGCACTTCCGCGATGAAAAAGCAGGAACTGGCGGAGCTTCTTTCTAACGTGGACAAGATGTTGGCGCAGAAGCAGGAAAAAAATGCAGAAGCATCGGCAGCAAAGACAGAAAAAGCGCCTGCTGCGAAACAGGAAAAGACTCGTGAAGGTGTGGAGCGCCCGCAGAGTAGTCAGGGCCGTCCGGCTGTAGCCCGCCCGCAAGGAAGTCAGGAGCGCTCGGCTATGTCCCGTCCGGCATCGGTTCGTCCGCAGGAAGGTCAGGAGCGTCCGATGACGTCTCGTCCGCAAAGTAGTCAGGAGCGTCCGAATATGACCCGTCCGCAGGGAGGTCAGGAACGGCCGATGCAACCGCGCCCGCAGGGAAGTATGGAGCGTCCGGTGATGCAGAGACCGCAAGGAGACCGCCCGATGCAGGGAGGCCAGGAGCGTACGATGGCACCGCGTCCGCAGCCGGAGCAGCCGCGTACGGCAGAGGCACCAAAGCCTACACCGGAAGGTACGGCAGAGAGTGCACCGCAGCAGGGACATCGTTTTGATCCGGAGAAGGCCAGTCCGGAGGATATTAAGCGTCTGGACAGCGGAGAGACCCGCAAGGGTATTTTGGAGGTTATGCCGGATAATTTCGGCTTTATCCGTTGCGATAACTTTTTGCCGGGGGATAATGATGTATATGTTTCTCCGTCACAGATTCGCAAGTACGGTTTGAAGACCGGTGATATTGTTTGCGGTAATACGAAGATTCGTATGCAGAACGAGAAATTTTCCGCACTTTTGTATATTAAGGATGTAAATGGTTTGCCGGCTGAGGTAATTGCTAAGCGTAAGCGTTTTGAGGATTTGACCCCGATTTTCCCGAATGAGCGTATCCATCTGGAGACGCCGGGATGCAGTCTTTCCATGCGTATGGTGGATTTGATTTCCCCGATCGGTAAGGGACAGCGAGGTATGATTGTTTCCCAGCCGAAGACCGGTAAAACGACGTTGTTGAAGCAGATCGCAAAAGCAATCACAAAGAATCATCCGGATATGAATATGATTATTCTGCTCATTGACGAGCGTCCGGAGGAAGTAACGGATATTAAGGAGTCCATCGAGGGCGACAAGGTAGAAGTGATTTATTCTACGTTTGACGAGCTTCCGGAGAATCATAAGCGTGTGTCCGAGATGGTAATTGAGCGTGCGAAGCGTCTTGTGGAGCAGAAGCAGGATGTAGTGATTTTACTTGACAGTATTACCCGTCTGGCCCGTGCATACAACCTGACGGTGGCACCGAGCGGACGTACCTTGTCCGGCGGTCTTGATCCGGCGGCCCTTCATATGCCGAAGAAGTTTTTCGGTGCCGCAAGAAATATGCGTGAGGGCGGCAGTTTGACCATTCTTGCCACGGCATTAGTGGATACCGGCAGTCGTATGGACGATGTGGTATTCGAGGAATTTAAGGGTACCGGTAACATGGAACTTCAGCTTGATCGTAATCTTTCCGAGCGCAGAGTATTCCCGGCTATCGATTTGCCGCGTTCCAGTACCCGTCGCGACGATTTGCTTCTGACCCCGGAGGAGCAGGAGGCAACGTCTCTTATGCGTCGTTTGTTTAACGGAGCAAAGGCGGAGGAGTCCATCGAGAATATTATGCGTACGTTCCAGAGCACAAAAAACAATGCGGAATTTGTACAGATGATTAAAAAGTTCCGGTAAGGTTACACACGAGAGAAATGAGACCGAAGAAAAAGTTCGGGAGGAGTTTATGGCTGCAATTGATAACGATTGGTTGCCGGCAGTGAATGCCGAGTTTAAGAAGCCGTATTATGCGGAGTTATACAAGTTTGTAAAGGAAGAGTACTCTAGGGTGGCGGTGTTTCCGCCGTCGGATGAGATTTTTTCGGCGTTACATTTGACGCCGCTGTCCAAGGTGAAAGTAGTGATTATCGGACAGGATCCGTACCACAACGTAGGACAGGCCCACGGGCTTTGCTTTTCCGTGCGCCCTGAGGTGGAGATTCCGCCGTCTCTGGTAAATATTTACAAGGAATTGCAGAGCGATTTGGGCTGTAAGATTCCGAATAACGGGTATCTGGTAAAGTGGGCAGAGCAGGGTGTACTGCTTCTGAATACGGTGCTGACGGTCCGTGCCCATCAGGCGAATTCCCATCAGGGAAAAGGCTGGGAGCAGTTTACCGACGCCATTATCCGGGCCGTAAACGCCGAGGACCGGCCGATTGCGTACCTGCTTTGGGGACGTCCGGCCCAGAGCAAGATGAGTATGTTAGATAATCCGAAGCATAAAGTATTTACCGCACCCCATCCGAGTCCGCTTTCCGCCCACAGAGGGTTCTTTGGGTGTAAGCACTTTTCCCAGGCAAATGCGTTTTTGGAGGAGAACGGATTGGAACCGATTGACTGGCAGATAGAGGATGTGTAAGGTGTAAAACGAAGTATATTAGGAGATGCGGAGGTGTGTTATGAGTAAGCTTACAAGTCGGATTGCGTGGCCGTTATTAGGTTTGTGGATGTTTTGCTTTGCCGTTGACTATTGTAGTGTAAAAATTCAAGGGAAGCCGGTGTTTTGTACTGTACAGGAGGAGAGTGGGACATATGTGTGTCCCGGTTACTCCTATAGGGTTTATAAGCATCCCATTACGGGCAGGAACGAGTTTATACTGGAAATGTTCGGAGAAGAGGAAGTGTGTACGCTGACAAATTAAAGAAGAAATGAAAACTCCCGAGACGTGACATTGTCTCGGGAATATCTTTTTCCTTGCGTGATGTTATTTCCAGCCGATTTTTTGAAGAAGAGCCTCTTGCAAAACCTGAGAAAAATTGATTCCCAGAGCCAGGGCTTCTTCGTTTAACCATTCCGGGATGCTTAAGGTTTTCTTTACCGCCTTGGTGTTGTGCTTACGACGGTAAGCCGCTAAGTCAAGGGAGATAAGGGCAAGAGTAGCTCCTTCCGGTACGGTGATATCGGTCGGGAGTGAAGCCTTTGGGAGGTCTTTAGAGGTGTATTCTGAAACGCAAAGGCCCAAGGCATCTACTGCCATGGCATAGGTTTCCTCTAAGGTCTCACCTTGAGTGAAGCATTCCGGAAAATCCGGGAAGGATACCCAGAAGCCGCCCTCCGGGGCTGTATGAAATAATGCAAAGTAGAAGAGAGTGTTCATGTTTACCTCCTTGTGTGGTGGGTTATTTTAATCCTGCTTGGCGTAGGATGGAATGTTCCAGACCTTTTTTCAAATCTTTGCAATGGAGAGGAACAATGACCTGAACGCCGGTTTCGGGGTTATTCAGTTTTACATGAGAACCGTTTTGGTTAACGATGACAAAGTGATTTTTCTGTAAAAGAGAAATCATTTTCTTTGGTGTAAGTGGCAATTGTAATAATTCTCCTTCCTTATTATGTTTTTATTATAATACGTAACAATACGTATGTCAAGACGAGCTGCATAGAGATTAGATAGGAGGAAAAAATGAAAAATTACTTATTTCACGGTTCTTTTGTCTCGGGCATTAAGACGTTACATGCAACATCGAAGTTGCACGGAACCGAAGACACAATGGTGGTGTATTTGACGGCAAATCCGGCATACGCCCTTTTTTATATTTGGGACGCGGAACATAATAAGAGAACCGGAAAGTATGTGACCTGCTTTATAAAGAATGGGAAAGTTTATTATGAGGAGCAGTTCCCGGACCAGTTAAAAGCCTTTTATCAGGAAGTATCGGGCTATTTGTATTGCATTCATCATACGGAGGACTTTGCCAAGGTAGAAGGCTGGGAGGATATGTGGTATAGCGAGAAAGAAGCCGAGATTGAGGAGGCTCGGTATATTCCGGATGTGTACGAAGAACTGATGAAGTACGAGAGGGAAGGTAAACTGGAAGTTATTTCTTATGAAAAGGTGGCTCCGGAACGGATAAAAGATTTATATGAGTACATGGTGCAGAAACTGGTGAATAAAGGTATTGTCAAACAGCCGGCTTGTGAGGAAGCGGTGTTCTATCAGACCTATTTTGAACCGGTGTGGAGGATGGCAAAGGAAAGAGCAGAAACGAACGAAGAATAGAAAGCCTCTCTAAAAGTAGAAAAGGGACGGTTACAACCTTCGGTTGAGAAAAACACAATCCATTTGTTCGCTTCTGATTCCGGAAAAGGAATGCTACACTGAATTCATCAAAAGCAGAAAGGAGTCATACCTATGACGATGAATGAGAACATTAAAACGCTTCGATTGCAGAAGCGTTTATCCCAGGAAGCACTTGGTGAATTGTTGGGTGTATCGGCACAGGCGGTATCGAAGTGGGAGCAGGGAATCACTTCCCCTGATATTTCCTTGTTGCCGGCATTGGCGGAGTGCTTCGGGGTGACCATTGACAGTTTGTTTCAGGGCGTACCGAAAAGAAAGTATCCGGGCTACGGAACAGAAAGAATGGAGTTGTATGCCATTTATGAAGATGAGAACGGAACGGATGAGGACTTCCGGCGTGCGGAGGAAGCGTATCGCGAAGTGATTATGAACGGAAAAGCGAACATACAAGATTATCTGGACTATGCCGGGCTTCACAGAATACGGATGTATAAAGACAGAGAGCTTGCCATGCGCTATTACAGACGGGCGTTGGAAGAAGGAAAAGAACAGCGTGGGGACTCCTGGTTTGCCGCTCATCGTGACCTTGTACAATATTTGATTGCTCTTGGACGTACGGAGGATGCCATTGCTGAGAGTAGAAAGTGGTGTGAAGAGGAGCCGAATGCCCGTTGGACCCACGTATACCATGCGCAGGCGCTGGAAGGAGCCGGTCGGTTAGAGGAAGCATGGAAGGAGATAGAGATTGCACTTACGGTTCCGGATGAAGAGCTTGGAGTGGAATGGGTATCTACAGATGCAGGGGACTTATGTGCCATGCTGGGACGTTATGAGGAAGCCATTTCCTATTGGGATAAGGTTCCAAAGGATTCTACCAGTATTTCTCATTTATTCTCCAAAGCGGAGATGTATGCTACTATGGGAGAGAAGGAAAAGGCGATTAAGCAATTCGAAGAAATCCTTGTCTGGCTGGAGGAACACGGATTTAATATGGAATTGGAGAGTGTGTATCCGCTTCAGAGAATCGAACAAATCAAGAATTCGTAGAAAAAAATGGCGTAGACTGTGAGCTTAAATGATTACAGTCTACGCTACTTTTTATTCCAGTATCATTTCAATTCCGCGTTTTATCGTCTCCGCATCCAGAGCACTGCTTCCTTGGGCAATCAGATGACCTTCGGCGTTAATGAAGTAAGTCACCGGAATGCCGTATACCTGATAGGTGTAGGCGGCGTCGGTGTCTTTATCGTAATATACCGGAAAGGTATAACCGCTACTGTCTAAAAAGGTAGTGGCGGTTTTCATGGTTTCCTGGGCTCCGTCGGTTAAGTTTACCATGACAAAGTGAATCTCTTCGCCGTATTCTTTATAGATTTCTTCAAAATCAGGCATTTCTTTTTTGCACGGGCCGCACCAACTGGCCCAGAAGTTTAGGACCACAGGCTTTCCGCGAAAATCCGACAAACGGACGGTGTTACCCTCGCGGTCATAGACAGTGAAGTCCGGTGCCATGAACGGGGCGTTCTCATCGGTGGAAGTGTCGCCAGAGTTGTTTCCGGAAGAGGTTCCGTTGCCTTCGGAAGACGAATTATTGTTTTCGGAGGAGGTTCCCGGAACGGAGGTTGGTTCGTTGGAGCTGCCTTCGGCTGTGCCATTGTTATCGGTAGTTTCGTTGTCTTCAGAAATATTATTTGAGTCGGATGTGTCATTCTGTATCAACAAATTATCCGGCTTCATGTTATCTCCCAGCTTTGCGTATAAGAAAGATGCGCCACCGATAAGAACAATCAACAGAATGGATACGATAATCAAAGTCTTTTTATTTTCCATGTTGCCTCCTTAAAAAAGAATACGTCCCAGCAAGCCGGTTGCCATGAGAATGCCGACGATAATCAGTAAGCACCCACTGACAAAGTTAATGATTTTGTAATGCTTTTTGATAAAGGTGAATGCGCCTTTTAAGCTGTCAATCAGGACGGCACTCAGGATAAACGGAATGCCGAGGCCGAGAGAGTAACAAAGGAGCATCAGGATACCCTGTAGTGCCTGTCCTTCACGGGAAGCCATCATCAGCGCGGAGCCGAGGAATGCGCCCACGCACGGTGTCCAGCCCAGAGAGAATACAATGCCGAACAATACTGCTGAAAAGAAGTTCATGTTGTCGGTGTTGACGGACTGCTGCATTCCTTTGAACAGATTGAGTTTAAATACACCCATAAAGTTCAGGCCGAAGAAAATAACAATCAGTCCGCAGACGATATTTACGATGTTCTGATGCCTGGTAAACAGGCTACCGATGCTACCGGCCAGGGCGCCCATGGTGACAAAGACCAGAGTAAAGCCGGAGACAAAGCCCAGCGCACCGGTGACGGTTTTCTTTGTGGTACGTTCCCCGCTGCCGGCAAAGTAGGTCAGGTAAATCGGTATCATGGGCAGAAGGCAGGGAGAAATAAAAGTAATGATGCCTTCTAAAAAGGATATAATGTACTGCATTTGGTTCCTCCTTGTTCGAACCTGATGGAACTGTAGTTTTTCATACAGAACGTTGTTTCATACAAATCCATAGGAAAGAAATGCCTCCTACTTTGTACGGGAAATTCGATGGAGTTTCGGTGCAAAATCAGGAGGCTTTTTCTTCTGTTACATTATTTAGGTTACTTTATGATGCAAGTCTGCGCAAGCAGCGGCAGATTCGTACTTTTTACTTCATCTGCTTTACCGCAGTCGCAAGCATGAGCTTGATACGGTTCAGCTGGTTTACTTCGGAAGCACCCGGGTCGTAGTCAACGGCTACGATGTTGCTTTCCGGATGGCGACGGCGCAGTTCCTTGATAACACCCTTACCTACTACATGGTTCGGCAGGCAGGCAAACGGCTGGGTGCAGACAATGTTCGGTGTGCCGGTATGAATAAGCTCGATCATCTCTGCGGTAAGGAACCATCCCTCACCGGTCTGGTTACCGGTGGATACGATATCCTCTGCGTACTTTGCCAAAGTGTCGATGCGGGCCGGAGCATCAAAATGCTTGCTGGCCTCCAGTTCCTTTCTGGCGGTGCCGCGGAACTTTTCCAGGAATTCGTAAATCAGGTTGTTGAGCGTCTTGCTCTTTTTGGACTTGCCCAGGTAATCGGCCTTAAAGTTTGCGTTATACATGGTGTAGTGGAAGAAGTCTAACAAATCCGGAACAACCGCTTCGGCGCCTTCCGCTTCCAGAAGCTCTACTAAGTAATTATTTGCAGCCGGAAGGAATTTAACCAAAATCTCACCCACAACGCCCACACGCGGCTTCTTTAAGGTCTCATCAATCGGCAGGGCATCAAAGTCGCGGATAATTCCGCGGATGTTTTTCTTAAACTCGGACATCTTCGGATGCTTTACCGCTTCGCAACAAATCGCATTCCACTTTTCATACAAGGCGTTTGCAGAGCCTTTTTCCAGCTCGTACGGACGCATACGGTACAGGACACGCATGAATACATCGCCGTAGACAATTGCCTGAAGGATGCTCATTAACATCTTCGGGGTATAGGTCAGTCCCGGGTTTTTCTCAATACCGGAGGTACTGATGGAAACCACCGGAATATGGCCCATGCCGGCCTTTTGCAGGGCACGGCGGATAAAGCCGATGTAGTTGGTAGCACGGCAGCCGCCGCCGGTCTGGGTAATCATAACCGCTACCTTGTTTAAATCATATTTGCCGGAAAGCAATGCGTCCATAATCTGGCCGACCACCATCAGGGACGGGTAGCAGGCGTCGTTATTTACGTACTTCAGGCCTACGTCTACTGCCTGTCTGCCGTCGTTGTCAAGAACATCTACCTTGTAGCCGTGGGCACGGAGCGCCGGCTCCAACATGCGGAAGTGAATCGGAGACATCTGCGGAGCCAGGAGTGTATATTCTTCCTTCATCTTTTCGGTGAAAATCACGCGATGATGTGCAGCGTCTGCTTCGTGCGGGACAATGCCTTTACGCTTACGGTCCGCAACGGCGGAGAGTAAGGAACGAATACGGATACGGGCTGCACCCAGGTTGTTTACTTCGTCAATCTTAAGGACGGTGTAAATCTTACCGGAAGCAGTCAAAATGTCGCTGACCTGGTCGGTGGTTACGGCGTCCAGACCGCAACCGAAGGAGTTTAACTGAATGATCTCTAAATCGGTACGGGTGCGGACATAAGATGCCGCTGCATACAGTCTGGAATGGTACATCCACTGGTCCACAACGAGGGTAGGACGGTCCACGTTACCTAAATGGGAAACGGAGTCCTCGGTCAATACCGCTACGTCATAGGAAGTAATGAGCTCCGGAATACCGTGATTGATTTCCGGATCGATATGATACGGTCTGCCGGCAAGTACAATACCCAGCTTTCCGTTTTTCTTAATATAGTCAAGGGCTGCTTCGCCGGCTTTCTGCATATCGCGTCTTGCGGCGGACAGCTCCTCCCATGCCTTGTCAGCGGCAAGGGAAACCTCACTTGCCGGGATGCCGTACTCTGCCATAATCTGAACCAGACGCTTGGATGCGATTTCCTTTGTCTCTAAGGACAGGAACGGATTGGCAAAGGTAATATCATCGGAACGAAGTTCCTCCACGTTGTTCTTGATGTTTTCTCCGTAAGAGGTAACAATCGGACAGTTGTAGTGGTTTCCCGCCTCCGGGAACTCCTTACGCTCGTACGGAATACACGGATAGAAAATAAACTTACAGCCTTCCTTGATGAGCCAGGAAATGTGACCGTGGGCCAGCTTTGCCGGGTAACATTCGGATTCACTCGGAATGGACTCGATGCCCATTTCGTAAATCTTACGGCTGGACAACGGGGAGAGTACCACACGGTAACCTAACTCCGTAAAGAAGGTGTGCCAGAACGGGTAGTTCTCATAAAGGTTCAGTACACGCGGAATACCGACGGTGCCGCGCTTTGCCTGGGTTTCGGAAAGCGGCGCGTAGTCGAAATAACGCTTTAATTTATAGGCAAATAAGTTCGGAATGTCTGCGTTGCTCTTTTCCTTACCCAGACCCTTTTCGCAGCGGTTACCGGAAATAAAACGACGGTCGCCGGAGAAACGGTTAATGGTAAGGAGACAGCTGTTGGTACAGCCCTTACAACGGGTCATGGTGGTTTCAAACTTCAGCTCGTTTAAAGCAGCCGGAGTGAGGAGGGTAGTCTCCTGACCGGTGTAGTGTTCTCTTGCTAAGAGAGCCGCACCGAAGGCACCCATGATACCTGCGATATCCGGGCGTACCGCCTCACAGCCAGAAATTTTCTCAAAGCTTCTGAGCACGGCGTTGTTGTAGAAGGTACCGCCCTGTACCACCACCTTCTTACCAAGGTCCTTCGGGTCGGAAATCTTAATAACCTTGTAAAGAGCGTTCTTAATAACGGAGTAGGCAAGGCCGGCGGAAATGTCTGCAACGGTAGCGCCTTCCTTCTGGGCCTGCTTTACTTTGGAGTTCATAAATACGGTACAGCGGGTACCCAGGTCAATCGGGTTTTCCGCAAAGAGAGCAATCTTAGCGAAGTCCGCAACCTCGTAGTTTAAGGATTTTGCAAAGGTCTCGATAAAGGAACCGCAACCGGAGGAGCAGGCTTCGTTCAGCTGTACGCTGTCTACGGAAGAGTTCTTAATCTTGATGCATTTCATGTCCTGGCCGCCGATGTCGAGGATACAGTCTACATCCGGGGCAAAGAAGGCTGCCGCATGGTAGTGGGCAACGGTCTCTACCTCGCCCTCATCTAACATAAGAGCCGCCTTAATCAGGGCTTCGCCGTAACCGGTGGAGCAGGAGCGGACAATCTGTGCACCTTCCGGAAGTAAGGAATAAATCTCCTTCACTGCCTTAATGGTGGTCTTTAACGGACTGCCGTTGTTGTTGCTGTAGAAGGAATATAATAACGTTCCGTCTTCGCCTACCACAGCCGCTTTGGTGGTGGTAGAGCCTGCATCGATACCGAGGAAGCATTTTCCGCGGTAGGAGGCAAGGTCCGCCTTTTTCACTGTGTGGGCATCGTGGCGGGTCAGGAACTTCTGATAACTTTCTTCGTTGTCAAAGAGTGGCTCCATACGGGTCACTTCAAATTCCATCTTAATACCGGTACGCAGTCTGGCTGTCATGTCGGAAAGAGACACGGAAGCGTCTTCCTTTGCGTTCATGGCAGAACCGATGGCTGCAAACAGGTGGGAATGTTCCGGAGCAATGACCTGTGCCGGAGTTAGGTTAAGCGTACGGATAAAGGCCGCCTTTAACTCCGTTAAGAAGTGAAGCGGACCGCCGAGGAAGGCAACATTGCCTCGAATCGGCTTACCGCAGGCAAGGCCGCTGATGGTCTGGTTTACCACAGCCTGGAAAATAGAAGCAGCCAAATCCTGTTTGGTAGCACCTTCGTTGATTAACGGCTGGATATCGGACTTTGCGAATACGCCGCAACGGGCTGCAATCGGGTAAAGGGCCTGATAATCCTTTGCATACTCGTTCAGACCGGAAGCATCCGTTTTTAAAAGCGATGCCATCTGGTCGATAAAGGAACCGGTACCGCCTGCGCAGATACCGTTCATACGCTGTTCCACACCGCCGGTAAAGTAAATAATCTTGGCATCTTCACCGCCAAGCTCAATGGCAACGTCGGTCTGCGGGGCATAGTCGCCCAGGGAAGTAGCAACTGCCACTACTTCCTGCACAAACGGCACGTCCAAATGCTTTGCGATGGTGAGACCGCCGGAACCGGTAATGACCGGATGGAGGGTTAGCTCACCTAACTGCTCCTTTGCTTTTTCGAGAAGTCCTGCAAGGGTCCCCTGGATGTCCGCAAAGTGTCTGGTGTAATCGGAAAAGACAACCAGACCGGACGGGTCTAAAATTGCAATCTTTACAGTTGTGGAACCGATGTCGATACCAAGAGAATAAAAATTCTTTTTCTCAGCCATAGTAAAAAGTCCTTTCTGTTACCAATATCGCTAAAACGTAAGTCCCCACAGGGACGAGTCGGTCTTATGTAAAATTATTTTGAAAATAAACATACTTATTTATTATACGACACGTTTCGTCATGATGCAAGAAAAAAAGTAAAATGAAATTGTTAAAAATTCATAACAAAACTGAACCACCCATGTGTAATTTGCATAATTTGTAGGTGAAAAGAGCTTCGGGAGAGCGTCATGGCAACCTTTGATACTTGTAACGGCATTATTTATACAATCAAAAAAGGAGATACCCTGTATTCCATCAGCGGACGGTTTAAGGTTCCGCTTGCCCGGATTTTACGGGCAAATCCGTATATCGATATCTATAATCTGCAAATCGGGGAGCAGATTTGTATTCCGAAATGTCCGACATGTAATCCTTTTTATCTTATGTCCTATATCATCAAAGCAGACGAAACTTTGTTGGATATTTTGAACCGGTTCGGCATTGAACTGGAGGATTTGTTAAAGTACAACAACCTGAACGGAATGATGCTGCAGGCCGGTTCCAGACTTCAGATTCCGGTAAAAAAAGAGGATGAGTCGGAAGAAGACGAAGATTAAGCGATAAGGTGCGGAGGCGAGAATGTGGATGTGCCGGGCAGGCGGTAGTTACAGGCACATCCGCATTAGGAATGTAGTATACGGGTCGCTACAGAAAAATGAAATGTGGGATTGAAGCAAGTGTCGGAATATGGTACACTAAAGAGAGACAGACACCGGATGGAAAAGGGATGTGAGGAAAATGCGGAAGAAGGCGGGAAATAAGAGCCGTAGAGCGGGACAGAAGGCAGGAAAACTGTTTCTGTTTGTGTTTGTGGTGCTTCTTTTTGCGGGCGTATTCCGGCAAGCGACAGCTGCCGAGGCGGGCGTAAGTACCGTGTTTGATATCCGGGTAGGTCTGAAAAGCAGATTTGCGGGAAAGCAAAGTATTGCGATTTACAATACAAGTCTGGAAGCCGGGTATTGCGACGGTCGGGAGTACAGCCGGGAGACGGTGCTTTCTTCTGAAACAGGAGTAACCGTCACGCCGGAAAAGAGTGCCTTTTATGCGGTAGATGGTGTGTATACGTTAGCGAAGGCGGAGGAGTTGGCAAAAGCGCTGACCGATGTGGGAGCAAAGGCATATGCGGTAATGCTTGCTCCGGGAAAGGCCGGTATTTATGTGCCGGTAGCGGAAAACGGCGGTACCGAGGCGGAAGCGTTACAGACTTTTTCTACGGCAGCAAAGAAATGTAGGGTGACACCGGTCCGGACGGTACAGACCAGTGTCTATCTGATTCGGATGACAGCAGGAGAACGGGTGCTGTTTGCAGATGGGGCAGAAGGCTTGTATCCGCAGTTTGGTACTATGCAGAAAGATGAAGATGGGATATATGCGGTGGATTTGGGGAGCTGCAGCTATCGCGGACGGATGGAAATCGGACGGTACGGCGGAAAATCTACCCTTACGGCGGTAAACGTGGTATCGCTTGAGGAGTACTTGTACGGCGTGGTGCCGTGCGAAATGCCGGCCTCCTGGCATGCGGAGGCGTTAAAGGCCCAGGCGGTGTGCGCCAGAAGCTACGCCCTGATTAAGGCCGGCTATCATGCGGAAACGGATATCAAGCGGGGCTTCCGGATGGTGGATACGGTACAGAGCCAGGTGTACGGCGGAACGACCTACGAACACGCACGAAGCAACGCAGCGGTGGATGCTACGAAAGGCGAGACCTTATGCCATGAAAACCGCACCGTAACCGGATATTATTGTTCGGGAAGCGGCGGACATACGGAAAATGTAGAGGACGTATGGGGCTTTGCCGTGCCGTACTTACAGGGAGTACCGGATATTTACGAGACCAATCCCTCCAAGAAGCCTTGGAGCGTGACGCTGTCTAAGGACGTGCTAATGCGACTGCTTCGTTCGGAAGGGAAGAATGTAGGAATCCTAAAGAAGGTGATGCAGGAAGTGGTGACCTCTTCGGGGCGTGTGACCAGTCTGCGAATCATCGGAAGTCTCGGCAGTGTAGGACTTGCCACGGATGCCCTGCGGAATGTACTGGAACTGGCAAGTACGAAGTTTCGGGTGTTTGATTCCGACAGCGTGCCGGATAAGGTGACCATACAGGGAGCCGACCGTACGAAAGAAGCGGCTATTCATGATTGTTATGTGATCAGCGGTGGTGGAACCGTGCAGAAAGCCGATGGTCTGACGGAGCAGTATGTGGTGCTTAGTGCGGACAATATGACGAGCTTTCCGCGGTATGCGCCGGAGGAGGGCGAGTACTTATTTGCCGGTATGGGTAGCGGACACGGTGTTGGGATGAGCCAGTCGGGAGCCTACGGAATGGCGGAAGCCGGATTTGACTATAAAGAGATTTTAGAACATTATTTTACCGGAATTTCGGTGCGGTAGGAAGGATACAACATGGAAGCATTATTAAAAAGCGATTATTATTTTGATTTACCGGAGGAATTGATTGCGCAGGATCCGCTGGAGGACCGTTCTTCCTCCAGACTTTTGGCGGTGGACAAGCGTACAGGAGCTTTTGAGCACCGAATTTTCCGGGATATTAAAGAATATCTTCGTCCGGGAGACTGTCTCGTGTTAAACAATACCAGAGTCATTCCGGCACGTTTAATCGGCGAGCGTATCATTGACTATTCCAATATCAAACCGGGTTTTGCACCGGGCGCAGAGGGCGCACAGATTGAGGTGCTCCTCTTAAAGCGAAAAGAAAACGATACCTGGGAAACTCTTGTTAAGCCGGGAAAGAAGGCAAAGACCGGTACGAAGATTTCTTTTGGTGACGGGAAGTTAATCGGTACGGTGGTGGACGTACTGCCGGACGGCAATCGTCTGGTGCAGTTTTCCTATGAGGGTATCTTTGAGGAAATACTGGATGCGCTGGGACAGATGCCCCTTCCGCCGTACATTACCCATAAGCTACAGGACAAGAACCGTTATCAGACGGTGTACGCAAAGTACGACGGTTCCGCAGCGGCACCGACGGCGGGGCTTCATTTTACGCCGGAGCTTTTGGCGGAGATTGAAGCCATGGGTGTGACCATTGCCAACGTGACCTTGCACGTGGGCCTCGGCACCTTCCGTCCGGTAAAGGAAGAGAATATATTGGAGCATCACATGCACACGGAGGCTTATCAGGTGCTTCCGGAAGAGGCAGAGAAAATAAACAAAACGAAGCGTGAGGGCGGCAGAGTCATCTGCGTCGGTACCACCAGCTGTCGTACCGTGGAATCCGCAACGGACGAAAACGGTATTTTGCAAGCCGGCAGCGGCGATACCAGTATTTTTATTTATCCGGGGTACAAGTTTAAAATGTTGGACTGCCTGATTACCAATTTCCACCTGCCGGAGTCTACCCTTCTTATGTTGGTGTCCGCATTGGCGGGAAGAGAGAATGTACTGAAGGTGTACGAGGAAGCGGTGAAGGAGCGGTACAGGTTCTTCTCCTTTGGAGATGCCTGCTTTTTTGGAGAGTTGAAGTAGGGAGATTAACAAACTTGGTTCTGATTGTATGAGGTGATATGCGTTGAGAAGAAAAGCATTAAAAACAATATTGATAGTACTGTTGTTATGGCTTAGTATATTTTTTGTTGATTGGTTTACGGTTTCCTGTTTCGATCATGCGCCGATTTTTTGTGTCAAGGATGATGAATGGAATCACTATACCGGAGTGGGGTATTCCTATGATGCCTATCATCACCCGATAAACGGAAGATTTGAATATTGCTTATATGTATTTGGTATTGATATCAAATCAACCTTTACAAATTGAATAAGACCAATGATTAACAGTAATACAAATCAAGGAGAAGACCACATGAAACCAAGAACAGAACTGAGTATGCAACTCTATCATATGCTCCTGGAACGCGGGTATCATGAAGAATTGTGCGAATTGATTACAAAGAATTTGAATACGGATTTTACGGCGGCGCGAATGATCGGGTATCTGTGCCAGTACTCCTATCTGAAGGAGGGGGAAGTGGTGGATGAGATGCTTTCCATATTGAGTGACCGTAATGCAATCATCAAGAAAAAGGAAACGGAAGCAGCCCAGACTACAATCAATGAGATGTATGAGTATGGGCTGGGCGTAGAGGATGACGACGGAATGATATAGTAGTTGAGTTTGAGGCAGAAGGTGAGTGAAGATGAAGCTAAGAAATATTTTGATTGTCGTGAAAGATATTGAAAAATCAAAACAGTTTTATCATGACCTGTTCGGTATGGATATGATACTGGACAATGAAGGGAATATGATTTTAACGGAAGGTCTGGTTCTTCAGGATGAAAAAATCTGGAGTGGATTTTTACGGAAAGAGATTGTTCCGAAAAGCAATTCCTGTGAGTTGTATTTTGAGGAACCGAATATCGATGGATTTGTAGAAAAGCTGGAACGATTGTATCCGTCGGTGGAATACGTCAATCGGCTTATGACCCATGCCTGGGGGCAAAAGGTAGTCCGTTTTTATGATTTGGACGGCAATCTGATTGAAGTGGGAACGCCGATGTAATGGGGCGAGTTGGAGGGGGTTAACTGTTCGATAAAGTTGAAGTTGACTGAGTAGTGGAAATATATTTACAAGACAAAAGGGGAGTACCGTGGAAAAGAAAATATACGAAATACTAGGAATTAAGCTTTACAGAAAGTTTGTTTTGTTCTGTAAGTCGAAGTTTAATAAGCTTACCAAAACCGAAGATAATGATAATTATTTTTTAAGAGGTTATTCTAAGGAAAATATTATCTTTTTAAAGGAACAGTTTAAGAAAAATTTTAATATTCATTTTTTTGGAACAATTGTAGGGCTCTTTTTATTGATAGTATTCTTGTTAGAAGCTCCAATAAGCATGCTTAAGGTAGGACTTGCTATTTTTGTGTTTCTACTGAATGGGTATAGCTGCATGTTGCAGAGATATAATCTGCTAAAAGTTAATAGAATCATTAATACGTATTTTTAGTGGAAATCATATAAGGGAAGTTTTGCATTGCATTGGATTCGAAAAGAGTGAGGAAATTTTCTGGCTTCTGCTGAGTTTGAAAGCACGCATGAATTTGTTGAAGAGATAGAAAAGAAAGGCGTATACAAATGAAAAGACTTACCTCAAAGCAGCTAAGAATCATTCGAATTTTGATAGTAGTTATTGGAATTCTTATCAGTTTTTGTATTTGGTTATTTTGGTCAGATGTAATAAATAACAATGCTCTTTATCATGTGGGAAATGGAAAATATGGCTCAAAGATAGGAGCGTTATTAATAGTAGTGATACCACTGTTTGGTTTAATTCCTTGCCGTACGGATGAAGAAATCCATTCTGAAGACTCAATGGAACGGGCTGAATTGCAGGAAAAGATTGACAAGAGGGCAGAAGAAATTCAGCTTTATGTTGCATTGTTTTGTAGTATGATGGCATGCCTTGTTATGCTTGGTGGGCTTTTTCTTTGCTAGTATATTAAGTAGTGGCAGTGCAATGTTTGTTGAATAAAATGATATGTCATTACAAATACAAATCCCAATTTGTCGAACACATAAAACTTTCAGACTTTATGGAGAAACAACGTTTTTGAAATGTAAAATAGAGTTATATTATACAGGAGGATTTATTATGACCAAAGACCAATGGACAGAAATGACAGAATACATGAAGGAGGAACCAACCGTAGTAACGGACTACTTGGAGACCGTGTACGACGATATGCCGGAAAGTGATATTTTCGGCTTTTATGAAGCGGTGTTCGGGGACAAGCCGGCAGAGGAGGACAAGGAAGCGGTGTTTGAGGAACTTCTTTCCGAGCTGTACGAGCTGACGGAGGAGCGTCCGAAAGAGTTCTTTGCAGTGATGCAGAGGGTAAAGAAAGCTATCGTAAGATAGACTTTGAGTCGGGCATGGGACAAGTTGCCCGGAAAGAAATGTCAAAAAGAAATCGGAGGAAGACAAATGAAATGGATGGTGGCGTCGGACATTCACGGGTCTGCGTATTATTGTGAAAAAATGCTTGCCGCGTACCGGGAGGCAGGGGCGGAGAAGCTTGTAATTTTGGGTGATATATTATATCACGGGCCGAGAAATGACCTGCCGAAGGATTATGCGCCGAAGAAGGTGATTGCCATGCTTAATGAGGTGGCGGACGAGCTTTTGTGCGTACGGGGCAACTGCGAGGCGGAAGTGGACCAGATGGTGCTTGACTTTCCGGTAATGGCGGAGTATGCGGTGTTCTACATAGGTGATACTATGTATTTTGCGACCCACGGACACAAGTTCAATAAGGACAATCCGCCGTGCTTAAAGGAAGGCGATGTGCTGTTGCACGGGCATACCCATGTGGTGGCAGACGAGCTCTGTAAGGCAATAGGACCGAAGGGAGAGTACACTTACCGTTACATCAATCCGGGTTCTGTGTCCATTCCAAAGGAAAACACCGGACACGGTTATGTGATTCTGACGGAGGATGGGGTGGAATTCAGAGTGCTGGAGTAACAGTAAATCGAAGCCTGCAGTGACGGTAGAGGCAACGGAATCCGGAAGTTCATATTTGCATGGAAAATCAGAACTATTATATGTAATTTGCTGGCAATAAGGTTGAAAATGTGATAAAATAGAGGAAATAACGATAAGGAGGAGTGTTCTTATGGCAGGAGCAGTAGCAACGGGAACGTATCGCAATGTGTTTGCGGAGTGCGGTATTCCGCAGGAGGAAATCGATAAGAGAGTCGAAGAGACCTTTCAGACCATGTTTCATGGTAGCGAAGAGGAGCGTATTTTTCATGAAGTAGGCGATGACATGGGGTACATGGAGGACACCGGCAACCATGACGCCCGGACCGAGGGTATGTCCTACGGTATGATGATGTGTGTGCAGCTGGATAAGAAGGATGAGTTTGACCGTCTTTGGAAGTGGTCCAAGACCTATATGTACATGGAGGAGGGCTGGAATTCCGGCTATTTTGCGTGGTCCTGTAAGACGGACGGCACGAAGAATGCCTACGGTGCGGCTCCGGACGGCGAAGAGTTTTATGCCATGGCGCTGTTCTTTGCCTCTAAGCGTTGGGGCGATGGCGAGGGTATCTTTAACTATTCCAAGGAAGCAAGAGAGCTCCTTCACACCTGTGTACATAAGGGCGAGAACGGAGAAGAGGGTGGCCCGATGTGGGACCCTTCTAATAAGTTGATTCAGTTTGTGGTAGGTTGCGGATATTCGGACCCGTCCTATCATTTGCCGCATTTCTATGAGTTGTTTGCGGAGTATGCAAATGAGGAGGACAGAGCGTTCTGGAAGGAAGCAGCCAAAGCCTCCAGAGAGTATTTAAAGAAGGCGTGTCATCCGGTAACAGGGCTTAATGCGGAGTATGCGGAGTACGACGGTTCCCCGAAGAGAATGACCGAGGAGCAGTGGAAGCGGTTCGGACACAGACATGACTGGTTCTACAGTGATGCTTATCGTACCATTGCCAATATCGGTTTGGACTACGAATGGTACGGCGCAGATGAAGACCTGCGTGCGGTAGCGGATAAGCAGCAGAAGTTCTTTGCGGAGACCGTAAAGGACCAGCCGGATATGACCTACGAAATCGACGGTACGGTACTTGACCGTCCGGCACTGCATCCGGTAGGTCTTTTGGCAACCAATGCCCAGGCGTCCTTAGCTGCCAAGGGACCGTATGCAAAGGACTTCGTGATGAAATTCTGGAATACACCGCTGCGTACCGGTGACAGACGGTATTATGATAATTGCTTATACTTGTTTGCAATGTTAGCATTGTCAGGAAAGTACAGAGCGTGGTAAAGCGGCAGAACTGTTGGGTGAAAATGCGCGCTCCCAATCTTGCGTAGAATAGTATATATAAAAGTTGCCCTCATGTGATAATGTTTTTGAATTTATCCGAAGGACCGCGTTTTTAGCTGAGTCGAAATCACCTCTTAGCGGTTCTAAGTCTCGAGGACTCACCCGAGAGACGTTTAGAACCGGTTAGAGGAAGTTTGACGAAGCGTTGCGCTTTGAAAAAACATATCACATGAGGGCAACTTTTTGGATAGACTCCGTTCGCAGGAGAGGGGCGCGCATTTTATAGGGTAACCTTTTTGCGAAAAGCGCCGGGTGTCATACCGGTGCTTTTTTTAAATTGTCTTATGAAGTGGTAGACTTCGTTATAGCCTACCTCTGTAGCTACGGCACTGACCGGAAGCTCTGTGGAGGTCAAAAGCAGTTTGGCCTGCTCTAACTTTGCATTAATTACCTCGGTCATGCAGGTGATGCCGAAGGCTTTTTTGTAGACGACCTGGAAATACGACGGGGACAGATGGGCCAGCTCTGCCAGTTCTTCCACCTTCCAAGGATGCTCCGGTGAGGAGAGGATGGCATCCCGCACCTGTAATAAATCGTAATAATGAGGTACGGAGGTGTTGATTTGCTGGCTTTGCATCCAGACCTCCGATACCTTCACAAACAGATACCGGATCAGTAGGTCGATGGATCGGGCAGCCAGGCGGTTTTTCTCGATATGCTCCGTTTGAATCCGGCGTAAAATCTCGGAAATTGCACTATCGTCTGCATGATAAATCGGAGTGTTCAAAGGAAACATCAATTCGCTTAGAAATTGCTGCCGGTTTTCGGCGGAAAAATGTAAATAATCGTCGGTGTAATTGTTACTGTTGGAAAAATATTTGTACGGTGTATAAGAGTCGATAAGGAACATGCACGGTTTTGTGATAGTGTACGTTTTATCACCAAGCATTAGGGTTGTGTTCGCATGAAAACGCAAAAAAAGAAAGTCGATGATACCGTGCTTGCGCTCTTGAATGAAGTTTGGTTCCTGGGGAGAATCAAGGGCAATGAAATGGATGTACATAAAATCACCTCCGGGACAAAATTATAAATCAATTAATTGCAATTATACACCATTGTAAAGGATTTTACAAGATGCTAAACTTGGAGTATAAGGTGAAGTGCCGGTTGGCCCCGGAGCGGAAGGGGCAGCAGGCAACTTTACAGGATGACGCAAGGTGCGGAAGGAAAGGAAGGCAGTATGGGGCAGATAACGGGGACCAACCCGATTCTTTATACGGACTATCCTGACCCGGATGTGATTCGCGTAGGGGATACCTACTATATGGTCAGTACCACCATGCATTTTATGCCGGGCGGCGTGATTTTACGTTCCTATGATCTGATTCACTGGGAACATGTCTCCTATGTGTATGACGTGCTGGAGGATACGCCGGGCCAGCGTCTGGCAGACGAAAAGGGTGTTTACGGGAAAGGTATGTGGGCCGCTACCATTCGTTATCACAAGAATACATTTTATGTATGCTTTGTGGCAAACGATACTGGGAAGACCTACTTGTACACGGCAAAGGATATTACGGGACCGTGGAAAAAGAGCTGCATCGAGGGCTTTTATCATGACAGCTCCCTTCTGTTTGATGATGACGGCAGAGTATATATTGCCTACGGCAACCGGGAGATTTATATTACGGAATTAAACGAAGAACTGTCCGCACCGAAAAAGGGCGGGCTGCACCGGATGGCGGTGAAGGATACGGGAGACGTAATCCTTGGTTATGAAGGGGCACATTTTTATAAGATAAACGGAAAGTATTATCTGTTTTTTATTCACTGGCCGAGAAACGGTCTGCGGACGGAAGCGTGCTTCTGTGCGGATTCCCTTTTGGGGGAGTTTACCGGAGGAGATGTGCTTTCTTCGGATTTGGACGGAAGACACAGCGGCGTGGCCCAAGGCGGTATTGTGGATACCCCGGAGGGAGACTGGTATTCGATTCTGTTTCAGGACCACGGTGCGGTGGGGCGGATTCCGGTTCTTGTTCCGATAACATGGGAAAACGATTTTCCGGTGTTTGGAGAAGGAGGAGTTGCGCCGAAGGCGGTGTCTGTGAATTCGACACGTCCGGATCATGCTTACGAGCCTCTTTGGTGTGACGATGATTTCGTATACGCACCGGATAGGGACGGGAAGGTAACGCTGAAGGAGCCGTGGCAATGGAATCATATGCCGGATCATAGTTTGTGGTCCGTGACGGAGCAGCCGGGAGTCCTTCGGATTCGTTCCGGAAAGCTCAGTGGGAATCTTGTGCATGCGGCAAACACTCTGACGCAGCGTACCATAGGCCCTAAATGCGCGGCGGAGGTAACTCTGTGCGGTAGGGAGCTTAAGGACGGAGACTATGCGGGACTTTGTACCTTGCAGGGAGACTACGGTTTTATTGCATTGACCAAAGAAGCAGGGCAGACCTATTTGGTGATGGCAGAGAAGGAAGCAACCGACCGACCGGCCGGAATGGGAAGCGTAGATACGGTACCGGCGAAAATTGTTGCGAAGGTGCCTGTGCAGAGCGATACGGTAATTCTTCGGGCAGGCTGTGATTTTTCCTTAGGGGAGGACACAGCGGAGTTTTTCTTCGCAACCGAAAGGAAGGAAGCAGAGACAGAGTTTGCAAAGCTCGGAAATACCCATAAGTTGTTCTTTAAGCTGGACCATTTTGTGGGATGCCGGTTCGGACTGTTCTTGTTTTCCACGGAAGTTACCGGCGGTGTTGCGGAGTTTTCGGAGTTCCGATACCGGACGGAAGGGTAACATCGGAAAAAGTGTAACGGGAGTGATGCCGGGCAAGAAATCCATCGGCATGAATACCAATGAACGGAAAATTTTTTAGTGAAAAATATAAAATAAAAAGCGGAGGAAAAAACATGACAAATTTAGAATTGAAAGTAAAGTGGGAAAAGAAGTTCGCAGGTCTGAAGCTTGCGGATACCTTAAAGGAAATCGGTCTGGATACGCCGGTTATGACCCAGCGTCTGGGTGCGGACCCGTATGCGATTGTGTACGAGGGCAGAGTGTATCTGTATATGACCGGTGATTTGTATGAGTATGATGAGGAAGGAAAGCTTAAGCCGAACAGCTATCAGCTTATTAACAAGTTAAACGTAATCTCTTCCGATGACCTTGTAAACTGGACCGATCACGGTACGATTTTTGCGGCGTCCGCCACCGGTGCGGCAAAGTGGGGTAACAACTCCTGGGCTCCGGCAGTGGCATACAAGGAAATCGACGGCAAGATGAAGTTTTTCGTATATTTTGCAAACAGCGGAAACGGGATCGGTGTGGTAACCTCCGACAGTCCGGTGGGACCGTTTGTTGATCCGCTTAATGCGCCGCTGATTTCCCGTCAGACTCCGAATTGCGCAACCGTATCTTGGCTCTTTGATCCGGCAGTGCTGGTGGACGACGATGGCAACGGTTACATTTACTTCGGCGGCGGTCCGGGTAAGTCTCATGCAGAGCCGGGAACCGGTCGTTGCGCAAAGCTTGGTGCGGATATGATCAGCATCGAGGGCGAAGCAGTGACCATGGATATCCCGTATTTGTTCGAGGATTCCGGTATCAATAAAATCGGTGATACTTACTATTATTCCTACTGTGTTAACTGGAATGTAGACGAAGAAGGTACGAAGAAGTTTGGCTTTAATAACGCAGATATTGCATACATGACCTCCAAGAATCCGTTGGGACCGTTTATCTATCAGGGTGTGGTATTGCGTAATCCGGGCTATTATTACGGCTGCTACGGTAACAATCATCATTGTATGTTCAAGTTCAACGGAGAGTGGTATATTGCATATCATACGCAGATTTTAGAGAAGATGATGGGTATTTCCGGCGGCTACCGCAGTACCGCAATTTCAAAGGTTACGGTGGCAGAGGACGGCAGCCTGCCGACGATTCCGTGTGTAGACCGTCATTCCCTGGTACAGCAGAAGTACTTAAATCCGTACGAAAGAGTAGAAGCAGAGACCATGGCAACCATGGGCGGTCTTAACACCACCCAGGCGGATGAGGTAAGTAAGGCATGCGGTTCCGGTAACATGGAGCTTTGCGACATTCATGACGGTTCCTGGCTGGCACTGTACGGTGTGGATTTCGGTGCCGAGGGTGCGACAAAGTTTACCGCAGCAGTAAAGGCAGCAGGCGGCGAAGGAGCGATTCAGATTCGTCTGGACAGTCCTTACGGTGAAGTTGTGGGTTATTTGGAAGTCGGCGAAGAAGCAAAGGGAACGGACTATAAGGAGATTACCGTAGAACTGTTAAAGAAGGTAACCGGTGTACATCGTCTGGTATTTGTATTCTGCGGAGAGGACTATACCGTAGACTACTGGAAGTTTCAGTAAAATTTTGGATGGAAAGGGCTGATGAAGTTTGACAAATGCCCTTGAAATAAGATAATATGGAGAAGAAAAATGAAAAGAAAAAGTAAAGTATTTGTAGCAACCCTGACCCTGGTTTCAGTATTGTTTGCGGCATGTGGGACCAAGCCGGAGGAAGTAGTTCCTACCGGGACACCGGAAGTAACGGAAGCTCCCGAGGTGACAGAAGAACCGGAAGCAACGGCAACCGTGGCACCGACAGCCACGCCGGAACCGACCGCGACCCCGGAACCGACGCCGGCACCGCAGACTGTGGAAGAGATGTTGGCCGGTATGGAGTTGTCTTCCACCTTAAAGAAGTTCGGGTATGATACTCCGACTATGACTCAGCGCTACGGTGCAGACCCGTGCGCCATGGTGTATGACGGCAGAGTGTATATTTACATGACCGGCGATGTGGTAGAGTACAGAGGCGGCAAGGCCATTGAAAACACCTACAGTAAGATTAACACCATCAACGTAATTTCTTCCGATGATTTGGTGAACTGGACCGACCACGGCACCATTTATGCGGCAGGCAAAGACGGCGCGGCAAGATGGGGAGGCAATTCCTGGGCACCGACGGCGGCGTACAAGGAAATCGACGGACAGATGAAGTTTTTCCTGTATTTTGCAAACAACGGAAACGGTATCGGTGTTTTGACGGCGGACAGTCCGGTGGGACCGTTTACCGACCCAATCGGAAAAGCACTGATTAGCAGAGGAACGCCGAATTGCGCAAACGTAGACTGGCTCTTTGACCCGGCAGTTTTGGTGGATGATGACGGCAGTGCTTACATTTACTTCGGCGGCGGTGTGCCGGCAGGAAAGGCGGCTAATCCGGGAACGGGTCGTGTGGCAAAGCTTGGAGACGATATGATTAGTCTGGACGGTGATCCGGTAGCCTTTGATATTCCGTATTTGTTCGAGGACTCCGGCATCAATAAAATCGGTGATACCTATTATTATTCCTACTGCACCAACTGGAATGTAGATGCGGAAGGAACAAAGCAGTATGGGTTTACCAATGCACAGATTGCGTATATGACTTCTAAAGACCCGATGGGACCGTTTGAGTATCAGGGCGTTGTTTTTAAGAATCAGGACAACTATTTCCCGGGAAACGGCGGAAATAATCACCACAGTATTTTCGAGTTTAACGGAAACTATTATATTACCTATCATACCCGTGTGGTAAGTAATCAATTGGGATTAAAGGGACTGAATTATCGTTCCACTCATGTGACGAAGATCAATTTGTTGGAGGACGGCTCCTTCGAGAAGCTTCTGAGCACCAATTATACGTCCATGAAGCAGGTAAAGAACTTTAACCCGTTTGAGAAAGTAGAGGCTGAAACCATGGCAACTATGGGTGGTCTGAACACGACCCAGGAAGGCATGATCAGCAAGACCTACGGCTCCGGTAACATGGTGCTGACGGATATCGAGACCGGTGATTGGGTGGCATTATATGATGTGGACTTCGGGGAGACCGGAGCAACAAAGTTTACCGCAGCGGTGAAGGCAGACAAAGAAGCCGTCGGAGCAATTCAGATTCGTCTGGATACCTTAGACGGGGAAGTGGTAGGCTTGCTTGAGTTTAAGGAAGGCGACGGAAAGAATTATGAAGAGTTTACAGCAGAGCTTTCTAAGACCGTAACGGGCGTACATGATTTGGTTCTGGTGTTTGTAGGAGAGGATTACACAGTGGATTACTGGCAGTTCCAGTAAAGAAAGGATGGTAGCATGAGAAAATTACGGTATGTATTAGGTGTGCTGGCATTGGGAATGATGTTGTTCGCAGCTTGCGGAGAAAAGCCGGGAGATGCGCCGCTGCCGACGGAAGCTCCGCAGGTAACGGAAACTCCGGAAGAGACCGCAACTCCGGTACCGACGGAAAAGCCGACCGCGACTCCGAAGCCGACTCCGACCCCGATGGGAGCAAATTTGCCGAAGGGAATCAATATTTTAAATACCTACGGTGAGACAATCGGACGTGTGGGTACTTGTATTAACGGACGTCAGTTTTCCGATCCGGATGTCCTTGCCATTATTAAAGACAATTATAACAGTATTACCATGGAAAACGAGATGAAACCGGATGCTCTTTTAAACGGCTATAATAAGCAGCTGTTGACCGTGGATGACGCGAAGTCCCTAGGGTATGTGATTCCGGATAATTACAAGGAGAGTACGGTGCCGAAGCTGAATTTCCAAGTTACAGACCGTGCCTTGGAGTTTTGTGCGACAAATAATCTGGGATTGCGCGGACATACCCTGGTATGGCACAGTCAGACGCCATCCTGGTTTTTTCGTGAAGGCTATGATTCGAACGGAGCGTTTGTTTCTCCGGAAGTCATGGATGCCCGTATGGAGTTCTTCATCCGTACCGTTATGGGGCATGTATATGACAATGAAAACGGTCATGTGCTGTATTCCTGGGACGTAGTAAACGAGTATGTACATGCAAACGGTCACGGCTGGAAGGAAGTATACGGGGAAGAGGGCTTAGAAGCCGGCTTTGTAAAGAAGGCATTTGTAATTGCGGACGATGTGCTTCGCCAGTACGGAATCAGAGAAGAGGTGTCTCTACTTTACAATGATTTCAATACCTATTCGGAGACCTTACAGATTCTGAATTTATTGGAGTTTATAAACGCTGACGGAAAGATTTGTGACGGTGTGGGAATGCAGTCTCATCTTACGGTGGATAATCCGCATACCATTAAGTATATTACCACAATGAAGAAGTTTTTGGAAGCCGGTCATGAGGTACATATTACCGAGCTTGATGTGGGAAACACCAATGATCTTTATCAGGCAAAGTATTTTTATGATATGATGACAAAGATTCTGGAATTAAAGAAGGAAGGTGCCGCAATCAACGGTATTACCTGGTGGGGACTTTCCGATGTGAACTCCTGGAGACCGGGGGAAAAGGCGTTAATGTATAAGACTTTAAAGACACCGAAGCTTTCTTACTACAGAGTATTGGAGGCTTATGTAGACGCAGGACTTTACATGGAAGAGTAATTGGTTCGGAAGTAAAAACGCTGTACCGTGTTAAAAAGTTAAATTAGTACTTTACAAAGCATGTGCAGTGTGCTAGAATTGGTACGTCAAAAATCAAAAGAGAAGCAGAGTAGGAGTTTGCGCGTTAAGTGTCTGTCGGACGGGGAGTTGTCGATGGAACGAAAAGAGAAATCTTGCGGTGCAGATTCCGCATCCCGCTGCTACAAATAGGAATCCCCTATTGTTGTAGCTGTTGCAGGACGGTCGTGTCGAAGCATTGAGACGAGGTTCTTTTCTGTGATTGCGACGAATACAACGAAAGGGGATTTTTTTATGCGTGTAAAAGAATCGGCAAAAGAATTCGGTAAAACCAAATCATTGGTTGCCATGGCAATGTTACTGGCCCTCAGACTGGCCCTCGGGTATGTTACCAACATCCAGCTTACGGAGAATATCAAAATCGGATTTACGATATTCCCGACCACCATCGCTTGTATGATGTTCGGACCGGTACCGGGGCTGGTAATGGGAGGTGCGGCAGATTTGATCGGCTTTTTCTTAAAGCCGACGGGACCGTTTTTTCCGGGATATACCATAGACAGTATGGTAGCAGGATTTATTTACGGTTGCTTTTTCTATCGAAGGGAAAAGATTACGATATGGAGAGTTCTGGCGGCACTGGCTACGGTAACGGTAGTGGTGAATCTTTGCATGACCACCAGCTGGATTTCCATTCAGTACGGTGTAAAGGATTTCGGAATGTTTTTCCGGGATGGAGCGGCCGCGTGGGAGAGCTTCCGGTTGAAGTTTGCGGCAATTTTTGGCGGACGTTTTGTGAAAAATGCGCTTATGTACCCGATTAATGTCATCGGCGTGTATTTCTTCCTGACTGCGGTGCGGGAGATTCCGGTATTACGTCCGATGATAAACGACGGAAAAATACTTGTACCGAGATTGCTTCACTGGGAGAAGCCGAAGGAGACGAAGATGAGTTCCGGAGAAAATGGCGGTACGACAGACGGAATGCAGAGGTAAGATAAGAAAGGCAAGTATTATGACCTACAACGAAGCATTGGACTATATCCACAGCCTGTACTGGCGTGGAAAAAAGAGTGGGTTGGAAAAGACAAAAGAATTATTGGATTTATGCGGACACCCGGAGCGGGAGCTGCGCTGTATCCATATCGCCGGAACCAACGGCAAGGGCAGTACGGCGGCGATGCTTGACTCTATCTGCCGGTGTGCCGGAATCAAGACGGGATTGTACACATCGCCGTATATTGTGCGGTATAACGAACGTATACAGGCAGACGGACAGCAGATTCCGGATGAGACACTGGTCAGGCTTACGGAGTATCTGGCAGGTCTTGTGGAACAAATGGAAGTACCGCCCAGTGAGTTTGAGTTCGGTACGGTACTGGCGTTTTTATATTTCAAGGAGCAGCAGTGTGAGCTGGTGATTTTGGAAACAGGCCTTGGCGGGACTTTTGATTCTACAAATGTGGTGGAAGAGCCGCTCCTTTGCATTATTACGGCGTTAGGACTGGACCATACGGCGCAGCTTGGTAATTCCATGAAGGAGATTGCGGAGGCAAAGGCCGGTATCATAAAAACGGGCGTACCGGTAGTTTTTTACGGAGAAAATAAAGACGGTGAGGAAGTGGTGCAGGAGCGCTGTAAGGAATGCAATGCGGCACTGTCTATGCCGGATTTTACGAGGCTGATATCGGAAAACGTCGGAACGGTGTTGGAACGTCAGACCTTTTCCTACGGAGCTTGGGAGCATGTGGAACTTTCCCTTCCGGGCCTGTATCAGCAGAAAAATGCGGCGGTGGTACTGGAGGCGGTAGAACGTCTGCGAGCGCTGGAAATCGGGATTTCGGAAGATGCGGTACGGGAAGGACTTCGCAAGGTATATTGGCAGGCACGTCTGGAGGTACTGCGAGAGGAACCGCTTTTACTGGCAGACGGATCCCATAATCCTCAGGGGATGCAGGCAACGGTGGAGAGTCTCAGACAGTATTTTCCGGACAGAAAGCTTAGCTTTATTTTCGGAGCTATGTCGGATAAGGAACTGGATGTGATGATACCGATGTTTTTGCCGCTGGCAAAGAAGGTGTACATAACGGCACCGTCTATGCCGCGGGCAATGAAGCCGGAGGAGTTGCTTTCGCTTTGCAAAGAGCTTTGCGATGAAACGAATATGCCGGAGTTTGTGGTATGTCCGCAGGTAAAGGACGCACTGTCCCTTGCGGAACAGGAAGACAAAGAAGAAGTCATTGTAGCGATAGGATCCCTTTATTTAGTGGGTGAAATAAAACAGGTGTCGGCGTAAAACCGGCACCTGTTTGCGTTTGTATTTTGGTAAATATGTAGGCGAATTGCAGAATATCCCTGAACTGTTTACTCCTCCGTCGGCATAAACTGGGACAAACTGCCGGTGGAGATGTCGTAACAGTAACAGGTTGATTCCGCAAAATCGGTAAAGAACAAGTAGTCGGAAACCGTGTTCAGGTTTGAAAAATCTCCCTGTAGCAGTTCTGTTTCCTGCTCTGTAGCGATATCATAACGGCAAAGACGGTTGTTTTTGCCTCCGTCTATCTGATAGAACAGGGTACGTCCATCTTTGGAAATGTTATAGGAGGAAACCCGTTCGTTTGTAATCAGGGTAGCGGTATCGTCGTTGTTCGGTAAGTAAAACAGAGAGTACTGATGCTTCTGGGAAAGAAAATAGGTGCCGTTTTCCGTTACAACCGGCCGGAAACAGTCTAAGTCCGCAAACAGAGCAGAATCGCCGGTCTCCGGAGAAAGGGCGTACAAGCAATGATCGTTTGTAACGCCGGAGTAGTAAAGAAGCCCGTTTCTGAAATTGACAGGCTGAATGTGTTCGGAAGTAATAAGCGATGCTTTTGCATTTTCTTTGTTTACTGCAAGGGAGTAAAAGTCGAAGTTGCCGTCTCCGCCGTGGGTCTGGTAGAAAAGATTATTTCCGCCCAATAATACCGTGCCGCAGGTTTCCGTATACAACCGGGAAAGTCCCTCGTTTTTTAAATTGTAGCGGTAAATACCGGAATCCAACAGATCGAATACGGTATTGCCATTAGTGTTTTGACGGTAATTGATGCGGGAGTAATAAAGGAAGGTAGAGGAGGCATCAGGGTTAATGTATTCTACCGAGTCCTTGTTTAAACGTACCGTATCCGTCAAATCGTGAGTGGTGCGGTAAAGACGGAAATTGTCCGCTAAGTTTGCAAAATAGATGTAGTTTTCGTCCTCGGCAAAGAGACCGCGGTTATAAAGATTACCTGCGGTATTACCTGTGTAGTCCGTCGGATTTTCCGGAATCCGGGATGTGATTTTTATAAGTAAAACCGTAATAACGAGTAGGGATATTACTATGAGGAATATGAAAAAGCGTTTCAAATTTTTATTCATTAGGAAAACCTCCGTTCAGAGATATAACATACAAAACAGTTCTAAATTTATTTTATCATTCTGTGACAGAAAGTCAAGAAATCCGTTGCTTTTTTAAAACTAACAAAGTATAATCATTGATGGTATAAAATGTAAAGGGAAAAGGGAGAGAGGAGATGCGTTATGAAGGACTTGGTACAATGCAGACAGGAAATCGATGAGATTGACCGCGAAATGACCGCTTTGTTTCAGAAAAGAATGCAGATTGCGGCAGATGTGGCGGAGTATAAAAGAGTGTCAGGAAAAAAAGTGTTTGATAAGCAGAGAGAGGATGAGAAGCTGGAGGCGATTGAGCAGATGGCGGTGAATCCTTATTTCGGCAGAGGGCTAAGGGAACTGTTTTCTCAGATTATGTCCCTGAGCCGGAAGTATCAGTATACCATGCTGGCGGACAAGGGGCAGAACGGTTTTGCGGAGGTGCCGGTACTTTCCTGTGATAATAAGGATACGGTAGCCTTTTTCGGAGAACCGGGTTCTTATACCGAGCAGGCTTTGATGCGTGCACTGGGAGAGGTGTGTGAGCGGGCCTCCTGTCCGACGTTTTCGGCAGTGGTGGAAGCGGTAGAGAACGGGAGTGCAAGATACGGTGTGGTCCCGATTGAAAATACGACAACGGGAGATATCTCCGATTTATATGATTTGATGGCAGAACACGCGGTGTATCCGGTGGCGGAGCAGGTCATTAAGATTGAGCATGTGCTGGCGGCACCGGAAGGGGCTACGGAAGAGGGGATTAGGGAAGTGTTTTCTCATCCGCAGGCGTTATTACAGTGCAGCGGATACTTTGCAAAGCGTCCGGAATTGTTACAAAGAGCCTGTTCCAGTACCTCCGGGTGTGCCTTGGAGGTGGCAAAGAGTAAGGATGTGACTAAGGCGGCCATCGCTTCGGAAATCGCCGCAAATCGTTACGGACTTACGATTCTACGCCGGGGACTGAATAACGAGAATATCAATTCGACACGCTTTCTGGTGCTTTCAAAGGAACCTGTATTTACCAAAGAGGCGGATAAAGTAAGTATCTGTTTTGAGATTGCCCATGAATCGGGTTCTCTTTACCGTATACTGAGTCACCTGATTTATAACAATCTGAATATGACAAAAATCGAGTCCAGGCCGATTCCGGGCAAGCAGTTCGAATACCGTTTCTTTGTGGATTTTGACGGCAGACTTTCCGAGCCTGCGGTACAGAATGCGTTGACCGGAATTAAGGAGGAAGCATCCAGGCTTAAGGTACTGGGCTGTTACAAATCTTTTGTATAAAACATGATTTTTTTAAGGACTCATCACAAATTAGACAAACTTTGCGGATACAATAGGAGTAGAACATCGGATGGGAAAGGATTGGCAGGAGGTTTGTCATGGCGAAGGTGAAAAAGCATAAATTTTGGAAAAAACTTGTTATTACGCTGGTTTGCGGTGTGTTGTTCGGAGGTACGCTGGCGGCGGTGCCGGTAGGGTATTCCTATTATAAGGAGCAAAAGGAGCAGGCTCTTGAAGAAGCAAAAAAGCAGGAGGCTGAAAAGCTGGTCCAGACCGACGAGGAAGAGCAATCCGCTCAACAGACGGTGCTGGAAGAAAATCGGGTGGCCTCGGTGTATGATGTTTCTTCGGTTTGGGATAATGTCAGTCCGTCTATAGTGGAAATTCATACGAAATATGTTTCGTCCTATCGTTTTTTCGGACGTACCTATGAGCAGGAGAGCGAAGGTAGCGGTACCGGTATTATTATTGCTCAGGGAGATGAGCTGTTTCTTGTGACCAATCATCATGTAATTGACGGGGCAACTGCTGTGCAGATTACCTTTGTGGATGGCAGTTCGGCACCGGCAAAGGTGAAGGGGTCAAATGTAAATGAGGATATTGCGGTGCTTTCCGTGAGCTTTTCCGACTTGGAGGAGGAGACACTACAGCGTATCCGTGTGGCTACGGTAGGGGATTCCGATGCGCTCAGGGGCGGAGAGATGGTGATTGCCATCGGAAATGCAGCCGGACACGGGCAGTCTCTTACGGTAGGTTATGTCAGTGCGGTGGACAGAGAGGTTACCATTGAAGGCGTCCCGATGGAACTGATTCAGACGGATGCGGCAATTAATCCGGGAAACAGCGGTGGTGCATTGTTAAATGCAAAAGGAGAGCTTGTGGGGATTAATAATGCGAAGTTGGTGGCAAATGACGTGGAAGGTGTAGGTTATTCCATTCCGATTTCAAAGGTGGTGTCCCTTATCAACCAACTGGTAAACAAAGAGGAAATCAAGTATAAGGACTCTGCTTTGTTAGGCATCGAAGGTCAGGATGTTACGGAGAATTTATCTACTGCACTGAATATTCCGCGAGGTGTTTACATCGTAAGTGTAGAAGAAGGTTCGGCGGCTGAGGAGGCCGGACTTCCGCTATACGGTGTCATTACGGAAGTAAACGGCATGGAAATAAAGTCCATGGAGCAGTTAAAGGAAGTGTTGAGTTATATCCGGGGCGGTTCGGAAGGAACGGTTACGGTACAGGAGCGAGTGGAAGGCGAATATGTTCCGAAGGAGTACCGGATTACCTTTGATGTACGCGGACGGCAGTAAGATTTCATAAGAAAGGTTTACAGGGCATGTAGTTCATATACATTGCCCTGTTTTTTTGACTTATGACCGGGTACGTTTATTTTTTGTCAAAAAGGCTGGATTTTTTAGTGGGACGGGTGTATAATGAGGGCAAATACATATTTAGATTACGGAGGATAATATAATGGCTCAGATTTTAGTAGAGACATCCGCTCGTCATATTCATGTGACGAAGGAGCATTTGGAGATTTTATTCGGTGCAGGCGCAACCCTTACCAAGAAGAAGGATCTTTCCCAGCCGGGACAGTACGCATGTGAAGAAAGAGTAACGATTGTAGGACCGAAGAAGTCTCTTGCGAACGTTTCCATTCTCGGACCGGAAAGACCGGCTACCCAGGTAGAGCTTTCCGCTACCGACGCACGTTCCATCGGCGTTCCGGTTGTAGTAAGAGAGAGCGGTGATATTGCAGGTACCCCGGGTTGTAAGATTGTGGGACCGTGCGGTGAGGTTGAGATTTCCGAAGGTGTTATCGTGGCAAAGCGTCACATCCACATGATTCCGGAGACCGCTGAGAAGCTTGGTTTAAAGAATAAGGATGTGGTTTGGGTAAAGATGGATACCGACGGCAGACAGGCAGTGCTTGGTGATGTTGTGGTTCGTGTCAGCGAGACTTTCGCAGATGCAATGCACATCGATACCGATGAGTCCAATGCAATCGGTGCTACCCCGAATATGATGGGCGAGATTATAAAGTCTTTATAAGAATATGAATACGTGGGGCTGTCGCATGATGGAATGCGCAGCCCCACTCTTGCTTACCGGTGGATTATTACAAGTCGGTCTCTTATAGATTTTTTGTTATGAAACAGCCGGAGACATGCACAATGCCCTCTTTTCTCGTACTTCGGATAGAGTCTTTCTAATTACTTCGGGAGAATATACGGATGAGTGACGCAACCGCCCTGATGCGGCATCCATGCCTTATGGCGGGATTTGTTTGCAACAAATTCTGCTCCGCAGGATGCACACGATGCGCAGAGGAAGACTGCTTCGCAGTCGCGCATCGGCGCCAAAAGCGGAGCTAGTCCGCTTTTGATTCAGACCTCCTGTCCGTGCGTTGCTGACAGGCAATCGAAGTAATAAGAAAGTCTACTATCCTGCGTAAAGTTCAAAGAGGGCATTGTGCATGGCTACGGCTATATTCAGTATGCAGAACCTATAAGAGACCGACTTTTGTGCACCTACAAGGACTACGCAAGAGTCCGCCGCGCCCGATGCCGCTGCGTATTCAAACATGTGACATCCCCACTCTTGTTTTATGCACGAAAAACCTTGCCTTTACGGTTGATTTATTATATAATAATTGGTAAGACAAACGAATCAAATCTGACGTTTTGTCAGTAAAAAATAGCAGGAGGTTTTTTCTATGGATTACATGAAAGTGTATGAAGAATGGTGTAGCAATGAGTATTTTGACGAGGCAACCAGAGCCGAGCTGAAAGCGATTGCAGGGGATGATGCAGAGATTAAGGACCGGTTCTATCGTGAGCTGGAGTTCGGTACCGCAGGTCTTCGCGGTGTCATCGGTGCCGGTACCAATCGTATGAATTTTTATACCGTAAGTAAGGCCACCCAGGGGCTTGCTAATTTCATTCTCAAAGAAGGCGGTCAGGACAAGGGTGTTGCCATTGCCTACGATTCCAGAAATATGTCTCCGGAGTTTGCGGAGGCGGCTGCTCTTTGCCTTTGCGCAAACGGTATTAAAAGTTACTTATTCGATTCCTTACGTCCGACCCCGGAGCTTTCCTTTGCGGTACGTGAGCTCGGTTGTATTTCCGGTATCGTAATTACTGCCAGTCATAACCCGGCAGAGTATAACGGCTACAAGGTATACTGGGAGGACGGTGCACAGATTACCGCTCCGAAGGATGTGCAGATTATTGCGGAAGTAAACGCAGTAGAAGGCTATGAGACCGTAAAAACCATGTCCCGTGCCGACGCAGAAGCAAAGGGCTTATTAACCATTATCGGCAAGGATATCGATGACAAGTATGTGGCTGCGTTAAAGACCCAGATTATTTACCCGGATATGATTCGTGAGCAGGGCAAGGAACTTAAGATTGTTTATACCCCGCTTCACGGTACCGGTAATCTCCCGGTACAGCGTGTACTGAAGGAATTGGGATTTGAGAATGTATATGTGGTTCCGGAGCAGGAGCAGCCGGACGGCAATTTCTCTACCGTAAGCTATCCGAACCCAGAGGATGAGAAGGCATTTGCTCTGGCACTTGCTCTTGCTAAGAAGGTAGATGCGGATGTGATTATGGCAACGGACCCGGATGCGGACCGTCTCGGTGTGTATGCAAAGGATTCCGTAACCGGTGAGTACATGTCCTTTACCGGTAATATGTCCGGTCTTCTCATTTGTGAGTATTTGATGAGCCAGCGTAAGGTGCTCGGTCGTATTCATGAGGACGGTGCGATTATTAAGACCATCGTTTCCACCAACATGACGGACAAGGTGGCAGAGGAGTACAACGTTAAGTTAATCGAAGTATTGACCGGCTTTAAGTACATCGGTGAGCAGATTAAGTGGTTCGAAGAGAAGGGCGTAGGTCACTACGAGTTCGGCTTCGAGGAGAGCTACGGATGTCTCGTGGGTACCCACGCAAGAGATAAGGATGCTATTGTTGCGGTGATGATGCTTTGTGAGGCTGCGGCTTACTACAGAACCAAGGGCCTGACTCTCTGGGATCAGATGCAAAATATCTACAAGAAGTACGGTTTCTTCAAGGAAGGCATCCAGACCATGACCTTAAAGGGCGCAGACGGTGTAGCTCAGATTCAGGCAATCATGGACGGTTTCCGTGCAAATCCGCCGAAGAAGCTGGGTGCTTACGATGTGGTATCCTTCCGCGATTACAAGAAAGATACGGTGCTTGACCTTGCTACCGGTAAGGTAACCCCGACCGGTCTTCCGAATTCTAACGTGTTGTACTTTGATTTGACCGATGATGCCTGGGTATGTGTTCGTCCGTCCGGTACCGAGCCGAAGATTAAGTTCTACATCGGTGTAAAGGGTACGGATAATGCGGATGCGGATGCAAAGCTGAAGGCACTTACCGATGCTTTGATGGCATTGGCATAAGCCAAATGTGAGATAATGGGACCGGCCGTTTCGGCGGCCGGTATCGTGTGTAACCGCTGAAAGGAGTGAGAAGGACCTTTCAGCGAGTTCTTTTTAGCGGAGAATCTTGCGAGCGAGATTCTATATTATGAATTTATATTGGGGGATAATACTATGCAGACAAATCAAAATCAGGCGCTTACCATGTATCCGTTGTTTTTCGACCCGATTTACAAGAAGGTACACTTTGAAAAAACAGAAGGTATGCCTAAACTGACCTACAAGGATGATGAATGGGGCGTACAGGTTCATGAGAACGGCGACGTTACGTTTAAGATGTTTGCGCCGGATGCGGAGAAGGTTGAGGTGGCAGGCTTTGGCGGCTATTTCAGCCGGGATAAGATTGCCCTTACCAAAAATGAAAACGGATTGTTTTCTGCTACGGTTTCCGGGCTGGCTCCGTGCTTTCATTATCACGAGTGGTTTGTGGACGGAGCAAAGGTGGTGCATCCGAATGCGCCGCTGGCTTACGGCTGTTTCGGTGCTACGAACTTTTTTGAAATTCCGAATGAACAGGATGACTTTTGGTTCTTAAAGGATGTGCCTCACGGAGATGTGCAGATTCACAGCTATACGTCTCATATCAACGGCCATATGAAGAAGTGTTACATTTACACGCCGGCCTCCTACGGCAAGGTTCCGGGCAAGAAGTATCCGGTGATGTACATCCAGCACGGTGTTGGTGAGGATGAGACCGGCTGGATTTGGAACGGAAAGTTAAATCTGATTTTAGACAATCTCATTGCGGAGGGCAAATGCGAAGAGATGATTGCCGTGGTATGCTGCGGTTATGCGTTTCAGAAGGGGAAGGAAGAAGTATTCTTCCCGGGAGATTTCGGCAGCGAATTGACAAAGGATTGTATTCCGTATGTGGAGAGCAAGTTTGCGGTAAAGAAGGGTAGAAGAAATCGCGCTATGGCAGGCCTTTCCTTAGGCTCTGCTCAGGCAATCCAGATTGTATCCCGCTTTCCGGAGCTGTTTGCACACCTCGGTGTATTCTCGGGTATGCGTGATATTGAGGCAGACGCACTTTTAGCGGTACAGGATAAGTATCCGATGGATACGGTGCTGATGACCGCAGGAACAGGCGAAGAAAGACTGCACGAAGCCCAGAAGGAGTATACGGATAAGTTCTTAGCCCGTGGTGCAAAGGGCGGACAGCGCTGTTACCCTGGCTTCCATGACTGGCATGTATGGAGAGAAAGCGTACGGGATTTTGTACAGTTGATTTTTAAGGAAGAGGGCTCCGAAGAAGAAGAGAATTTTACCTATACGGAGACGAAGCTTTCCACAGAACAGCTGGATGCCCAGACCTTTGCGGAGCATATGCTGATGTTTGACCCGATTTATAAGGGCCTCATTTTTGACTTTGACGAAAAGGGAAGACCGGCAGGCCGTTATAAGGATGAGCATTGCGGTAATGAGATTGTGGATGCAAAGACCGGTACTGCAAGATTCTGGTATCGTACCTCCGAGGCAAAGACGGTAGTGGTAGATATTTGGGGCATGGGCCGGTTCCCGATGGAGCTTGACACCGAAGGTTGGTGGACCTGTGAAGTGTCCGGTATCGAAAAGGGCTTCCACTATTACGGATTGATTGTAAACGGTGCGGAGGTGGTGGACACCAACGCCCAGGTAGGCTACGGCGGCTTCCGTTCCATCAACTATCTGGAAATGCCGGAGGAGGATTTCGAAGAGTACCGCATTCGTCAGGTACCTCACGGAACCATCCACATGAATTATTTCGATTCCTCCGTAACGGGACGTAAGAAGCTTTGCTATGTGTATACCCCGGCCTCCTACGAGCAGAATCCGGAGAAGCGGTATCCGGTGCTTTACCTCCAGCACGGTGGCGGAGAGAACGAGGTGGGCTGGATCTGGCAGGGAAAGATTGCCAACCTGGCAGATAATCTGATTGCGGCCGGTAAGATGAAAGAAATGATTATCGTCATGAATACGGGCTACGGTTTCCCGGCAGATATGAACTGTCATCCGTCCATGAGCGGCTTCCTTACGGAGCTTCCGAAGGATGCGGTACCGTTTATCGATGCGACCTATCGTACTCTTGCGGACAGAGAGAACAGAGCGATGGCGGGCCTTTCCATGGGCGGTATGCAGACTCAGAAGATCGTATTTGCAAATCCGGAGTTGTTTGCGAATGCAGGTATTTTCTCCGGTGGTCTGGTGATTCAAAACGAAGAAGATGACTACAGCGGCATCCTTTTGAATCCGGAGAAATTTGCAAAACAGTTTAAGCTGTTCTTTGTATCCTGCGGAACTAGGGAAGGAATGGTAGATGCGGTGAAGGCAGGTGCAGAGCAGATTGCAAAGGCCGGAGTTCCGATTGAACTGTACATTGATTACGGCTACCATGACTGGACCTTCTGGCGTCACAGTGCAAATGAGTTCTTGAGAAAGTTATTTGCATAAGATTTATGTGAGAAAATTATAGAGTGATGGGAAATGTATGAGTTCCTATCGTATAAGAAAGGCGGTTTTACTCTTATGGAGCAGAACCGCCTTTGGTATGTTTGCTTTTTATTCCAGATCAATGACTTTGGTATCGGAGACTTCTTTGCCGGTAGCGCGTAACAGACCGAATACGCCGAGGCCCGCAAAGATGAGTCCCAGTACGATGTTACCTATAGTGGAACGTACGTAATCATCGTTGTGGAATAAGAGGGTAAATAATTCCGAAAGGTCACCGAAACCAACATTAGGCTTCATCAGCAGTGTGACTGCATCGGAGAAGAAAATGCCGAATACAACACCGAAGATAGTTGCAAGGATTAAGATGATAACCTTTCCGATGCCTCGCTTACCCTTTAATAAGGTATAGCCTCTTTCTGCCAGAAAACCGATAAGAAGGCCTACAACGGAGGCTACATAACCGATTAAAAGTACGAGTCCCCATGCAATTCCGCCCAAAGCTGCACCGAGCATAGCGCCGATAAACCCGGTCACATAATTGCCGGTATCGCTGTCCTTCTTTGCCTGGTCAGCATTGGTGATGTCACGGTTTACTCTGGAACCGCACTCGGTATGTAAATGATATGCAATGCCGTTAATGAGCTTCCAGCAGCCTGCGGTAATATCGCCGCCGCATTCCGGGCAGATATGGACGCCGGTTGCGTGGTGTTCGTCAAGCAGAGGTAAGAAAAAGTTTAAGAAAGCTTCTACACGTGTGATGTGCTTCTTTAATGTGTAGGCCAAAGTCATGCGGATGTTCTTCGGGAAGAAGTTCAATGACGTTACGCCGTACTCCTTGGAAAGATTTGCCTGTCGTAAGGCTTCTTCCACTGCACGTTGGTCATTGGCATCCGGAAAAGAAGTAGATAAAATAATCTGTACAAAACCCTGTCCTTCGGAAACGGTTGCAGCATAACCACGCAGATTACCGTAGGCGATGTTTTTTGAGATTGCCAGTCCATTTGCTTCCGCAAAGCTCTTTACATTTTTATCCATAGTAAAATATCCCCTTTATAAAGATTATACGCTTTATAGTTTACAGTATTATGCAGAAAAAATCATATAGGACAATAGTCCTGCTAATGATGTCATTGACAACAACTTATGTTTGTATTATAATAACTAATACAAATAAGACAAATCATGAAGAAATATAGAATTAATGCGAATCGGTAAAAATCGTTGGGATGGTTTGCTTGAATAGTGAAAGAACGGAAAGGAGTGCAGAACGATGATTATAAGGTTAGATATGGCAAGTGAAGTGCCGATTTATGTACAACTCAGAAACGCAGTGGTAGTCGGAATCGGCAAAGGAGAACTTACGCCGGGAGAAGGTCTTCCGACGGTGCGTCAGATGGCGGAGGACTTGGGAGTGAATACCATGACGGTGAATAAAGCCTATGGGATACTAAAGAACGAAGGCTTTATCGAGATTGACCGAAGACACGGAGCCAGGGTAAATCCGCAAAAGGATAAGTTCGGCGTGTTCCGGGAAAAGGCCGAAGAGGAGCTCTTGGTTTTGATTGCGGAGGCGACGGCGCGAGGTTTGGAAAAGAGCGAGTTTATGGAGCTGTGCGAGAAGGTGTATGCAGGAATGGGCGTGCCGAAAGCGGAACTTGTGTAACGATAATGAACAATAGGAGGTGGCGCAGATGAATTGGGATCTTACGATGGCACTCAGTATTGCGGGAACGGCATGGTTTGTGCAGCTGTGTATGCTTTGGGATGCATTTGTTCTGATTGGAAAGAAGTCGGACTATGTGCTCTGTATGAGTATCCGGGGAGAACAAAGGCAGGATGAAGATGCAATACGGATTGTCGGAGCGTATAAAAAAGACATATGGAAGTGGATGGGGATACTTTTTTTGGCAACAGGCGTGCACTTTCTCTTGCCGCTTTTGCCCTTTGGTGTAGATGCACTTCAGTTTTTGTATATGACCTTATGGTGTACCGTAGTGATTTTTGTGGATTTTAAGGTGATAAAAAAGTATACAAACCGGATGTATGAGCTAAAGCTGCAAAAGGGCTGGGGGAATCCTCCGAAGGAAAAGTCAATGGAGGTGGATACCATTGTCAGTCGGATGAAGAAAACTATGCCTGTGTCGGAGCTTTGGCTAGGGATTCCGTTATGGATTTGTATCGGTAGCTTTTTATGGTGGGGGCAATGTGCCACAGAATATCCGGTGTTGATTGTTTCTTTGGTTTTTAATGTTCTGGCATTTGTGTTCCTATGTTATATGTTTCATCGTATGGCCCATGGAAAGCTTAAGGTGTACAGTGAGGATTCGGAGATTAATTATGCTCTGAATAAAGCTGCCAAAAGGGCATGGACCGGCTTTGTGGCCTGGTTGGCATCGCTTTTATGTGGCTACCAGTTTTTGGTTACGGTTTGGGTGCACTCCTATTTGAAAAAAGCCACCGAAGGACGGGGCGAGGAAGCATTAAACAGTTTTCTGCTTTTGTTTGTTACGTTATCCCTGGCGGTAACCGGGCTGATTGTATTCAGTTTTATGAAGGCATCCGGCAGGGTGAAGCAGGCAAAGAAGGAACTGGCGCTAGCAGCAAATTTCACCTATGCAGAAGATGAGGATGTCTACTGGAGAAACGGTTATTATTACAATCCTTACGATACCAATACATTTGTGGAAAGTAGGGGCTTGGGAATCACCACGAATATGGCAACGAAATGGGGACCGATTACAAAGTGGATACTGATCGGTACATTTATCATGATGGTTGCAATGTCTGTGGCGTTTCTTCCGTTTGATTTCGGGACGGTGAAGGCTACGGTAGAGACGGACCGGATTGAAGTGAGAGGATGTTTGTATTATAAAGAAACTGTGTACTTTGAAGATGTGGAAGAAGTTGAGCTTTTAACCGAATTGCCGGAAAGTGCCAGAGTATGGGGCGCGGGAACCGAGCGGATTGCGCTGGGAAGTTATCATTTGGAAGAGTATGGAGGAGTAAAGCTGATTTTGTTGAAAGAAGTGCCGCTATTTCTTATGGTAAAGAAGACGGATGGAAAATGGTTCGGATTCAGTACGGAAGATAAAGAGGAGATGTTATCTATGTACGAGAAATTGAAGTTATATGAGAAAACGGAGGAGCAAACTTTAAAATAGCATCCGGTTTTACAAGCAATGTATGGAATGTAAATGATGATTAGGAGGATAAAACTATGGTAAGTACAGGAGCATTAATAGGAATTATTGTAACACTTATTGTTACACTGATAGGCCCGATCGTTGCGGCGATTGTGTACAGCATAAAGAATAAGGGCAAGGGCGTGTGGAAGGCATGGCTACTCGGAGCATCCGGGTTCTTTGTGCTTCAGGTACTCATTCGAGTGCCGGTGTTAAATGTACTGGGAACCTTTTCGTGGTTCCAAAGTTTTGCGGAGAATCATTACATGGTGTATTGTTTGATTCTGGCCATGACAGCAGCGCTATTTGAGGTGGTGGCACGGTTTGCGGTAGCGAAGATTCTGCAAAAGAAGATGAATTATCCGCAGGGGGTGGCAGCGGGGCTGGGACACGGCGGAATTGAAGCAATGATTTTAATCGGTATGACCTACATAAATAATCTGTTATATGCGGTTATGATAAACAGCGGAGCCTTTGATACAACTGTGGCGCAGACCGGAACGTTGCCGGTACCGAATGCTACGGAACTGGTGGACCAATTGAATCAGATAAAAGCGGCGTTGGTAGAAACTCCGGCATATGCATTTTATCTGGCAGGCTATGAGCGGATTCTTTGTGTGTTGTTCCATACTGCTATGAGCTTGCTGGTATGCTATCTGGTATATAAAAAGAAAGCACTCGTAGGTGTAGGAATTGCTTTCGCGGCGCATTTTGCCGTGGATTTTGTGTCTCCTGTGATAAACGGATTGGCAACCCCTTACCTCGGCAATGTGATTTCCCAAGGAACGGCGTATGTCCTTATTTACGGTATTTTGACGGCTGTGGCGATAGGCGCGGTTGTTGTGATTCGTAAGATAGGGAAGAAATGGAACTGTGAAAGCGAAAGCGGAATGTGATGCTTGTAAGAGAGTTTCGTTGTGAAAGCCCTTGACAAATCCTAAATTTCTGCTATAGTAAAATGTATGTGAAATGCTGGGAAAAGGAATAGTACATGCAGTTTTGTTTTCAGAGAGCCGCCGGGTGGTGCGAGACGGTAATGGGATGTATGGAACAGACCTTGGAGCTTTGTCGCTGAAGGGGCGCATTGGGATGCGGATTTGTGTAGGGGACAGCGGTTCATCACCGTTAACGGATGAAAGTGCAGAGCTTGTATGGCAGGCTTCTGAATGAGAGTGGTACCGCGGAAGAATCGACTTTCGTCTCTTTATGGGACGAAATTCGTTTTTATCTTTTATAACAAAAAGCTGCGGTGTGTATAAGAAAGGAGTTATGAACAGTCATGGAAAAAACGTACAATCCTAGTGTCATTGAAAAAAAGTGGCAGGCGTACTGGGAAGAGAATCAGACCTTTAAAACCGATGTTTGGGATTTTAGCAAGCCGAAGTATTATGCTTTGGATATGTTTCCGTATCCGTCCGGCGTAGGCCTTCATGCAGGTCATCCGGAGGGCTATACCGCTACGGACATTATGTCCCGTATGAAGCGTATGCAGGGTTACAATGTATTGCATCCGATGGGCTACGATTCCTTCGGTCTCCCGGCAGAGCAGTATGCGGTTAGTACCGGTAATCATCCGAACGGATTCACAGAGCAGAATATCGAGACTTTCTCTAAGCAGTTAAAGGAGCTTGGTTTTGACTATGACTGGACCAAGATGCTGGCTACCAGTGATCCGAAGTTCTATAAGTGGACCCAGTGGATTTTCAAGCAGTTATATTTGGACGGCTACGCAAAGTACATCGACATGCCGGTAAACTGGTGTGAGGAGCTGGGTACCGTGCTTTCCAATGATGAGGTTATTGACGGTAAGTCCGAGCGCGGCGGTTACCCGGTGGTACGTAAGAACATGAAGCAGTGGGTTATCGACCAGGTTGCCTTTGCGGATAAGTTATTGGAGGGATTAAACGAGATTGACTGGCCGGAGTCTACCAAGGAAATGCAGCGCCACTGGATCGGACGTTCCGAGGGTGTTGAAGTAGATTTTCAGATTGTAGGCGGCGGAAGTTTCTCTATTTATACCACCTGTATCGAGACGATTTACGGTATTACCTTTATGGTACTTGCTCCGGACGGACAGATTGTAAAGGATTTGATGCCACGTATCGAGAATAAAGAAGAGGTAGAGGCGTATATCGCAGAGACCTTAAAGAAGAATGATATGGACAGAACGGAGCTGAACAAGACCAAGTCCGGTTGTCCGTTAAAGGGCATTTATGCTATCAACCCGGTAAACGGCAAGGAAGTGCCGCTTTTCATCGGTGACTTCGTACTTGCAAACTACGGTACCGGTGCGGTTATGGCGGTTCCGTCCCACGACCAGCGTGACTTCGAGTACGCGGTAGTTCACAATATCCCGATGATTCAGGTTATTGATGGCGGTGACGTATCCGAGAAGGCATTTGAAAAGTATGATTACCTTGGCAAGGGCTGCAAGCTCATGAATTCCGAGGAGTTCACCGGTTACGTAGTAGAGGATGCGAAGGAAGCTATTACGAAGAAGTTAGAGGCAATGGGCGTTGCCAGAAGAAAGGTAAATTACCACTTCCGTGAGTGGATTTTCGCAAGACAGCGTTACTGGGGCGAGCCGGTTCCGGTAGTATACAAGGAGGATGGAAACATCCACGTATTGGATGATGCAGAGCTTCCGTTAATCCTTCCGGAACTTTCCGATTACAAGGGAAAGAACGGTAAGGCACCGCTTGAGAACGCAACCGAGTGGAAGCAGTACAATCATAACGGTGTAACCGGTACCCGTGAGACCTCTACCATGCCGGGTAGTGCAGGCTCCAGCTGGTATTTCCTTCGTTACATCGATCCGGATAATGATAAGGAATTTGCAAATTACGAGTTATTAAAGCACTGGATGCCGGTTGATTTATACATCGGCGGACCGGAGCATACGGTAGGACACTTAATGTACTCCCGTATTTGGAACCGTTACCTGTACGACAAGGGCTTATCCCCGGTAAAGGAACCGTTCAAGAAGCTGGTTCACCAGGGTATGATTTTAGGTTCCAACGGTATTAAGATGGGTAAGAGATTCCCGGAATTTGTAGTGAATCCGAGTGATATCGTAAGAGATTACGGTGCAGACACCCTTCGTTTGTATGAGATGTTCATGGGACCGCTGGAGGTTTCCAAGCCGTGGAGTCAGCAGGGTGTTGAGGGCGCAAGAAGATTCATCGTTCGTGTATGGAACTTCTTCACCGATGCAGCGAACCTGACCGATGACAACGACGGAACCTTAACCAAGGTATATCACCAGACCGTAAAGAAGGTAACCTCCGACTTTGAGGTACTGGGCTTTAACACCGCCATCAGCCAGATGATGATTTTCATGAATGCGGCATACAAGGCAGGCAAGTGTCCGAGAGAATATGCGGAGGGCTTCATTAAGATGTTCTCCTGTATCTGCCCGCATGTGGGTGAGGAGCTTTGGAGCATCTTAGGCCATGACAACACCATTGCCTACGAGGCATGGCCGACCTACGACGAAGAAGCCATCAAGGAAGACGAAATCGAAATTGCCGTACAGATGAACGGTAAGGTAAAGGCAAAGCTCATGGTAGCGGCAGAAGCAGACGAAGCAGCCGTAAAGGCACAGGTACACGCCGACGAGGCAATCGCTGCACTCCTTGACGGAAAGAACATCGTAAAAGAGTTGTATGTTAAGGGCAGACTCTACAATATCGTAGTAAAGTAAAGACGCTCTAGTATTTTTTATAGACGTCCCCAAAAAAACGGCTTATCTGAAATCTCTGATTCACAGATAGATGCCGGAGAATAGATATTTTTAGATTGACTTAAACCAGCACTTCCGCTTTGCAAGTTTCCTGCGCCGGATTGGTTGAAAATTCCTTAAGGAAACCATAAGCCGACGTCGGAAGATATGGAATAAGTTCGTTCTGCGAACTACTTATTCCATATCTTTGCGCCGCAGGATGCGCACGTGCGCATGCGGTAGATGTCGCAAGCGACTGCGCACGGCGCAGAGTTTCACAAGTGAAACTCTATAGGCATGAGGTTTTATCGAGCCTAGTACCGTTACGTCGGTGCATGAGCGAGAGCGGGTTTCCGTAGGAAATTTCAAGCAATTTGGCGCATTGAGAGAACTAAGGCGGAAGTGCGGAAATAGAGAGGCGACAAGATGGGAAAAGAGTTCAGAAAGCCGGAAGGACGTCCGGTATTTCCGAAAAAGGCAGTGATTACCTCCGGTATGCCGTACGGCAACAAGGAACTGCATTTCGGTCATGTGGGTGGCTTATTTGTACACGCAGATACCTTTGCGCGTTTTATGCGTGACCGTATCGGCGCAGAAAACGTGATTTTCGTATCCGGTACCGACTGCTACGGTTCTCCGATTTTGGAGGGCTTCCGTAAGCAGCAGGAGAGCGGTGTGATTCCGGCGGATATGACCATTCATGATTACGTGGAGAAGAATCACAAGATTCAGAAGGATACGTTGCATGCGTATGAGATTAAGCCGGATTACTACGGTGCTTCCGCATTATACCGCGGAGCAGAGCATCATGTGGAGTCCTCCAAGGAGCTGTTTGAGGCTCTGTACGAGAGAGGACAGCTTAAGATGATGTCTACGCCGCAGTTCTACGACCCGGAGTTTAAGGTACTCTTAAACGGCAGACAGGTGGTAGGTAAGTGTCCGATTGAAGGCTGCTGTTCCGAAAAGGGCTATGCGGATGAGTGTGATTTGGGTCACCAGTACATGCCGTCGGAGTTAATCGAGCCGAAGAGCATGTTGTCCGGTAAGACCCCGGAGATTATCGAAGTAAAGAACTGGTATTTCTCCTTAGAAAACTTTACCGATGAGATGCAGGAGTATATTAACGAGGTTCGTGCAAACACCAATACCCGTAAGTATATTTTAAATACCATTGAAGAATTCTTAAAGAAGCCGGTCATCTACGTGCAGAAGAAGCTCATTGCGGTAAATCCGAAGACCTATACGGGCGAGGGTGCACCGGATAAGGATGCGTTTGATGCAGCGTACGAGGCAGGTCTTGCGGAACTGACCGCAGCGTTCCCGGAACATGAAATCATTGCCGAGGAAAAGAAGCCGTCCGTGACCTTTGTATTCGCATCTTTGGACGACCGTGACAAGGCAAGAGCGGCACTGGCGGAGCGTAACATCAACTGCCGTACCGGTAAGACTTTGGTACCGTTCCGTTTGTCCGGTAACATCGAATGGGGTGTGCCGGTGCCGGAGTGTGAGGGCAACAAGGATTTGACCTTCTGGGTATGGCCGGAGTCCTTATGGGCACCGATTTCCTTTACGAAGGCATGTTTGGAAGAACGCGGCAAGAATCCGTCCGAATGGAAGGACTGGTGGATGGGCGGCGATTCTCAAGTATATCAGTTTATCGGTGAGGATAACATTTACTTCTACGGTATCGCCGAAATGGCTATGTTTGCGGCAGCAGACGCAGAGGCAGGCAAGCCGGTTCAGATTGACTATAAGAAGCTTCCGCAGATTATTGCAAACCGCCATATTCTGTTTATGGAAAAGAAGGCAAGCTCCAGCTCCGAAATCAAGCCGCCGATGGCAAAGGATTTACTTGCGTTCTATACGCCGGAACAGCTTCGTATGCACTTCTTAAGCCTCGGTCTTTCCACCAAGAGCTCCAGCTTTAAGCCGCAGATTTATCTGCCGGAGGCTGAACGCGAAGGCGTGGACCCGGTATTAAAGGAAGGTAACCTTCTGACCAACGTATTCAACCGTATTGTGCGTTCCTGCCTGTATACGGTACAGAAGTACAACGATTCCGTCATTCCGATGGGCGTAGTGGACGAGAAGATTAAGGCCGCTTCCGAGGAAGCTATCCTTGAGTACGAGCGTCATATGTACAACCACGATTTCCACCGCATTACCTATGTGCTGGATGACTATATCCGTTTGCTGAACAAGCATTACGCAAACAACATTAAGAAGGCAGAGGAGGAAGGCGGCGAGGCCCTTCGCGACCAGCTTCTGGCCGACTGCTTCTACGGTATTAAGACCGCGTTGTTACTCCTTCATCCGATTGCACCGACAGGCTGTGAGACGGTACGTGAGTATGTGGGCTTGTCCGAAAAGGTATACGACTGGAACTTCGCATTTGCAGACATGAAGGATGTACTGGCAAATCCGACCGGCGAGACCAAGTTCTTACCGCCGCGGTTTGACTTCTTCCTTCGTCATGAGAGCCAGTTGGCGGAGCTTGCGGAGAAGTAAGAGAATAAGAGTAAACTTAGGCCGCTTCCGGGAAACCGGAGGCGGTTTTTACAATTTTCTTGTAAGGTATTACTGTCATTTCCTGTCTTATAGAGTAAAGAGATCTTTAGAACAACGAAAGGAGGGATTGCATGGAGGATACTCGGATTATTGAGCTTTATTTTAAACGGAAGGAAGAAGCAATTCAAGAAACCGACAGCAAGTATGGTTCTTATTGTTTTGCCATAGCGGAGAATATTTTACATAATACGGAGGATTCGGAGGAATGTGTAAGCGATACCTGGCTTGCTGCATGGAATGCAATACCGCCGCAACGACCAACGGTGCTTCGTATGTTTCTTGCGAAAATCACCCGGAATCTTTCCTTTAACTGCTTCCATGCCCGGAATGCTGAGAAGCGTGGTGGAGGAGAGATACATCTTGTTTTGGAGGAATTGGCGGAATGTATTGCAAATGAGTCGGAAACGGAAGATGAATACATTGCCAAGGAATTGGAACAGAGTATCCGGTTATTTGTCCGGGGCTTGCCGGAACGGGAAGGAAATGTATTTGTACGCCGGTATTTCTTTACGGAATCGGTGGCGGTGATTGCAAAGAGGTATTGTCTGACCGAGAATAATGTGATGGTTACTTTAAGCAGAACCCGCAAGAAGCTGAGGGCACATCTTAGTAAGGAGGGATATTTCAATGAATAGAGAAGATTTGTACAAAGGCTTTATTGGTGTGGATGAGGATATTTTGGAAAGGAGTGAAGTTGTCACCGAGAAAAAGAAAGCAAGGTCTAAGTGGGTAAAGAGGGGAGCATTGGCCGCCTGTCTGTGCCTGGTGGTGGGAAGCATTGTCTGGGGGGCGAAAACATTATCACCAAAAGAAGAACCGTCCGGATATACGGTTTCGGAAAAGGGGATTACAATTCCTGCATTGGCGGTGTCCCTGTCGAAGGATATGGCGGCAATGTCGGATATGATAGGGTTCTTTATTTACGAAGGGCGTTGTTATGTGTATTATGAGAATTTCTCCGAAGCGGAAGAGGTTGTAGGAGAGTATTTGGGAACTGTAACCGGGATGATAGATGAGTGGACACCGGAGGAAGGATATGTGGATTTTGCGGGCAGCATACGGGGCGATTTTTATTCCGTGAAGGGGTATACCCCGGAGTTTATGCTTTGTACAAAGGAGGCAAACGGGATTGTCACCATGTATATTTGCAACAACGGGATTACATTGAAATACGGAAAAGAACTGTATGAAGACCGGCTACATTTGTCGGGAAACATTACCGGCGTGCAATATGAAAGCCGAGATTCTTGGTTTTACAGCAAGGAAGAGGTATACGAGCTGGATAAGGAGGAAGCATACATCCGGGAATTTATCGAGAAGCTGGATGCGGAAGAGTTTCTTCTATGTCAGGATATAGTGGAGCAGGAAGGTTTGCAGCATATGGTAGATTCTGAAGTTTATCACTTGTATTTTTACAAGAAGGACGGAACTAAGATACATCTCAGACTTCATGAGAATGGTTATGTCAGATTCCAGGGCTTTTGGGATGTGTGTGTAAAAATACCGGCAGAGACGTATGACAAGCTGCTTGCCGCGTTTGCTCAGAACAGCGGAACTTCCGAATAGGTGATTTGGGCGGGAAGTTCTTTTCATAAAATAGTGGAAGTATTAACGGTTTCATGGTAAACTATGTTAGGAGTTACTGTGAAACCGTTTTTGATAGGAGGGTGTGCTTATGAAGAAAAAAGTTCTTAAAATTATTTGCTGGATTTTGGTTGCCTTGGTTTTGTTGGTACCGATACCGGTGCATTATAAAGACGGCGGTACTGTTTCTTATAATGCGATATTGTATTCGGTGACAAAGGTGCATAGTATAACAAGTAGTCGGTATTCGGACGACGGGGAATTAGAGGCGGGATATGCGGTAGGAACAAGAGTAAGAGTACTAATATTCCCGGTCTATGATGATGTGAAAGAAGTGTTTCCGGAGTAGGGAGGTAACTATGAAAGACGAAGAGAAAGAGTTAGAGAAAGCCTTAAAGATTGTAACAGAAAAGGTGTTGGAACAATTATCGACCGTACAATTAGATGAGCTGAAGGCAAGCGAGGCACCTGTTTGCGAGACAGAAGTATATCCGATTTATTTTGACAGAACGGAAAAGGATAATTCAAAATGGCTGGAGTTGCTGAAGGAAACCTTAAAGACCGCAAAAACCTTCGAAATACACTGCTGGAACGGAGAGGACGAATGGATTGCGGTGGCATTACGATATGGTAAGATAAAGGAAAGTGACTGGACCTACGGGAAGATGATTACCGGGGAGGTAACACCGGAATTTGCCGAGATGCTCCTTTCGATGCCGAAGCCGCAGGATACCGAGTTGGAAAACAAGATGACACCGTTTTTTAATGTGTTTTTTGATAACAGGTTTTATAGCAATCATTACGGGACGGAAGTTGTTATATGTGAGAAGTAATGATACCGCGGGAAAATTTGAAAGTGGAGTGTGAAATGAAAGAATACGTATTTAGCAATATAGCAGACTTTCTTATGCATGGTCGTGAGATTGAGTTCACTTATAAAGACCGGGAATGTGCCATTACCAATCATACAAGTCGTTGGTGGTTTTATGATGGTGTGGAACAGGTAGAGGTATGTGAGTTCGAAAATTTTGAGTTGCTTGTGAGCAAGGTGGCAGAGTATATCGTAGACGATAGAAAAGTACAGAATATCTTTGACAAGGGGCTGTATGAGAATGTTTGTATTTTGTAGGAGAATATCGAAGGAGGATGTATAATGAAGAAAGTATTATCAATTATTTCCATTGTTGCAGGAGGATTGCTCTTATTAAGCGTGATAGCGCCTATGATTATTGGGGCGATACTGTCATCACAACCGTCCGGTTCCGTAGGCATTATCGGAGGCGCGGATGGTCCGACTGCAATTTTTGTTGTGGGAACCTTTGGCGCAGGAAGTGTGATTATTGAAAGTGTGATAGGAGTTCTCTTGATCGCTGTTGGGATATGGGGACTGATTAAGAGTAAGAAATAAAAGCGTAGATAATTGAAAAAATTTTTTTCCCCCGCACATCGCGGGGGAGTTTTTCGTTATTCACTATGAAAGGAAAAACGTCGACGAATTTTCCGATTGCAAAAGAAAGGAGGGCTCCATGGATTACGAAGCGCAATACGATAAAATCTACCGTTATTGCTATTTTAAATTGCAGAACCAAACGGTAGCGGAGGATGTGACCCAGGAGACTTTCCTACGCTTTTTGGAAAACAGTACCTATAAGGAACGGGGCAGGGAGTTGAACTATCTGTATACCATTGCAAGAAATCTGTGCATTGACGAATCCCGCAAGAGGGTGTTAGAAGAACTTCCGGAGGAGGCTTCGGAGGATGGCCCGGAGGCGCGTGTGCTGGAACGTGTGGTTATGAGGCAGGCTATGGAGCGACTTACGCCCGCGGAGCGGGAACTGGCGCTGTTGCGGTATGTCAATGAGGTGCCGGTAAAGGTAATCTGTGAGCTGCGTGGCTGTTCCAGGTTTGCGGTCAACAGACAGTTGAAACAAGTGCTAAAGAAACTGAGAGAAACTTTGCAGGAGAAAGGAGCGGACCTATGAGTATCAAAAAACAGGAAAAAGAGATGTTAAAGCAAGTGTTTGCGGTACCGGATCCGAAGAGAAAGAAAGTCTTTTTACGGACTCTTCCGCGGCAGAAAGCGGGTATTTGGACTTTGTTTTTTTCCCAGGCGGCATTTATCAGAAAGTGGGTCTGGGCGGTTTCCTTTCTGCTGTTCGGTTCGGTGGTTTGGCTTGCGCAGTATACGGAACAGGAGTGTATCTGGGTGCTGTCGGCTGTGGTACCGTTCGGGGCACTGTTGCTTATCTTAGAGTTTGCAAGATCCACCGCCTACGGGATGGCAGAATTGGAAATGACCTCCCGGTTTTCCCTGCGGACGGTACTGTTTGCCAGAATGAGTATGCTGGGAGCGGCGCAGCTCTTGGGACTTATTCCGGCGGCTATTGTGTTAGGCACGCAGCTTTTCACATACGGTGTGTATATTTTGGTTCCGTATCTTTTGACAGCGGTACTGGGGCTTGTGGTAGTGCGGCATTTGCCGGGAAGAGAGAACATGTACGTTTGCGGCTGTATCAGTGGCGGTGTATGTGCGCTGGGGCCGATACTCCGGTCGTATGTGCCTAAGTTATTCGGTGCGGAAAGCGCAGTATGGTGGCTGTTGGCGGCAGTGCTTTTAGTGGCGCTACTGATGAAGGAATACGGTAGAACGATGAATCATTTGGAGGAATTAGCATGGAACTGATCATAGACAGGGTAACAAAACGGTATCAGAATAAGATAGCGGTGGACCGCATTTCCCTGAAGCTTCATAAAGGCGTATACGGACTGTTGGGAGCCAACGGTGCCGGAAAAACGACACTGATGCGGATGATTTGCGGCATTTTAAAGCCCACGGAAGGAACTATTACGTTGGATGGGGTGGATGTGAGCGAGGAAAATTACCGGGCGAGGCTTGGGTATCTGCCGCAGGATTTTGGGTATTATCCGGAGTTTAGCGGACTTGATTTTCTGATGTATATGGCGGCATTAAAGGGGCTTTCAAAGGAACAGGCAAAGCGGAAGTCTGCGGAACTGTTAAAGCTGGTGGCAATGGAAGATGTGGCAAAAAAGAAGATTAAAACCTATTCCGGCGGTATGAAGCAGCGTATCGGCATTGCCCAGGCATTGTTAAACGACCCGGAGGTGTTGATTGTGGATGAACCTACCGCAGGTCTTGACCCGAAGGAGCGGGTTCGCTTTCGCAACCTGATGGCGGAAATCGGAAAGGACAGCATTGTACTGTTGTCTACGCATATTGTGTCGGACATTGAGCACATTGCGGACGAGGTACTTATGATGAAGGGCGGACAGCTGATCTATCAGAATAAGTGGGAAGAAGACAACGGTGATTTGGAGAAGTTTTATTTATCACAATTTGAAGAGGAAGGGGAGTCGTTATGAAAAATTTTCGGACCTTAGTCCGTTTTGAACTAAAAAAAATACTGAGTAGGAAGATGACCTGGATTGCGTTCGGTTTGGTATTTCTCGTCATGGCGGCATACGCGGTTATCGAGGTAACCGTACCACAGGATATCGATGGTGTACGTGCCACCCAGTATGAGGCAAATCGGCAAGAAAAGGAAACTCAAAAGGTAATCATCGGAAGAACCGTGGATGATGCATTGTTGGAAGAGATGTTTGCAGCTATGGCAACAAGCGAAAGTGCATTTCAGCCGTACAAGGATTTGTATAATGAGATAGGCAGAAATGTAATACTATGGGAAGCCTTAAGCTCAGGAACTCTGGAAGAGGCAAAGGAGGCAATGGGAGTTGCGGAGGATGAGGATCTGATTTATACCGGAAGAAGAATGCGAATCGAGTACGGGATGGAAGAACAATATCTTACGGAAGGGGAAAAGGACTACTGGCGTGAAGTTCTTGCAAAGGAGGATTTCGTACCGTGGACCTATGATTTTTATGCAGGTCCTTATTCTGCTTGGGCCATGGCATATACTGCGCTTGTACTGATTGCTATTATGCTGGCGGTTTGTCTGGCAAATCTGTTTGCGGACGAGCATCAGAAAAAGACCGACCAACTGGTATTATGCAGCCGTAACGGAAGAAAGGTGCTGTACTGGGCAAAGCTCACTGCGGGGATGGTATTTACCATGGTAAGCACCGGTATTATTTTACTCATATCGGTGGTTCCGCAGCTTTTGATTTTCGGAACGGATGGGTTACGGGCACCGATTCAGTTGGTTGCGCCGGCCAGTACGGTGCAGATGACCTTTGGCGAGGCAATGTTGTATAGCTATGTATTGACAATCATTGCGGCATTGTTGTATTCTGCTATCATTTTGTGCTGTTCCGAGCTGTTTCGCAACAGTACGGTGGCGGTGGTAGCGGTAATCGGTGTATTGGTGCTTCTGCCGATGTTGGTAATGGTTCCTTATGAATACCGGGTGCTGGGACAAATTTTTGACCTGAATCCAATTAACGTGGTGGCTATATGGGGCGTGTGGGAGTATCGTCTGGTGCCGATACCGGGCGGTTATTTGACCATGCAGCAGGCTGCACCGATTTTGTATATACTACTGATAGGTTTATTTGTGCTTATCGGCAGACGGGCATATTTGAAGTATCAGGTAAGGGGAAGGTAGGAGGAAGAGAAAGGTTTAAAAAAGATAGTTGACATTTTTGAGAAATTGACATATAATATTATTACAGATATGAATCTGTTGCACAATGTGCATTTTTGCTTTGGGCTGACCGTAAGGTCCAGGTCCACCGGCTGGCGGGGATTTACCCCGCCGTTTTGTTATACAAATGGGAGTGTTTATGGGAAATAAAGTTCTGAGCATCTTTGTGGATGAATCCGGCGATTTCGGCCAATATAATCCATCTTCACCGTATTATTATGTTGCTATGGTTTTGCACAATCAGGCAATTGATATTTCAAAAAACATAAATATGTTAGAAACTCAAGTAAGTAATTGGGGATATCCGGAGCATGCAATACATACGGGGCCATTAATCAGGCGAGAAAGTTTTTATAAAAATGATTTACGGGAAGATAGAAAAGCACTTTTTAATGCGTTATATCACTTTACTCGAATGGTAGATATAAAATATATTTGTCCTAGAATCAATCAAGGAGAATGTGCGGAAAAATCGAAATTGGCTTATACAGAGAAGTTGACAAAAGAGATTATACGCAGTTTAATGGAAAACTATGAATATATAGCTGCATTTGATTCAATTATTGTTTATTATGATTACGGACAGATTGAACTGGCACAAATATTGCTTTCTGTATTTCATACGATGTTCTCCTGTGTGGAATTCAGAAAAATTGAGAACAATCAATATAAGTTGTCACAAGTAGCGGATTTGATTTGTACAGTGGAGGCGATTGCACAGAAAGTAGTCTTAACGAAGTCTGAGGTAGATTTTTTTCATTCAAAGTCTGATTTTAAGAAAAACATTTATAAGAATATAGTGAAGAAAAGAGTATAGAAAAGTTGCAACTGCTTATAAGAAATTATAGGCGGTTGTTTTTTGATGTGGAAGTGTGCTTGGTTTCCGCGCAAACATTGACTTTGAAATAGGGGAGTGGTAGAATGGACAGAAGGGGCAAAAGGTTATAAAAGGGGGATTGGCATGCAGATTAACAGAGAAATCATTACGATAGAATTAGATAAGTTAATTGATACAATCTTTCAATTACCGGAAGTGACCGCAGTAAAAATTCGCGATGTGATAATGAAAAGAGAAGAAGAGCGAACCGACAAACTGGAAGAAGCAATGAGGAAAAGCTATCACGATTGCTGTAGTGATGTGGATTTAGCAGTTCTTGTAACCCTTTCTCCGCAGGATATCGTGACGGACGCGGAGTATATGAAACGGATTGACAGATTCGGCATCAATGAAGAAAACTCTTTGGGATTTTATTTCGTGGAAGGAAACAATATGTATCGCATTATTATGAAAAACGGAATGCGGTATGATTTTGGATTTGAATTTTGCTATGATGAGAATGCAGAGCCGGTTTCTTTTGCGTTGAAGGAAGAAGAGTACAACCATCCAAACTGGTTCAGAGACAATGTAAATCGGTTCTGGTTTATGCAACTTCAGGCTTTGGGTAAGCTATATCGAAAAGACTTTTTAATCGGCAGTCATCTTGCCAATATGAATCTTAACGAGACATTGGTACAGCAGATGGTGCTTCGGGACATGAAGTATGGAACTAATCATCACCGCTATGGTTATGAAGAAGACTTGACCTATTTGAAATATAAGGGAAAGTGCCCGGTGAAATCAGGGAATGACACATTTGATCTGATTGCGGACAAGCTGTATTCAGCGGCATTGGCATATGATGAGTTGACGAAGGTTTTCTATCCGGAGTATGAGAGTAGAAGTGAAAACTTCTTTGAAATCTGGAAGTGCTACGAGGAGAATCGGAAATAGAAAGAATAACGAAGAGGAGAGGGAGTCACATGAAGAAGAGTATTGTAAACGTATTGTTAGTACTGGGAGTGATTGTGCCTGTTACTATGTTGTTCTGGCCTTTTGTTTCTTGGGGAGATGCAATGTCTTTGATTCTAAGAATCATTCCGTCACTTTCCGTGCAAATTCTGTTTTGCAGACTTGCAAAGCATAAGGCGATAGAAGCAATTCCGTTTTTGCTAACCGGTGCGTTTGCACTTTGGGCGACAGACCTTTATATGACCTCGCTGAGTTGGAATAATGCGAGCCTTTGGGGTTATGTAGCAGATTGTCTGTCACCGTTTCTATGCTGTATGGTGGTGTATTTGATTTCGGTTTTTCTGGTAGAAAGGAAGGAGAAGCGTGGTTGTATTGAAGGAAATAAGCAAGGACAATCTTGATGAGGTATTGTCCCTAAGTGTAGCGGAACATCAGAAGTTGTATGTATCAACTACTGCCGATTCCTTGGCGCAGGCTTATGTGTATCGGGATACTGCGTTTCCGTTTGCTATATATGCAGATGACAAAGTGGTAGGTTTTATTATGCTGGGATACTACGAGTCTAGGAAGCAGTATACTTTGTGGAAGTTTTTGATAGATAAGGAGTATCAGAATAAAGGCTATGGAAAAGCGGCCTTGAAGCAAGGGATTACATATGTGTCGGAGCGGTTTGATACAAAGGAGATTTATACTGGAGTATCTTTAGGAAATGAAGTGGCGAAGGCCCTCTATAAGTCCTTAGGTTTTACGGAAACAGGACTGGTTGAGGACGGTATGGAAGAGTTAAGGCTTTGCTTGTAGACAAGAAAAAAGCAATTTACGGATCACCGGCTCCCCGGTATCCGATTATAATTTTACAACGAAAAGGAGAATACAAATGAATCATGCAATTTTAACGATTGACGACGTGGCGTCAAAAAACACTCCGGCAATTGTGGACTATTTAAATGAGAAAGGGATTAAGGCAGTCCTTTTTGCGACGGGACAGAATGTAGAACGTCATTATGAAGAGGCAATGTATGCTGTAAAGCATGGGATGATTGTGGGAAATCACAGCTATTCCCATCCGCAGTTTTCCAAGCTCTCTGTGCCGGCTTGTTTGGAAGAAATCGTGAAATGCGAGAATGTTCTCGATGAGTTATATGCAAATTGTGGCGTGAAGCGTACCTTTAGACCGTTTCGTTTTCCATACGGAGATAAGGGTGGAAACAGTAGACCGATATTACAGCAATATTTAAAGGAGAACCATTTTCATAAGGTGGATGATTCCAAGCTTACCTATCCGTGGTGGAAGGCAAACAATTTGAATGTTGATATTGATACTCTTTGGACCTTTGATTTTGCGGAGTATGCAATTCGACCGGATTCCGGTTTTACAAAGGAAAATGTATGGGCACGGATGCATGATATGAATCCGAGATTCGGTGCGTCTTTGTTTGGGGAGGGCAATGCGCACATCCTTCTTCTGCACGCTCATGATGAGACGGAGGAAATGTTACCGGGCTATTATAAGCTGTTCCTTGACCACCTTTTGGAAAACGGTGTGGTATTTGATGAGCCGAAGTTTTTGTAAAGTTTGAAAGAGAAGAAAGTATAGAGTATAAGATTGTTTTTTTGGTAAAGTATAAGAGATTGGGATAGGAGAATAAGCGGATGATAAAGTTCGGAAGCGAAAATAATACAATTACAGATGCACCGTTCTTACTTAAGATGGAAGAAGGGGAGGATAACTGTGTTCGTTTCATTATTGCTTTCTCTAAGAAAGGGGAAATGCGTGAAGTAATAGATGATATGGAAATTCGGGGACTTGGACAGGTTTTACAAAATGTCATACCAATAATTCCGGATGCCGACGATGTGTATGAAATTACATTTCAGAGTTATATTTTGCATCAAACGCGAAATGAATCGTTTTGTTCCCAGGATGAGTATGAGATACGAAACGGAAGGTATTTTATTCTATTTGAAAAATCCAGATTGCTGGATATGCTGCTGACGATTACGGACTGTCAAAGAAGTTCGGATGGTGCTGTTTATCCGGGGGAATGGAAGCATTACGGTATATACTGTCAGAACCATATTATTGATGTAATATCGCATAACGAACCGGTGATAAGAAAGCTGGGAAACAAGGCAAGTGATATGTAAAAAGAAATAGTATGGGATTCGGAGGTTTTGCAAGTGGGCGGTTGGAAACAACTATTTGTACATACGGACGGGCAGGAGCCAATCGTGTTTGGAATGAATTTAAGGGAGTATGAGTGGACTCGGACCGGTGAGACGGCGGTGTTTGAAGAGAGCGGATACACACGGAGACTGGCGGTATTTAAGGTGGTTATTGATGGAAAAGAAGTTGAGTTTGCTTACGGTGAAGTCAGCATGTGCGTGTATGCGTTTTATGTGAGACAAGAAGATTGAAAGGGAAGTTCAGAGGAAAGCAGGATGGAAAACGGAACTACTAACTGGGGACAGAGTGTAACCGGTGTTGTAATCAAGGAGAATAAGGTATTGTTGGCTCGTCATACCTACGGCGGCGGAAAAGGTCTTCTCATTGTACCGGGCGGATATGTGAATGTGGACGAAACGCCCCAGGACGCACTGATTCGGGAGTATATGGAAGAGACAAAGGTGACGGTAAAGCCGTTAGATATTATCGGAATCCGTTTCAATATGCACGATTGGTACATTGCGTTCCGTGCTGAATATATTTCTGGGGAAGCCACCTCCGACCATGAGGAAAACAGCGAAGTGCTGTGGGTGGATGTGGAAGAAGCGTTGGTACGGGAGGATGTGCCGGAGCTTACGAAAAAGCTCATTGAAAGTGCGGTGAAACAGGAAGCCGGACTTCATAAGGAAGAGTATAACGGCAGTACGAAGCACGGGGCGTATTCGTTGTATTGTTTGTAAATGGCGGAGGTGTTGTTTTGGTAAGCAGGTTAAAATACGGTAATACCAATACATTCTTTATCCGCGGAACCGCCGGGAATCTTCTTGTGGATACCGACTATGCCGGAACATTGTCCTTGTTTTATAAAGAAATCAAGCGGCAGGATATCAGTATGAAGGATATCACCTATGTTTTGGCAACCCACTATCATCCGGATCATATAGGGCTTGTCAGTGAACTAATGAAGCAGGGAGTGAAACTTCTGCTTGTGGATGTGCAGAGGGAATATGTGGGGTTCTCGGATGAGATATTTGCAAGGGAGCCATGGCTTGGGTATGAGCAGATTTGTGTAGATGGGGCGACAGTGATTTCCTGTGAGGAAAGCAGGGCGTTCTTTAGGACGCTTGGTATTGATGGAGAAATTATTTCCACAACCAGCCACAGCGAAGACAGCGTAACGCTTATACTGGATGATGGGACTTGTTTTGTGGGTGATTTAGAGCCCATGGAGTATCTGGGGGCGTATGAGGAAAATGAGAAGCTGGCAAAGGATTGGGAAAAGATATTGAGTTACAAGCCGAAGCGGATTTGCTACGGGCATGCAAATGAAAAGGCGGTGGACATATGATTTATAACACGGAAGATTTGCTAAATAAGGTAGAGGAATACGGTTTTCTCCCGTTTTTTAAGAACGGGATACCGGGCTATTCCGTGGAGGAGATGTGTCCGCCGGAGCTTTGGTTTACCGACAAGGAGGGGCCTTGGGAATGGAAAGGGCCGGTGGCGAAAAGCGGCCGGTGCATTTATGGGAAGTTCTTTAACGGAAAAGCGGGATTTGTCAGCAAAGAATGGATTCCCGACTTTGTGAATTATCGTAGGGACGGGTATGATTTTGATGCACGTTATGAGGACGGACTGGCGTTTTATAAGGATAAGGATTTGTACGACACGATTGCGGAACATGAAGTGATTCTGTCAAAGGAACTGAAAAAGATTCGCAACTACTGCAAAGGTGGCAACAAAGGGTTTGATACCATTATGACGAGACTTCAAATGCAAGGCTATGTTTGTGTTGCGGATTTTGTTTATGCGCAGGACAAATTAGGGAATTCTTACGGTTGGGGGATCGCGCAGTATACGACACCGGAGCATTTCTTCGGGTACGATTTTATAGCCTCGGCTTATGTTACGGACCCTGCGGCATCTAAGCAGAAGATGATGGACAGGGTAAAAGAAATGTTGCCTACCGTGAGTGAGCAGCAGATAGAAAAGCTTCTGCGAATCTAAGGAAATAGGCGGTTTTAGGCTATGTCAAAACCTTTTGACACGGCAAAAACGCCCCATGTCAACGCTTTTTGATAGCCGGAATCCGACTTTTTGATTAGTATGTGAAGTGCAAGGAGGTGACGGGATGGAACTCGGAAAACAGATTAAGAACTGCCGTCAGGAGGCAAACTTATCTCAGGAGGAATTGGCGGAACGGGTGTATGTTTCCAGACAAACCATTTCCAATTGGGAAAATGATAAAAGCTATCCGGACGTGAATAGTTTGGTACTACTGAGCGAAGTCTTTCATATCTCACTTGACAAACTAATCAAAGGAGATATTGACAGAATGAGAGAAGAAATCAAAAAAGAGGAAGTTACAAAGTTGAATCACTACGGTACAATTCTTACCGTACTGTTTGTGGTAATGCTGGTATCGATAGTTCCGTTGGTACAGTGGTTGGGAACTTTGGGCTATATTCCGTGGGGTATTATTTTCGCGGTAACCATGTATTTCGCCCTGAAGGTGGAGAAGATAAAAAAGGACAACGATATTCAGACTTACAAAGAAATCGTGGCCTTTACCGAAGGAAAACGCCTGGACGAGATTCAGAAGCAACGGGAAATCGGCAAGCGTCCGTACCAGAAGGTTCTTCTGGTTCTCGGAAGTGCTGCGGTTGCGGTGGCTGTGTGTGCATTGATAGGGCTGTTGATGCATGTCTTTTTGAATTAAGGGGAAGAAGGTGAATTTTGCGAACTTGTGTCGATAAAACACTCGGATTGACGCTGGTTTTGCGAAATGCAACATCCTGTTGCGTGACTTTTTGCCGTGAAAACAGTATGATAGGAACTGCAAAAAGCATAACGAGGAGGAGTAATCATGAGCGTGATTGGAAAGAATATTAAAAAGAATCGTTCAGAGAAGAGAATGACCCAGGAGCAATTGGCAGAAAGCTTACATGTGACGAGACAGGCAGTGTCTAATTGGGAGCAGGGCAAGACCCAGTCGGATGTGGAGACCTTATCTGCGATTGCAGAGGTGTTTGATGTTCCGGTGGAGGAATTGATTTACGGAAGCGAATCACATACGCATAGGGATTCGAAGATTGTCATTGAAAAAACCACCGAGAAAGGAATCGATATCGGTGCGGCGGTCGGTGTGGCATTGGCGGTGGTGTTATCCTATACGAAGTGGCAGTCCATCGGCTGGGCGATTTTCCACGGGTTGCTGAACTGGGTGTATGTGATTTATTATGTGATTCGGTATTAGGAAAAAGATAATAACGTGTTTTGAGAACCCGTCTTCATTTACTCGGAATGGAGACGGGATTTTTGTTTCGTGAGTAAGATGATAAGTGGTGGTTTTTGTAGCTGAAAATAAACTTGACAAATTTATTTCTATATAGTAATATCCTATATAGAAAGGAGATGGACGCGTGGAAACGAAAGGCGGATATTTAATTTCCCGAATCAAACAGGCGGGAACCCGGATTTTTGACCGCATGCTGGCTGCATCAGGGATAGATGCGTTTAACGGTGCGCAAGGGCGGATTTTGTATGTGCTGTGGCAGCATGAAGACATTAGTATCAGTAGTTTGTCCGCAAAAACGAGTCTTGCGAATACAACGCTGACTTCCATGCTTGACCGTATGGAGAATTCCGGTTTGATTGTCAGAAAACCGGACCCTGCCGACCGGCGGAGCAGATTGATTGCGCTTACCGATAAGGCAAAGGCGTTGAAACATGATTATGAATTGGTTTCGCAGAAAATGAATGAGCGATATTACATCGGTTTTACCGAGTCGGAAATTCGCCGGTTTGAAGCCTATTTGCAGCGTGTACTTACGAATCTTGAAAGGGAGGATTAACACAATGAAAAAAGTATCAGTACCTGTAACGAATGATATTTGTCCGCAGACACTTTTTGTTTACGGCACGATGAATGAGGACAAAACACCGGACTTCGGATTGTTTTGCTGGTTCAGCTATTGTTGGTTTGATCAGCTCGGTGTGATTTGTGCCATTGGCGGAAGTAAGAGAACCTTGGAAAACATTCGTCGAAATAAAGTGTTTTCCGCGAATTTGGTGGTCGAAAACAACTTGCCTTTGGCTGATTATTTCGGAACAGCAGACGGTCGGGATGCCGATAAAATGGATGTTACGGTAGAGTGGGAAGAGGGTGCGGTGCTTCCGGTTCCTGTTCTGTGTAGCAGTCCTCTTACCTTTGAACTTGAATTGGACAAAGAAATTACGACAGGGAAGCAAGATGAGGTCGTTCTTTTGTGCCGTATCCGAAATGTTCTTAAGGAGGAGGCGCTAACGGATACGTCCTTAACTTCGGAAGAAATCTATCAAAAGGTGGCGGCGGTTTGCACCAGTGTGGATTGCGATTATTGGTCCTGGGATGGCAGACATCTCGGAAAGTGGAACGAGAGGGCAAAGGAAATTAAGGCTGATGTAGAAATCGGAGCGGTGGCACAGGGAAATTAAGTGGAACGAATCCTCTAACAAAAAGAAGAATTTCAGTCATGTGTAATAGCACATGGCTGTTTTCTTTATGGTGTTGTTATGTTATAATGAGTTCGAGGTGATTAACATGGACTATTCAATGGAAGAAAGAAGCAAACGCATCATAGCAATGTGTATACAGGAAACAAATAAAAATCCAATCGAGATTTTTTATAAAATTGCAGAACAGGACTTTATCAGAATCCACGGACCGGAGCATCATATTTTGGACGGTGCTGCTCTTTTGACGGCGTTTTATAATGCCGGAGGGGCGCTGGATTTGTCGCAGGGCTTGGAAGAATTGATGCGTCGAGGCTTGCAGATGCCGGGGGCCACCTGTGGGCAGTGGGGCGTATGCGGTGCGGTAAGTTCTATGGGGGCGGCACTCTCTATTATCGACGGAACAGGGCCGCTGTCGGCAGACGATACCTGGGGAGAGCATATGAAGTTTACGTCGAAAGCGTTGGGCGCATTGGCGGAAGTTGGCGGACCGCGGTGTTGTAAACGGGATGCCTTTTTGGCGTTTTCCGAAGCAATTGATTTTGTGAATGAGAAGTATGACGTGACACTGGAAAAAGCGAAGATAAAGTGTGAGTTTAGTGAGAAGAATCAGCAATGTATCCGAACGCGCTGTCCGTTTTATAAGAAAAAGGTAGCCTTTATCTGTGTTCATAATTCCTGCAGAAGTCAAATCGCGGAAGCGTTAGGAAAGAAGTTTTTAGGGGATTCCTTTGCATGTTATTCCGCCGGAACGGAGACCAAGCCGCAGATGAATCAGGATGCGGTTCGGATTATAAAGGAATTGTATGATATCGACATGGAGGAAAACCAGTATTCCAAATCGATGGCGGACATTCCGACTCCGGATATCGCAATTTCCATGGGATGTAATGTGAGCTGTCCTTTTATCGGACGAGACTTTGATGAGAACTGGGGACTGGAAGACCCGACAGGAAAGTCGGATGAGGAGTTTATAAAGGTGATTCGGGAGATTGAGAAGAGAGTCCTTTCCATGAAGGAAGCTCGATAGAAAGAGGAAATACATCCCCGGATACATGCCGGAGAGAATGGAGGTACCAAGAGGTGGAGCGTGAGAAAAAAATAGAAATTTCATCCATGACATTACATATTCTGGCCATGGTATTTATGCTGTGTGACCATCTCTGGGCCACGGTAGTATCGGGAAATGACTGGCTGACCGATATCGGGCGGATTGCGTTTCCGATTTTTGCTTTTATGATTGTGGAAGGGTACTTTCATACCCGGTCTCTGAGAAAGTATGTAGGACGGTTGTTTGTGTTTGCGATTGTTTCCGAGATACCGTTTAATCTGGTCATGGGAAGCAGCCTGTTTTATCCGTTACATCAAAATGTGTTATGGACCTTCTTGATTGCGGTGTTTTTGATTTGGCTCAACGAACTGGCGAAGAAAAGGGGAAAGCTGTGGATTAGGATTGTAACCGGCATCGGAACTATATGTCTGGCCTTTGTACTGGGTCTGGTGACTTTTGTGGATTATCATTATGCCGGCGTATTGACGGTGCTGGTGTTCTATTTCTTCCGGGGACGAAAGTGGTGGCAGTTTGTGGGACAGGCGGTATGTCTGTACTACATCAATGTAGAGATTCTGAGCGGATTTTATTATGAAGTGAATGTGTTCGGACATACGGTAACCATTGTGCGGCAGGCATTTGCGTTGCTTGCACTGCTACCGATTTGGCTGTACCGAGGAAAGCAGGGACCGTATAACAAGGTGATAAAGTATGTGTATTACTGGTTTTATCCGGTGCATTTGCTGGTGTTGGGGCTAGTGAAATTACTGTAGAAAGAAGTGATATAGAATGAATTATTTAAATGCCAAAGAAGTATTACCCCCGGAGCTTTTCGCAGAAATCCAGAAGTATGCCGGTGGCAATCTTCTATATGTACCCCTGGCGGAAGAAAAGGAAAAGACTTGGGGCGAGGTTTCCGGACAGAAACAGTATTACAGAAAGCGTAACCGGATGTTACAAAATAAGTATTTGTATGGTGTGCCGGTGGAGGAGTTGGCAAAGGAGTACTCTTTGTCCAGAGAAACCGTGAAGAAAATTGTATACGAGAAACAAGGTAGAGATGAGCTTAAGTTTACACCGGGAGTACAGTCTGCCAAAGAATACAATGACAATGGTCTTTTAGAGGAATGGATTCATACGTATCTTTTGTTTGAACGTAAGAACAAAGCGTTTTCCGACGGATTGTATTTGGAAGACCGCTATTATTTAGGACCGCTTGCTATGCCGCTTAACATGTTTGTACGGAGTAGCGGACCGGAAGAAGGTATCAAATGGCAGGTGCATCCGGTAGTGTTTGAAGATAAGGTAAATGCATGGAGGGAAAAGATTCGGGCAAATCAGATACTTCCGCCGGTGATTGTAGGGTATGCGGACAGTGAGTTTGAGATTAACTGTAACAATCCGTTGTTTGAGGCACTGGTACGGGAGGGCGTTACCTATTTCCCTGTGATTATGTGGACGACCAAGAGAAGTGATTACGATGATTTTGTGAAGAAATATGCACCGTATACCGAGTTTGTTTTAAAGTAAAGTCGGTATAAATCGGGAGGTCATTGTGTGATACAATGTTATGATACAGAAGGTTCGGTGAGGCTTTCTGTGTCATATTTTATACGGCAGAAAAGGCTTTGAGAAGGTACGTATGCCGTAAGGAATCAGTAAGAGGCGGTATCACAAAATGACAAGGATTACGGTAAGGAATAACATATTTCAGCATATTCAGGTGCTAAAAACCAATCGGACCAAAAGAAATCGCTACGGCGAGTTTGTGGTGGAAGGTGTCCGGAACATAAACGAGGCGGTGAAAAACGGATGGCAGATTAAGTCCTTTTTGTACGGAGAAGGCAAGCTGTCCGATTGGGCGAAAGAACTGCTGGCTTCTGTTAAGACGAAGGAAAATTATCAGTTTTCGAAGGAACTTATGAAGGAACTTAGCAGTAAGGAAGAGACCTCCGAACTGATGGCGATTGTGGCAATGAAAGAGATTATGCCTGCGCAGATGAAGCTGTCAAGCAACCCGTTTCTGGTATTATTTGACCGACCGTCCAACAAAGGGAATCTGGGAACGATGATACGTTCCTGCGATGCCCTCGGCGTTGATGCCTTGATTCTTACCGGGCATGGGGTGGATTTGTATAACCCGGAGGTGGTAGCCGCGTCTATGGGGTCGTTTTTCTCTTTACCGGTGGTTCGAATTGCGGAAACGGATGTATTTGAGAAATTGGTGCGTAAGATAAAAGAAAAATACGGGGAGTTTCGGATGTATGGTTCCACAGCCCATCAGCAGAAGGCAATCTATGAGCTGGATTTAACGTCACCACTGTTACTTTTCATCGGGAACGAAACAAAGGGATTGAGTTACGCTTATAAAGAATTGTGTGATGAACTGTGTACGATACCGATGGCGGAATCAAGCACGGCATCTTCGTTTAATGTCAGCTGTGCGGCATCTATCATGATGTATGAAGTGATACGGCAACGGAAGGAGAATCAATGATTTACGGAACATTATCTTTGGCAAAACGGTACGACAATGAAGGAAGAATAGATGTCTGGATGCAGGATTTCTTACGGGCAGACGGAAAGAATCTTGCTCTTGCGGACGGACTTTTATTGGAGGAACGTCACTATTTCGGCTTACGGGAAATACCGATTACAATGCTTTCGAATGTAAAGTCCGGGGCACCGGAGTATCTGCATGCAGAAAATGATATACAGTATTTCTTTCATGTGGTGGACCGGATGAAAGAAAGTCTCGCAGACGGTTGGGATGCACCGCCCCTTATCGTGGAATATGTCCACGGGAAGTTTCAGGTGGATGATGGCAGACATCGTCTGGAGACCTACCGTCAGTTTGGCGTAGAGCGTGTCTGGGCGGTGGTGTGGACTACCGGAGAAAAGAATAAGAAAACAGTAGAAAAGATTTTGGAGGATAACAAATGATTGGACAATGTATCAAATGTGGGAATCATAACTGGGATAAGGAAATCGCCGGAAAGACGGTGAAGTGCCCGAAGTGCGGTCATACTTGGGAGAAAGTATCTTTACCGCTCTTTATTCTAACCGGTTGCAGCGGTGTGGGAAAGACCACCACGGCGCAGATGATTCAACAGAAAAAGGTGGATTTTGTGGTGTTGGATGCGGATATTTTTTGCGGTTATATGAAGTCGGAAACCAATGAAGATTATGAAAGACGGTTAAATTTGATTGAACAGCTTTCCATGAATATGATGCAAAGCGGTCGTCCGGTGCTTTGGACCATGGCAGGAAATTTGGACAAGCTGCACCATCAGTATTGCAGACGGTTCTTTCCGGATATAAAATGCCTTGCTCTTACCTGTGAGGAAGCCCTTTTAAGAAAGCGTATGAAAGAGGGAAGAGGCATTACCGACGAAAACTGGATTGAGGGGTCGGTAGACTATAACGAGTACTTCAGGAACCATGACAGGCATGGGGATACGATGTTTGAAACCTTTGACATCAGTGGAAAGGATGTAGAGGAAGTAGCGGATTACGTGATAGCGTGGGTGAAAAAGAACTGCTAAAGAGAAACTGTTTGGAGAAGAGGGCATGAGAGTGCCCTCTTTGCTTTGTTAGGGAAGGCGAAATATTGACTTTCGAATAGGGCAGTGTTAGAATGTTTGCAGGAAGCGTATGAATCGTAAACGATTATGCGGAAGGGGAGAATGAGATGACCAGAGTATATTTTGTCCGTCATGCGGAACCGGTGCATGCTCACGCGGACGATAGGACGAGACCGCTGACTGCAGAGGGATTGGAAGACAGAAAAATAGTACTGGAAACACTGAAAGATAAAGAAATCGACGTGTTTTACTGTAGCCCGTACGTCCGAAGTATGGCCACCATTGAGGAGGCTGCGGCCTTTTTTGAAAAGGAGATACATACGGATGAACGCCTTCGTGAGCGGGAGAAAGGCAACGAAGGCAATTCTTCGGGCAATGTGCTGAAAATGCGTTGGGCGGATTTTTCTTTCCATGAAGAGGGAGGCGAGTCCATCGGCATGGTGCAGGAGCGGAATATGGCGGCACTAAAGGAGATTTTAGCGGCGAATGAAGGGAAGAATATTGTCATCGGGACTCACGGTACCGCGCTCAGTTCTATTTTAAATTACTATAACCCAAAGTTCGACTGCAACGATTTTCTACGGATTGTTGACTGGATGCCGTATATTATCGAACTGGGTTTTGAGGGAGAGACATGTGCTGTGATGAAGGAGCACGCCTATGTGGAGAAGCCCTTTCCGGAGCGTATGAAGTCCTTTAAAAAGTAGGGAGGAAGATAGTATGACACAAAAAAGAATTAAAGTAAAACCGGGGAAGACCCAATCGAAACTCGGCTTCTTTGTAGGCATTGCCTTTTGTATTATCGGCTGTGTGGCAGTAATACCGATGTTTGGAGTGTTTGGGATTTTGTGGACCGGTGTGGCGGTGGCAATTACCGTGATTAATTATAAGAATGCATTTTCCGAAGAGGGTGTTACAAGTCATGAGATTATCATTGATGAGTCACAGGACACTGCAGAGTGGGATCGGACTGCTACGGAAGGACGCGGGAAGGCGGAATCTTCGGAGGAGGATATCGAGGCAAAGTTAAAGAAGTTGAACTCTTTATATGAACAGGGCTTGATTACCGCCTCGGAGTTTGAGGCAAAGAGAAAAGAATTGTTGGATAAGTTTTAAAAAGTCAATTGCTTATGTAAGATAAAAAGGAGAACCGGGAATAAAATGGAAACTTATTATTATATTGTAGACAGTATAGACGGTGATTATGCGAATTTAAGACGCACGGACATTACATCAGAGGATGTGAAGCTGGTGGCACGTGCGTTGCTTCCGGACGGTATCGATGTGGGAACGAAGCTGAAATACGAGATGTTCCAGTATGAAATTGTGGAGTAAATAGGGCAAGATTGGAATTGAACCAAGAAAACCAGTAGCTGAGAATAAGCATGAAATAAGGAAAGTAGAATTTATGGCAAAGGAAAAAACAGTAAAAACAAATGCAATGCGAATTCTGGATTCGCTTAAGATTTCTTACGAGATGCAGTCCTATGAGTGCGATGAGTTTGTGGACGGTGTGACCACGGCGGATATGCTGGGACTGGAACATAAGCTGGTGTATAAGACGCTGGTAACAGTTGCAAAGAGCAAGGCGTACTATGTGTTTGTGATTCCCATTGAGGCAGAGCTTGACCTGAAGGCAGCGGCCAGAGCGGTGAATGAAAAGGCATTGGAGCTTTTGCCGTTAAAGGAACTGACTCCGGTAACGGGCTATATCCGGGGAGGTTGTACCGCCATCGGGATGAAAAAGGCGTTCCCGACGGTCATTGATGCGTCTGTGGAAGGCTTACCGTATTTGCATGTCAGCGGAGGAAAGCCGGGGTTGCAGTTAAAGCTTTCTGTAGAGGATTATTTAAAGGCAAGCAAAGCGAAGGTGGCTGATGTCATTGTAAAGTAGAGCGTATGATGCCGGCCGATACCGAGGTGCGGAGTTATTGTATATGCTAAAACAGGAGACCGAAAATACGGAAAAAAATATGGAATGAAAACGGCGGAGCCTATTAAGGTTTCGCCGTTTTTGGTCGATAATAAAAATAGGGATAATTATGTCGTGCATTCTTTTGTATGACAATCAGCAAACAAAAGGATTTGGAAGAGAAGATAAGGAGGTCTGTTTATGAACGGAATTCACAGATTCGGAGGTTTCCCGAAAAACGTTAACGAGATTCTAAAGGGCGCTGGCCGTGAGGAGCGCCGTGCCATGGGAAAGGCAAAGCACCCGGGAGCACAGGATGCGGCGATGTATGAAATGTCCGACAAAGCTAAGAAGATGGACAAGGACGAGCTTAAGGCATATCAGAAGAATACCGGCGGCATCCATATGGAAGAGAAGAAAAAGGTTGAGGATGAAGTGGAGCTGAGTGAGGCTGCAAAGAACCTTCTGGCTGAGTTAAAGGAGAAGTACGGTGACATTGATTTCTTCGTAGCAGAGTTTTCCACCGATGAGGAAGCCCAGTATTATCACAATCAATCTACCAAGACCTACAGCTGTGTCATAGATCCGAAGACCTTGGAGGAGATGGCAGCGGACGAAGCGGTAAAGGAAAAGTATGTGGGTATTATTGATACTGCAGACGAGAAGCTTGACCAGGTAAAGGAAGAACTGGGTGAGGATGCGGATCAGATTAAGCGTATGGGTATCACTGTAGATAAGGACGGCGTTGTGACCTATTTCGCGGAGTTGACCAAGCAGACGGTAAAGATGCAGGAGGACCTTCGCAACCAGCAGAAGGGACTTCGTGCCGAGAAGAAGGAACGTGCGGAAAAGGCCGAGAAAATGAAGGCTGAACGGGAAGAACGGGAAGAAAAGCTTGCCGGCAAGAAGGATGAAGAGAAGCCGGTAAATCCGAATAAGGTGACTGCAAGCACCATTGAGGAGCTGACCGCAAAACTGAAGGAGCTTTTGGCGCAGCGTTCCATCGATAAAGAGGAAGGCAAAGATGTGGATAAGCAGGAAAGACCGCATTTTGATATGACATTGTAAGGGTATTGAAAGTTAGAAGGTCCCGGCTGAGGGTAAGCCGGGACCTTCTTTGTGTATAGGCAAAGTGAACCATTGACGATATACGGACAGAATGCTATAATACCTCTTATGTTAATCTTCGGAAAAAGTATCGTGGAGAAGAACGGTAGAATAATCCGGGAAAGAGAGGTCGGAAGAAAATGAGTATCAAAGCAGTATTGTTTGACCTTGACGGTACATTGTTGCCGATGGATTATGAAGGATTTTTAAAATTGTATTTCGGGACTCTTGCAAAAAGAATGACGAAATATGGCTATGACCCGGATATGCTGATTAAGAATATCTGGACCGGTACCAAGGCCATGGTAATGAACGACGGTTCCTGTATGAACGAGACGAAGTTCTGGGATGTGATTGCCGGGATTTACGGTATCAATGTTTTGCAGGATAAGGTGTTGTTTGATGACTTTTACAGAGAAGAGTTTATAGCGGCGAAGGAGGCCTGTGGTTTCGACCCGATGGCCAAGGAGACGGTAGAACTGGTAAAGAAGCAGGGGATGAAGACCGCCCTTGCCACGAATCCGATTTTTCCGATGGTTGCCACGAGACAAAGAATTGCATGGGCCGGTCTTGAAAAAGAAGATTTTGAACTTTGCACGACCTATGAGAATATCGGTGTCAGTAAGCCGAATCCAGCCTATTATACAGAAATCGCAAAGCGACTTCATGTGACACCGGAGGAGTGTCTTATGGTGGGAAATGATGTTTCGGAGGATATGGTTGCCAAGCAGTGTGGTATGCAGGTGTTTTTGTTGACGGATTGTTTGTTAAATAAAAATAGCGAGGATATTTCCGGCTATCCGCAGGGCGGTTTTGAAAAGTTACAGGAGTTTATAAAAATGTTATAATGTGGTGCTTGCCATAGGGCAGGCAAGTGTGGTAGTATATTACGTGGAGAGAAAACGAATTACAAAGGAGTTCAGATTGCAGGTGTCATGCTGCAATTTGAGGGGGAGGAACAAATGGAGATTTTAGGATGTATTTTAATCGGTTATCTGATTGGCGCATTTAGTCCGTCTTATCTGATTGGTCTGATGAGCGGATATGATATTCGAAAAAAGGGCTCCGGAAATGCGGGAGCGTCTAATGTGATAATTTTAAAAGGAAAGGCAGTGGGAGCATTCTGTGCGATTCTTGATATTGCAAAGGCATGCCTTGCACTCTGGATTACCGGGAAGCTGTTTCCTGAGTTCCGTTATGCGTTTCCGATTACCGGTACGTCCTGCATTTTAGGACATATTTTCCCGTTCTATATGAAGTTCCGCGGCGGAAAGGGGCTTGCGTGTCTCGGCGGTGTAATTTTGATGACGGATGTGCGTTTGTTTTTAATTATGTTATCTATCGAACTTGTGGTTGTATTGATTGTAAATTATATTTGTGTAGTACCGATGTCTGCATCGGTAGTATACGCACTCATTTACGGAGCGATGAACAAGGACATTCTTGCGGCCGGGATATTTATGATTGCTGCAGTGGTGATGTTGTTTAAGCATATGGATAACTTACAGCGTATCAAAAACGGAACGGAAGTTCATTTCAGTTATCTTTGGAATAAAGAGAAAGAAATCGAGCGAATCAAAGAAAACGGTGCTGTAGAAGGGAAATAAATGGGATACAAAGGCTGTCGCTTAGCGGTAGCCTTTATTTTTTACGGATAAAAAGAAAAAAGATACGGATTACTACTTGACAAATATATATACTGTGTATATACTGTATATATAGACATATACAGTTTGGGTTGAAGTGTATCTACGGCATTGGATGGTATGAGGTTTTATCGTCGGAAACTTTAGGGAGGGAAGAAGGAGATTTGTATGAGTACAGTTTTGGATGTAAAGATTCCACGGTTGCAGCGGGATGGATTTGCGTTAAAGGAGATTGAGTTTTCGGTAGAGGCCGGGTATTTAACGGCGCTTTTAGGTGTGAATGGTGCAGGTAAGACGACGCTTCTGTCGGCAATTTCGGGACTGTTGCCGCTTCCGGAGGGAGCAGAGGTATCTATCGGAGGGTATTCGCTTCGTGAGAAAGAGAAGGAAGCAAAGGAGTGTATGGGCTTTGTGTTTGATGATTCGCCCTTTGATGAAGGAATGTCTGCGCTTTTAACCGGTCAGGTTTACGGACCGTATTATACAAACTGGGATATGGAGAAGTATCTGGCGTATCTGGAACGTTTTGAGATTCCGAAGAAACGTACCGTTCGTAAGTTGTCCAAGGGTATGAAGATGAAGTTTCAGCTGGCTTTTGCATTGTCTCACGGAGCTACATTTCTGATTATGGATGAACCGGCGGCGTCTCTTGATCCGGTGTTCCGAGATGAGTTTATGGAAGTGTTGAGTGAAGTATTGGAGGAAGAAGAGTGCGGGATTCTGCTGTCGTCCCAGCTGGTGTCTGAACTGGAGGTAAAAGCAGACTATACGGTGATGTTACATCAGGGAGAGCAGATGTTTTCCGACAGTACGGAGGCGGTTTTAGACAAGTTTTTATTGGTGCGGGGAAGATATGAGTTGTTTCCGTATATGAAGAGTCGTATCTTGGGAGAGCGATTGTCCGAGTATACGGCGGAGGGCATCATTTTAAATAACGGGGACCCGGTACGTCTGGATCTGGAATGCGTTCGTCCGACCATGGAGGACATGATGTATTACATAAAGCAGGGTGTGGTAAAGAAAGGGATGGTGTAAGATGGAGAAAGGAAGGTCTGCCGGTAGCTATATGCTGTACCTGGTAAGGGAAGCGTTTTACCGGATGAAAACGGAGTTGCTCGGTTGGCGCGGTCTTGCGTTTCTTGCAATCGGTGCCTATATGGTGATTGACACCTTTATAGCGGTTGAGGAAAAGGAGCAACTGATGTTTCTGGGGATGGGAGCTCTTTGGATGGTGCTTTTGTTCCCGCCGCGTATGGGAAAGCTTCTGTATTTGTTGCCGTTTTCAAAAAAGGAGAGAGTGCGGTACTTAGGGACCTATTCCGTTGGATATCTGCTGTTTCATGTGATGGTATTTATCGTGATTGGTGTGGTTTCCTGTTTGCTTTCGGGTTATTCCTTTGTTGCGTGGATGGGACAATTTGCATTTTGTACCTTCCCGCTTATGCTGCTTTACAGCGGTGTGGTAGTGGACAGCATGTCAGCAGCAATTCGACAGCCATATTCGAGTATGGGATGGTGGTGGTTTACTTCGAATGCATGGAAACAAAACGCAGATAGAGTGGATTGTGTCAGACAAGATTGTGGAGGAAAGGTGTTGGAGAAGACTCCGATATCCGAGGAGGAAAAGGAAAAAGCGAAGAAGCAGAAAAGGTTTACTGTATACCTTGTTCTTTGTGCGATTGTGCCGGCAGTTCACGGCTGCGGAAGTTATATGTACAGTACTCTTTGTAAACAGTGGCCGTGGTTGTTGTATGTGATTACGATCCTGGCTTATGTGAGTGCGATTATAGGATTATTATTGTATTGGAACCGGATTTCGGAGGAAATAAATAAAACGGGAAGTACCGGAAAGGAGGCAGGCGTATGCAATTCGTAGTTTCGGGACAGTCCACACTGCCGATTTATGAGCAAATTATCGGGCAGGTGAAGACCTCCATCGTATCGGGAGAGTTAAAGACAGGAGATATGCTTCCGTCCATCCGAGCGCTTGCTAAGGATTTGCAAATCAGTGTCATTACCACAAAGCGGGCGTATGAGGAGTTAGAAAAGGAAGGGTTGATTTATTCCGTATCCGGCAAGGGCTTTTATGTGTGCGAGCAGAATACAGACCTGCTTCGTGAGAAAAAGCTGGCCATGGCGGAACGGCATATGTTGGACAGTATCAAAGAATGTCGCGAGGCCGGAATGGAACGGGATGACATTCTGGAAATGGTGGAAGTGTTATTGGATTCGGAATAATACAGACAGGAGGATTTTGTTTTGCAGCAGCAGACACAAATCGAGGAAAACAGTTCTTTGGAGGCGAAGGAGAAGGAACGTCTTTTACGCCCGGCGTTAAAGGTAGAGGGACTTGAAAAATCTTTTTTTCACTTCGGAGAAGGAAAGTTTCGGATAAAAGATATTTCCTTTACTCTGGAGCGAGGGTATATGCTGGGACTCATCGGACGAAACGGTGCCGGAAAATCTACACTTCTTCGGATGATTTTGCAGAATCTTCCGAGAAAGCACGGTACGGTAGAAATTGCGGGATATGATGTGGCAACGCATACGACGGAAGCAAAGAAGCTTTTGGGCTATGTGGGAGAGGATTTTTATTTTCTTCCAAAGGAGACTTTGCGGGAAAACGGCAAAGTGTTAGGGATGTTTTATCCGGAGTTTGACACGGAACGGTATTTGGAGCTTCTGGGCCGGTTTGAGGTGGGGGCGGAAAAGCTCGCCGGTCAATTGTCAAAGGGTGAGACAACCAAGGCACAGCTGGCCTTTGCATTGGCCCATAAGCCGGAGCTTTTGATTTTGGACGAACCGACGGGAGGCTTGGACCCGGTGGTTCGCCGGGAGTTTTTGTATATACTGCAGTCAGAGCTTGTGGAAGAACGAATGGGTATTATTTTCTCTACCCATATAACGGAGGATTTGGACAAGGTGGCGGATTACATTGCCATGATGGAAAAGGGCAAGTTACTGTTCTATGAGACGAAGGAGGAGCTTCTGGAGCGTCTTACGGGAGAAAACGGAGAACGCCTGACCTTGAAGCAGTTGATGGTAAAGCTTTGCCGGGAAGGAGAGACGAAATGAAGCAGTATTTAAAAGCGGAGTTTGCTCTATGTAAAAAGAACCGGGCGAATTTTATTATCGGCGCTTGTGCAATGTTTGTGTATTGCCTGTTGCTTTTTCTTTCCGGTGTAGGCGGAGTGAGCTATGCGGCATCGATTTCTTTGGTCGGCTTTGTAACGGTACTGTTTTTTCTGATTCCGTGGTTTTTAAGTCCTTCTTCTTTTTTTCAGAACCGGAAGAAAATCTGTGTTTCGGCAGAGCATATGGCGCTGATGCTGGGCGAAAGTAAGAGGATGTTTGTAAAGACGAAAATCGTAGTTTGTATCGGACATTGTTTGTTGATGTTGGGAGTCATTGCTGTGATGCAGATACCGGCCTGTTTGATTGCCGGAGAGGACTATACCTTGCTGGTGTTCGGAACGGAAGTGATGGCAGTGCTGTGCTTTTCATTGTTGTCTATGGCAGTTCTGTTTGTATGTCCGAGCCACCGGCTGGCACTGGGCATTCCGTCTTGGTGCGGTTTTTGCGGAGGATTGGCAGGCGGTACGCTTTCGAATGTACATGAGTTTACGGATAAAAGCGATGCATTGGATATGTATATAGGACTTGCCATTGCGGGAGGAATTGTTTTTACACTGGCGGTCTTGTATCGTTACATAAAAACCGTCCGCGAGGAGCGGAGAGGACTTCCGAAGAAGCCGGCGACCGGAGAGGAGTAAGTGTATGCGAGTGTTGGTGAGTGCGTGTTTGCTTGGGGTGAATTGCCGATATAATGGGATTCCGAAGGAAAATGAGGCGGTGAAGGAGCTTCTGAACCGGGAAGATATTATCTTGATTCCGGTGTGCCCGGAGCAGCTGGGAGGCCTGCCTACTCCGCGGACGCCGTCGGAGCGAAGGGGTAGTCTTGTGGTTTCTTCGGAGGGAGAAGACCGTACGGCGGCTTTTGCACGAGGAGCGCAGGAGACACTTCGGATTGCCAAATTGTACGGTTGCGAAGCAGCTCTGTTAAAGGAGCGTTCCCCGTCCTGTGGGAATAAGGAGGTCTACGACGGAAGCTTTACCGGGACAGTGATACCGGGAGAAGGAGTGACCGTGGAGCTTTTACGAAAGAATGACGTGAAGGTGTTAGGAGAGAGTGAGCTTACTGAATTTTTAGAGTATGTGAGGAGGAGTTAAGATGGAGTGTCCGTATTGTAAGCAGGAGATGAAGAAAGGTTATTTAAAAGGAGACGGAAGACAGAAGGTTCGTTGGCAGGAAGAAGGAAAGAAAACCAGCCTTGCGGATAAGTTTGCCGGAGCCGGATTGCCGGAGGTGGCGAAATATTCCATGGGAGCATTTCTGCTTCCGGGCGAGTACTGTACATGTTGTAAGAAGTTGATTATTGAGACAGGGATATCGGAGTAAGTATAAGAGGACAGAAGGAGGAAAACAGATGAAGAAAAACAAGTGGTTGATTGTGTGGAGTATCAGCCTTATGGTGATTGCAGTGTGTACGCTGGTGCTTTCGATAGCCAATATTATGGGGGCTTCCATACCGGACGTGCTGATACGGGTATTAGGAATTATTGATGGAATTGCATGTCCGATTCTTATTATTGCAACCGTCAGGATGTATAATAAGGAAAAGGAACAAAAGAAGGAAGAAAAGTAGTAAGAATGGCAGTAAGAGAATAGTAAGACCGCTACCTGTTTGGTTACAAGCGTAGCGGTCCTTTTTTTGCACAAACGAATTGTGCTGTAATTTACGTAAGCGATATGTGCTGTTTATTTCAGAATCAGACTCTGCACCACAAACAACACAGCCATAAAGCCGAAGTTGATTGCGGTAAACAGGAGGATATACTTCTTTGTCTGCTCCGGGTTGTGCTTCTTGTACTCGGAGAAGGTGATTAAGCTTGCTAAAGAAGCAATCAAAGTGCCCAGTCCGCCGATGTTGACTGCAGGAAGGAGACTTGCGTAGTCCGTTGTAAAGTGGGACAGGAGCACTGCACTCGGTACGTTGCTGATGCACTGGCAGGACAGGATACCGAAGAGTAAGGTATTCATCGGAAGGAGTCCTGAGAAGAAGTTGCTCACTGCCGGGATGCGTGCCAGATTTCCGCTGAAGACGAAAAATGCACAGAAGGTGGCAAGGAGCGGATAGTTTACTTCTTTGATGGACTTTCTGTCCATGAACAGAAGGATTACGGTAATTGCAAGAGTACCCCAGTGATACGGAATCACACGGAATACAATCAAAATGCTGGCTACGAACAGGACGGAGTAAATTACGGTTCTTCCTACCGGAAGGTGATATTCCTCGTCGTTTTTTAAGGTAAGCGGCGTCGGTTTTACGAAAAGGCAGATGCCGATGATGAGCAGGGTTGCGGTAACAAAGGACGGCAGCATAATCTGCACAAATTCAACCGTGCCGATGTTAAAGTAGGAATACAGATAAAGGTTTTGCGGATTGCCGAAGGGCGTCACCATACCTCCCAGGTTTGCCGCGATATTTTGCATAATAAAGGTAAAGGCCATGGCCTTTTTGTTATCGGTACTGTTCAGTACGAAGAAGCCCAACGGTAAAAATGTCAGCAGTGCCATGTCGTTTGCCAACAGCATAGAGCCTACGAATGTAATCATGACAAGTCCCAGTGTTGCATTTCGTAAGGTGTGAAGCTTGATAACGATGGTCTTACTGATAACCTCAAACAGGTGGATGTGGGAAAATGCCGCAACTACCGCAAGGGTACAAAAAAGCGTCGCCAAGGTACGTAAATCAAAGTAGCCAAGGTACGCCGCATCCGGCGGAACGAGGACACAGGTGAATGCCATGGCTACCAGGGCAATGCAAAGAACCGCCTGCTTCTTTACGAAGACGGTGGCCGGTGCAAACAGTTGCTCGTTTAAAAGCTCCCAAAGGGAACGCTGATTTCTATGTATGGTAGGTCTGGTATGCAGAGAAGCGGTTCTCATAATTATCCCTCACATCATTTCTGAATTTCATGTACGGTTACTATAGTATATGTGTAGAATGCACACACAAATTCGATTGTAGCAGAAATTTGGAAAAATGCAAGAGGGAAGATAAGAAAAAGTTGCAAAGAGAAATAAAGCTTTTTTCTTGAATGGCGATAGATAATATGGTAGAATGTGAACATAATTAGATTTTTATGTCATTGAAAGGTGGTGCTATTTTGAAAGACAAGGAGATTGATTTTGATAAATTGAGACAGGGCATGAAAAGAGAACTCACGTGGGAAATTGTTGAAGATATATATGTAGGGTGTAAATATAAGTTATATATGCCACAATATCAAACGCAAGAAGAGTTCGCCCGTTCTTTGGGGATTTCAAAAAGTAGAATTTCACAACTGAAAAAGGCCTATGAGTACTATCTTAGAAATAAGAATATCGTGGATCTTAAAAAAGCTCATCCAGATGTAGCCTATCGTTTATCGCGTGATGTTGATAATGAGAGTGATTTACTGTGGTTTATGGAATGGCTTGAGAAGGAAGAAAAAACAACTTTAGAGAAGTGTAAATGTAAGCAGGCTGATAAATTTGTTGAAATGCATATAAAAGGTATAGATATCTTTAGTTTGTATAAATAGAGAAAAATAAAGGAAGCAAACCATTTGATTTGATTCCTTTATTTTAGTTCTCATGATAGTAATCCTTACTCCTCAAAATCCGCATCGGAAGCTTCGTTCGGGATGTAGTCGTCGTCTAACAGTTCGTACTCATCCTCGAATTGACCGTCTTCTACATAAACCGGATTCAGGTAACGGTATACTGCGAATGCAATCAATGCGATAGCAGCAACTGCACCAATGATAGCGAATACATAGAGTGCGGTATTTTTCTTTTCAAACTCTTCCTCTTCCTTCTTTAAGCGAAGTAACTCAGCAAGCTTATCGTTGCTGGAAACCAAATCTTCTAACTTTTTCATGATGTTGTTCATAGCGGTCCATCCTTTCCTATTGTGAAAATAATATACGTTTACTCTTTCTATTTAGTTAGAGTATACCATAGTGCGGCATAAATTACTAGAAAAATTTTCTAAAATTAGCACTTTTTTAGGTTGGCGAAGGAAGCCAGCAGTTTTTTGACTCCGTAGGTGTCAAAGAGCACCGTTACTTCGAAGTCTCTGCCACCGTTCACGATATTGGTCACAGTGCCTACACCGAATTTGATATGGCGGACCTTGTCACCTACTGCGTAGTTCAAGGAACCGGACGGACCGGTGCCGAAGTTCTTTGCCGGTGCGGCAGGAGTGGAAGCGTAAGGCATGGCGGAAGGTCTCGGTTTCGGCTTTTCAAAATCGAAGCCGCCGGCAGCGTTACTGTAGGAGACCGATTTTCTCGGAACCGGCATACTGCCGCCGGACATGGTCCGAATCGGGCTGCCGCCGAAGGCATTGTTCCGGAAGGTGTTTTGAGAGCCCGCCTGCTCCATCTTAAGGAGATACCGCGGAATCTCTTTGATGAAACGGGAGGTCGGGTTGTACTGGGTTTCGCCTCTTGCCATACGGGCGGAGGCGGCACTAAGGTGCAGCTCCTTCATGGCACGGGTGATGCCCACGTAGCATAGACGGCGTTCCTCTTCAATCTCTTCTTCCGGCTTTTCTGCGTTGATGGAAACGTAGCTCGGAAAGAGGCCGTCCTCCATGCCGCATAAGTATACGTACGGGAACTCCAGACCCTTTGCGGCATGAAGTGTCATGAGTACGGTCACATCCGTGGATTCGTCCAGAGTGTCGATATCCGCAACGAGAGCAACTTCTTCTAAGAAACCGCTTAAGGTCGGTTCGTCGGCAGTCTGCTCGTAGAGAACTGCCTTATTGATGAGTTCATCTACGTTTGCCAGACGCTCCGCAGCTTCCTCGTCGTCTGCGGCGGAGGATTTGATTTCCTCGGTCAGACCGGTACCTTCCATGATTTCCTCAATCAAATTCTTTAAGGTATAATTCTGGGAAATCGGTTTGCTCCGCAGAGCTTCGATAAAGGCCACAAAGGAGGTCAGCTTTCCGCAGGCTCGGGCCACGGACGGAATAAACTCCGCATGACGCAAGGCCTCGTAGAAGGTCATACCGTTTGTCTCTGCGTAGTCATCGATACGGTCCACGGTGGTAAGGCCGATGCCACGCTTCGGAACGTTGATGATACGCTTTACTGCTAAGTTATCCAGGGCGTTGTCAATGGTTTTTAAGTAAGCCAGTAGGTCCTTGATTTCTTTACGCTGGTAGAAATTGATGCTTCCGATGACGCGGTACGGAATGTTTCTGGCGATGAGTTTTTCTTCGAATACACGGGACTGGGCGTTGGTGCGGTATAAAATCGCAAAGTCCTTATAGGCAGCTCCCTTTTCGTCTGCGTAGTCCCGGATGCTCTGTGCTACGCCCTCTGCCTCGGCATAGTCCGTAGGATACTGGGTAAAGAAGACCGGAGAGCCTTCCTCGTTTTCGGTCCAGAGGGACTTGTCCTTCCGGCCGATGTTATGATGAATGACTTCGTTTGCCGCAGACAAAATGTTACCGGTGGAACGGTAGTTTTGCTCCAGGCGGATAACATGGGCGTTCGGGTAAATTTTTTCAAAGTTCAGTATGTTCTGAATATTAGCACCGCGGAACTTGTAGATGGACTGGTCGTCGTCGCCTACCACGCATAAATTCTGCTCCAATGCGCCTTCTTCATTGGTGTAGTTTGCCAAAAGGGAGATGAGGCGGAACTGGGCGGTGTTGGTATCCTGGTACTCGTCCACCATGATGTAACGAAAGCGGCGGCGATAGTAGTCCAGTACCTCCGGGTTCGTCTGGAACAATTCCACGGTCTTCATAATCAAATCGTCAAAGTCCAGGGCATTGTTGGCCTTTAAGCGTTTCTGATACTCGGTGTAGACGCGGGAAAAGTTCTTTTTGGAAAAGTCCATGTTGGCCCGCATGGCGTATTCCTCCGGAGAAATCAGTTCATCCTTTGCGGAGGAAATGGCGGACAAAAAGGTCCGCTCTTTCACATTTTTCGTATCGATGTTTAAGGACTTACAAATATCCCGTACCAGAGTTTTCTGGTCATCGGAATCGTAAATGGTAAAGTTCCGGCTGTAGCCTAAGGACTCGATAAAACGGCGTAAAATCCTCACACAGGTGGAGTGGAAGGTACTGACCCAGATGTTCTCCGCACCATAGCTGACGATTTTGTCCACACGTTCCCTCATTTCCTTTGCCGCCTTGTTGGTAAAGGTAATGGCGAGAATCTGGAAGGGACTGACGCCCTGTTCTTCGATTAAGTATGCGATGCGGTGGGTCAGAACCCGGGTCTTTCCGGAGCCAGCACCCGCTAAAATAAGGAGCGGTCCTTTGTCAAAAAAAACAGCTTCCCGCTGCATTGGATTTAAGGTGTCGTATATACTCATAATTGCCTCGTTTCTTTGATATCTTGGGATTTATGGTAACAGTATAGCATACCGTGTGAAAAAAAGAAAGTACTTGCAACACAGTTTCGAATACTATATAATATAGAGAGGAAGAGAAGGAGGTTGATGGGATGGCCTGGGAAGACAGTGAAGAGTTACGCGAGCTTCTTGACAGATTAAAAGAGATTTCCTATGTACAGCCGGACGAGCTGCCGAACATAGATTTATATATGGATCAGGTAACGACCTTTATGGATCGTCATCTGGCTTCTTCAAAGCGCTATGACGAGGACAAGTTGTTAACCAAAACGATGATTAACAACTATACGAAGAACGAGCTGTTACCGTCTCCGAGTAAGAAAAAGTATTCTAAGGACCACATGTATCTCTTGATTCTGATTTACTATTTAAAGAGCGTGTTGTCCATCACAGATATTCAGGCGATTTTAAAGCCTCTGAATGAGAAGTTTTTCGACGGTGCGGGCGAGGTGCCGTTTGAAAAGATTTACGAGGAGATTTTTGCCATTCAGAAGGCGCAGTCCGATGTGGTGGCAAAGGATTTGGCCCGGAAATGGAAGGCGGTCCAGGGTACCTACGGTGAGGTAAAGAAGAAGGATCAGCAGGAGTTTTTGCGGAAGCTCTCCCTGATTTGTATGCTGAGCTTTGATGTATACATGAAGAAGCAGATTATCGAGCAGATTATCGATAAGGAGTTTGCACCGCATGATGCGGAAGTTGCGGAGAAGGACGAGAAGCAGGAGAAGGCAAAGAAGAAGGATGAAAAGGCGGAAAAGAAAGCCGAGAAAAAGTCCGAAGAGAAAAAGAAGTAGAAAGGCTGCAGAAAAAGAAGGTGTCGCAGAACCGGAGAGGAACTGCGACACTTGTTTTTGGATAAAATACTATTTGGTTTCTGTGGAAATATCAAACGGAAGCTGCGGTACACGTTCAAATACCATGTCGTAACCGTCGTTGCCGTAGTTTAAGGAACGATTTACACGGCTGATGGTAGCTGTGGAAGCACCGGTCTTTTCTGCGATTTCCAAATAGGTTTTGTGAGCTCGCAACATGGCAGCTACTTCAAAACGCTGGGAAAGAGAAAGTAATTCGTTAATGGTACATACATCTTCAAAGAATGTATAGCACTCTTCTCTGTCCTTTAAAGAGAGAATTGCATCAAATAAATAGTCTACCGCAGGTGTTCTGATTGTTTTACTCATATGAGATAAACCTCCTTTGTAATGGAAAGTGCTTTCTTTTTTTACAGTAATATTTTACCACGACAAAGAATTGAAGTAAAGAGTTTTTTTGTATTTTGTGAAAATTTTTTTGAGAATTCGTGTTTTACTGAAAAATGGCGCTGAAAGTTTTTGTTTTTTATAGTGGAAATTATGAAAGAAATGTGGTATTATGTTACGGTAATACACCCTGTAGGGCGTAGTCTGGGATATTTTGGAAGGAATACGGATGGTAATATGTACGAGATTATTAGAAAAGAACAGTTAAGCGATGCCATTGTCATGATGGAAGTAAAGGCGGAACGGGTGGCAAAAGCCTGCCGGCCGGGACAGTTTGTAATTGTAAAAATAGACGAGCGGGGAGAACGTATTCCGCTGACGATTTGTGACTATTCCAGAGAAAAAGGAACCGTTACGATTGTGTTCCAGATTGTGGGAGCATCCACCTATCGTATGGCTGACCTGAAAGCCGGAGATGCGTTCCGGGACTTTGTGGGTCCGTTAGGTAATTACTGCGAGTGGATTGACGAGCCGGCAGAGGAGATAAAAAAGAAAAAGATTTTATTTGTGGCAGGCGGTGTCGGAACGGCGCCGGTGTATCCGCAGGTAAAATGGTTACATAGTAAGGGGATTGCGGCGGATTGTATTATCGGAGCCAGAAATCAGAGTCTTGTGATTTTAGAGGATGAGATGCGCGGAGTTGCGGAAAATCTTTACGTGACGACGGATGACGGTTCCTACGGGATGAAGGGTAACGTAAACGACTGCATTAAGAAGCTTGTGCAAGAGGGCAAGTCTTATGATTTGGTGGTTGCCATCGGACCGTTAATTATGATGAAGTTTGTAAGCCTTTTGACAAAGGAGTTAGGCATTCCGACGATTGTAAGTTTAAATCCGATTATGGTGGACGGAACCGGTATGTGCGGTGCCTGTCGTGTGGCAGTGGGAGATGAAATCAAGTTTGCCTGTGTAGACGGTCCGGAGTTTGACGGTCATCTGGTGGATTTTGACCAGGCCATGAAGCGTCAGCAGATGTACAAGACGGAAGAGGGACGCAGATATTTAAAGGAAAAAGAGGGCGCTACCCATCACGGCGGTTGCGGTCATTGTGAATAATTGCAAAGAGTTTAGGAGAGAGAAAATGGATGTGTTAAAACGTGTTCCGGTGCGGGAACAGGACCCGGCGGAACGTGCTCATAATTTTGATGAGGTATGTCTCGGCTATTCCTTAGAGGAGGCAAAGGCAGAGGCAGACCGTTGCTTAAAGTGTAAGAATCCGAAGTGCCAGACCGGTTGTCCGGTAAATATTGATATTCCGCGCTTTATCGGAAAGGTCAGTGAAGGTGACGTGGAAGGTGCGTATCACGTGATTTCCGAGTATTCCGCCCTGCCGGCGGTATGCGGTCGCGTTTGTCCGCAGGAGTCCCAGTGTGAAGCAAAGTGTATCCGTGGCATTAAGGGAGATGCGATTTCCATCGGTAAGCTGGAGCGTTTTGTGGCGGATTATGCCAGAGAGCATGAACTTCGTCCGGTGGTACAGGCCGAGAAGAAAAATAAAAAGGTAGCAGTCATCGGCTCCGGACCTGCGGGACTTACCTGTGCGGGAGATTTGGCAAAGAACGGTTACGATGTGACGATTTTCGAGGCACTTCACGAGCCGGGTGGAGTACTTGTTTACGGTATTCCGGAGTTTCGTCTGCCGAAGGATACGGTGGTAAAGAGCGAGATTGAGAATGTGAAAGCATTAGGTGTTAAGATTGAGACCAATGTGGTCATCGGTAAGTCTGTGACCATTGACGAGCTTTTGACGGAAGAAGGATTTTCTGCGGTATTCGTAGGCTCCGGAGCGGGACTTCCGAAGTTCATGGGAATTCCGGGAGAGAATGCCAACGGTGTATTTTCCGCCAATGAGTACCTGACCCGTAATAATCTGATGAAGGCTTTTACGGATGACCATGATACCCCGATTGCTGCCGGTAAGAAGGTGGCCGTTGTGGGTGGCGGAAATGTAGCCATGGATGCGGCTCGTACAGCACTGCGTCTCGGTGCGGAGGTATATATTGTGTACCGCCGCGGAGAAGAGGAACTTCCTGCCCGTGTGGAAGAGGTACATCATGCAAAGGAAGAGGGCGTTATCTTTAAGCTTTTGACCAATCCGAAGGAGATTCTGGTGGATGAAAACGGCTGGGTTAAGGGGATGCGTTGTGTACAGATGGCTCTTGGTGCGCCGGATGCGTCCGGACGGCGTCAGCCGGTAGAGGTTGAAGGATCTGATTTCGAACTGGAATTAGACACGGTGATTATGTCTTTAGGGACCAGCCCGAACCCGCTCATTGTTTCTACGACTGAAGGTCTGGAAGCAAACCGAAGAGGTTGTATTGTGGCAACGGAGGAGACAGGCTGTACCAGTAAGGACGGTGTATTTGCGGGCGGTGATGCGGTGACCGGTGCGGCAACGGTAATTCTGGCTATGGGTGCCGGAAAGGCTGCGGCAAAGGGTATTGATGAGTATCTTTCCGGGAAGTAAAAAACAGGACCGGAAACGGTTATTATAAAAATATGGGTACCAAAGGGTAAAAAGTGGTAAAAGCCTTGAATTATAAGGCTTTTTGCCACTTTTTTTATACGTTTGAATTCGTCGGATTGCATAAAGAAAGTGGGGAAAGTTTGGTAAGTATTCCGTCTTGCAAAGTGTCTGAGGGGTTGGTAAAATTAAACTAAGATATCACATACGAATTCGAATTTCTGAATATCTTCACTCTGCTTCAGAGTATGTTTCCATGGAACGGTTGTTATGAAATACATAAGGAAAACGTGGGCTTATTTGTATTGCAAAAGAAAAGAGAAAGGCGAAAAATGCAGGAAGAAACATGTAAAGCAAAAATGAACCGGATCCGGTTTGCGGAGGAACTGTGCAGACAGGTACTTGTCGTATTGGGGGACGGGTATGGGACGGAATTGTCCAGAGTTAGGAAGAACAATGGGGTAATAAAGGATGTGCTATATATCAGGAAAGGGGACAGTGAATGTATTCCGTGTTTTTATATGGATGAGTTGTACCGTTCTTATTGCGGAGGTGAAAATGAGTTCGGCCTTGCGGAGCATCTGGCAAACATTGTGCTGACCGAATGTGAACGGGTGCGGGAGCAGGTACCGGATTTTTTGGAACGTGATTGGATAGTGAGTCACTTGTTTGTACGCCTGATTCAGGCGGAGAGCAATACGGAATGGTTGCAGGATGCTGTTTATGTAGAGTATTTGGATTTATTGGCAGTGTTTTATGTATTAACAGAGGATTCGGAAGACGGTATTAAGAGTTATCAGTTACCGAGGAATGTATGGGAGACATTGGAGTTTGGCACTGCGGAAGAATATTTTCCGGTAATTGTAGAGAATACACGACGCTTGTTCCAGGAGAAATTGTGGTGTGTAGAGCATGCGGTAAGAGAATGCAGAATTGCCGGTGAAGAGCCGGAGTCCGCGATTCTTGTTTCGGCAGAGGAGTATGTGTCCAGGCAGTTATATGTGTTGTCTAATTACAGAAGAATTAATGGTGCGGCGGTAGTGCTTTATCCGGAACTGTTACGTTGCTTGGGAGAAAAGTTCGGCGGAAATTATTATGTAATTCCAAGCAGTGTGCATGAAGTGTTGTTGTTGAAAGAAACAAAGGAGGAAGAAACGGGAGCGCTGAACCGTATGGTGCGGACGGTGAACGAACAGCAGGTATTGCCGGAAGAAGTATTATCAAATCATGTGTATTTTTATTCGATGGAGAAAGATACCTTATGCAGTATAACGGAGTAGTAGAAGTGCAACGCATCTTCCGGTTCGTATAAAACGGAAAAGGCACCTGACGGAGATGTCGGGTGCCTGAAATTCAAAAAGAAAGAGATTGTTATTCTTCAGAGGAGTTGGAAACAAGTAACTGATAAAACTCCTTCAAATCATCGTCGGACATTAACGCCTCCTGCATGGAAGTGTTGGTCTGTTTTGCAAGCTCTTGTATGGTATCGCTTTGAATCAGGGATGCGCAATACGCATCGGTATCCAAAGAGGTAATGCCTAAATAAATGGACGGAATGCCGGTGGCTTCGTCAACTTCGATATAATAGGACTCCATACAAGGAGCAGGGGTATCGGAGAAGACAATCTTTTCCTTATGGGTAACAAATGCTACATAGTCAAATTCGTTGATTCCGTTATAAATTAAAAAGTCATAATCCGAAAAGGTCTCTGTCACGGAATAACGAGAATCGATATAGGTCAGATTCAGGTAGTCCGGATTGGTGACGCATTGCTTTAATAAAGGCTCGTTTACTGCCAGACACGCATTATGATAACGACGAATCAGAGTGGAAACAGCCAGTTCTAAAGCATCTCCCGATTGGCGGGCCTGAGTGAACACCTCTGCGGTTTTTTCGGAAAGGGGCGTGGTCTGAATCAGGAATGTGCCGTCAGCCAGGCGCTTTACATAATATTCAGAAAAATGCGGTACCGAAATCTGAATATCACTGTAATAAAGCGAGTAAGTGGCGTATACAATAGAAAAGACGCCGTCGATACCCGGTCTGGAATACAGCTCCAGATTCTCAAGTCTTTTTACATTTTTGCAATCGTTTTCCATGACCGAGATATCAAAATGGCTTACATCGGTAACAAGCGTAGCGATGGTTCCCGGGTCATTGTTATAATAGGCGGTAATATATGCGGTTACCAAGTCTGATACTTCAGGAAGCGGTTCCTTTAAATCGCCGGTAAGTAACGGAAGAAATGTGACATCCGGTGTAACAGCCGGTGTCGGTGTTGCTTTCGGCGTGCCGGTAGCAGAAGAAACAGGATCGGAATTGTGAACCGGAGTAGGTGTCGCAGTCACAGAGCCTGTAGGAGACACGGAGGTGCCGGTAGACACTTTGGGCTGCGGATATAATAAGAAGGAGAGCCCCAGCACTAACGCGGAACTGCAGATGGCAGAAATACATCGTTTAAATTTCATGAAAGCTCCTCCTTTGCATTTTTTTAACAACCTTTACTTATCATACCAAAAAAATTAAAGAAAATCAACTGTTTCTACTTGACCAAATGTTGTTAATTGGATATAATGTGTATATTGCATCTGTAGCTCAGTGGATAGAGCAATGGTTTCCGGAACCATGTTAGCGGGGGTTCGAGTCCCTTCAGATGCATTTTTTTCTTTATATACAGAGAGGTATCATGTAGAATGCGTTTTGCCGGGAGGGCAGTACGATGAGGGCTTTTCCGCAGGCAGAACGCGGGAAAGCTTTTTCTTTTTGGAGGATGATGATGAAAGCGAAAAAATTTGCAGCGGAGGAAGTCGCAGAAGGCGTAAGAATTAATAAGTATCTGGCGGATGCAGGTGTGTGTTCCAGACGTGCGGCGGACGGGTTTATCGAAGAAGGTAAGGTATTTATTGACGGAGAACGTGCGGTGATGGGAAGCCGTGTTCTGCCGGGACAGACCGTAGTGTTTAACGGGAAGGAATTAAAAAAGGAAGAGGACCTGGTGCTTTTGGCTTTAAATAAGCCGAGAGGAATCGTTTGTACCAGTGATAAGAGAGAGCCGGATAATGTGGTAGATTTCGTAAATTACGGAAAGCGTATTTACCCGATCGGACGTCTGGATAAGGATTCGGAGGGACTGCTTCTTTTGACGAACGACGGCGATATCGTAAATAAGATTCTTCGTGCCGGAAATTATCATGAAAAAGAATATATCGTAAAAGTAAATAAGATGATTACGAAGGAGTTTTTGCAGGGAATGGCAGGGGGAGTACCGATTTTGGATACCGTGACCAGACCGTGTAAGATTGAAGCTTTGGACAAGTACCGTTTTAAGGTAATTCTGACCCAGGGACTGAATCGTCAGATTCGTCGTATGTGTGAGTATTTCGGATATCGTGTGGTACATCTACAGAGAGTACGTATTATGAATATCCGTCTGGGACATTTGAAACTGGGCGACTACCGGAAACTGACCCCACAGGAGCTTTCGGAGTTGCAGAGCTTGATTCGGAAGTCTTCCAATACACCGGTGCTTCATGATGCGTCCAAAAGCGAAGGTAGTGTGACCTATGCGGTTCCGAAGGAGAAGAAAGCGGTCGGGACGGAAGGGCGTACGGACAGGGAAAAATCCGGAAGATCGGGAAAAGGAAAGCCGGAGTTCGAAAAAAGAGGCGTGAACAGTTACCGGAAAGCGTAGTGGTTTGCGAATGCGGCTGTATCGGTTTGTAATGGATCCGGAAGGACGGGACAGCCGAAAAGGAGGAATGTCGATGATGGGTGAATCAAAACAGATGGAACGTATGCGTGAGCTGCATCGGATTTTGAAAGAGGCGGCAAAGGCGTATTATCAGGATAGTTCCGAAATTATGAGCAATTACGAATATGATGCATTGTACGACGAGTTGGTGGTGTTGGAAAAAGAAACCGGTATTGTACTGGCGGACAGTCCGACCGTAAAGGTAGGCTACGAGATTGTCAGTGAGTTGCCGAAAGAGGCTCATGCCGCACCGATGTTGTCTTTGGACAAGACAAAGGATCGACAATCCCTTGCAGACTGGTTGCAGGGAAGAGCCGGTGTGCTGTCCTGGAAGTTAGACGGTCTTACCAATGTACTTACCTATGAGAACGGAGAACTGGTGAAGGGTGTCACCAGAGGAAATGGTGAAATCGGAGAAATTATTACAAATAACGTAAAAGTATATAAAAATGTACCGCTTACGATTCCGTATAAGGGAACGTTAACCGTTCGCGGTGAGGCAATCATTACCTATTCCGAGTTTGAGCGAATCAACGGAGAGATTGCAGAGGCGGAGGCGAAGTATAAGAACCCGCGAAATCTTTGTAGTGGTACGGTGCGTCAGTTAAACAACGAGATTACGGCACAGAGAAATGTATTGTTCTATGCTTACACTTTAGTAACGGCAGAAGAAGATTTGCAGTTCACAACAAGAAGCGAGCAGATGGATTTCTTAGCAAAGCAGGGCTTTACCTGTGTGGAGCATGTACTCGTGACACCGGAGACAGTTGTAGAACAAATCGGAAACATGGAAGCAAAGCTTTCGGAAAATGATTTTCCGTCGGACGGTCTGGTGCTTACCTTTGACGATATTGCCTTTGCGAACAGTCTTGGCAGAACTGCAAAGTTTCCGCGGGATTCCATCGCTTTTAAGTGGGCAGACGAGATCGCGGAGACGGAGCTTTTAGAAATCGAGTGGAGCGCATCAAGAACCGGCCTTATCAATCCGGTGGCCATATTTGCTCCGGTAGAACTGGAGGGAACCACCGTATCCCGCGCCAGCATTCATAACGTGAGTATTATGGAAAGTCTTGCTCTCGGTATCGGCGACACGATACAGGTGTATAAGGCAAATATGATTATTCCGCAGATTGCGGCGAATCTCACAAAGAGCGGTACCGCAAAGCCGCCGGCATGTTGTCCGGTGTGCGGAGAGCAGACAAGTCTTAAGACGGAGAACGAAGTTAAGTCGTTGTATTGCGTCAATGCAGAGTGCCCGGCAAAGAAGGTAAAGTCCATTGCTCATTTTGTGACCAGAGATGCCATGAATATTGAAGGATTGTCTGAGGCCACCATCGAGAAGTTTTTAAACGAAAAGATTATTACGAAAGCGGCGGATTTGTTCCGGCTGGCGGACCATAAAGAAACCATTACCACAATGGAAGGCTTTGGAGAGAAGTCCTATGCGAACCTTATTGCTTCCGTGGAGGCGGCAAGAACCGTAACTCCGGCGAGACTTTTGTATGCGTTGGGCGTTCCAAATATCGGGGTATCCACCGCAAAGGTCATCTGTCGTTCCTTGGAAGAGGATATGGAGCGTGTCATGAACGCTACAGCGGAGGAACTGGTGACGGTAGAGGGCATCGGTGAGGTGATTGCAGAGGCGTTTGTAGAGTATTTTGCGACAGAGAAGAACCGGGCGGAAGCGGAGGAATTGCTTTCTCTTGTGACCCTGGAGAGACCGGTAGCGATGCTGGCGTCTGAAATTGCGGGAAAGACATTTGTCATTACCGGCAAGGTATTTCAGTTTGACGGACGTTCTGCACTAAAGGCGTTTATTGAGGAGCGGGGCGGCAAGGTGGCCGGCAGTGTATCCGCAAAGACCGATTATTTGATTAACAACGATGCAACATCCCAGTCGTCGAAGAATAAAACGGCGCGAGAATTAAATGTACCTGTCATTACGGAAGAGGAATTCCTGACAATGGTGGGCGGAAAGGAAGAATAATAATATGCCTGTTAAAGTAAGTAATTTTTTACCTGCAAAAAAGATATTGGAAGCAGAGAACATTTTTGTGATGGACGAGAGCCGTGCTATGACCCAGGATATCCGTCCGCTACGAATTGCAATCTTAAATTTGATGCCGCTTAAGGAGGACACGGAGTTACAGCTTCTTCGTAGTTTTTCCAATACACCGCTTCAGATTGAGGTGACCTTTTTAACCACGGCAAGCTATGTGGGAACGAATACGCCCCTCAGCCATCTGGAACAGTTTTATATGACCTTTGAGGATGTGAAGGAGAAGAAGTTCGACGGTCTCATTATTACCGGTGCGCCGGTAGAGCAGATGGAGTTTGAGGACGTGGCGTATTGGGAGGAATTAAAGCAGATCATGGACTGGTCCGAAACCAATGTAACCTCCACCCTTCATATTTGCTGGGGGGCACAGGCGGGACTGTTCCATCATTACGGCGTGCACAAGGAAATGCTTCCTGCAAAGCTTTCCGGTGTTTACCGTCATCGGGTGTTGAATCGTAAGGAGCCTCTGGTACGGGGCTTTGATGATGAGTTTTATGCGCCTCATTCCCGCTATACCGGCATTTCTAAGGAGGATGTGGAAAAGAGCGGCATGTTTACCGTGCTTGCGGAAAGTGACGAGGCGGGATATTTTATCCTGCTTGCGGAGGGTGGAAAGAACATTTTTGTTCTGGGCCATCCGGAGTACGACCGTCTGACCCTGGATAAAGAATACAAGCGTGATGTGGCAAAGGGTATTAACCCGGATATTCCGGTGAATTACTATCCGGACAACGACCCGGAGAAAAAACCGCTGCTTATGTGGCGTTCCCATGCCAATGCGCTCTACAGTAACTGGTTAAACTACTACGTATACCAGAATACGCCGTATGAGTGGTAGGAAACGTTGATCCTATGAAACGAATATCAATTTAAGAAGAATGAAAGTTGCCGTACAAGCACATTTTGTAGGGCAACTTTTTTCTTTTTCAAAAAAACCAATGCCCTATTGACAAACTGTTTATAACAGTATATACTGTTCATATCGGATATAAACAGTATGAGAACAGGAGGTATCTTATGAAGATTCTGCAAAACTCAGAGATTCCGATTTATAAACAAATAGCGATGCAGCTAAAGGAAGAGATTCTAAGCGGGAAGCTTACCGCAGGAGAGTATCTTCCCAGCATCAGAGGGCTTGCCAAGGATTTGAAAATCAGTGTGATTACAACCATGAAAGCCTACGAAGAACTTTGCGCAGAAGGTTTAGTGACCTCGGTACAGGGAAAGGGATTTGTGGTAAATCCTCAGGATACTGCCATGATACGGGAGCAGAGACTCAGAGAAGTGGAGGATCACCTGTTGGAGGCGTTAGAGGCTGCAAAAACAATCGGAATGACCGTAGAAGAAGTAAAAGATTTGATTACCGTGTTAGACCACGCGGAGTAAGGAGCGAAGGATGGACAGTGTAATAGTTGCAAAGGGATTGGTAAAAAAGTATAAGAAGTTTACCCTTGGACCGGTGGATTTGGAGATCCCGAAGGGATTTTCCACCGCATTAATCGGTGCCAACGGTGCCGGTAAGACTACGTTACTCGATACGATTTGCGGAATTGTGGCGCCGAGTGCGGGCGAGGTTACCTATTTCGGTAAGATTACGGATATTGAGGAGGGTGAGACGAAGGAGCGTATCGGCTATTTGGCAGCTCAGGGCATGTATCCGATGAGCTGGACCCCGTATGATGTGGCAATGGCCAATAAGCTGGGATTTACAGGGTTCCATGAAGAACAATATTGGGAGCTTTGTAAGAAGTACGGTGTGGCACAGGAAGGGGAAAGGAGTCAGACCCTGATGAAGATGTCCGACGGTAACCGTATCCGCCTTTGTCTGGCGGCGGTATTTGCAAGAGATACGGAGCTTCTGGTGCTGGACGAGCCGGGGTCCAACTTGGACCCGCTGATGCGTGACCGTCTTTGCGGACAGTTCAGAGAGTACTTAGAAGAGGGGGACGGAGAAAAGACGATTCTGTTTTCTACCCACAACATTGCGGACATGGAAAATGTAACGGACTATGCGGTTTTGATGTATAACGGTGCAGTCATTGAAGCCGGCTTTGTCAATGACCTGTGTGAGCGTTACATTCTGATATCCGGAGAACGTGCTACCTTTGATAAGATTAAGAGAAGTCTTCTGGTGGAGGACCGGAACATGAGTACTTGCTTCGGTTTTGCCAAGGCAGAGGAAAGGGCTAAATTGGAAGAAGCGGGAGCAGTGGTGGAAACGCCGAATTTGCAGCAGCTCAGTATTTTCCTGCTTCGGTATGCGGAACAGCAGAATTCCTAGGAGGGATACAAATGAGGGAGCTTGGTTGGAGTTTATGGAAACAGCGGTGGGCATTTCTTGCATTTGGAATACTGGTCGGCTTTTGCGGATGGATGTTTTATCTGGTGCTGCCCGAGCGAAGCGTGTTTGAAATGTGCTACCGTATGGCCTTTGTGATGTTACAGATGGTATTTCTGATATTACAAAGAGAACGTTTTCAGATTGTATTGCGGAAGGACGGTGCAACCCGGTTTTACCGCAGTATGACCCATGCGTGGGAAAAGGAACAGAAGCGTTTTTTGTGGCTTGACTTGTTTTGTGTGGCAGTACTTGCTGTATTGCTTGCGGTAGGGCTGATTTTCCGAAGTGAGCTGAGTGAGACATTATTACCGTTTGCGATGGTGGTATTTTTTCTCATCTACATGCCTACTTCCGGAATTATGGCCTGTGTGCCGTATGTCTGGTGGGTGCTTGAAATCGCATTTGCGGCAGTATTTATCTGTGTCCCGGCCCTTGATGTTACACCGCTTCTTTGCGCGGGAACGGCAGTGGTGGCAGGCGTGATACAGGGACTGTTGTACCGGTTTGTGAAAAAACTGTGGGACTCGGAGAATTAGGAGGCGTCTATGACGAGTGAATGGAAACGTACAATGAAATTAATGTGGGGACATAGCGGAAAGGTTCGCATGACTTGCGGATGTTCATTGATATTTATGGCTTTTTTTGTGGCTCTGGCATATTGGGGCGAGTGGTTTTTCTTTTACGGAAGAGATTCTGCCTATATGATGAGCCGTACCAGCAGTTACACCACCGGCGGTTTTTCTGCAATGTGCTTCCTGTTTTATTCCGTATACAGCAATGGGAAGAAGATTCTTTCCAATATGGGAAAATGGCTGTGCGGCTCTAGGCTGGCAAAAAGTGTGGTAGTGAAAGGTGTGCTCGTTAATCGTGTTCTTGTTTTTAGCGTGGTGTTTGTGCCGTGTTTGATTTCCAGAAGTTGCTTGATAGGTATGGGGTATCAAGTGTATGCAAGATTAGAGCTGTTTTTGCTTGTATGGGGTGTCGGATATCTGATATCTGCAATCAGCACCGGTTCAAACGTGATGTTTTTTGTAGTCTGGATTTTGTATATGGTAGCAATCAGTTGGGGTGGGTTTTGGAAATTTACGAAATGGATTCATTTGCCGGTATGGGGAGCGGCACTGATTTTCTTAGTGTGTGTGATTGGCGGAACGTTGCTTGAAAAACACATACTGGAACAAAGCTATAGGAGCAGGAGACCGGGAATTCCGGCGGTGATGCAGACAAATCTCGGAGGAAAGCGATAAGATGGAGAATGAATTAAAACATGCGATAAAACTGATGAAAGCAAATAAAGAATATAAGGCAATGTTCGGCTGGCATCCGGTATGCTACGTGGTTTATTTGGTGACTGCAATTATCACCGGAGGCGGTTTTATTATTGATAAGCTGGTGGGAGAAGCATCTACTACCGGGGAGCAGTTCTTTTTCAGTGCTTTTCCGGCATTCTTTTTCTGGATGTTCGGTATCTATTTCGGAAATCAGGGTTCGGCGATGCTGTCTTGCGGGAAAAGTCTGCTGAGCTTTCCGACGGCAAAGTATGTATTGACGAAGGGACTTGTGGTAAGTCGTTTGGTATCCTTTGCAGTGGGAATCTTACCGGCGGTGGCGATGCGACTTTTGTGTGTGGCACTGGGGCTTTGTGAGGTGTCTTTGCTGGATGATATGCTGGTAAGCTTCGGGATTACCTATGTGCTGGGGATGATTACAACCGGATATGCCTGGATATCCTCGGTGGTGATGATGGTGTTCGGAATTAATGCGGTATGTATGGCACTCGGGAAAAGCGTATTTCGCGGAGCTTTACATTTTGTGGCGGACGCGGCGGTGGAGTATGTAATGCCGTGGTGGCTTGTTACGATTGTGTTTGTAGGGTTGATTGTTCTCGGAACATGGCTGGGGCTTGTGATTTTGGAGCATACCTATAAAAAACGCAGGGTTGCGTGTATTACCCTGAATTTACGGGCGGCGCAAAGATAAGGAGGCAGACGATGAGCAGTGAATATAAACGTGCCATGAAGCTGATGTGGGCCAATAAACGGATGCGAAAGGCCTTCGGCTGTGATTTCGGTTTGCGGGGACACGGAGGATGCTATCTTGCCTTGGTGGTGTTTGCGGCAATACCGCTGTTTGAGAAAGTAAGCGGTATGGAACTGAAGTTTTTTGATTCGGAATTTCAGGTGGCGGCAGCCTTTGGAGCGATTGTACTGATTGAGGCAATGATGACCCAAAGCGTATACGGCTGTTACGGTAATGTGGGACGAGGCTTTGGAGCTTTTCCTATGGCAAAGAGTATTATGACCAAGGGATTTTTGACCAATATGCTGATTTACACAGAGATAGGATATTTGTTGTTACTTGGAATGCGCGGAGTATGCGTGACGTTGGGAGCGGTGTCGGACGGAGGATTTGATGACATTCTTCTATTAAGCGGTTTGGTTGTTTTTTTGCAGGCGTTGATACATATCTGTTATTCGAAAATGAAACCGCTATATGCTTCCGGTACGGAAGGAGCGACAACGTCTGTTATCGGTGTTTTTCTTCCGATGCAGTGCTTTGGTGAAGTCAATCTGTCGGTCGGCCTGGCAATTTTCTGGCATTTGGTGCTTGTCATTGCGGGAAGTTTCGTGTATTATAGATTCATGTCGATTCGTTACCATGCAAGAAGTACGGTGGTATCTGCTTAAGCGGGATACTGCAAAGCAGTAGCGGGCGGCAGCTATAATAGACAAAGGAGAAAAACTATGATACCTGCAATTGTTTTATTTGCACTGACTTATGTGCTGATGCTTATTTTTAGTAAGTACCGACCGTATATCGCACTGGGCTCGGCACTGATTTTTATTGTGAGCGGCATGCTTCCGCTTAATGAAATTATTCCGTCGCTGGATTTTAATGTGGTTTTGATGATTGCCGGAACCATGGGACTGGTGGCTCTGTTTATCGAGAGTAAGATGCCGGCGCTTTTGGCGGATATTATTATGGAAAAGGTACCGAATGTGCAGATTGCGGTGGTGGCACTGGCGCTGTTTGCCGGTATTATTTCCGCATTTGTAGATAATGTGGCAACGGTGCTTATGGTAGCGCCGGTGGCACTTGAGATTTGTAAGAAGCTAAAGCTAAATCCGGTGCCGTTTATTATCAGCATCGCGGTGTCCTCCAATTTACAGGGGGCAGCGACATTGGTGGGCGATACTACGGCGATTTTGCTGGGTTCCGCACTGGATATGAGCTTCCTTGACTTCTTCTGGTATCAGGGAAAGCCGAGTATGTTCTTTATCGTAGAGCTGGGTGCGGTGCTGTCTGCATTTATTGTTGCATTTGTATTCCGCAAGGAAAGAAAGCTTAAGTTAAATAAAAACGACGGAACTGCTTCCAGAACCGTAGTAACGGACTATGTACCGACCGTGCTTTTGGTAGGAGCGATTGTGCTTTTGATTGCCGCATCCTTCATTCCGAATAAGCCGGACATTACTAACGGATTGATTTGTACGAATCTGATGGTAATCGGTATCATCATAAACTGTGTGAAGAAAGATACGATAAAGGCAGCTCTGCCGCCGCTGAAGGCAATCGACTTTAATACCATCGGTCTGTTAATCGGTCTGTTTCTCATGATCGGTGGCATTACCCACATGGGGGTAATCGATGCCCTTGCAAATCTTTTGGCAAAGGCCGGCGGAAACAATGTGTTCCTTTTGTATACCATTATTGTGTGGGCGTCCGTAGTGATTTCCGCTTTTATCGATAATATCCCGTATGTGGCGACCATGATTCCGGTTATTGCGGGTATTGCAACTGCGTTAAACATTGATCCGACGGCATTGTACTTCGGTCTGTTATCCGGAGCAACCTTAGGCGGTAATATTACCCCGATCGGAGCTTCCGCGAATATTACCGGTATCGGTATCCTTCGCAAAGCCGGTTATGAAGTAAAGAATAAGGACTTCTTTAAAATCGGTATACCGTTTACTATGGCGGCAGTGATTCCGGCGTATATCGGTATTTGGTTGTTGTTTGGGATGTAAGTAGTTAAATAGTTGAGTTTAGAGCAAACCACACGTAAGGCGGAGAGAATCCGATGCGTGTGGTTTGTTTTTTAATAGGAAATATGGCTCATTGAAAAGCAGGACAAGTTTTTTTATGCTAAAGGGGATGAAGTACCAAGGAGGAAACAGGTGTGAAGGAAGAGCGGTTTGTTACAGCCAAGGAAGAAAAGACTAGGACGGCAAAGTATGTTCTATGGTTTGCAATCGCTTGGATTATTATTTGCGTAATTTCAGCATTGCTGGAATTCGATGGGTTAAAAGAAGATATCTCGGAACGAATGGTCTTGTTGGTGCTTGGTGCAGGAGGACTTCTGCTTGTTTTGGCATTCGGCGCATTCTTTTGGTTCCAAGGGAAAGCAGCGCAAAGGGAGCGCAAAAAAATAATGGAAAACGGACGTGTTGTGACCGGAATTGTGACGGGAGTAGATAGTGAACTGACCGGCAGACGCAATGGTGCAAAGTTTACAAATTACTATGTGAATGTAACATATCAGACTGCCGGAAACGTGGAGAAACATTGGAAATCACCGGTCTATTCGGTAAATCCATACGACTATGTGGGATTGCAGAAAGAGTGTAAATTATATGTTTGGGGAGAGAAGTGTTGCCTTGCCGAGGTGCAGAAAAGGAAACAACCGGCGGTAGATGAACTGATGGAGAAATATGCATTCCTGATACCGAAAGATGGGCAGGAAGGAGCCGTGAAAGAAAAGCATTGTGTCTTTATAAAGGGAAAAAAAGATGACGAAATAATATCTTATGCCAAGGTAAAAGATTTAGATATCAGATATCGGTTGGAATCGTTTAAGGATTTAGATGAAGCTGCCTTGGATGTGGCAAAAGATGAGTGGAGTCAGACCTCGACGTTAAGAACAGATGGTTTCCTGAGATTTATTACGGAGATTCTGAGACAAGCTAAACCAATCGGACATTTTGAGGTTTTCTTAGAGGTACGCTTCATCTCAAAAAAAATTTGTGATTTTTCTACACGATATGCCATTGAACAAGATTTTGATGCGCTGATTAAGGAACTGAACTTTCAGTATACGGAAAAGGATTACGACTTTCTGAAGTCCCACATCCAATCCCGAATGGAAGAGTCGGCAAAGAAGCATTTCGGTAGAATTCCTGTAACGGAAGTTGTGGTGGAGTTGTTGTAATTACAAGAATAAAAGGAGAATAGCCATGAAAAGGTTTGCAAACGGTATTTGTAATGTGGTGTTCGGAGTGTTTTCACTGATGTATTTTCTGATTCAGATTGATACGATTCGGATTCCGGGTTCTGTGGAGCACGGCAGATATACGGAGAGCTTCCAAACGGTGCTTATGGTGATTCAGGTAATGTTGGCGGTGTTTGGCTTTGCGTTGGCGGTCTATAACGTGAAGAAGTCCAAGGAATACGAAAAGGTGGCAAAAGCGGGCTGTAATATCTCTATGGTTTGCGCAGTGGCAAACAGCTGCTTTTTGTTAATCAACGGTAAGATGTCAATTTTCTGCATCTTAGGCCTTGTAGCATCGGTCTTAATCATTGCCGGTGTTGTAAAGGAGTAAAAGTACATAGCTGTAAAGGTAAAACTTTTGGCAGGAACTCTTGTCTGTGAGGGCAAGAGTTCTTGCTTTTTTTTTGTAAAAATGGTATACTAAATTGATATCGTATGTACATAGGGCGGAGGTTAACGAAACGGTTGCGTATACAAAGGAAGGAGGCTGCCGGGATGGATTGTAAGAGGGCCATGGAGCTGATGACGCAGTTTATCAATGAATCGCTGGACGCAGAGGATGTGCAGGCGTTTTTAGACCATATCGACAGTTGTCCGGAGTGCAGGGAGGAGCTAGAGGTGACTTATTCCCTGATGACCGCCATGAAGCAGTTGGACGAGGATACCGATTTGTCGGATAATTATATCGAGGAATTAAATACAAAGATAGAGACATGCTATTTGGATGAACTGAAGCGGAAGCGATCCTGTGTCCGCAGAAGGATTGTGCTTGGCGTGGTTGTGGTGCTGCTGTTGTTTATGAACGGTATTACCGTAAAGGAGACCCGGCGGGAAGAGGACAAGCGGTTTTTCCGTATGATTACGGGAGAAGAGGAGTTTGAAGAGAAGGAGCAACAGAAGGATGTGACGGCCGCGGAGGAACGGGCAGACGATAAGAATGAGAGCTCCGGGCTTGGAGATAAGGAGTAGGCGATGAAAGAGAAGCTTGTGGTAATTGACGGAAACAGCATAGTAAACCGTGCCTTTTACGGGTTGCCGGATTTGACGACCACGGACGGCAGACACACGAATGGAGTACTGGGCTTTTTGAATATTTTGATTAAGATTGCGGAAGAGGAGAAGCCGGATTATCTGGCGGTGGCTTTTGATGTGAAGCATCCGACCTTTCGGCATGAAATGTACGCGGAGTACAAGGGGACCCGCAAGGGAATGCCGGAGGAGCTTCGCGAGCAGATGCCGCTTCTTAAAACCATGCTTTCTGCAATGGGCGTGCTGACCATCGAGTGTCCGGGCTTTGAGGCGGATGATATTTTGGGTGCGCTTTCCGCAAAGGGAGCAAAGGATGGCAAGAAGGTATCCCTGGTGTCAGGTGACAGAGATTTACTACAGCTGTCGAATAATGATGTTTTGGTAAGAATTCCGAAGACAAAGCGTACCGGTACGGAGATTGAAGATTATACCCCGGAGCAGGTGGTGGAAAAGTACGGTGTCACCCCAGCGCAGATTGTAGATTTAAAGGGCCTTATGGGAGATGCCTCCGACAATATTCCGGGAGTTCCGGGCATCGGGGAAAAGACGGCGGTGAAGATTCTGACCGCATTCCCGACGGTGGAGGAAGCCATTGCCCATGTGGATGAGGTGGAGCCGAAGAAGGCGAGAGAGTCGCTTCGGGAGCATGCGGATTTAGCCAGACTCAGTAAGACCTTAGCCACCATTAAGACCGACTGGGAGCCGGAGTTTTCCTACGAAGCGGCCCGGTTTGGCAATATTTTTACGGATGAGGCCTACAAGCTATGTAAGGAGTTGGAGTTCAAGTCACTCTTGGCGAGACACTTTTCTCCGGAGCAAGGGTTAGTCAGTGATGACAAGTCCTTTGATGAAAAACCGCAGGTGATTGCGGCTGTGAAAGAAACGGAAGCTCTTTTTGCAGGACTTGCAAAGGAGGAAGTAGTGGGTGTTTCTCTTTGCGGAGAGGAACTTGTACTGGCAATCAAAGGAAAAGCGTATGTGTTTCCGGTGAGTGTAACAAAGCCGGAGGGCATTGCGGCGGTGCTTCATAAGGTTTGCGAGAAGCAGGCAGTGCTTGTCGCTATCGATTTAAAGGAATGTCTTTCCGTAGTGACGGAAGGGGACAGATCGCAGTTCGGAGATGCGGCCCTTTGTGCGTATTTACTCAATCCATTGAAAAACAGTTATACCTACGAGGATATTGCAAGAGATTATTTAAAGCTGGCTTTGCCGGCGGCGGAGACGCTTTTGGTGGCAAAAGAGCCGAAGCAAATGAGTCTCTTTGATGAACCGGAGGAGGATACGGGGGCTGATATAGAGGTCCGCAGACAGGTGGCAGCCTATGAGGCTATGACCGCACAGGCAGCATATCCGGTGTTGCTTTCCGAACTTCGTACCACCGGTATGGAGGCGTTATATCGGGAAATTGAGCTTCCGCTTGTGTCTACCCTGTATGATATGGAGCAGGTAGGTATGGAGGTGAACCGCTCCTTTTTCCGTGAGTATTCGAAGCAGTTAAATGAGGGCATTACCCGTCTGGAACAGGAGATTTACCGTCTGGCGGGAGAAAAGTTTAACATCAATTCCCCGAAGCAGTTAGGTGTGATTTTGTTTGAGAAGCTTAAGCTTCCGGGAGGCAAAAAGACAAAGACAGGGTATTCCACTTCGGCGGATATTTTGGAGAAGCTTCGCAGTGAAGACCCGATTGTTGAAAATATATTGGAGTACCGCCAGCTGGCAAAGTTAAAGTCCACCTATGCGGATGGATTGCCGGCTTATGTGGCGGCGGACGGCAGGATTCATTCCAAGTTCCATCAAATGATTACGGCCACGGGACGCCTTAGCAGTGCCGAGCCGAACCTGCAGAACATTCCGGTGCGTATGGAGCTTGGAAGAAAGATTCGTAAGGCCTTTGTGCCGAAGGAAGGCTGTATCTTTGTGGATGCGGATTATTCCCAGATTGAGCTTCGTATTCTGGCCCATTTATCAGGAGACGAGCAGTTAATCAGAGCCTACCGTGAGGCGGAGGACATTCATCGTCTCACTGCATCTCAGGTGTTCCATACCCCGTACGATGAGGTGACGCCGCAGCAAAGAAGCAACGCCAAGGCGGTTAATTTTGGCATTGTGTACGGCATCAGCTCCTTCGGTTTGGGACAGGATTTGAATATTTCGAGAAAGGAAGCGGAAGAGTATATCAACCGCTACTTCGAGACCTATCCGAAGATTAAGCAGTATTTGGATTCCCTGGTGGATGAAGCAAAGACAAAGGGCTATGTGACCACACTGTTCGGCAGACGGCGTCCGGTACCGGAGATAGCGTCTTCTAACTTTATGCAGCGCTCCTTCGGAGAGCGTATTGCCATGAATTCTCCGGTGCAGGGAACGGCGGCGGATATTATGAAGATTGCCATGATTCGTGTAGATGCGCGACTTAAAAAGGATGGAAGTAATGCGAAAATCGTTCTTCAGGTACACGATGAATTGTTAATAGAAACGCCGGAAAATGAAGCAGACTATGTAAAGAAGATATTGCAGGAGGAAATGGAGGCTGCGGCAGATATTTCCGTACCGCTGGAGGTCAGTGTCAGTACCGGAACCGATTGGTACGAGACGAAGTAAGGGATTTAAAACCGGAAAGTATTTGAGAAATCAGGTGAGGAAACATGAAGGTTATCGGAATCACAGGAGGTGTGGGCGCCGGAAAATCAACGGTGGTCGGCATCTTACAAAAGCACTATACAACTGAATATTTGCACTGTGATGCCATTGCCCACGAGCTGATGGAGCAGGGGGGCAGTGCCCACGAGGAGCTGATTTCCCTGTTCGGCGAGGATTTGGTGAATGCGGACGGTACCTTAAACCGCAGTAAACTGTATGAACGGGCGTTCCTCGGTGACCGGGTGGAGGAATTAAACGCTTGTGTACATCCGAAGGTACGGACTTATGTGGAGGACCGTATCGCAAGCCTTAGAGTAGCGGAGTTCGAAGGTTTGGTGCTCATTGAGGCGGCTCTTTTAATCGAGGCGGGCTATAAGGACATTTGCGACGAGCTTTGGTATGTACATGCGCCTGTGGAACTGCGCAGAGCCCGGTTAAAGGCAAACAGAGGGTATTCTGATGAGCGGGTGGATTCCATTATGGCGGAGCAGGCCACGGAGGAGTTGTTCTTTTCCGCAAGTGATTTTGTATTATACAACGATTCCTCACAGGAGGATTGTGAGGAGCATATCATAGCACAGGTAGAAGCGCATTTTTGTGAATGGGCAGAGGTGTACCAAAGTAGGGAGGTGGCAGAATGAGTCAGACGGATATGAGCGAAAAGTTTGTATACGGACTGGATATCGGCACCAGAAGTATTGTAGGTACCGTAGGCTATAAAACGGCGGCGCGCGCCTTTACGGTGGTGGCCCAAAGCACGAGACAGCATGCCACCAGAGCCATGATGGACGGTCAGATTCATGATATTGCCGCGGTGGCACACACCATTTCCGAAATTACAAAGGAGCTGGAGGAGCAGACCGGAAGGAAATTAAAGGAGGTCTGTATCGCAGCTGCGGGGCGTGTGTTAAATACGGCCAGTGCCTTTGCGGAGGTAGAGTTTGACGAAGAAGTGGTAGTGGACCGGGAAATTGTGCATACCCTGGAAATGATGGGTGTGGAAAAGGCCCATAAGAAGATGAGAGAGGCCACGAAGGATGACGGTCATCACTATATTTGTGTTGCTTATACGGTCATTCATTATTATCTGAATGGGTTTATGATTACAAATCTGGAGGACCATAAGGCCTCCAAAATCGGTGTGGAGGTTCTGGTGACCTTCCTGCCGGATGAGGTTATTGACGGTTTATACGCATCGGTAGGCAAGGCCGGACTTACGGTAGTGAATCTGACGCTGGAGCCGATTGCGGCCATGTTAGTGGCAATTCCGGAAAACTTCCGTTTGTTAAATATCGCATTGGTAGACGTGGGAGCGGGGACCTCCGATATTTGTATTACGAAAGACGGAACGGTGGTCGGCTACGGCATGATACCGATGGCAGGCGATAAGTTGACGGAAGCCATTGCAAAAAAGCGATTGGTGGACTATAATAGTGCGGAGCGCATGAAATTGGAGGCCTCCGGAAAGAAAAAAACGATTACATATACGGACATTATGGGAATTAAGCAAAAGGCGGACAGAGAAGAGCTGTTAGCCGATATTAAGGACCTTGTGGACGAGATGGCGGAAGCGATTGCAAAGCAGATTATGCAGTTAAACGGCGACAAGCCGGTGAGTGCGGTATTTGTAGTCGGTGGCGGCGGTAAGATTCCGGGGTTTGTAGAAAAACTGTCGGAGGAGCTTGCTGTGCCGAAGGAGCGTGTGGCGCTCAGAGGAGAGGAAGTGTTATCCTTTGTGACATTCCTGCCGGAGGGAATTAAAAAGGATTCCCTTTTGGTAACACCGATCGGTATTTGTCTCAATTATTATGAGCAGAGAAACAATTTTATTTTTGTTAAGGTGAATGACGAGCGTATTAAGATTTACGACAACGGCGGTCTTACGGTTGGAGATGCGGCCATGCAGTACGGATATCCGAACGAAAAGCTGTTTCCGGCCAGAGGAAAGGACTTAACCTTTACCGTAAATGGGGAGACCCGTACCGTAAAGGGACGTTTGGGAGAAGCGGCGGAGATTACCTTAAACGGACAGCCGGTGGCAATTAATGCATCGATTGAGCAGGATGATAAGATTAAGATTGTAGAGGGAACCAAGGGGGCGGATGCAACCTGTACCGTAGAAAAGCTTCCGGAGAGTAAGGTGGCATTATCTTTTACGGTAAACGGAACGAAAGTTGCTTGTCCGCGTATGCTTAAGGCAAACGGAGAAACGGTTTCCGGACTTTATGAAATCAAGGAGGGCGATGAAATTCTATCGCCGGATTATTATACGTTAGATCAGGTGCTTGCTTTTGTGGATATGGTGCCGACGGGGAATGTGTATGTGAACAGTGAGTCTGCCGAACCGGCCACAAAGGTATATGACGGTTCTGTTATTCGTGTGGAACTTGAAGAACCGGCGTCGAAGAAGGAAGAGGCGGTAGCGAAGCCTGCCGAGGGTGTTACTACGTCCCAAAAGATTGCGGAAGCCTTTGGGGTGTCTGTAGCAGGGACGGAGAAGGTATCGGAAACGACAACGGAAGAACCGGCATCGCAGGAAGATATGTACGAATCCTACGTCATGTCTTATGATGATTACGTGAGGGAAGTGCCGGTAGAGTATAAAAAGCCGAAGCAGGAGGAGGAGAATAAGGCAGCTCGTCTGATGTCGATTTTAAGTTCGTTGAATGCCAGTGAGTCTTCGCTGAAATTCGGAAAGAGCATGTCGACGGATGCGTATACGCCGGTAAGAACCGGTGCACCGTTGCCACCGCTTGTGCCTAGAAATAAGGAAGCGGCGCAGGATGAGCCGGTATCGGAAACGGTAAACACGCAGGAGTCCATGGTTGCATCCGGAGGAGGTGTCTCCGATGGGGCAAAAGACTTGAATGCCGCAACAAAGACAGCGACGGAAACAGAGTCTACGGCGTCGGCAGGTGCAAGTGCATCTGACATTGTTGTTATTGTAAACGGCCAGGCAAAAGTATTAAAAGGAAAAAGCTCTTATCTGTTGGTGGATGTTCTGGATGTGGTGTCCTTTAATCTGGCGGATGCCAGGGGACGTCAGCCGGTGGTAAAGGTAAACGGGGCATCAACTACGTTTATGCAGGCCATTAAGGACAGCGATGTGATTGAGCTGGGGTGGAAATGATACACCGGACAGATAAGAAAAGAAAGAAGGTTTTATTGTGAGATTGTGTGCAATTGCCAGCGGAAGCAGCGGAAATTGCGTTTATGTAGGACACAGAGGTACGCATCTTTTGGTGGATGCGGGCATCAGTGGCAAGAAAATTGAGCAGGCGCTGGAGTCTATCGGTACCGCCGCCGGAGATTTGAAGGGGATTCTGATTACCCATGAGCACTCCGACCATATTCAAGGCATCGGCGTGCTGGCAAGACGATATGGGATACCGCTGTACGGTACTGCTGAGACCCTTTGCGGAATGTTAAAGGGGCGGACCAACATCGGCCGGATTCCGGAGGAGCTTCTTCATGAGGTAAAGCCGGGTGAGACCCTCTGGTTTGACGGGCTGGTTGCAAAGGCCCATTCCGTATCCCACGATGCGGCCAATCCGGTTTGCTATACCTTCGAGGCGGACGGAAAGAAAGCTTCCATGGTAACCGATTTGGGAATGTATGACCGGTCAATTCTGGATGCGGTGGCGGATTCGGAGATTTTGTACTTAGAGTCCAATCATGATGTAAATATGTTAATGGTGGGTACTTATCCTTACTATTTAAAACAGCGTATTTTGGGAGAACGCGGACATTTATCCAACGATACGGCCGCGAAATTATTGTGCGAGGTATTGCATCCGGGCCTCCGGCATGTTATACTTGCACATCTGAGCAAAGAAAACAATTTGCCGGAGTTGGCCTATGAGACAGTCCGGATTGAATTGCAGGCCGCAGCCGAAAAGAGAGGACTTCCTATGCCGGATTTGTTTGTGGCGGAGAGGGATGTACCGTCCCGGCCGGTAGGTACGGAACCGATAGTAGTTGCGGAACAATTAGAATTATTCGCATAAGCGAAAAACAGGAGGATATAAAAATGAAGAAGACGATTATCACGGTAGTAGGTAAGGACTGTGTAGGTATTATTGCAAAGGTTTGTACCTATCTTGCGGAGAACAAGGTAAATATTCTGGATATTTCCCAGACCATTGTACAGGATTATTTCAACATGATGATGGTAGTGGATGCCAACAATTCCCCGAAGGAGAATCACGAGATTGCCGAGGAACTGGATGCCATCGGTAAGGAAATCGGTGTTATCATCAAGGCACAGCACGAGGATATCTTCGATATGATGCACAGAATCTAAGGTATCTTAGATTCCGGGCGGCAATACACCGATTCAAAATGAGAGTGAGGATTATAAAATGATTAACATTCATGAAGTCATAGAGACGAATCAGATGATTGAAAAGGAAAACCTGGACGTACGTACGATTACCATGGGTATCAGTCTTTTGGATTGTGCGGACACGAACCTGGACGAATTAAATCGTAAGGTTTATGAGAAAATAACTACCATGGCGAAGGATTTGGTAGCAACCGGCGACCGTCTCGGCAAGAAGTTCGGGATTCCGATTGTCAATAAGCGTATTTCCGTAACCCCGATTGCACTGGTGGGTTCTTCCGCATGTAAGACGCCGGAGGATTTTGTCACCATTGCAAAGACTCTGGACCGTGCGGCAAAGACCGTAGGTGTCAATTTTATCGGCGGATATTCGGCTCTTGTAAGTAAGGGCATGACTACGGCGGACCGCCTTTTAATCGAGTCTATTCCACAGGCTCTTGCGGAAACGGATCAGGTATGTTCTTCCGTCAATGTAGGCTCTACCCGTACCGGTATCAATATGGATGCGGTACGCCTGATGGGTGAAATCGTGCTTAAGACCGCGGAGGCAACCAAGGAAAGAGATTCCCTCGGTTGTGCGAAGCTTGTTATTTTCTGTAATGCACCGGACGATAACCCGTTTATGGCGGGTGCCTTCCACGGTGTGACCGAAGCAGACGCGATTATCAACGTCGGTGTCAGCGGGCCGGGAGTTGTTAAGACTGCGCTTGAGTCTGTGCGCGGTGCGGATTTCGGTACTCTTTGCGAGACCATTAAGAAGACGGCGTTTAAGATTACTCGTGTGGGACAGTTGATTGCTACCGAGGCTTCGAAAGCGCTCGGAATCCCGTTCGGTATTGTGGATTTGTCTCTGGCTCCGACCCCGGCCGTGGGCGATTCCGTGGCAGAGATTTTTCAGGAAATGGGCTTGGAACACGCAGGTGCTCCGGGTACCACTGCAGCTCTTGCATTGTTAAATGACCAGGTAAAAAAGGGTGGCGTTATGGCGTCTTCTTACGTAGGAGGTCTGAGCGGTGCGTTTATTCCGGTTAGTGAAGACCAGGGTATGATTGATGCGGTACAGGCAGGTGCCCTTACCTTAGAAAAGCTTGAGGCAATGACCTGTGTATGTTCCGTAGGTTTGGATATGATTGCGATTCCGGGAAGCACGAAGGCAACGACGATTTCCGGTATTATTGCGGATGAAATGGCCATCGGTATGATTAACGCAAAGACCACGGCGGTACGTTTGATTCCGGTCATAGGAAAAGATGTGGGAGATATTGTAGAGTTCGGCGGACTTCTTGGTTATGCTCCGATTATGCCGGTAAATAATTTCTCCTGTGATGCGTTTGTTGCAAGAGGCGGAAGAATTCCGGCACCGATTCACAGCTTTAAGAATTAAGGAGGTTTCCTATGTTAGCGGAGCTTATGGCACTGGATTATAAAAAAGTGTTATACTATTTTTCGGAGATTGCGGCAATCCCTCACGGCTCCGGAAATGTAGGAAAACTGGCGGATTATCTGGAGGGTTTCGCAAAAGAGCGGAATATCCGGTATGTTCGTGATACGGCAGATAATGTAGTTTTTTATAAAAATGCCACCCCGGGATACGAGCAGTATCCGACCATGATTTTACAGGGTCATATGGATATGGTTTGTGAAAAAGAGACAGGGGCTGACATTGATTTTACAACGGACGGTCTGACACTTAAAGTAGACGGTGAGTGGCTGCATGCGGACCGGACTACCCTGGGGGGAGACGACGGAATTGCGGTGGCTTATTGTCTGGCGCTCTTAGACGAAGCCGAGGCAAAGCATCCGGCACTTGAGCTTGTCATTACCACGGAGGAAGAGACCGGTATGGATGGTGCAAAGGCACTGGACGGTTCCCTTCTTACCGGAAGATCTTTGATAAATATCGATTCCGAAGAGGAGAATATTGTGCTTTGCGGATGCGCAGGCGGTGCAAGAGTCACCGGAACCCTTCCGGTGGAGCGTGTCATTGCCGGCGGTCGTATCGTAAAGGTAACGGTATCCGGACTTCTCGGCGGACATTCCGGCGCTGAAATTGATAAAAACCGTACCAATGCGGTGTTATGGTTAGCAAGATATTTGTTTCTGTTGCGGGAAAAGGTACCGTTTTTGGTAGAGGAGTTTTCCGGTGGGCAGAAGGACAATGCCATTCCGCGGGATGCGGCAGCGACGCTGTTGTTTCCGGAGGATATTTCAGGAGAAGATATGGAGGCAGCGAAAGAGCTTGCCGACGTACTGACGGCAGAAATCAAGTGTGCGGAACCGGAGGCAACCCTTTCCTTTGAACCGGAGGAGTACACAGACGAATTGCCGGTGATGCACCCGTGTTCCTTTGAAAAGTTCCTGTTTTTGCTTACGCAGGCACCGAACGGCATTCAGGTAAACAGCTCAGAGATTCCGGGACTGGTAGAGAGTTCCTTAAATCTTGGTATTTGCAAGATGTCATCCGATGGCAGCATGGAGCTTCACTGGTCCTTACGAAGCAGTAAGGCAAGCTATCTGGAGTTTTTAAAAGAGAAGATGATTTATCTGATCGGATTCTTGGGTGGAGATTATGAGGTGTCCGGTGAGTATCCGGCATGGGAATATAAGGAAAAATCGAAGCTTCGTGAGGTTTATGCAAGGGCATATGAGGAAATGTTCGGAACGCGTCCTGCGTTCGAGACGATTCATGCGGGACTGGAGTGTGGATTGTTAGGGGAAAAGATTCCGGGGCTGGATATGATTTCCATCGGTCCGGAAATGAAAGATATTCATACACCGGCAGAACGTCTTCATATTCCGTCTGCAATCAGAATATATAAGCTTTTGGAAAAAATTCTGGCGGACGGCGGCGTAGAGTAAGATACCGGGAGGGAGTTTATGGAAGAAAAAGAAGTGAAGGAAAAGAAGAAAAAGGGTATTTTTGAGACGATTATACTGGCGGTGGCGGCCTTTGTGGCAGTTACTGCGGCTCTGCTTCTGTTTTTGTTTTACACATCGGCAGGAAAACGGTTAACATCAAAGGTAGTTGCAAGTTATTTGCACGGTTCGGTAAACTATGTGTCGGGCAAAGAGTCGGAAGGAAACAAAGATACAAACGACGAAGTATTGTTTGAAAAGCCGGCGGATGCGATACCGGATGATTCCAAAGAAAGAGAATTTTATCACATTTTATTGCTGGGAGAAGAGGCTATAAAGAGTACGCCCGGAAAGGGAAGAACCGATGCGATTATTTTGGCGACGATTCATGTAAAAGAGAAAAAGGTGGTTTTAACCTCTGTTTTACGGGATTCTTATGTAGAACCGGAGGGCATGGCACCTTGCAAAATTAATGCGGTGTATGCAAGGCAGGGAGTTAACGGACTCTATAAGATATTATATGATAAATTGGGTATATGGCCGGACGGTTATGTGAAGGTGGGATTCGACAGCTTTGAAGAGATGATTGATCTGATGGGCGGTGCAGAGGTGACTTTGACTGCCGAAGAAGCGGAATATCTGAACACCCATAATTATATTTCAAAGGAACAGTTCCGGAATGTAAAGCCTGGAACACAGGTATTAAACGGGAATCAGACATTGGGTTATTGCCGCGTACGTTTTGTGGCAAACGTAAACGGAACACATAGTGACTATGGAAGAACCGAGCGTCAGCGTATGGTGTTGGAAAGTTTGTTTGAACGCTACAAAGAAGCCGGACTTACAAAGTGGGTTAAGCTTTTAAAACAGGCACTGGGCTATATTGAGACTGATATCAGTGAGCAGACAATGGAAGAATTGATTTATGTTGTTTATGACAAGCGTATCAGTACGCTGGAGCAACAGCAGCTTCCGGCAAAGGGAACCTTTGCTTCGCAGGATATGGGAAAGGTAACCAGTACGCTGGTAGCGGATTGGAAGAAGAATAAAGAGCTTTTTTGGAGCTTGTTGAAATAAGATAGAAAAGGTGGATTGTGTTATGAGTGATGAAAAAAAGTCCATGTTTGATGGGTTTGAAGTCGATGAGGAGACGGGAGAGGTCATCGTCCCTCGTGCGGTTGTCGGAGTGGCAACAGATAACTCTGAAGTGAGTGCGGCGGAGGAGGCAGGAGATTACATACCGGCTGCTTCGGAGGAATTGCCGGAGCTTCACTTTGACTTTGACTTTGGGGAGGAAGAATTTGCAGAATCGGAAGATGTTGCTGACGAGGACTTGATTTTACAGAGTATTGATGAGGCGCTGGCGGCACAAATGGCGGTCACGTTGGGACCGGTAGAAGATGAAAACGGGAAGGACGCCGACCCTAAGAGGAAGAAGAATATCTGGCAGCGTATCCCGAAGTGGTGCAGAGTAACAATGATTACCGTGGTGGCTCTTTGCCTGGTTTTGCTCTTTTTGATAGGAACCAAGCCGGGACGTAATGCAATTTACGGTATGGTTGCATGCTATGTGTCTGAGAATATCGGAACAGAGGATGTGACTCCGACGCCGGAAGCCACCGGTACGGTACAGAATGTAACACCGGAGCCGACACAGCCGGTACAACCGGGAGATCCGACGCCGATACCGACCGCAACGCCGAGACCGATGGTGGAGCCGCGTCATGAGGAGTATGTATATAATATTTTGTTGATCGGTACGGAAGCGTTACCGCAGTTTGGCGGAGAACGTTCCGATTCCATGATTTTGATTTCCGTCAATTCCAGAGATAAAAAGATATATATGACATCACTGATGCGGGATATGTATGTGCAGATTCCGGGATATGCGGATAATAAATTAAATTTCGCTTATGCGGCCGGCGGTTCTCCGCTTCTGGTGCAGACAATTGAGCAGAATTTACAGGTAAAGATTGACGGATATGTAAAGGTAGGTTTTGACAGTTTTGAGTGGATTATCGATCGTCTGGGCGGTGTGGAAATTACGCTGACCGAGGAAGAGGCTGCGTATTTGAGAAGAACAAAATATATTACAAAGAAAGAGTATCGTAACGTGGTTGCCGGAACACAATTGATGAACGGTAATCAGGTACTGGGCTATTGTCGTGTACGTATGGTGCCGACCAGTAACGGTACCGTGTATGATTTCGGTCGTACGGAGCGTCAGAGATCCGTATTGACAAAAGTGTTTAACAAATATAAGGATACCAATATTTTCACGATGTTGTCTATATTTAACGATTGCTTGCCGCGGGTGATTACCAATATTTCAAAAGCTGATATGCAGGATTTATTGGAAACCGTAGTGGAAAATAGAATGTTGAATTTGGAAAGCTTCCGAATTCCGATATCGGGAGGATTTAGTGAGGCAAAATTAGGTGGCGATATCGGTGATGTAATTGTTCCTTTTTGGTCGCAGAATATCGATGCATTGCATGAAAAGATTTTCGGCGATACACAGTAATTAACCCGGGGAAATCGGGGCTTGGAGGGTGTGCAATATGGAAATTCAGCTTTGGAGAGAGCTTTTGGAGCCGTATGCTCTGGCGGTGGATGAGATTGTCGTAAAGTTCGAGCATCTGATTGATGCCTATCGGAAAAGCGGCAACTATTCTCCGGTGGAGCAGGTAAAGGGACGATTAAAATCCATTTCCAGTATTTTGGAGAAGTGTCAGAAGAAGGGAATTCCTTTCGAAGAGTTTGAAAATCATATTGAGGATATTGCGGGTATTCGTATTATCTGCCAGTTTACGGAGGATATCTACAAGGTGGTGGATATTATCAAGCACCGTGCGGATATGCAGGTAAAGGAAGAGAAGGACTATATCGAAAACGCCAAAAAGAGCGGATACCGCAGTTATCATATGATTGTACAGTACACGGTAGAGACCTTAAAGGGACCGAAGGTGTTGCATATCGAGATTCAGATTCGTACGCTGGCGATGAACTTCTGGGCAACGATTGAGCATTCCCTGCAGTACAAGTATAAAAAGAACATGCCGGAGAATCTGCGTCAGCGTCTTTTAAATGCGGCGGAAGCAATCGGAGTCTTGGATGAGGAAATGGCTTCCGTGCGGGAGGAAATTATGGATGCCCAGAATTCCTTTAACCGGAATGCAAGTCTGGTGGCAGATATTCTGACTAATATCCAAAACCTTTATAAGATTGCGAATAAAAAGGAAGTGGTAAAGATTCAGGACGAGTTTTTCCGTGTGTACCAGGAGGGCGATCTGGCTCAGCTGGAGCGGTTCAGCAAGGAACTGGACATTATTGCGGAGGGCTACCGGGTACAGAGTTTACGTTAAGATTACGTTACCGATACATTTAGGAGGACGGTATGGCAATTAAATTACCGGAGAAGTTTGAGAAGCGAATGCGTGAGCTTCTCGGAGCGGAATACGAAGCATTTGCAAAGGGCTATGAAACCGACCATGCGGCGGGACTGCGTGTCAACACCATGAAGCTGTCCCCGCAGGAGTTTGCGCAGATAGCACCGGTTGCTGTGCGGAAGATTCCGTGGGTTACCAACGGATTTTACTATGATGCGGATGCAGCACAACCGGCGAAGCATCCGTATTATTTTGCGGGCATGTACTATATCCAGGAACCGAGTGCCATGACACCGGCGGCGGTGCTTCCGGTGGTGCCGGGAGAGCGGGTGCTGGATTTGTGTGCGGCACCGGGCGGAAAGAGTACGGAGCTGGCCGCAAAGCTTTGCGGCGAAGGGGTGTTGGTTTCCAACGATATCAGTAATTCCAGAGCAAAGGCGTTGCTTAAGAATCTGGAATTGTTCGGAACGAAGAATGCGGTCATTGTCAGTGAACCACCGGCAAAGCTGGCGGAACGGTTCGCGGGATATTTCGATAAAATATTGGTGGATGCGCCATGCTCCGGAGAGGGAATGTTCCGGAAGAGTCCGGCTATTATGAAAAACTGGGAGCAATACGGCGTGGAGTATTATCAGAAGTTGCAACGGGAGATTTTGCCGTCGGCGGTAAAGATGCTCCGTCCGGGCGGAATGCTTCTGTATTCCACCTGTACTTTCTCGCCGGAGGAGGATGAGGATACCCTTGCATTCCTGCTTTCGGAGTATCCGGAGCTTTCCATGGCGGATTCGCCTCTTTCTTACGAGGGATTTGCACCGGGACGTCCGGAATGGGCAGACGGACCGGAGGAGATAAACAAAGCGATTCGTATCTGGCCGCACCGGATGGAAGGCGAGGGACATTTTGTGGCGTTATTACAGAAGTCTTCCGAGGCCGAGGGTGCACCGTATACTACGGAACGGGTGCGTCCGGCGAAGTTGTCGGAGGAGGCACAAGAGTTTTTAAAGAGAGTGTCCTTAAAGCTTGTTCCGGAGCGGATTATCGCAAGAGAAGACCGATTGTATTATTTACCGGAGGGACTGCCGGATCTTAGCGGTCTTCGGATTTTACGGTCCGGTTTACTCCTGGGTGAAATGAAAAAGAACCGGTTTGAGCCGAGCCAGGCACTTGCCTGTGCCCTAAAGGCGGAGGAGTACGATAATTGTTATAACCTATCCGCAGAGGATGAGGATGTGATCCGTTATTTAAAATGCGAAACTATCGACGCCAAGGCACCGGTTAAGGACGGTTTTGTGTTGGTATGTGTGGACGGATACCCGTTAGGCTGGGGAAAGGCCGCCAAGGGTGTCATTAAGAATAAATATCTTGCCGGCTGGCGGATGATGTAGGAGGAAGGCATGCGGTTAGATAAACTGGTAGCGGAGCTGACCGGAATGACCCGGTCCCAGGCACGGGATGTGATTGTAAAGGGCAGAGTCTGCGTAAACGGAGAAGTGAAAAAGACCACCGCAGAGCAGGTAAAGGAAGAAAGCGATGTGCTGACTTTAGACGGGAAGGAACTGACCTTTCAAAAGTTTGTGTATTATATGTTAAACAAGCCTGCGGGTACGGTTTCCGCAACGCAGGATAAGGAAGCCAAGACAGTGCTGAGTCTCCTCTCTGCGGAGGATAAGAAGCGCCGGAACCTGTTTCCCGTGGGACGTCTGGATAAGGATACGGAAGGGCTGTTGCTACTGACGGACGACGGAATGCTGTCTCATCAGTTGATATCTCCGAAAAAGCATGCGGACAAGCTCTACTTTGCAAAGCTTGCCAGAGAGATTACGGAGGAGGATATTGCGGTATTTGCCTCCGGAATGAAGGTGGACGAGGAACTGACCGCCATGCCTGCGGTATTGCGCAGATTAAGCGATACAGAGTTTGCAGGCTTTTTGTCGGGTGGCGGTTTTGCTGCTGCGGTGACACTTCAGGAAGGAAAGTTCCATCAGGTAAAGCGGATGTTTGCGGCGACGGGAAACGAAGTATTGTACTTAAAGCGTATGGCCATGGGAGGTGTTTTTCTGGATGAGACGCTGGCACCGGGAGCGTATCGGCCGCTGAAGGAGGAAGAACTTAAGACGTTACAGGATAGCGTGACAGAAAAGTAGGTGTTCGGATGCGGATGGAGATTGTGTTGTGTCGGCTTTGAAATTTGTACCTGATGCAGAGGACGGGGTTTGAAAGAAGGAGTGAAAACATGCTGGAAAATATCAAAGCGGTAATATTTGATTTGGACGGTACGGTGGTGGATTCCATGTGGATGTGGGAAGCCATCGATATCGAATATCTGGCCCGGTTCGGTATTCCCCTGCCGCCGGATTTGCAGAAAAAGATTTCCGGTATGAGTTTCCGGGAAACGGCGGTGTATTTTAAGGAGACCTTCGGGATTCCGGACAGCCTGGAGAAAATCAAGTCCGACTGGAACGAGATGGCCATGGATAAGTATTGCAACGAAGTACCTTTAAAACCCGGCGTTCTGGACTTTTTAAAGAAACTGAAGGAGCGGGGAATTAAGACCGGGATAGCCACCAGCAATTCCAAGGAGCTGGCCTTTGCGGTGTTGGATGCCCTGGGCTTGCGGCCGTATTTTGATGAGGTACATATGTCCTGTGAGGTACGAACGGGAAAGCCTGCGCCGGATATTTATCTTTTGGTGGCGGATTATCTGGACGTCGCACCGGAGCATTGTCTTGTATTTGAGGATATATCGGAAGGAATACTGGCGGGAAAGGCAGCCGGTATGAAGGTATGTGGTGTGGAAGATGATTTTTCCGCAGATTACCGGGAAGAAAAGAAAAAGCTGGCGGATTATTATATTACTCATTATGATGAAATTGTTTGGTAAGGAGAAGCAATATGAAACGGATCGAGCGTTGTGAGTACGGACGTATCAATGCGGAGAAAAGAAAAAATATCATCGGTGCGCTTACGATGGTGGCCATCGGTGTAGCAATTTTTATTCTGGGACTGTGTCTCAATAAGTTTGAGAAGACAAATATTTTTACGGTGGTAGCCGTTTTGTTTGTGCTTCCGATGGCGCGGTATCTGACTACGGTGATTGTGTTGCTCCCGTATAAGACGCCGGAAAGGAGTCTTTATGAGAAGGTAAAGGGTGCGGTTCCGGAAGGAAGCGTGTTGTTTTCGGACTATGCGTTTACCTCAGGAGAGCGTGCCATGGGTATGTCTTTCTTTGTATTGACGGGGAATGAACTCATCGGTCTGGCCATGAGTGAGAAGGAAAAGACAGACAAAATGACGGAGTACTTAAGTACGGAACTGAAACGTCGGCAGATTCCGGGCAAGGTAACGGTACACAAGGAAACGGAGAAGTTTTTCTCTGCATTAAAGCGGATAGAGAAAGCTACCCGGACAGAGGCAGAGATGCAGGAGTTAATCGAGTTTTTACGTTCCCTGGCGGTATAAGGGAGCTGCAAGGCAGGAGAGTCTATGAAGAAAATAGTAGTGTCGAAAAACGAAGCCGGACAAAAGCTGTTAAAACTTCTTGCAAAGTATTTGAATGCGGCACCTCAGAGCTTTTTGCATAAGATGCTGCGGAAGAAAAATATTACCTTAAACGGAAAGAAGGCAGACGGTTCGGAGCTTTTACGGGAGACCGACGAGGTCTGCCTGTTTTTGTCGGAGGAAACCATTGCATCTTTTCAGGGAAAGAATGCAGATGATACGACGACAGTAGAACAAAGAAGAATAACGAAGAAGCCGAAGGAATTGTCCGATATCCGGGTGGTGTACGAGGATTCGGATGTCCTGATTTTAAATAAACCGGCGGGGGTGCTTTCTCAGAAGGCGGTGCGGTCGGATTATTCCTTAAACGAATGGGTGATTGAGTATTTACTGGAAAACGGAGAGCTAAAGCAGGAAGAGATGCAGACCTTCCGTCCGGGAGTATGTAACCGGCTGGACCGCAATACCAGCGGTCTGATTACGACGGGTAAGAGCCTTACGGGATTGCAGACACTTTCGGTGTTGTTTAAGGAGCGGACAGTGCATAAGGATTACCTTTGTATTGTACAGGGAAAGGTAAAGCAATCCGGTCGCTTACAAGGCTGGCTGGAAAAGGATGCCCGTACCAATAAAGTAACGGCGGAAGTAAAAAAACGTTCGGAAGACAGTGCCTATATCGAGACGGAATATACGCCGGTGGCGGCAAACGGGAAGTATACACTTCTGCGCGTGCGGCTGATTACCGGTAAGACTCATCAGATTCGCGCTCATCTGGCGTCCGTGGGACATCCGTTATTGGGGGATACCAAATATGGGAATCCGGCGGAGAACAAGATGCTCCGGGAACGATTCGGATTGAAGCATCAGCTGCTGCATGCGGCCTGTTTGGAATTTCCGCAGGAGATGTCTGCCTGTAAGACACTGGCGGGAAAGAAGTTTTCCGCACCGGTGCCGAAGCTCTTTGAACGTATTGCGAAGGAACTGGGTGTGTATGACCGGTGTATGGCCGGTGAAGAACGGTAGAGGACAGTGTTTGTAGTGCGGGAGAAGAATCGGAATCGGTGAATGTGCTCTGAAGGGACGATTCGAGGTATCGGAAAGGAGAAACTATGGGGGAATGGAATTCGCGGGGACTGCGCGGCTCCGCTTTTGAGGAATTAATCAATCTGACCAACGAGCGGTATCGCGAACTGGGGCTGGCTCTTATTCAGAAGGTGCCGACGCCTATAACGCCGATTGAAATCGATCAAAAGACCAGACATATTACCCTGGCCTATTTTGAAAAAAAGAGTACCGTAGACTATATCGGTGCGGTACAGGGCATTCCGGTGTGCTTTGATGCCAAGGAGTGCGCGGAGGACACCTTTTCTCTGCAGAATGTGCATGAGCATCAGTTTGAGTTTATGGAGGCCTTCGAGCGGCAGGATGGCGTGGCATTTCTGCTTATCTACTACACTGCAAAGGAGCAGTATTACTATCTGCGCTTTGAAAAACTTCGGGAGTTTTATGAGCGTATGCGGTCCGGCGGTAGAAAGAGCTTCCGGTTGGAGGAACTGGAACGGGAGTTTTTTCTGCCGAAGGGAAAAAATGTGCCGGTGCCGTATCTGGAAGCCATGCAGATGGATTTGGATTTGAGGGAAGAGTAAAACGGTGAACATAAGTCCAAAGTGCTATGGGAGAATTTCTTGACACGGATGGCAAAATACAGTAGAATATAAAGTGGATTTGTATTTTGGAAAAATGTTTATAAAACAAAAGGGAGACAAAGGAGGACGAAACGATGACTTGCAGTAAATGTGGGAAAGAGTTTGCGGAAGGTGTGAAGTTTTGTACCGAGTGCGGTGCGGAGCTGGTTGCGGAAGTAAAAGAAGCAGTTGCTGAGGTAGTAGAGGAAGTAGTTGAGGCGGCGCAGGAAGAGGTAAAGGAGACGGCAGAAGAAGTAGTTGGGGCCGTAACGGAAGCGGCAGGAGAAGTAGCGGAAGAAGTAAAGGAAACCGTGGAAGATGCTGCGTCTGAGGCAGAAGAAGTAAAGGAAGCCGTGGAAGAAGTTGCGGCGGAAGCGGAAGAAGTAAAAGAGACCGTGGAAGAGGTTGCACAGGAAGAGAAAAAGAAGAAAGAGAAGAAGGCAAAAGCTCTTGATTTGACAGAAGGAAACAATGGGAAGAAGCCGGTAGCCATCGGCTTGGCTTTGGTTGCAATTCTGTTGCTTATTTTCATTCCGGCAGTAACCATGAGTTCCGGTGATGAGTCATATATGAAGGTTTCGGAGAAGGCTCCGTTAGCTGTTGAAGCATATGAAGGCGATGTGTATGCATATTACATAAACGGTGATGAGAAGAAGTTGGACGACGAGAAGGCAACTTCCCAGATTCGTAGTATGGATGGTTCCGTGATTTGTTATTTAAACGAAGAAAAGGAGCTTGTGCTTGTAAAAGAGGATAAGGTAATTAAGACCGGCATTGACGAAGCTGAAGGTGTGGTAGTTTCTCAGCATGGAGATACGTTGGTGTATTTTACCGATTGTGAGAAGGCAACCTACCATATTGCGGATTATGGGTATGACGATTTTATTAATGTGGGTACCTTGAATCTTTACGATATTAAGAAGAAATCCAGCACTGAGATTGCGGAAGAGGTTGTAGTGGGAAGCGCAGTACTTTCCCCGGACGGAAAGACGGTTGCATATGTTGCGGAATATGACGCTACGGACGATTTCAAGGGCTTTTACTCCGTGAACGGTAAGAAGCCGGAAGAGGTCGGTAAGGAAAAGCGTGTGTTTGCGATTTCCGATAAGGGTAAATATGTATATTATTCCGATGTGGATCGTATTTATGTAGCAAAGAAGGGTGAGGAAGAGAAGCTTGCCAGTGATGTCGTTTATGTAGAAGTGTTGATGAATGCGGATAATACGGAGATGCTGTTCCTTAATGAAGGAAAGACCTATGTTACCGTAAAGGGCGGAGAAAAGAAGAAGGTTGCCGGAGATGAGTTAAATGAGGTAGTATTAAACGATGATGCGGCATCCGATGTACAGAAGCTGACAAAGGAACGCGGTAACATTACAGTAACATATACCGGCGTGGATACCTTTGAAGGTAAGCTGTTCGTAAGCGATTACAACGATGCGATTTATTATATGATGAATAAGTACGAGACCGAAAAGCTGGCGTCCAATGCATATCAGTATGTAGTTGCGGAAGACGGTGAGAGTCTGATTTATAATGATTATACGAACCTTGTTAAGGTAACGAAGTTCGACAAGGGTGGAGAAAAAGAAATTATTGCCGCAGGTGCGCTGGCTGAGAATATTTACGCAGACGGTGACTTAAAGCATGTATATCTGGTTAACTTCGAAGATGAGCTGTACTATGTAAAGAAGGGCAAAGGAAAGAAGATTGCAGATGATGTAACTTCTGCCATGATTTCTCCGGACGGTGAGTATTGTTACTTTGTTATCGAGAAGGAAGAACTGTGCTATTCCAAGAAGGGTGGAAAGGAAAAGGAGCTTCTTACGGTTGAGGATGGTAAGCTGGAGTGTAAGAGAGAAAGCGGATTTGCCATAGTCGGAGTTACGGACGAGGATAAGAATACCTTGTACAGAATGGAAGGTAAGAAGATGAAGACCGTATTCGAAAGAGAAGTAGAATAACGAATGAGGTCGCAGGCAATTCGAAAAGAAACGTTGGTTTATGTGTAAACGTGTGGAAAGCCGTTGTCAGTGGCAACGGCTTTTTCCTCTATAATAGTTTTGAAAATCGGTATTGACATTTTAAAACCGATGTCGTACAATATATACATTATTTTGGTAGCGAATTATCACTGCACCATGATAAAGCGGAGGCGGTGATAATAACAGAAAGGAGAACGTATGGAGAAGTTATTACATACGCCGGAAGGTGTCCGGGATTTACATGATGCGGAATGCGTAAAGAAACAACAGCTGGAGGGGAAATTACGACATTGCCTGCATCAATTCGGCTTTCGGGACGTGGTGACTCCGACGTTTGAATATTTTGATATTTTCCGTAAGGAGAGGGGAACGGTTCCTTCGAAGGATATGTATAAGTTTATTGACAGAGAGGGAAATACCCTGGTACTTCGTCCGGATATGACGCCGCCTATTGCACGGTGCGTGGCGAAATATTATAAGGATGAGATAAATCCGCTTCGCTTGTCCTATCGGGGCAATGTGTTTGTGGATAACAGCGGTTATCAGGGAAAGCTTAAGGAAACCACACAGATCGGTGCGGAGCTCATTAATGACGGTTCCGTGGTGGCGGATGCGGAGATGGTCGCCCTGATGGCTGAGAGCTTAAAGGCCAGCGGTCTTAAGGAGTTCCAGATTGAAATCGGACATGTGGGATTCTTTAACGCCCTTGCAAAGGAAGCCGGTTTTTCCGATGAGGAAGCGGCAGAGGTAAGAGAACTGATTGAGAGTAAAAATCTGTTCTCCGTAGAGCAGGCCCTTTCCGACAAGCAGTTAACGCCGGAGCTTAAAGAACTGCTTCTTAAGCTTCCGGAACTGTTCGGCAGTGTGGAACGTCTTTCGGCAATCCGTAACATGACCGACAACGCAGAAGCATGTTCGGCCATTGACCATTTGATGACCTTACATAAGTATTTGGAGAGCTACGGGGTAGCGGAGTATATTTCCTATGATTTAGGTATGCTGGGTAAGTACGGTTACTATACCGGAATCAACTTCCGTGCCCTTACTTATAAAACCGGTGAGTCTGTGGCGGCAGGCGGTCGTTACGACCATTTGATGGGACAGTTCGGAAAGAATGCACCGGCCATCGGTATTGCGTTGTATGTAGATACCTTACTTCTCGGCCTTTCCCGCCAGGGACTCATTACTGCAGAAGAGAAGGAACGTACGCTTGTTGTGTATGAAAAGGCTGAGGAATGTGCCGCAATTAAGTGTGTGTGTGACCTTCGAGCAAAGGATGTGTACGCATTGCTTGAGGAAAAGCAGGATGATGTGCCGTGGAGCGAGTACAAAGCCCGTATCGGTACAGTAGGAATCGTACAGGTATATCAGGTAACCGCTGACGGCGTGAAGCCTTTGAACTAATCCCTCAGATTGGAGAATCGTTATGGAATATATTACAATTGCCCTGGCAAAGGGCAGACTTGCCAAGAAGGCCCTGGAGTTATTGGAGCAGGTGGGCGTAACCTGTGAAGAAATCAAGGATAAGGACTCCCGGAAATTGATTTTTACGAATGAAGAACTGAAAATGAAGTTTTTCCTTGCAAAAGCCAACGATGTACCGACTTATGTGGAGTACGGTGCGGCGGATATCGGCGTGGTAGGAAAGGATACGATTTTAGAGGAAGGCAGAGAGCTTTACGAGGTGCTTGACCTCGGTATGGGAAAATGCCGTATGTGTGTTGCCGGTCCGGAGTCTGCAAGAGAGCTTCTCGGCAACGGCGAGATTATCCGTGTAGCCACCAAGTATCCGCATATTGCAAAGGATTACTTTGTAAAGCAGAAGCATCAGACCGTAGAGCTGATTAAATTAAACGGTTCCATTGAGCTGGCTCCGATTGTAGGTCTGTCCGATGTGATTGTGGATATCGTAGAGACCGGTTCTACCTTAAAGGAGAACGGCTTGGTGGTGCTTGAGGATGTTTGTCCGTTGTCTGCCAGAGTGGTGGTAAACCGCGTCAGCATGAAGATGGAGCAGGAGCGGATTACGGATTTGATTACAAAGCTTCGCGCTTTGGTTTCCTAGTTTGAAGTATTGCGAAAATGCAAGCGTGGCTTGCTGTGAGTTTGAATAGAAGAGACGTAAGAAAGAATCGTTGCAAGATGCAGCAGAAAGAGGTTTGACATGAGAACAGTTCGTTTGACGGAAGAAACCAAGAAAAATATTTTAGAGGATTTGTTAAAGCGCAGCCCGAACCAGTACAAGGAGTACACGGAGAAGGTAGAGGCGATTTTAAAGGATGTACAGGAAAACGGCGATAAGGCAGTATTCGGTTATACCGAGAAGTTTGATAAGGCAGTGCTGACCGCGGATACCGTACGCGTGACGGAGGAGGAGATTGCAGAGGCCTATGAGAAGCTTCCGGCGCGTACCGTAGAAGTCATCCGTAAGGCTATTGTAAACATTCGTGCATATCACGAGAAGCAGAGAAGAAACAGCTGGTTCGACGCGCAGCCGGACGGCACTATTTTAGGACAGAAGATTACCCCGATTGCATCCGTAGGCGTGTATGTACCGGGCGGTAAGGCGGCGTATCCGTCCTCCGTTCTGATGAATGTACTTCCGGCAAAGGTGGCAGGGGTAGAGCGTATTGCCATGGTGACCCCACCGGGAGCTGACGGTAAGGTATATGAAGGTACCTTAGTTGCCGCAAAGGAAGCCGGTGTGACCGAGATTTATAAGGTAGGCGGCGCACAGGCAATCGGTGCACTTGCATATGGAACCGAGAGCATTCCGAAGGTAGATAAAATCGTAGGACCGGGTAACATTTATGTTGCCCTTGCAAAGAAGGCAGTATACGGACACGTAAGCATCGACTCCATCGCAGGCCCGAGTGAAATTTTGGTTCTTGCGGACGAGACCGCAAACCCGACCTATGTGGCTGCAGATTTACTGTCTCAGGCAGAGCACGATGAGCTGGCTTCCGCTATCCTCATTACCACCAGTGAAGAGGTGGCAAGTAAGGTCAGTGCAGAAGTAGACCGTTTCGTTGCACAGCTTAGCAGAAAGGCAATTTTAGAGAAGTCCTTGGATAACTACGGATATATCTTACTGGCAGACAATATGAACGATGCCATTGATGCGGTAAACGAAATTGCATCCGAGCACTTAGAGCTTGTAACCAAGGATGCCTTTACCGTGATGACGAAGATTAAGAACGCCGGAGCAATCTTTATCGGCGAATACTCCAGTGAACCGCTGGGTGACTATTTCGCAGGACCGAACCACGTGCTTCCGACCAACGGAACCGCGAAGTTCTTCTCTCCGCTGGAAGTAGATGACTTTATCAAGAAGTCCAGCATTATTTCCTACTCCAGAGAAGCTTTAGAGCCGATTCACGAGGATATTATTGACTTTGCAAAGGCAGAGGGCTTGACCGCACATGCGAATTCCATTGCGGTACGGTTCGGAAAAGAAGTGAAGTAAGTAACGTATAATGAAAGGAGAAGGTTATGAGAACATCAAAAGTTGAGAGAAATACGAAAGAAACCCAGATTGTTTGTGAGTTAAATTTAGATGGTTCCGGCACCGCCAAGGTGGACACCGGCATCGGCTTTCTGGATCACATGTTAAACAGCTTTGCAAGACACGGGTTCTTTGATCTGACCTTGTCCGTAAAGGGTGATTTGTATGTGGACTGTCACCACACTATCGAGGATACCGGTATTGTACTGGGGCAGGCTATTAAAGAAGCGGTAGGGAGTAAAGAGGGCATCAAGCGTTACGGTTCCTCTTTGCTTCCGATGGATGAGACTCTGGTGCTTTGTGCCATTGATTTATCCGGAAGGCCGTATTTGAATTTTGATATGACCTTTACCGCAGAGCGTGTGGGCTATTATGACACGGAGATGGTAAAAGAGTTTTTCTATGCGGTGTCCTATGCCGCAGGCATGAACTTGCACATTAAGCAGATGGACGGCAGCAACAATCATCACTTAATTGAGGCAGCGTACAAGGCCTTTGCAAAGGCGTTAGACGAGGCAACTATGGCGGAGCCGAGATTGACAGGAACGTTATCTACCAAGGGGACGCTGTAAAATCTGAGAAAGAAATAACCGGTTGTCTGCAATGAGGACAATCGTTAAAAGGAGAACAACAATGAAATTATATCCGGCAATTGATATTAAAAACGGACAGTGCGTCAGACTTTGTCAGGGCGTATTTTCCGATGTAAACGTGTATGCGGAGAAGCCGTACACCGTGGCAAAGGAGTTTGAGGCGGCAGGTGCGTCCTTTATTCACATTGTAGATTTGGACGGTGCATTGGCAGGTCATACCGCAAATGCGGAGGCAATCGCAGAAATTGTAAAGAATGTTTCCATCGGCACGGAAATCGGCGGAGGCATTCGTACCATGGAAGATATCAAGACGAAGTTGAATTTAGGACTGAATCGTGTTATTATAGGTACGAAGGCAGTAAAAGAGCCGCAGTTTATTAAAGAGGCCATCGATGAGTTCGGTGCAGACCGCGTGGTGATCGGGATTGATGCCAAGGACGGTATGGTAGCCATCGAAGGCTGGGAAACGGTCAGTGACCGTTCTGCGGTAGCGTTTGCGCTTGAAATGAAGAAGCTGGGTGCCACCACCGTGATTTATACCGACATCGCAAGAGACGGTATGCTTACGGGCCCGAATTTCGAGCGTACGGAAGAGATGATAAAGGAGACCGGCATGGAGATTATTGCTTCCGGCGGCGTGTCCTGTATGGAGGATTTGGTGCGCCTTAACGAAATCGGATGTGCAGGTGCTATCATCGGCAAGGCGATTTACGAGAAGAGAATCAACCTTGCGGAAGCGGTGGAGCGCTTCGAACGCTAAACTGCCGAACAGAAAACGGAGAAGAGTCGATCTGAACCGGTCGTAAACTGCGGTGTAAGATACGACAACCGAAAGGAGAAAGCATGCGAAAGAAATTATTTGCTTATATCAATACGGAGAGTGAATTTGAAGAGAACGTGGCAGAAGCCGTGAATCGTTATTTTTTAAACGGCGCGGACGGTCTGTTCTTGTACAGTTATATTGCGGAGGACGCTTACAAGGAAGAGTTTTTCCATATGATTAAGCGTGTGACCGAGGATTTGGCGCTGGATTATTATGTGGGTTGCCACGTTGCTCGTTTTGAGGACGTGAAGAAGGCTTTTTATACCGGTGCATCCGCAGTGGTGATTCCGGCAGACGGTCTGGAGGACTGGGGCGTTATTAAGGAGTCCGTGGATCGTTTCGGTAGTGAGAAGATTTTCGTGGAGTTGAATGCGTCTAAGGCTGACAGTGAGGAGGGCGTGGCTGCGCTTTCCGCAAGAGTGGCAAAGGCCTGCGGTCTCGGTGCCGGCGGTATTATGTTTAAGCATGTGACCTTAGGTCCGTGTCTGACGGCATATTTAAAGACTCTTACCGTTCCGGTGATGATTCGTGACAGTCTGGTACGTAATTCCGTTGAGGATATTCTCGGTACGGAGGGCGTATCCATTTTGGCTACCAACTATTACAAGAATAAAGATATGCGCAGAGTGAAGGAAAACTTGACGACGAGCGGTATTGATATGTACCATCTGGAGAGCTCCATGCCGTTTTCCGAGTTTAAGAAGGATGCAAACGGGCTGGTGCCGGTGGTAGTACAGGATTATCGTACCAACGAGGTGCTGATGCTTGCATATATGAACGAGGAGTCTTATAATAAGACCATCGAGGACGGTCGTATGACCTATTATTCCCGCAGTCGTCAGGAGCTTTGGTTAAAGGGCGATACTTCCGGTAATTACCAGTATGTGAAGTCCCTTTCCATCGATTGTGACAAGGATACGATTTTAGCAAAGGTATATCCGATCGGACCGGCGTGTCATACGGGTCATACCAGTTGCTTCTACACCGACTTGGTAGAGGGTAGCAAAGAGGCATTATCTCCGCAGGAAGTGTTGGAAGACTTGTATTCTACGATTGTAGACAGAAAGAATCATCCGAAGGAAGGTTCCTACACCAATTACCTGTTTGAAAAGGGAATCGACAAGATTTTAAAGAAGTGCGGCGAAGAGGCAACGGAGATTGTCATTGCGGCAAAGAATCCGGAAGCGGAGGAGTTAAAGTACGAAATCGCAGACTTTTTGTATCATTTGTCCGTGCTTATGGTAGAATGTAATTTGAACTGGGACGATGTGATGACGGAGCTTGCGCATCGCAGATAATCGGTAGGATGTAAGGTTTATGAAGCGACAGTAATGTGAGAAGATATGTTACAGGGATAAATAGCGGAAAGGCGGTATGTAGTATGGAGTTTTTAAGCGCATTGGTAACCTATGGATTAAAATTTATTGTACTGGGCGCAGTAGCATTCGGTGCGATTTTGTTTGGAATTTTCCTGCGTAAGAGAAAGAATGCGGCCGCAGTTGCGGAAGAGAACGAGTAAGAACGAAAAATAATCGCAATTGGCTGTCATACATCGGTATGGCAGCCTTTGTAGTATATGAGATACTTTGTGGAAGTAAGGAAGTATCGGATTAGCGTAATAAAGGAGTAAGTATGTTACAGAAATTGAAAAAAAGGTATGTAGGCGATAAGGCCTTTTACCGGATGACATTAGGAATTGCGGTGCCGATTATGATTCAGAACGGTATCTCCAATTTTGTCAGTATGCTTGATAATATTATGGTGGGGAATGTCAGTGCGGAGCAGATGAGCGGCGTTTCTATTGTAAACCAGTTGATTTTTGTGTTTAATCTGATGATTTTCGGTGCTGTGTCCGGTGCGGGAATTTTCGGAGCTCAGTTTTACGGAAGCGGGGATACGAAAGGTGTCCGGGATACGTTCCGTTTTAAACTTCTCAGCTGCGGTTTGCTGACGGCGCTCGGAATTCTGATTTTCCTCGGTTTTGGAGATGTACTGATTCGTCAGTACCTGCAGGGTGAGGGCGATATTACGCAGATTGAAGCTTGCTTCGGATATGCAAAGCAGTATCTTTGGATTATGTTAGTCGGATTTATTCCGTTTTATATCTCTCAATGTTATGCGTCCACCCTCCGCGAAACCGGAGAGACAATTTTGCCGATGGTGGCCGGTATTGCAGCGGTAGTGATTAATTTAGGTTTAAATGCGGTATTGATCTTCGGTTTGCTCGGTTTCCCGGCGTTAGGGGCAGCCGGAGCAGCCTTAGCAACAGTGATTTCCCGTTTCGTGGAAGCGGCAATTGTTATGATAGCCACCCATCGGAATAAAATAAAACATGCATTTATCGAAGGAGCTTATAAGAGCCTTAAGGTGCCGCGAAGTCTGGTAAAAGGTATTTTACAGAAAGGAATTCCGCTTTTGCTTAACGAAACTCTTTGGGCCGGCGGTATGGCGGTACTGAACCAGTGTTATTCCGTAAGAGGCTTTGATGTGGTATCGGCAGTGAATATTTCGTCTACGATTTCCAACGTATTTAATGTGTCTTTCATTGCCATGGGGAGTGCCATCGGTATTATTATCGGGCAGATGCTCGGTGCGGGAAAGACGGAAGAGGCGGTGGATGCGGACCGGAAGCTCATTGCGTTTTCTATTGTAAGCTGCCTGTTGTTTGCGGTTGTATTGTTTTTGCTGGCGCCGTTCTTCCCGTTGATTTATAAGGAGGTAGGAGCAAACAGCCATGCCATGGCAACGAGCTTTATGCGGATTGCGGCGTGCTGTATGCCGATCGGAGCTTATGCCAATGCGGCGTATTTTACCCTTCGTTCCGGCGGAAAGACCTTTATTACCATTTTGTTTGACAGTTGTTATGTGTGGCTTTTAGTAGTGCCGTTGGCCTTTGTATTAAGTCGTTTTACTTCTCTGCCGATTGTGCCGCTGTTCTTCTGTTGCCAGTTTATTGAAATCGGTAAATGCATTATCGGTGCGATTATGATTAAGAGCGGTATCTGGATTAATAAAATTGTAACATAATAAGGCACAGAGAACAGGAAACTGCACCGATACGAAATATGAGGGAGAAAGGGAACGGAATGGACTGGAAAAAAGAACTGGAACCGCGCTTACGGGCGCTGGCCGAAGAGAAACTGGCAAACTTCAGCAGTAGTTTGAATCCGACCTGTAAGCCGATGTTAGGTGTGCGTTTGCCGGAGCTTCGGAAAATTGCAAAGGAACTTGCAAAGACAGATTATAAGGAGTTTCTGGAGCATTGTCCGGACACGTATTTTGAGTATGAGACGTTAAAGGCTTATGTCCTGGGCTATGCCAAGGATGATATTGAGACGATACTTTCCTATGCGGACCGGTTTGTACCGACCATAAGGGACTGGTCTGTTAACGACAGTTTTTGTCAGAATTTTACTATCGCACGAAAGTACCCGGAACGTGTTTATGAGTGGCTCATGAGTTATGCTGAGAAAGAGGAAGAGTTCTCGCAACGTGTGGTAGCAGTACTTTTGATGAGTCATTTTCTGGTGCCGGAGTACATTAATAAGGTGTTGGTTGTTATGGATTCGCTACAGTACGATGGATATTATACGAGGATGGGGGTGGCGTGGTGTGTGGCGACAGCCTATGCGAAATTTCCGAAGGAGACGGCGAAATACCTGGAAAAGAACAAACTACAAGATTGGACCTATAACAAGGCGATTCAGAAAATGTGCGAATCCTACAGGGTAGAGGCAGAGGATAAGGAGTATTGGAAGGCACGGAAGAGAAAGTAACCGAATTGATAAGGAGATTTGTTTTTTTCGGATGCGGCGCGTATAATGTGAAAAGAATATATTAGGGAGGCTTTTTATGAAACTGTACATCAAGCAGAAGATTTTTTCATGGAATGATAGGTTCAGTGTTTACGATGCAAACGGAGAGGAACGTTATTTTGTGGAAGGTGAATTGTTTTCCTGGGGGAAGAAGCTTCATGTGTATGACCGTGCCCGTTGGGAAGCAGCCTTTGTACGGCAGGAGTTGTTTACCTTTTTACCGAAGTTTATTGTATCCATCGGTGGCCAGGATATTGCGGAGATTGTAAAGGAGCTCACTTTCTTTAAGCCGAGGTACCGGATTGACGGTCTGGGTTGGGAAATCGACGGAGATTTCTGGGACCATGAGTATACCATTACAAAAAACGGTCATCCCATTGTACAGCTTTCGAAGGAGTGGTTCACTTGGGGGGACTGCTATGAGCTGGATATTGAGAATCCGGAGGATGAAATCGTGGCGTTGGCGGTGGTGCTGGCCATCGACTGCGTGCTGGCGGCACAGAAAAATTAAGGATGCGAATGTTTTGATTGAGCGTGTCCTGTTTCAAAAAAGGAGAAAAGAAAGAGGCTTTTACGCCATGGCGTAGAAGCCTCTGTTGTTGTCAGAATAAGCTTGATATGCGTTTAAATGCGATTCATATCCGTTTCTTATATTGTTTGCGGTATGGAAGAAATTCGGCTGTTTCAGATTGTCAACCACCGTATCCCGTACCGTAAAATCAATGGAGGTCTTCGGCTTGCCGGAGTAGGCATCGTTTGGTTCGAAGGGCTTTTTTGTCATAAACTCCAACGGAGCGTTTAAGTGCTCTGCGTTCCGTGGATTTAAAGAATTCATCAGTTCATAAGCATTCAAGCGGTCCTGCGTTTGCCTCTCAGGAGTACGTTCCACACGCTCGGTCTCTTCATTTGAGAAGACCTCAGGCACATCGGTGACGGCCTGTACTTCCAAGGAGGCGTCATGATTGCTGTTTACAAGGGCGGTATGAGCCGCAGCCGCAGTATGCCCGGTGGCATAAGGGCTGGAGGTGTAATATCCGTAACTGTTTCCGATGGGTGACAGCATGGCAATCCTCCTTTCGGTATAATTCTGCATATCGGCAGCCGAATCATCGAATACCGATATAAATTCACTTATATTTTATCATAATATCCTCAAAAAAGCAATTTATAAAAAGGGATTCGTTCTAATTGCTTTGTTGAAAAAGTGTAGGAAATGGAGTATAATGGGCAACAGAACGGAAGAAAGCATACGAGAAGAAAAGATGCTAAGATTTTATGATACACAGGAGGAAACGACGATGGTAAAATGGTTATTGATCGGATATTTGCTTGTAAATGTGATTGTATTTGCCATGTACGGCATTGATAAATACAAGGCAACCCACAAAAAGTGGAGAATCCCGGAGGCAACCTTAATCGGTGCGGCGGTATTCGGTGTGTTCGGTGCACTTGCGGGAATGTACATATTTCATCATAAAACAAAGAAGCCGAAATTCTACATAACCGTGCCGGCAATCCTGGTACTTGAGGTTGCGGCAGCGATATGCCTATATTTATTTATTCTTTAGAAGAAAAGGTATTAGTGCGGCTCGAGCGTGGCGAATTCTTCCGAGGAAGGTGAACCTCGCTAAACGACGAAAAAGAACTTTACTAAGTTTTGCATTCCCCCTCGGAAGAATTTGGTTATGTCAGCATCCGCTCCTGCTTCGGGGTAATTCCCTTCCATTTTTTATACGTGCGAATAAAATGGCTGCAGTCAAAGAAACCGGTTTCCAGAGCGATATAATTAATATCGTAGTCTGTGTGAAGCAGTAGGTCCTGGGCCTTTACCAGACGGATGTAGGTCAGATATTCCTTACAGGAACGGCCATAGCGTTCTCTGAACAGTTTGGCAAAGTGGGAATAGCTCATATGGCACATGGCGGCCAAATTCTGGATTTCTAACGGTTCTCCGGAATGCGTATCAATGTACTCCAAAATATGATAAAAGGTAAAATCGGTATCGCCCTTGCGTCTTGCGGCGGTATCGATTTCTTTATTTGACTTCTTGGCAATCTCAATCAGAATACTGTATAAGTCTGCCTGCATTTGCAGGGAGTAAAACTCATCCCGGTTCTGATAGGTGGTAAGAATCTGCTTCATGTAGGCGTTCATAGGTTCCGGTGAAAGCGCTTCTTTTGGGATAATCATACAAAAATCATCCGCCTGACTCCGGTGTACAAAGTAATCGTATAGCTTTGCCTGATGCGCCGGCGGCAAGGTCAGGGTATGGAAATCGAATTTTACGATGGTATACTCCACGGTGTTATCTTCGGTGGGCGTGATTTCATGAAGCTGGAGAGGATAGAAATAGCACAAGTCTCCCTCGCGCAGAACCCGGCTTTTTTCATTACAGGTGATGCGGATGGAGCCGGATTTTATGTACAGAATTTCGCTGTAATAGTGCCAGTGCAAGGGAAATTCTTTTGTATCGGAAAGATATACCTCATAAGGTTGATTTAAGGTGTCGGAAACTTCAAATAACTGCATGGAAGTACTCCTTTCGCAAAGAACTTTTATGTACGTTCAGTGTAGCATCAAAAAAAGCTTGTGTCAATGTGAAAAGATTATTATGATAATAGATTTGTACAATTTTTTGCTTTCTTTGTCATAGAAAAAAAGTTAGACAAATTATTGGATTTGTGGTAAAATTTAAATAGGTTTTTGAAGATGTGAGAGGAATGTTTTTTACAAAATTTAAAGATACCTGAAAGGAGTATTTTCATGCAGTACGGTTATTTTGATTTGGAAAACAAAGAGTACGTGATTACCCGTCCGGATACCCCGGCACCGTGGGCGAATTATTTGGGAGATCCGGAGTACGGCGCAATTATCTCCAATAATGCGGCAGGCTACAGCTTTGTAAAGTCCGGTGCAAACGGACGTATTACCCGGTATCGTTTTAATTCCGATATGGCACTTCCGGGAAGATACATCTATATTCGTGATAATGATGCGAAGGATTATTGGTCCGCTTCCTGGCAGCCGGTAGGTAAGCCTCTTGATACTTATAAGAGCGAGTGCCGTCACGGTACCGCTTACACGGTAATGACCGCCGAGTATACCGGTATCAAGTCCGAGACTACATACTATGTTCCGCAGGGCAAGACTTATGAGGTATGGCGTACGAAGATTACCAACAACTCTGATAAGGACAGAAATCTTTCTACCTTCGGTTTTGTAGAGTTTACAAATGACAGTAACTATGAGCAGGATCAGGTAAACCTGCAGTACACCTTGTTTATTACCCGTACCAGCTTTGAGGGAGATAAGATTGTACAGCACATTAACGAGCACAACGGATGTGATGAGACCGGTTCCAACTACATGGAGCGTTTCTTTGGTTTGGTAGGGGCTCCGGTTTCCGCATACAACGGTGGTTTGAGCAGCTTTATCGGACCGTACAGAACCTATTCCAACCCGATTGCGGTAGAGCGCGGTAAGTGTGACAATGAATTAAACTACTGTAGCAACTGCTGCGGTGCATTACAGTCCGATTTTGTATTAAAGCCGGGCGAGACCAAGGAACTCATTTATCTCCTGGGTCGCAAGAACAATGCGGAAGCTACGGAAATTATGGCGGAGTATAAGAAGGCCGGTAAGGTAGACGAGGAAGTGGCGCAGTTAAAGAATTACTGGCACGGTCAGCTTTCCAACTTTAAGGTAGAGACTCCGTCCATGGAATTCAACAATATGCTGAATGTATGGAATGCTTACCAGTGTTTCATTACCTTTATCTGGTCCAGAGCAGCTTCTCTTATTTACTGTGGTCTCAGAAACGGTTACGGTTATCGTGATACCGTACAGGATATACAGGGTATTATTCATTTGGATCCGGAGATGGCGGCAGAGAAGATCCGCTTCATGCTTTCCGCGCAGGTAGACAACGGCGGCGGACTTCCGCTTGTTAAGTTCGACCACAATGCGGGTCATGAGAATACCCCGGACGATCCGGAGTACGTAAAGGAGACCGGACATCCGTCCTATCGTGCGGATGATGCTCTTTGGTTGTTCCCGACGATTGTAAAGTACATTGGCGAGAGCGGTAATGTTGCATTCCTTGATGAGGTTATCGTTTACGCAAACGGTGGCGAGGATACGGTGTACGAGCACTTAAAGAGAGCAATCAAGTTCTCCATGGAGCGTCTCGGTGACCACGACATGCCGGCAGGCCTGCATGCAGACTGGAACGATTGCCTGCGTCTCGGTGCAAAGGGTGAGTCCACCTTCGTGGCATTCCAGCTGTATTATGCCATGACCGAGCTTCGCAAGATGGCGCAGTACAAGGGCGACACTGCATATGTGGAATATCTTGACGAGGTACAGGCAAAGCTTTCCGCTTCCCTTGAGAAGTGCTGGGATGAGGACAGATTTATCCGCGGTATCCGTGACAACGGTGTGATTGTCGGTGCAAAGAAGGACCCGGAGGCAAATATGTGGTTGAATCCGCAGAGCTGGAGCGTTATCTCTAAGTTTGCGGAGGGCGAGCGTGCCGAGACCGCAATGAACAGCGTTTACAACATTTTAAATACACCGTACGGTGCAAAACTTTTGGATCCGCCTTACAAGAAGCACTACTTTGACGGTGCTCTTATGAAGGTATTTAACCTTGACGTAAAGGAGAACGGTGGTATCTTCTCCCAGTCCCAGGGCTGGTTAATCCTTGCCGAGTCTTTACTGGGTCACGGAAATCGTGCCTTCCAGTATTTTATGGAAACCTCTCCGATTGCCATGAACGACAAGGCAGAGATTCGTGTGTCCGAGCCGTATGTACACGGTCAGTTCACCGAGAGTAAGGCTTCCCCGTACGAAGGACGTTCTCATGTACACTGGCTCACCGGTACCGCATCCACCGTTATGGTCGGCTGCGTGGAAGGTATCTGCGGTATGCGTCCGGACTTTGATGGGCTTGCAATCGCTCCGTCCATTCCGTCTTCCTGGGATGGCTTTAAGATTGAGAAGATGTTCCGCGGTAAGAAGCTTAACATTACCATCGACAATTCTGCACATGTGGAAAGCGGAGTTGCAAAGCTTACCTTAAACGGCGAAGTGCTTGACGGTAACTATGTTCCGGCAGCAAAGCTTGCGGATGTGAATGATATCGTGGTAGTGATGGGATAAAACGGACAATATAGTATAGGTCGAAGGAAAAGGGCTGTCGCAAAAGTGAGAGATTCACTTCTGCGGCAGCCCTCTTGGGATAAGAAAGGAAGTTGTGTATGAAGGAAATTAACTTTGGAACATCAGGAAAAAAGATGCCTGCTATTGTGGTAGGCTGTATGCGTCTTGCAGGGAAAAGCCGTGAGGAGATGGAATGTTTTTTGCAAACCGCAGTGGAGCAGGGAGCGTACTTTTTTGACCATGCGGATATTTACGGCGGAGGACAGAGTGAGGCAATATTCGGAGAAGCATTGGCAAATAGTGTGTCCATGAAACGTGAGGATTTATTTATACAGTCAAAGTGCGGCATCCGGAACGGATTTTTCGATTCTTCCAAGGAGCATATTATCGAGGCGGTAGACGGTAGCTTAAAACGGCTTAAGACGGACTATCTGGATGCCCTTTTGATTCACCGCTCGGATGCCCTTGTTGAGGCGGAAGAAGTGGCGGAAGCCTTTGAGGAGCTTTATGAAAAAGGAAAGGTACGGTATTTCGGTGTATCGAATCATAAGCCGATGCAGATTGAACTGTTAAAGAAGTATGTAAAGCAGCCTTTGGTTGCCAATCAGCTACAGTTCAGCATTCCGGTATCCAATATGGTGGCAAACGGGTTTGAAGTAAATATGACTTCCGACGGAGCACCGGACCGGGACGGTAGTGTATTGGACTATTCCAGACTCCATGACATGACCATCCAGGCCTGGTCGCCGTATCAGATGCCGAACTGGCAGGGATGTTTTATTGATAGTGAAAAATATCCGGAGTTAAATAAAGAGATGCAAGTGTTGGCAGAGAAGTATGGGGTGAGCAAGACCGCCATAGCAACGGCGTGGATCTTGCGCCATCCGGCAGGCATGCAGGTGGTAACCGGAACCGCAAGCGAAGGTCGTTTGACGGAGATTATCGATGCTTGTAAGATAACACTTTCCAGAGAAGAGTGGTATCGGTTGTATTTGTCGGCGGGTCATATTTTGCCGTAGAGGAAAGCGATGCCGATGAGCGTTTGAGAGTGTAAAAGAATTTATTGACTGAGATATGGGAAAGTCAGGGCAAATCATGCGTTAGACAGGCAATAAATATGTCGCGTGTGATTTGCCCTTTTTCCTTGACATGAAACTGTATTACTGCTATAATACGGTTAGAAACTGTATTACACGAGTGATACGGTTTCGAAAATGAGTAAAGAGAAGTAAGAAAAGAAGTGCAAAGAAAAGCAAAAAGAAAGGCAGGTGAGTCCCGTGGTTGTGGATTTTTCGGAATTAAAACTAAATGAAGAAAGCCCGATTTATATGCAGATTGTTCGGTTTGTGAAAATTAAGATGGTGAACCGGCAGGTACGGGACGGGGACGAGCTGCCTTCCAGACGTGTGTTATCTGCGGTGTTGGAAGTAAATCCCAATACCATCCAGAAGGCGTATCGCTTGATGGAAGAGGAGGGGATACTGGTTTCCTTTGCCGGGTCTAAGAGCCTGTTACGGTTTGATGAGAGCCTGGTAGATAAGTACCGGAGAGAACTGTTGGCGTTGGAAGCGGAAAAGTACATCGAAGAGGTAAAGAAAATGGGACTTGCTGTTGAGGAGGCCGTAGCGTTGGTAAGGGAAAACTGGTAAGGAGGGAGTTATGGAGAAACGATATAAACGGGCGTTTTGGAGCGTCCAGGTTAAGTATAGCTGTCGTCGTCTGCTCTTGTTGTATGGGGGTGTGCTCGCCGGAATGGCGGGATGGTATTTGGTCCAAGCCAATGTGAAGTTCAAAATCTACGGAGCAGAGCTGACATTGTTTGAACATTTGCAAGGAATGCCGGTGTATTTGTCATTTCTGGCGGTAGTGTTGGGCTCGCAGGGTATTTTATCGGTCGCATACGCGAAGCAGGAGAAAAACCGGCTGGCCATGGCGAAGCTGTTATTGGAGCCTCGTACGGTTTGGAACATCCGGTTCGGGTATTCGGTGCTTGTCACTGTAGCATCCTTTCTGGTGCATTTTATCAGCGTTTTTCTGTTGTTTTTTGCGAACCGGCTGCTGTATCCGGGGGAGGCGTTCGAAATCGGGGAGCTTTATCCGGTATTTTACCGTTTTCGCCATCTGTATGTGTGCTATCCGGTGATGAATCCGTGGGCGGTTTTGCTACTGATACTTTGTGTGACGGCGCTGGCACAATGCTCTGTGTGGGTGAGTACCGTGGTCCGGCATAATGCCTGGGTAAGGAGTGTCTTCCCGGTGGGGCTGGTGTCGCTCTTACTTGTACTATTCGTTGTGCCGGATATGATAAGCCTTGCATTGTTCGGAACAGTGACAGCCGTTGTAACGATATATGCACTCATAACAGGAAGAACCCTATACCTTGAGGGCGAATCAAACGAAGCAACGGAAGGGAACGGGGGTGCAAAAGGGTGAAACGAAACGTAACAATGGCGGTAGTAACATTTTTTGTCCTTGTGCTGCTTACGGTAGGAGGTATCGGGGTTCTGCTTTTCGGTGATAAGAAGACACCAAAGATCGTGAAAGTGTTGGGAGAGGGCGACAGTAGTGTACTGGACGGATTTACCGTAGAGACGGAGTTTGCGGTTCACAACAGAGCCTATGGAAACGCCATTATCCATTCCTATGACACAATGCTCGGAAAACGAATGCAAAGTGTTACCTTTTCGGAAGGAAAGGCAACTGCGACCGAGGTGTTTGACACGGAAGACTGCGGAAGTATGGAATTGTACAATTGGGTGGCCAGAGATCATTCTTATTGGGAAAATGCGGAAACGGAATATCGATTCAGCCCCGACGGAAAAACGGAATACCGGTATCCGATGGATGCGTTACTTAAGGGCTTCCGGGGAAGAGGCGTGTTTGCGGTTCCCGAAGAAAAAGTGGTTACCTTAATCGGTACCCAGGAAGGAAACGTGGTGGCTTTTTTGTACGATGAAGAGACAGCCACGATGAAGAAGGCGGTAGTATGGGAAAGCGTAGGAAAATTCGATACTTGGGGCTGTAGTATCGACGGCGGTCAACTCACTTTTCGGATTGACACACAAGGCAAAAGCCGATTGACGGTATTTCACATAAATCAACCGGAACAGATGTTGTATGCTTATGAGATAAAGGATTGGGACGGGATTCGTGAGTATAGAGGCAGTGAATCTGTAACGGAGCAGGGAACGGTTCGCCATGATGCGGATGTTTATGTGAAAGGGGACCGGATTTATATTGCAGAGTTTTACAGTATTTTGGAAGAGGATTCCATCCGCTACAGTGTGTATGTGGGAGAACGGGGGGAAACGCTCTATCAGTGCGAGGTGACGTTGGAGAAGAAACGGATATCACGGGACACAAAGAGGAATCCGGAATACGAGCTTAAGGCGGAACACGGGCGGATTCGGATAATTCCGAACCGGTAACCGAAGAGATGCAGAATAAAAGGAGGATGCGGTATGAAAAACAAAAAGAAAGTAATCATTGTAGGTGTAGCGATTGTAGTTTGTTTGCTGTTGGTATTCGGCGGAATCGAGATTTATAAGTACAATACGATGACATATCGTGTGGGAATAGCAAGGTCGGGAGACGGAAGATTAGCGGATCCGGTCATCGTCTGGGGGGCGCGTACGGAATTCGGTGCTTCCCAAAAGGCACAACTAAAAAGTCAGGAAATTTTGAAAGAATGGCGCGAAAAGGTGGATAGCGTGATTATTGAGATTCACCAAAACTATAGTGAGGATAAAGAGCGTACCCTGAATGTGACGATTCGCGGTGAGAACGGAAAGACAGAGATTCATTTCTTCGGAGAGGGAATCCCAAACGGCGGAACCGAGGTGGAGAGAATCGATAAAACGGTTTGGCTGAATTATGAGTTTGAGCTGGATAAGGATGTAATTTATTAGGAAATAGAAAGGAAGCTTGGGTAGAGGGCTTATGGGAACAGAAAAGGAAACGGAAAAAAACAGACGAAAAGCCTTCTGGGGTTTACAGTTAAAGTATACGTTAACACCGCTGTTATTGCTTTACGGCGGCGTGCTTACGGTGATGACAGGCTTATTTTTGTATAACCTGTTTGTAAATGTAAGGACAAGGGACGGCGTGGTGTGGTTTGCGGACCAGATGAGCGCATTGCCGGTTACGTTAATGTTCTTTGTTCTTGTAATCGGCTCCCAGGTTATTGTTGCCAGAGGATTTTTAAAGCAGGAGCGAAATGAGTTGGGAATGAAGCGGGTGCTGTTGTTTGAGGAAACAAAGGCACTGATCCGGTTCGGATATTCCTTTCTGATTGCGTTTGCAAGTTATCTGATAAACTTTTTGATACTATGCCTGTTGCTGGTGCTTGACAATTTACTTTTACCGTCTCATGCGCTTGGCGGAGCGGAGATGCATGCGGTGTTTTATCGGTTTACTCATTTATACCGGCTGTATCCGTTTTTAAAGCTGTGGGCATTGCCGGCTGCGGCGGTTGTGATTCTGGCGTGTGCGGTCATGTCGTCGTTGGTTGTTAAGGTACGTAGAAAACTGGACATATTTTACGGAATGGAGATTCCGTTCCTTTTCTTGGCACTTGCTTATTTTTCTCTCGGACCATCCAAAGGAGGAATAATCGGAAGTATTGTGTTTATGGCAGTCCGGGGATTATGGCATTGCGGGAAGTATGTGTTTTTGTATGTAAGGAGACAAAAGGATGACAGAACAGAATTTGCTTCATAGCTGGTTTAAGAAAAAAGCGGTAAGGCGTTTCTGGCTTACGGTAGTGCTGGTAAATCTGACCGCATGGTTGCTGGAAATTACCTCCTATATCGATACGTTTCAAAAGACAAAGCATTATTATCTGGGAATCACCTGTATGGTAGCGGCGATGCTGTTTCTTGCTATCATCGTTGTTCACAGGGAAAGCTTTACGGAGAACTGGGATGTGACGTTGCGTCGTATACCGAAGTACCGGGCGAAGTATATGGTAACAAAGCTGGGGACCGTGCTCTTGCCGGGAGCGATTTATGTGGGATATTGGGGGCTGATGTGGCTCATCCGGTGTATCGGGTATTATATTGAGATATCGGAGGGTATACAAGAAGAGGAAAAGAAGGATATTTTTGAAGTGATTTCTTTCGGTTCCCTTGGAGAAATTTGTCTGTATATCCTATTGTTCGGGGTATCGGTATTGTTACTTAGCTTTACGTTACGAAAGATTCGGAAGGATTTGCCCGGCTTTTTTGCGGCGATTGCAGGAGTTGCAATGAGTGTGCTTCTGTTTACGGAAGTGGTAAGGCTTTCGGGAATATGGATGTTTTTGGGTGTACTTACAGGGTTAATCGCGGTTATGATGCTGTTTTTAATCAGACATGTTTACCGGAAATTATAAAAGAGAACAAGGGGGTCATGAAATGTTAGAAATAAAGAGTTTTAAGCGTTCCTTTCCGATACAAAACGATACTTTTTTACCGAAGGTAAGCATCGGTCAGGGAGAGATTATTGCACTTTTGGGACAAAACGGCGCCGGCAAGACAACCTTAATGAAGGATATTCTGGGAATGAAGGAACACCCGATTCATGAGATTACGCTGGACGGTAAGCCCATTGGGTATAAAAACCTGGATCGCTTTGCCTTCGGAAGCTGTGAACATACCTTTTTCGGGGAGTTTACGGTGGAGGAACAAAGAGAGTTTTACGAGATGAACTTTCCGAAGTTCCGTAAGGACCGGTTTAAGCTTTTGACGGAATATTTCCGGATTCCGGATAAGTGGAAGCTGAAGGAATTGTCTGTTGGTGAGCAGAATCAGGTGGAGACCGTATTTGCCCTGTGTCAGGGAGGAGATTACATTCTGCTTGACGAGCCCTTTGCCAATAACGATTTATTCCACAGAAAGGATTTTTATAAGCTTTTGCTGGGAATATTGGGCGAGGATGAAACGTTGATTATTTCTACCCATCTGGTGGAAGAGGTGGAGTCCATTATTAACCGGGTGCTCTTGGTGGATAAGTTTGATATTGTGGCGGATGTGGGGATTGATGAAATGGAAGATAACCATACGGATGTGGTGACATGGCTTAAGAAAAAGCTGGACTACAACGAGGGAAGAGCAGCGGAATTTATCCGGAAGATGGAGGATGGGAATGTTTAAAAAACGGATACGTTGTGCAAAATTCGTGCTGATTGGCATACTTTCGCTCAGTGTCGTTTTTGCGGTGTTTTTGGGAGTTACGCTTCATCGGAACAAAGGAAGCGAGACGATGAAGGTTCTTGTGGGGGATGCAAGCTATGTGGATGGCATAGAAATCAGTTTGTTTGAAGAAGACGAAGCGATGTCTTATTGGTTTATGAATCATTCGGAGGGCTTGTGTCAGTGTGAGACAGATTATCAAAATTCCTATCGGATACAGTTTGACGGGACAGAAGCGATTATGAATGTGTCCTGTGAAACGGCGGACAGGGAGTTCAAAACCTACAGTCATTGCTATAATCTTAATCCCGGGAATGAAAACAGATTCAGATATAAGGAGGGATGCGGGGAAGTTGCCGGGAGTGATATTTCGGGTGTGTTGTTTGCCTATACATATGAGCAGAACAGTCTTCTGTTTGAAGGTCGTTACCGGGCGGATGACTATATTTCCTTTGGAGAAGAAGACAAATTTCTGTATTATTACAATGAAGACACAAGGAGAAGTTACGAAGCGTTTTCTTTAACTATGAAAGATGAATCGGAGATAGAAAGAAACGTATGCTATTTGAACGGAAAAGAGTATTTGTATTTTTGGAAAGAACCGGAATATGAATACTATTGTACGTATAATAGGTATGCGGGAGCGGATGAATCCTCCGCAAGTATGGAGACACAGCAATGGGGCTTTGAGGAGGCTTGTGAAAACATTCCGGATAAATCGTATGTATCGAAGTTGAAAGAGTTCGGGATGCCGGAAATAACGATGAATGTGAAAACAGGCATTTATTGTGTGGAAGCAGACGGAATTCTTAAAGGAACGCTCACATGTGTACTGCCGATGAGTGACATATCGGAAGACTTCGAATTCCTTTGGATGGCGACTGTGGAGGAGGAAAATGCCCTTAGCGTAATCGGACGAAAAGGAAATAACCTGGTTGAATTCCGATACTTTGCGGAAACCGGTACCGTAACGGAGCAGGTGTTATGGGAAGAGGGCGCGGAGACGGCGGAATGGTTTGAAGAGGCAGAAGATGTTTTGAATGTGGATATTATGACGGACGGCGGACGGACTTATCTGTGTTATTCCAAAGCCTTCTATGAGCCTGCCGGGGAGGCGTATTCTTATGTGAAAGGCGATATCATCCGACTGGTTGTGTTTGAACAGGGAAACAGAGTGTTTGAAGGAGAAATACGGCTACAGAAGGAACTGTTTGAGGTGTTACAGGACTTTTCCTTAAATACGAATGAGGTGCATGACCGCGACCAAAGAATGTGCGGAATTGAAATTCGGAAAAAGTAAAGGAATGGGGCGTTTGTACGGTAGGTACGAACGCCCCTGTTATATTTGCGTATGAAGATGTTTAGTAAAGAGTTTCCCTTATCATCTGCGTCACTTCTTCGATTCTTGCTTCCTCTAAGGTCGTATCCAGAAAATACTGTACTGCATAGAATGCCTGGGATACCAGCATCTGCAGACCGTTTACTGCAATGAGACCGCGGCTCTTTGCCTGAGAAAGGAGCTTTGTTACCTCCGGGTTGTAGATGACATCCACAACGGCGGTGAGCATGGTAAACGGGGTTAGGTCAATGGGAGCTGCATTTACCTTCGGATACATGCCAATCGGGCTGGTGTTGACTAACACGGTGGCGTCGGTGTGGAGGCGGTTCACTTCCTCGTAGGTGCAGACACCCTCACCCGGAACGATATCTACGATTACGATTTCCTTTGCGGACAGGTCACGCAGAACCGCAAGGACTGCCTGGGCCGCACCGCCGTTTCCGAGAACAACTACCTTTTCTCCGGTGATTTTGATATTGTGAATCTTTAAGGTATATAAGAATCCGTAGTAGTCGGTGTTGTAGCCGAAAAGCCTGCCGTTACGATTCACCACGGTGTTGACCGCACCGATGCTTTTGGCACGCTCGTCCAGTTCGTCTAAGTACGGAATGACATCTCTTTTATACGGAATCGTCACATTCACGGCAGCAAAGTCTTTTGCTGTCATAAAATCTTTTAAACCTTCTTTGGAAAGTTCGATTAAGTCGTAGGTATAATCTGCCAATGCTTCATGAATCTGCTTGGAATAGCTGTGGGATAAGTGTTCTCCCAAAAGACCGTAGTTTGCTGCCATATCATAAATCTCCTTTGGTGCTTTAAAGCGTTATCTTGTTACATAGTATAACATAGATCACAATAGTTTGCAAGAAGGTGTGTCATATTTTACAGCCTGTCTCATATATTGAGATAAGGCAGGAAACAAGCTGTCTCATAAGCGGCATGGTTTCCGGACTATGTGTGGGATGAAAAAAGAAAATGGGAGGTTCGGAGGATGCAAGTGGTATGGATGTTGCCGGAGCCGGTGCGAAGTATTCTTTTGGCATCCGAAATTCGGGAAGAAAGTCTGCGGGAAATCAGATTTCGTACCGGGCGGGGACTGATACTTGAGACGGCGGAAGGAGAAGTACTTCTTAGCAATACCGGGAAAACGGTGTTTTCCGAAAAGGGTGCTTACCGGGTAACCGCAGATGATGTGAAAACGACACTGGAACTTTTGACAGGGTATTCTTTATATGCCTTTGAGGAGGAACTGAAGCAAGGCTATTTTACCGTAGAGGGCGGTCACCGCATCGGTGTGGCGGGCCGTCCGGTTATGGAAGGAGGCCGGGTGCAACGACTGAGTTATATCTCCTTTTTAAACTTTCGTGTGGCTCACGAATGCAAGGGATGTAGCGAAGGGCTGTTTCACAGACTGTACGGGGACGGGCAGTTTTATCATACGCTATTGTTTGCGCCTGCGGGCTGCGGAAAGACAACCTTTCTACGGGATTTGATTCGACTGCTGTCGAATGCTGGGATGCGGGTCGGCGTGGCGGACGAGCGGTCGGAGCTGGCGGCCTGTCACCATGGGATTCCCCAACATGATTTGGGACTGCGGACGGATGTGATGGACGGATGTCCTAAGGCAGAGGCCATGAGTATGTTGTTACGCTCTATGACACCGCAAATATTGGCGGCTGACGAAATCGGTATGGAGGCGGATGTGTTTGCTATCCGGGCGGCTGCGGGAAGCGGCTGTAAGGTGGTGGCCAGCGCCCACGGCGGAAGCTTTGAGGAACTGATACGGAATCCTGTTCTTTGTACTCTTTGGGAGGAACGTCGATTTGAGCGGTATGTGTGTCTGGAAAAGCAAGGGAGGAACTTCGGAGTGAAGGCTATCTATGACGGAGAAGGCGCCATGATATGAGCCGGTGAAACGGAGTAAGGCCGGTACATGCTATTTGGCGAGAAATAGAACGGAGAAGTATTGTAGGAGAGAAGGACGTATGGAATATATAAAACTAGTCGGTGCTGCGCTTGTTGTGCTGGCCGGCGCCGGCTTTGGGGCGTGCCCCGTACATAAAATGAAGGAGAGGACCATGGAACTGGAGGAATTGTACTTTTGTCTGCTCCGGCTAAAAAGTGAAATCAGTCACGGAGGCAAGCCCTTGCCGGAGGCAATTATGGCGGCAGCCGACAGCAAAAAAGAAGGAAAATCCGGTGTATATCGCAGGGTGATGAAACAGTTGGCGGAACGGCTTACCCGGGGAAGAGAAAGCTATGAAGTGCTGGTACGCGTCTGTGCGTCGGAGGGGTTCCGGGATAGTGTGGTTACACAGGAGGAGCAGGAGGCGTTTATGGATTCCTTTTTGTTGCTTGGCGGAGGAGATAAGGAAAAACAGGTGCAGATGATGACCTATTATGCGGAAAATGTCCGTTTGGCCATAGCGCAGGAAAAGCAGAAAAAGAAAGAAAGAGCGTATGTATATCGTAGCCTCGGAATTCTGGGAGGTATTTTCCTGGCGGTGATTATGTACTGAGGGTAGGAGGTTTCTATGACAATACAATTGATATTTAAGATTGCGGCAGTGGGAATTTTAGTGTCGGTGATTAATCAGGTATTAAAGCACTCCGGCAGGGAGGAGCAGGCCTTTCTGGTAAGCCTTGCGGGGTTGCTCCTGGTACTTTTATGGATTGTGCCCTATATTGCGGAGTTGTTTTCTACCATCATGAAATTATTTGAATTGTAGGTGAGCGGAATGATTAAGGTGGTACTGATCGGGCTGGTAGCGGTGTTTGCGGTACTTCTCTTAAAGGTGGGAAAGCCGGAATTTGCCATGGCGGTAAGCCTGGCAGCCTGTGTGTTGATTTTACTGTTTGCGGGAGGAACGTTGACTTCGGTCATCGGGGATTTGAAGAAACTGTTTTCCTATATTTCACTTCCGGAAGGGTATCTGAAGATTCTGTTTAAGATTCTGGGGGTGGCATATCTGGCGGAGTTCGGTTCCGCCCTTTGTAAGGATGCGGGACAGAGTGCTATCAGCGGACAAATTGAGCTGGTGGGGAAACTGACGATTCTGGCCATTAGTATGCCGGTGGTGACAGCTTTGTTTGAAACCATCAGCCGGATGGCATGGTAGTAATGAAGGGAACAGCGGCAAGGACAACTCTTGCCGGGAAATACATTTTTGTGTAAGCGCATGAAAAACGGGAAGGTGGGAGAATTTGTGGCGGACATGTTTACCGTGGATTATACGGAATTGGACAAGACCGTGGAAGGTTTGTTTCCAACAGGAGATATGCTGAGCTTTTCGGATATTATTTGCGGACTGATGGATGGTGAAATTCGGTTCGGAGAAGTGTTTTCCCTTATAAAGGAGTCCGGATATCAGGGTCTGTTTTACGGAGTGACCGGTGTAAAGGAATTGATTTTTATTGCGGTTGTGGCGGCGGTGTTTTATATACTGTCAAAGACCGGACGACTGGGACAGGCCTCTCAGACAGGATTTTTTGTGGCATATCTGCTGATTGTGGGAGGTGCCTTCCGGATTTTTGATGTTTCCAGAGGAATCGTGGGAGATGCGCTGACCTCTCTTTTAGATTTTATGAAGGCCCTGATACCGGCATACTGTGCAGGCATTTCCCTGGCTTCAGGAGGAATGAGTTCGGCGGTGTTTTATTCCGTGGTAATGCTGGGAATTGCGGTGGTTGGTGTGATTTTACGGAATGTGGTGCTTCCGGTCATCGGGTTGTACTTTATGCTTTCGGTGCTGAACCGGATTTTAGAAGAGGATTTTTTGTCAAAGCTGGCGGGACTATTTTATTCCGTGGCTGAGGGGCTTATGAAGTTTTCCGTGGCAACGGTATTGGGCATCGGTACCATACAGGGAATGATTGCGCCGGCGGCGGATGCGGTGAAGCGTTCCGCACTGATTAAAACCGCAGGTTCGATTCCTGTGGTGGGGGATTTGCTTGATGGAACCTCCCAGACGGTTCTGGCGGCGGGGGTACTGCTTAAGAATACCATCGGGGCAGCGGGGGCAATCTTTGTATGTGTCCTTTGTATGATTCCGTTGATACGCATAGGAATTACAAACCTGGCTCTGCGATTCGGTTCTGCAGTGTTACAGCCGGTGTCGGACAAGCGGATTACGGATTGTCTCGGTTATGCGGCCAAAACCCATAAGCTGTTGTTACAGTTGATTTTATATACCATGCTGTTATTTTTGCTGAGTATTGTGTTTATTCTGATGCTGACCGGAGGAAAAGGAGGCGGAATGTAGTGGATGAGATTATTTCTTATGCGAAAACCGTACTGTTTTTTCTGTTGTTTGTAAATCTTTTGATGCAGCTGTTAAAGGGAAGCTCCTACGAACGGTTTGTGCATCCTGTGTGCGGTATGATTCTCGTGATTATGATACTACGACCGGTACTTTCCATGTTCGGCGGGGAAGAAAAGGTGCTGTATGCGGCGGAACAGAAGCTTTCGCTTTTGCTGGCACAGGGAGAACAGGGATATTTACAGGAAGAAGGGATGGGGTATGAATTTGCGGTGTTGGAGGCTTATGAGAAAGAATTGATCATCCAGCTTTCCGGAGTATTGGCAGAGGAGGGGCTTTCTGTGGTGAATGCGGATTTTTCCCTTTCGGCAGAGGAAAAAGACTTTGGCAGCATACGGGGGCTTAAGCTTACGACAGAGACGGCAAAAGAACAAAAGGAGGGGAGGATTTTTATTGCTCCCATAGTATTTGAACGCAGAATAAGGGAGGAGACCGTCAGTGCGGAAGAAATTCGTATCAAGGACAAACTGGCGGACTTCTATCAGGTGGATGAGGCTAATATATATGTTAATATCAAGGAGGAACAGGATGGATAAGAAGCAAAAAAAAGAACCGGGCATAAAGGAATGGACGATTATTCTTGCGGCGGGTGCTCTGCTTTTGCTTCTGTCCGTGCCGGATTTATTCCGAAAGGAAAAGGATGAGGTTGTAGACACCGGTACCTCTGTAGTACAAAGCGAAAAACAGTCCGAGGAATATGCGGAACGAATGGAACGGAAGCTGGAAGAAATGTTGCTTAAGATTGACGGGATTACAAGTGCTAAGGCTATGATTACCGTGACCTCTACCATGGAGAAGGTGGTGTTACAGGATACGACGACCGATACGGAGCATCTGGAGGAACAGGACGGAGAAGGGGGCACACGTACTTCGGAGAAAAGTACCGGGGAAACAAAAACGGTGCTGGCGGGAGATACGCCTTATCTGACAAAAGAATTAACGCCGGAAGTGGAAGGTGTGGTTGTCGTAATCTCCGGGGCGGACGGTGCCAAGGTTCTGTCCGTAACCGAGGCGGTACAGGCATTATTTGATGTTCCGGCACATAAGGTGAAAGTAATCAATAATTAATCGGAGGATCGTATGAAGAGTATTTTTAAGAAAAATCAGGTAATTATCACATCCCTGGCACTGATGCTTGCGGTGGCGGGATATCTGCAGATGTCGGGGGATGCTGCAAAGAATCCGTCAAAGTCCGGAGATGCGACACAGACAAGTAACACAGTGGGAAATCATTATGAAATTACGGCAGGTGATCTGACGGACTATTACGGTGACATTTCGGACGAAGATATGCTGGGAGAGTCCATGGCAGCGGCAGAGAATGAAAACGCCCAGGCGGTATCGGCGGACGCTACCGGTGCTACCGATGTAGCAGATGCGTCGGAGCTTACAGAGGACCCGGGAGAAGCGGTACTCGTCAGTACTACCATTCGCGGAGATTATGCGGTAAATGCGAAATTAAATCGTGAGCAGACCAGAGCAAGAAACAAGGAAACTCTGATGGATATGCTCGGCGATGAGACCTTATCCGAAACCCAGAAGCAGGAGGCCATCGATGTCCTTCTTGAGATGACGGAGATTTCCGAAAAGGAGCAGGCGGCGGAGCTTCTGTTAGAGGCGAAGGGCTTTATGGATGCAGTGGTAAACATCGTGGGAGAAGAAGTGGATGTTGTGATTAACGCCACGGAGGTCACCGACCGTCAGATTGCCCAGATTGAAGATATTGTGATGAGGAAAACCGGTGCGGAAGCACAGAATATTGTGATTACGGCAGCTGTACAGGAGGATTAAAAAAAAGGCTTTTCAATTGTGAAAAAAAATGGTATACTATATATAATTGAGATAAATTGCAGACCCGGCAGGAAGCTGCTTATGGGGCAAATGCAAGAAACGGAGGCTGTATTATGGCAAGAGATAACGAAAATAAGAATGCAAACTGGTCTTCCAAGGAGATTTCTTCCATTGGGGAAGTAATGATAGCAGATGATGTAATTGCAACGATTGCGGGCCTTGCGGCTACCGAGGTAGAGGGCGTTTCCGCAATGCAGGGAAATGTAACCAACGAACTGGTCGGCAAGCTTGGCATGAAGAACCTGACCAAGGGTGTCCGTATTAAGGTGACCGAAGCCGGTGTTGCTGTGGAGTTGTCCGTGCAGATGCGTTACGGCTACAGTATTCCGAAGACTTGTAAGGCTGTACAGGAAAAGGTGAAGGCTGCCATCGAGAATATGGTAGGACTTTCCGTGGAAGTCGTAAATGTTCATATCGTTGGGGTGGATACCAATACCATAAGATAAGGGAGAGTTTTATGACCAGGCGTGAATTAAGAGAACATACATTTTTACTGTTATTCCGTAAGGATTTTCATGAGGCGGAGGAGATGGAGGAGCAGCTGACCTTGTATTTTGAGGGAATCGAGCTGACGGATGACGAGCAGGGAGAGCCGGCCCGTTATCGTTTTCTGACCTTACCGGAAGGAACCGATGCGGAGGAAGTAAAGGCCCGTTTTTATGATGTTTGCAGTCATCGGGACGAGATTGATGCGGTGCTTTCCGAAGCGGCCAGCGGATGGAAGTTAAACCGTATCGGTAAGGTGGAGCTGACCCTTCTTCGTATGGCGCTTTATGAGATGCGCTATGATGAGCAGACGCCGGAGAAGGTGGCAATCAATGAGGCGGTAGAACTGGCAAAGAAGTACGGTGCGGATGCATCCGCAGGCTTTATCAACGGTGTTCTGGCAAAGTTAGTGGAAGCGTAGGCGTGTGAGGAGGGACGGAATGAACCAACCGGTTTTTTCGGTCAGTCAGGTAAATGCGTATATTAAACAGATGTTTTTGAAGGATGACAGGTTGCGGTTCCTCGCCGTGAAAGGCGAGGTATCCAACTGTAAGTACCATTCTTCGGGACATCTGTATTTTACCGTTAAGGACAAAATGGGACAGCTGGCTTGTGTGATGTTTGCCAGCGCCTGCCGGAATATGACCTTCCGGTTACAGGAGGGTCAGAGTGTCATCGTATACGGCAGTATGCAAGTGTATGAACGGGACGGCAAGTATCAGCTGTATGCCGAGGCCATCGAAAAGGACGGCGTCGGTCAGCTGTTTGAGCAGATTGAGGAGTTGAAACGTCGCCTGGCGGCGGAAGGACTCTTTGACGCGGAACGAAAAAAGCCGATACCTGCCTATGCGTGGCGTGTGGGTATTGTAACGGCCCAGACCGGTGCGGCGATTCGTGACATCGTGCAGATTGCAAATAGGCGGAATCCTTACGTTCAGCTATTGTTACAGCCGGCCCAGGTGCAGGGAGAATCGGCACCGGAGAGTCTGGCAAGAGCGTTACGGAAGCTGGATGCGATGCGTCCGGACGTGATTATTATCGGTCGCGGCGGCGGCAGTGCCGAGGATTTGATGGCCTTTAATACCGAAGTTGTGGTACGGGCCGTGGCGGAGTGCGAGACGCCGGTCATCAGTGCGGTGGGGCACGAGGTGGATGTGGCACTGACGGACTTTGCGGCAGATTTGCGGGCGCCGACCCCCAGTGCGGCGGCAGAGCTGGCTGTATTTGAATACAGAGTGTTAGAGGAAGGGCTGGCGGCAATTCACACCGACCTGACCTATGCCATGTGTCGCAGAATCGAGGCGGCACGGACGAAAATAGAGACCTATAATGAAAAGTTACTGCGGGTAGGACCGGCCGGGGCCTTAAAGGCAAAGAAGGTACAGCTTGTCTATGCAGGAGAGCGTCTGGAGGGTGCCATGAACCGGCATCTGGTCAGAAACAAGCATCGTCTGGAATTACTTGCGGGGAGACTCCACGCGGTATCTCCGGCGGCCAGATTGTCCGGCGGATATGCCTTTGTGACGGGAAAGGACAAGACACCGCTTGTTTCGGTGGCACAGGTAAAGCCGAAGGATACGGTGCGGGTAACGCTTGCGGACGGTGCATTTACCGCGACGGTAGAGGAGACGGAAGAGTAACGGAAAGAAAGGGGTAACGCAATGGATATGACAGAACAGACCGCGGTTGCGGAAAAGAAAACAGCGAAGAAGACCGTAAAAAAGGCGGAAGAGAAGCGTACCTTGGAGGAACTCTTTTCGGAATTGGAGACGATTACCGCAGAATTGGAAGCACAGGAGCTTCCGCTTGAGGAGGCCTTTGCGAAATATCGTAAGGGGATGGAGTTGTTAAAGGAATGTAATGCGGCCGTAGATACCGTAGAGAAAGAGTTGCAGATTTTGGAGGAAGCCTGATGGACTTTGAACAAATCAAACAGCAGAAAACAGAAGAGATTAACGCCTTTTTAAAGAACTTTTTGCCGGAAGAATCCGGAAAAGAAGCGGTTCTTTGCGAAGCGATGAAGTATAGCGTGGCGGTAGGAGGAAAGCGCCTTCGTCCGATGATTTTACTGGAAGCATACCGGATGTTCGGTGGCAGGGATACGGCGGCACAGCCGTTTGCGGCGGCACTTGAGATGATTCATACCTATTCCCTGGTGCACGATGATTTGCCGGCCATGGATAACGATATGTACCGCAGAGGACAACTCACTACCCATGCCAAGTACGGGGAAGCCATGGGCATCCTGGCGGGTGACGGACTTCTTAATTACGCTTTTGAGGTCATGAGTGACGCGGTATGCGAGCAGGGGGCCAATGCAGCCAGAGCTATGCGGATTTTGGCAAAGGCAGCCGGTGTCCGTGGCATGATTGCGGGACAGACCGTAGATCTTCTGTGGACCGGAAAGCCGCAGACCAAGGAGCTTTTGGACTATATCAACGAGCGGAAGACCTCGGCACTTTTGTGCAGTGCGTTAATGGCGGGAGCGGCACTGGCAGGGGCTACGGAGGAGGAACTTGCCGTACTCATGCAGGTAGGAAATTACGTAGGTCTGGCGTTCCAGATTAAGGATGATATCCTTGATGTCATCGGAGATGAGACGAAGTTGGGTAAGCCGCTTCACAGCGACGAAAAGAACGAAAAGAGCACTTATGTGACCTTAATCGGAATCGAGGCTGCACAGGAGACGGTACGGGAGTTTTCCCGGAAAGCGGTGGAGCTTTTGGAGACCTTACCGTATGAGAACCCGTTTTTAAAAGAGTTATTATTATCCCTGGTAACAAGGGAATACTAAATTACAAATAGAGGAACAGCATCGGAGGATGTCAGGATGAACGGAGCCGGAGTATTAGACCGAATCAATCAGCCCAATGATATTAAAAAAGTGAATAAGAAGGATTACGCAAAGCTTGCAAAGGAAATCAGAGGCTTTTTGGTGCGGAGTGTCAGCAAAACCGGCGGACATCTGGCGGCAAATCTGGGTGCGGTAGAGCTTACCATGGCGTTGCATCTGGCTATGGATTTTCCGGAGGACAAGCTGGTATTTGACGTGGGACACCAGGCGTACACCCACAAGATTCTGACCGGGCGCAGGAAGGAGTTCGGAACCCTTCGTACCTATGAAGGTCTAAGCGGCTTTCCGAAGCGGAAGGAAAGCGCTTGCGATGCCTTTGATACGGGACACAGCTCTACGTCCATCTCCGCAGCGGTAGGTCTGGCAACGGCAAGAGACCTGGCGGGGGACGACTATAAGGTGGCGGCAGTCATCGGAGACGGGGCTTTGTCCGGTGGTATGGCCTACGAAGCGCTCAATCATATCGGCGGCAGTCATTCGAAGATGCTCATTGTATTAAATGATAACAAGATGTCCATTTCCGAGAACATCGGCGGTATGGCGGCTTATCTCGGTAAGGTACGTACCAATACGAAATATGTGGAATTTAAGGATGATTTGGAGCAAACCCTTCGTAAGACGAAGTTCGGTACGAAGCTGGTGTACGGATTAAAGCGTTCCAAGGATTCCATTAAGCATTTTATTGTGCCGGGAATGTTTTTCGAGGACATGGGAATCACCTATGTGGGTCCCATTGACGGTCACAATATCGAGCTTATGACCCGGGCGTTTAAGACCGCATTTGCGGCAAATAAGCCGGTGCTGGTGCACGTGGTAACGGAAAAGGGCAGGGGTTATGAGTTTGCCAAGGCTGACCCGAGTGCGTTCCATGGGATTGACCCGTTTGATGTAAAGACCGGAAAGGTGCTGAAAAAGGCAGAGGGAAAGAGCTATACGGCAGTGTTTTCCGAAGCAATCTGTGAACTGGCGGCGGAGAATCCGAAGGTGGCAGCCATTACGGCGGCCATGCCTCAGGGAACGGGCCTTGAGTCCTTTTCCAAGCAGTATCCGGAACGGTTCTTTGATGTAGGTATTGCGGAGGAGCATGCGGTGACCTTTGCAGCGGGCCTTGCGGCCGGCGGGTATTCCCCGGTGGTGGCGGTGTATTCCACCTTTTTGCAGCGTGCCTACGACCAGATTGTGCATGACGTATGTGTGGGCGGCCTTCCGGTGGTGTTTGCGGTGGACCGCGCGGGCATTGTAGGTAACGACGGAGAGACCCATCAGGGTATATTAGACTTATCTTATTTGTCCCACATTCCGGGGATGACGGTGATGGCGCCGCGGGATGCCACGGAGTTAAAGGAAATGCTTCGGTTTGCGGTAGCTTTAAAGCAACCGGTGGCGTTACGGTATCCGAGGGGGCAGGCTTGTGAATTATCAGGCGAAAGCAGAAAGCCTTTGGCGCTTGGGAAGGCAGAGGTGCTTTACGATGAGAGCGAAATCGCCCTTTTGGCGGTGGGCAGTATGGTAGAGACTGCGGTAAAGGTAAGAGAATTGTTGCGTGCTGGTTCCTATCGGGCAACTGTGGTAAATATGCGGTTTGTATCCCCGATGGATACAGAGCTTCTTGACGAAGTGGCGGAGAAGCATCGTGTCATTGTGACATTGGAAGAAAACGTATTGTCCGGCGGCTTAGGAGAAAAGGTGGCAGCTTATTATGCGGAGCGGGGCTGGCATGCACGTTTAAAGACGATTGCCCTTCCGAATCACTATATCGAGCACGGAGACCCGCAGGTATTAAAAGAAAAGTACGGATTGTCGGCGGAACAGATTGCAGAGGATGTCAGAGCTTTTTACCGGGGCGAATAACGGAGGAATAAGGATGGCTGATAAGAAAAAAGAACGTCTGGATGTGCTTTTGGTAAAGCGGAATCTGGCGGAATCCAGAGAAAAGGCGAAGGCCTATATTATGGCCGGAAACGTATTTGTAGACGGTATCAGAGAGGACAAAGCCGGGACGAACGTTTCCGAGAGTGCGGAGATTGAGCTTCGCGGTATGGCAATGAAATATGTGAGCCGGGGCGGCTTTAAGTTAGAGAAGGCTGTGGATGAATTCGGCGTAAAGCTGGAAGGTGCGGTATGCATGGATGTAGGCTCCTCTACGGGAGGATTTACGGACTGTATGCTGCAAAACGGCGCCGTAAAGGTATTTGCGGTAGACGTAGGCACCAATCAGCTGGCTTGGAAGCTGCGTACCGACGAGCGTGTGGTATCCATGGAACAGACCAATATCCGCTATGTGACCCCGGAGGATATCGGGGAGCAAGTGGATTTTGTCTCCATCGACGTGGCGTTTATTTCTCTTACCAAGGTACTGGCGCCGGTGTATGATTTGATGAAGGTGGGGGCACGGATTGTGTGTCTCATTAAGCCGCAGTTTGAAGCCGGTCGTGAAAAGGTCGGCAAAAAGGGCGTGGTGCGAGAACGGGAGACTCATTTGGAGGTCATTGAGCAGGTAATCCGTTATGCGGATTCTCTGGGATTTTTAATGCTTGGTCTTTCCTTTTCTCCGATTCGCGGACCGGAAGGAAATATCGAATATTTGCTTTATATGGAAAAGACAAAAGAGCAGCGTGCCGATGCAACAGCGGTTCCGGGGGCGGACGAAGACGCAGAATTTGCGGAGCCGGAGGATGAATTTGAGGAAATCGATGCGGCCTTTTCGGTGATGCCGTTGTCGCCGGAAGCGGATGAACTGGTGCGTCAGGCAGACCGTATTACAAAGGAAGCTCACGCAGTATTGGAGAAATAGAAATCAGATACGGTAAAAGTGATTGAAAACAAAGGAAAATGAGGGGATTTTGATTGACTTTCCCCTTGTTTTGATGTAGACTATAACTACTTTATTTTGTCGGACAGGAGGGATGCGGCAGATGAAAAAGGTATGTGTCATTGCCAATGCCGGGAAAGAAGCGGCAGTAGAAACGGCGGAAAAAGTACGTGCGTTTTTCTGTGACCGTGGGGTAGCCTGTTCGGTACTATTGGAGGATTTTGCCGAGACACCGGCGTATGAGCCGGAGTTGTCCGAAGATATCGAGTGTGCTGTGGTTTTGGGGGGCGACGGTACATTGATTCGTGTGGCGGGGCTTTTGGCCGAGCGAAAGATACCGGTGCTGGGAATTAATCTCGGTACTCTGGGCTTTCTTACGGGAGCGGAGGCGTCTGATACGGAAGAAGTATTGACCGCACTCCTTGCCGGAGCGTATAAAGTAGAGGAGCGTATGATGCTGGAGGCGTCCGTGGACGGGAAAGAGTTCGGTACGGCGTTAAACGACGTGGTACTGACCCGTAACGGTTTTTCCAGAATTATCAGTGTCGGGATTTTTGTAAACGGCAAACCGGTTTGCAATTACCGGGGCGACGGTGTCATTGTTGCTACGCCGACAGGCTCCACCGGTTACAATTTGTCTGCAGGCGGTCCGGTGGTGGCACCGGGGACGGAGCTTTTTCTTATTACGCCGATTTGTCCACACGCCTTAAGCGCCAGAAGTATTTTACTTTCCGCAGAGGATGAGCTTCATATCGTGATCCGGGAGGAGAAAAAGACTCAGGATGAGGAAGCGATTCTGACCTTGGACGGACAGCGGGCGAAGGATCTTGCGGCAGAGGACACGATTGTGATTCGTAAGTCCGAGAAAAAGGCCTATTTTATTCAGTTAAACGACAACAGTTTTTTTGATGCGTTACATAGGAAGCTGGGAAATCAAGAGATTTTATAAACGGAGAAGGAAAGAGAAGGAAGAATGAAAACAGCGAGACAGAATAAGATTATCGAGTTGGTAGAAAAGAACGAAATCGAGACCCAGGAGGAGCTTGGAGAGCTTTTAAAGAATGCGGGCTTTGCGGTCACTCAGGCGACGATTTCCAGAGATATCAGAGAACTTAAGCTCACAAAGGTAGCCATTGATTTGGACCGTCAGAAGTACATTGTGCTTCGTTCCCACAATTCGGAGATGAATGAAAAGTATGCCAGAATCTTAAGAGATTCTTTTGTTTCCATGGCAAAGGCCCAGAACATCCTGGTGGTAAAGACGGTTCCGGGTATGGCAATGGCAGCTGCGGCTGCACTGGACGCCCTGCAGGTAGACGGTATTGTAGGCTGTATTGCGGGCGATGATACGATTATGTGTGCCATCCGTACCGAAAAGGAAACGGATGCGGTGATGGAGAAATTACATCGCTTAACCGGCGATAAAAGAATAACCGAAAAAGAATAAAGGAGATAAAAGTTATGTCAGGTCATTCCAAATTTGCAAACATTAAGCACAAGAAAGAGAAGAACGATGCAGCAAAGGGTAAGATTTTCACCCGTATCGGTCGTGAAATCGCAGTAGCGGTAAAGGAAGGCGGTCCGGATCCGAACAACAACAGTAAGTTAAAGGACGTTATCGCAAAGGCAAAGGCAAACAACATGCCGAACGATACCATCGACCGTAGCATCAAGAAGGCTGCCGGCGACGGAGATGGTGTAAACTATGAGCAGGTTACCTACGAAGGCTACGGCCCGAGCGGTATTGCAATTATTGTAGATGCCCTTACGGACAACAAGAACCGTACCGCAGCAAATGTGCGTAGCGCATTCACCAAGGGTAACGGTAACATGGGAACCACCGGTTGTGTATCCTTCATGTTCGACAAGAAGGGTCAGATTATCGTGGCAAAGGAAGATTACTCCGGAGATGCGGACGAGCTTATGATGACTGCTCTTGACGCAGGTGCAGAGGACTTTGTAGAGGAAGAGGACAGCTTTGAAATTCTTACCGATCCGGATTCCTTCAGCGAAGTTCGTGAGGCAATGGAGCAGGCCGGTATCGTGATGGCTTCCGCAGAAGTAACCATGATTCCGCAGACCTGGGGCGAATTAACCAACGAAGCGGATATTAAGAGCATGAACAAGCTTCTTGATTTACTTGAGGAAGATGACGACGTTCAGGAAGTTTACCACAACTGGGATATGCCGGAGGAGTAGGCAAAAACACCTTGAAAATACTGAGTTTTCAATGGTTTGCTGAAAATCAAAAATTGTTGATTGTATAGAATTTACTATCCAGTGATGATGTACAGACGATTTTTGAGTATCGGAAATAGTATGTAAAATTAGACCTTTTTATTGACGTACACGTTACGGAAATAAGGAGGTCTTTTTTATGTTGTTGGAAGAAGTTTTGGAGGAGTATTTGTATGATTGCCAGTTGAGGAAACTGTCAGAACGTACAGCAAAGAGTATACGAAATAATAATAAAAGATTATTTCAGTACCTATCCGGTGAATTTGGAATCTCAGAACTGGAAGAGGTGAAACGAATTCATGTACAGGCATTTATCAACTATTTAGTAGAGGAAGGGAGGAAAGAGACATATGTAAATAGTTTGATTAAAAGCTTTCGTGGACTGTTTGAATACAGTAAGAGTGAAGGATACATAAAAGAAACGCCTATGCAGAGGGTGAAGTTTCAGAAAGAAGAAATATCAGTTATCTTGACTTTTACTAGTGAGGAAGTAAAACGGATGATATCGTTTTATTCCGGTAAGCGTTTTTTAGAACAGAGAAATAGGTTGTTGATAGTTACACTGTTAGATTCCGGTATTCGGAATAGTGAGTTATGTGATATTCGGTTAGAGGATATTCATAAGAATGCTATAAAGATTCGAGGAAAAGGGAAGAAGGTACGGTATGTTCCGTTAACTGCAACCATCAATAAGGAATTGATACGTTATCTTCGGTTAAGAGAGCATTATATTAAGGATAAGTATAGATATCAGGTGGAGTATCTTTTCTTGTCGCAGAAGGGGAAAAGATTGACGCCTGAGACTGTGGAACGAATTGTAAGAGAGTGTGGAGAACAATGTAATGTCCGGCGTGAACTAAGATGTAGTCCACATACATGTAGACATTATTACGCTCAAACTCAGTTGAAAAACGGTTGTGATTTGTTTACTGTATCGAGGTTGTTGGGACATAGCAATATCAATATTACAAAGAGATATTTGAATTCTATGGGAGTGGATGATGTGATAGAAATAGGAAAGAAAACGACACCGCTATCAATGCTTGGATAAAGTGCCGCTGCCATATCGAAAAAAGCAAGGTTTTTCTTGAAAAATGAGCTTTTTATGAGCTAAATTAAGAATACAGCTAATCTGCAAAAATACAAGGAAATTCAACGATTTTGTGAGATTTGATAAAGAAAGACGATATCGAAGTATATATCGGAAAAGTTGGTGTATAGGAGAACTAGCTGTACGGGCATAGAGAAAAACAAAGTGTTCTTTAGGTTTTTACTACCCGACCTATAGTGATTTGTTGTCCTCATATACGATTGGATGGTAGGGAAGATATATACGGATTAGTGGTAAAAGTGACGTCAAACGCATTAGTGGTAAAAGAGTATATGATACATATAAGATTGAGGTATATTTCAAGTGGTAAAAGTAACGGTCGTTAAGTTTACTACAAAAGGAGGTCATAGTATGGGAAAGATTTATGCTTATTGCCGTATCAGTACAAAGAAACAATCTATTGAACGGCAGATAAGAAATATCAAGACGGTATATCCGGAAGCAATCATTGTACAAGAGGTGTATACCGGCACGAAGTTTCAAGGACGGAAAGAGATGGATAAGATTCTCAAACAGGTGCAGAGGGAAGATATGATTGTGTACGACAGTGTATCCCGTATGAGCAGAAATGCTGAAGAAGGATTTTCTTTATATGAGAAGTTGTTCTATGATGGCGTGTATCTTGAATTTCTGAAAGAACCGCATATTAACACGGCTGTGTATAAGAAAGCACTGAGTAATACGGTTCAGCTTACCGGCACGAATGTTGATTACATATTGGAGGGAGTAAATAAGTATCTGATGGTACTTGCAAAAGAACAGATACGGATTGCTTTTGAACAGTCGGAGAAGGAAGTTGAAGACTTACATCAAAGAACGAGAGAAGGGATTGAGACGGCACGGCTTAACGGTAAGCAAATCGGACAGCGGAAAGGTGCAACATTAGTTACGAAGAAGTCCGCCGCTGCCAAAGCTGGTATTATGAAGTATAATAAGTCTTTCGGCGGTGCATTAGATGATGCAGAAACGATAAAACAGATAGGGGTATCTCGGAAGAGTTTCTACAAGTATAAGAGGGAACTGAAAGATGAAATGTCCAAGCACATAAGTGAATAAAAGAACGATTTGATACAAAGAAAAGCAGAACCATTAGTGGTTCTGCTTTTTATAGTGGTTGGTCTTTGTCTGATGGAATATATTCTGCGATATCTTCAAGTTTGCAATTCAGTATCCGGCACAAGTCATTTAGTGTGGTAGTGTTCATGGGCTTATCTTTGCGAAGTTTATCAAGGATGGCACTTGAGATACGGTGTTTATTGATTAATGTGTAAGTTGTTTCTGATGACTTTTCTAAGGTTTCCCAGAAGGGACGATAACTTATCATATGCCTAACCTCCTCTTATAAAATAAGCATATAATGTGGTTTTATTCTTGACTATGGTTGAAAAGATGACTATAATGAATTGTGGTATATCTTGTTGACTATTGTTGGCAAAACGAGTACAATTAAATTAATACAATTATGAGGAGGATGTATATGAAGAAACTAAGTATAATTTGCCTTTTAATGATGTTTGGGGTGTTTGGATTGTGTGGCTGTAGTAATTCAGATAATGAAGTATTACGGAAACAATTGGAAGAATTGCAGAAGCAGAATGAAGAATTGAGTAATAGGTTAGATGAAATGGAGCAACAGACAGAGGAGAAAGAAACAGAAGCTCCGAAAGCGACCATGACTCCTGCGCCTACGAGTACATCAGAACCTACAATCCCCCCTGTTCCAACAAGTACACCTACACCGGAGCCAACCCCGACGTGTACTCCGCTGCCAACATCAACACCAGAACCAACAAATACACCAAAACCAACGAAAAAGCCGAAGCCTACAGCAACACCGACTCCTACACCGTATGTAGCACCTGAAATTATGGTTTCGTCAAAAGATATATATTTGGATAACAAATCTCAAACCATTAGAGTGGAAGTGAGTCATTTTGATTTTAAGTCAATACGTTATGAGGTAAATGATAGTAACGTAGTAAAATGTGCTTGGGAGGATGGCTGGGATGGAAAAACTACAGGATTAATTATTAGTCCGGTGGGTACAGGTAAAACAACAGTAAGATTATATATTGAAGACTATTATGAGGAAGGGATAACTATTGATGTTGAAAGTTATGTCCCTACGCCGGCTGATATGTCAAGTTTTGATATTGGTTATATTGCACCTAGTTATTCATATTGGGTAACATCAAAATATCTTTCATATAGTACATTGGAAGTTACGAATAGTAGCATAACGACGTCTGGCAATAACATTAAAATTAGTTTCGATGCTATTGTTACGTTGATTGAGGAATTAGGTGGTTTAGATACCATATATATTGAGTGGGAACTAATTGACGAGGATGGAATATGCGTTGAATCTGGTGCTTTAATAAAGACTGATGCAAACAAAAACAAGAAGTATAAGTTATCTAAGCAGATATATGTCGAGCCAGGAAACTATACATTACAATTCTCAGATCATCGTGGCTAAAAAATGAAAAGGATCTTATAAGGATAGAGGGCTAATTCGCGTAGAAGAGGAGCGTGTAGAGATACACGCTCTTTTTGGTATGAAAAGGACGCTGCCGGTACCGGTGCGTCCTTAAGGTTTAAATATAGTTATCTTGACTTGTTTGTTTAAGCATCCATTCTGATTTCTCGTATTCGTCTTCCAAAATTTGAGTTGTTTTAGATAACAGTGAATTGATACAACTAAAGAATTGGTCTGCCGGCAGATAAGAGTAATTATCAAGGACAATATGCAATGAATGTATTTGTAACATGAAAGAGGACATCACACTTGGATAATCATATATACAGTCAAGTAAATTCTTTATTCCATCGAAAATTTTTTCTTTTTCTTCATATGCGATGGAATGTTCGATACATTTGAAAAATGTATTGGTAAAATCTAATTCGTTTAATTTTGCATAGTGTTCGTCTGTGGTTTCGAGCGGCAAACCGTAGTTAAGATAATTCTGTATTACACCATTGGTTTTCAAGTCTTCAGGAGACCAGTCTGGAAAATAGAGAGCCATTAGTTTGACGAGATCACTGTATTTTATGGATTGTAGTTTACCTCGTTCAATTTGTCCTAACCATGCTTTGGATTTGCCAAGTTCAACAGAAACGTCTTCGGCGGCAAGGTTTCTTTTTTTACGGAGTAATCGCAAATTTTCTCTGTTTGTTTCTGTGAGTTTATATTTTTTGTCGTCCATAGAAAAAACCTCCTTATGCTATATTGTATCAAAACAAGATGGAAAAGTCAATATGAGTATTGAAAAAATACAGAATGATAATGAATAACAAAATTTTTGTTGGAAACAAAGAAAGAAAAGTATTGAAAAAGTATTGACAAAACTGTGAGAATGTGTTAGTATGTAACCATGGGAAAAAAAGAAAGCCGTGGTGATATTTTGGCGAATATCTTAGGCTCTCTTTGTGAGATTGGTTTTGGCGAACACAATCTTGATATAACTGCAAAACTCAAAATGATTTTGCCTTTCTCAAGTGTTATTATAACAGAAGCGTTTCTCGAACGCAAGCATAAAATCAGATTGTCAGTGTATATCGCAGTTTTTCCCTATCTACTGTACTTTGAAAATTGAATATGGTAATGTTCTATGCCTATATTAGACGGAAGGAGTGATGAGATATGATATAGGTCTTGTTTTAATGCGAAAATATCAGAGTATTGGAGGAAATTGTGATGAACATCATTTTGAAGGAGGAGCTCCATAAGTAGTTGTTCTGAAACGAGCCTTTATGCAAAGGTTCGAGAACAGTTAACGCCGGGGGCGACTATCAGGAATTACAAGGAATTGTGTCGCACTTTGGATCTGCCGGTGACCGGCGGGTGCGCTAAGAAGTCACAGCTTGCGATTCTTAACAGATTCTGTTCGTTTGAAAGAAAGGGGCAGAAATATATCATAACCGAGATTTTTGAGACGCCGCGTGAAAAAGAAACTAAGCAGAAACCGGGGAATAAATCCATCTATGTGTCAGACATAGAAAGGTTGCTAATGGGTTATTTCAGTAGACACGAAACGAAGACATACAATTTTACAAGGCGTCAACTTTGGGAATTGCTCGGGATGGTTAACAGCAACTATGCTGTGAATTATAAGAGTAAGAGATTGCTGAGCCGCATGCAAATGCTTGATAATAGAGTGAAGCAATGGCATATTGACCAGTTCTATAGACTAAGCAGAAAGAAGCTGACTGATATTATTAATAGTGCACTTAATTCGCTTCAAAACAGGAAGCTAATTGTGTTCAGAGATAATGTGTTAATGGCTAAGAAAAACGGAGCCTATTATGAAGTGACGGATGATTCGGAATTTGAACGTATTTCTGAAATTGAGTACGAAACCATGATTGATTTTGGTTGTAACGATGTGAGAGAAATTATGTTTAATTCGAATCGAGAAGTCAATTACGAAGCGTATCTGAATTTAAGGAATATGAAGTTGAAAGCGGAATTAGGGATTGATTATGTCTACAGAATATACCGTATTATATGTAACCGAGAGTGTATTGAACAAGACTTGCAAGAAGATGACATCGATTTGAAGAGGATTTTGAACAGGAAAATAATTGATGCGGTATATCAATCGGCAGAGCGAGGGTATGAGAAGAACAGAGCGGATGTATCCGCAGGAAGGACAGAATTTAGTTATCCTAATTGGTACATGGAGATACAAGATTTGCTTGCTACTATGTTGTTGGAAATTGATGCGCAAAATTTGCCGGAACCCATCAGTATTGCGCAAAACATGGCAGAAATTGATGAGTTGTTTTCGGCTTAGAAAAAGTTGACTGTTTCATGTCCTATATATTTAAATGTATATTATACGGAATGGAGTAGTCATTTTTGAAACAGAGAGAACGGGTTGGTTGATAAAAGTTTTAGCCGGCGGCAGCTATATCACCTCGCATAGTGTAATAGTTCGCTACGCTCCTATTAACACTATACTCGGCTCTCTCTTCACATGTCTGTTCCGGTGCGCTTACGCTTACCGTTCACAGAGCATGTAAAGAGGAAAAAAATATATTTTAAAGGAGGATAATAGATGAAGAATAAAGATGTTTATAAGATTTTTGATGAGAATAAAGAAGTTATTAATGATATGTTGAGAGACGGAGAAAAAATTTTTCACTGTATTGATGAGCAGTCCTTTGGAGGTCGGTATTACAATCCGAATTGGGTTGTTACGTCCGCCGGGAGAATTTATTCGCTCGTCCGTAAACATTGGATTTCTCCGTTCTTAAAGAGCGGTGGAAGAAGAAACAAAGCCGGAGAGTATCCGAGAACAGAATATTATGTAAAAATCGGTAAAAGAGATGTGAAGTTTAGCCGACTGATAGCAAATTACTTTTGTGACAAAACATTGGTTCAGAGATACGGTGAGGAATGTGTGGATGTACATCACATAGTATCCTTTGACTCAAAATTGTCTTGTGAGGAAAACAATTGTGCCGGTAATCTACAGTATGCGCTCAATAAGAAGGGTGAAGAAAAAGCAAAAGCGGCGGCGGACGGTGTATTACCGCATGAAGTTGCATCAAAGATACAAAGAGGTGTTAAAATCAATAATTTCGAAACCGACGCTTTGTTTGGGATTGTAATGAGAAGTGTGCCGGGGGATAAGAAGTCAGAAGTTGAGCTGTTAAATGACGGTGGAATAAGAATAAAGGCTCATTTTGGAGGAACGATGACAGAAAGAGAAGCAGAGGAATATGCAGTTAGATTTGCTAAAAAGAAAGACGATTTTTATTATGTAAGAGAGGATGGAACTACACATTACGGGCGACTATAATAATGTAAAATCAGAGCATTGATTTTTTTGCTCAGTTGTGGTATACTTTCCCAATGATGACATCAGTCATAAATGAGTGATGATGTACGGAATAAGAAGTCTATATAACATATCCCGTTATGGCTTCCGCAGAAGTTACCATGATTCCGCAGACTTGGGGAGAGCTTTCCAGTGAAGCAGATATTAAGAGCATGAACAAGCTTCTCGACCTTTTGGAAGAGGATGATGATGTGCAGGAAGTTTACCACAACTGGGATATGCCGGAGGAGTAAGATTCTGAAATTTAGTTGGATTAAAAATGCGCTTGTCGGTTAGGCCGGCAAGCGTAATTCATAGAAAAGAGGGAACAAGTCATGAAAATCAGAACAAGATTTGCACCGAGCCCGACAGGAAGAATGCATGTAGGTAATTTAAGAACCGCATTGTATGAGTACCTGGTGGCAAAGCATGCGGGCGGTGACTTTATTTTAAGAATTGAGGATACGGACCAGGGCCGTTTGGTGGAGGGTGCCGTAGATATTATTTATCGTACCATGGAAAAGACCGGTCTTCTTCACGATGAAGGTCCGGATAAGGATAAGGGTTGCGGTCCGTATGTACAGAGTGAGCGTGTACAGAGCGGCCTGTACATGGAGTACGCAAAGCAGCTGGTAGAAAAGGGCGAGGCGTATTACTGCTTCTGTACCAAGGAGCGTCTGGAGTCTTTAAAGGCTTCCGTAGAAGGTTCCGAGGACAAGGAGATTACCAAGTACGACAAGCATTGTCTACACCTGTCAAAAGAAGAAATCGAGAAGAACTTAGCAGCAGGAATGCCGTTTGTTATCCGTCAGAATACCCCGACGGAGGGCACCACATCCTTTACCGATGCCAATTACGGCACCATTACCGTTGAGAATGCGGAGCTTGATGACATGATTCTTATTAAGTCTGACGGCTTCCCGACCTATAACTTTGCAAACGTCATCGACGACCATTTGATGGGTATTACCCACGTTGTTCGCGGTAACGAGTATCTTTCTTCCACACCGAAGTATACCAGATTGTATCAGGCATTCGGTTGGGAGGAGCCGACCTACGTTCATGTTCCGCTGATTACCAACGAGGAGCATCAGAAGCTTTCCAAGAGAAGCGGACATTCCTCCTTTGAGGATTTGTTGGAGCAGGGCTTTGTAACCGAAGCCATCGTAAACTTCACCGCACTTCTCGGCTGGAGCCCGGCAAACAACGAAGAGATTATGACTATGGAGGAGTTAATCGAGCAGTTCGATTATACCCACATCAGCAAGTCTCCGGCTGTGTTCGATATGCAGAAGCTTCGTTGGATGAACGGCGAGTACTTAAAGCGTATGGATAATGAGAAGTACTACGAGCTGGCACTTCCGTATGTGGATGCGGTTGTGACAAAGCCGTATGATAAGAAGGCTATCGCAGATTTAGTCAAGACCAGAATCGAGACTTTGCTTGATATCGCAGGTCATATCGATTTCTTCGAGGAACTTCCGGAGTACGATACCGAGATGTACGTACACAAGAAGATGAAGACTACGAAGGAGTCTTCTCTTGGCGTATTAAAGGATTTGCTTCCGCGCTTACAGGAGCTTAACGATTACAGCGTTCCTGCAATCGAAGCTCTGCTTATGGGCTATGTGCAGGAGAAGGAAATCAAGAACGGACAGGGCTTATGGCCGGTACGTACCGCAGTTTCCGGTAAGCAGATGACCCCGGGCGGCGCTTATGAGATTATGGCGATTCTCGGTAAGGACGAGAGCATCAGAAGAATCGAGAAGGCGATTGAGTTGCTCACGAAGGAAGTACAGTAAAAGTTGAATATGATTTTGAAGAGATTCAGACACCCTTGCAGACGGAAGTTTGCGAGGGTGTTTTGGTAAAAAATAAGGAGGAGGTAAAGATTCCCGACTAATGGAAATAAAAATGTGATTAGTAGGGATGCAAATCAGAGAGTCTCCCAACTAAATGAAGGAAATGCGAAAAAAATTGGGATGAAAACAAACGGATAACCCGACTAAAACAGTAAAAAGTGAGATGAGTTGGGGATGGAGTCAAAAGTTATCCCGACTAAAAGCGAAAAAAGTGGAATAGGTTGGCTCGGAAACCAACAAGAACACCGACTGAATAAGGAAAAAATAAGCTTAGTTGGGACGGAAGTCAAAAGTCACCCCGACAAAACAAGAGAAAATAGAGATTAGTTGGGATAAATGTAAAAAGCGGCGTAAAGCCAATCGGGAGGAACAAATGAGTATCACATTACCAAACTACATAACAGGTACCTACGCTGTGGGTACAGAACGTTTTACCGTAACAGACGATTCCAGACAAGAAGTTTTGGGCCCAAAGTGCGGTCCGCGTAAATTGGAAGTCCGTCTGTTTTATCCAGTTTGTAAGGAGATGACAGAAGGAAAGGAACGAATGAAGCTGTCGGAGGATCGAGTACAGGCAATACAAAAAGCTTGTATGGTAAAGACGTTGCCGGAAGGGCTGATACATCCGGAATGTTATATAGGAGTACCTCAGGCAGAAGGAAAGTTTCCGCTTGTACTGTACAGTCACGGATATGGGAGCGGAGTCACGGAAGGAAATTGTCTTCTTTGCTGTGAATTGGCCTCCAACGGATATATCGTGGCGTCTATCGGACATGCTTACGAGGCTGCGATTTGTGAGTTTGAGGACGGTACGGTTGCTTTGTATGACAAGGAAATTAAAATTCAGACCGGCGGGATAAAATCCTTCTTTGCTCAAATGAAGCTGGTGCGGATGGATGCAAAAGAGGAAGAAGTCTATGCCTATTTTGACGAACTGCAAAAGAAGTATATGGGATTTATGCTGGGACGTTTGCCGGAGTGGGGAAAGGATAGTCTTTGTGTAATTGAAACGCTTAAAAAGTCCTACGGAGAACGGATTGATTTTTCGAAAGGAATCGGAGCTACGGGACATTCTTTCGGCGGAAATGTAGCCTACTGGCTTTGCCAGTATTCCGAGGAGGTTACCTGCGGAGCGAATATTGACGGCGGAGTGTTCGGCGATTATACGGGTATGGTGATGAAAAAGCCTTTCCTACAAATCGGAAGCAAAATGAATCGGAATTTTGAGATAAAACCGCTTCTTGCCACCGAGGCACCGGTGCGGTATGAACTATTTGAAGGAGTGACCCATGCGGGCTTTACGGATATGAAGTTTATGTTTGAGCCGGATTCCCCGAAGGCAAAGATGGTGGTAGGAAAGATGGACGGATGCGAAATGCACAGGAGGCTTGCGGATTTGCATTTGGATTTTTTCGGAGAGTACTTGAGGTAAATTATGTCGGTGGACTTCGGAGGAAGGAGTACGTCGGATGAAAATCGGAATAGGGAGGATAATACATGATTATTTTAATCGCCGGTGCATCCCATACGGGAAAGACCGCTTTGGCACAGAAGTTACTGGAAAAACACCATTATCCGTACGTGTCCATTGACCACATTAAAATGGGATTGATTCGTAGTGGACAGACCGAACTGACACCCTGCAGCGATGACGAGCCATTGACGGATTATCTTTGGCCCATTGTACGGGAAATGATTAAGACAGCCATTGAAAACAACCAGAACTTAATTGTGGAGGGCTGTTATATTCCGTATGACTGGGAGAAGAACTTTGAGCCGGAGTATTTGAAAGAAATCAAATATGTTTGTCTGGTGATGAGTGAGAGGTATATCCGGGAGCATTTTGCGGATATTAAGAAGTTTGCAAGTGTCATTGAGGAACGGTTGGATGACTCGGATTGTACGATGGAGTCGGTATTGCAGGATAACGCAGAGGTGCTTCGGGAGTGCAAGAAGTATGGGGTGAACTATGTGTTGATTGATGAAGAGTATCCGAAGGATGTGAGTTTTGATTTGTAGTTAACAAACATATAGAAATGATATATGATATCGATATGAATGTAAACTACATGGGCTGTGTACTCATAGATAATGAGTATGAAAGGAAAGAACAATGAAAAAGATTTTATGCTCTACGGGAGCGCTGATTGGAATTCCGAACGGAAGAGATTATAGATTGTTGGAACCGCTTAGTAAGCAACTGACCTGTGACGGATTTGAGTTTATGATGTATTCTTCCTGGTATGAAAAGATAGAGGAGATAAAAGCGTTTTTGCAGGAGTTAAAGCTGTGTATTCCTGTATTTCACTGTGAAAAGGGAATCGGTGAGGCTATAAGTAAGGGAAACCCGGAGGAGCTTGCGGATGCGTTTTGCCGGTTTGAAATCAACTGTGATTTGGCGAAGGCCATCGGTGCCGAGAAGCTGGTATTACACTTGTGGAGCGGACATGTATCTGATTCCAATTTTCGGAGTAATCTTACAGCATACCCGCGTCTTCGGGAGATTGCGGAGTCCTACGATCTTGTGCTTGGAATTGAAAACGTGGTATGCAATGTGGAAAATCCGATGAAGCATTTGTGTGAGCTTCGTGAGGCGTATCCGGACATCCGCTTTGTGTTTGATACGAAGATGGCGGCGTTCCATGAGGAACTGGAGCAGTTGTATGAAAAAGAGTATGAGTGGCTTTGGAAGGACGGACATATCTGCCATTATCATGTGAACGATTATAACGGCGGATATATGGATTGGCAAAATTTACGGACTCTGCGTATCAGGCAGGGAAAGATTGACTTTGAGAGGTTCTTTTCCTTTATCAGGGAAATCGGTTATGAAGGGGATTACACTTTGGAGGCATCGGCCTATGACAGCGAAGGAAATGTGGATGTGGAATTGCTGAACCGGCAGGTTGATTATGTCAGAGAGAAGATAATTTAGGAGACAATATGAGTAACCCATGGGAAGAAATTAAGTTAGACGATTACGAAAACCATATGAGTCTGGAGAGTGTATATCAGCTTCAGGTATTAAATGAAATGATGAGAGTGCAGTTCGCAACATACAAGATTGAGAGTATCATGATTCTTGGTGTTGCGGGCGGCAACGGATTGGAACATATTGATAGAAACAAAATCAAAAAGGTATACGGAGTAGATGTAAATCAAAGCTTTTTGGAGAAATGTATTAAGCGATACGATAGCCTGGGTGAGCTCTTTGAGCCAATCTGTGCGGATTTGTTGGCAGATGATTTATGCCTGCCGCAGTCTGAGCTGCTTGTGGCAAATCTTTTGGTGGAGTATATCGGATATGACTGTTTTCAAAAGGTAGTAGGCTTGGTTGCGCCGGCGTATGTTTCCTGCATTATTCAAATTAATACCGGCAATTCCTTTGTGTCGGATTCTCCGTATTTGCATGCCTTTGATTGTCTGGAAACGGTGCATCATCAGATGGAAGAGGAGGCACTTATAAACTGTATGTCTGAGATGGGGTATCGGAAGGTAGAGCAGTTGGAACAGGAGCTGCCGAATGGGAAGAAGTTTGTAAGAATTGATTTTTTAAGATAATGTCAAGATAAAGGAAACTAGGAAGAATGAGTAGAATTTTATGCTCCACAGGAGCAATCATCGGAAAGCCGTCCGCAGACAATTTTACACTGTTAAAGAAGCTTTCTACAGAGCTGACCTGTGACGGATTTGAGTTTATCATTGAGTTTCACATGTACGAAGCGGAATACGAGGATGTGGAGGAACAAAAACGTCTTTTGAAGGAATTAAACCTTTGTATTCCGGTGGTTCATTGTGATAAAATGGTAGGAGAATACATCAGCATCGGCGGAGAAGAAAAGACAGCGGAGGCTTACCGACTGTTTGAGATTAATTGCGATTTTGCAAAGGATATCGGTGCGGAAAAGCTGGTGCTTCATTTGTGGGGCGGCATGGCTTCCGATGGGCAGATACAGAACAATATTGCGGCTTATCCGCAATTGAGGAAAATTGCGGATAAGTATGGACTGGACCTGTTGGTAGAGAATGTGGTTTGCAACACCGAGAATCCGATGAAGCATTTATGTGAACTGAGAGATGCATACCCGGACATTCATTTCCTGTTTGATACGAAGATGGCGGCGTTTCATGAGGAGTTGGAACTGTTGTACGAGAAGGAATATGAATGGTTGTGGAAGGAAGGTCATATTCGCCACTATCATGTAAATGACTATGCCGGTGGTTATATGGATTGGGCAAACCTGTCGGCACTTCCGGTAGGAGCCGGGAAACTGGATTTTGAGCGTTATTTTGCCTTTTTAAGAAGTACCGGATATGACGGGGATATTACCACCGAGGGCGTGGCTTTTGATGAGGAAGGAACTGTGGATGTGGAACTGCTGAACCGGCAGGTTGACTATATCAGGGAGAAGCTATTCGAACACTAAGGAGGAGATTATATGTTACCACCAAGCCAATTTTTTAAACTTGTAGAGGAGCAAAACAAGAAAAATTCGAGACCACACATCATCAAAGAGTACAGGACAATCAAAGAATACTATCCATGGAGAACGGTTGCAATTCCGGCAGTGTTTCCGGTCATCGGCTTTTTCTTGTTTGTAAAATCTGCGGCGGATTTTTCGAGAGCGTTTAAGCTAGGCGGCGTGTTCTATTTGATTCTTGCGCTTATTTTTGCGGGAATCGGAATTATGTTTGCTTATCCGTCAAAGAGTGATTTTTCTTCTTGTAAGCGTTTGCGGGAAGCAAGAAAGACGGCGGAAAACCGCGGAAAGCGTTACCATGGAACAATACTGGGGTATAAGATGAATGTGGCGGGCGTGGTTCCTCCCGCAAAAAGCGGTGGTGCTCCGGCAATTTGTTTGACCTATGTGCTTGAGGTGGAGTATTTGGAAGACAACAGATACAAGACGATAGAAACGCAGGAAATGAAATACCATCCGAATGCGGTATTAAAGGGAACTAAGTGCGACGTATGTGTTTACGAGGGAGAGTATTTTGTTTGTAATTTTGAACTTCGTATCGGAGGTAAGGATGGTGTGGCGGAGATTCCGCAGAGCGGAGTGGTCGGCGGAGAGAAGTAGAGGTTAAAAATGAAACTATTTTTTGTCAGACACGGAAAAGATGATGAGAACTTTCGTGGCGGTTGGAGTAACCTTGGATTGATGCCGGAGGGTGCGGAACAAGCCAAGCGGCTTGCGACACTTTTGAAGGAAAAGAAAGAGGAATATGGGATAAAGAAGATACTATCCGGTGATTTAGTGTGTGTAAAGATACGGAAGGAAATGCTTTGGTGGTGACTCACGGCGGAGTTATCAATATTGTATATCATCTGGTGAAAAATATGGAATGGAGCAATGCGAAGAAGCTGATCAGCGTAGCAAATTGCAGTGTGCATGTGCTGGATACGGAGAGAATGGAGATTTGTGAGGAGAAGGTAAAGTCTTAGTAATAGTGGTAACGGAAGGAGTAAGGAATATGATAATTGATAAGGCATCCGATAAAGAGATAGAGGAGTTAGTAGAACTTCGACTTGCTTATTTGCAGGAAGATTTGGGCGAGATATCGGAAGATGATCTGCAGGGATTGCAAGAAGCACTTCCGCAGTATTTCAGAAAACATCTGAATCAGGATTTGTTTGTGTATATTGCAAGAGAGGAAGAAGAGATTTTTGCATGTGCATTTCTGTTAGTTGTTGAGAAGCCGATGAGCCCTATGTTTATGACAGGAAAAACCGGAACGGTGCTGAATGTTTATACAAAGCCGAAGTACAGGAAAAAGGGCTATGCCAAGCAATTGATAAAGATTTTATTAGATGATGCAAAGACAAAAGAACTAAGTGTAGTTGAGCTGAAAGCAACGGACGACGGCTATCATTTATACAAATCGGTGGGATTTGAGGATGTGGTATCGAAGTATCATACGATGAGATTTGAGGTTTGATATGAAGATAATCTTTGTCAGACACGGAGGGAATGGGGACCGACCCGGATATGGTGTTTATGTCAAAGAGAATAGGAGATTAACATGTTACCAACCAAAGAAACAGCGGAAAAAGAATTACAGCTTGCCGGAGAGTTAAATCCGGGACCGTGGACAAAGCATTCCATTAATGTGGGCATAGCTGCGAGAAATATCGCGGAAAAGGTGCCGGGAATGGATGCGGAAAAGGCGTATATCGTAGGCGTGTTGCATGATATCGGACGTCGCGTAGGGATTGTGGATATTCCGACCCATGTGTATGAGGGGTACAAGTACTGCATGGAAAAGGGCTGGGACGAGGTGGCCCGGATTTGTATGACCCATTCCTATCCGTTGATGCAGGAAGAGTTCACCTACGAGCTTCGATCCGAATCGGAGCGGGAGATAAAGAAATACATCGAAGGATGTCAGGCGGATGAGTACGACAGGCTCATTCAGCTTTGTGATGCACTGGCCACGGATTACGGGTTTGTCATTGTGGAAAAGCGTTTTGTGGATGTGACCCGCCGGTACGGCATTATGGAAACCTACATCAAAGGCTGGGAACGGACCTTTGCTAGCAAGGAGCATTTTGAAGAAAAGATGGGCTGCTCTGTGTATGATGTGTTGCCGGATATCGGTCGGACAACGTTGCTTTCTCCGAAGCCGTGGAAGCCGGGAAAGTAATAGAAAGGAGCGGTTATGTTTCGCGAATTACTTAGAAAAAACAAGCAGCTTTCCACAGAGGAGTGTGTGGAGCTTTTAAAAATCGAGACCAGAGGTGTGCTGTCGGTCATCGGAGACGAGGGGTATCCTTACGGGACGCCGATGAATCATTGGTATAACGAGGAGGACGGCGCGATTTACTTCCATTGCGGCAATGTGGGACATCGACTGGAGGCATTGCGGAAGAATAACAAGGTGTCCTTTTGCGTGTATAATCAGGGCGTCAGACCTGACGGGGAGTGGGCGTACCGGGTGAAAAGTGTGATCGTGTTCGGAAAAATCGACATCTTGGACGATATGGAACTGATTGCGGACATCACGACAAAGCTCAGTTATAAGTTTACGCAGGACGAGGAGTATATTAAGACGGAGATTGCACAGTCCGGACATCGTACGCTGTTGCTGCGTCTTGCGCCGGAGTATATGTGCGGGAAACTGGTAACGGAAGCGTAAGAGGGTATGGTGCAGGAAACGAGATGACGTAAAAAAAGAGGTAAGGAGGTGCCCTATGCTTGCAAAGAACAAATCCGGATGGATTTTGCTGGAGCATTTGAATATCAAGGAAGATGAAATCGGTAATTACGAGAACGTAACCGGAGCTTTTGCCATTGTAACGGTGGACGGGCAATACCTTATCGGCTATAATAAATGGAGACAGCAATGGGAGTTCTGTGGCGGCGGTATTGAACCGGGAGAAACGGCCAGAGATGCGGCAGTGCGGGAACTGTTTGAAGAAACTCACCAAAGGGCAACGGAGCTCAATTTTCAGGGGATTTCCCGGATGCAGAGACCGGATGGAACACTTTGCTATCAGGCGGTATTCGTGGGATCGGTAGAACGGTTGGAGCCTTTTGCAGTTACGGATGAGGACGAGATGAGCGATATTATGTTGTGGGATTTGAAGCAGGATATCGGTTATGTGGATGAGTGTGATTTGAAGATTGTGGAGATGGTGTGTGCCGGAGGAAAGTGAGGTTAGGGTATGATAAGAAAAGCAACAGTGAATGATGCGTCTTGTGTGGCTGGGCTTGCCATACAAATGTGGGAAGATAACACACTCGATGGTTTGACAGAAGATATGGCAGAGATTATAGCAAGCCCGGAAAGTGCGGTTTTTCTGCTGTATGACGGCGAGAAGGCTATCGGCTTTGCCCAGTGTCAGCTTCGTCATGACTACGTAGAGGGCACCGACAGTAGTCCGGTGGGGTATCTGGAAGGTATTTTTGTGGAAGAAGCATATCGGAATAAAGGCTATGCAAAAGAACTGTTAAAGCAGTGCGAGGTTTGGGCAAAGAATATGGGCTGTACGGAGTTTGCCAGTGATTGTGAACTGGACAATACCGGCAGTCTGGCATTTCATTTGAAGATGGGATTTGAAGAGGCGAACCGGGTGATATGCTTTTCGAAGAAGTTATAGAGACGTTTTAGAAGGAGTAATAAATGGAACCGAAGATTATTAATTTATCGGAAAATCAGGAATGCGAAATCCGGTATTATCTTGATGCATATAATGCACAGCATATCAAGTACCGCCTGGACGGTATGATGAGAATCGGCTTAGAAGAAGACGGAAAGCTGATTGCAGGATTGATTGCGTATATGAGCGTGTACAAGATTTTGTATGTGGATACGGTATTTGTGGATGAAAAATATCGCCGACAGGGATACGGAAGAAAGCTGATACAGGAAATGGAACGACAAGCGAAGGAGCAAGGAGTTAATACCATTCGTCTGGATACTTTTAACTGGCAGGGAACGGAATTTTACAAGGCTTTGGGCTACGAGGCAGTCGGGAAATACGTCAATAAAGAGGATGACTACGAAGAAACATTCTTTGTAAAGCGGATATAGGAGGGATAAGAATAATTATGAGTAGGATTACAACCTTAGTTTTTGACATGTACGGTGTCATCATAGAAGAAAGTAAAGGAAACTTCATTCCATACACCTACAATCATTTTGAGGAATCCGAATATGAGCGCATCACAAGACAATTCAGACAGGAAAAGCTTTTTACAAAAGCGGGAAACGGTGAGATTACTTCGGATGAATTCCTGTCCCTGCTTGGATTTGAAAATCCACAATTTCATATGAGGGATTATATTGAAAATCACCTGACTTTGGATATAGGTTTCATACCGTTTGCAGAGAAATTCGCGGGACAATATGAGTTTGTGCTGTTGTCTAATGATGTGTCCGAATGGAGCGCGTATATTACACAATTTCACGGATTGGACAAGTATTTTACGCACAAGATTGTCAGCGGTGACGTGAAGTGTCGTAAGCCTGACCGGAAGATTTACGAGCTTGCATTGGCACGGATTGGTAAGAAAGCGGAGGAGTGTTTGTTTATTGATAATACCGGAAAGAATCTTCTCGTAGCACAGGAACTGGGGATTGTGACCGTTATGTTTGATAAGGATAAGGAAGAATATACAGGAACTAAGGTAAATTCCTTTGAGGAATTGGCACAGGTCATTGAGGGAGATAAGAAGGATTGACAGGAATACTCTTTAGGTGGAGAAGTCGTTTGTTAGAAAGGCGGTGGAGTATGTGGATTTTTAGCTTTGTAGCAAATTTGATAGGATGGACGATTTTAACGTTTTCGGATTATTTGGATGAAACAACGACCAACGGTGTATACATGATGAACGTGATTTGGGGAGTTCCGGCCTTGGTTTGTGTGGCTTATATAATTTGGGATCTGATGCAACGAAAAGAAGGTGCGGATACGATAAAGGAGTGTCTGAAGAGGGCAGGGAAATGGCTTTTGGTGTCAGGCGTAATCGGAGTGGTAATTAATATTGCGGTGGCAGATGAATGGTGGCTTGTGAAGCAAGCGACCGGTGGTTGGGAGAATTTCTTAAACGGAATCGAATATGCTCTATTTGCCCTGTTTTTGACAGGCGGTGTTTTTTTAATTATTATTTTATGGAATATTCTGCGCTGGCTGTACGGGGTCATAAGAAAGAGTTTTGAGTGAGAGGGAAAGAGGAGGTAATCTTTGGATTTACAGCGTTTTACAGAGGAACAACGGGTGGCTATCACCCATACCACCGGACCGATGCTTGTTTTGGCGGGACCGGGAAGCGGGAAGACCACTGTGATTACAGAACGGGTGCGGTATTTGATTGAAGAGTGCGGCGTTCATCCGGGGAATATTTTGGTCATTACCTTTACTAAGGCGGCGGCCGAGGAGATGAAGGAGCGGTACGAGGCAAAGGCCGGTACGGGAAAAGGAACGGTGAATTTCGGCACCTTTCATGCGGTGTTCTTTAAGATATTGCGGTTTGCCTACAATTACGAGGCTTCCAATATCTTAAAGGAAGACGAGCGGTATAAGATACTGAGGGAGATTGCATGCGCTCATATGCAGCAGGAAATTACGGATGAGAAGGAGTTTGTGGAGTCTATCAGCGGGGAAATTTCCCGTGTAAAGAACGAGCGGTTTTCTTTGGATAGTTACTATTCCTCCAATTGTCCGGATGAGGTGTTCAGGGAGATTTACACCGAGTATGACCGGTGGTTGCGGAAGGAAAATAAAGTGGATTTTGACGATATGCAGTTGCTTTGTTACGAACTTCTTACAAAGCGGCCGGATATCTTAAAACAATGGCAGCAGAAGTATACTTATGTGCTCATAGATGAGTTCCAGGACATCAACCGGGTACAGTACGACACTATACGTCTTTTGGCGGCACCGGAGAACAACCTGTTTATTGTAGGAGATGATGACCAGTCCATTTACCGGTTCCGTGGGGCGAGGCCGGAGCTGATGCTTCATTTTACGGAGGATTATACCGATGCCAAACAGGTGACGCTTCTTTGCAATTTCCGTTCCACGGCACCGATTGTACAGGCGGCGCTCAGGGTAGTGGGAAATAATAAAAAGCGGTTTGAAAAGAACCTGTACGCGAAAGAAGAGCAGGGCGAAGCCATCGAATTCCGTCAGTATCCGGAGCGGAAAAGAGAGTGTGCGGAGATTGCGGAGGAGATTGCGGTGTTGCACCGAACGGGACTACCGTGGCGTGAGATTGCGGTGCTTTACCGGACAAATTTGCAGTCCCGGGCCATTATGGGGAAGTTTATGGAGTACAACATTCCCTTTAAGACCAGGGATTCTATACCGAATTTGTACGAACACTGGATTTGCAGAGATATGGTGACGTATATTAAGATGGCGCAGGGGAGCAGAGCAAGGGGCGAGTTTATGCAGATTATGAACCGGCCGAAGCGGTATATTGCACGGGATGCGCTCAGTTTGTCCACGGTGGATTTTGAGCAGTTAAAGGCCTATTATGAGGATAAAGATTACGTAGTGGACCGTATCGAAAAGTTGGAATACGATTTACAAATGATAAAGGGGTTGAATCCCTTTGCGGCAATTAATTACATTCGCCGGGCAGTGGGATACGACGGATTTTTAACGGAGTATGCCCAGTATCGGAAAATGCAGTCAGAGGAGCTGTTTGATTTGCTGGCGGAGTTACAGGAGGATGCGTCGGAGTACTCGACCTTTGAGGCTTGGTTTACCCATATGGCGGAATATACGGAGCAACTGCAGCGCCAGAAGGCTAAGGAGAAGAAGAACATGACGGATGCAGTGACGTTGTCTACCTACCATTCAGCAAAAGGCTTGGAGTATCACACGGTGTTTCTGCCGGAGTTAAACGAAGGTCTGACACCGCACCGACAAGCACTTTCCCCGGAAGATGTGGAAGAAGAACGTCGGATGTTTTATGTGGCGATGACACGAGCAAAGCGACGTCTTGTGTTGACCTGCATGAAGGAACTGCGCTCTAAGGAATTGGTGCCGAGCCGGTTTGTGGGCGAAGTATTTGTGGATCGGTCCAGGCTGACTGTCGGGACGAGGGTAGTACATACCGTTTACGGAGAGGGAGTCATTATCGATTCCGGAGAAGGCAGACTTCGGATTTTGTTCGACCGTTTTCCTGAGGAAAAGGTATTGAATGAGGCATATTGTGTACAAAGTGGTCTTTTGAAAGAAATAATTGAATAAAATGTAAATGAGTTGTTAATAGTTGTTTGAATATATTGACAATATCCGGTGGGAGTGGTACAATCTTTCTAACAGATTGGGACTGTTGTACTACAAAAGATATATTTTTGCTTACAATAATATCCTGTTTGCCAGTTGAAAGCAAAGGAGAGTTACTTATGAAGGAAAAATGTTTGACACAGGTAGTAGAGGATATTCCGGGTAGAAGAGTTATCTTGTCCGCAGGCATCGGCCAGACAAATCCGACGGATCTTCAGTGGCTTATGGATACCGTATTAAAGTTTGCTGTGGCATGGAAGGCGTCCGGATGGGCTTATATTGCGGATTGTACGCAAATGAAGCCGATCGGCCCGCAGGAGAGCAGCGTTCTTGTTAAGATGACGAAGGCATTTGTTGATGCAGGCTGTAAGGCGTTCGGTTTTGCGGAAGGATCTTCCATAATGCTTAAGATTCAGGCGAAGAAGAACACCCAGATGTCGGATACCGGTGTAATCGAAGGGCACTTTGCAACGGTAGAAGAGGTTCTGGAGTGGTTAAAGAACGATTTAAACTTATAATATGCTAATATGCACATGAGTGTTGGGGATTTGTGCTAAAAAGAAAAGGCTTCCGTTTTTCGGAAGTCTTTTCTGTGTATAAAGGTGAATTACTCGTCAAACATTTCGTCGAACTCGGCGTTGTCCAAAAGCTCGTCGAATGCATCGGATACCGCTTCGAATTCGTCATCGTCCTCGATGTTGATTAAATCGATATCATCCTCACCCTTTTCCTCGAAACGATACAGGAAAATCTCTGCATCAGGATCATCTCCCTGCGGAAGCAGTGCGATGTAGTCTTTGCCGTCTACCGGGAAGATGGCAAGAACGTCACAAATCAATTCGCTGCCGTCCTCTAAGGTAAGAGTAATCTGATCGTTGGTATCTTCATAAAGCTTGGAATTTTCGTTCATGGAGTTCTCCTTTCTTTTGCGGAATCATATAAGAATGTATCCGTAAGTAATTTATAGTATAGCAGAGTTTACGGAAAATGAAAAGGGGAAATTTATTTTCGGTTTGGCAATACTATTATAATGGGAAGAACGTAGAATATATTTGATTGCCGGAATTATACTTGCGGTATTGACGTTTGTGTTTGATTTCACATAGGAGGCGAAATAGAAGAAAACTTCACAAAAATGACACAGGAATGTCAAAAAAAACTGCTATATTTTGTATAAAGCTGTTATTTTTTTCGGGGAAACAACCGATATATAGGTTAGGTTGAAGAAAACCAAGGAGGAATGCTTATGAAAATGGGGAATAAGTCATTTAGACTATATATGGTGGCGCTGGTTTTGTGCGCCCTTTTTTCGGTTGGACTAAAAAACGGAAGTAAGGCAGAGGCGGCCTCTCTGGATTATAAGTTCCTGTATAACGCAGAAGAATTATCATCCGGTTCCGAAATTGAGATGACATCGTTGAATGCACGTCTCCAGGTAAAGTCTAAAGCGACCGAGGATGAGTCCGGCGGTTTGCCGGCGTCGGCTACGGTTACTTTCCACAGCTCGGATGAGAGCGTTGTGGTTTGTGAAGATACCGGGATTCAGGGCATGACAAAGCTGGTTCGTAAGGGGCCTGGTTATTCCACCGTTACGGCGATTATCGCGGACGGTGAGTACAATTATGCCATCAGTTGTCTGGTGAAGGTAGATTTGTTGATTACCAACAAGAATTTCTCCACCATTGACTATGCGGGCCATCAGATTTTGAAGTTAGATAAAATAGGAGATACGAAACAGGTTGTTTTAAAGTATGTTACCTATAACGATAAGAACGAATATGTGGATAATACGCTGGTAGACTGGTCTTCTTCCAATGAGATGGTTGCGACGGTGGATGAGTTCGGTAATGTAACCGCAGTGGGAGCGGGCCGTGCAGAGATTATGGTATCTACCCAGACGGCCTCCGGGCAGTCCAAGCCTTTGATAAAATCGGCTACGGTTATTGTAGCACCGATCGGTTCTTTCACTGAGGAAAAGGATTATGTAGGATATAAGGATAAGATTTCTACTCAGATCAGCAAAGACAATTTCATGATTTATGTAAACGGTCAGTCTGCGACAAACCTTGTATGGAAGGTGTCCCAGTTAGTTACCGTAAAGGGAAAACCGACGGAGAAGGAGCTTTCCGCAAACAGTGATATTTTGAAGTATTCCATTAATGAGTACAGCGGAAGTGTGAATTTTACAGGAGTAAAGGCCGGTACGTATATTATTCGTGCTTATGCGGACAAGGAATATATGGGTAACGGCAATATACCGAGCTTTGAAGCAGAGGTAGTGGTTTTGTTTGATATGTCGGACAAGACCCTCCTGATGAATGTAGGCGACACCTACAATATTATTGAGAATTCCAATATTCCGAATGCCGGTCAGTTCCGTTACTCTTCTTCCAACGGAAATGTTGCATCTGTAGATGCAACCGGTGTTATTACGGCAAAGAACAGTTCGACCGCTCCGGTAACGATTACGCTTACTTATATCGATAACGGTATTTTTGAAACCGGTGGCGGAGGAGCTTACGATAAAGGCGTTCCGGAAATGACGATTGAGGTTACCGTTATTGACGGTATTCAGTTAAATTATACCGAGGTTACCATTCAGACCAAGGGGACCGTGCAGTTGGACCCTGTATTGACAAATCGTGTGGAGGAGGTAATCTGGAGTTCCTCCGATGAACGGATTGCAAAAGTTGAGAACGGCCTTGTAACCGGTGTGAAGGAAGGTACTGCTGTGATTACCGCTAAACAGGTAATCAACGGCATTGTTAAAACCGCAAAGTGTACCGTATATGTGCAGGCTTCGGTAGAAAGTGTAACGCTTGATCCGGAGGAGATTACGCTGGGCATCGGAAAGTATGAGACGATTCAGGCCTCTGTAAAGCCGAGTTCCTTAAACGGAGTATCTCTTAAATGGGTTTCCTCCAACGAGGAGATTGTAAAGATTACGGAAGCCGGCAGACTTTCCGTAACCATTCAGGGTGTTGCGGGCGGTAACGCAACGATTTCCGCAATCAATCAGGATAATGTGGTGGTAGGCTTTTGTAGTGTGACGATATTACAGCCGGTGGAGAGTATGACCTTGTCGGAGACGGAGGTCACCTCACGTATCGGTGATAAGGTACAGCTTCGAGCTACGATTAAGCCGGATAATGCGACAAATCAGGCAGTGACCTGGAAGTCCTCCAATACGAAGGTGGCTACGGTGTCGGATAACGGTCTTGTGACCATGAAGGCAGCAGGTACCGCATCCATTATCTGTACCTCCGTAGATAATAATTCAGTACAGGCATTTTGTAACGTGACGGTATTAAAGGCAGTCAGCGGAGTTTCTTTGGATATTGATTCCAAGGAAATGTACGTAGGTGAGAATTATCGTTTGACGTATCTGGTTTCTCCGAGTGACGCCAGCACGCCGGAGGTAATCTGGACTTCTACCAATACCGCAGTTGTGGCAGTAGACGGTACCGGTATGTTGACCGCAAAGGGCGTCGGCCAGGCTGAGATTATCATAAAGACGGTAGACGGCTCCTATATGGATTTGTGTACCATTGTAGTAAAGCAGAAGCCGACGAATGTAAAGCTTTCGGTAAATAATCTGACCATGAATGCAGGTGAGTACTTTTATCTGGATGCGGTTCTGACTCCGGCAAACAGTACGAAGGAAGGTTTGGTTTGGGAGTGCGTGGATACGAGTATTGCTACCGTTTCTTCTTCCGGTCGTGTAACCGCAAAGGCTGCGGGCCAGACGATTATTATGGTAAAGACGGAGAACGGTGCAACCGCATATTGTAAGCTTACGGTATTGGAGGCTGTGACCGGATTGGAGATTACACCGGGGAAGGCAACGATGGATGTGGGCGATAAGCTTCAGTTATATACGGAGTTTACGCCGGCAACCGCAAGTAATACCGCAGTGTACTGGACCTCCTCCGATGAGGATATTGCGACCGTGGATAAAGACGGTGAAGTTACCGCAAAGCAGGGCGGTTTGGTAGTTATTCAGTGTCAGAGTGATGACGGCGGATATAATGCGGTTTGTATTCTTACGGTAATCGAAGAAGTTACCGAGATAAAGATTACGCCGGAGCAGTATAAGCTAGGTCTCGGAAAGACCTTCCAGTTAAAGGCGGAGATTACCAATTCTACCGCAACCGATAAGGATGTGGAGTGGTTCTCCAGTGATGAGAGTGTTTGTACGGTTGACCAGAACGGTAAGATTAAGGGTATTTCCCTCGGATATGCGACCATTACCGCAATGGCACTGGACGGCAGTGATGTAGAGGCTACCTGTGAAATCAGAGTCGTAACGGAAGTAACCGGTATGACCATGAATTATACGTCGATTACCTTGATTCAGGGGAATACCTTCCAGCTTGAGGCGGCGATTCGTCCGGCGGATGCTACTTATAAGACGCCTTCCTGGAAATCGGATAATTCCGAAATAGCCATGGTTGACGATGACGGCGTGGTGACTGCGATTTCTCCGGGTACCGCGTGGATTACAGCGGAGGCCAGAGATAGCAGCGGTAAGTATTGTAAGTGTTATGTGACGGTTATTGCCCCGATTCCGGCTACCGGAGTAACCACTATGGTGGACGAGGTGGTTATGGCACCGGGAGAGAAGAAGACGGTAGTAGCAAAGGCGACACCGACCAATACGACAGACTCTATGATGTGGACATCTTCCGATGAATCCGTGGTTAGGGTGAATCCGGTGACCGGCGAGATGACGGCGATTGCACCGGGAAATGCCAGTGTCATTGTAATGATGGATTCCGGTAAGAAAGCAGTAATCAATGTAATTGTTGTAGGCCTTAGTCGTACCTCGGTTGTGATGGAATATTATTCCACCGGTGTAACGTTGTATGTGGAAGGCGCTACTTCCACGGTACGCTGGTATTCCACAAATCCGAGAGTGGTGGAGGTACGAAACGGTAATTTGACCTCAAGAGGTGCAGGAACGGCCACCGTAGAGGCCAGAGTAAACGGACGTACGCTGACCTGTACCGTACGAGTCATAGCACCGTAAATTAAATCAAATACGTATTATTTGGTAAGCCGGAGAATGACCTCCGGCTTACTGTTGTAACAAAAGAACAATTGTTATGAGCGAAAGAGAAGGGGAAGAGAAAGGAGCTTTTATGTTACAAAGTCTGAGGGTGAGTAATTTTGCGCTCATCGAGGAACTGGAGGTATCGTTTGAGGAGGGCCTGAATATTCTGACCGGAGAGACCGGCGCGGGTAAATCCATATTGCTGGGGTCCGTTCAAACGGCATTGGGGGCGAAGGCATCAAAGGATGTGATTCGGAACGGAGCAGAGTCCGCTTATGTGGAAATTGTATTCGAACATTGCGGAAAAGCGGTAGAGGAGGAACTGGAGCGTCAGGATATTTCTCTTGAGGACGGAAGCGTGACCATATCCCGTAAGATAACCACTGCAGGGAAAAGCGTCAGCCGGATTAATGGGGAGACGGTGAATGCGGCAACGGTAAAAGCAGTGGCGACCTTACTGTTGGAGATTCATGGACAGCAGGAGCATCATTCTCTGTTAAATAAAGAAAAGCATTTGGAACTTCTTGACCGCTATGCGGGGGCTGAGGTTTTGAATCAGAAGGAAGCGGTAGCGTCTCTTTGGAAAGACTACAGTAGTAGAAAGGCGGAATTGTCAAAGGCGAGAGAAGATGCTACAAATAAAAATAGGGATTGTTCTTATTTGGAGTTTGCTGCAAAGGAGATTGCTGATGCAGCCTATAAGCCGGGAGAAATCGAAACTCTGGAAAGAGAATTTGAACGTCTGTCCCATGCAAAGGCATTGGCCGGCGGTGTGGCCGGGGCACTTTCTGCTACGGCGGACGGCGCTGGCGAGACGGCGGATAGTCTGATAAATACAGCAATCCGAAGCCTTTCTAAGGTGAGCAGCTATGATTCCGAGGCAGAAGAGCTTTTGTTCCGGGCGGAGGAGATTGCTTCCCTTTTATCGGACTTTAACCGGTCCGCAGGGCAATATATGGAGTCTCTATCCGATAGTGAGGAGGCGTATGCGGAGGTTTCGGAACGTCTGGATTTGTTAAATCGTTTGAAATCAAAGTATGGTAGGACGATGGAAGAAGTATTAACTTATGGACAAGAGTGTGAAGAAAAATTGGCGCGATATGCAGATTACGATGCGTATTTGGATCGTCTGGAAAAAGAGTATACAGTTGTAGAACGGAAACTTTCGGAGGCTTCCACCGTGCTATCGGAGCTTCGCCGGAATGCGGCAACGGTACTTTCCGGACAAATTAAGCAGGCCTTGTCCGAACTAAACTTTCTGGAAGTTCGGTTTGAAATCCGGATGGAGCGGACAGACTATAGCGCAAACGGGGTTGACACGGCGGAGTTTTATATTGCCACCAATCCGGGAGAGGAAATCAAGCCGCTCATTAAGGTTGCTTCCGGCGGCGAGCTTTCCCGCATTATGCTGGCATTAAAGACGGTATTTGCGGACAGAGATGAGATTCCGACGTTGATTTTTGACGAAATCGATACCGGTATCAGCGGACGAACCGCACAGATGGTATCGGAGAAAATGGCGGAGATTTCAAGAAGTCGTCAGGTGTTGTGTATTACCCATTTGCCCCAGATTGCCGCTATGGCAGATGCACATTATTTAATTGAAAAGTCAACGGACGGAGTGAAAACTGTGACAAAGATTGAGAAGCTTCCTATGGAACGTTCCGTAGAGGAGCTTGCCCGGATGTTAGGCGGTGCAAGTATTACGGAGGCGGTGTTGGAAAATGCAAGAGAGATGAAGGCGCTCGCTTCCACAAAAAAGTAATCGGAAAAAGTTTATATAAAAAGTTAGTTTGAATTATTTGTTCTTACGCATACTATTAGGGAACCTGTTTTTTGGCAGAGTTCCCTAATTTACTTTATAGGAAAATGTGCAAGGCCTCATAAAGTAAAATGTGTGGGGCGCCAACCGGGTTCGAATATAGAAGAAAGGTTGGCGGGTGTATGAAGAAAACGTATCGTAGTTGGCTGGTAGCAGCACTGATATTGAACATAATGGTTTTGATGGGATATGGTATTTATTATTATAGGGACAGTCTTCCGGAAAAAATCACAATCATTACGGGTGAGGAGCAGAAAATATCCTTTCGTTTGCCGTTTTCCGCAGAAATCGAAGGGGAAAGTGTAGGGGTAGTGGAGGTAAATAAGGAACCGCTGGAAAAGGGAAGTATAAAAATCGATTTATCGGATGCGGTTACTATGGAAGCTTCCGATAAAACCAGCATGACGATGGAAGTCAAGTTGTTCGGAATTATACCGTTAAAAAAAGTGGAAATATCGGCAGTATCTCCGCAAAGTGTAGCGGTGGGAGGTTCCGCCATCGGTCTTCATGTGAAAACTGACGGTATCCTTGTTTTGGGAACCACCACAGTGACCGGTGAAGACAAAATGACCTATGAACCGGCTGCGAATCGTTTAAAATCCGGAGATTATATTTTGGAAGTAAATGGACAAACGATGGAGGAAAAAGAGGATTTGATTAGGCTTCTGGCAGAATCCGACGGAAGTACGTTACAGTGTAAAATCCGCAGAGGAAAGGAAATCATCGAAACGGCGGTGACGCCGGTCCGGACGGCAGACGGGTCCTATAAAATCGGAACCTGGATCCGGGACGATACCCAGGGAATCGGGACGCTTACGTATATTACGACCGACGGAAAATTCGGTGCCCTGGGCCACGGAATCACGGACGTGGATACCGGCGTATTGATGGAGGTAGACGGTGGAAATGCCTATGATGCGGAAATTCTCCGAATCATCAAAGGAGAGCCGGGTACTCCGGGAGAACTGAGCGGCGTGATTCATCGCTCCGAGGATGAACGACTGGGAACCGTAAGCAAAAACACTGCCCAGGGAATCTTCGGAACTGTAAAAGAAAACTGTAAGCTGCGAAACGGTAACAGATACTGTGAAATCGGATTTAAGCAAGAGGTAAAAAAAGGAAAAGCCACCATACTCTGTGAAATCAACGGAAACGTCAACGAATACGAAATCGAAATCCAACAAGTGGACTACTCCAACAAAAACCACGCCAAAGGCCTGGTACTGAAAATCACCGACGAGGAACTTCTGGAACTCACCGGTGGAATAGTCCAGGGAATGAGCGGAAGCCCGATTCTACAGAACGGAAAGTTGATTGGGGCTGTAACGCATGTTTTCATTCGAGATAGTACAAAGGGATATGGGACATTCATTGAAAATATGTTACAAAATTGAGACCGGACGAAAAGAAAAATGAGACTCGGCCGAGGAAAACTTGTTTTCCGGAGGAAGAGTCTTGTTTTTCTTTTGAGAGCCGGCGAAAGCCGGCTCAGCGAGAAGGAACGAAGTGGATTCGAGCTGGGTCCGGTCAAAATTCTTTACAAATTCCCCTCCTCGTTTTATAATAAAATCAAACACTTTCGAAAGGCGGTTTACAAATGAAATTATCCAACGAACAATTAAAATCGATTTACTTCGGCGCACTTCGTTTTGAAGAAACGGAAGACGGTTATTTACAGGCGTTTCAGTATACCCGGAACCAGATGGATTACTTTGATAATGCCTTTGAATTCTGGCGCGACAGATGCCTGGCATCGAATGCAAAGACGCTTGAATTTACCACAACAGCCACAAAGATTTCTTTCGGCTACAAGTTTATCTGGAAGGGCTCCGAGGATACCTTTGAATTATTTGTGGACGGCCTTGCGACAAAGATTTGTTATGTCAAGGAATTGGACGAGGAGGGTACCTTGACTTTTAAACTTCCGGAAGGAGAAAAGGATATCATTGTATACCTCCCGGCGGATGCGACCGTATTAATCCGTGACTTTGAGATTAACGCAGATTATGTTCCGGCAAAGAAGGGCGAAAAGGTACTCTGGATCGGAGATTCCATTACCCAGGGTTACGGACCGCTTCGTTCTGCTTATACCTATGTCAGTGTTGCAAACCGGATTTTGAATTATGAGATTGTGAATCAGGGCATCGGTGGCTATATTTACGACAAAAACACGATGGTACCGATGGAGGGCTATCAGCCGGATAAAATCATCATTGCTATGGGAACCAATCAGTTTTGGTCGGAAACAATGGATGCGGTAGAAGAGTATTATAAGTGTCTCAAGGAAGTATACGGGGATACGCCGGTGCTTTGCGTGAGTCCGATTTGGAGAGGGGACTGTCCGGATCGTTTTGATGTATTTGAACGTTTCTGTGACAACGTAAAGAAGATTGCGGGACAATATCCGAATGTGACGGTTGTGGACGGCTTTACGCTGGTACCGCGTCTTGAGGAGTATTATCTTGACAAGCTGCATCCGAATTGCCTGGGTACGGAACACTACGGAAGAAAGCTGGTGGAGGCGATAAAGCGTATTGGGTTCTGAGAAGGCTCTAAGGACAACAAAATCTTGAAGTTATAGGAGCATAGGATGAAAAGATTAAAGATTATTATAAGCAGTTTTGGGATTTTATTAAATAGCCTCGCAACTCCGTTCATTTTTTGTTTACTATATTTAGCTTTCGGAATGCTGATTTGGACTTGTAAAAATGACTGTTTTAAGATTCAACAGCTTTTTTATTGTATCGTAGTTGTTGCTTTATTCCTTGCATATATTTTGTCGTTCGTATGGTCAAACATATTTCTTGGTAAATTTCTTTATCAGAAAAATAAAAAACTGTTTATTATTCCAATTCTTTTTTCTATAGTTCTGACGTTACTTTTCTTTTTTACGGTGTTTTGGAATTATAATTGGGAATGACAATTTCAGTTATAGGTAGAGAAACAATAAAAAATAATACGTTTACGTCTATGTGAAGAGAGAAAAACTCCCCCATCCTTTTGAGGACGGGGGAGTTTCTATGTATCGGATAAGCAAATTACTTCCGCATTTCTTTTGCTTCTTCCAATTTCGTCTTTCTACGATTCTTTACATGTTCCGGAATCGGATGGATTTCACCGGCAGTCATAAGTGCCTGTCTGGTGAGTAACGGTCCGAAGAGCTCGTAAATGAGAACCGCAAACAAGGTAATATTGCGAATCAGGTGTCCGTCTTCGCCTAACTGCATAGCGGTAGCACACATTCCGAGAGCCACGCCGGCCTGCGGGAAGAGGGTAATGCCTAAGTACTTGCAAATATTCGGCTCACATTTGACCGCTTTGGCGGAAAAGAAGGTACCGATATATTTCCCGAGGCAACGGAACAAAATGTAAACCGCACCGATAAACACGATGGCAACATCCGTAAATACACTGAGCTCCAGTTCTGCACCGCTGATAACAAAGAACAGTGCAAACAGCGGCGAGGTCCATTTGTCGGAAGCACCCATAAGGTCATGGGACAGCGGACAAAGGTTGCAGAATACGGTACCCAACATCATACATACCAAAAGAGAAGAGAAGCTTACATGTACCGGTCCGATATGGAAATCAAGCATTGCTAAGGAAACCGTCAAAAATACGAACGCAATGGTGAGGTTCAAACGGTTGGTGTTGGAGTTAAACATCTTCTCCAGCTGAGTCAGTAGCCAACCCATGATGGCGCCCAATAACAGAGAAGCCACAATCTCTACTAACGGATTCACAATAATGGAAACGAGATCCACGGAACCGCTGACTAAGGTCTTGGAAATACCGAAACATACAGCGAATACAATCAAGCCTACCGCATCGTCCAACGCAACAATCGGGAGGAGCAAGCTTGTTAACGGACCCTTCGCTTTGTACTGACGAACTACCATAAGGGTAGCTGCCGGAGCGGTAGCGGTCGCAATGGCACCGAGGGTCAGTAACTGTGGCACGGACAGCTTATCCGGCATAATCAAGTGGATGCCGAGTAACGCCAGATCCACGCATAACGTAGCGACAAGTGCCTGGAAAATACCGATGGTAAAGGCTGCTTTACCGGTTTTCTTTAAATCCTCCAGACGGAATTCGTTACCGATGGAGAATGCGATAAAACCTAAGGCAACCTCGGAAATCAGTGCCAGGTTGGTTACGTTTTCCATGGAAGAAAATCCCAGTCCCTCTATGTCCAAGGCACCGAGACAATACGGTCCGATTAATACACCGGAAATTAAGTACGCCGTAACGGACGGCAATTTTAACGGCTTGAACAGTCGTGTCATAAGTAATCCGGCCAAAAGGGCAACGGATACCGACAATAATACACTACTCAAAGTGACGCCTTCTTTCTATATTTTTTAGCCAAAGGCAAGTATACAACTCCTGCTTCGGAAAATCAAGAGGAATTGTACACAAACTTGACAAAATAAGGAGAAAGATTTATATATAATTTGTAGGAAATCATTGAAATTGAAGTATAAGAGAATTCGCACAGGACAGTAAGAGAGGATATCTATGAAAGTCGTTTTACAGAATGTAACCAAAAAATTCCCGAACCGCAACAAACGTATCAAAGAAGATGTCATTGCGGTAAACAAGTTTAACGTAGAGATACCGGACGGAAAGTTAATCGGCCTTTTGGGACCTTCCGGATGCGGTAAAAGTACGGCGTTAAATCTTTTGTCCGGACTTTTAAAACCGACGGAGGGACGCATTTTCTTCGGAGAAGACGATGTGACGAATTTGCCGGCGGAAAACCGCGGCGTGGGTCTGGTGTTCCAGAATTATGCGCTGTATCCGCATTTGACGGTATTGCAGAATATTATGTTTCCACTCCAGAACTTTAAGGGAGACAGGAAGTTGACCAAGGAAGTTATGAAAGAAAAGGCCTACGAGGCGGCAAAACTGGTACAGATTGATACGCTCATGGACCGGAAACCGTCGGAACTGTCCGGCGGTCAGCAACAGCGTGTGGCGATTGCGAGAGCACTGGTGAAGATGCCACGGATTTTGCTTCTTGACGAGCCGCTTTCCAATCTGGATGCCAGACTGCGTTTGCAGACGAGAGAAGAGATTCGCAGAATCCAGAGAGAGACGAAGATTACGACCATATTTGTAACCCATGACCAGGAAGAGGCCATGAGCATTTCCGATTTGATTATTGTCATGAAGGACGGCAGTATTCATCAAATCGGGGCGCCGCAGGAGGTGTACGACAATCCGGTGGACGGCTTTGTGGCAAAATTCCTCGGTACGCCACCGATTAATATGTTCCGGGGCAGAGTAGAAGCCGGGAAGCTTTGGATCGGAGAGGAAGCGGTGATGGCTGTAACGGGAGCACCGGAGGGCCCGGTAGCGGTAGGCATCCGGCCGGAGGGTTTTGTGCTTGACGAAAAGGGACCTTTTTCCTGTAAACTGACGGAGATTGAAGTGATGGGCCGGGATGTGACGGTGGTATCCACCCACGAGGAATCGGAGAATGTGGAGATTCGTTCCATTATCAGTGCGGAAAATAAGGTGGATTTGGCGGCGGAAAAAGTACGCTTTTCCTTGAAGCCGAACAAGGTGTTGTTGTTTGATGTAACCACCGATGCACGAATCTATTTTAACGCGAACTAATACGGGAGATGCTTATGGAGAATAACAACAAAAAGGGTTGGTTGTATCTGATTCCGGCGATTCTCTTTCTGGGTGTGTTTATGGTATACCCGTTAATCGATGTGCTGATTTACTCCGTAGAGGAGGGCTTTAACTTTGCATCGGGAGAATCCTTCGGCGTTGGCTTTTACAACTATTCCTATGTACTACACGATACTTACTTTTTACAGGCCGTAAAGAATACTTTTATTCTGGTGCTGATTACGGTGCCGGTGTCCACGGGACTGGCGCTTCTGATTTCGGCGGGCCTGGCCTCGATAACAAAACTGAAGGAATTGTTCCAGACCGTTTACTTTTTGCCTTATGTAACCAATACGCTGGCGGTAGGTCTGGTGTTTATGATTTTGTTTAAAAAGACCCCGTATTCCGACGGTATGATTAATGTGCTGATTCAGGCTTTCGGGGGAAGTCCGGTGGATTTCCTGGACGGTACTTACGCAGCAAAGATGTTTGTGCTGTGTGCCTATACCGTATGGGTGGTACTGCCGTTTAAGGTGTTGATTTTAACCAGTGCGCTGGCATCCGTAAAGCAGGATTATTATAACGCGGCAAAGGTGGACGGTACGTCAAAGACCCGGATCTTTTTCCAGATTACCCTGCCGATGATTTCGCCGACGGTGTTTTATCTGGTGATTACCGGCTTTATCGGGGCCTTTAAGGCCTACAGCGACGCGGTGGCATTGTTCGGTACGGATCTCAATGCGGCGGGCATGAATACCATGGTAGGTTACATTTACGACATGTTGTACGGCGATTCCGGCGGATATCCGTCCTTTGCCTCGGCGGCAGCTATTGTACTGTTTTCGATTATATTGACCATTACGTGCATTAACCTGCTTGTCAGCAAAAAGCACGTACATTATTAAGAGGGATGTCTATGGAAAAGAAGCCTACATATAAGAAAATCGAACAAGCGGCGAGGGTGCGGAATATCTTCGGGAAGACGGTGATTTACACGCTTTTGGCGGTATGGGCCGTCATCGTTCTGTTTCCGTTTTACTGGATGGTGCTGACCTCGGTAAAAAGCTACGGAGCTTACAATTCCGAGTATATCCCGAAGTTCTTTACCTTGTCGCCGACTATGCAGAATTATATCGATGCCTTTACTGAAGTACCTTTGGCGAAGTATTTCTTAAATACAGTTATTTTTACGGTGGCAACCACGGCGCTGATGCTAGTTGTTATCGTATTTGCGGCCTTTGCCTTTGCCAGACTGCAGTTTCGGGGAAAAGATCTGGTGTTTACGTTATTTTTGGCGTTGATGATGGTGCCGAACGAGCTGGTAGTGATTACAAACTTTGTCACGATTACGAATATGGACCTGCGGAATACCTTTTTGGGACTGATTTTACCGTCGGTAACGTCGGTGTTCTATATCTATCTTCTTAAGGAAAACTTTGCCCAGGTGCCGGATGAACTGTATTATGCGGCAAAGGTGGATGCTACCTCGGATTTAAAGTATCTGTTTAAGGTACTTTTGCCGATTTGCAAGCCGACGGTGGTCACCATTGTGATATTAAAGGTGATTGAGTGTTGGAATTCCTACGTGTGGCCGCGGTTGATTACCGATGATAAGAACTATTTCCTTGTATCGAACGGAATCCAGGAAATCCGGGAAAACGGCTTCGGACGGGAAAATATTCCGGCCATGATGGCGGCGGTGGTGGTGATTTCCCTTCCGCTCATTATCCTGTTTTTAGTATTCCGGAAGAAAATTATGGCGGGCGTGTCCAGAGGAGGTACCAAGGGATGAGAAGACAGAAAAAGCGTTTTTTATGCGGAATTCTTGCGAGCTTGCTTTGTCTGACGGTACTTGGCGGATGTCACGGTTCCATGGGACAAAACGAGTTTACGGTACCGGAGAGTTTTGATGAGACGGTGCAGCATGAGATTACCTTCTGGGCGAAGAACGATACCAACAAAACCCAGACGGAGATTTATGAGAAGGCCATCAAGGATTTTGAGGCCCTATATCCGAATGTAAAGGTGAATTTGCGTCTGTATACGGACTACGGGCGGATTTATAACGACGTGATTACCAATATTTCCACCGGAACAACGCCGAATGTGTGTATTACATACCCGGACCATATTGCCACGTATCTGACGGGAGATAACTGCGTGGTACCCTTGGATAAGCTGATGGAGGACGGACGGTTCGGTCTGGCGGGCAGTGAGGTGCGTTTTGATGCTCCGGCAAAGGAGGAGATGATTCCGCAGTTTCTTACCGAATGCGCCTTTGATAATAACTATTATGCGGTGCCGTTTATGCGTTCCACGGAGGCTTGCTATATCAATAAGACCTATGTGGAAAAGCTGGGCTATGAGGTGCCGGAGGAGTTGACCTGGGACTTTATCTGGGAGGTGTCCGAGGCGGCTACGGCGCAGGATGGGGAAGGAAACTACCTGGTAAACGGCCAGAAGGTGTTGATTCCGTTTATTTATAAGTCCACGGATAATATGATGATTCAGCTGCTGAAGCAATCCGATGCGGGTTATTCCGACAAGGCCGGCAACGTATTGATTTTTAACGATACTACGAAGGATATTTTATTTGACGTGGCAGAGCATGCAAAAAGCGGTGCCTTTTCCACCTTTAAGATTGTGGGATACCCGGCGAATTTCTTAAATGCGGGTCAGTGTATCTTTGCCATTGATTCCACGGCGGGAGCCACCTGGATGGGCAGTGATGCGCCTCTTTGCGACATCAGCGAGGATAAGCTGGTACAGTTTGAGACGGAGGTACGGATGCTGCCGCAGCTCACCCCGGAGAACCCGCAGATGATTTCCCAGGGGCCGTCTGTGTGCATCTTTAATAAAGAGAATCCCCAGGAGGTATTGGCGTCCTGGCTGTTTGTGCAGTATCTTCTGACCAATGAAGTACAGATTGCTTATTCTCAGACGGAAGGCTATGTGCCGGTGACTACGAAGGCCCGGACGGCGCCGGAGTATGTGGACTATTTATCCCGGGGAGGCGAGGATAATGAACTGTATTACGATATCAAGATTCAGGCCTCCGAGTTGTTGCTTGAGAATGTGGAACATACTTTTGTAACACCGGTATTTAACGGTTCTACCTCGTTGCGGAATGCCGCAGGCCAGATGATTGAAGAGGTTACAAAGGCGGTTCGACGGAAGAAAAATGTAAACGAGGCCTTTATAGAGGACTTGTTTGCGGACATGATTTCTTTGCACCGGTTGGATCAGAGAAGTGATGCAGGAACCGGGAAAAAGGAGTTTGGAGCTTTGCCGGGCACTGCGGTAGCTTTGCTTGTTTCCTTGGCGGTTGCATGGGCCGGCATGGGGCTTTATGTGGGATTGTCTTACTTGAAAAAGAAGAGAAAATCCAAAGAGAAACATTGACTTATTTAAAAATATGTGTATAATCTATGTTGTTTATCTAACTTTGCACGAAAAGGAGAAAGAAAATGAGAAAGATATTAGTTTTGGCAGCATGTACGTTACTTGCGGTTGCATGTATCGGTTGCGGTAAGAAGGATGATGAGGAGAATAAGGTGACTCCGGAACCGACCGCAACGGCAGCAGTAGAGAACAATAATGATGCAAACAACAGCGAAGATGCAAACAACGGCGAAGATGCAAATGCGAATGAGGATGCGTATGCAAAGTCCGAAGGCGTTATGACCTACGCAGAGTACATGGCGGCAGCAATGGATTCCGAAGTGGTAATCGAGACCTACGTACAGGCAAAGCAGTCCTGGTGGGAAGATAAGGCTACCGTTTACACCCAGGATAAGGACGGTGCATATTTCCTGTACAACATGGCATGTTCCGCAGAGGATTTCGAGAAGCTGGTTCCGGGTACCAAGATTAAGGTAACCGGTTACAAGGGCGAGTGGTCCGGCGAAATCGAAGTGATGGACGCAACCTTTGAGTTTGTTGAGGGCGGTGATTCCTATATCGCTCCGGTAAAGGATGTAACCTCTATGCTCGGTACCGATGAGTTAATCAAGCATCAGAATGAGTTCGTAGCATTCAAGGGCATGACTGTAGAAGCGGCAGGTCAGGATGCGGACGGCAACGATGTGGCATTCCTGTACAACTGGGACGGTTCCGGTCAGGACGGTAACGACCTGTACTTTAACGTATCCTTAAACGGTGCTACCTACACCTTCACCGTTGAGTCTTATCTGTGCGACAATACCACAGACGTATACGCGGCTGTTAAGAACTTAAAGATTGGTGATACGGTAGACATGGAAGGCTTCCTGTACTGGTATGAGGGTGTAAACCCGCACATCACTTCCGTAACGGTAAAGTAATAACAGAAAAAACGAAGTGGGGCTGACGCAAGAAAATGCGTAGCCCCACTTTTTTTACTTTTCTTCTTTTACCGGCGGCTTTTCCTTTCCGTAGTAGAGCAAGCCCAGTGCTCCCGGACCGGCATGGGTGCCGATGCTCGGGCTGATGTCGTTGATAATGATGTTGGTGAAGCCGGTTTCTGCCTTTACCAGCTCGGCCACGGTATTTGCGTCTTCGATGCAGTTGCCGTGTACGATACCCACCGGAACGGAAGTGTCCGGTGCATCCTCCAGTGTATCCTTCATACGGTCTACCAGAGTGCGGATGGATTTCTTTCTGCCTCGTGCGGTGCCGTCGGAGATGAGGGTACCGGCGTTGGTTACCGTAAGGAACGGTTTTAAGTTCAGTGCACTACCCACCAAAGCGGTGGTTTTGCTGACACGACCGCCGCGCTGTAAATGGAATAAATCGTCTACGGTAAACTGTACGTTGATGTGCAGTTTATAGCTTTCTAAATCGGTTACAATCTCATCATAGGAACAGCCTTTTTCTTTTAAGTCCGTAGCGTGAAGAAGTAAAATGGTTTCTCCAAGAGATACGTTTAAGGAGTCGATTACCGTAATTTTTGCTTCCGGATAGTCTTCCCCCAGCTCCCGTGCTACCATACATACGTTATTGTAGCTACCGCTTAAGGCAGAGGAAAATGCAATATGGATAATGTCCAGTCCGCGGTCCAAAACGGAACGGAACTTGTCCTCGATAACCGCCGGATTGTTGGCCTGGGACTGCGGAAGCTCACCGTTTTTCATACGTTCGTAGAACTCTGCCGGCGGCATATGAAGCTCGTCGCCGTATACGGTATCTCCGAAGGAGTAGTACTGCGGGATGATGACGGTTCCCAGCTTTTTGATGTAGTCTGTCGGTAAATCTGAATTGGAATCGGTGGTGATAATAAAATCTCTCATTTCTGGAGTTTCCCCTTTCGTTTGTCTATGTGCACATTATATTAGTGTGTTATATCGGAGAAAAAGTTACAAAGAAAATAAAAACTGTAAAAAATTTACAAATTTTGCTTGCAAATTTGAAAAATGCTGTTATAATATGGATTGTAAATAATTTACAAAAAAAGGAAATTTTGGGAGAAAGGCAGAGAAGAAAAGAAGATGGAAAAGATTCGTGTTCTTACGGTAGATGACAATGTTCGCATTTTGGAACTTTATGAGGAACTGTTAAAGAAGGACTCGGCAGTGGAGCATGTCGGAAGAGCGGAGGACGGCGTGGAGGCTGTCAAAAAAATTAAGGAGCTGCAGCCGGATGTCGTTTTGCTTGACATTATTATGCCGAAGCTTGACGGAATCGGAGTGCTGGAGCAGATTCGTAAGGATACGGAGCTTACAAAACAGCCCTATGTGATTGTGGTGACGGCCATCGGGCAGGAACGGGTTACGGAGAGTGTGTTTGCCTTAGGCGCCAGCTATTATATCATGAAGCCCTTTGACAGTGCGGTCATTATGCAGCGGATTCATCAGGTGATGGGCATCGGAACGATTTGCGGTGTGGAGCATCCGCGTCTTGTGAATCAGGAGATGAAGCCTGCGGGAAACAATCATCTGGAGGTGGATGTGACAGATATTATTCATGAAATCGGTGTGCCGGCTCATATTAAGGGATATCAGTACCTGAGGGATGCCATTATGTTGTCGGTGGATAATTCGGAAATGCTGAATTCCATTACGAAAATGCTGTATCCGACCATCGCAAAACGTCACAAGACGACGCCGAGCCGTGTGGAACGTGCCATCCGCCATGCCATTGAAGTGGCCTGGAGCCGCGGAAAAACCGATACCATAGACGCTTTGTTCGGATATACGGTATCGGGAGGAAAGGGGAAGCCGACCAACTCGGAATTCGTAGCGCTGATTGCCGATAAAATTCGTTTGGAATATAAATTGCGTGCGTCGTAAAAGCAATAGAAAAAGAATGCAAACAAAAGGGCGGATTTGCAGAAAAATGCTTTTCAAAACGGGGAATTTGTGGTATACTGAATTTATATAATGATATCAGTTTACACAAGGAGGAGAACCGTGAAAAATATTCTTTTTGTTGCTTCTGAGTGTGTGCCTTTTATTAAGACCGGAGGTCTGGCGGATGTGGTAGGAGCCCTTCCGAAGTATCTGGACAAGGAGCGCTATGACGTGCGCGTTATGCTCCCGAATTATATGTCCATTCCGGCGAAATATAAGGAGAAGATGCAGTACAAGACTCATTTTTATATGGATCTTGCATGGCGTAGCCAGTATGTGGGTGTGTTGGAGACCGTCATTGACGGAGTTACCTTTTATTTGATTGATAACGAGTATTACTTTGCGGGAGATAAGCCGTACGGCAATATCCATGAGGATATCGAGAAGTTTGCGTTCTTTTCCCGTGCCGTATTGTCGGCGTTGCCGCAGATCGGATTCCGTCCGGATCTCATTCACTGCAACGACTGGCAGACAGGTCTGATTCCGGTGTATTTGCATGACAGCTTCGAGCAGGGCGAGTTTTACCGCGGTATCAAGTCTGTGATGACCATTCACAACTTAAAGTTCCAGGGTGTCTGGGATAAGAAGACGGTGGCGGATATTACCGGCCTTGATATGTATTACTTTACGCCGGACAAGCTGGAAGCTTACGGCGATGCCAACTACTTAAAGGGCGGTATCGTGTATGCGGACTATGTGACCACGGTAAGTGATACCTATGCGGAAGAGATTAAGACCCCGTTCTACGGTGAGGGGCTGGACGGTCTTATGCGTGCCCGCTCCAACAATCTCTGGGGTATCGTAAACGGTATCGATTACGAAGAGTATAATCCGGAGACGGACCCGTTTATCGTACAGAACTTTAATGCGATGAATTTCCGTAAGGAAAAGGTAAAGAATAAGTTGGCGCTTCAGGAGGAGCTTGACTTAGAACGTGACGGCAAGAAGTTCATGATCGGCGTGGTATCCCGACTGACCGACCAGAAGGGCTTTGACCTGGTGGAGTGTGTCATGGAGGAGCTTTGTGACACGGATGTACAGCTGGTCATTCTCGGTACCGGAGATCCGAAGTACGAGAACCTGTTCCGTTACTACGAGTGGAAGTACCACGGAAGAGTTTCTTCCAATATTTACTATAACAACGAGCGTGCCCATAAGATTTATGCGGCCTGCGATGCGTTTTTGATGCCGTCCCTGTTTGAACCGTGCGGTCTCAGCCAGCTCATCAGTCTGCGGTACGGTACGGTGCCGATTGTTCGTGAGACAGGTGGTCTTCGGGATACGGTGGTTCCGTACAACGAGTACGAGGGTACCGGTACCGGCTTCAGTTTTGCAAACTATAATGCCCATGAGATGCTTTCCATCGTGCGTTACGCAAAGCATATTTACTACAACAAAAAGAGAGAGTGGAATAAGCTTGTGGACCGCGGAATGGCAACGGATTTTTCCTGGAAGGCTTCCGCAAAGAAGTACGAGGATTTGTATCGGACTATGCTCGGAGAATAAAGCTGACAGCCCATTTTGGACGTTTCTGCCCAAAATGGGCTTTTGTCGGATAGAGATAGGAAGGAGTGGAATTCGTCTGTAGAGAGCATAGAATAAAGCAGGCGGGTTCGAAAGGAGAGGACTATGAAGTTAGAGGAATTGCTTGCGCAGTTGCGTGCGGAAAAAGAAATAACGGAGCTTCGCGGAAACGTTGAGACCGAAGTGACCGGGCTGGTCTATGATACGAGAAAGGAAATCAAGAAAGGGAATCTTTTTGTGTGTATCAGCGGTGCTGTGTTTGACGGACACGAATATGCGGAGACCGCAGTGGCGGCAGGAGTTTCCGTCATTGTGGCGGAAAAGGAAATCGCCCTTTCCGGGGATGCCACGCTGGTGGTGGTAAAGGATACAAGAAGAGCGCTTGCCTATTTATCCGCAGCCTGGTTTGGGTATCCGGCAAAGAAGTTGATTACCATCGGAATTACCGGCACGAAGGGAAAGACAACCACCGCTTATATGGTACATCATATTTTAGAAAAGGTAGGAATTAAGACCGGATTAATCGGGACTGTCGAAGTGCGAAACGGTGCGGAGACAATTTCCGCCAGTCATACCACGCCGGAGTCCTATTTATTACAGAAGTATTTCAGTGAGATGGTAGACAACGGCTGTAAGGCAGTGGTAATGGAAGTATCCTCTCAGGCCTTAAAGCTTCACAGAGTCGGTGGTGTGACCTTTGATTACGGTGTATTTACCAATCTGGAGCCGGACCATATCGGACCGAATGAGCATACGGATTTCGAGGATTACGCAGAGTGCAAGTCCAGATTGTTCGGGCAGTGTCGCTTCGGCATCTTAAACGGAGACGATCCGATGATGTCCCGGATGCTTATGGGCAGTACCTGTGATTATATTACCTACGGATGTAGGGAAGGAGCGGATTTGACCGCTATCGGAATCGATTTGCATCGTACGGACGGAAAACTGATGGTTTCTTATAAGACCGAAGGAATTGTAGAAACCGAGATTGCGGTGCCGGTGCCGGGGATGTTTACGGTATACAATTCCCTGACGGCAGCAGCCATTTGTCATATGTTGCACGTGCCGGTGGAGGTAATGCGGAAGGCATTTTTGGAGGTACAGGTAAAGGGGCGGTTGGAGAGTATCCACATTTCCCCGAAGTTTTCCCTGATGATTGATTATGCTCACAATGCAATGAGCTTAAAGAGTTTGCTTACAGCCTTAAAGGAGTACAAACCGAAGCGTCTTGTGTGTCTGTTTGGGTGCGGAGGTAACCGTTCCCGTGACCGTCGGTTTGAAATGGGAGAGATTTCCTCACGGTATGCAGATTTGACCATAGTGACCTCCGATAACCCGCGTTTTGAAGAGCCTGATGCGATTATTGAGGATATTCTGACCGGTGTAAAGAAGGCCGACGGTGCCTATGTGACGGTACCTGACCGGAAGGAAGCGATTCGCTACGCAATTTTAAATGCACAGGACGAGGATGTTATTGTGCTTGCGGGCAAGGGACATGAGGATTATCAGGAAATCAAGGGTGTCAAGTATCCGATGGATGAACGGGTGCTGATAAAGGAGATTGTGTTCGAGATGACGGAAGAAGAAAAGAAACGCTTACAGATTATTCTGTAAGAAGAATAGAGAACGTACGAAAGGAGGCCGGAGTCCATGCGGTATGCGGATGTCATTGTGGATATTTCGCTGGAAAAACTGGATAAAACATACCAATATGCGATTCCGGAGCATCTTTCCGAAACGGCGGTGGTGGGAGCGAAAGTAGAGGTACCCTTCGGCGGAGGCAACCGTAAGTTAGAAGGCTATATTATGGATACCTCCGATACGCCGGTGTTTGACCCGGCACGGACGAAGGAAATCCTTTCCGTGGTGCAGGGTGCCATATCCTTAGAACGCCGGTCCATTGCCCTTGCGTACTGGATGAAGGAGCATTTCGGCGGTACCATGAACGAGGCCCTAAAGACCGTGCTTCCGGTAAAGCAGGAGGTGCGGAATCTGAAAAAGCGTACCATTGTGCGGATTGCGGAGCCGGAAGCTTTTGAGGCATATTACACACTGGCGGTAAAGCGGAAGTATGAGGCCAGGCTCCGGTTACTGGATGCGCTAAAAGAAAAGAAGGAGTTGGATTATGCCGAGGCGGAGCAAAGTCTTCATCTGACGGCGAGTACCATAGAGGCGGTGTGCCGGGACGGAATAATTACCGTCAGAGAAGAAACGGTGTACCGGAATCCCGCAAAAGGGTTACAGGCCACGGAGAAGCCCCGGTTAAACGAGGAACAACAGACGGCGGTAGAGACCGTCTGGGCGGAGTATGCGGCCGGAAAACGAGGCACCTATCTGTTGTTTGGTGTCACCGGTAGCGGAAAGACCGAGGTGTATCTGGAACTGATCGAGCGGGTGATTTCGGAAGGAAAACAGGCAATTATGCTGATTCCGGAGATTTCCCTTACCTTCCAGACCGTGCGGCGGTTTTACGAACGGTTCGGAGAACGGGTGTCGGTACTGCATTCCAGGCTTTCCGCCGGAGAGCGGTATGATCAGTATGTGCGGGCGCGTGAGGGAGAGATTGATGTGATGATCGGCCCTCGTTCGGCGTTGTTTACGCCTTTTGAACGGTTGGGACTGATTTTAATCGATGAAGAGCAGGAGGGAGCCTACAAAAGCGAAGGGACGCCGAAGTATCATGCCAGAGAGACGGCAGAGTATCTGGCGGAGCTGACAGGTGCGTCCTTACTGTTGGGGTCGGCTACCCCTTCCCTGGAGGCGTATACCAGGGCAAAAGAAGGACGGTATCGCCTGCTTACCCTGACCAAACGGGCCAAGGAAGCGGTTATGCCGAAGGTGGAGATTGTGGATTTGCGGCAAGAACTGGCAGAAGGTAACCGTTCCATGTTCAGCCGGAAGTTAAGAGAACAGATGGAAGAACGTCTTGCGCGGGGCGAACAGGTAATGCTGTTTTTAAACCGGCGGGGCTATGCCGGGACAGTTTCCTGCCGTTCCTGCGGCGAAGGAATGAAATGTCCTCATTGCGATGTGTCGCTGACGTTTCATAAGGGCGGAAAGCTTATGTGTCACTACTGCGGCTATGAAACCATTCAGCCGAAGACCTGTTCGGCCTGTGGATCGAAATATATCGGGCTGTTCGGCACCGGCACTCAGAAGGTGGAAGAAGCGGTGCTACGGGAGTTTCCGGGAGTATCGGTGCTTCGGATGGATGCGGATACTACAAAGAATAAAGGCGGTCACGAAAAGATTGCGGAGGCTTTTTCAAAAGGAGAAGCCCAGGTTTTAATCGGAACCCAGATGATTGTGAAGGGACATGATTTTCCGAGGGTGACCTTGGTGGGGATTATTGCGGCGGATTTGTCGTTGTATGCGGGAGATTATCGTGCAGCAGAGAGAACCTTTTGCCTGCTTGCCCAGGCGGCGGGCAGGGCAGGCAGGGATAAATTACCGGGAACCGTGGTGATTCAGACCTATCAGCCGGAGCATTACAGTATTGTTGCGGCGGCAACCGAGGATTACGAGGGCTTTTACGGACAGGAAATAGCGTACCGGCGACTGCTCAGGTATCCGCCGGTGAGTCATGTACTGGCAATTCTGGTACAGGGAGAGGTAGAAGCAGAAGCAAAGGCGGCTGCGCAAAAGGTGGCCGGAGTACTACAAGCGGCAAGAAACCCGGAGGAAGGCTTCGGTACCGTGTCCGGACCGGTACCGGCGGGACTGGCAAAGGCCAATGATATGTACCGGTTCCTGATTTATGTAAAGTCCGCAAATTATGAGCGTTTGATGGAGCTTCATCGCCTTGCGGAAGAACAGAAACTATTGACAGAATCGTCAATGAAGTGTAACATACAGTTTGACTTCAATCCGCTTGGCGGGTATTGATCATAGGAGGAATGAAAAATGGCATTAAGAAAAATCAGAACCTTAGGAGATCCGGTGTTACAGAAGGTATCAAAGCCGATCACGGAGGTGAATGAAAAGATTAAAGAATTGGCATACGATATGTTGGATACAATGTATACGGCAAACGGTGTCGGTCTTGCGGCACCGCAGATCGGTATCTTAAAGAGAATTGTTGTAATCGATGTGTCTCCGGAAGGGGATAAGCCGATTGTGCTGATTAATCCGGAGATTATTGCCATGTCCGGTACCCAGACAGGTGAAGAAGGGTGCTTAAGCGTACCGGGGAAGTCCGGATGTGTGACCAGACCGAACGAGGTAACGGTTCGCGCCTACAATTTAAAGATGCAACCGATTGAGTTGACCGGAAATGAGCTTTTGGCCCGTGCCCTTTGTCATGAAATCGACCATTTGGATGGCGTGGTATATGTGCAGAAGGTAGAGGGCGAGCTGCATGATGTAGCGGCACAGGAGGATTAACATGAAAGCGGTTTTTATGGGAACGCCGGACATAGCGGCAGAGGTGTTAAAGTGTCTGCTTGCCTCGGAACATGAGATTGTTGCGGTGGTAACGCAGCCGGACCGTCCGAAGGGACGCGGGAAGGAACTGGCAAAGTCTCCGGTAAAGCTGGTGGCGGAGGAACACGGCATCCCGGTGTTCCAGCCGGAGAAGGTAAAGGCTCCCGAGGCGGTGGCGCAGTTAAAAGAATATGATGCGGACATCTTTTTGGTGGCGGCCTTCGGACAGATTGTTTCAAAGGAAATTCTGGACATCCCGAAGTACGGCTGTATTAATGTGCATGCGTCGTTACTTCCGGAATACCGCGGTGCGGCACCGATTCAGTGGGCGATTCTGGACGGAAAAGAGAAAACCGGAATCACCATTATGCGGATGGATGAAGGAATCGATACCGGTGATATGATTTGTACCGTAGAGATTCCGATTATGCCGGATGAGACCGGCGGAAGTTTGCATGATAAATTAGCGGCGGCGGGAGGTCCGTTACTTCTTTCCGCAATGAAGCAGATTGAGGACGGTACTGCGGTGTATACGCCGCAAAAGCATGAAGAGCATACCTATGCAAAGATGCTTCGCAAGGAGCTGGGAAAGCTTGATTTTACGGAACCGGCAGAAAAGCTGGAGCGTTATATCCGCGGTTTAAATCCTTGGCCGAGTGCATATACTTACAAGGAAGGTAAGACCATGAAGTTCTGGAGCGCTTCCGTGTCTTATGAGAAGTTTGATGCCTGTCCGTGCGGAACTTTGGTATCCGTAAAGGACGGAATGCTCTGGATTATGACCGGAGACGGTATTTTACAGGTAAAGGAGCTTCAACCGGAGGGAAAGCGCCGTATGACCACGGAGGAGTACCTTCGCGGCTATCCGCTTGTTCCGGGGATGGTGTTCGGCAGTTAATAAAAGCATAACATGTGCGTGATTGGGTGTGAAGAAGGGAGGAATTCTCTTGTATTATGATTGGACGTATTTTCTTGTAATTATCGGTGCGGTGCTTTCTCTTTGGGCGTCCGCAGGAGTAAAAAGCAGTTTTTCAAAGTATTCGAAGGTACTTACCTCCCGTGGGGTGACGGCCTTTGATGCGGCGGAACGGATTTTGCACGGCGCCGGGATTTATGATGTAAAGATTGAGCATGTATCCGGAAATCTGACGGATCATTATGATTCCTCGTCGAAGATTTTGCGTTTGTCAGACTCGGTGTATCACAGCACTTCCGTGGCTGCGGTGGGTGTGGCGGCGCACGAGTGCGGACATGCCATCCAGGACCACGAGGAATATGTACCGCTTCGTTTGCGACACTATCTTGTGCCGATTGTCAATTTCGGCAACCGGTTGTCCATGCCTTTATTCATTATCGGGTTGTTACTCGGTGCGTACAATACGCTGGTGCCGATTGGTATTTTTCTGTTTTCCTTTGCGGTGGTATTCCAGTTTGTAACCTTGCCGGTGGAGTTTAATGCGTCTTCCAGGGCAGTGGCGATTTTGGGAGACAGTGGGATGGTGACCACGGAGGAATTGCCGAAGGTAAAGAAAGTATTAAAGGCGGCGGCCTATACCTATCTTGCGGCGGCAGCGTCTTCCGCACTACAGTTACTGCGTCTTCTTTTGATTGCACGCAGAAGGAGAGACTAAGTTATGATGACAGAAGAAAAACGTTCCCTGACTGCCAGAGAGGCTGCTGTAAAGATGTTGCTTGCGGTGTGCAAGGATAAGCAGTTTTCCCATATGGTAAAGGGAAAGTATTTGGATAAAATCGAGGAAAAACGGGAGCGTGCGCTGGCTACAAGATTGTTTGAAGGCAGTCTGGAACGCATGATTGAATTGGATTATATCATCGACCGTTTTTCAAAAACACCGGTACGGAAGATGAAGCCTGCGATTGCGGCTATTTTGCGGATGACGGTGTACCAGCTCCGGTTTATGGATAAGATTCCGGCGGGAGCTGCCTGTAACGAGGCGGTAAAGCTGACGAAAAAGTACGGATTTACCGGATTGTCCGGCTTTGTAAACGGTGTAGCCAGGGCAATTGCCAGAACGGAGAAGATTCCGTATCCAAAGAAGGAAGTGGATATGACGGCATATTTGTCGGTGACCTATTCTGTGCCGACTATGATTGTAGAACAAATGCTGACACAGTATGGGGCAGACTTATCCGAACAGATATTTCAATCGTTATTACAGACGGAAGATTACGTTTCTATACGTTGTATGACACGTTCTATATCAGTAGAACGACTAAAAAAACGCCTTGCGGATGCCGGCGTTTCCGTGGAGGACGGAGTGTATTCCGCAGAAGCACTGCGGGTGTCCGGAATGGATGCACCGGAGCGTTTGCCGGACTTTGCGGTGGGAGCATTTTATATTCAGGATGAAAGCTCCATGCAGGCGGTGTTGGCGGCAGGATTGACCGGAAACGAACGGGTGCTTGATTTATGTGCCGCACCGGGAGGAAAGTCTTTGATGGCTGCGGATATTTTGGCGGTGTCCGGAAACGGTACCGTGGAGGCTAGAGATTTAACCGAGGCAAAAGTGGCGTTATTAAACGAAAATAAGGAACGGTGCCGTGCGGATAATGTAACCGTATGTAAGGCGGATGCTACTGTGTTCCGGAAGGAAGACGAAGATGTTTATGATGTGGTATTTGCGGATGTACCGTGCTCGGGGCTCGGAATTATCGGAAAGAAGCCGGATATTAAGTTGTTTATGACGGCGGAGCAGGAGGCAGAGCTTTGTATCCTGCAGAAGGAGATATTAAAAAATGCGGTCCGGTATGTAAAGCCGGGCGGTGTGCTCATATTTTCTACCTGCACGCTAAATAAAGACGAGAATATGGGAGGATATGAGTTTTTAAAGAAGGAATGCGGGTTGATACCGGAGAGTCCGGAACCGTTTCTTTCCGAAAAGTTACGGACGGAGACGATGAAAGACGGCTATGTGCAATTGATTCCGGGGGTACATAAAACGGACGGTTTCTTTTTGGCAAGATTTCGAAAAAAGTAAGAGGGAATGAAAGATGCAGGAAGAGAAGAAAGACATTAAGTCTTTTACGCTTGCGGAGCTGACGGAGGAGTTTCTTGCGTTGGGAGAAAAGAAATTCCGTGCGACTCAGGTGTTTGAATGGTTGCATAAACGCGGAGCAACAGAGTTTTCACAGATGACGAATTTGTCTGCGGGACTGAGGGAAACGCTGGATAAAAAATACATGATTGTATCATTACGGGAAGTAAGGCGTCTGGCTTCGGCACAGGATGAAACGGTAAAGTTTTTGTTTTCGCTGCCGGATGATAAGGTGATTGAGAGTGTGTTCATGAAGTACAAGCATGGGAATTCCGTTTGTATTTCCTCCCAGGTGGGCTGCCGGATGGGCTGCCGGTTTTGTGCATCTACGTTAGGAGGTCTGGAGCGGAATATGCTTCCTTCCGAGATGTTAGAGCAGATTTACCGGATTCAGGAGCTGACCGGGGAACGGGTGTCCAATGTGGTGGTGATGGGCACCGGGGAACCGATGGACAATTATGACAATCTGGTACGCTTTTTAAGGCTGATTTCCGCACCAGAGGGGCAGAATATGAGTATCCGCAATATTACGGTATCTACCTGCGGGATTGTGGAGAATATGCGACGGTTTGCGGAAGAAGGACTTCCGGTAACGTTGGCACTTTCGTTACATGCGCCCAACGATGAAGCCAGACGGAGTCTGATGCCGGTGGCAAATAAGTATGCGTTAAAGGATGTTCTTGCGGCCTGTGATTATTATTTCGAGAAAACCGGTCGCAGAATCAGTTACGAATACAGTCTGGTTGCGGGAGAAAACGATAACGAGGCGGAGGCAGATGCGCTGGGAAAGCTTTTGCGCGGTAAAAATTGCCATGTAAATCTGATTCCTGTGAATCCTATAAAAGAAAGGGAATACAGCCAATCAAGTTTTAAAAATGTTTTAAATTTTAGAAAAAGGCTTGAAAAATATAATATTAATGTTACTATTAGAAGAGAATTAGGTGCGGATATCGGGGCTGCATGCGGGCAACTGCGAAAGAGCCATTTAGATTCCGTTGCCGAACAGGGGGATGCGTTGTAATCGGGTGTCGAGTTGCGGAGGAGGTGACTTGCCTTGAAGGGATATTCTACGACAGATAAAGGCAAAACGAGAGAAATTAACCAGGATTACATATATTGCAGCGATGAGCCTGTGGGGCTGTTGCCGAATTTATATATCGTAGCGGACGGTATGGGGGGATACAATGCGGGGGATTTTGCGTCCCGTTGCAGTGTGGATGCATTTGTCGAGGAAGTGCGGAGCAACAAACAACCGACGGTTATCAGTACGATGGCTGAGGCTTTAAAGACGGCCAATGCCACGGTGCTTCGTCATGCCAGAGAGAATGAAGAAATGAGTGGTATGGGAACGACTTTTGTGGCGGCAACCGTATTTCCGGACCGGGCCTATGTGATGAATGTGGGAGACAGCAGATTATATTTGCTGGGCGATGAAATGAAGCAGATTACGGTAGATCACTCTTATGTGGAAGAAATGGTGCGTAAGGGAGAGATTCAGCGTAAGGATGCAAGGATTCATCCGAAGAAAAATGTGATTACCCGTGCGGTCGGAGTAGAGGAAAATGTGGAGGCGGATTTCTATGAAATCGAGACAGAGGCCGATTCCGGATTCCTTTTACTTTGTACGGACGGATTAACCAATATGGTGGAGGATGATGAAATCCGTCATATGGTGATGAAATATGAAAAAGCGCCGCAGGATGCGGTTATGAAATTAGTAAAGAAAGCAAATGAGTATGGTGGGAAAGACAATATCTCCATTATTATTATCAGCTTGAAACAGGAATAGAAAGGTGAGATACTATGGTTAAACCGGGAATGTTTATCAGCGAACGATACGAGATTATTGAGAAGGTCGGTTCGGGCGGCATGGCAGATGTATATCGTGCCAAGTGTCATCGATTAAACCGCTTTGTCGGAATTAAGATTTTAAAGCCGGAGTTTTCCGCAGATAAGAATACGGTGGCAAAGTTCCGTGCGGAGGCACAGTCTGCGGCCGGACTTTCTCATCCGAATATTGTAAGTGTATACGACGTCGGTGATGACGGCGATTTGCACTATATTGTTATGGAATTGGTGGAAGGCATTACCCTGAAGAAATTTATTGAGAAAAAGGGAAAGCTGGAAATCAAAGAAGCCATCGGAATTGCAATTCAGATTTCTCAGGGGCTTGAAGCTGCGCATGATAATCATATCGTACATCGCGATATTAAGCCGCAGAACATTATTATATCCCGGGAGGGTAAGGTAAAGGTAGCGGACTTTGGTATCGCAAAGGCGGCTACCACCAATACGGTAACCCAGAATGCGGTGGGTTCCGTGCATTATCTGTCTCCGGAGCAGGCACGAGGCGGCTACAGTGATGAGAAGAGCGATATTTACTCTCTCGGCGTTACTATGTATGAGATGTTGTGCGGAAAGGTTCCGTTTGCGGGTGACAACACAGTTTCCGTAGCGTTGTCTCATATTCAATATGAGCCGGTACCGGTAAAGGAAGTGAATCCGGCGGTACCGTACAGTGTGGATATGATTGTCCAGAAGTGTATGCAGAAGCGTCCGGAGAATCGTTATTTGTCCGCATCCGAGTTGATTGTGGACTTAAAGCGTTCTGTGATGAATCCGGAAGGGGATTTTGTACGTATTACGGCAGGTGTGGTATCGGATTCTCCGACCAAGAGCATGACCCAGGATGAGCTGGCTGTTATTAAGAGTGCCGCGAAGTCTCCGGTAACAAGATTTGAGCCAACCCAGCAGAACTCCCAGATTCTTCGCGAAGAAGAGGAGGAGCTTGACTCTACGGACTCCAAGTGGGATAAGACGATTATTATTGCCAGCATTGCGGTGATATTAATCGGTATGGCAGCTATTTTGTTTGCAGTATTTAAGTTTGTGGATATTTTCGGCACGGAGAAGGTGACGCCGACACCGGGAGATTTGGTGAGCCCGACAAGATCACAGGGTACGCCGGTTCCTACGGCTACATCGTATGTGCCGCTTGAGACGACCCGCTTGCAGAATGTGGTGGGACGTATGGTAGATGATGCGAAATTATTGTTATATAAACAGTCCGACCGTTTTACGATTCTTGACGGAGATACGGATTACAGCGACAAGCCGGCAGGAATGGTTATTTCCCAATATCCGGAGGGCGGTGTAGACGTGGCTCTGGATGAGGAAATCCGGTTGGTTGTCAGTGCGGGTCCGGAGATGTTGACGGTACCGGATTTTGTTTTGTACGATTATAATAATGCAAGAGTAGAGGCGGAGAATGATTTTAAGGTGCGCATCCAGTTTGAGGCAAGTGAGGTGGAAGCAAACCGTGTTATCCGCACGATTCCGGAGAGAAACGAACTTCTTGCAAAGGGAAGTGAGCTTGTTTTGGTTGTAAGTCTCGGAGAAAAGGTTGAGCTGATGCCGAATGTTATCGGAATGACATTAGACGGAGCAAAGCTTTCCCTGGAGGAGAAGGGCTTTGTAATCGGAGAGATTGATTATGCAGGTTCTCCGACCTATTCCGAAGGTCTGGTCATTTACCAGAGCGAGTCGGAGAATAATACTCTTCCTTACGGTACCACAATTCATTTGACTGTAAGTAACGGTATTGTTGAGGCAACGCCGACACCGGTCCCGACCGAGAATCCGACTCCTACGCCGGAGCCGACCCAGGCGCCTGCAGAGAAAAAGCAGGTATGGGAGATTACGGTCAAGATTCCGAGAAATCCGTTGAATTACGGTGATGAGACATGGGTTATGTTTGAACTGGCAACCTCGGCGGGCGGAACGTATGTGATTTATGACAGTGATAATGTTACGTACGATGATTTGAATATGGATACATTGTCCTTTATGGTAGACAAACATAAGATTCCGGGTATTTCGAATAATGAGACGGTCAGTGTTTTGATTTATGTAAACGGAACGCCGGCAGTGAGCTGCTTTGCAACCGTAGCGGAAAAAGAGGTATAATGTTAGGTAAAATCACAAAAGGAATCGCAGGCTTTTATTATGTGCACGGCGAGGACGGCTGTTTGTATGAATGCAAAGCAAAGGGTGTATTCCGGAAGGACGGCATCAAACCTCTGGTCGGAGATGATGTAAAGATTTCGGTACTGGATGAAGGGAAATTGCTTGGGAATCTTGATGAGATTTTGCTACGGAAAAGCGAACTTCTTCGTCCGGCGGCGGCCAATATCGATCAGGTATTGGTGATGTTTGCGGCGGCGAAGCCTGCACCGAATTTTAATTTGCTGGACCGCTTTCTGATTCGAATGGGATTGGAGAAGGTTCCTGTACGGATTGGTTTCAATAAATGTGAACTGGTATCGGAGGAACAGATTGCAACGATGCGGGAAATTTACACGTTAGCGGGCTATCCGGTATATTTCTTCTCCGTAAAGGAGAAGCGTGGTCTGGATGCGTTATGCGAAGCACTTGCGGATAAGACAACGGCATTGGCAGGACCGTCCGGTGTAGGAAAGTCAAGCTTGATGAATTACCTTTGTCCGCAGGCGGAGATGGAAACGGGAGATGTCAGCCGGAAAATCGAACGGGGCAGACATACCACCCGGCATGCGGAGCTGTTTGTGTTACGACAGGGAACCTATGTGATGGATACTCCGGGCTTTTCTTCTTTGTATGTGAACGAAATACCGGCCGGGGAGCTTTGGGAGTATTTTCCGGAAATGCGGGAGGCCGAGAAAGATTGTCGTTTTACGGGCTGTTGTCATATGGAAGAACCGGATTGCGGAGTAAAGGCAAGAGTGGTTTCCGGGGAGATTGCCGGACAACGCTACGAGAGCTACCGTCAGTTGTATACGGAGCTTAGTAATATCAAAAGATATTAGTGATTTTGAAAAATCGGAAAGAGTGATGACATGTTTAAATTAGCACCGTCCATTTTGGCGGCGGATTTTACGAAATTAGGGGAACAAATCGCAGCGGTGGAACAGGCCGGTGCGGATGAACTGCATATTGATGTGATGGACGGAGTATTTGTTCCGAGTATATCCTTCGGTATGCCGGTAATTCAATCCATTCGAAATGCCAGTCATATGTTTTTTGACGTGCATCTGATGATTACGGAACCGGTGCGTTATCTGGAAGAATTTGTGAAATGCGGAGCGGATGGAATTACGGTACATGCCGAGGCTTGCGGGGATTTAAAGGCGACGGTGTTAAAGGTAAAGGAACTGGGGGTTCGTGTCGGCGTTTCCATTAAGCCGGACACACCGATTTCTGTTTTGGAAGAAGTGGAACAGTATCTGGACCGCGTATTGGTTATGACGGTGGAACCGGGCTTCGGCGGTCAGAAGTTGATTTCTTCGTGTGTAGAGAAGGTAACGGAATTGGCAGAACATCGGAAAAAGTGTTCCGCAACCTACGATATTCAGGTGGACGGCGGAATCGGTCTTTCCAATGTGAAAGAGGTTTGGAAAGCAGGAGCGGAGGTATTTGTTGCGGGTACGGCGGTATTCCGCGGCGACATTGTGCAGAACGTGAAAGCGTTTAAGGAGGAAATCGGGGTTGCTGATTAAAGAAATGGTACTCGGCAGGAAGCTGGAAGTACTGGTTGACAGAGAAGGTTATAACTATCGTCTTGTAAGTAAAATCGAAGGGGCAACGGACGGTATGGTAGCTGTTTCCGCAATCGTGGCAAAGGGACGCATGTTTCATTTTGAAGAAGGCGATGATGTAACGATTGTATATCGCGGCGAAGAGCGTATGTGGAAATGGGAACATGTAAAACCGGGTCTGGCGCGTTTGGAAGGAGAAACGGTACACACGTTTTCGTCCAGAGAACAGGGACAGGTGTATAACAGACGAGATTCCTACCGGGTCCCGATCGGAGAGAGCCTTTTGATGTATCGTGTATTCTCAAGGAAAAACGAGGATGGTGAAACGGAGGAAACATTTAAGCCTTTTGAGGGGTTGTTGGTGGACCTGAGTGTCAGTGGTGCAGGTTTTTATACAGATGCAGAATTGGATATTGATGCGGTAATGGGGTTTGATATGCCGACTAATATGGGAATTATGACATGCCGAGGAAAGATTGTCAGAAGAGCGGATGTGTATGACAAACCGTTCCGGAATTTTTACGGGTGCGAGTTTACAAAGGTAAGAAAAGAATTGGAGCGCTATTTATTTGAACGTCAGCGTTTGATGTTACAAAAGGAACGAGGCGGAGAGAGTGTTCGCCCGAGATAGCCTTGAAATGCAAACCGGAGGAGCTATGACGGCGATTTTAATATGTGGCGGAACCTTGTCCGCCGGTTTTTTGAGTAGGGTACGAGAACAATATAAGGATGCGGTAGTATATGCGGTAGACGGAGGACTTGCGGTTGCCGATGCTGCCGGGATTCTGCCGGATTATCTGGTGGGCGATTTTGATACGGCGGAGGAAGGCTTGGTGATGCGGTATGAGAATCGCTGTGTGACAATTCGCCATAAACCGGAGAAGGATGCGACGGATACGGAACTGGCAGTGGATGAAGCTTTGGAACGGGGAGCGGAGCATATTGTTTTACTGGGTGCTACCGGAAGCCGGATGGATCATACCATAGCAAATATTCATATGCTGTACCGGATATTGCGGAAGGGAAAAAAGGCTTGGATTTTGAATGAAAACAACCGCATTTCCCTGCATAAGGAAGGATTTATTGTAAATAGAGACGAGTTGTTCGGATCGTATATTTCTTTTTTACCGTTTTTCGGAGAAGTAACGGGAGTGACGTTAAAAGGATTTAAGTATCCGCTTTCGGGAGAAACTTTGACAGCGGGAATCAGTTTGGGAATTAGCAACGAAGGGCAGGAAAAGCTTTTGGAAGTGTCTTTTTTGTCCGGATATTTGTTGATGATAGAAGCAAGAGATTAGCTATGTGCGGTAATTTATGTAATAAGAATAGAGAAAGGCGAAAACGCCTAAAAACAGGGTGTTTTCGAAAAGGTGATAAGTAAAATGAAATTAGGTATCGTAGGTCTTCCGAATGTAGGAAAGAGCACATTGTTTAATTCGCTTACCAAGGCGGGAGCAGAGTCTGCGAATTATCCGTTTTGTACCATTGATCCGAATGTAGGTATTGTACCGGTACCGGACGAGCGTCTGGATGTTTTGGGAAAAATGTACGATTCGGAGCGTGTGGTTCCTGCAGTTGTGGAGTTTGTAGATATTGCGGGTCTTGTAAAAGGTGCATCCAAGGGTGAAGGCCTCGGCAATCAGTTCCTTGCCAATATCCGGGAAGTGGATGCAATTGTACACGTGGTTCGTTGCTTTGAAGATACGAATATCATTCATGTAGACGGTTCCGTAAATCCGCTCCGTGATATCGAGACCATTAACTTAGAGTTGGTGTTCTCTGATTTGGAGGTATTGGAACGCCGCTTATCCAGAGTAATCCGCGGTGCGAGAAACGATAAGGCACTTGCAAAGGAAGAGGATTTAATCAAGCGCCTGATGGCACATTTGGAGGCCGGCAATATGGCGAAGACCTTTGCCTGCGGCGATGAAGATGAGGAAGCATTGTTGGGAAGCTATAATCTTTTGACCGCAAAGTCCGTGATTTATGCGGCTAACGTAAAGGAAGACGATTTGGCGGATGACGGTGCATCCAATGAGTATGTACAGGCGGTACGCGAGTTTGCGAAGGAAGAGAATTCCGAGGTGTTCGTAATCTGTGCACAGATTGAGCAGGAAATTGCAGAGCTTGACGAAGAAGAGAAGAAGATGTTTCTTGAGGATTTGGGACTGACCGAGTCGGGCCTTGAGAAGCTGATTCGTGCAAGTTATAATATTTTAGGGTTGATCAGTTATCTGACAGCTGGCCCGATGGAGTCTAAGGCATGGACCATTACGAGAGGAACCAAGGCTCCGCAGGCAGCCGGTAAGATTCACTCCGATTTCGAACGCGGTTTCATCCGTGCTGAGGTGGTCAGCTATCAGAATTTGGTGGATTGCGGCAGCATGAATGCGGCAAAGGAAAAGGGATTGGTTCGTTCCGAAGGTAAGGAATACGTGGTACAGGACGGAGATGTGGTACTGTTCCGTTTTAACGTATAAGTAGATATTTGTTCCGGTGAATCCGAAGAAAGGCAGGTGGGTCCGCAATGACACTGAGGTCGGGAGAAGTATTCTTTTCCGAGCAGAGTGACAGTTTTATAGTTCCGGAATCCATCTCCTTATTTGGATTTTCGGTTTCCTTTTACGGAATACTTCTTGTACTTGCCGCATTGGTCGGCATTATAGCGGTTACGGAGTTTACCCGCAGGCTTCGCCGAAACCAGGAATGGACCTTGACGTTGGTTACACTTGTTATTTTGACGGCACTGTTTGGCGGTCGGTTATATTATGTAATGTTCGAATGGCAGAAGTTTGCCCGGGAACCGCTGATGTTGTTGAATTTACGGAGCGGGGGACTTTCCTATTTCGGTGCATTGTTCGGCGCATGGTTTGCGGTAAAGGGATATTGCAGGAAGAAGGATAAAGATTTTTTACAGAGCGCGGAAGTGTTGTGCTTCGGTGCTGCGGCTGCGGCGCCCTTTGTGTGGTGCGGTTGCGCGTTCGGGCGGGAGCCTTTGGGAAAGCGATATGACGGATTGTTTTCTGTCCGGATCAGTGCGTCGTATTTTTCCGAGCCGGGGGATGGATATGTTTCCATGCATCCGGTTGCAATTTACGGTCTTGTACTTAGCATTTTCGTTTTTATAGCCTTATGTTTTGTACTGCGATACAGAAAGAAGGAAGGAACGGTATTTACCGCATATCTGGTAATGCAGGCGTCGGTAATCATTGTAACGGAATGCTTCAGGGAGGACCCGTATTGTATCTGGGGAACCGAATTGCCGGTTAATTTTGTGGTTGCGGGAGTGATTCTGATGACGATTGCCATCGGAGGAGTAAGGCAGTTTTCTCTTGATAGGAAGCTAAAAAAAATTCGTTTTATCCATAATTAAGAATAATAAGAGATTGTTTGGAGCATTTAGAGAACCTAAATGCTCTTTTTTTGCGTGCAGGCAAAGTGAGCATGCGAGCAAACTGCGTGAGCTTGCTCACATGCAGTTGCGCAGTCATGCGAACGCGCCCACGACTGAGCGGCTCTGCCGCGAAGTGCGTGGGGAAGCGCGTAAGCGCGAGGCCTGCACGCAAAACTATGTTTAAACGCGCCCACGACTGAGCGGCTCTGCCGCGAAGGTCCACAAGGTCCGGGGGACCTTGGTACTGGACGGACCGAAACGGAGTGAAGAAGCGTGGGGAAGCGCGTAAGCGCGAGGCCTGCACGCATGTTTTTTTAAATTATTTCATTTAGGGGTTGAAAAAAACCAAAAAGTGGAGTAAAATGTGGGTATAAGTGGAGGGAAGTGGAGAGAAGTGGAATAAAGTGGAGCGAAAGGCGGTGAGTTTCATGTTCATGGGTGAGTACGATCATACGCTGGATCCGAAAGGACGTATGATAGTTCCGGCCAAGTTTCGTGAGGAACTGGGCGAACGTTTTATCCTGACCTTGGGCTTGGACGGCTGCTTGTTTGCTTATCCCATGGGGGAGTGGGAACAGTTTGTGGACAGGCTGAGAAACTTACCGGGAACCAAAGAAGGAAGACAGTTACAACGCCACTTTATGGCAGGAGCCGCAGAAGTGGACGTGGACAAGCAGGGACGCTTTTTGATTCCGGGCAAGCTCCGTGAACTGGCGGGTCTGACCAAGGATGTGGTGCTGGTAGGTGTTCTTTCGAAAATCGAGCTTTGGAGCAAGGAACGTTGGGAAGAGAATGAATGTGACGGTAACATGGATGATGTTGCGGAGAACATGGCACAGTACGGAATTAACTTTTAAGAAAGGAAAGGTGATACCGAATGGGAACCGAACAGGAAATTGTATTCCGGCATAAGTCGGTATTGCTGGATGAAGTGCTGGAGCAACTGAATATACGGGAAGACGGAATCTACGTGGACGGGACCCTTGGGGGTGCGGGACATGCCGGTGAAGTGTGCAAACGTTTAAAGGGAGGTACCTTTGTAGGAATCGACCAGGATGCGGATGCCATTGCTGTGGCAAGTGAACGTCTTGCAAAGTACCCTTTTGCGAAAGTGATACGAAGTAACTACAGTGAAATGAAAACGGTATTACAGGATCTGGGAATCGAAAAGGTAAACGGCATTTTGCTTGACCTTGGGGTTTCTTCCTATCAGTTAGATACCGCTGAACGCGGCTTTTCTTACAGAGAAGAGGATGCACCGCTTGACATGCGGATGGACAATCGCATGGAAATGACCGCAAAGGATATTGTAAATACATACAGCGAAAAGGAACTTTTCCGGATTATCAGAGATTACGGAGAAGACCCGTTCGCGAAAAATATAGCAAAGCACATAGTGATGCGCAGGGAAAAAAAGGAGCTTGTGACCTGCGGTGATTTAAACGAGGCGATTCGGGCGGCGATTCCCATGAAAATTCAAAAGAATCTGGGACATCCGTCAAAGCGTACCTTCCAGGCGATCCGCATTGAGTTAAACGGAGAATTGAGAGTATTGCAGAATACGTTGGACGACATGATTGATTTGCTGGAGGAGGACGGAAGACTGTGTATTATTACCTTTCACTCTCTGGAAGACCGGATTGTAAAGTCCGGGTTTAAGAAAAGGGAGAATCCGTGTGAGTGCCCACCGAGCTTTCCGGTATGCGTATGCGGAAAGAAATCGGCAGGAAAGGTCATTACGCGTAAGCCGATTTTACCGAGTGAAGAAGAATGTGAAGAGAACAAAAGAGCAAAAAGTGCGAAGTTGCGGGTGTTCGAACGCAACTGATGTGAAGGAGGAGTCAGCATGGATGCGAGAGAAAAGTATTACAAGAGAGGTTATATGGTAGACGGAACTGCCGCAAGACAACTTCAGGTAGTGCCGGATTATGAAAGACAACAGGAACAGGTGGCGCGCCCGCGTGTGGTAGAGCAACCGAAGCATGCACCGAAGGTAAGTCACGGAATCGATTTTCTTTCTATGACACTTTTGGTTGCAGCTATGGCAATTACGCTTTATTTGTGTTATAATTATCTTCAGGTGCAGGGGAATATCGTTCAGCTGGAGAGAGATATTCTGGTATTGGAGCAGCAGCTTGATACCGTTAAGGCTGAAAATGCCGCACTGGAGGATAATTTAAACGGGCAGATAGATTTAGAAGAAGTATATCTGACTGCGGTTGGCGAGCTTGGCATGGTATATCCGAATAAGAACGAAGTGATTACATATATGTCCACGGAACAGGGACATGTGATACAGTATCAGGATATTCCGGAGTAGGAGTAATGCATGGAACAGGGTGAAAAGAGAAAGAAAAAACGTAAGAGAATGACAGGCAAAATGCAGGCGACATTGTGGGTTGTATTTTGCCTGTTTCTTGTGGGTATTCTGGTTATTATGATAAGGGTAGTTGTTGTGGGAGGTAATACAGGCTATGCAAAAGCCTCCTTATCGCAAAAGACCGGAACCGATACGGTGTTGCAGTATAAACGGGGAGAGATTTTGGACCGGAACGGAACCGTACTGGCAAAGAGCGATAAGGTGTATCATTTGATTCTGGATTCCCGTTTACTGGTGAATAACGAGGAGTGTATCGAGCCTACCGTTCGTGCCTTGTGCAGCGTATACGGTTACAGCGAGGCAGAGCTTCGTGCAATCATCGAGGAACGGAAGAACAGTGCCTATTATCGTCTTCGTAAGTATTTGACCTATGATGAAAAGATACAGTTTGAAGAGTATGAGAAGAATCTTCCGAAGGAAGCGGACGGCTCCGATAACAAGGATAAAGGTAAAATTCTCGGCGTAACTTTTGAAGAAGAGTATTTGCGTACGTATCCTTTCGGAACGCTGGCGTCTCATGTGCTGGGCTTTGCGAAAGCGGACGGTGACGGTACCTACGGGATCGAGCAGCAGTATAACGAAGAATTATCCGGGATTAACGGAAGAATCTATGACTATTATGATGCGGATTTGAATGTAAAGCAGGAAACGGTTCCTGCACAGGACGGACAAATTATTGTATCCACCATTGATGCTAATTTGCAACGGATTGTACAGAAGCATACAGAGGCTTTCTTGGATGATATCGGTGCGAAAAATGTTGGTGTGCTGATGATGGAGGTAAATTCCGGCGAAGTACTGGCGATGCAGTCCAACTACAGCTATGACTTGAATGACCCGCGCAGCCTGACCCGGTGGTATTCCGAGGAAGAGATTTCCGCTATGGACGACGATACTTATCTGGAGGCTCTGTACAAGGTATGGCGTAATTTCTGTATCAGTGACTCCTATGAGCCGGGGTCCACATTCAAACCGTTTACCGTGGCGTCTGCATTGGAGGAGACGATTATTAATACGACAGAGACCTTTTTGTGTAATGGAGGAGAAAACGTGGCGAACTACTTTATTTCCTGCCATAACGAATGGGGACACGGACTGATTAATGCGGCCCAGAGTATTATGCACTCCTGCAATGACGTGTTAATGGAAATTGCAAAACGGGAGGGACGTACGGTATTTGCGGATTATCAGAGAAATTTCCTGTTCGGTAGTCTGACCGGGATTGATTTGCCGGGAGAGGTTCCGGGCATTATTATGGATGAGGAGCAATTAAACGATACGGAGCTTGCCACGGCCAGCTTCGGTATGTCCTTTAATACAACGATGATTCAATTGGGATCCGCATTTGCTTCCATGGTAAACGGCGGTGTTTATTATGAGCCTCACGTGGTAAAAGAAATCCGGAATGCGGACGGTGTTGTGATTGAAAAGATAGAGCCGAGAGTGGTTCGCAGTACGATTTCGGAGGAAACCTCGGAGTTTTTACGGGATGCTTTTTATCTGACCGTACAGGAGGGAACTGCAACGGCAGCGCAGGTAGAAGGGTACTTTATCGGCGGAAAGACCGGTACTGCCCAGAAGCTTCCGCGTAGTGAAGGGAAATATCTGGTTTCCTTTATCGGCTGTGCACCGGCGGACAACCCGCAGGTGATGATTTATGTGGTGGTAGACGAGGCGAATGATGAAGAACTGCAGAGCAGGGCATCCATAGCATCTACGTTGGCCGGGGACATTTTGGAAGAAGCACTCCCATATTTGAAGATTTATCCGAATACAGAGATTAAGTATCCGAATTTTGTTATTGACGAAGAAGATGTAGAGATGCAGGTCGGTGAAATCGGTGATACCGGTGTGGTATATGACCCGGACATGAATGAGGGAAATATGCAGGCCATCCCGAATGACATGGAATAAGAAACGTTCGCATAAAATGATAAAAACATTTTGCGGAGTGTCATGAAGCAGATTTCAACCAAACAAAGAAAAACCGCTTTGTTTGTAATCGGTATGTTGTTTGCGGCTACCCTGGGGCTCATGGGAAGACTGGTGTATCTCATGATTCTTCATTCCGAGGAGTATGCGGTACAGGCGCAGGAGCTGCATGAACGGGAGCGCAGCATCAAAGCGGCCCGCGGGATTATTTACGACAGAAACGGTGTGGTACTTGCGGATAATAAGCCGGTGTGTACCGTGTCGGTCATTCACAGTCAGATTACGGACCCGGAACGGGTGATAGAAGTTTTATGTGAGGTGCTGGGGCTTTCCGAGGAAACCGTACGGAAGAGAGTGGAAAAGGTATCCTCTATTGAACGGATTAAGGCCAATGTAGATAAGGAGACCGCAGATTATTTGCGAAGCTTTGAACTTGACGGCGTGATGGTGGATGAGGATTATAAACGGTATTATCCCTTCGGTTCTCTGGCGTCCAGAGTCATCGGTTTTACCGGCGGTGACAATCAGGGGATTATCGGCTTAGAGGTAAAGTATGATTCCATGCTTTCCGGCATTCCGGGAAAGATTTTAACTCTGACCACCGCCCATGGTACGGAAATACCCAATGCGGCGGAAAACAGACAGGAGCCGGTGGCCGGAAATTCCTTAACCGTCAGTCTGGACGTGAATATTCAACGGTATGCAGAGCAGGCGGCCATGAAGGTGTTGGAGGCGAAAAACGCCAATCATGTCAGCATTATTTTAATGAATCCGCAAAACGGGGAAATCTACGCCATGGCCAATGTGCCGGAGTTTGATTTAAACGATCCGTATACGCTGAATTCGGAATATGCCGCAAAGGCAACCGGTGCAGAAGTTTCTTCGGAAGAAAAAAATACATTGCTAAACCAAATGTGGAGAAATCCCTGTATCAGCGATACCTACGAACCGGGCTCCACATTTAAGATTATAACGGCCACCGCAGCCTTTGAGTTTGCGAAGGTATCGCTAACGGACCGCTTTTTTTGTCCGGGGTATAAAGTGGTGGAAGACAGAACCATTCATTGCCATAAGGTGGGCGGCCACGGAAGCGAGTCTTTTGTGGACGGTATTAAGAATTCCTGTAATCCGGTGTTTATGGAAATCGGAGCCAGAGTCGGTATCGACGGTCTATATGAAACTTTTGAAAAGCTTGGGCTGATGAAGAAAACCGGCATCGATTTGCCGGGAGAAGCTTCCTCCATTATGCATAAAACGGAAAATGTAAAAGCGGTGGAGCTGGCTACCATATCCTTCGGGCAGTCCTTTCAGATTACGCCCATGCAGTTGCTTTCGGCGGTCAGTACCGTAATCAACGGAGGCAATCAGATTACGCCTCATTTCGGGATGTATGCAAAGAATACGGAAGAGAATACGGTAAAAACTTATGAATACAGCGGAAAAACCGGGATTGTTTCCGAAAAAACCTGTGAAACCATGAAGATGCTTTTGGAGTCGGTGGTACACGACGGAACCGGTAAACGGGCCTATCTTCCGGGCTTTCGTATCGGAGGAAAGACTGCAACCTCCGAGAAGCTTCCGAGAAGTTCCAATCAGTATATTTCATCGTTTTTGGGATTTGCACCGGCGGAGAACCCGCAGGTGATTGCACTGGTGTTGATTGATGAACCGGAGGGGATTTATTACGGAGGAACCATTGCGGCGCCGGTCATTGCGGAGGTGTTTGATGAGGTGCTTCCGTATCTCGGAATCGAACCGGTATATTCCGAGGATGAGTTAAAGCTGGACGGAGTGGGGACATTCCCGATGCCGGCACTGGTGGGGATGACAAAGGAAGAATCAAAGAAGCTGTTAAAGGCCTATGAAGTCGGCGATATATATTTTTCCGGAGAAGGGGAAACGGTTGAGGAACAGTTCCCGGAAGCGGGAGAAGAGGTGAAGAAAAACACTGCCTTGATTCTCCATATGAAATAGAATATAATGAATGGCAGGAGGATGAAACTATGGCGAAACCTACGGTACGAAAAACTGAATATAAACCGCAGACCTATTATGATTACAGCCTGCTTTTCATCACGCTTATATTGGTATGCATCGGTTTGGTTATGGTCTACAGTACCAGTTCTTATTATGCGGTGAAGCAGAAGTTTGGCGATGCGGCTTATTTTTTTAAACGTCAGCTGATTTCAGCGGTTATCGGTGCGGTAGTCATGATTGTGGTGTCGAAAATCGACTATTTCTTTTATATTAAAGGAATCGGTAAGAAATATAAGATACGCCTTTTATTTCTGGCCTATGCTCTGTGTATCGGCCTGCAGATTTACGTATTGTTCTTTGGAGAAGAGGTAAAGGGTGCAAAGCGTTGGATTAAGATTCCGCTTTTAGGCACCTTTCAGCCGTCGGAGCTGACTAAGATATGCGTTATATTGTTGGTGGCCTATATCGTGTATGCGGCGCCGAAACGTCTGGATACGGTGTACGGATTTATCCGTGTGTGCCTGTATGTGGCGCCTTTGCTGGCCTTGGTTGCAGCAGAAAATCTAAGTACCGCAATTATTATTGCCGGAATTACGTTTCTGGTGTGCTTTGTGGTGGCCCGGAGAAAAGGATACTTCTTTGTGGCGGGACTATTGGCTGTGGGGCTGGTGGTATGCTACATATTTTTGGGAGAAGCCTTCCGCGGAGAGCGTATTGATGCATGGTTAAATGTTGAAACGCACCCGAAGGGATATCAGATACTACAAGGTCTGTATGCTATTGCTTCCGGTGGTTTATGGGGCAAAGGCCTTGGCCAGAGTATGCAGAAGTTAGGCTTTATTCCGGAGTCCCATAACGATATGATTTTTTCGGTGATTTGTGAGGAACTGGGTATTGTGGGAGCACTGGCGATTATTTTGCTGTATGTACTGCTGCTGTGGCGTCTGTTTGTGGTGGCGGTGAATGCGAGAGATTTGTTCGGTTCCCTGATTTGTGTGGGAATTATGATACACATTGCCATGCAGGTACTTATTAATATTGCGGTAGTAACCAATACCATGCCGTCTACCGGTATTCCGCTTCCGTTTATCAGCTACGGAGGTACATCACTGGTTGTATTGATGGCTGAGATGGGAATTGCGCTCAGCGTTTCCAACCGGATTGAATACGAAAGGTAACATTTTCCGGATTACAGCATAGTATGACATAGAGAAGTGCCCGGAGAGATGCTATGTCATATGTGAAAATAGAAGGCGGAAAGAAACTGGAAGGAGAGCTTTTTCTGCAAGGTTCCAAGAATGCGGTGTTGCCGATTCTGGCGGCGAGTGTGTTGTGCAGGGGAAAGGTCTTACTAAAAAACTGTCCGGATATTTCCGATGTGAGGGATTTGCTTGATGCACTGTCCTTTGCGGGAGTAAAAAGCATTTTCCGGGAAGGGTGTCTGGAGCTTGATACAGAGGATGCAGAGCCGTTCTTTTTCGGACCGGAGCTTGCGGGAAAGACAAGAGGAGGAGTTCTTCTTCTGGGTTCGTTCTGGGGGCGTTTCGGCGAATCTGGGATGGCCTATCCGGGCGGCTGTGTCATCGGAGCACGGCCCATTGATTTGCACTGTAAGGTGTTACGGCAACTGGGAGCAAAGCTTTCGGAAGAGCCGGAGGGTGTTTTTCTGAAAGGGAAACCTTCCGGAGGCCGGATTACACTTTCTTATCCCAGTGTGGGGGCTACGGAGAATGCTGTTCTTGCTGCCGTATGTGCCTGCGGGACAACTGTGATTACCGGAGCGGCCAGAGAGCCTGAGGTTGCGGAACTTTGCCGCTTTTTGAACCGGGCCGGTGCGAAGATAAGCGGCATCGGCGCAACGCGGCTTGTAATCGAAGGTGTTCCGGTACTTCACGGAACGGAATATACGGTAACGGGAGACCGGATTGTTGCAGGGACCTATCTGGCGGCAGCTGCCGTGACCGGTGGGGAGATACGGCTTTCCGGGACCCGGGGCGTTTGTATGAAGGGGATATTTGAGGCCTTCCGGGAAATGGGAAACCGGATTTACAGAGAAGCGGATGCAGTAGTATTAAAGGCTCCGAAGAGATTGCGGGCGGTTTCTAAAATTACAACGGCACCGTTTCCGGCGTTTCCGACGGATATGCAGTCTCAGACGGTAGCAATCCTTTCCCTGGCAGAAGGCAGCAGTTGTGTGGTAGAGACTGTATTTGAATCACGATTCGGAGTGATTCCGGAGCTATGCAAAATGGGTGCGGATATTACCCGGGAGAAGCGATGTATTTCTATACGGGGGAGCAGGAATTTGCATGGGGCTGCTGTGGAAGCGACGGATTTACGAAGCGGTGCGGCACTGGTTTTGGCCGGACTTGCGGCAGAAGGGGAAACAAGAGTGGGAGGATACGGGTATATTGCCAGAGGATACGAGGATATTTGCGGTGATTTAAGGCGGTTGGGCGCCAATACGTTACCGGAAGAGTAGAAATAAACAAAGATGGAGAATAACTATGAGTAATCATACGGAGGAACAGCACAGAGGAATCCGGTATTTCATCCGGTTTATCGCCGTGGCGGTGATTCTAGGAGCACTGGTGTTATTGTTATACGGTGTGTTCCGGACGGAAGAGATAACGGTAGAGGGTCTGAGCTATTATACGGAAGAGGAATTTCTTGCAAAGATTTCCGGAGAAAGCGCAAGAAAAAATACCTTATTGTTCCGATGGGAACAGTTCCGGAACGGAGAACAAAGGGTTCCGTATATCGAACAATACGATGTGAAGGTGGAAGGGAAAAATGTCATCCGCATCCGGGTTTATGAGAAAATACTGGTGGGCTGTGTTAAGGTAATGGGGCAATATATGTACTTTGATAAGGACGGTTATGTAACGGAGACGTCTGCAGAGCAGTTGCCGGGGGTACCGCTTGTTAAGGGGCTTGAGTTTGACCGGATTGTGTTGTACGATAAGCTGAACATTCAAAAGGACGAGCTGTATGACGTGATTCTAAATATAACAAAGCTGGTCCGGGAATACGAGATTCCGGCGGAGTGTATTATTTTTAACGGAAAGGGGGAGGTGGAACTTACGGTCGGGAGCAGCAGTGTCGCCTTGGGACGCAGGGTGGCGTATGACCTGCCGATACAAAAACTGGCGGATATTTTACCGTCGGTTTCCGACAGAAATCTATATATTGATTTGTCCGGATATGAGGGAGGAACGGAGGATATTATAGCAAAACCGAAGGAAGAATAAAAAAAAGCGTAAAATGTGAAAAAAATGCTTGCTAAATTTACTATTTCAATATATGATATAGTATAGAGGATGGGGCAATAGAGTAAAATTAACACAACATCTAGTTGTTTAGAGGGTTGTGAGTGAATAAAAGGAGGAGTCACCGTGCTTGAAATTATGAACAATACTTCGGACGTAGCCGCAAAGATTCTGGTAATCGGCGTAGGCGGTGCGGGTAATAATGCGGTAAACAGAATGATTGAGGAAGGAATCGGCGGTGTCGAGTTTGTCTGTGTCAATACGGACAAGCAGCATTTAAAGAATTGTAAGGCATCCCAGTGTATTCAGATCGGAGAAAAACTGACCAAGGGTCTCGGCGCAGGCGCAAAGCCGGAAATCGGCGAGAAGGCGGCAGAGGAGAATATAGAGGAACTGACCCAGATTATCAAGGGTGCGGATATGGTGTTTGTTACCTGCGGTATGGGTGGTGGTACCGGTACCGGTGCGGCCCCGGTTGTTGCGGGCATTGCAAAAGGGATGGGTATCTTGACGGTTGGTATTGTAACCAAGCCGTTTACCTTCGAGCATAAGGTTCGTATGGCAAATGCAGTAGCAGGTATCGAGAAGTTAAAGCAGAACGTTGACTCTTTGATTGTAGTTCCGAATGACAAGCTTCTTGAAATTGTAGATCGTCGTACTTCCATGCCGGAGGCATTAAAGAAGGCTGATGAAGTATTACAGCAGGGTGTACAGGGTATTACCGACCTGATTAATCTCCCGGCTCTCATTAACCTTGACTTTGCGGATGTACAGACGGTTATGCAGGACAAGGGTGTGGCTCATATCGGTATCGGTGTGGGTGCCGGTGAGCAGAAGTGCTTAGATGCGGTACATAAGGCGGTATCCAGTCCGCTTCTTGAGACGAAGATTCAGGGCGCAAGCCATGTTATTTTGAATGTATCCGGTGATGTCAGCCTGATTGAGGTAAATGAGGCAGCTACCGAGGTACAGTTACTTGCCGGTGAGAATGCAAATATTATTTTCGGTGCAATGTATGATGAGACCATGCAGGATCAGGCTGTTATTACCGTTATTGCTACCGGTCTTCAGGAAAACGGTGCCCAGCCACCTCGTATGACGTCTCAGTTCGGTGCAAAGACTCCGTCTCAGGGAGTATCCCTTCCGGGCTTTTTGAGTCGTAGCAATTTCTCCGCTACCAATGCGACAGCTCCGGCAGACCGCGGAACCATGGAGCAGTTTGACTATAAGTTCGATCCGAATGCGGTACGTCCGAAGCCGACGACGTCCGAGTACAAGCCGGCGGCTACGCCGACGTATACCACCCGTTCCACAAACCCGATGTTCGGAAAGCAGGATACGGCAGGCGCAGATAGCGGCGAAGAGAAGATTAAGATTCCGCCGTTTATCCAGAACTATTCTTCGAAGAAGAAGTAAATTAAATGAGAGACAAATTGAAGGCTACGCGAAAGCGTAGCCTTTTTTTAGTGCAGGCACTGCTTTGCAGTGTCCTAACTTCGTAGCGTCGCTACGGAGTCGTGGGCGCGTTCGCATGACTGAGCAACTTTCAAAGAGCAAGCTCTTACAGTTTGCTCGCATGCTCTCTTTGCCTGTACGAACTTTGTCGAATTCTGTTATTTTTTGCGACCATAACTGGGAATAATTTACAATAATTTACAGAAATTGTAAATGAAATGTTGTATAATGGAGGAGCAAAGACAAGGGAGGTGGCGCAAAGTAAGGATTTATCTGGACAGTTACATGGCGGCAAGCTTTTGGATGCATCTATTGTGTTTGGGGCTTACGGGAACGATACTGCAAAACCGGACCGGCAAGTTGAAAATAAGAAGATTAGTTCTTACGGCGCTCTTCGTTGCTTGTCTGGATACAGGTTCCATGATATTGTTCTTTAGGAGGGGAGACGGAGAAAGTGTTTTTCTTAACCTTATAACCGCAAGCATGGGACTTTTGTTTGGTGCATGGATCGCATATGGAAGACAGAAGGTGGTAAAAGGCAGTGTGTTGTTGTTTGCGGTGACTGCTCTTTTGGCCGGCTTTCTTCAAATCCTGCCGGTGAAAAACACCGGACTGATTTGTTTGGCGGGGACACTGTTACTTCCGATACTTACAGGCGGGGTTTCACAAGTGTTCCGGATAAAGCATACACAACAATTTTTGTACGAAGTTTGGTTGTATCAGGAAGGGAAAGAAAAAGTATTGTCGGCCTTTATGGATACGGGGAACCGGTTGCGTCTTCCGGGAAGCAGAATACCGGTGGTGCTGGTGGACAGAGAGTATCTTACGGAATGGATAAGTGAGGCAGAGGCAACGACGCCGCAAAAACTGGTCTTTTTGCCCTATAAAGGTGTCGGAGGGAAAGGATTTTTATATGGTGTCAGGCTGCAATGTACGCTGACTCTCGAAAACGGGCAACCGGTGTCCGGAGAGGTGGCGGCAGTGGCGGCAGAACATAGTTTGTTTCAAGGGTGCGAATATCAGATGATATTACAACCGGAGGTATTAACAATGGGATGTGTAGAGGCTACACAGGAAGGAGAAAAATATGTTATTTAAAGTTTCTATACCGAATCGGTTTCAGTTTCGGATGATTCCGAATTTAACAGCTTTACTGACAGGACAGTACGGTGAGATTCATTATATCGGCGGAACCGAGGTGTTGCCTCCGCCGTACTCGCCGGAAGAAGAGGCGCGAATGATTGCGGCTTTGGCGGAGGATGAGAGCGGAGAAGCCCGTTCGGATCTTGTGGAGCACAATCTGCGTCTGGTGGTATACATAGCAAAGAAGTTTGATAATACGGGAGTTGGAGTGGAAGATTTAATATCAATCGGTACCATCGGGCTCATTAAAGCCATTAATACCTTTAATCCGGAGAAGAATATTAAGCTGGCTACCTATGCATCCAGGTGTATTGAGAATGAAATACTGATGTATCTTCGCCGAAGTAGCAGACAGAAGCTGGAGGTATCCATTGATGAACCTCTTAATGTGGATTGGGACGGAAACGAGCTGCTTTTATCGGATATTCTCGGTACGGATGAAAACGAAGTATACCGGGGATTGGAGGAGGAAGCAGACCGCAATTCCCTGTTTCAGGCACTTTCCTGCTTAAATGACAGGGAACGATTGATTATTAATCTTCGGTACGGTCTGGAAAGCAGGGACGGAAACGAACATACCCAGAAGGAAGTTGCGGATTTATTGGGAATCTCCCAGTCCTATATTTCAAGGCTGGAAAAGAAAATAATGAAGCGATTGCGGAAGGAAATGATGATTGCCTGACAGAAGTTGACAAAAGCTTTCAGTATAAAGAGAAGCGCCATGGTACATCCTTAAATTAACAGTATATGAGAGATTTTCCTCATGGTCTGTTAGTACAGGAGGGATGTGTCATGGCGCTTTATAAAGTTGAGATATGCGGTGTGAATACAGCAAAGCTGCCGCTGTTAAGTAATGAAGAAAAAGAAGCCTTATTTATAAAAATCAAGCAGGGAGATAAAACGGCCAGAGAGCGGTATATTCATGGGAATCTGAGACTTGTACTCAGTATTATCCAGCGGTTTTCCGGAAACAACGAGAATGTGGATGATTTGTTTCAAATCGGTTGTATCGGTCTGATGAAGGCTATCGATAATTTTGATATAACCCAGGGAGTGAAGTTCTCTACCTATGCGGTACCGATGATTATCGGAGAAATCAGACGGTATCTCAGGGATAATAACACCATCCGGGTCAGTCGTTCTCTGCGGGATGCGGCTTACAAAGCGATTTATGCGAAAGAGATGTTAACAAGAGAACTGAACCGGGACCCTACCATCGGAGAAATTTCCGAACGTACGGGACTGACTCCGGAGGAAATCAACGAGGCCTTTGATGCCATCCAGACGCCGGTATCCCTGTATGAGCCGGTATATAAGGACGGCGGAGACGCATTGTATATTATGGATCAGGTGTGTGATAAGAAAAGCGGGGAGGAGGTCTGGATTGAGGAAATCTCCTTAAAGGATGCCATGGGACGGTTGCCGGAGAGGGAGCGTTTGATTATCGATATGCGCTTCTTTCAAGGGAAAACCCAGATGGAGGTTGCGGAAGAAATTCATATTTCCCAGGCACAGGTATCACGCTTGGAAAAAAATGCATTAAAGGGAATGAAGAATTATTTATCCGACCGGAAAAAGGAAAAGTAGAAAACTGTCGGAACTTGTTAAGATTTCTTTGCGTTCACTTGACAGTCAAGGGACAAAGTGCTAATATGAGTTGGGTTTTGTCCTTTGTATGGGTGGGAAAAGAATCCAAGAGGTGAGTATTATGATTTTCGTATTGTTTGCACTTTGGTTGATATTTAACGGAAAAGTAACCTTAGAACTTGTTTTGTTCGGTATCGGTTTATCGATCGCCGTGTACCTGTTCTGTTGGAAGTTTTTAGAATATAGCCCGAAACGTGAGCTGCTTGCTCTGCGACTTTTGCCGCAGGGCATCGGCTACTTTTTTGTGCTCGTTTGGGAGGTTATAAAAGCAAATTGCGGAGCAATCAGTCTGATAGTATCTCCGAAATATGAGGTGGAACCGCTGTTAGTCACATTCCGTACACCGTTAAAAACGGATCTGGCCCGGACGGTGCTGGCAAACTCCATTACCCTGACGCCGGGCACCATTACGGTGGAGCTGACCGACGATGAATTTAAGGTACATTGTCTGGATAAGGAAATGGCAGAGGGCATTGAGGATTCCGTGTTTGTCCGGTTGCTGCTGAAGATGGAACGGACGGCGGAAAAATAAGGAGGCGTACATATGGAAACGGCATATTCTGTGTTATATATCGGTGCAATGATCGGTTTTGCGATTTGCATCTTTTGTTGTTTGATTCGTGCCATAAAGGGGCCGAGAACCATGGACCGTATTTTGGCAATCAATATGATCGGTACCTTATCGATTATTATTATTGCGATTATGTCTCTTTATCTGGAGGAAAGCTTTTTGCTTGATATTGACTTGATTTATGCAATGCTCAGCTTCCTTGCGGTGGTGGTGCTGACCAAGGTATACATGGGCGTTCACCGTCATGAGGAAATAAGAGCACAAAGAAGAGCGGAACAAAAGAAGAAGGAGGAGACAAAGTAATGGAATGGGTACGTTTTTGTGTAATTGCATTGTTATTGACTGCGTCTCTCGGAATGGCAGTGATTTCCGTGGCAGGTGTGTTTAAATTTAAGTTTATTTTAAACCGGATGCATGCGGCGGCTATTATTGATTCTTTTGCTCTGCTTTTGGCTATGATCGGTGTCGGGGTGGCCTACGGCTTTTCTTTCGCAACACTGAAGGTACTGTTGATTGTGCTTCTTGTCTGGGTGGCAAGCCCGGTATCCGGACATCTGATTGCCCGGTTAGAGGTGACAACGGACAAGCATCTGTCCGAGGAATGCGAGGTGCGGGAATAATGGAAATTCTGGAAATGATTTTATTGTCCTTTTTGGTGGTGTGTGCAGTTTCCGTGGCACTTTCCAAAAACTTGTTAACGTCCATTGTTATCTTTATGGCCTATAGTGTCATTATGTCTATTATCTGGATGATTTTAGAGTCTCCGGATCTGGCGATTACGGAAGCTGCGGTAGGTGCGGGCGTTACCAGTGTATTGTTCTATATAACCTTAAAGAAGATTCACGCAATGAAGGGAGAAGAAGACGATGAAGCCGAGGAGTGATTATGAGCTTTCGCTGTGGCGCCGTCTTGTTCGTTTTGTTGACGGTGAAACGTTAGCGGATGTAGAACGTCGCGCGGAAGAAAACAGAGAAAACGATGCCCAGAGTCAGCAGTTAGCCGATGTTGAGGCGGAGAAACTGTTTGAACAGGAAGAAAAGGAAGACAGAGAGGACCGCAAGCGTCGTCTCGAGATGGAGCATGAAAAAGAAGCACAGGCATTGCTGGAAAAGTATAAGAACTGGCCGAAGGAGCACGGTGTGAAGATTTTCGGTCGTTTGTATGCGATTATGGCAGTATTGCTTTGTGCTGTTGTTATTACGACATTGCTTGTTACGGTTTCCTATTTACCGGAGTACGGCAGTCCTGATAATCCGAACAACAACGAAGTAGTGGAAAAGTATAATAAAGACGGTTTGTATGATACCGGAGCTACCAATAACGTGGCAAGTATGATTCTGGATTATCGTGCTTTCGATACGCTTGGTGAGTCCCATGTGTTATTTGTGGCTGCGGTATGTGTTATGATTTTGCTTCGTCTGGAGCTGACCAAGGACGGAAAACCGACGGACAGTAAGCGTGCGGAGGAGGAAAATGACCGTTTATATGAGCCGAAAAACGATAAGATTTTACAGCTCTCCGCAAAGATATTGGTGCCGGTCATTATTATGTACGGAATTTATGTGATTTTAAACGGTCATTTGTCACCGGGAGGCGGATTTTCCGGAGGAGCGATTATCGGTGCGGGATTGATTTTATATGTCAATGCCTTCGGATTTGAGAAGGCAAAGCGTATTATGAATCGAAAGAATTATGCGGTGATTTCCGTGGTTCCGCTGTTGTTTTATGCCATTGCAAAGGGATATTCCTTCTTTACGGGAGCGAATCACCTGGAGAGCGGTATTCCGAAGGGAGCGCCGGGGGCGATTCTTTCCGGAGGACTCATTTTGCCGTTAAATATTTGTGTGGGTATTGTGGTCGCCTGCACCATGTATCATTTCTATACGTTGTTCCGTAAAGGAGGAATGTAAGATGTTGGGAAATTTGTTCGCGAATTATTATGAAGCGGTATCTATGATTTTGTTCGGTATCGGCTTTACGACACTGTTATTAAACCGTAACATGATTAAGAAAATCATGGGTCTGAATATCATGGATACGGCAATCTATTTATTCTTGGCGGCAAAGGGCTACATATTCGGCAGAAAGGTGCCGATTGTTACGGGAGCGGTGCCGGAGCCGGAGACTTATATCAATCCGATTCCGACCGGCCTTGTGCTGACCGGTATCGTGGTATCCGTCAGTGTTACGGCAGTAATGTTGTCACTGACCATTCGTTTGTACAGAAGATATCATACGCTTGATATCGATGAAATCACGCGTCTGGTAAAGGAGGAGAAGTAATGGATTTTGTATGCAATTTTCCGTTTTTCTGCATTGTGTTGTGTCTGGCAACCGGTGTGATTTCTTCCGTATTAAAACCGAAGGTGGCGAAGGCGGTTTCCGTGACGCTGGTTTCGGTATGCCTTGTGTGTTCTTTTTGCGTCCTTTTTTACACCATAGGTACAGGAGAATCCTTTACTTATATGATGGGACATTTCCCGGCACCGTGGGGCAATGAAATCCGTGCGGGTGTACTGGAAGGTGTGATGGCAACATTTTTCTGTGTTATTATGCTGTTATCTCTTCTCGGTGGAGAAAAGTACTTGAAAATCGATATTGAGGAACCGAAGCAGAATTTATATTTTGTATTGATTAATCTGTTGCTCAGTTCTTTGCTGGCGCTGGTATATACCAACGACCTGTTTACCGCCTATGTATTTGTGGAGATTAATACCATCGCGGCGGGTGGCTTGATTATGATTCGCAGTAACGGTCATTCCATGCTGGCGGCAACCAAGTATATGATTATGAGTTTGCTGGGTTCCGGTTTGCTGTTAATCGGAATTACGTTGCAGTATGATTTGACAGGTCATCTGTTGATGAGCAATATTAAAGAGTCTATCGGTGCGCTTGCCGCAAACGGAGAGTATGCGGTTCCGCTTACGGTAATTATCGGCCTTATGAGTGTCGGTATTGCCATAAAGAGTGCATTATTTCCGTTCCATGCATGGCTTCCGGATGCCTATGGCTTTTCTACGGCGTCTTCCGCAGCTGTGTTATCCAGTTTGGTGTCAAAGGCCTATATTTTTCTTTTGATTAAGATTATGTATCGTGTGATCGGAACCGAGGTGTTCTGGAACAGTAAAATTACCAATGTATTCTTTGTGCTTGGTGTTGCCGGCATGCTGTTCGGTTCTTTCAGTGCAATTAAGGAACATGATATGCGTCGGATGATTGCGTTTTCTTCCGTGGCACAGATTGGTTACATTTACATGGGGCTCGGTTTTGGTACGGAGCTTGGTATGGTAGCTGCGGTGTTTCATATTTTATCCCATGCGGCAACCAAGTCCATGTTGTTTGTTGCATGCAGAGGTTTGTCTGAAGTATCCGGCGACAAGAAGGATTTTTCGGATTTAAAGGGGTCCGGCTTCCGGAATAAAATTGCCGGAGTTGCGTTTTCCGTCGGTGCCTTTTCCATGGTAGGTGTGCCGTTGTTTGCGGGCTTTATTTCAAAGCTTTACCTGACGTCTGCCGCACTGGAGTCCGTGTCTGTAAAAATGGCGGTAGCGGTAATTGTACTGGCAGTCAGTACAATTTTAAACGCACTGTATTTCATTCGTGCAACGATATCTATTTATACTCCGAGAAACGAGCATTATCGCGATGCGAATTTCCGACCGGGGAAGATTTTTTGCGTGGGAATGGTATGTTTTATTGTGATTAATTTTGTGCTTGGTCTGGCTTCTTATCCGATTATTAATGCGATAGAGCAGGGATTACAGATGTTTTCGTAACAAAGGAGGCAAACAATGGAAAGAGAAATTTTATTATTGATACAGATTCTGTTTCCTGTGGTAGCAGGCTGCCTTTTGTTTGTAGTGTCACGTCGCGGGAATCGTAGAGTGCAGGTGATGTATGTAACGGCAGTGCTTGTGGCGGAAACAATATTGGTAATTTCTAATGCGTTTTTGCAGAAGACAACTGTAGAATGCTTTTGCCTGACACCGTCGGTACGGTTGATGTTATGTAATGACGGGCTTTCCGGCTTATTCGGGATATTAGTGACGTTTGTCTGGCTGTTGGTGGGAATCTATTCCTTCCGTTACTTAAAGGGAACAAGAAAGCCGGTGATGTTTTATGGCTTTTATCTGATTGCGCTGGGTGTGTTGCAGGGCTTGGGACTTGCCGGAAATTTGATATCTTTCTATCTGTTTTATGAGTGGATGACTTTAATGACGGTTCCGTTTGTATTTTACAACAGAACCGGAGAATCGATTCGTGCGGCAAGGAAGTATTTGTTTTATTCCGTAGCGGGAGCAAGCTTTGCCCTGGCGGGAATTTTCCTTCTTTCCGGAAATGCGGAAGGGCTTCATTTTGCGGGAGGTGCTTTAAACGGGAACGCGAATATGGCGGAAGTTCTTTTGGCAAGTCTGTTTTTGATTATCGGCTTCGGTACCAAGGCAGGTATGTTTCCGATGCACGGATGGCTTCCGACGGCACATCCGGTGGCTCCGGCTCCGGCTTCCGCAGTACTTTCCGGCGTAATTACAAAGGCCGGTGTACTGGGGATTATTCGTAGCCTGTATTATGTTATCGGTACGGAGTATCTGGCAGGAACTTATGTGCAGACCGTGTTCTTAATCCTGGCTTTAGTGACGGTGTTTATGGGTTCCATGCTAGCGTATAAGGAAAAAGTGTTGAAAAAACGTCTGGCGTATTCTACGGTCAGTCAGGTATCTTACGTGCTATTCGGTCTGGCGCTGTTTACACCGGCAGGCTTTGCTACGGCGTTGCTTCACATGGTATTTCATTCCGTAATTAAGAACGGATTATTCCTGTTTGCCGGTACGGTGATTCATCAGACCGGCGAGGAGCGGGTGGAAGGCTTGCGCGGTATGGGAAAATACATGCCGGTATCTTTCTGGAGTTTTACGTTTGCGTCATTGGCATTGGTGGGAATTCCGCCGTTGTCGGGCTTTGTCAGTAAGTGGTATCTGGCGAAGGGAGCAATGGAGGCGTCTGTAGGGGCGTTTTCTTACATAGGACCTGCGGTGCTTTTGGTAAGTGCGCTGTTGACTGCCGGGTACCTGTTATCGATTACCGCAGACGGTTTTTTCCCGGGAAAGAATTTTGTAGAGCCTACGCCGGAACCGAGCGAAGGACACATTTCAATGCTGATTCCTTGCGTGATTTTTGCAGTGTCTGCATTGCTTCTCGGTGTGTTTGCGACACCGTTGGTTGAGTATGTAACGGAACTCGGAATGAGTTTACTTTAAAAGAGCGGAAAGGAGAATAAAATGAGTCAATATTTTATGTTGTTTCCGATTTTTGTGCCGATTTTATTCGGTGCGATACTTCCGCTGTTTCGTTTCGAAAATGCGAAGTTGAGACGTGCTTATGTAGGCGGTGTTGCAATCATTAATACGATTTTAATGTTTGTGGTTATGTTCGTTGTGCGTCCGGAAGGGGACTTTATGCTGCTTAACATGGCAGGTAAGCTTTCTATTTCCTTTCATATGGACGGTCTGGGGTGTGTGTTCGGGTCTTTGATTGCCGTTCTCTGGCCGATTGCGACCTTCTATGCCTTTGAATATATGAAGCATGAAGGAAAGGAAAATACTTTCTTTACCTTCTTTACCATGACCTACGGTATTACGGTGGGGATTGCCTTTGCGTCCAATTTAATGACCTTATACTTATTCTATGAATTGCTTACATTTGTTACATTGCCGCTTGTAATGCACGGAATGAGCAAAAAGTCCGTTTTTGCTGGTAGACGTTACGTGACTTATTCCGTCGGCGGTGCAGCCTTTGCATTTATCGGTATTGCGTTTATTTTAACCTTCGGAGAAAATATTCACTTTCAATACGGCGGAGTATTGACCGGAGCTTATAGTGAGGTACAAGAGGAATTATTGAGGGTCGCTTATGTACTGACGACCTTTGGCTTCGGCGTAAAGGCGGCAGTTTTTCCGTTCTACAAGTGGTTGCCGACGGCTTCCGTGGCACCGACTCCGGTAACGGCACTTTTGCATGCGGTAGCGGTAGTAAAGGCAGGTGCCTTTGCCATTATTCGTATTACTTATTTCAGCTTCGGAACGGAGTTGTTGTACGGAACCTATGCACAGTACATCGTTATGGGTGCGGCACTGGTAACGATTTTATTCGGCTCTACCATGGCGTTAAAAGAGCAGCATTTAAAGCGACGTCTGGCCTATTCCACGATCAGTAATCTGTCTTATATTGTGTTCGGTGCGTCTCTTATGTCTCCGGCGGGACTTACGGGAGCATTGACTCATATGGTAGTACATGGTGTGGTTAAGATTACGTTGTTCTTCTGTGCCGGTGCGGTTTTGTATAAGACAGGACAGGAATATATTCATGATATGCGCGGTATGGGGAAACGCATGCCGGTTACTTTTGCATGCTTTGCATTAGCGTCTGCGGCTTTGGTAGGTGTGCCGCCGCTTCCGGGATTTTTGAGTAAATGGAATCTGGCAACCGGTGCACTTGCGGATAAGAGTCCGCTTGCTTATGCAGGGATTGTTGTATTGTTGATTTCAGCGGTACTGACAGCAATTTATTTGTTCCTGGTGGTAGTTAAGGGGTGTTTTCCGTCCAAAACCAGGATTCAGCCGGAAACAAAGAGGTGTGAAGCCAACGGGTATATGACGGTTCCGCTTGTTTTGTTATGTATCATGATTGTGTTGCTGGGTGTGTTTGCACAGCCGCTTACGGAGTTGTTTAACGTTGTTGCGAAGGGAGGTAGTCTGCTATGATAGGTGCATTACAGTTTGCAACGGACGAATTCCGTGTGATATATGCCTTGCTGGCTGCCTTTCTCTGGGTGATGACCTTGCTGTTTTCTAAGCAGTATTTTTATCGTCACAGACATCTGACTCGGTATTTTGTTTTTTATTTTGTGACCTTTGCCGCAGTGCTTGGCGTATTTTTTGCGGCGGATTTACTGACGTTATTTTTATTCTTTGAGATTATGTCTTTTACCTCCTATGTCTGGGTGGTACAGGAAGAGACCGATGCGGCACTGCGGGCATCAAAGACGTATCTTGCGGTGGCGGTCATCGGCGGTTTGTCCATGTTAATGGGAATTTTTATGGTGGACCATGCACTGGGAACTTTGACAATTTCCGAACTTCGGGAAGCAACAGCTGTATTTCTTGCCGGACAGGGAGGAAATTACGGAAACCGTCAGACCTATTTGTATGTGACAGCGGCATTGCTTGCGGTAGGCTTCGGCGGAAAAGCAGGCATTTTCCCTCTTCATATCTGGCTTCCGAAGGCGCATCCGGCAGCACCGGCACCGGCATCGGCATTGCTTTCCGGAATGTTAACCAAGTGCGGTATTTTCGGTATGCTTTTGGTGAATTGCCATTTGCTGTTTGCGGATGGGACATGGGGAAAAGTGATTTTAATTCTCGGTACGATTACTATGGTATTAGGTGCGGTTTCGGCGCTGTTTTCCGTGGATATTAAGCGCACGCTGGCTTGTTCTTCCGTATCTCAGATCGGATTTATTACATTGGGCATCGGTATGATCAGCATTATGGGCGGACACGGAATTGCACTGCAGGGAACGGTATACCATATGGTGAATCATACGTTGTTAAAGCTGGTACTGTTCCTTGCAGCCGGTGTGGTATATATGAATACCCATTCCCTGGATTTAAACAAGGTACGCGGGTATGGCAGAAAACATCCGTTTTTGGGGGCTGCGGTAGCCTTCGGCGGACTGGGACTTGCGGGTATTCCGGGCTTTAACGGCTATATCAGTAAGACGTTATTGCACGAGAGTCTGGTGGAGCATATGCATCATCTGGATGCGGAAGGCTTGCATGCGGAAATTGCTATGTTTAAAACGGTGGAAGTGCTGTTTCTGATTGCGGGAGGATTGACTCTTGCATATATGTTAAAGTTGTTTATTGCTATCTTTGTAGAAAAAGGTGCCGGGGAAGAAAAGGAAAAGAAGAGCAGTATGACGATACTGTCCGGTATTGCAGTGTGCGGTTCCGCAGTGTTACTGCCGGTGCTCGGTCTGACTCCGGATTTGATTTTTGCGAAAATCGGACATGCGGCGGAAGCGTTTTTATGTCCTGCGGATGTACTTTCCGGGGAAGCGCATGCCATTCACTGGCTTTCCTTTGAAAATTTAAAGGGGGCGGCGATTTCCGTAGCCATCGGTATTGCGGTGTATGTACTTGTTGTCCGTGGACTTCTGATGAAGAAGGAAAACGGAAGAAGAGTTTATGTGAACCGGATTCCGAAGTGGTTTGACTTGGAAGAGTCTGTGTATCGTCCGGTGGTTTTAGTGGCGTTACCGTTTGTACTTGCATTCTTCAGCAGAATCTGTGATACATTGATAGACGGCATTGCAGGAGTATTGAAGGCTACAGTATTTGCACCTCGTAAGCATAAAATGTCCATTTGGGTAGGATCAAAGGTGACACATATGTTCGGAACCGCTATGGATGGTATAGTTTCTGTGTTAAATAAAACCATATTCCGTAATCATCCGATTACAAAATCCTTTGTATCGGTGTTCGCAGTAAGCGAATTAGAAGCCAGACAGACCTTTTCATTGGTTACGGGAAGCGTTTCCTTCGGACTTTTGTTGGCTGCAATGGGACTTGCAATCTCATTGATTTATCTGCTTTTTTAAAAAATTTTGAAAAGTATTGAAACTCGCGTTCAAATTTGGTATGATAGAGATAATATAGATGGGATGGGGTAAGTTGCTGGGGCGGTAATACGCCTTTACGAAAGAGTTGGCAACAGCCAGGAAAGGTATGGGGATTACTATGGCAGGGATTATTTCGGTAGAACATATCAACCCGTTTTTATTATCTGCACAACAGATTTTAACGCAGGTTTGTAATATTCAAACAAAGGTAGGACAGCTTTCCAAGGAAAGTATGTGCATGGACGGAGAATCGGTTTTTATTATGCTGGGTGTGACCGGCGAAATGACCGGACAAGTATGTATTGTGTTTGACTTGGAAGGTGCGAAGGATGTGGCGTCACGTATGATGATGGGGATGCCGGTAGCCGAGATTGACGATATGGCAAAGAGTGCGCTCAGTGAGCTCGGTAATATGATTATGGGAAATGCAGCCACGTTGCTTGCAAACAATGATCTCAGAATCGATATTACACCGCCGACCCTCGGCATGGGGACGACGAAGCTTTCGTCGCCGAATATGACTACGATTAAAGTTCCGCTTGTATACGAAAGCGGCGAAGTTAAGTTATACTTCTTATTGAAACTGGCATAAGCACAGGAAATACAAAAGAGAAGGTGACGCAAAGGGCATCACCTCTTTTTTTGAGAGAACGATAAATGGTCTAGGAGATGGGTAATGAGTAAAGTAAAAACAAACAACTATGTATATCAGAGCAAGAAGACGGAGGAGACACCTGCTTTTAATAAAAAGAAACTGTATTTCATTCTTGCATTACTTGTAGTGGTGCTTGCCGTTGTAGTTGCACTGGTTTGTATAGAGAAAAGTATGCAAAATAAGATTGTGGTTAACAACAAGTCCTCTCACAATATTACCGGGTTGCAGTTCTGGTACGAGGATTCCAACGGCGATTATATTGACATTATGGAGTTTGATTCCGTAGCTTCTAAAGAGAAGGTGAAAGCTTCCACAGAGGAACTTGCGTTGTCAGAGCTTCAAGGCGAAGCATGGTTGTCGATTCAGATTACGTTTGAAGACGGAGGAGAAGCGTTACTCCAGACCGGACAGTTTTTGTACGGATTTGACGGTAAAATCAGCTTCGAAATTGCGGACACAAACGAAGAAGAGTTATTGGTCCGCATAAAGGCCGGGGAAGGGTTGTTTAATTCAACGACCATTACCGGATGTGACGATGTATACTATATCAATCCGAAGGACGGCTATATCGAATAAGATATAGCCGCTTCGGCGTTGAATAGAATAGATGGGCGTCGATAGACGTTAGAAAGGGTAAAACTATGATTACATTATTGAAAAACGGTGCGTATGTGGTTAATGGCGAAGTAATCGAGGATACCGCAGACGGCAAGCAGAAGGTTGCTGCTATGTTAGGCTCTGTGCCGGCAGCAGAAGAAGCAAAGAAGGCAACGCTTTCCTACGGGATTTTAGAGGCACACAATACCTCCGGTTCCATGGACAAGTTAAAGATTAAGTTTGATAAGCTTACCTCTCATGATATTACGTTTGTAGGTATTATCCAGACCGCAAGAGCCAGCGGACTCACCGAGTTCCCGGTTCCGTATGTTCTGACCAACTGCCATAACAGTCTTTGTGCGGTAGGCGGTACCATCAACGAGGATGACCACATGTTTGGTCTTTCCTGTGCAAAGCGTTACGGCGGTATTTATGTTCCGCCGCATCAGGCTGTTATCCACCAGTTTGCAAGAGAAATGTTGGCAGGCGGCGGTAAGATGATTCTCGGTTCCGACAGCCATACCCGTTACGGTGCATTAGGTACCATGGCAGTAGGAGAAGGCGGACCGGAACTTGTAAAGCAGCTTTTGAATAAGACTTATGATATCAATATGCCGAAGGTAGTGGGCGTACATATGACCGGTAAGCCGGCAAAGGGTGTAGGTCCGCAGGATATCGCACTTGCAATTATCGGTGCAGTATTCGCTAACGGCTATGTAAACAATAAGGTAATGGAATTCTTCGGTGAAGGCGTTCACAACATGAGCGTGGATTACCGTATCGGCGTGGACGTTATGACCACGGAGACCACCTGTCTTTCCTCTATTTGGGAGACCGATTCCGCAGTGGAAGAGTTCTATGAGATGCACGGACGTAAGGAAGACTACAAGGAATTAAAGCTTGCACCTGTGGCTTACTATGACGGTATCATTGAGGTGGAGCTTGATAAGATTCGTCCGATGATTGCAATGCCGTTCCATCCGAGCAATGTATACACCATCGCCGACTTAAAGGCAAATCTTGAAGACATCCTCGCTGAAGTTGAGAAGAAGGCTTTAGTCAGCCTTGACAATAACAAGGTTACCTATAAGCTTCGCGACAAGATCCGTAACGGCAAGCTCTACATCGAGCAGGGTGTTATCGCAGGTTGTGCAGGCGGTGGCTTTGAAAACATTTGTGATGCTGCAGACATCTTAAAGGATAAGTTCATCGGTAACGATGAGTTCTCCTTAAGCGTATATCCGGCCAGCCAGCCGATTTTCATGGAGCTGGTTAAGAACGGCAGAGTAGCAGAGCTTATGCGTGCAGGTGCTACCATTCGTACCGCATTCTGCGGACCGTGCTTCGGAGCAGGCGATGTTCCGGCTAACAACGGTCTCAGTATCCGTCATTCCACCCGTAATTTCCCGAACCGTGAAGGTTCCAAGGTTACCAACGGTCAGATTGCTTCCGTTGCGCTTATGGACGCTCGTTCCATTGCGGCAACCGCAGCAAACAAGGGCTTCTTAACCGGTGCTGACGAGCTTGACACTGTATTTACGAAGCCGGCTTACTATTTTGATTCTTCCATTTATGAGAATAGAGTATACTTCGGCGCAGGAAAGCCGGATAAGGATGCGGAAGTGAAGTTCGGCCCGGGTATCGTTGACTGGCCGGCAATGTCCGCTTTGACCGACGATATGCTTCTTAAGGTAGTTTCCGAGATTCATGATCCGGTTACCACCACCGACGAGTTGATTCCGTCCGGTGAGACTTCCTCTTACCGTTCCAACCCGCTGGGCCTTGCCGAGTTTACCCTTTCCAGAAAGGACCCGGCATACGTAGGCCGTGCCAAGGAAGTACAGAAGGCAGAGAAGGCAAGAATCGCAGGTGCTTCCATCTGTGAGGCAAATGCAGAAGTTGCGGCAGCATTCGATAAAGTAGCAAAGCAGATGGAAGTAAATCCGTCCGCAACCGAAATCGGAAGTGTTATCTACGCAACGAAGCCGGGTGACGGTTCCGCACGTGAGCAGGCAGCAAGCTGCCAGAAGGTGCTTGGCGGTCTTGCAAACATTGCGAAGGAATACGCAACCAAGCGTTACCGCAGTAACCTCATCAACTGGGGTATGCTTCCGTTCTTAATCGACGGAGAGTTACCGTTTAAGAACGGTGACTACATCTTCTTAAAGGATATTAAGAAGGCTGTGGTTGAGAAGCAGTCCGAGATTACCGCTTATGTGGTAGGTGAGACGCTTACTCCGTTTACCGTGCGTCTTGGTGAGTTGACCGATGACGAGCGTGAGATTATTACGAAGGGATGTCTCATTAACTACTACAGAGGTTAAAGATAAGCAGATCTGTGGAAACGCAAGGATGCAAAGGCAGAAGCCTAGGATAGAATTTATGGCGGCTCGGCTGCAAAACAATGTTTTGTAGCCGGGTCGTTTTTTCGGTATGAGAGGACAGCGCTTAATTTTTTTATTCGCAACTCCGAGTAGCATAAATTGTACGGTTGAAGCGGTGGAGTTATGTCTGAAATTATAGTATGATGTGAACAGTTTCAAAAATGAGACATCAAAAGGAGAGAACAACATGAGAAAGAAACTTATGACAGGGATTTGTACTCTTGCAATGGTACTTGCACTGGGTGCATGCGGAGACGGAAAGAGCCCGACGGAGGATGCCGGAAAAGAAAATTCGGTTGTGACGGAGCAACCGTCCGCGGGACAGGAGGATACGGACACTGGTGCGGACAACGAAAAGAAGGAAGATGTGTCTGAGGGTAGCAAGGATGATGAAGTGACACCGGAGATGGCAGAAACGAGTACAGACGAAGAAGCTTTGCTTACGGCCAAAGTTGGTGAGTCGGTTGTCTTCGGTGCCTATGAGCAGGACGGCGATACAGCCAACGGAGCAGAGGCTATAGAGTGGCGTGTACTTGAGGTAAAGGACGGAAAAGCCCTTTTACTGAGCCGGTACGGCTTGGAGGCGATGCCGTATAACGCAACCGAAGAGACAATGACCTGGGAGAACTGTACGCTTCGTAAATGGTTAAACGGCGAATTTTATGAAACGGCATTTTCCGAGGAGGAAAAAGCGAATATTGTTTTGACGAAGTTAGAGAATAAGGATAATGAAGAGTACGGAATCGAGGGCGGAAACGATACCGAGGATAAGGTGTTTTTGCTCTCTGTGGATGAGGCAAAGAAGTATTTTGCTGCGGATACGGTGGTAGAAGACGGCAGAAATTACAATACGGAGCGTGCTGCAAAGCCGTCGGCCTATGCGGCAACGAAACCGCTTACCATTGTAACCAACGGTAGCTGGTATGACGGAAGTTCTCCGTACTGGCTTCGTTCTCCGGGTGTATTAAATCACATTGCGGCTGTGGTCGATTACAACGGCGAGATTTATGCCTTCGGTCACGGCGTGGGCGAGCCGAAGGATATGGTACGCCCGGCTGTTTGGGTAGAAATCGGGGAATAAGAGAATTTCCCGGAGAAAATCAAGAAAATTTCCAAAAAATACTTGATTTTTCTTGATTTCCGTGCTATAGTACACTTTGGTAGCATAAAGGTTGAGCAAAGAGTGGACGAAAGTCCACTCTTTCTTAATGCTTGCGGTTCTCGCTGCATTAAGAAAGAGTGACCCTTCGGGAAATGCGCAGCTCGCGGCAAGGTATGTTGTCCTAAGGACACCGCTTGCGCGCACGAGTTCTGCATGCAGAACTCGATTCTATGGTTCCCAACAAGAAAGAGTGCAAGGAGATTTTATGGCAAAGAGAGACGAGTACGAGCAGAAGACGGAAGCACTGCTCCTGCCTATTATGGAGCGGAACGACTTCGAATTAGTGGATGTGGAGTATGTGAAGGAAGGCAGTAACTATTACTTGCGTGCTTACATTGACAAGGAGGGTGGTATCACCATTGATGACTGCGAGGCGGTCAGCAGAGAGTTGAGTGATTTGCTGGATGTGGAGGATTTTATTCCGGAAGCATATTTTTTGGAAATCAGTTCTCCGGGACTTGGCAGACAGTTAAAGAAGGAGAAGGATTTTGCCCGTAGTATCGGCGAAGACGTAGAGGTGAAGCTGTATAAGCCGCTTAATAAGAAGAAGGAGTTTGAGGGCGAGCTTATAAGCTATGACGCAGAAAACATTGTGCTCGGTATTTCGGAAGAGGAAACATTAACCATTCCGAGAGAGAGCATTGCAATGATAAAGTTAGCAATTCATTTTTAATTTATTTTAAGAACAGAAAAACGATAAGGAGGATATTATGGACGCAAAGGAGTTAATTGAGGCATTAAACCTGTTAGAGAAGGAGAAAGGAATCAGTAAGGACATTTTGCTTGAGGCAATCGAGAATTCTTTGATTGCTGCCTGCAAGAATAACTACGGAAAGGCAGATAATATTAAGGTAAATATCGACCGTAAGTCCGGTGAGGTTGTGGTCCTCGCAGAGAAGAGAGTGGTTGAGGAAGTAGAGGATGAAGTAGAAGAAATTTCTCTTGCGGAAGCAACCATTAAGTTCCCGGCAGAGAAGTACGAAATCGGTGATACCGTAAATATCGAGGTTACCCCGAAGAACTTCGGTCGTATCGCAGCTCAGAAGGCAAAGCAGGTTGTGGTACAGAAGATTCGTGAGGAAGAGCGTAAGGCAATTTACACCCAGTACAGCGAAAAGCAGAGAGAGGTTGTTACCGGTGTGGTTCAGAGATATCTGGGGAACAACATCAGCGTAAACTTAGGTAAGTGCGAAGCAATCCTTATGGAGAGCGAGCAGATTCGCGGCGAGGTTTATCGTCCGAATGACCGTATCAAGGTGTATGTGATGGAAGTAAAAGAAACCACCAAGGGGCCGCGTGTGACCGTATCCCGTTCTCATCCGGAGCTTGTAAAGCGTTTGTTCGAAGAGGAAGTAACCGAGATTCGCGACGGCGTGGTTGAGATTAAGGCAGTTTCCCGTGATGCGGGTTCCAGAACGAAGATGGCTGTAAAGTCCAATGATGCGAATGTGGATCCGGTAGGCGCATGTGTCGGTGTGAACGGTTCCCGTGTTAATGCAATCGTAAACGAGCTTCGTGGTGAGAAGATTGATATCATTACCTGGAGCGATGATCCGGAGGTATTAATTGAGAACGCATTAAGTCCGGCAAAGGTTGTTTCTGTAACCGTAGATACCGAGGAGCGTACCGCACAGGTTATCGTTCCGGATTATCAGTTATCTCTTGCCATCGGTCGTGAGGGACAGAATGCAAGACTTGCGGCAAGACTGACCGGCTATAAGATTGACATTAAGTCCGAACTGCAGCAGGGCGGTGCAAAGCCGAAGAAGAAGGCAAACACCGGATATTATGACGACATGGGCAACTGGATGGGCGAAGAATAGAAGAAGGGATTGATGTAGATGAAGAAGATTCCGCTTCGTAAATGTACCGGTTGCGGTGAAATGAAGACAAAAAAAGAATTGATTCGTGTATTAAAAACGCCGGAGGACACTATAGTATTAGATGTAACAGGGAAAAAGAACGGTCGAGGTGCTTATCTCTGTAATCAGATAGAGTGTTTCAGGAAAGCCAGAAAGAGCAAAGGACTGGAACGTTCCTTACAGTGTGCGATTCCGACAGAGGTGTACGAAGCATTGGAAAAGGAGTTGACAAACGGCGATGCAGAATGAAGAAGCAGCAATGCGTGAGGCTGTATCAAAGAAGATTTACTCTTACATCGGTTTGGCGCAGAAGGCCGGGAAGGCAGCTGCAGGAGAGTTTTTGACGGAAAAGGCGATTCAGGAGCGGAAAGCGGAATTGATTCTTGTTTCCGAAGAGGCATCCGCCAATACGAAAAAGAAGTTTATCGACAGCGCAACTTACTATTCCGTACCGGTTTATCTGTTCGGAGGAAAAGATGAACTGGGGCACGCAATGGGAAAAGAGTTCCGGGCGTCGTTAGCCATAACGGACATCGGATTGGCTACGGCAATTATAAAGCAACTGGCAATTTTAGAACATGAGGATCAACGACGGAGGTAAAACATACATGGCAAAAATGAGGGTAAGTGAACTTGCAAAGGAATTGGATATCCCGAGTAAGGACATTATTAGCTATCTGAACGGATTCGGTCTTGAAATTAAGAGTCATTCCAGTAATCTGGATGAAAAGCAGATTTCCATGATTCGAGGTATTGTGTCCATTAACGGCGGAAAGCTGGATATTGGTAACAATGCCGATTCCGCAAAGAAGGATGATGCTGAAAAGAAGCCGGCAAAGAAGACTGAGACGAAGGCAAAACCGGCCACAGAAAAGAAGCCGGAGAAAGAAGTTGTACCGGCTGAAAAGAAGGAAACAGTTTCTGCAGAAACGAAGGAAGAAGCATCGGAAGAAAAGAAAGAAGAACCGGCACGTATTAATATTTTAGGTAATGTATATGTGCAGCAGGCTGAGCGCCAGGCTGCAAAGGCGGCTGAAAGAGCGGCACAGGCACAGAACCAGAGAGCGCAGGGAGACCGTCCGCAAGGCGAGAGAAGATATGGTGACCGCCCGCAAGGACAGAGGACCCAGGGAGACCGTCCGCAGGGTGAGCGCAGATACGGAGATCGTCCGCAGGGTAACAGACCGCAGGGAGACCGCCCGCAAGGTGAGCGCAGATACGGAGATCGTCCGCAGGGTAACAGACCGCAGGGAGACCGCCCGCAAGGTGAGCGCAGATACGGAGATCGTCCGCAGGGTAACAGACCGCAGGGAGACCGTCCGCAAGGCGAGAGAAGATACGGCGACAGACCGCAAGGAAATCGTCCGCAGGGTGGCATGGGCCAGAGACCGCAGAACGGCGGGTTCAATAAGGACCGTTTCTTTGACAAGGATGCCGATAAGGATGCAGTACAGAAGAGACCGGCAGCACGCGGCCGTAACGACGGAAGAAACGGTGCCGCAAGCAGTATCAAGGCAGATTTCGCCAATGAATTGACGAAGGAACAAAGAGTGGCGGCATTCAGCCATCGTGATCGTGATAAGGAAAGAGAAAAGAAGAAGGATCGCGAGATGGAAGACGCTTCCATGGAGAAGATGTTAAAGAAGAAGGACCCGAATCGTAAGGGCGCCTTCATTAAGCCGGAGGTAGTAAAGCCGGTAGAGGAAGAGATTAAGTCTATTGTAGTTCCGGAAGTGATTACCGTAAAGGAATTGGCCGACAAGCTGAAGCAGCCGGCTTCAGCACTGGTAAAGAAGTTGTTCCTTGCAGGTAAGATGGTTTCCATTAACCAGGAGATTACTTTTGAGGAAGCGGAAGAAATTGCACTGGAATACGATTGTATCGCAGAAAAGGAAGTTAAGGTAAATATCGTGGAGGAGCTTCTTAAGGAAGCAGAGGAAGACGAGAGCTTAATGGAGAAGCGTCCGCCGGTAGTTTGTGTTATGGGTCACGTTGACCATGGTAAGACCTCCTTACTTGACGCCATTCGTGAGGCAAATGTTACCTCCCGTGAGGCAGGCGGTATTACCCAGCATATCGGTGCGTATACTGTTGAGGTAAACGGTGAGCGTATTACATTCCTTGATACTCCGGGACATGAGGCGTTTACGTCCATGCGTATGCGTGGTGCAAAGTCTACGGATATTGCAATCCTTGTAGTAGCTGCGGACGACGGTGTAATGCCGCAGACCGTAGAGGCAATTAACCATGCAAAGGCCGCAGGTATTCAGATTATTGTTGCTGTAAATAAGATTGATAAGCCGAGTGCAAACGTAGAGCGTGTAAAGCAGGAGCTCACCGAGCACGAGTTGGTAGCGGAAGACTGGGGCGGCGACACCATTTTCGTACCGGTATCCGCACATACCAAGGAGGGTATTACCCAGTTGCTTGAAATGGTACTTTTGACTGCGGAAATGTGTGAGTTAAAGGCAAATCCGAATCGTAAGGCAAGAGGTATTGTTATCGAGGCGCAGCTTGATAAGGGTAAGGGTCCGGTTGCAACCATCCTCGTACAGAAGGGTACTCTTCATGTGGGTGACATTGTTGCCATCGGTTCCGCATACGGTAAGGTACGTGCCATGATGGACGATAAGGGACGCAGAGTAAAGGAAGCAACTCCGTCTACTCCGGTGGAGATTTTAGGTCTCAATGAAGTTCCGAATGCCGGCGAAATCGTTATGGCATGCGAGAACGAGAAGGAAGCAAGAAATATTTCGGAGGCATTTATCGCACAGGGTAAGGAGCGTCTCATTGCAGATACCAAGGCAAAGCTTTCCCTTGACGGACTGTTCTCCCAGATTCAGGCAGGTAATGTGAAGGAGCTTAACCTCATTGTTAAGGCGGACGTACAGGGTTCCGTAGAGGCAGTGAAGCAGAGTCTTCTGAAACTCAGCAACGAAGAGGTTGCCATTCGCATTATTCACAGCGGTGTAGGTGCGGTAAATGAGTCCGACGTTACGCTGGCAAGTGCATCCAATGCGATTATTATCGGATTTAACATTCGTCCGGATAATCAGGCAAAGGATATGGCGGATCGTGAAAAGGTTGATATCAGATTGTATCGTGTCATTTACAATGCAATCGAAGATGTAGAAGCTGCAATGAAGGGTATGCTTGATCCGGTATTTGTAGAAAAGGTAATCGGTCATGCGGAGGTACGTCAGGTATTTAAGGCATCCGGTCTTGGTACGATTGCAGGTTCTTACGTACTTGACGGTAAGATTGTACGTGGCTGTAAGGCTCGTATTTCCCGTGAAGGCGAGCAGATTTTCGAGGGCGAGCTGGCTTCCTTAAAGCGTTTCAAGGACGATGTAAAAGAAGTGGCTACCGGCTATGAGTGTGGTCTTGTATTCGAGAAGTTCAACGATTTGCAGGAGTTTGACCAGATTGAGCTTTATGTAATGGAAGAGGTACCGAGATAATGAGAAAAAATAGTGTAAAGAATACGCGGATTAATGCTGAGGTCCAGAGAGAACTCAGCACCTTAATCCGCGAGGAGTGCAAGGACCCGCGCATTCACCCGCTTACTTCGGTGGTTGCTGCGGAGGTTGCACCGGATTTAAAAACGGCGAAGATTTATATCAGTGTATTGGGCGACGAGGAAGCTATTGCAAATACATTAAAGGGACTAAAGAGTGCGGCTTCTCACCTGCGTTCCAAGCTTGCGAGGTCGTTGAATCTTCGCAATACGCCGGAGCTGACCTTTGTGGGAGACCGCTCCATTGCGTATGGTGTGTCCATGTCAAAGTTAATCGATGATGTGACGGCACAGCTTCCGGACCGTTCCGACGAGGAAGAGACGGAGGAAGAGTAAAAAGGATGATGTGCGCTCGTTTCTGCGAAAGGAGAAACGGGCGTTATATTCCATAAAGGAGGGGCTTAGTTGGATTTCATGAAAATTGTAAATGAGGCGAAGACAATTGCAATTGCGGGGCATGTACGTCCGGATGGTGATTGTGTCGGTTCCTGTCTCGGCTTATATAATTATTTAATGGAACAAACGAAAGATAAGCAGATCGACGTTTATCTGGAATCGGTTCCGACTGCATTTTCCTTCCTGAAGAATACAGAATGTGCACTTACGGAGTCAAAGAAAAACGTAACCTACGATTTGTTCATTGCGTTAGATTGCGGGAGCAGAGACCGCCTTGGATTTACGGAGGAGTTATTCCTTTCCGCAAAGCATACGGTAAGCATCGATCATCATATCAGTAATACCATGTTTGCGGAGTACAATCATGTGGAAGGAGAAGCCAGTTCCACGTGTGAGGTATTGTGCGGATTCTTTAAGGAGGACAGCATCAGCAAGGAAACAGCGGAATGTCTGTATCTCGGTATTGTGCATGATACCGGAGTATTTAAGCATTCCAATACCTCAAGAAAGACCATGGATACGGCAGGAAGTCTTTTGGAGAAGGGCGTATCCGCATCTCGGGTGATTGATGATTCCTTTTATCGTAAAACTTATATGCAGAATCAGATTTTGGGACGTTGTCTGCTTGAGAGTATTCTTTTGCTTGACGGAAAAATTATCTTTTCCGGTGTGTCTCAGAAGATGATGCAGCTCTACGGAGCGGTTCCGGCGGATTTGGACGGCATTATCGACCAGCTTCGGGTAACCGCAGGTGTGGAAGTGGCGATTCTGGTTCGGGAAGAAGGCGTGTTGAACTATAAGGTTAGTATGCGCTCCAACGGAAAAGTTGATGTCAGCAAAATCTGCTGTCTGTTCGGCGGCGGAGGTCATAAAATGGCTGCCGGTTGTACCATGAACGGCTCGATGCATGATGTGATTAACAATCTTTCCGGGCAAATCGAGCATCAGCTTAAGATGTATACGGAATAGGAGCGGTGCATGGACGGAATAGTAAATATTTACAAAGAGGCCGGATATACGTCTTTTGATGTGGTTGCAAAGCTTCGCGGAATTTTAAGAGAGCGACGAATGGGACATACAGGGACGTTAGACCCGCAGGCAACCGGAGTGCTTCCGGTGTGTGTGGGAAAGGCCACAAAGCTTTGCGAGCTTCTTTTGGACAAAGAGAAGGCCTATGAAGCGGTAATGCTTCTCGGGGTAACAACCGATACCGAGGATATGACGGGAAACGTTCTTACGGAGAATAAAGTCTGTGTTACCGAAGAGGAAGTCCGGGCGGTGGCAGAGTGGTTTACCGGTACCTACGGACAGGTTCCGCCGATGTATTCCGCATTAAAGGTGGATGGCAAGCGTTTGTACGAACTGGCCAGAGAAGGTAAGGAAGTGGAGCGGAAGCCTCGACAGGTGGAAATTTTCGAGAATACGCCGCTTTTCTTTGAAAAGGATGCGGATGGCTTTGTAAAGATGGTAACCTTACGGGTGCGCTGTTCCAAAGGGACCTATATCAGAAGCTTACTTCGTGATATGGGTGAGTATCTCGGATGCGGAGCCTGTATGCAGTCCCTTGTGCGGACACAGGCCGGAGCATTTACGATCGAAACGGCATTGACCCTTGATGAAGTGGAACAGGCACGGGATGAAGGACGTTTGTCGGAGATTATTTTACCGATAGATTCATTTTTAATGAAGTATCCTGCGGTACATGTGGTACCGGAGTTTCTGAAATATTTGTACAACGGGAACCAGCTTTCTCTTTCGATGCTGTCGGAAACGGTGGCACCGGCAGAGGGGGACGGCTTCCGGGTGTACGACACAGAAGAAAAACTGGTCGGCTTGTATCTGTACTGTAAGGCAAGAAAACAGTTACAGCCGGAAAAAATGTTTTTACCTTAATCGTAAAGGAAGGTGAGTCCGGTGCTTAGAATAACAAAACTGTCCGAATATCTTCCGGTACAGACGGTCGTTACGATAGGAAAGTTTGACGGGTTTCATCTGGGACACCGAAGCTTGCTTGCGGCGGTTTTAAAAGAAACAAGACAAGGGCTTGCTTCCTGTGTTGTTTCTTTTTCTACGTCTGTAGACACAGAGCACAGTATGATTTATACGAAGGAAGAACAGCGTAAGCTTTGTGAATCCCTGGGGATTGATGTGCTGGCGGAGTATCCTTTGGATGAATCTTTGCGGGAGATGGAGGCGGAACAGTTCGTTTCCGAGATTCTTTGTAAAAGACTACAGGCAAAAGTCATTGTGGCAGGCGAGGATTTCCGGTTCGGAAAGAATCGTATGGGAGATGTAACATTGTTGCAGACTCTTGAGAAAAAGTATGATTTCCGGCTTGTTTGTATTCCTAAGGTAACGGAGGAAGAAGTACGCATCAGCAGTACCGGAATCCGGGAGCTGTTGGCGGAAGGGAATGTGAAGGAAGCTAATGACCTTTTGGGTCGTCCGTACGCTGTATTCGGAGAAGTACTTCACGGAAAGAAGCTGGGACGGACCCTTGGGTTTCCGACCATGAATCTGATACCATCTCCGGAAAAATTATTGCCGGCCTACGGTGTTTATGTTACAAAGACAAAAGTAGACGGGCAGTGGTTTGACGGAATTACCAACATCGGTCTCAGACCGACGGTGGATTCCGATGAGTGTGTCAGTGTGGAGACGCATTTGTTTGCGTATGAAGGGGATTTGTACGGGAAGCAGGTAGAGGTACAGTTTTTACACTTTCTGCGTCCAGAACGGAAATTTGCCGATGTAGAGGCGTTAAGAGCCGCAATGTTAGAAGATTTAAAAAATGCAAAAGCAATACTTGAAAATTCGGCGGGAATCATATAGAATGTATAGTGTGTGTTAAGAAATCCAAACATTTTTGTTAAGAAATTCAAACATGCAATACACATAAGAGGAGAAAGACATGGACAGTAATATGATATTTGAAGTCGTGATAGCGTTGGCGGCAGGGTTGGGACTCTTTTTATACGGTATGAAGTTGATGAGCGAAGGCCTTGAAAAGGCAGCCGGAGCCAGACTTCGTAAGATTCTCGAAGCAGTGACTAAGAACCGTTTTCTTGGATGCCTGATGGGTATTTTATTTACCGCAGTGGTACAGTCATCCAGTGCAACCACGGTTTTGGTTGTTAGTTTTGTAAATGCCAGTTTGATGGATTTGTTCCAGGCAGCCGGTGTTATTTTAGGTGCGAATATCGGTACTACCATTACCGCACAGCTCATTGCATTTAACCTGAGCGATGTTGCTCCGTTCTTCTTAATGGGCGGCGTTGTTATGGTTATGTTCCTCAAGCAGCCGATGGTAAAGCGTATCGGTGAGGTTGTGTTAGGCTTCGGTATGCTGTTCTTCGGTATGAGTGTCATGTCCGGCGGTATGGCGACCTTAAAGGAATCCGCTGTGATTAAGGATGTTCTGGGTTCGCTGACCAATCCGTTCCTTGCGGTATTTGTGGGCTTTATTGTTACCGCAGTACTTCAAAGTTCTTCCGCGACGGTTGGTATTGTACTTTTGATGGCATCTCAGGGACTGATTCCGCTTGAGATTTGTTTCTTCATTATTCTCGGATGTAACATGGGTTCTTGTGTATCTGCACTGATGGCAAGTATCGGCGGGAAGAAGATGGCAAAGCGTGCGGCACATATCCACTTTATCGTAAATATTATCGGTTCTGCGGCAATTATGGTAGTGCTGTTCTTCTTGAAAGACCAGATTGTAACAATGATTACTTCCATTTCCACTGCAATGGGCATTGAAGATGTCTATGTAAACGGTGTAAATGCGAAGATTGCCCGAGATGTTGCAAATACTCACCTTATTTTCAAGGTATTCCAGGTATTGATTTGTTTCCCGTTGGTTAATCCGATTGTAAAGTTAACTTATAAGATTGTACCGGGTGAAGACAAGAAGGCAGACAACATGCATCTGGAGTATATCGGCGAGAACAGTGTATTCTCCACCACGGCAGCTCTTCCGAATATCATCGGAGAGACTACCCGTATGGCAGATATCGCCATTGCGAACCTGTCCAAGGGTATTGATGTATTGTTCTCCAAGGATGAAAAGGCAATTGAAGAGATTTACGAGACCGAAAAGTCTGTGAACTTCTTAAATGAGCAGATTACGAACTATCTGGTAAAGGCAAACCAGTTGTCGCTTCCGGTAGAGGATAGAAAGCTTCTGGGCGGTTTGTTCCATGTGGTAAACGATATTGAGCGTATCGGTGACCATGCGGAGAATATGGCGGATGCGGCTACTCAGTTAATGAATGATAACTTAAGCATGAGTAAGTATGCGGAAGAAGCCATTCGTGATATGTTTGAGAAGACCAAGACGCTTTTACAGTATTCCTTGGATGCGTTTGAAAAGAAGCATGAGGAGCATCTTCGCGATATTCTTGTGTTAGAGGAAGAAATCGATGAGATCGAGCGTCAGCTGCAGGAAGCACATGTAGACCGCTTAACCCGCGGTGAGTGCGATGCGGAGACCGGTATGATTTATACCGATGTGGTTTCTAACCTCGAACGTGTTGCGGACCATTCTACCAACATTGCGTTCTCTATTATGACGGATGTGAAGAAGCCGGATTTGAAGGATTAAACAGTTCGTTTTAGATTTTTAAAGATTATCAAGAAAAATACTTGACAGATATCATTTTATCTGTTACACTACCACCTGTAAAGAAAATAACTTTACAGGTGGTGTCTTTTTATGGAAGAGGTAAACGAGCTTTTGGAGCTTGCCATGCTGTATGATTTTTACGGCGAGTTGTTAAAGGAGCACAACAAGCAGATATTCGAGGACTACATCTTAAATGACCTCTCTTTGTCCGAGATTGCGGATGCGGAGGGAATTACAAGACAAGGTGTCCATGATATGGTGAAGCGTTGCAGTAAGCAGCTTCGGGATTATGAGGAAAAGCTCCATCTGGTAGAGAAGTTTAATAAGACAAAGGCGTGTGTCGAAAGAATTAATGAGCTTTTGGGACACAGTTACGATACAGGGAATTTGGATGACCTTAAGCAAGCCAGAGGGTTAACCGAGGAGATTTTGGAATGGTTATAAGGAGGAGTTATGGCATTTGACAGCCTTTCGGAAAAGCTGCAAGGGATTTTTAAGAATCTGCGAGGCAAGGGACGTCTTTCCGAAGCAGATGTAAAGGCGGCTCTGAAAGAGGTGAAGATGGCTCTTTTGGAGGCTGACGTAAACTTCCGTGTAGTAAAGAATTTTGTAAAAACCGTAGAAGAACGTGCCATCGGACAGGATGTTATGAGCAGCCTGACGCCGGGACAAATGGTTATAAAGATTGTAAACGAGGAAATGGTATCCTTACTCGGTTCCGAAACTACGGAGTTGACTTTTTTACCGGGTAACGAAATCACCGTCATTATGATGTGCGGTTTGCAGGGTGCCGGTAAGACCACCATGGCGGCTAAGCTTGCGGGACAGTTTAAGAGCAAGGGAAAGCGTCCGCTTCTTGTAGCCTGTGACGTGTATCGTCCGGCTGCTATCGACCAGCTTCTCATCAACGGTGAGAAGGTAGGTGTTCCGGTGTTTACCATGGGGGACAAGAACAACCCGGTAGACATTGCAAAAGCAGCCTTAGAGCATGCAAAGAAGAATAACAACAACGTAGTTTTGGTTGATACCGCCGGACGTCTTCATATCGATGAAGTACTGATGGAGGAGTTAAAGCAGATAAAGGAAGCTCTGAATGTAACCAATACACTTCTTACCGTAGACGCCATGACCGGTCAGGATGCGGTAAACGTAGCAGAGACCTTTGAAAAGGAAATCGGAATTACCGGCGTAGTGATTACGAAGCTGGACGGTGATACCAGAGGCGGTGCGGCACTTTCCATTCGTGCGGTAACCGGTCGTCCGATTTTGTTCGCAGGTACGGGCGAAAAGCTGACGGATGTGGAGCAGTTCCATCCGGATCGTATGGCATCCCGTATTCTCGGCATGGGAGATATTCTTACACTTATCGATAAAGCTCAGGCAGAGTTCGATATGGACAAAGCCAAGGAGATGGAGAAAAAGTTAAAGAAGGCAGAGTTCGACTTTAACGATTTGCTGGAACAGACCGAGAACATGAAGAAGATGGGTGGTATTAATTCCATCATGAACATGCTTCCGGGTGTAGGCAGTCAGTTAAAGGGCGTGGAGTTAAACGACGATATGTTTAAGGGCATGATCGCAATTATCCGCTCCATGACGCCGGAAGAACGTTCCAACCCGGCACTCCTTAATCCTTCCCGTAAGCGCAGAATCGCAGCAGGTGCGGGAGTGGACATTTCTGAGGTAAACCGTCTGGTAAAGCAGGTGGAGGGCCAGAAGAAGATGATGAAGCAGCTTTCCGGTATGATGGGAGGCAAAGGCAGACGCGGCTTTAAGATGCCGTTCGGATTTTAATCAGCTTTCGAGGCGAAGCAATTCGTTTTGAAGATACATGTAAACCAAGTTCAAGGAGGTGAAATTAAAATGGCAGTAAAGATCAGATTAAAGAGAATGGGTCAGAAGAAGGCACCTTTCTATAGAATCGTTGTTGCAGATTCCAGATCTCCGCGTGATGGTAGATTCATCGAGGAAATCGGTATCTATGATCCGACCAAGGAGCCGAGCGTTTTCAACGTAAACGAGGAGGCTGCAAAGAAGTGGCTTGCTGACGGCGCACAGCCGACCGAGACCGTTGCTAAGTTATTAAAGAAGGCCGGTATCGAGAAGTAGGAATAGGATGTGCGGGTACGGCAGTATCCGGAAAGGGCAAGGTGTGTAGTAATGAAAGAGTTAGTAAAAGTTATTGCTATGGCACTTGTAGATCATCCGGAGGCAGTCGAGGTGACCGAGAAGGAAACCGAGAAGTCGATTGTCGTCGAGTTGCGTGTGGCACCGGAGGATATGGGTAAGGTAATCGGCAAACAGGGCCGTATTGCCAAGGCTATCCGTACCGTGGTAAAGTCCGCAGCTGCCGGAGACGACAAAAAGGTAGTCGTTGAAATACTACAATAATGCCAATACAGAGGGCTGCTTGGTCTTTTGACCGGGCAGCCCCTTGGGTTTTGTACACGCGGGGGCATCCCACGGAGCGATATATGGCATGAAATGCCATAGGACTGACGTTGCTTTAAAGTTCTCTTAAGGAATTTTTCGATGCCTCCGCTTAGGCAAGATCAGGGACTGCCAGAAAAAAGAACAAGCAAAAATATAAAAATCAGGAAACAGATAAAAAACGAGTGGAAATCATATGGATTATATTTGACATAAAGAGACTAAGATGGATAAAGAAAGGATTTTTCCTATGGATAAAGATAGCATGTTACGTGTGGGTGTGATTACGACGACTCACGGTGTGCGGGGCGAGGTGAAGGTGTTCCCGACCACAGATGAGCCGGCGCGTTTTAAAAAATTAAAGAAAGCTTATTTGGATTTGGGAAGAGAGCTGTTTCCGGTGATGGTAGAGGGTGTAAAGTTCTTTAAGCAGATGGTTATCGTGAAGTTTAAAGAGATAAATGATATGGATAAGGCGGCTACCTACCGCAATAAGGATATTTTAATCGATCGCGAGGATGCCATGCCGTTAGCGGAGAATGAGTTCTATATTTGCGATTTAATCGGTCTTAAAGTGATTACCGATGAAGGCGAAGAACTGGGAGTGCTCAGTGAAGTACTGCAAACCGGAGCAAACGATGTGTTTGAGGTAACCCTGCCAAATAAGGAAACCGCGCTGATTCCGTATATCGAGGATTGCGTGAAGGAGATTTCCTTGGAGGAAGGCAAGGTAGTTGTGCATATTTTGCCGGGACTGCTGGATTAAAAGGTAAGGTCTTGCGAAAGCAAGACCTTTTTTGTGAAAAAAACTTATTGACAATTCTTTTTTGTTGGGTGTATGATAAGTGACAATTACAAAATCACAGGAAAGGATGTAGTACAATGCAGAGTATGAATCTTTTTTATCAGCAGAATCATTCTTATGTCGTCTATCCCGTCTGGAGCCTACAGTGGGGATTATTTGCTGATGGAAAATATTGCATTGTGAAATCTTAGAATTCCTATCGGGGCGAATATAGCACCATAGGAAGATTTTTCATAATACATATGGCAAGTGATTTGCACCATCAGACGATAAGGGTATTGTTTGGTGGTGTTTTTTCTTTAGAGATATATTGAAAGCCATAAATTAGGCAATTTTCTTTGATGTATAAATCGAAAGGAGAACACAGAGATGGAGTTTTTATTGGCAAAGGAACAGGATGCAGAACAGGTTTATATGCTTGTACAGGAGACGATTCGGACGGTTTATCCCAAGTATTATCTGAAGGAAATCGTAGATATGTTTTGCGAGTTTCATAGCAGGGAGAATATTTTAAGGGATATTGAAACCGGAAACACCTATATACTTTTTGATAACGAGGAAATCATCGGTACCGGAACAAAGAAAGAGAATCACATCACGCGGGTATATGTTTTGCCGGGATTTCAGAGAAAAGGCTATGGTTCTTTTATTATGAGACAGTTGGAAGATAAGATAAAGGAGCAATATGATTATGCGGACATTGATGCATCCTTACCGGCATGTAACTTATATGCGCGACTCGGATATCAAACAGTAGACCACGGAAGATGGGAATGCAGAAACGGAGTGATACAGGTCTATGAAATAATGAAAAAGCAGTTACGGAAAAAGGAGGCAGATGTTATGAAATTAAGACCCTACAAGCCCCAGGATGCCAAAACAATTATAAGCTGGATTAAGGACGAGCGGGCACTCCGGTTGTGGAGCTCTGACCGGTACGGTGCCTATCCGGTTACGGCGGAGGATATGAACTACAAGTATATGGAATGTAACGGGGACTGTGCGGAACCGGATAATTTTTATCCACTGACTGCGGTTTGCGAAGGGGAAATCGTAGGACATTTGATTCTGAGATACGTGGACGCAACACAAAAAGTGATTCGCATTGGATTCGTTATTGTTGATGATACCAAGCGCGGTAAGGGTTACGGAAAGCGTATGATACAGATGGCAACCCGGTATGCCTTTGAACTGTTACAGGCAGAAAAGGTAACTTTGGGCGTGTTTGAAAACAATCCGTCTGCCTATTATTGCTACAAAGCGGCAGGGTTTGAGGAGATTGAGACAGACCGGAAGTTTGTATATGAATTTTCGGGCGAGCAATGGCCTTGTATTGAACTGGAGGTAAAGAAGATATGAATCATTTAGAAAACTACTACGCAAATTATGACGAGGAGGGAAGACTTCTCAGTAAGCACGGACAGGTGGAGTACCGGACCACCATGAAGTATATCCATGAAATGTTGGAAGCAACCGATATGACAAGGGAGACAATCGAAACAGAGAAGATGGGGAGTGAAAAGAAAAAGATTCTGGAGGTGGGAGCCGGGACAGGAAGGTACAGTATTGCGTTAGCGAAGGAAGGGCATGAGGTGGATGCCTTGGAGTACACGGAACATAATTTGGAGATTATGAACGGGAAAATTGCCGGGGAAGGGATGTCCAATATCAGAACCCACAACGGAACGGCACTTGATTTATCAAGGTTTGAGGACGAGAGTTTTGATATGACTCTGGTGCTGGGACCGATGTATCATTTGTATACCGGGGAAGACAAGCAAAAGGCCATGGAGGAAGCAATCCGGGTGACGAAGCAGGGAGGTTACATTTTTGTGGCATATTGCATGAATGAAGCCACTCTGCTTCAATATGTATTTGGAAAGGGAAATCTATGGAACTGTATGGAGAATCATATGCTGACAGAGGAGTTTCATTGTCTTTCTGAGGAAAAGGATTTGTTTGAACTCAGCAGGGTAGAAGATATCAATGCGTTAAATGAGCAGTTCTCAGATATAACGAGAGTGAAGCTTGTAGCGACGGACGGAGCCACCAATTATATGCGGGAATGTATTGATGCCATGGATGATGCTACCTTTGAGATGTGGATGAAATATCATTTTATGATTTGTGAACGGCAGGATTTAATCGGTGCTACGCATCACAGCCTGGATATTTTACAAAAGATTTAAGCTTTCGTTAAGGCTTGTTTGTGTCATTGACTTGAAAATCCTAAGTGGTATAATAGGATATGAAAGCGGAAACGGGAGGGGAATCACATGGCTTCAAAGAAAAGTGCATTTGACATAGAATGGCGACAGTTTCAGAAAAAAGAACAGAAATTTTTAGCGGACAGGGAAGAGAAAAAAGATACCTTTTTAAACCGTTTTCTGGCGGAAAAGGTGCCGGCAAAGCTACAGGGGACATTGGATACGGCATTTGCCAAGGCCTTCGGGTTGATTTTTGAAAAAGGTACCGGCATTATCGAAAAGACCTATCGGAAAGAGGAACTTCAAAAGACCTTTCGCATTAACGAATATGCGGATGAGGTGCGTCAGACGAGAAAGTCCTTAAAGGCATTTGAGAAAAAAGCAGGAAATGCGGGAAAGATGAATATGCTGGTGTCCGGTGCGGCAGGAATCGGTATGGGAGCCTTGGGTGTGGGACTTCCGGATATTATTTTGTTTGTGGGATTTATCCTGCGCAGTGTGTATGAGATTGCGTTGGATTACGGGTTTGATTATGAGAGTCAGGAGGAACGACGGTTTATCTTGTTGTTGATTGAGGGAGCGGTATCTTACGGAGATGATTTGCGGGCAATCGATGATGCGGTGAATGAGTATATAGATCGGAATGTGGTGCCGGAAAAGTATGAGGAAAAGCTTCAAATTGAGCGAACGGCAGCCGGGCTTTCCAAGGAACTGTTGTATATTAAGTTTTTGCAAGGGATTCCGATTGTGGGAGCCGTGGGCGGTGCGTATGATGTGGTGTATTTAAAGAAAATTACAGAATATGCGAATCTTAAGTACAAAAAACGGTTCTTATTGAAAAAGAAAAGGGAATGGACCGGCAAATGAGACAATGGTCGCATTTCATTGACATGAAACTGCAAGAGTAGTATAATAATTGTGAAAAAAATGTCATGAATATCGATTTTTTGGGGAGATTGCTATGGGAACGGACTTAATGGATATTGCAGTAGGCTCTATATTGAAGAATTCTTCTGATATGATTTTTGTAAAGGATGCGAATCTGGTGTACCGGGCTGCGTCCGAATCCTTTGTAAAGATGGTAGGAAAGACTTCGGTAGAGGAAATCGTCGGACATACGGATGCAGAGATTTTTGCTGATCCGGAGTTGGCAAAACGTTATGAGTCGGACGACAGAAAGCTTATGGCCGGAGGAAAGGATTTGCTTCGTTTTATTGAGCCGATTACAGACAAGGACGGTCAACCGCGATACGGTGCCACTTCAAAGTATATTCTGAGGAACGAAGCAGGAGCAATCGTAGGCGTTCTTGGTGTGACGGAGGATGTGACCATGGAGTATCGCGCCCGTCAGCGTCATGAGCAGGTGTTCCGGTATTTGTTTGATTTGCCGGAGGATACCTATGCGGTAAGCTATATCGATGTGGACGATTGGCGTGTGATTAAGCAGAGACGCCGTCGGATTGAGGAGGGTACTTTACAGGAATGTAGGAATGTAGAGGAGCTTTGTGAGTATGCGATAAAGTCCATAGTTAATCCGGAGACGGAAGCAGCGGAATTTTATCGCACCTTTACGCAGGAAAATTTGAAGAAGATATATGAAAGCGGAAGGCGAAGACTATCTTTTGAATACGAGCGTAGGTTGACGGATGGTTCCATGTGCTGGATTTTTAATGAGGTACATTTTCTGATTGATGCGGATAATAACCATTTGTGTGTTATGCTTTCTGCGAAGGATATTAATGAAAGTAAAGTAGAAGAGCAGAAAATCAGGGATGCAGCAAAGCTTGACCGGATGACGAAAGTATTGAATCGCGAGACCGCAATGGAAGAGATTCGATGGATTCTCCGTGAAGAAGGCGATATCGGTCATTCTCTGTATATGGTGGATGTGGACAATTTTAAAGGCTTAAACGACACATTGGGACATCAGGCCGGGGATGAATTTTTAGTCCGGCTGGCAGGAGAATTAAAATGTTCAATCAGAGAATCCGATATTATCGGACGAATCGGAGGCGACGAATTCTTTATCTTTCTGCGGAATGTATCGGAGCTTGTACAGGTGGAAGCAAAGGCAAAGGAATTGCTCGGTATTATTTCTGAGGTGGCAAAAGGATATTTGCAGGTGAGGGTCAGCGGAAGTATCGGTGTCGGCCGGTATCCGGAAAACGGTACGGAGTTGGATACACTGTACGCGAAAGCAGACGCAGCGTTGTATGAGGCGAAGCATGCCGGAAAGAATTGTTACAGAATTGCAAAATAAACCGGAAAGAGGAAGGTTATGAATTTTTACGTAATGACATTGTTCCCTGACATGGTAGAGCAGGGGTTAAACACCAGTATTATCGGGCGGGCGACGGAGAAGGGACTGCTGTCTATAAAGGCAGTGGATATTCGGGCTTTTTCCGAGGATAAACACAAGCGGGTGGATGATTATCCGTACGGCGGAGGTGCCGGAATGGTCATGGCACCGGACCCGGTGGTAAAGACCTGTTCCTATGTAAAAAGCCTGATTCCGGTGGAACGTAGGGAAAAGGCGAAGGTAGTGTATCTGACGCCGCAGGGAGAGACTTTTACTCAGAAAAAGGCAGAGGAGTGGGCTAAAGAGGAGGATTTGATTTTCCTGTGCGGTCATTATGAAGGAATTGATGAGCGTGCTCTGGAAATGGTGGTAACGGATATGGTGTCTGCCGGGGATTATGTGTTGACCGGCGGTGAGCTTCCGGCCATGATGATGATTGACGCGGTGTCCCGTCTGGTGCCGGGAGTACTGAATAACGAGGCTTCGGCAGAATTTGAGAGCTTTCAGGACAATCTTTTGGAATATCCGCAGTATACGAGACCGGAGGAATACGAAGGTCGCAAGGTGCCGGAAGTGCTTTTATCCGGACATCATGCCAATATCGAGAAATGGCGTAGGGAAAAGTCCATTGAGCGGACGCTGGCTACACGTCCCGATTTACTAAAGGATGCAGTGCTGTCAAAGAAGGAGAGGCAGTATCTGGAGAAGCTTCTGGCGAAGAAATATCGGGAAGAGGAAGCGTGTACGGAGCCGGATAGCACAGTAGAATAGATACAGATAGAGAGAAACAGGAGAACGGATATGAACTTTTACTTTGCCCCAATGGAAGGAATTACCGGACATATTTACCGGAGAGCGTTTCATACGTATTTTCCGGCACCGGATAAGTATTTCACGCCGTTTATTTCTCCGGATGGGAATAAGATTTTACGAAATAAGGAAAAGCGGGATGTGCTTCCGGAGAACAATGCCGGAATGCAGGTGGTACCGCAGATTATTACGAATCGTGCGGATTACTTTCTGATGGCGGCAGAGTTTTTAAAGAGCGAGTATGGCTATACGGAAGTGAACCTGAATCTGGGCTGCCCGTCTGGAACCGTGGTGGCAAAAGGGAAAGGTTCCGGATTTTTAAGTCGTTTGGAGGAGTTGGAGAGGTTCTTTGACGAGGTGTTTGAAAAGTGCACGCTAGAGGTGTCCGTAAAGACCAGAGTGGGACGGAATGATGCGGAGGACTGGGAAGAAATCTTAGAGATTTTTCGTAAGTTTCCGATTAAAGAACTGACGGTGCATCCGCGGATTCAGAAGGATTTTTACAAGGGACAGGTGCGGATGGAGAACTTTGCCCATGCCTATGAGAATTGGGAGAGGTCTCTTTGTTATAACGGCGATATTTTTACGAAGGAAGGCTATGAAAATCTGATGGCACGTTTCCCGGAATTACAAAGTGTGATGTTGGGGCGGGGTTTGCTCAGTGACCCGTATCTCATCGGACGATTGCGGGGCGAAGTGTTGCCGGCAGAGAAGGAACGCAGAGCGACGCTACGCAGGTTTCATACGCAGTTGATGGAAGAGTACGGAGCGGTCTTGTCCTGTGACAGGGATTTGTTATATAAGATGAAGGAGCTTTGGTTTTATTTGCTGGACAGCTTTGCGGACAGTGAAAAAGCTCGGAAGCAGATCCGGAAGTGCGAGAAATTGAACGAGTACAAAATTATTGTGGATAATCTGTTTCATGAGAATTACCTGATTTAGGATGAAAGAGCAGTCTTTTTGCAGAAAAGGCTGTTTTTTTGTTGTATATAGAATAGAGTTCGGTTATAATAGAAACAACGAAGGGAGGCGAATCCATGAAGCTTGACATGCAGAAGGCGTTGGCGCAGATTGAGTTTGAGAATCGGGAGGATAACCGGTTTCATACGCCGTACGATAAGGAAGTAGAGTTTTACCAGAGCATCAAGATGGGCAATGTGGAAGAAACGCTGGCATTGATGAAGCCCTTCGGCGGAGACGGTATGGGCGTGCTCAGTGAGGATAAGATGCGGAATTTCAAGTATCACCTCATTATTACCATTGCCTTTATTACGAGATACTGTATCGAAGGCGGCATGGAGATGGAGGAGGCCTACAACCGGAGCGATATTTATATAAGACGTATCGATAAGATGCAGACAGAGGAGGAGATTACATCCATTCACAGGGAACTGATTGAGGCCTATGCCAAGCGAATGCGTGCGATTCGTAAGAAAACCATGTATTCCAGGTCGGTGATTATGTGTCTGGAGTATATTTATTCTCATTTACATACGAAGATTACGTTGGCGGACTTGGCAGAGGAAACGAAGCTCAGTCCGACCTATTTGTCGAAGCTGTTCCACAAAGAGGTGGGCATTTCGGTCTCTCAGTATATTATGCAAAAGCGTATTGAGGCTGCGGAGAAGATGCTCCGGTATACGGAGTTTTCTTCGGCGGAGATTGCAAACAGCCTTTGTTTTTGTTCGGAGAGTCATTTTATTTCCATGTTTAAGCGATATGTGAAGGTGACACCGCGGGAATATCGGGAGCAGCAATTCCATACACGTTAATTCTTTGATGATGATGCGTGATTATTATAACAGAAAAATGATAAATAGAGTGATTTTATGGTATGCTTTGGTAGGAAAACATGATACACTGTTACTAACAAATGAGACTGCTTTGTAAGGAGGTTTTACAAATGAAAGAATTCGTTGGATTTAGAAAGGGTGTTGATCTCGGAGGTTGGTTGTCCCAGTGCGATTACAGCAAGGAACGTCTGGACGGCTTTGTGGTAGAGCAGGATTTAGCAAAGATTGCTTCCTGGGGAGTGGACCATGTGAGACTTCCGTTTGATTTTAATATTGTACAGGCGGAGGATGACAGCTTTATCGATGACGGCTTCGAACGTATCGCAAAGGCTATCGACTGGGCGAAGAAGTATGGTTTAAAGATTGTGTTGGATTTACATAAGACCAAGGGCTTTTCTTTTGACGAGGGTGAAAAGGAAAGCGGATTTTTCGACAGTGAGAAGCTTCAGAACAGTTTCTATGCCCTTTGGGAAGAGATGGCAAAGCGGTTCGGCAATGATCCGGAAAACGTGGCCTTTGAGCTGTTAAACGAGATTACGGATCAGTCCTTTATCGAAGCATGGAACCGTATTTCTGCCGAGTGTATTAAGAAAATCCGTAAGTACGCACCGGAGGTTTTGATTTTACTGGGCAGCTACTGGAACAATTCTCCGGATGCGGTAAAGGATTTGGGTGCTCCGGCAGATGATAAGGTGATTTTCAATATGCATTGCTATGACCCGCTGAAGTTTACTCATCAGGGAGCGACATGGACCAGCCAGATTGTGCCTGAGGAGCGGTATGCCTTTGAAGAGTTTAACCTCACAAAGGAGTATTTTAAGGAGAGATTCGCTTCCGCTGTGGCAACCGCAGAAAAGTACAACACGTCCTTGTACTGCGGTGAGTACGGTGTAATCGACAGAGTATCTCCGGAGGATACGGTAAAGTGGTACAAGGCAATTCACGAAGCTTTTGAGGAACTGGGCATCGGCCGTAGCGCATGGAGCTACAAGGAGATGGACTTCGGTCTTTCCGATGCGCGCTTGAGCGGTGTGATTGAGGAATTAATTCAGTATTTGTAAGAAATACCGGACAGCGAGTCACGGATGGGTGATTTGCTGCCTGCTTGTTGGAAAAAGATAAAAAAGTGCTTGCATTCCTCCTGATTCTATGGTATAATCATCGATTGTGAGACAAGATGTTCCGCTGTACCGCATCCGGTAGTATGAATGTCCATATTTTTAAGGAGGTCGCAACATGAACGACATTATTAAGAACATTGAAGCAGCTCAGTTAAAGGCAGAGGTTACCGAGTTTAACGTAGGTGATACCGTACGTGTACACGCAAAGGTAAAGGAAGGTAACCGTGAGCGTATCCAGATTTTCGAGGGAACCGTTTTAAAGAGACAGAACGGTGGCGCAAGAGAGACCTTTACGGTAAGAAAGACATCCAACGGTGTTGGTGTTGAAAAGACTTGGCCGGTACATTCTCCGATCGTTGAGAAGATCGAAGTAATCCGTCGCGGTAAGGTTCGTAGAGCAAAGCTCAACTACTTACGTGACAGAGTTGGTAAGAAGGCAAAGGTTAAGGAACTTGTAAAATAAGTTGACGAAAGGGACAATGTAAATTGTCCCTTTGTCTTTATTCGGGTAGGCAAAGTGAGCATGCGAGCAAACTGCGGAAATTTGTTTCCATGCAGTTGCGCAGTCATGCGAACGCGCCCACACGCATCAATATAGGAGGGGTGAGCTAATGGCAGGCTATGATTTTGATTTAAGCGATAATCGAAGTAAAAGAAAAAGAAAAAAGAAGCTACGTGGATTGTTGTTTTTATTTCTGGAAACCGTGGCTGTTATTGTGCTTGCTTTTTTTCTGGTTCAGGTGACGATTGAACGTACGGTGGTTCCGGGGACTTCCATGGAGCCGACGCTTGTCGAGGGGACATCAATTATAGTAAATAAACTTTCTTATCTTAGAAAAGGTCCGGAACGGTTTGACGTCATTGTATTTGAACAAGTGGGCGAGGAACATAGTTATTATCATGTAAAACGTGTCATCGGACTTCCCGGAGAGACGGTGCAGATAGTCAACGGCAGTGTGTATATCAACGGAACGATATTAAAGGAAGCCGTGAAAGATATGCCGTTAATTCATTTGTCGGGGCTTGCGGCGGAGGAGTTTACGTTAGACGAGGATGAGTACTTTGTGCTGGGGGACAACCGGAATAAGAGTGAAGATAGTCGGTTTTCTAATATCGGAAATGTGACAAAGGAACAGATTGTGGGCAAGGCATGGTTGGCGTTAGACCCGTTTAATATTATATCCCAGATGAATCTGGAGAAGAATCAATAGTTGTAGACAGTAGTTTTGGAGGCAGAGGCCCCACGGAGGTGTAAGATGCAGTATCAGTGGTATCCGGGACATATGAGTAAGGCAAAGCGCCAGATTCAGGACGAGCTGAAGCTGGTAGATGTAATTATTGAGTTAGTCGATGCCCGTATTCCTTACAGTTCGAAGAATCCGGACATTGAGAAGTTTGCGGGGAACAAGCCGCGGGTACTTTTGTTAAATAAGGCGGATTTGGCGGACGAGGTCCGTACAAAAGAATATAAGGCTTATTATGAGAAGAAGGGCTATTTCGTGCTGACGGTGAATTCCAAGGCGGGAGCCGGCGTAAAGAATGTATTGAATGTGGTAAAGGAAGCCTGTAAGGAGAAGCGGGAGCGCGATTTAAAACGAGGCATTATCGGCAGACCGCTCCGTGCCATGATTGTGGGTATTCCGAACGTAGGTAAGTCTACCTTTATCAATTCCTTTGCGGGAAAGAGCGTGACTCTGGTCGGGAATAAGCCGGGTGTGACAAAGGGTAAGCAGTGGATTCGCTTGAATAAGGAGCTGGAGCTTCTTGACACTCCGGGTATCTTATGGCCGAAGTTTGAGGACCAGCAGGTAGGTCTTCGTATTGCATGGATCGGGTCCATCAATGAGGATATTCTGGATGTGAGAGAACTGGCCATGACCTTACTTTCTTATTTATATGAGGAATATCCGGGAGTGGTAAACGCAAAGTATGGCATTGAGGAATGCGCCGACGGTTTTGAGGCGCTGGAGCGTGTGGCAAGAAAGCGCGGTTGTCTGAAAAAAGGCGGCGAAGCGGATATCGAGCGTGCGTCGGGTATTATTATGGATGATTACCGTGCCGGAAAGATTGGACGGATTACGCTGGAACGTGTAGAGAAAGAGCCGAAAACAGAGGATACGACTATTGTAGAAGAATAAGGTGCCTTTTGAAAACCGGGTTTACGAAAGATGGGGAATGTGTTATGGCAGAAAAGATGGATGTAATAAAAGAAGCCTTGGCAAGTGCTTCACCGGAAGAACTGGAAGCGGTCATTGCGCTATATGCCGATGATACCAGAAGCGGCGTAGTGAAGCTCATCGAGCAGGCGAGAAAGCGGAAAGAAAAGTTTCTGGCGGAGTGTGCCAGAGTGGACGGCATGCTTGCTTTTGAGCGGGAATACGGGGATTACAATGTGGTTTGCGGTATCGACGAGGTAGGTAGGGGCCCGCTTGCGGGCCCTGTGGTAGCAGCCTGTGTGGTACTGCCGAAGGATTGCCGCATTCTGTATTTGAACGATTCCAAGCAGTTGTCCGAGAAAAAGAGAGAAGAACTGTTTCCGGAGATTCTTGAGAAGGCAGTAGCCTACGGTATCGGCTGTGTATCCCATACGGTCATTGACGAGATTAACATCCTGCAGGCGACGTATCGTGCCATGCGGGAGGCAATGAAAAAAATGGCGGAGACCTGCGGCGCACCGGATGTGCTTCTTAATGATGCGGTAACCATTCCGGAGGTGAACGAGCTTTTTGGCGGAAAACAGGTGAAACAGGTGCCGATTATCAAGGGAGATGCCAAAAGCCTGTCCATTGCGGCAGCCAGCGTCATTGCTAAGGTCACCAGAGACCGGATGATGGTGGAGTTTGATAAGGTATATCCGGGCTACGGTTTTGCCGGAAATAAGGGCTACGGTTCTGCGGAGCATATGGAAAAGCTTCGCACGGACGGACCGTGTCCGATACATAGACGGAGTTTTATTAAAGGTATTATATGCGGGGAGTAACCTACAATGGATGAAAAATAAGAAGTATAAGGGGAAGTTATGGATACGAAAAAGAAAATAGCCAGCATTGCATTAATCGTGATTGGAGGAGCGGTTTGTCTCTTTCATTTGGGAGTTAAAGTGAAGGACTTGATTTTTATTGCAGGTGCAAAGAAAACCGTCGGTTTGGTAAAGAATGTGGAAAGCTGGACAAGGCATGGAGGGTCGGGAAGAAACCGAACGGTCACCACAAACCACGTAATGACGGTAGAATACACGGTAAGCGATGTGGTGTACACCTCAACGTTTAACTCCGGCGAAGAGGTGGTCAGCGAAGGACGACCGGTTACGGTCTATTATAAAGAAAAGAATCCGGAGAAGGCCGTTACAAATGTAGAGATGAAGAAAGGAATTCATTATATGTTTCCGTTGATGCTGGGACTGGGAATCTTTTTTTTGATTGCGGATTGGATAAATAGAAAAGGCTAAACAATGAGAAAACGATATATGCTATGTCACTACAAATGTTTTGACATAGCATTATTTATTTGTTATGCTTATAGTAGCGAAAGGAGGTGCCCCGAATGGAGGAACAAAAGAGCAAAATAGCGGTTGCGCTGGAATATGAGCCTTCCGAGGAGGCACCGAAGATTGTGGCCTCCGGTCGAGGATATGTGGCGGAGAAGATTATCGAGCGTGCGGTGGAGGAAAATGTGCCGCTTCACAAGGATGATAAATTGGCAGGGACGCTATCGAAGCTTGAAATCGGCGATGCCATACCGCCGGAGCTTTATGAGGTGGTGGCAGAGGTGCTGCTGTTTGTCGATAAAGTGGATAAGATTAAAGGGAAAGTAAAGAAGTCGTTGTAAAATGATGTCACTGCTATGTCATTGCAAATGTATTGACATAGCAGTGTTTGTTTGTTATTCTTATAGTAGAAGAGTTTAGGAGGTGGCTGGAATGGCAAGTACAATTCAGGTAAGAGTTGATGATGATTTGAAGGTAAAGTCGGATGAACTTTTTCGAGAGTTAGGAACAGATACAACGACTGCAATTCGAATGTTTTTGACACAAGCTTTGGCTGTAAATGGATTTCCGTTTGAAATTAAGAGGGTAAATGTGAATCCATATGAAGCATTGACAGAACAGGAGTTGTTAGAAAAATTAGAAAGGGCTCGTGAACAGGCGAAACAAGGAGTGGTTAGGGAGGCAAAGGAAGTTTCAAGTAATATGAGGGCAAAATATGGATTATAAGGTATTTGTTACAAAAGATGCGGAAGAGGCCTTTGAACGATGCATTCAGTATCTTCTGTTTGAAAAAAAGAGTATACAAGCAGCACAAAATGTTTTAGATGATTATGATGCAACAATAGAAAGTCTAAAACATGTAGCGGGAAGTTTGAAGCTATGTGATAATCCTAAACTACGTGAATTGGAGTATCATAGAATTAATTTTCTTAATCACAGATATTTTATGTTGTATCGAATTGTAGATGATTTGGTGATTGTAGATATGATTTTTCATGAACTTCAGGATTATGAGAATAAGATGTATTAAAGGGGACTATATAATGGAATCAATGGGTAGAGTTGAATGGGAAATAATGAGATAATAAATAATTATTCCACAGCATGGAACCGCCGGCGTGTGGGCTCCGAGCAGGAAACAAAGGTACAGGAGTATTTGCAAACACAAGGTTATGAGATTCTTGCCCGTAACTTTTATACGAAGCATGGCGAGATTGATTTGATTGCGAAAAAGGACGGTTATCTGGTATTTGTTGAGGTGAAATATCGTGCCGACGGGCGCTACGGAGCGCCGGAAGAAGCAGTGGACTACCGAAAGCAGAAGAAAATCATTGCGGCGGCGCAATATTATCTATATAAGAACCGGATTCCCGTTGATACACCGTGCCGGTTTGATGTGGCAGGGGTGACGGGGGACGAGATACGAATTACGGAAAATGCGTTTTGGCTGTAAGTATGGTTGAACAGAAGGAGAATACAGAATGAAACTGTATCTGGTGAATTATCGTCATAAAGATAGTATACCATGTAAAAGCATTACCGAGCTTCCGCTTGAGGAGGCAAAGAAATTAGCGGAAAAGTTGTATGCCGACAGCTCCTGTCGTGCACATCGTCGTTTTGGTGCGTCGTTTGAACGTTATTATGAGGATAGATGTAAGGCTGAACAAAGGATGTATGATATGTTTTGTAAGCAAGGAGGTGTTCCGGAGAAAAAACATCCGCTTTATTTTACGGTACAGCCGTCAGAGGTACTTTCTGAAAACTACGGAGAACATTGCGTGATACAGATTGATTTAGATGAGATTGCCGATGGTGATATCAGTTTTACTGTTGGCGATAGTATGGCTTTATATTATACAGAGAAGCTTTGTCAAGTGTATAAAAAGAATGATTTGTTAAAACAGTTGGAATTGCATGATAATGATATCAATAAGCTGTTAGAACAGGACAAAGAACAGGTTGCTTTTATTGAGGCACAACTATGGAATGATAAATATTTGAATGATTAATTAACGGAATAAAATGATAGGAGCGGAAGAATGAACCAAGAATTAGAAATTCTTTCCACAAAGGAAATGGCAGTATCGGGTACTTCAGTCCCGTTTTTATATTTTAAACGTTTAGCGAAGCATCAGGGGGTAAAACACGGTTGTTCTACAAGAGTAGGCGGTGTCAGTACAGGATGTTTTTCGTCCATGAATCTCGGATTCGGACGAGGAGACGCGGACGAAAATGTTCTTGAAAACTATGACAGGATATGTGATGCCATGGGCTTTACTAAGGAGCAGTTAGTGTTGTCGGCGCAGGTCCATGAGACCGTGGTACGGAGAGCGACCAAGGCAGACTGTGGAAAAGGCATAATAAAGCAGCGGGACTATACTTCGGTGGATGCTCAGATTACAAACGAGCCGGGGGTGGCTTTGACTGTATTTATGGCGGATTGTGTACCGGTATTTTTCTTTGATCCTGTGGCAAAGGCGATAGGTACGGCTCACGCCGGCTGGCGCGGGACCATCGGACGGATTACCGAGAAGACGATACAGGCGATGGAAAAAGAATTCGGTAGTAAGCGGTCGGATATCGAAGCTTATATCGGTGTATCTATTTGCGGAGACTGCTATACCGTAGGCGGTGAGGTGGCGGAGCTTTTTATGAAAGAGTATCCGGAGGCTACCACACAGACAGAGGAACAGAAGAAGGACGGGACCTGTCAGCTGAATTTGTGGCAGGTGAACCGTATGATTTTAGAAAAAGCCGGAGTAAAGCCGGAGAATATTGTTATCGGAGGCGTTTGTACCAAATGTCATTCCGATTTGCTATACTCTCACAGAGTACAGGGAAACGACAGAGGCAGTCTGGTGGGATTTCTTATGTTGGCAGAATGATAGCTGCTGAGGGGATAAAAGACAGTGTATCACAAAATATGATACAGAATGCAGAAAGAAAATTTGCAGTTTTGATAAAGAGAAAGAGGAAGTTATGGCTAAAAAACTACAAGAACATACCGTAAAAGAAGTGCTCCCGGGCAGTATTGCCGAGGAACTGGAAATCGAAGCAGGGGATGTGCTGGTGTCCATTAACGAGCAGCCGATTAAGGATGTGTTTGACTACCGGTATTTGTCCGAGGACGAGGAGATTGTCCTTTTGATTCGTAAGGCTGACGGCGAAGAATGGGAGCTTGAAATCGAAAAGGACGCTTATGAGGACTTGGGCCTGGTGTTTGAGGACGGGCTTATGGATGAGTATCGTTCCTGTCGGAATAAGTGCATCTTTTGCTTTATCGATCAGATGCCAACCGGAATGCGGGATACGCTGTATTTTAAGGATGACGATGCAAGATTATCCTTTTTACAGGGAAATTATATTACGCTGACCAATTTATCTGAAGAGGATATGGAGCGGATTTTGTTTTATAAGCTGTCTCCGATTAATATTTCCGTGCATACGACGAATCCTGAGTTACGCTGCAAGATGCTTAACAACCGCTTTGCAGGGAATGCGTTGGATAAAATCAAGCGTTTTTATGATGCGGGCCTTGAGATGAACGGCCAGATTGTGCTTTGTAAGGGATATAATGACGGCGAGGAACTGGAGCGGACCATTCACGATTTGACGGCGTATTTACCGCTGATGCAGAGTGTTTCCGTGGTTCCTATGGGCATGACAAAGTTCCGTGAGAACCTGACACAGGTGGAGCCGTTTACCAAAGAAGATGCGATGGAAGTCATCGGTATCATAAGGAAATGGCAGGAAATCATTCAAAAGCATTACGGCACTCGTATGATTCATGCCAGTGACGAATGGTATTTGCTGGCGGGATTGCCGTTGCCTGCAGAGGAGGACTATGAGGGCTATCCGCAGTTGGAAAACGGCGTAGGCATGATTCGTTTGTTAAATGTAGAGGTGGACGAGTATCTGGCGGAGTGTAAGGGGGATGACCGGGTGCGAAAACTTACCTTGGTTACCGGTGAACTGGCGGAATCCACCATCAAAGAGCAGATGGAGAAAATTCAAAAGAAATATCCGAACATCGACGCACAGGTAGTTGCCGTTCGGAATGATTTCTTCGGAGAAAGTATTACCGTTGCAGGTCTGGTGACGGCACAGGACATCATTGCTCAGTTAAAAGACCGGGAATTAGGCAATGTTTTACTTGTTCCGGAGGTGATGCTCCGAAGCGGTGAGGATGTCTTTTTGGACGATTTCACGATTTCTGATGTGGAAAAGGCTTTACAAACCCGCCTGGGTATTGTAAAATCAGAAGGAGAGGCTTTGGTACGAGCCGTAATTGAGTAGTAGTTGATTTTTGAAAGTGAGGATAATTTCCTGAAATGAGTAATCCGATTGTTGCCATCGTGGGACGCCCGAATGTGGGTAAGTCCACGTTGTTTAATGCCCTTGCGGGGGAACGTATTTCTATTGTAAAAGACTATCCGGGTGTAACTCGTGACCGTATTTATGCGGATGTTACATGGCTGAACTATAAGTTTACCATGATTGATACCGGCGGTATTGAGCCGGAGACCAAGGATAAGATGCTGACGTACATGAGGGAGCAGGCGCAGATTGCCATTGATACGGCAGATGTGATTGTGTTTCTGACCGATGTGCGCATGGGCCTTGTAGATGCAGACTTTAAGGTTGCGGATATGTTGCGCCGTTCCGGTAAGCCGGTGGTTCTGACGGTCAATAAGGTAGACGACTTTGAAAAGATGCAGGCGGATGTATACGAGTTCTATAATCTCGGTATCGGTGATCCGATTGCGGTGTCAGGTGCGTCCCGTCTCGGTTTCGGTGAGCTTCTGGATGCGATTGTTGAGTATTTCCCGGCTCCGGTAGAGGGAGAAGAGGAGGAAGAGCTTCCGAAGATTGCAGTGGTAGGTAAGCCGAACGTTGGTAAGTCCTCCATTATCAATAAGTTGACCGGTGAGAACCGTGTGATCGTATCGGATATTGCGGGTACGACCCGTGATGCCATTGATACGGTGGTAAAGTTTGAGGAAAAGGAATATATCTTTATTGATACGGCGGGACTTCGTCGTAAAAATAAAATTAAAGAAGAGATAGAGCGCTTCAGTATCGTGCGTACCGTCAGTGCGGTGGAACGTGCGGATGTTGTTGTGGTTGTAATTGACGCGACGGAAGGGGTGACCGAGCAGGATGCAAAGATTGCCGGTATTGCCCATGAGAGAGGAAAAGGTATTATTATCGCAGTCAACAAGTGGGATGCGGTAGAGGATAAGGACGACAAGACGATTTATCGTCAAACGGAACGTATCCGTGAGATTTTGTCCTTTATTCCGTATGCGGAGATTGTTTTCATTTCCGCAAAGACCGGCCAGCGCATGACGAAGATTTTCGAGAAGATTGACCTTGTCATTCAGAGCAGAACACTGCGTATCCAGACCGGTGTGCTGAATGAAATTCTTATGGAGGCGACCTCCTTACAGCAGCCGCCGTCCGATAAGGGTAAGAGACTTAAGATTTTCTTTATGACCCAGGTGGCAGTGGGACCGCCTACCTTCGTGTTGTTTGTAAACAGTAAGGAGCTGATGCATTATTCCTATCAGCGTTATATAGAGAATAAGATTCGTGACACCTTCGGTTTTGTAGGTACTTCCCTGAAGTTTATTATCAGAGAGCGTGAGGATGCAACGAAATAAGTAAAGCAGAAATGGCAGGATAAGTAATATGATTTGGCGTATTGCGATTTGTTTGATGTTAGGATATGCATTCGGATGCATCTCGACGGGATATATTGTTGGAAAGATACAGAAGGTTGATATCAGAAATTACGGAAGCGGTAATGTGGGGACCACCAATGCGCTTCGTACTTTAGGAAAAAAGGCGGCGTTAATTACATTACTGGGGGATGTATTCAAATGTGCGATTCCGGTGGTGTTGATTAAGTTTGTATTCTTTAAGGATATGCCGTATGCGGATTTGCTCGGCTTATATACGGCATTGGGCGCAGTTTTGGGCCATACCTTCCCTTTTTATTTGAAGTTTAAGGGGGGCAAAGGAATTGCGGTTCTGGTTGGTACGATTCTGACCTTTGACTGGCGGATTTTCCTGATTTGTGTGGCGACATTCTTTGTAATTTTGGCCATTACGCGTTTTGTGTCGCTTGGATCTTTGGTGATGGAAGTTTTATTTGTGATATGGGTGGCAGTAACCCGTCCGGGGGACTGGCATATGCTGATTCTTAGCCTTGTGTTTGCGGTTTTGGCGTTCTACACTCATAGAGAGAACATTAAGCGCTTGCTTTCCGGTACCGAAAATAAAATCGGACAAAAGGTAAAGATAGAGACAGAATTTTCCGAAAAAGCAGACAAGGAATAAATAATGTCCCGGGCGTTCTGCCGGGGAGGTGTACGGCAGAATGAGATGCGTGGAAAGAAATGAAAGGGAAATGTACCGAAACGGTACATGGAATAGGTGGACGGTATGAAAAAGGTTACGGTTTTAGGAGCAGGTACTTGGGGAATTGCTCTTACCATATTACTTGCAAATAACGGTCATGATGTGACACTCTGGTCAAAGTTTCCTGCAGAGACCGGGGCGTTGGCTGCAGACCGCAGTCATATTAAGAATTTGCCGGGGGCAGTGCTTCCGGACAGTGTAAAACTGACCAACGATTTGGCGGAGGCTGCGGCAGGCGGAACGGATTTGGTTGTAAATACGGTGATTTCTCCGAAGGTAAGAGAGGTATCAAAAAATCTTTCTTCTTATATAAAGGAAGGAACCGTTATTGTAAATGCGTCCAAGGGTATCGAACACGGTACTTTATATACCATGACGGATATTATTTCCCAGGAGATTCCGCAGGCAAAGGTGGCGGTAATTTCCGGACCGAGCCATGCGGAGGAAGTCAGTCGTCATATTCCGACTACGGTTGTTGCAGGGGCTGCCGAGAAGGAAGTTGCCATGTACATTCAGGATATGTTCATGAATAAGTATTTTCGTGTATATACCAGCCCGGATGTATTGGGAATCGAAATCGGAAGTGCTTTAAAGAACGTGATTGCATTGGCAGCCGGTGCTATTGATGGCCTTGGCTATGGAGATAACACAAAAGCAGCGCTTATTACCCGTGGTATTGTGGAAATTGCCAGATTGGGCGAGGCGATGGGGGCAAAATACGAGACCTTTGCGGGACTCTCCGGTATCGGTGATTTGATTGTAACCTGTACCAGTACCCACAGCAGAAATCATAATGCAGGCTATCTTCTGGGGCAGGGAAAATCCTTAGAGGAGGCAAAAAAAGAAGTCGGTCAGGTGGTGGAAGGTGTGAATTCCGCACAGGCGGCATTGGCGTTGGCCGAAAAGTACGGCGTTGAGATGCCGATTGTGGAGCAAGTGAATGCAGTACTGTTTGAAAACAAGGAAGCGAAGGAAGCCTTAAAGGACTTGCTTGTCCGTGACAAAGTAACCGAATATAGTTCCCTTAGTTGGGAATAATGGATATCCCTCTTGGCATATACTGTAACAGCTAAAGCCAAGGGGGATTTTTTATGGAAACGTTTGATTTATACAAAGACATGAAGCTCCGGACCGGCGGAGAAATCTACATAGGAGTGGTAGGACCGGTGAGAACGGGAAAGTCCACCTTTATCAAGCACTTTATGGACGAAATGGTGCTTCCGGTAATGAGGTCGGAGGCGGAAAAGGTGAGGGCTACCGATGAGATGCCGCAGTCTGCACAGGGGCGTACCATTATGACTACGGAACCGAAGTTTGTTCCGAAGGAGGCAGCAAAGATTGCACTTCCGGACGGAACCGATGTGAAAATCCGTTTGGTGGATTGTGTCGGGTATATGGTAGAAGGCGCTACAGGACATATGGAAGGTGAGAAGGAACGGATGATAAAGACTCCTTGGTCCGAGTCGGAGATTCCGTTTACCAAGGCGGCGGAAATCGGTACGGGAAAAGTAATCAGGGAGCATTCCACCGTAGGGGTCCTGGTGACGGCGGACGGTAGCTTCGGCGAATTGACCAGAGCAAACTACGAGGCGCCGGAGGAGCGTACCATTTATGAATTAAAGCGTCTCGGGAAGCCTTTTATTGTTCTCTTAAATTCCGCAAGACCCCGGGCGGCGGAAACGGAGCAACTGGCGCAGGAACTTTCGGAACGCTATGATGTAATCGTACTTCCTACCGATTGTACAAAGCTGAAGAAAACAGAGCTTACAGAAATATTGGAGGCAATACTTACAGCGTTTCCGGTCAGTGAAATGAGATTCCGGCTTCCGAAATGGATTGAACTTTTGGAACAAACCCATGAGATTAAACGGGAAGCCATGGAATGTGCAAAGGAGTTGTTACTTCAAAATCGAAGAATTCGGGATGTACGGGACCAGAAGGAATTTTCTGTAGGAAACTATTTTGAACGTGTGGTACAGTCCGGTATCAATATGGAAGACGGAAGCGTAGAATACCGTTTTGAACCGAAGAAAGAATATTATTACGGAATGTTAAGCGAATTGCTGGGATGTGAAGTGACCGGAGAACGCCGTTTTTATCAGGAACTCCGCGAACTGGCAAAACGCAGGGAGGAATACGGAAAGCTTGCCGCTGCCTGTGAAGAGGTAGAAGGGAAAGGCTACGGAGTCGTTTTGCCTGCGGCAAATCAAATTCAGATTTCTACGCCGGAATTAATCAAACAGGGAGGAAAGTTCGGCGTGAAAATCCGGGCGACCGCACCGTCGGTACATATGATTCAGGCTGATATTGTGACAGAGATTGCACCGATTGTGGGAAGTGAGGAACAGGCAAGGGATTTGATTTCCTATATGACAAATCAAAGTGAGCAGGGAGAAGACGGATTACGTACCGCAGCAATTTTCGGAAAGAGTGTAAATCAGTTGGTAGAGGAAGGAGTCAATGCCAAAATCGGAAATATTAACGAAGAATGTCAGGAAAAACTACAGGAGTCGATAGAAAAAATCATAAATGAAAGCAACGGAGGAGTGATTTGCTTCATAATTTGAGTTATTTTTTTGGCAAAAATGACTAAAAAAGCCTTGAAAATCAAAAAAAATCAGCAACAATGTTGACAAAAACAAGCAATCTTGCTATAATAATCCATGTAATAAAATTTAATATTTATGTAACATTTTTATAGAGATTGTTTGTTGGAGGTACTTTTTGATGAAGATGAAGCACGGAGTATCACTTGCTTTGGTATTAGGCACGGTGATTTCCTTATTCGGAACCGGGATGACGGCCGAGGCTGCGGTTGTTACCGGTGGTAATGCACTGGGTGGGTTTTCGGTTGTATCGAATGAGTTTTTTGTAAATGCTTCAGAAGAGAATAAAGAGAATGCGGCTGAGCTGTTTTCTTCCGTTGAAGTTCCGGAGAATATAGCATTTGCTAATGTTTCGGATGCTTTAAATATCAGAAAAGGTCCGGGTACGAATTATTCCCGTATCGGTAAGCTCGGTAAGAACGCATATTGTATCGTAGAGTCTGTAGAGGACGGATGGGCAAAGATTTCCTCCGGCAGTGTAAAGGGCTATTGCTCCACAGAGTATTTGATTATGGGCGATGAAGCAGTAACACTTGCGGAGAAGCTGGGCACCCTGACTGCTACGGTAAACAGAGGGATTAAGAATTTAAACGTTCGTTCTACTCCGGATACTACGACCGATAATGTAATTGCAAAGGTGAGCGGCGGAGAGAGCTTTAAGGTAGTAAAAGAAGTGGTAATCAGCAAAAATGATCCGGAGGCGAAGACTTTCGTTCAGATTGAATGGAATATTGATACGCAGAAGAATGCGGAAGCGTATATCAGTTCCGAGTTTGTTACGGTTGCGTATAAGTACAAAGAGGCTGTTGAGAGTAGTAACTACGGAGACGGTGTTTCCCAGCTTCGTACCAATATGATTGATTATGCCATGAGATATTTGGGTACGCCGTATGTATGGGGCGGAAACAGCCTGTCCAGAGGTGTTGACTGTTCCGGTTTTGTACAGCAGGTATTTAAGGCATACGGTTATCATACACCGCGCGTATCCAGAGAGATGGCCAGAACCTACAGTGCCGTTTCCAGATCCGAGGCAAAGGCCGGAGACTTGGTATTCTATCACGACTTAAAGACCGGTGTGGTAGACCATGTAGCGATTTACATCGGCAACGGTAAGATTATTCATGCAAATAACGGTGTTGAGATTTCCAACGTAAACTATCGTACCGTTTATAAGTATGCAAGAGTTATTTGGGATTAAAATTCGAGAGGGTATTTTATATAAGACCGCACATTGTACTTTGGTATGGTGTGCGGTCTTCTTTTTTGTGCAGGATATGCCGCGAGGTGGGGGCAGGTGCAAAGCACCGCCTGCACGGAGCATATGTGGAAATTGCTTGACATTTTCTGTCACTAAGTCTATACTTTATCTTGTATAATTATATCTAAAAGTGAGGGTTTGTATGGAATATCTTGTGCTTATTGTTGTGTTGATTTTATTTTTTGTCGGTAAGGGGATCTACGATAAAAAGAGGTATAAAGAAAAGGTCAGACGGATGCTTTCCGAGGAGTTCGGAACCGTATCCGACGAGGAGTATACCGTAGAGAAAATGAAGTCGTTACAGAGCTATTACCGGGCAGTGAAGCGGGAGGCTTATGACGTTGACGATATTACCTGGAACGATTTGGAACTGGATGAACTGTTTATGGTAATGAACCGTACGGTCAGTGCCATGGGTGAGGAATATTTATATGCCATGCTGCGTCAGCCGCAGTTTGACGAGACGGAAATGAAGGAACGAGAACGCTTGATTTCATTTTTCTTAAATCAGGAGAAAACGCGTATTGATGTTCAGGAGGCTTTGTATCAAATCGGAAAACAAAGAAAGTATTCCGTATATGAAAGCATGAATTATATTAAGAACATCAAGAGAGAGTCCAATCTGCTGCATTTTCTGGCGATTGTATTATTGCTCGGTTCCTTGGTATTTGCTGTATTAAAGCCGGCAATCGGTGTGATTGCGGCAGTGGTGGTGGTGTCCTATAATCTGACGAGCTATATGAAGCGCAGAGGGGAACTGGATGCGTATTTGAGCTCCGTAATACATCTGATTCGTTTGCTGTATGCAACGGAGGATGTGACGAAGCTTTCTGTTCCGGAACTGTCTTCCTATACCGCACGTATGAAAGCGTTAAACAGGCATTTTACGTCCTTTAAGCGGAATTTCTGGATTATCGGAAGCAAGAAGCCTACGGGAAGTATGATGGATATGTTTTGGTCCTATCTGCGAATGCTGTTTCATATTGATTTGATTAAATTTAACGGCATGTTAAAGATTTATGATAAGCATGTAAATGAGCTGAATGAGCTTTACGAGGTGGTCGGTTATCTGGATGCCATGTGTGCGGCTGCATCCTTCCGTGTATTGTTGGGAGAAGGGGGCTACTGTGTGCCGGAGCTTCTGTCCGAAAGCATACCGACGATGATCGGTAGAAATTCCGGGAAGGGAGCAAATACCGATGAGGCAGGTTTTTCCGGTAAGGTATGGACACCTGTTTACGAGGCAGAAGGGGTGTATCATCCGCTTCTTGAGAATCCGGTGACCAATTCCATCCGGACGAACCGAAGTGTGCTGCTAACCGGTTCCAATGCATCGGGTAAGTCTACTTTCTTAAAGTCGATTGCTTTAGGAGCGTTACTTGCCCAGACGGTTCATACGGTACCGGCAAAATCGTACAGGGCGTCCTATTTCCAGATTTTATCGTCGATGGCGCTTAGGGATAATATGCAGGGCAACGAAAGCTATTTTATTGTGGAAATCAAGTCTTTAAAACGGATATATGAGGCGGCAAAGGCACCGGTGTGTACACTTTGCTTTGTGGATGAGGTTCTTCGCGGAACCAACACGGTGGAGCGTATTGCGGCTTCCAGAGAGGTACTTTCCGGCCTTGCAAACAGTGGACGTACCATATGTTTTGCAGCGACCCATGATATTGAACTGACGTATTTATTGGAACAGGACTGTGACAATTACCATTTCGAGGAAACGGTAAAGGATGACAAGGTAGAGTTTGATTATCTGTTGCATGAGGGACGGGCAACCTCCCGGAATGCTATTAAGCTTCTGCGGATGTTGGGGTATCCGGCAGAGGTAATAGAACGTGCCGAAGAATCGGCGGAGCATTTTTTACAGACCGGTGAGTGGAAGTAAGAAGGATTGAAATCTGTTACGAACCGAAAGGTGAGCGGGACAGTCGGGATTGTTGAAAGGAGTCATTTTATGAAGGTAACGATGTATACAGACGGAGCGGCCAGAGGAAACCCGGACGGCCCGGGAGGATATGGGACGGTGCTTTCCTGTGTGGTAAACGGGGAAGAACATATCAGAGAGTATTCCGGCGGCTATGTCCGCACCACCAATAACCGCATGGAACTGATGGCGGCGATTATCGGATTTGAGAATTTAAATAAACCGTGTGATGTGGATGTGTATTCCGATTCCCAGTATCTTGTAAAGGCCTTTAACGAGCATTGGCTGGAGGGTTGGATTAAGAAAGGCTGGAAGCGGGGGAAAAACGAGCCGGTGAAAAATGTGGACCTGTGGATGCGGCTTTTGGCGGCAATGAAGCCGCATACAGTGCAGTTCTTCTGGGTAAAGGGACATGCCGGACACCCACAGAATGAGCGGTGCGACGTGCTGGCCACCACCGCTGCCGACGGGGACAACCTCATGATTGATGAGGGGCTGGAAGACGAATGATTGCATGAATAACTTGAATGAAATAAATGTACCTTTTTGATGAAGTGACAAAGTCAAATTTGATTTTTGCTTGAAGTCAATGGGCTAGGAGGAACCATGGATAAGGCTACTTACGAAAAATTAACGCCGATGATGCAGCATTATTTGGATACCAAGGATGCTTACGGCGATTGTATCTTGTTTTACAGACTAGGCGATTTTTACGAGATGTTTTTTGAGGATGCGGTGACGGTATCACGAGAACTGGAGCTTACTCTGACAGGGAAAAGCTGCGGTCTGGAAGAGCGTGCACCTATGTGCGGTGTGCCGTTTCATGCGGCGGAAACATACCTCAATCGCCTGGTAGGGAAGGGATACCGTGTGGCTATTTGTGAGCAGGTTGAGGATCCGAAGTTAGCCAAAGGCATGGTAAAGCGTGAGGTGGTCCGGGTGGTAACGCCGGGTACCAATACGAATCTGCAAAACTTGGACGAGGGTAAGAATAACTACCTCATGGGCATTTATTACAGTGGGGATTCTTTCGGTATTTCTGCGGTGGACGTGACCACCGGTGATTATTATGTAACGGAAGTGGACGAGGCGAGAAAAGCGGCGGACGAGTTGACGAAGTTTGCTCCTTCGGAGCTGATTTGCAATGCGTCCTTTGCCATGAGCGGCGTCGATTTGGAGGACTTTAAGAGCCGGTATCATATGGCGGTGGAGACCCTGGAGGAGAGGTTCTTTGACGGCGGTGCCTGTGAACGGTCTTTGATGAACCATTTTAAGGTGGGAACGCTTGCGGGACTGGGACTTAACGATTTTCCGCTGGGCGGGATTGCGGCCGGTGCGGTGATGCAGTACTTAAAAGAAACCCAGAAGACCTCCATGGAGCATATCACTCAGATTCAGACCTATGTCACCGGAAAATACATGATTTTGGACAGCAGTACCAGACGGAATCTGGAACTGACGGAGACGCTCAGAGAAAAGCAAAAGAGAGGGTCTCTGCTTTGGGTGCTGGATAAGACGAAGACCGCTATGGGAGCAAGACTTCTCAGAAGCTGTATCGAGCAGCCTTTATTGGAAAAAGAAGAGATCAACGACCGTCTTTCCGCGGTGGAGGAATTAAAGGAAAACGGAATTACAAGAGCGGAATTACGTGAGTATTTGAATGCGGTGTATGATTTGGAGCGACTGCTCAGCCGTGTGACCTATCGTTCCGCCAATCCCCGGGACATGCTGGCTTTCCAGACCTCCCTTTCCATGCTTCCGCCGATTAAGACATTGTTGACGGATTTGGAAGCGCCGCTTCTGAAAAAGATTGATGAAGAACTGGATACCTTATCGGATTTGAGTGCCCTGATTGAGGCGTCTATTGACCCGGATGCACCGCTGACCGTAAAGGAAGGCAGTATCATAAAGAGCGGCTATAACGAAGAGGTAGACCGTTTGCGTCTGGCAAAGACCGAGGGCAAGGGCTGGCTCGCCGAGGTGGAGGAACGGGAGCGTGAGGCCACCGCCATTAAGAATTTGAAGATTAAGTTTAACCGTGTATTCGGCTATTATTTTGAGGTAACCAACTCCTATAAAGACATGGTTCCGCAGACCTGGATTCGTAAGCAGACTCTGACCAATGCGGAGCGTTACACCACGGAAGAGTTAAAGAAGCTGGAAGAGGATATTTTAGGAGCGGAGGATAAGCTCTTTTCCTTAGAATATTCCTTGTTTGCGGAAATCCGTGAGGCGGTGGCTGCAGAGGTGGTCCGCATTAAGCAGACCGCAAAGGCAGTGGCTTGGCTGGATATGTTTGCGTCCTTGGCGACGGTGGCGGAAAAGAATCGTTTTGTACGTCCGGAAATCAACAAAGAAGGTGTGTTACATATTGTAGGCGGCAGACATCCGGTGGTAGAGCAGATGATTCCGAATGATATGTTTGTGGAGAATGACACTTACCTGGACAACCAGGATAAGCGTATTTCCATTATTACCGGTCCGAATATGGCCGGAAAATCCACCTATATGCGCCAGACGGCGCTGATTGTGCTGATGGCACAACTGGGTAGCTTTGTACCGGCAAAAGAGGCGAAAATCGGCATTTGCGACCGTATCTTCACCCGTGTAGGCGCGTCCGACGATTTGGCTTCCGGACAGAGTACCTTTATGGTGGAAATGACCGAGGTGGCAAATATTTTACGGAATGCCACGAAGAACAGCCTGCTTATTTTGGATGAAATCGGCAGAGGTACCAGTACCTTTGACGGTCTCAGTATTGCCTGGGCGGTGGTAGAGCATATCGCAGACCCGAAGTTAATCGGTGCCAAGGCGTTGTTTGCGACTCATTACCACGAGCTGACGGAGCTGGAAGGAAAGCTTCCGGCGGTACATAACTATTGCATTGCGGTCAAGGAGCAGGGGGAAGATATCGTATTCCTTCGTAAAATAATCCCGGGCGGTGCGGATAAGAGCTACGGTATCCAGGTAGCAAAGCTGGCGGGCGTACCAAGTGCGGTGCTGGCACGTGCAAGAGAAATCGCGGACGAGTTGGCGGAGCGGGATATTACGAAGAATGCCGCGTCAATTGAAGTAAAACAGGGCGGAAAGGCCGGAGGTAGGGCAAAGTCCGGAAAGAACGATAAAGATGCCTTAAACGGCCAAATAACCATGTTCGGTACGGAAGAATCCGAGGATGCGGGTATTGCAAAGACGCTAAGAGAGCTGAATCTGGCCATGATGACACCGATTGATGCGCTGAATATGCTGTATAAGCTGCAGGAGAGGGCGAAAGGGAAATAGGAGTAGTTATGGCAGTTTATGAAATGAAGTACATGTACGACTGGGGAAGCGGTTGTTGTGTATGGAGCACAAATAGTGCGGCAGTTGAACGGTATGATTTTGCTGTGTTTGCGGATCAATTACCTATTTCGGATGACTTGAAAACGACTTTAAATTATTTGGTATATAAGCATGACGAGGCATTAGATTGGGCTTGTCCACAAAATGATTTGTTGTGGGATGATGAACAGATTAATGCATTTATAAAAGAGGCAATTTCTGCCTATGAGAGACTATGTGTTGAATTAGGAGACGAGTATAAGGTAGAACTATGGGAGGATTGTTTGATTTAAAAGTGTAAGGCGATAAGGAGGGTGTTATGGGAATGTGTGCAAAACGTTATACATGTTTTTTAGTGTTTGTACTAATAGTTTTATTTGCAGTTGCTTGCAACAAGCCTGCAGAAACGGGAAACCAAGGCACTCCTACGCCTTCTGTGGAAACTACCCCTACGCCCTTCCCGCTGACAACACTGCCTCCTACACCGACACCGGTTCCCCTAAAAGAAGTCGCATTGTCTCAGAAGAAGTTTGAAGAATGCAATGTAATTGATTGTGAAGACTATTATTTTGAGGTGCTTTCTTTTAAAGAGCAAGACGATGGGGGATATGCCATTGAGACTGTGTTTGAGAATCGGCAGGATTTTGCGGTGGCTTTGGTTATTTCCGATGTGTATGTGAACCTTTTAAAGCCTACGTGGTTTGATTTGAGGTATTATGACTGGGAAGAGTTTGTTTACAGTTATGACTGGGAAGAAAAAGTAATTGAGCCGGGAGAAAAAAAGATAATCGAGTTTTGGCTTTCGGATGCGTATGTGAAATGTTTGAAAATTGCAGATTTCTACGATTTGAATTGTGTGCAATTTGAATTTACGGTGGAAGCGGCGGACGAAACGGTCTTTGATTATTATGATTTGAATTGGATTATGTATTACCGTTACGGAAGGGAACAGGTGAAGCCCTACGAACATGTTCTTTCTGATGATGATATTGTTTTGGTAGACCGGGAAGATGTAAAATTGTATTTGACCGATTTCATCTATGATGAAGACGGAAGCTGTTATGTGTACTTCTATTATGAAAATAACACAACAGAGTTGTTATATTATAATTTTTATCAGCAATCCGTAAACGGATATGAGCGATGGAAGGATTTGAATTATTTTGAGGAAATAGCATTAGGTTCGGGGATGGGCGGATATGATTTTTTCATACTTTCGGCAGCTGACATAGAAAGAAGCGGAGCTTCTTTCGTTACCGAGTTTGAATTTGATGTGCATTTTTCCTATTATGAAGGGCTATGGCGTTGGGAGAATATTGTTGACGAAACATTTACCGTATATCCTTTGGAACGTAAAGCAGTTCAAAAAGAAAAGTATGAGCCGTTCAGTAAAAACAACGAATTATTTGATACGAAATACTACAAATTGGTGTATAACGGATATTTGACGGAGAAACGGCAGAATGGAGAGACGGAATACACGGATTATTATATCCAGGTTTATTTTGAGAACAAATCTGCCCAGAAGTTGCAGCTTCTGATACCGGACGCTAAGCTGAACGGGATAGATTATTCGAATGAACTCAACTATAGAACAGTGTCTTCCGGAGAAGGCGCGGATATTAAGTTTAAATGGACAGACACAGGAGAGGCGCTTTCGGAATTCTCTGATTTGAAGGCACTTGAATTAAATATTCTGATAAAAAATCTGGATGATGAGGAGCGAGGGATTGTATCAGAAACGCGTCTTGGGGTGAGTCCGTAAGGAAATACGGAGTACCGAAGATAAGTTTTAGGAAAAAAAGAGATTGGGTTACATAGAGGAAGGAGCAACAAATGGGTAAGATTGCTTTACTGGATAAAAATACCATTGATAAGATTGCGGCAGGCGAGGTGGTGGAGCGTCCGGCTTCTGTGGTGAAAGAGCTGACAGAAAATGCCATTGATGCGGGGGCAAATATGATTACGGTGGAGCTTAAGGAAGGCGGAAGCGGACTGATCCGTATTACGGACAACGGCTCCGGTATTGCTTCGGATGATGTGAAAACCGCATTTTTGCGTCATTCTACCAGTAAAATCCGTACCGTGGAGGATTTGCTGACTGCGGGAAGTCTCGGATTCCGTGGTGAGGCTCTTTCCAGTATTTCCGCAGTGGCCCAGGTAGAACTGATTACAAAGACAAAGGACGCTTTTGTGGGCACCAGATATCAGATTGACGGCGGTGTGGAGCAGGCCATGGAAGAGGCAGGATGCCCGGACGGCACCACGTTTTTAATCCGGAATTTGTTCTATAACGTACCGGCTCGCCGGAAGTTCTTAAAATCCGCTATGTCGGAGGCAGGACTTTGTTCAGAGCTCATGCAGAGGATGGCTCTTTCTCGGCCGGAGATTGCTTACAAGTTTATTAATAATGGAAAGATTGTACTCCAGACCTCCGGAAACGGCAATTTAAAAGAGGTGATTTATCAGATTTACGGCAGGGAGATTACGGCCAATCTGTTGGAAGTGAACCATATTGAAGAAAGTGCCGGAATTTCGGTCCGGGGCTTTATCGGAAAGCCGGTGGTATCCCGAGGAAACCGCAATTACGAAAACTATTTTATTAATGGACGGTACATTAAGAGCAGTGTGGTGAGTAAGGCCATTGAGGAAGCGTATCGCTCTTATATGATGCAGCATAAGTATCCGTTTACGGCGTTACATATTTCCATGGATACGGCCATGATTGATGTGAATGTGCATCCGACAAAGCTGGAGGTGCGATTCTCCGACAGTGAGGCGGTATATTATGCCGTGTACCATGCGGTGCGGGATGCATTGGCCGGAAAGAACATGATTCCGCAAGTTGGATTCGGAAAAGAAGAGAAGACTACACGCGTAGAATCACCAAAAAGAGAGACCAGACCGGAGCAATTTGAGACTGCAAGAATGGCGCAACAGGCAGGGACGAGACCGGCAGGAGGTAGTGTAACGAGCCCGGCGGGAAACATGACAAGACCGGATGGAAATGCTGTAAAACCGGCGGCTGGAAGCGTGATAAGACCGATGGAGAAGGTAACAGAGCCGGTCGGAAAGATGAGTGAATCGCTCGGGAAGAACGTTTCGGGAAGTATTGCTTTTGCTGAAAATAAGGTGGTTGAGCAGGTAAGGCCGACCGCTGCCAAGGCTGTTGAGACAACCGTGCTTCGGGAAGAAAAAGCACCGTACGCGGTTGCTATAAACGACAAGAAAACAGATAATTCTACAAAAGTAGTAAATGCAGATGACTTAAGTAAAGGAAGCTTTGAAGAGGATTTGAGGTCGTTCCAAGAAGAGAAAGAAGTGACTACACAAAAAACGCTACTTCCGAATCCGACTGAATCGGTACAGAAGGAACAGGAAAGAAAAATACCGGACGAAGTACAGGATGTGAACGTGCCGGAAACAAAAGCACAGGAACAGCCTGTTTACGTCCAGGAACAAATGGAACTTCCGAATCTTCTCAGCGACGAGAATAAAAAGGAATACCGCATTATCGGCCAGTTGTTTGCCACCTATTGGCTCATTGAAATGGATGGACAGCTCTTTATGATTGACCAGCATGCTGCTCACGAGAAGATTTTGTTCGAGCAGACCATGAAGCGCATCCGGGAGAAGGAAATGCTGACCCAGCAGATTGCACCGCCGTACATTGCCAGCCTTTCTCTTCGTGAGGAAGAGGTACTTAAGGCACAGGCGGAGGTGTTGTGTCGTCTTGGCTTTGAATTTGAGCATTTCGGAGGCAGAGATTATAAGGTCACCGGTGTACCGGCGGATTTATGCGGACTGACCGGCGGTGAGCTGTTTATGCAGTTACTGGATGAGCTTGTAGCGGAAAAGCTTCACGGAAGCCCGGAGATGCTGGTGGAAAAGGTGGCGTCCATGTCCTGTAAGGCGGCGGTTAAGGGAAATATGACGATGTCCGAACAGGAAGCAAAGTCTATGATTGACCTGCTTCTTACCTTGGACAATCCGTATCATTGTCCGCACGGACGCCCAACGACGATTTCCATGACAAAGCAGGAGATTGAGAAGAAGTTTAAGCGGATTGTGTAAGAGATATTTTGTTTTAGGGGAGAGAATAATGGTAACGAAAGAAATGATTAAAAACTCCATGGAAGTAAACTGGTGCAAACGTGACATAAAGTTTTTGTTAATTGGATTTGCCATTTCGTTGTTTGTGGCTTTAGGATGTCTTGCAAATGATAATATGCCGGCTGTGGTTTTTATGGTGACATTGCTTTTGTGTGTTCTTTTATTCGGAGGAGTAATTTTATACGGGTGGATCAGTTATCTACTATTGCTTTCACGCAGAGAAGAGTACGAAGTTCACGAGGTTGTGTTGGAGTATCAGTCCGTTTCCTATTTGCGTAAAGGATACGTTTATTTTAACGTACCGATTACTACAAAGGACGGCGATACCGTTTATTGCAAAACCAGCCCTATGTGGTCCGATTATTTAGGTTCAAAGTATAAAACCTGGGACTACCGTCATGAAACGATAAAGGTTGCGTATAGTGAAAAACGAAACGATTTGATTGTGTTAGGAAAAGCAGGATTTAAGGAGGACACCAATGAGCGAAATTATTAAAATGAATGAGAATACCTGGCGAATTGAGGACGGTATGGTCCGGATGTTTTTGCTGACCGGAACAAAGGAGGCACTTTTAGTCGACAGCGGAATGAATACGCCGAATGCGAAAGAGATTGCGGAAAGTATCACGGACCTTCCGGTAAAGCTGATTAATACTCATGCGGATCGGGATCATGTTGCCGGGAATGGGGCATTTGAGACATTTTATATGAGTCCGAATGAAGAGGACTTGTATCGAAGGAACGGCGGAACAGGGGAAATTCTTCCGGTACAGCAGGGGGATATTCTTGATTTGGGTGACAGACCGCTTGAAATCATTGATTTGTCGGGACATACGCCGGGCAGTATTGCTATTTTAGATGTAAAGAATCGTGTGTTAATCGGCGGCGATTCCATTCAGGACGGACGTATCTTTATGTTCGGAGAGCATCGGAATCTGTCTCATTATATTGCGAGTCTTGAGAAGCTTTCTGCTTACGAGGGATGGTTTGATACCGTGTACGCTTCTCACAGTTCCGCAGAGGTGGCGCCGGACATCATTCCGAAGCTGATTGCAGGTGCAAAGCAGATTTTAGCAGGAGAAGCTAACGGTGAGGAAATTGATATGTTCGGAAATTCCGTGTTGCTGTATCAGTTTGAATATGCGGGATTTTTGTGCCCGAAGAAGTAGCAGAGACGTTATTGTAGTTTGTACATAGTTATGAATCTAAGGATAAGCTATCGTACCGGGGAGATAAGAGGTGGAATTATGGAGAAGACAATTGATTTTGAGGAACTATTTGCGTATGTAAAAGATGCCCTTGCAGCCTATGACCATCATGGTGGTGCAGCAAAGAACAGAATCAAGTACAGTCGTTTCGATCATACGGAGCGGGTCTATCGTTGGATGTTGATTCTGGTGGAGGACTTTGCCTGTGACATTGACATGGAATCTTTAAAAATTGCAACCATATTCCATGATATTGGCTATTCTTTAAACAAGGAGAATATGCATTCTCATGCCGAGGACGGCGCGGTGCTTTGCAGAGAGTATCTGGATGCTATCGGGTATCCGGCGGAGAAAACGGAGTTTATTTGTGACCTGATTGCAAGGCATTCCGATAAGGAGGTGCTTCATCGGGAGGATACACCGTTGGAACTGGTGCTTTTGATGGAAGCGGATTTATTTGATGATACGGGAGCTCACGGTATTGTGATGGATGCCTGGATTCAGGCTACCAAAGAGGATGTAAGTTTTGAGTCCATTTTAGATCATATTAAGAAGTTTTCTTTAAAGCAGATGCAGGTAAATCCCATGCGGACGGAAAAGGCTCGGAGAATTTGGGAGGAAAAGAAGGAATTGACCAACAAGTTTGTGGAGTCGTTGACGGTGGATTTGTACGGGAAGTGCGAGAATTTGTAGGCAAGGTGCTACGGAAAGGGGAGAACGCATGAGACGTTTGTTTACCTTAGATTTGCATGATTATGATGAGACATGGCGGCATGATTTACGTCCGACGGTGCGGGGAATTGTTGAAAAAGATGGCAAGCTTGGTTTGGTGTATGAAGCAGAAGGGGATTATTATGGCTTTCCGGGAGGCGGTATAGAGGATGAGGAAACCTATGAGGAAGCCTTAATCCGTGAGGTCGAAGAAGAAACGGGCTTGATTGTCATTCCGGAGAGTATCACAGAGTACGGCGGAGCACTTCGGTTAAATAAAAGTACAAGGTTTCCGGAGACGGTGTTTGAACAGGAGAATTTTTACTTTAAATGCAGAGTTCGAACTGAAATGGGTACCCAAAATTTACAAGAGGGGGAAGAAGGATTTGAGCTTGCCTTTGTAACTCCGGAAGAAGCTCGAAGAAAGAACCGTTATGAGAATCACGGACCGGAAAATGGCGGGATTTGGAATGAACGGGAATGTATTATACTTGAAATGTTGATTTTTGATTGCAAATTAGCAAAAATACCGACGGATATTAAGGAGGGCATTTATTATTTCGACGCCCACAATCACGGGGACTTTTTTGATGAGGAAGATGCGGCAGAATGGGATAACGGTCGCTTAGAAAATAATTGGAAGAAACGTAAATTTCTTGAAAATCCGACAACGAAGAATTTGATAGATGCTATCATTGCTAACGGAAAGGAAGTCATTGACCTTGCCTGCGGACCGGGCATGGGGCTGATTCCGTCTGTAAAGCAACTGGATCCGGCTTTTCATTGTACAGCATCGGATGCCAGTTCCATGGTTTTGGAACATTGGAAGAAGTATCTTGATTGGAACTTTATGACTCACGGCGTAGGTTTTGCGCAGTTTTCGGTACTGGATATGCCGTTTAAAGACAATTCCGTACCGGCCTTTAGCAGTAATATCGGCTTGTCTTCGGTAAGAGGCGGACAGGAAGATTATGATAAGGCGGTAAAGGAAGTGTACCGCTGCCTCGAACAGGGCGGATACTTGTATGCAATAGAAAGTGAGTGGATGGATGTTACCGCGATTTTGCAGGTGTTTGAGAAGTGGGGACAGGAACCGTGGACCTGCTTTAAAGAACCGCAGATGAGCTGGCATGACCGCTTTTTTGCGGTGGGCTTTGAGATTGTCTCGGAAAAAGTGGTACAAAACCGTATTTTTACCGAGAAGGATAATGAGCTTGGGGAAGCGTCGGTGCGGTTCGGAATTCCGGTGGGGACGAAGGAGACGGCATTTGTGCTGAGAAAAAAGTAATGGTTTGGGTTGCATAAAATTTGTTGATAGGTAAGGAGTGCTTAATGGTTACAAGAGAAACGGTAAAAGAATCTTTAGAGTCACGATGGTTGATGAAAAATATTCTCAGTTTTTGTGCTGCTTATGTGATTTGTATATTGCTGGTGGTGTTAGGTGGGTCTGAATTTAAAACGAACGGTTTTTGGTTTTTTATGATATTCATTTCGTTGTTATTTCTGCCTATCATTTTTTATCATGTATATCAGTATATGGTTTTGTTTCGTTACTTGGAACGCTATGAAATCTATGAGGTGGAACTGAAGCATCCGCAGAAATCGACGGTCTATAAGGTGAGCATATACTATACCGCAACTTTTCAGACGAAAAAAGGTCGAACGGTATCAAAAACAACCAAACCATTGTGGAAAAATGAGCGTTTGTTTGGTAGATACCTTCCTTTAGAGGAACATAGTTTAAAAGCTGTTATTGCATACAATGATATCCGGGATGCAATCGTTGTATTGGAGAGTGATAAGAGATGATACTTACATATACTGAAAAAATGACGGCGGATGAATACAATGAACTTCGGCTCAGTGTGGACTGGAAGTCATTAACGCAGGGACAGGCGGAGAGGGGCCTTGCCCATACTGCTTTCGTGGTGGCGGCGAGAGACGGCGAAAAGATTGTGGGCATGGGAAGAATGCTTTTTGACTACGGGTACACAGCGTATTTGGGAGATGTCATAGTACGTCCGGAATACCAAGGACAGGGCATCGGAACAGAGATTGTAACACGCCTGAAGGACAGGGTCATGGAGGCTGCCGAGCCGGGAGATAAGATCATGTTTATTCTGGGGGCTGCAAAGGGGAAAGACGCTTTTTATGAGAAGTTTGGGTTTAAAGTTCGACCGAACGACTTTAGCGGAAGCGGCATGTCTATGTGGAAAACGAAGGAATAACAGTTTGGGAAAGTTGGAAATTTGGAACTTATTGTGTCCAAAATCATGTGAAAGGTAGGTCGAGACATGAACCATCAAGGAACAAAAACACTGGAAACAGAGCGTTTGCTTCTGCGTCGTTTTACGATAGAGGATGCGGTAGGTTTTTTTCAAAATGTGACCTCTGAACCGGAAGTAAACCGATTTTTAACTTGGCCGTTGCATGAATCGGTGGAGGATACAAAAAAGCTTCTTGAAGGCTGGGTGGAACGGTATGAGAACTCGGAACGATACTGTTGGGCAATCGTGTTAAGGGAGACGGAGGAAGTAATAGGGACAATTGCCGCACCTACCGTAAAAAATAGGGTAGAGGCGGTAGAAGTGACCTATTGCATCGGAAGTAAATGGTGGGGACAAGGAATTGTACCGGAAGCGTTACAAGCAGTGATGAAATATATGTTTGAAGAAGTACAGGTAAATCGCATAGAGGCAGGATTTGATGCCAATAATCCGAATTCCGGGCGAGTCATGGAAAAGGTCGGAATGCAGAAAGAAGGTATTCTGCGACAGGCAGGAAGAAATAATCAAGGTTTATTTGATTTGGTGTTTTATGGGCTATTGAGAGAAGATTGGTTGACATTATAAAGAGGTTAGAATAATGACAAAGCATATTATCATCGCCGGTGTACCGAGAGCCGGGAAAAGCACGGTTTCACAACTAATTGCAAAGAAGTTCGGCTATCAGTATATCAGTATGGATTCCATCATTGCGGGCTTTGAAAAAGCCTTTCCGCAGGTAGGGATTGATACCGATGCGGATACGGATGTGAAGGAAAATGTGCAAAGCATCAGTTCGAAAATAGCGCCTTTTCTTCGGGCAATGATGGACAGTGGGGAATACGACGAATGTGATTACGGTATGGTGATTGATGTATTTCAACTATTGCCGGAGGACTACCGGAAGCATATTGATCCGGTTGTTTGTGAAGTCTATTACTTTATAACTTCGGATGTGACGTCAGAGGAACGCTTTGAACTGCTGAAACAATACGATACCCCGAAGGATTATACGTATTACAAGCCGGAGGAAGAAAATCGCCGGAATTGCGCGGAAATCGTGGAAATCAGCAAGTTTTATAAAGAACAGTGCGAGAAGTATCAGCTTCCGTATTTCGAAACAGCACGGGATAGGGAGACGGTGCTTGAGGACTTTATAAAGCGGTTGGAGGATGTATCATTGGTGAAATGATGAAGAAATAATATGGATAGCGAGGTGAGTCTATGACAAATCTAAGAAACGAAATTGCAAAACTTATCGGGATTTCCCTTCCGTGGAAAACCGCCGATGTTACATATGAAGTGCTGGATTCCGTGAAGGAAGAGGGCTATACAAGACAATTGATATCTTATACGTCTGATGGGGACATAGTCAGTGCATTTTTGTTGTTACCGGATCATTTGGACAATAACCCTACGGTATTAATCAACCATCAACATAACCGGGAGCATCATTTGGGAAAAAGCGAGGTGTGCGGTTTGGTGGGAAATCCGATGCAAGCCTTCGGTCCGGCCCTTGCAAAGCAAGGGTTTGTAGTTCTGGCTCCCGATTCCATTTGTTTTGAAGAACGCCGGAAAGACACTACTGTGGAAGGTTTTGATTTTTGGCAGCATTTTCATGAAATGACGTATCGAGTGATTACCGGAGAGTTTTTGATGAAAAAGGTGCTGGCGGATGCCATGAACGGGATTTCACTGCTTGCAGGTTTACCGTTCGTGGATACAGGTAGAATCGGATCTCTTGGGCATTCTTACGGTGGGAATACGGTATTGTTTCTTGCCGCACTGGATGAGCGGATTTCTTTTGCTTGTGCCAGCGGAAGCGCATGCACTTATGAATATCGCATGAAGCACGGCATCGGAATCGAACTGGCCAGTGTGATTCCGAATTTCCACGGGAAGTATGATATTGATGATTTGGTGGCTTTGACAGCTCCGAGAAAGCTTTTATTGGTGTCTTCTGACGAGGACAAGTATTCTATGGATGCTTTGGAAATTGTGGAAGAGGCGGGTAAGCAGTATGCGGCACTTGGTGTATTACAGAATTTGGAACACAAGCGTTATCTGGGCGGACATGCGCTGACGGAGGAACGGTTTCGGGATATTATAGAGTGGATTGCTGGGAATGCTTAGGAAGAAGGAGGAACCCATGGAGAAGCTGCCATTACTTATACTGACAGGACCTACGGCGGTAGGAAAAACGAATCTGTCCATCAGTCTCGCAAAAGCGGTAAACGGCGAGATTATTTCGGCGGATTCCATGCAGGTGTACCGGCGGATGGATATTGGTACGGCGAAGATTAAGAAAGAGGAAATGTGCGGTGTAACCCACCATTTGATTGATATTTGTGAGCCGACAGAGGATTACAATGTGGTGCGGTTTGCCACGGAAGCGAAGCGACTGATCAGGGAAATCGTCGGGCGCGGGCATGTGCCGATTCTGGTGGGCGGTACCGGCTTTTACATTCAGGCGGTGCTGTATGATATTGATTTTACGGAGACCGAGGAGGATACGTCTTACCGTGAGGAACTGGCGACTTTTGCCGAGGAACATGGAGCGGAAGCACTGCACGCAAGGCTGAGAGAGGTGGACCCGGCGTCTGCGGAGGCTATTCATGCGAATAATGTGAAGCGTGTCATCCGAGCCTTGGAGTTTTATGAGCAGACCGGTACAAAGATTTCCGAGCATAACGAGGAGCAGCACGGGAAGGAATCGGCCTATAACAGTGCTTATTTTGTGCTAACGCAGGATCGGGCAGTGTTGTATGACCGGATTGAAAAGCGGATTGATATTATGCTGGCGGAAGGCTTAGTTGAGGAAGTAAAGGGACTTCTCGCGGAAGGTTGCAAACCATCATCTGTATCCATGCAGGGCTTGGGCTATAAGGAGATTGTGGCGTACTTGCAAGGAGAATGCACCTTAGAGGAAGCGGTTTACATCTTAAAGCGGGATACGAGACACTTTGCGAAGCGCCAGCTTACCTGGTTTAAAAGAGAACGAGAAGTGCTTTGGTTTGATAAAGGTGAGTATGAGAACGAGGATGCGATACTGGAAGCAATGATTGCGGAAGCAAGGGAAAGAGGAATTATATGAACATCAGACGGGCAGAAAACAAAGACATGAACGGGATTAACAAGCTGTTACATCAGGTGCTTATGGTGCATCATAACGGCAGACCGGATATTTTTAAGCCGAATGCGAAGAAATACACCGATGCAGAGCTCATGGACATTCTGGCGGACGACACGAAGCCGGTGTTTGTGGCAACGGATGAGCAGGAAGAAGTGCTTGGTTATGCGTTTTGCGTATTTCAGCAGCACTTGAATAATAACATTTTGACGGATATTAAGACGCTATACATTGATGATTTATGCGTGGACGAGGAAAAGCGCGGCATGCATATCGGGAAGACCTTGTATGAGTATGTGCTGGATTTTGCCAAGGCGTCCGGCTGTTACAACGTGACTTTAAATGTGTGGTCCTGTAACGAAAGTGCTATGAAGTTCTACGAAAAGTGCGGTTTGGTGCCGCAGAAGGTCGGAATGGAGAAGGTGTTGTAATGGTCGGAGCAGGGAATACAGCGGAAGTATTCGATTACGGTGATAATAAGGTTTGCAAGCTGTTCTATGAAGGATATCCCAAGGAAGCGGTGGAGCGGGAGTTTCGGAATGCTACGGAAGTACAGCGGCTGGGTTTGTCGGTGCCGAAGGTATTCGAGTTGGTTGAATCTGAGGGAAGAACCGGAATTTTGTATGAAAAAATTGCCGGGAAATCCATGTTGGAATGTATTTTTGAGAATCCCGATAGGGCCGGTTTCTACCTGGAGGAATTTGTACGCTTACAGAAGAAATGGTTGAAAGAGGCATCGGTACCATCTGCTTCGGTTATGTCCTATAAAGAATATTTGCAAATGTTGCTAAATGGAGCAGGACAAGAGGCAGAGGCGTCTTTGCTGGAAGAAATCAATGCATTACCGCAAGGCAATATGTTACTTCATGGAGATTTTCATCCCGGCAATGTGTTGATTTCAGCGGATCATCGCGCAGTTGTGATTGATTTTATGAATGTTTGCAGAGGCCCGGCACTGTATGACATTGCGAGAACCTACTTTTTGTTGAAAGAGAAGGATGAGGCGTTCGGAAGGGCGTATTTGTCGAAGACGGAGGTTTCGGAAGAGGCGATTGGGCCGTTTTGTAAGGTGATTGAGAAATGTCGGAGATATGAAGGATAGCGATATTTGCAAAGTTCCTATGAAAGACGCAAGTTTTGATTGAAATAGATGATAAACAGGAGGTAGAATAAATGAACATAGCGGTATTTGCTTCACACGGAGGCAGTGATTTGCAGGCGATTATTGATGGCTGTAAGAATCAACAGATAGATGCTAAAGTGGCCGTAGTTATCAGTAATAACGGTGATTCCATGGCGTTACAAAGGGCAAATAATGAGAGGATTCCGGCATATCATCTCAGTGCAAAGAAATTCGGAAGTGAAGAGGTTTTGGCTGAGGAAATTCTTACGGTACTTGCAGATTATAAGGTAGATATGATTTTTCTTGCCGGCTATATGCGAATGCTTCATGTTTCTGTTCTTGAGAAGTATCATAATCGTATTTTCAACATTCATCCGGCATTGCTTCCGAAATTCGGAGGAAAGGGAATGTACGGGATGAATGTACATACGGCTGTCATTGAAGCAAAGGAAACAGAGACAGGGGTTACAATTCATCGTGTAAATGCAGAGTATGACAGTGGTGAGATTGTGGCGCAAACCACTGTACCGGTACTTGAGGGGGATATACCGGAAATCCTTGCAGCAAGGGTGTTGGAACGAGAGCATACATTTTTAGTGGAAGTGATTGCGGATATTGTAGATGGGAAGATTGTGTTGGGGTAAAACAAGATGGTGCATAAAGGAAGGAAAAACATTCTTCTCACAGCCTTTCGCGATACTTCCGCGGAGTTGCTTTTAAAAGGTTTCAATGAATTTCAGGTATTGGTTTTACCAAATGATAAGGTAAGAGATTCTGAGTTACTGATTGAAATGCTCTCCAAAACGCATTTTGACTATGTTCTGAGTTTCGGTCAACGACCGAACATCAAGGATAAGGTGCACATTGAAACCACTGCAAGAGACAGCGAAGTACGACTGGATACGATCTTTGATTGTGAAAGACTAAGGTTGTTATTTGAACAAAACGGGATTCCTGCAAAGCTTTCTCATAATGCGGGGACCTCGTTTTGTAACAAGTTGTACTGGAACGGGTTAAAGTATATTGCGGAACATAAGTTAGAGACAAAGATGGTGTTTGTGCATGTGCCGTTCGGAAAGAATATCGGGAAGTTTGAACTGTTTCAACAAGGTATTTATGATACACTTAAGGTCCTGAAAGGGGGAACTATATGAGCATCATCGTAAACTTATATTACACCGGACAAAACGGTAACGCCCGGAAATTTGCGGAGGAAATGACAGCCCGTGGCATTGTGGATGCGGTTCGCGCAGAGGAAGGAAACGAGCGTTATGAGTATTTCTTTCCCATGGAGGATGCAGAGACGGTACTTCTCATTGACCAATGGAAAAATCAGGAGGCGTTGGATATTCACCACAAGTCGGAAATGATGAAGCAAATTGCGGAGTTGCGGGACAAGTATAAGCTTCGTCTTAGAGTGGAACGGTATGTTGAGGAGAAATGAATCAAATGAACGAACTGATTGAATTTTTGATAAAAGCAAAACAAAAGACCTATGCCGGGAAAGGTGCAGAAACCACTTCCTGCCGACCGAAATCCCATGATTTGGTGTACTCCGAAGGGGATTATAGGTATTACGATACGTTTCTTGGCGGAGGCAAGTTTGTTGGGGAGGAAGCGCTTTGGGTTAAGGGAGAGCCTTATTGGAGTATGAATTATGCGGGGCGCGTTACAGGAGAAAGCTTTAGCGGAGATTTCTTGAAGGAAGCATTGCTTTTGGTGCCGGAGGATAAGCCGTTTCGCGGACCGGAGCATTATGAGAATGACGGTTATACCTATGATTGTAAGGTAGAGGGTGAGTTTTCGTGGTTTCAAGGATATGAAACTATTTGCTATCAGGGAAAGCAGATTTATGAATGTTATTTTCACGGAAGTATCATTGAGTAAATGAATTTTGATTTGTTTGGAGTGAGAAATATTATGAAAACATTGATTTTCAACGGTTCTCCGCGAAAAAACGGAGACACGGTAAGTTTGCTGAACGTTTTGAAGGAGCAGTTATCGGGAGAATATAAAATTATAGATGCCTACCGCACCAACATTTCTCCGTGCTTGGACTGCCGATATTGTAAGACGCAAAGCGGATGCGCTATACAGGATGAGATGCAGGAGGTTTATGCGTATCTTATCGACTGCGACAATGTACTGATTGCATCTCCGGTGTATTTTTCCGAGCTGACCGGGCCGATGTTATCCGTGGGAAGTCGTTTGCAGACCTACTTTTGCGGTAGATTTTTCCGTAAGGAAGAAAGCGGACTTACACCGAAGAAGGGTGCGGTGCTTCTTGTGGGCGGTGGTGACGGTAAGCCGGATAAGGCTTACGAAACCGCGAAAGTACTGTTAAAGAACATGAATTGTAAAGAAATTCATCCCCTTGTTTGTTCCCATAATACGGACCGTATACCGGCAATTGAGGATGCACAGGTAGTTGCAGGTGTGGAAGCGATTGTGAGGTTCTTTTCCGGCGCAGAAGATTAGTGATTTTTGTGGAAAAAACGGATGATTACGAAAAAAAAGTATAGATTCGGAGAAAACGGAGAGTTAGGATGAACATTGTAGTCAGAGAATATCAAGATAATGACTTACCTGTCATGATTCGTATTTGGAATGAAGTGGTGGAAGAAGGGATTGCGTTTCCGCAGGAAGAATTCCTTGATGAAACCACCGGGACGGAATTCTTTGCATCCCAGACTTATAACGGTGTTGCGGAGGATGCCGAGTCCGGGCGTGTTCTGGGCTTATATATATTGCATCCCAACAATATCGGGCGTTGCGGACATATAGGAAATGCCAGCTATGCGGTAAGCAGAGAATGCCGAGGTTTGCACATTGGTGAAAAACTTGTGTCGGACAGCTTGTCACAGGCAAAGGCACATGGCTTTGGTGTGATGCAGTTTAATGCGGTGGTTGCATCAAATATTCATGCCAGACACTTGTACGAACGTCTGGGGTTTGTACAGCTTGGTACGATTCCGAAGGGCTTTCGGATGAAGGACGGGTATTATGAGGATATTTGTCCGTATTATCATGAACTGTAATGATATGCAGCGCAGAAAGGCATGTATGAGTCTACATAGAGATAGAAAAGTAAAAGAGGAGAAACCATGACACAGGTCAGATTTTACGATACCGTGGATGATGCACTTCTTAAATTTGCGGTTATCATCACGAAATGTGCCGGGAAATGGGTGTTCTGTAAGCATAAGGACAGAACTACTTACGAGGTTCCGGGCGGTCACAGAGAAGCAGGGGAGTCCATTGAAGAGACCGCAAAGAGGGAACTTTACGAAGAAACCGGAGCAACGGAGTATGAGATAACGCCGGTTTGTGTTTACTCCGTGCAAAAAGACAGTGGACAAGAAACCTTTGGAATGTTATACTATGCCGAGGTGACTTTTTTTGAAGAAGAACTTCACAGTGAGATTGAGAAGATAGTTTTGTCTGAGAACTTGCCGAAAAATTGGACTTATCCGGATATTCAGCCGAAGTTGATGGAGGAAGCCGAAAGGCGTGGGGTTCTTTGATGGAAGGATACCTATTAAAACTTTGAAAATAATGAATGGTCGGGTATGTTTTGCACAGTCCCCCGACCAAATGACTTAAAGAACGAAATAGTAGGGTCAAAATTCAAGAGATAAACCGACTAGAACAGAAAATATCAGATTTAGTAGGAACAAAGAAGAAGAAATCAACCGACTAAAGAAGGCAAACAGTCAATCAGTCGGGTGAAAGTACCGAAGAGTACCCGAGAAAACATATAAAAAAGCAGTTTAGTTGGGACGATGGGAAGAAATATACCCAACCGATTCTTGAAAAGGATAATTTAGTTGGGATAGAGGTAAAGAACAGCCCCGATTAATAATTTAAATCAGGTGATTGGTCGGATTTTCAACATCAAATTACATTGATTTCTTTCATTAAAGCAAAAACGAAACATAAATTAATTATGTAAACTAAACATTATACACAGGAGTGACATTACCATGAACGATTATTTAAGATTGATGTACAAGGACTGCAAAATCGATGACAAGGTATTTGATTTATGCAACGAAGTGGAAGAGTCCTTAAAGGAGCGTTTTCAGGCCATTGACGAGGTGGCGGAGTACAACCAGTTAAAGGTGCTGGCGGCTATGCGGAAAAATAAGGTGTCCGATACCCACTTTAACGATTCTACGGGCTACGGCTATGATGATCTCGGCAGAGATACCTTAGAGGATGTGTACGCGGATGTATTCCATACGGAAAGTGCTCTGGTGCGCCCGAATCTGGTGTCCGGTACCCATGCACTGACCATTGCATTGTCGGCGAACCTCCGGCCGGGAGATGAGATTTTATCTCCGACGGGGAAACCGTATGATACCTTAGAGGGGGTCATCGGTATTCGTGAGACCAAGGGTTCCCTTGCGGAGTACGGCATTACCTACAAGCAGGTGGATTTGTTGCCGAACGGCAATTTTGATTTTGACAAGATTAAGGAAGCTATTAATGAAAAGACGAAGCTCATCGCTATTCAGCGTTCCAAGGGCTATCAGACCAGACCGACCTTATCCGCGGGCAGAATCGGTGTGCTGATTTCTTATATCAAGATGGTAAAGCCGGATGTGATTTGTATGGTGGACAACTGTTACGGCGAGTTTGTTGAAGTCATTGAGCCGACGGATGTGGGAGCGGACCTTTGTGTAGGGTCTCTTATTAAGAATCCGGGAGGCGGACTGGCTCCGATCGGTGGTTATATCGTCGGTAAGAAGGAGTATGTAGACAACTGTGCGTACCGTTTGACCGCACCGGGCCTGGGCAAAGAGGTAGGCGCAAGCCTCGGGCTCAACCGTTCCTTCTTCCAGGGACTTTTCATGGCACCGACGGTGGTTGCCGGAGCGCTTAAAGGTGCGATTTATGCGGCAAATATCTATGAGAAGCTTGGTTTTAAGTGTGTTCCGCGAGGAAAAGAAGATCGTTTCGATATTATTCAGGCGGTGACGTTGGAAAGCCGTGAAGCAATGCTTGCATTTTGTCACGGTATTCAGGAGGCTGCGCCGGTGGACAGCTATGTAGTGCCGGAGCCGTGGGCAATGCCGGGCTATCACGACGATGTGATTATGGCGGCGGGAGCCTTTATTCAGGGAGCTTCCATCGAGCTTTCTGCGGACGGACCGGTGGCGGAGCCGTACAATGTGTACTTCCAGGGCGGCTTAACCTGGTACCATGCAAAGTTCGGTATTATGAATTCCGTGCAGAAGCTGTATGAAAAGGGCCTTATTCTCAAGTAGTACAGGGAATAGAACAAAAATACAAAGGCGAAAGGGCGGCACTTCCGAAAGGATGGCCGCCTATTAAAAAGTGGTTGAACAAATATTCGATTTGTGCTATAATACAAGCAGGGTGAATTTTAGGAAAAGGGGGATTTTTATGAAGACCGGAAAAGCTTGGGTGTTACTTCTGTTATTGTTGTGCGGTGTGGTAATCGGCGGCTTTTTGGGATATCTGACGAAGGATATTTCCTGGCTGTCCTGGCTGGATTACGGTATGACCTTTGGTCTGGGAACCGATGCGGGGACCGGGGCATTTGTACTGAATCTTGGTGTGATTACGCTGACCTTCGGTTTATCCATTAAGATTTCCATTGCCAGCATTATCGGCGTAGTGATTGCGTTTTTTGTATACAGAAAGCTTTAATTTTCGGGTCCTTTTCGCAAGAGAAGGAGGACTATGAGTCAGTATTTAACGGTAAAAGAGCTTCCGGAGTCCGAGCGTCCGTACGAGAAGTGCGAGCGTTTCGGTCCGGAGGTATTATCGGATGCGGAGCTTTTGGCGGTGATTATCCGCTCCGGTACAAAGAAAGAACGGGCGGTAGATCTGGCGGTTCGTGTGCTAAACCGGCCCGGCGCGAAGAAAGGGCTGTCTGCCCTTTATTACTATTCCCGGCAGGAACTTCAGAAAATCAAAGGAATCGGCAAGGTAAAGTCGATTCAGCTTTGCTGTGTGGCGGAACTGGCAAAACGGATGCATATGGCGGAAGATGAGGAAAAGCAGTCCTTTCATTCACCGGAAAGTATTGCGAATGCCTATATGGAGCGGATGCGGCATCGCAGGACGGAAGAAATCATTCTCTTGATGTTGGATACCAAGGGGCGAAAGATTGCCGATGAGGTGATTTCCAAGGGTACTGTAAATATGGCGGTACTGGAGCCGAGAGAGGTGCTTTGCACAGCACTCAGGTATGAAGCTGTATTTTTAATTTTACTTCACAATCATCCCAGCGGGATACCGATGCCCAGCGATGCGGATATTTCCGTTACGCGAAATCTTGCAAAAGCCTGTGAAATCGTGGGGATTGAGCTGCGTGACCATATCGTGATCGGGGATAATTGCTACCTCAGCATGATGGAAAAAGGGATATTAGAGTGAGATTTGTCATAATATAGGACAAATAAATTATTGAAATAAATAGGAAAAAGTGGTACACTATGATAGAATATAGAAATACTATGCGAAGGGAGATTGGAAAGTTGTCATCAAAAGTTTTTGCCATAGATTTTGGTACAAGTATGTTAAAGATTTACAAGAAAAACGAAGGTGTCATTTTCGACGAAAAGAATGTAGTTGCCATCTGTGACGGAGCCGTTAAGGCCATCGGTGATGAAGCATTCGAAATGTACGGCAGAACGCCGGATAATTTCGAAGTGACCTTCCCGGTAAAGTACGGCGTTATTGCAGATTTTGCCAATATGTTGTCGATGTTAAACGCATCACTGGATTCCATTGCGGACAAGCACGGAAAGGTAAACGGTGCGGAGTTTATCGTAGCCATTCCGAGTGATATCAGCGAGGTAGAGTGTCGTGCGTTCTATGACCTTTTATGGAGCTCTTCCGCGAAGCCGAAGAAGGACAAGGTACGTGCGGTGCACAAGCCGGTAGCGAATGCCATCGGTGCGGGACTTGAGGTTATGACCGCCAACGGTATTATGGTGGTGGATATCGGCGCGGAGACCACCGAGATTGCGGTAATGGCTCTCGGCGGTATCGTAAACAGCAAGAAGGTAAACATCGGCGGTACCCGTCTGGATGATACGATTATTACCAATGTAAAGAAGAGATATAACCTCATTATCGGTAGCAAGACCGCAGAGCTCATTAAGAAGGAGCTTTCCTGTGCCCTTCCGCCGAAGGAGGTAAAGACGCTCCGTGTCTACGGGCGTGATGTGATGTCGGGGCTTCCGACCGAGGCAGAGATTGACTCCGCATTTGTATATGAGTCCATTGCCGAGCATCTGCAGTCTATTGTGGATGCGGTAAAGGTGATTTTAGAGAAGACTCCGCCGGAGATTGCATCCGACATTTTGGATACCGGTATTTATTTAACGGGCGGTTCCGCAAATATTAAGGATTTGGACAAGCTGTTCGCCCAGGAGACGGAGCTGGATATTCATATTTGTGAGAATTCCGCCAATACGGTTGTAGTAGGCTTAGGTAAGATTTTGGAGAACGGTAAGTTCAGTGATTTGCGCTTGACCTTGGACAAGATGGCAAACGGAGGTTGATAGAGAATGAAACGTCGCAGAAGGAGAAGACGGAGCGACTTTGAGTTCAATCCGAAGTATTTATGGATATTCTGCATCATTCTTTGCGTCGTGCTTATGTTTGTATCCTATCGTTTTCCGGAGCGCTTTGCAGGTGTGAAGACCTTTGCGGGTAATGTAATGGCTCCGATGCAACGGGGCATCAACACCGTAGGCCGAGGGATTTCCGACAAGCTGGAAGCCTTTCGTAGTGTGAAGGCATTGCGGGCGGAGAATAAGGCGTTAAAGGAACGGATTGAGGAACTTACCGCCACGAACCAGACGCTGACGCAGGACAAGTATGAACTGGACGGGTTACGTCGTTTGTATGAGCTGGATGCCAAGTATATGGATTATGAAAAGGTTGCGGCCCGGGTCATTGCAAGTGATACCAATAACTGGTTTTACAGCTTTATCGTAGATAAAGGCAGTGAGGACGGTATTAAAGTCGGTATGAATGTTATGGCAGGAAACGGTTTGGTCGGTATTGTGTCCGAAACAGGGAAGAATTGGTCCAGAATCCGTTCGATTATCGACGACAACTGCAACGTCAGCGGTATGTCCATAGAAACGCAGGATACTTGTATTGTATCCGGTGATTTAAAATTGATGAAAGAACAAGGCATGATTCGTGTGGAAATGATTTCCATGGATGCGGCCTTTCAGAATGATTATGAAATTGTAACGTCACATATCAGCGATAAATATCTACAGGGTATTTTAATCGGATATATTCAGGATATCGAGGTGGATTCCAGCAAAATGACCAAAACGGCGTATCTGATTCCGGCGGTGGACTTTAAACGTCTGGATGAAGTATTGATTGTGACAGAGTTAAAGGAAGCTTATGATTTCAAATAGATTGATCGGAAAGGGACGATAACTTGATTCGCGTAATTCTTGTTTTTATAGAGTTAATTCTGTGCTTTTTATTGCAAAGTACGGTAATGCCTGCGATATCGTTGGCGGGTGTCGTTCCTGATTTACTGTTGATTCTTGTGATTACGGTGGCATATACAAGGGGACGCATTCCGGGGATGCTTACCGGCTTTGCTGCAGGTCTGCTTACGGATGTCTGCTTTAACGACATGGTAGGCCTGTGTGCTTTATTTTACTTATGTATCGGCTATATTGCCGGTTATTCTCAGAAAATATATGATGAACGGGACTATACACTTCCGTTGCTGATGATTCTGGCGGGTGAGTTCTTGTACTCTTTTGCGTACTATGTTGCGTATTTCCTGCTTCGCAGCAGAACGGAGTTCGGATATTATTTTGTACATCTGATTCTTCCTCGTATGGTGTATACCGTTCTGGCAGCCGTCTTGTTGTATCCGTTGTTTCACTGGATTCACCGGCTGATGTTGCGTTTGGTGGAAAAGGAGGAGTAGTACTTGTTTTATGTGATTTTCGGTAAACTGAAGGAATGGCTCTCTTCCCGCATGATTCCGATCGCAGTGTTTTATATGGTACTGACAGGTGTTTTGATTTTCCAGATGTATCGGATTCAGATTCTGGATGCCGGACAGGTAGTGGCAGAGGATGAATATAAGCAAACCAGGGAACGTCAGACCGACAGTACCAGAGGGTTGATTTATGACCGGAACGGACGTGTTCTTGCCTATAACGAGTTATCCTATTCCGTAATATTGGAGGACAGTCCGCTTCTTAATACCAACGATAAAAAGAATGCCATGCTGTATCATCTGATTCAGATTTTAAAGCGTGAGGATGTAGAGCTGGAGCCGGAGTTTTATATTGCTGTAGGCGAGTCCGGTATTCTGGAATACACAGTGGACGGTACCGCAAGGCTACGTTTTATTAAGAATGCTTTGGGAAAGCAGTCCATTGACGATTTGACGGATGAAGAAGCCGAAATGAGCGCAGAGGAGTTGTTTGCGTTGCTTCGTTACGGTAATTTGAAATTAGGTGCCATGTACGGTATTTCCGATGAGTATTCGGTAGAGGATGCCCTTCGGATTATGTCGGTTCGTTATGCAATATTTACATTATGGCCGAAGTATTCCCAGATTACTCTGGCTACCGGTGTTTCGGATACACTTATTTCCGCATTAAAGGAGAACAGCACGGAGCTTCCGGGCGTTTCTGTTGTAATGAAGACAAAGCGTGTTTATAACTACAGCGAGTATTTTGCACATATTATCGGATATACAGGAAAGATTACCGAGGCAGAGCTTGAAGAATACAATGCGGAAGGAGAAGTATTTTCCGCTACGGATGTCATCGGTAAAACAGGTCTTGAGAAGACCTTTGAGGATGTATTAAACGGTCAGAAGGGTATTGAAGAACTGACACTGGATGGGAATTACCGTATTGTAAATACGGAGTCTGTTTCGGAACCGCAGGCCGGGAACAATTTGTATCTGACCATTGATGCGGAAATGCAGAAGGCCTACTATCATCTGGTAGAAAAAGAACTGGCTAAGATTTTATTGGAGCAGATGACCGACAAACTGGACTACGGTACCAAGGGGGAGTCAGCGGATGATATTTTGATTCCGGTTTATGAGGTATATGATGCGTTGTTTTCCAATAATGTATTGGATGTCAGCCGGATTTTCGGTGAAAATCCGCCGGAGGATGCTAATGCAAACGAACTGAAGATTTATCAGAAATACCAAACCAAATATGCCACGGTGATGAATCGTTTAAACGGCTATTTGGCATACGGAAGTACCACGACAAATGCCAAGGTATCCGATGAAATGGCGGAGTATCTGGATTATGTATATGCAAAGCTTACATCTGCCAATGTGGGAATTTTGCCGGTTTCAAAAATCGATAAGTCCGATGAGGTGTATCTGGCTTACAGAAACGACAAAATCAGTTTGAGTGAGTTTTTGGTACATGCCATCAATCGGAACTGGATTGATTTTAAGGTTCTCGGAATTGAGAGCTACTATGTTACCGACGAGATTTACGAGATTTTATTAGACGAAATCATGAATCTTATGGAAGAGGATGCTGCATTTGCGAAGAAGCTTCTCCGTAATATGATTTTCCAGAAGGAGCTTACCGGGCGTGAGGTTTGCATGCTGTTGTTTGACCAGAATGCGATTGCTTATAATGAATCCGATTATAAGGCATTATCAAACGGCAGGATATCCGCCTATGATTTTATCCGCGAAAAGATTGAAAAGATAGAGATTACACCTGCGCAGCTGGCATTGGAGCCGTGCGGAGCTTCTCTTGTTGTGACGGATGTTAATAACGGAGATGTGCTTGCCATGGTAACTTATCCGAGCTATGACAATAATAAATTGGCCAATAAAATCGATTGGGAGTATTATCAGAAACTCCTTGCGGACAAGTCCAATCCGTTGTCCAGCCGTGTGACGAATTCCAAGACAACCACCGGTTCTACCTTTAAGATGATTACCAGCTTTGCCGGCTACGGCGAGAATGAGCTGGGACTTTACGAGAAGATTGATGACTTGGGTGAATTTACAAAGGTAGATCCGTCACCAAAGTGCTGGTATTATCCGAGCAAACATGGTAAAATTGATGTACCGCAGGCCATTCTTCATTCTTGTAATTACTTCTACTTTGAAGTGGGGTATCGCCTGGCGGAGGATCTTAACGGAAAGTACAGTGACTCCTTGGGGATTGCAAAGTTGGCCAGATATGCAGAAAAGTTTGGTCTCGGTTCCAAGTCGGGTATCGAAGTGGCAGAGCTGGAGCCGCAGATTGCGGACCATGATGCGGTACGTGCGGCCATTGGCTATTATCATAGCTTTACACCTTCTCAGATTGCTCGCTATGCCACCACGTTGGGAAGCAGTGGTAATTGCTATAAATTGACCTTAATTGATAAAATTGAGGATACGAAGGACAATGTGATATTAGATAATTCCGCTACGATTGATAATGTAATCACGGAATTTACCGATGCGGAATGGGCTCAGGTACAGAAGGGTATGTATCTTGTAACAAACAGCAACGATTCCACCGGGCGTCTTTATGATACGTTGGGATTTGAAACAGCAGGTAAGTCCGGTACCGCACAGGTGTCCGATACCAAGCCGAGCCATGTATTGTTTGTATCCTATGCACCGTATAAGAATCCGGAGATTGCTGTAACCGTGGTTATTCCGAATGGTTATGCTTCAGGCAATGCAGTGGATTTCGGATACGTTGTATATGATTATTATTATCATTCGGATACGTATGATAAGGACTATAATAAAATTGATGCGGAATAAGCAAAGGAGGGGATAGGTATGAGTAATGCGGTAGTAATTAAAGGAACCACCTATGGCTTTTCGGTATATGTAAATGAACAGGCAGAGTTTGCAACGGTTTGCGAACAGGTCAAGGAGAAGTTTAAGGAATCGGCAAAGTTTTTCGGGGCCGCAAAAATGGCAATTGCCTTTGAAGGCAAGCCTTTGTCGGATGAGGAGCAACGGATATTGTTAGATATTATTGCCGAGAATTCCGATGTACAGATTGTTTGTGTCATCGAGAAAAACGGTGAGACAGAGGAATTGCACCGGCGTTCTTTGGAAGAGAGCATTCAGGAGGAGCGTCTGAGGGAGCTTGACAGCTCCAACGGACAGTTTTACAAAGGCAATCTCCGTTCCGGGCAGGTGCTTGAGACGGAGACCAGTATTATTATTGTGGGTGATGTCAATCAGGGCGCTACGGTAACGTCCAAAGGAAATATTATCGTATTAGGTGCGCTTCTGGGAAATGTATATGCGGGAGCCGGCGGCAATGAAAATGCCTTTGTATTGGCGCTTGAGCTTGATCCGGTACAAATCCGTATTGCGGACACCATTGCGAGAGCACCGGATAAGGTAGGAAAGGCTCTTTGGAAGAGAGAAAAAGAGAAAACAAAGGAACCGAAAATTGCATTTCGGTCCGAGGGGAACATATTTATTGAACCGGTTTCCAGAACGGTTTTAAATGATATAAAATTATAATAATCGGAGGATATGAACGAATGGGCGAAGTAATTGTTGTTACATCAGGAAAAGGCGGTGTCGGTAAGACAACGACTACGGCAAACGTAGGTACCGGCCTTGCAAAGCTTGACAAGAAAGTTGTATTAATCGATACAGATATCGGACTCAGAAACCTGGATGTTGTTATGGGACTTGAGAATCGTATTGTGTATAATCTGGTGGATGTGATCGAAGGCTCCTGTAAGATTAATCAGGCATTTATTAAGGTAAAGGGATATAACAATTTTTATCTCCTTCCGTCTGCACAGACCCGTGATAAGACGGCAATTACTCCTGAGCAGATGAAGAAGCTGACCGATCAGTTAAAGGAAGAGTTCGACTATGTAATTATCGATTGTCCGGCAGGTATCGAGCAGGGCTTCCACAATGCAATCGCAGGTGCGGACCGTGCCCTTGTGGTTACAACCCCGGAGGTTTCCGCTGTTCGTGATGCAGACCGTATCATCGGTCTTTTAGAGGCAAATGAAATTAAAAAGACTCATTTAATCGTAAACCGTTTGCGTATGGATATGGTAAAGCGCGGCGATATGATGTCCAGTGAGGACGTTGTTGAGATTCTGGCGATTCCGTTAATTGGTGTGGTACCGGATGACGAGAATATCGTTATTTCCACTAACCAGGGTGCTCCGCTTGTAGGCAACAACACCATGGCGGGTAAGGCGTACATGAATATTTGTAAGCGTGTCGACGGTGAAGAGGTTCCGTTCCTTGATTTGGCAGGCAAGGGTGGATTGTTCAGTCGTCTTTTCAAGAAAAACTAACGGAGGGTAGATTATGAGTTTCTTTGATTTTTTCAGTAAGAATAAAACGTCCGGTTCCGTAGCAAAGGATCGTTTGAAGCTGGTGCTCGTATCGGACCGTGCAGGCTGTTCCCCGGAGGTTATGGAGCAGATGAAGAATGATATTATTGCTGTCATTTCCAAGTACATTGAAATCGACATGCAGGGTCTGGATATCCAGATTAAGCAGACCCAGTCGGATTCCGACAACGGTACGGTACCGGCCATTTTTGCAAATATTCCGATTAAGGAAATGCGTGGTAAAAACTAAGAGGGTGTTTCATGTTTAAACTATGGGAACGGTATGATTTTAAAAAGTACCGCTGGTTAATATTACTTTTGATAATTCTCATCTGTACCGCCGGCATTTATGTGCTGGGTCAGGTACAGGGAGAAGAAGAAATCGACATGGTTCCGAGACAAATTAAAGGTCTGATCGGCGGTGTTTTTTTGGCGATATTCGTGTCCATGTTCGATTATCATTTTGTATGTAAATTTGCAGGATTAATGTATATCGTTAATTTTGTACTGTTATTTGTAGTAAAATATGTGGATTACTTTAACATTAAGCGAGGCGGAGTTAACCGATGGATCGGTATTCCGAACGGAGATAATCCGAAATTTGAGTTTCAGGTATCCGAGCTTACAAAGGTAGTGCTTGTTATCTGTCTGGCTACTTTGTTTGACCGGTTGATGGACCGGATGAAACAGGGGTGGATTTTGTTACTGGCGGTTATTATGCTGGCACTTCCGGTGGGATTGGTATTTCTTCAGCCGGATTTGTCTACCACAATCGTTATTTGCGTATCACTTGTGGTTGTGATTTTTGCATCGGGAATCAAGTATAAGATTTTGCTACCGATTGCCGCCACGGCAATTCCTATAGCAATCGGACTGTTCTGGTATGTACAGCAGGACTTTCAGGTACTTCTTTCGGATGATCAGCAAGAACGTATTTTATCCCTGCTACATCCGGAAAATTATGGGGATACTCTCTGGCAGCAGGAGTATTCCATTTCAACTATTGCCTCGGGAGGCTTAACCGGAAAGCTTTTCACAGGAGAGGGTACCCTCGGTTCAAAGAATATTCCGGTTATCGAAAGTGATTTTATTTTTGCGGGAATGGCTGAGGCGTTCGGATTTTTAGGCTCCTGTGCCATCGTACTTGCAATCTTTTTCATTTCGTTCCAGTGCTTTTTGGTAGCAAAGAAAGCACCGGATTATCTCGGAAGATTGCTGGCCGTAGGAATCGGAACCACATACATTTTCCAGGCGTTTGTTAATATCGGTGTTGTTACCATGTTATTGCCGAACACCGGTATTCCGTTGCCGTTTGTGAGCTACGGATTGAGTTCGTTAATGTGTAATATGATAGGTATCGGAATTATACTGAACATCGGTATATCGAAGAAAAAAGAGAGAACGTCGATAGATCTTGATTTTGCGGATATACCAAGGAAGGGGGAACTATGAATATTGGGTTGATTGCACATGATGCAAAGAAAAAACTGATGCAGAATTTCTGCATTGCCTACAAAGGCATTTTAAGTAAGCATACGTTGTATGCGACAGGGACGACCGGCCGATTGATAGAGGAAGCGGCAAACCTTTCCGTTCATAAGTATCTTGCGGGACCGCTTGGCGGTGAGCAGCAGATGGGGTCCCAGATTGAGCATAATGAAATTGACCTCGTTATTTTCCTCAGAGATCCGTTGACACCGAAGTCCCATGAGCCGGACGTGAACAATGTGGTTATGCTGTGTGATACGCATAACATTCCGTTAGCTACCAATGTAGCAACGGCAGAGAGTCTGATATTAAGTTTAGACCGCGGTGACCTTGATTGGAGAAATCTTTACAAAAGTTAAGTAGAAAAGGATGTGAGCAAATGATACAATTAAAACGTAAGCAAATTGCGCTGTTGCTATTATTTGCTCTTTTTTGTGCGGGCTGCGGAAGGGCTTCCGTGAAACCGGAGGAGGTTCCGCTGGCATATACCGGATCAAATTCTTTTGAATATTTCGATGTAGGAAACGACCGTAATGCAGATTATCTGACCGGCCGTGGGGTGGAGGTATGTATTCCGTCCGGGGTGGCAGATGATGCGGTTGCGGAGCGAGAGGATTACGTGTACGGTTTGTACCGGTTATCCGACCGGAAGGTGCTTAGTGAACACGGTGTTACGGATAAAGTATATCCGGCCAGTACAACGAAGCTTTTGACTGCATTGGTTGCGCTTAAGCACTGCAATTTGAGTGAAAGTGTGACATTTAGCTATAATGCGTCCCATATCAATATTTCCGGAGCTATGCTGTGCGGATTCAAAGAAGGTGATACGGTGATGCTGGGAGATTTGCTTGCTGCACTTCTCATTTATAGCGGAAACGATGCGGGAGTTGCGATAGCAGAGCATGTATCGGGATCCGTAGAGGCCTTTGCGGACCTGATGAATGAAGAGGCGGAAAAGCTTGGTGCGGTAGATACCCACTTTGTGAATCCTCATGGTTTACATAACAAGGATCATTATACTACTGCCTATGACATCTATTTGATTATGAATGAATTGATTCATTACAATAAGTTTTTATCGATTATTTCCACGCCATCCTATGAAGTAAATTATGTGGATGCCCAGGGAAATGCAAAAACTAAGATTTTTAACAGTACCAATCTTTATTTCGAGGGTGTGTTCAAGGCTCCGGAGGAGATTGAAATTATCGGTGGGAAGACAGGAACCACAAATGCTGCGGGATGTTGTCTGACCCTTTATTTCAAGGACAAGGAGGGTGTTTCCTACATCGCTGAGGTATTCCATGCACCGACTTACGAGGTTCTTTACGGAAAAATGACGGAGCTGATGAAGCTGGCAGTCTCCGAATAGCAGGAAAAGATAAGCCCGGCACAATGAAAGATTGCGCCGGGGCTTTTGATGATATTATGGGAAGAAGGGGGAACGGAAAATGGCAAAGGATGAGAAGATAATCAAATTTCGAACAAGAAAAGAAGTAAATATCGGATTAGTGGTAGCTTTCGGCGTTCTTGTTCTGTTGGTTATCAATATATACCGGTATTTTACAACGCCCCATCTTGCACTTTATGAGGTACAAGCCGGTAGCTCCGGAAGTGAGGTATCTGCGGTTGCCATGATTTTACGTCCGGAGACGGTATATCGTACCGAGCATGCGGGATATCTGAATTATTATTACAGAGAGGGCGCACGAGTAACAAAGAATGCAAAGATTTACTCTGTGAATGATTCTTCGGAGCTGCAGGATATTTTGAATTTTAACGAGAACAACTCCGCACTGACCACAAATGATTTAAACCGGTTGAAGGGAAGCATCAGAAGCTTTTGTTCTTCTTATTCCGATGCGGCATTTTCGGAGTGCTATGAGCTTCGGGAGGAGTTTTTGTCGGATTATTTACGCTATCGGGATGTTTCTATGCTGGATACACTAGCTGACCGGAATACGGATGTGAATTCATTTTTAACCGTGAATTCTTCTCAAAGCGGAGTCGTTTCCTATTTTTCCGATCTTTATGACGGATATACAAAGGAAATGATTACCGGTGAAGAATTTTCTCCGGAGAAGAGGACTGTACCGGAATATAGTAAACAGACCGGAATTTCCGCTATTGACAGTTTTGCATATAAGCTGATTCCGGAGGAGTCCTGGCAGCTGGTAATTCAGGTGCCGGAGGATTGCATGGATCAAATAAAAAAATCGGGAACCACCGTAAGCTTTCGCATTATGGGAGATTCCAGATTGTATGAGAAGTCCTACGAGGAATTACGTGCCGGCGGCGGGGGGTATCTGACTGTGGATATGGACCGTTACGGGGCCGATTATCTCAGTGAACGTTTTCTTGACGTAACGGTGTATCTGGATGCCAGAGAAGGGTTGAAAATACCGGAAACGGCGATTGTAACCAAGGATATTTATCAGATTCCGGAGCGTTTTGTAATGAAGGGTGGCGGAGAGGATACTCTCGGTGTCAGCATGGAGCGTTATGATACGGAATCGGGTGAGGTGAAGCCGGATTTCTTTAAAATCAATCCGTTGTTCTTTGAAAACGGATATTATTATGTGGCGGAAGAGGATATGGATTCCGGACAGTACATTAATTCTGCGGGACTGACCGGGGAACCGGAGAGGGCGATGTTATATTCGTTTCTAACAAGTATGGAGGGCGTATATAATATGAATAAAGGCTATGCCGTATTCCGGCGGATTGAACGTATGACGGATGTAGAAGATTATGTATTGGTACGCGCCAATCAGGCAGGAGGACTGTCGGTATATGACCATATTGTATTGGATGCTTCCGCAGTTACAAAGGATATTATATTAATTGAAGGAGAGTCTTAGGATGCAGGAGAAAACATCGGTTCAGGGAGCAGTAGCAGAGGTATCCGCAAGGATTACGGCAGCCTGCGAGCGTGCGGGGAGAGATCCTCGGGAGGTGACGTTGATTGCGGTCAGTAAAACCATGCCCGTTGAGGCTATCCGGGAAGCAATGGCTTGCGGTATGGTAGATTTCGGAGAAAACAGACCTCAGGAATTAAGAGATAAGCAGGCAGAGATTAGGGAGCCGCTTCGCTGGCATATGATCGGTGCCTTACAGACAAATAAATTAAAATATGTCATCGGAAAAACTACATTGATTCATTCCGTGGATTCCTTGCATTTGGCAGAGGCAATCGAAGAAATGTCCGCAAAAAAGGATTTGGTGACAGAGGTTTTGTTAGAAATCAATATTGCGGGTGAGGATTCCAAACACGGAATTGCACCGGAGGCTTTGGAGCAGATGGTACGGGCTGTAGCACAATTTTCGCACATTAAAGTCAGAGGCTTAATGACTGTCGCACCTTATACGGAAGTTGCGGAAGAGAATCGTGTTTATTTTAGAAAAATGAAGCAATTAATGGTTGACATCAATTCCAAAAACATTGATAATGTATATATGGACATCTTGTCCATGGGGATGACCGGTGATTATGAAATTGCTGTAGAGGAAGGTGCCACATTAGTACGTGTCGGTACCGGTATTTTCGGTCATCGTGTATATTTGCCAAAGGAATAAAAGGAGATATTAGTATGGGTAACTTTTTAGAACGTATTCTGAACAAAATGAATGTAACGGATGAGGACGATTTTGATGATTTTGACGATTTCGATTCGGAGCTTTCCTCCAGAAAAGAAAGAAAAAAGGCAGAACGTTCCGTACAGGAAGCGGCTACAGAAGAGACCCCGTCCTTCCGTAAAGAGGCTTCCCGTGTGGCGACCGTAGCTGCTACAAAGACCGTAAAACCGCAGAAGTCCTTTGAAGAGGATAAGTTTGAGTATGATTACGCTGAAAGCAAAAAGGAACGCGTACAGCGTCCGGCGTCAAACAGAGTGGTTCCGCTTCGTTCCGCATCCGCAACGTCTTCCAGGACCTTAGAGGTCAGCATTATGAAGCCGACCCGTTTTGACGATTCCCAGGATATTTGTGATATGCTGGTGGATGAGCGGGCTACGGTAGTAAACCTTGAGGGAATTGATTTGGCGCTGGCACAGCGTATTATGGACTTTATTTCCGGTGCTGTCTATGCGTTAAACGGAAAGATTCATCAGATTTCAGGCTTGATTTTTATTGTGTCTCCTGAAAATGTGGATATTTCCGGAGATTATCTTTCCTATGTGGAACAGAACGGATTTGAAGTTCCGACTTTGAATCAGTAATTCTGCGATATGGACGAGCTTTTATTAAAAAAAAGAATTATGGAACTTCGGAAACGTGCGGAGTTTTCTTATCGTACGGAGTTTACGGATTTTTTGACCTTAAGTGAAATTGATACGGCAAAAACTGTTCTTTCCGGCTCCAATTATATGTTTTACGGAGGTCATCCGGATACGGAGCGGCAGATACTTTGTATTGCTCCGGAGGATGTAGAGATTACACCGGAAATGTTTCCGATTTGCGGTCTATGTATCAGACCGAAGCATGTAAAGTTTGCGGGAGATTTTTCTCATCGTGATGTATTGGGAAGTGTTTTGGGGTTGGGGCTTGACCGGGACGTAATCGGAGATATTTTTGTAAAAGATAAGGAAGCGTATCTGCTCTGCGCGGAACGTATTGCTGTGTTTTTGACCGAACAGCTTTCCCAGGTACGTCATACGAATGTGGTATGTGAGCTGGCAGAGGCTCGGGAATCGGAGTTTGAAAAGGAGTTCCAGACCATATCCCGTACCGTATCTGCGATTCGTATCGATTCTATTGCAGCTGCAGCCTTCGGTGTATCCAGAAGCAGTGCGGCAACGGCGGTGTCCGGCGGAAAGGTGTTTATTAACGGTCGGGAGGTTATGAGCCCGTCCGCTTCCGTAAAGGAACAGGATGTGATTTCATTCCGGGGGCTCGGAAAGGCCAGACTAAAGGAAATCGGCAGTTTGACAAAGAAAGGGCGTATTTCGGTTACGTTAGAACGTTACCAATAGAGAAAGGAGTAAGTATGATTACACCGATTGAAATTCAAAACAAGGTATTTAAATCCGGCGGTTTAGGGTATGACAAGAAGGATGTTGACGGTTTTATGGAAGAACTTCTTGACAACTACGAGGCGCTGTATCGTGAGAGAATGGAAATGAATGACCGTATCAACGTATTAAATGAAGGTCTTCAGTATTATAAAACAATCGAAAAGACGTTGCAAAAGGCGTTGGTTTTAGCAGAACGTACTGCGGAAGAGACCAAGGGTACCGCAATGAAGAATGCGCTGTTAATCGAGCAGGAAGCGGTATCTAAGGCTAATGTTATTTTAGAGGACGCAAAGCGTGAACTGGATCAGATTCGCAAGCAGACCATTGAGCTGGTTCGTCAGTACGATATGTATAAGGCAAAATTTAAGAGCCTGGTAAATTCCCAGACAGAGCTTTTGGATAGTCAGAGCTTTACCGTAAATCTGGATCAGCTTTCTATGTTTGATACGGTACCGGAGTCTGTGGATTCACCGGTGGGCTTGTTTTCCGAACACAGAGAACCGATGAAGGAGAACCCGTTAGATTCTCTTTCAAAGGATGATATTGAAATTATTAATTTGGACGAGGACTAATGTTTTATGAAGGATGAATTGATTGTACGCGGCGCAGATAATGCGCCGCTGTATTCCATTCTATTAGATGATTCTTATGACGGACTGGTTTCGGTCGTTCGTACCCTGCATATGGAGGGACGTAAGATATGCGTAGTCAGCGATTCTAATGTGGCACCGTTGTATGCCGGTACGGTATGCGGTCTTCTTGAAAAGGAAGGCTTTTTCTGCGTTACCTATACATTTCCGGCAGGGGAAGCATCAAAGAATCTTGACACGGTGGCCGACTTATATGAGTTTTTAATCGAGCATTCCTTTGACAGGAACGACGTACTTTTGGCGCTTGGTGGCGGTGTAACCGGAGATTTAACCGGCTTTGCGGCAGCCACGTATTTGCGCGGTATTCGTTTTATCGGGATGCCGACCAGTCTGCTTTCTATGGTAGATTCTTCCATCGGCGGAAAGACCGGAGTGGATTATAAGGCTTATAAGAACATGGTGGGCGCTTTCTATCAGCCGTCTGCAGTGTATATTAATATTTCTGCGTTACATACGCTTCCGGAACGTGAGTTTCTGGCAGGTCTCGGAGAGGTGGTAAAGCATGGCTTTATTTTGGATAAGGAATATCACGAGTTTTTAAAAGAAAACACAAAACAGATTTCAGCAAAGGAACCACAGGTTCTTCGTGAGATGATTTATCGGAGTCTATGTATAAAAAGAGGAGTAGTGGAACGTGATCCGAAAGAAAAGGGAGAACGTGCACTGCTTAATTTCGGTCATACCATCGGTCATGCAGTGGAGAAATTAAATCATTTTTCTTTGCTTCACGGAGAATGTGTATCCGTGGGAATGGTGGCTGCCGCGGAGATTTCTGTTTTGCGGGGTGTTCTTACAAGAGCGGAGGCAGATGAAATAAAAGCCATTCTTTTAGAACTCGGTATGATGACAGAGGTTTCTGCTTTGGATAAGGAAGAACTTTTGGCTGTATGTCATCGTGATAAAAAAGCGGATGGAGCCAAAATTAAGTTTGTATTACTGAGAGGAATCGGTGAGGCGTTTCTTGACCCGGAAGTGACGGATGAGGAGCTTTGGGCCGGTTTTCAGGCAATTGTGGAAGCATAGAGGAGTTCGGAATAAGAAGTAATGTCGTGATAATAAGTGATATCGATAGAGTAGGTGGACGTATGGAACGTAAAGATTTTATTCGTGATTGTATTTTTCATATAGTATTGTTTGGTGTTGTGTTGGTTGTGGATCAGCTGACAAAATGGTGGGCACGGTCCGCACTTCCGGGCGCACCGATTGTGATATGGAAGGATGTACTTTCCTTACGATTGATTTATAATACGGGAGCTTCCTTTGGTATTTTTCAGGGGAAAACCCTGGCGCTGACGATATTTTCCATTGTGGGGATGCTTGCCATTGTTGGATTTTATTTCTGGCTTCCTAAGGAAAAGAAGATGCGACCGATGCGTCTTACTCTTGCCATGATTGTGGCGGGTGGTGTCGGTAATATCATTGACCGTATCTGGATGGGCAAGGTAACCGATATGATTTCCTTTGATTTAATTAACTTTCCGGTATTCAATGTGGCGGATATTGGGGTTACCTGTGGCGCAATTGTGATGTGTGCATTGTGGATTTTCTATTATAAGGATGAGGATTTTAAATGGAAGAAATCAAATTCATAGCAACGGAATCCGATGCCGGGTTACGTTTGGACAAATGTATTGCGGTAAATCATCCGGAGGTATCCCGCTCTTATGTGCAAAAGCTGATAGAAAGCGGTGGTGCATGGATAAACGGAAACACCGGACGATGTAAGGATTTTGTAAAAGAAGGCGATGAGGTAAAAGTACTGATTCCGGCTCCGGAGGGACTGGAGGTAGATGCGGAGGATATTCCGCTGGATATTGTGTATGAGGATGATGACGTCATTGTTGTGAATAAGCCGAAGGGAATGGTGGTACATCCGGCGGCAGGGCATTATACAGGTACACTTGTAAACGGGTTGTTGTATCATTGTAAGGGGTCTTTATCCGGGATTAACGGTATTTTGCGTCCGGGAATCGTACATCGTATCGATAAAGATACCACCGGCATTATTGTTGCCTGTAAAAATGACGTGGCTCACCGGAATCTTGCGGAGCAGTTTAAAGAGCACACGATTACCCGACGTTACGATGCACTTGTTTACGGTGTGTTTAAAGAACCGGAGGGACGCATTGAGTCGTTCATCAGTCGTAATCCGGAGGAAAGGATGAAGATGATGGTAAATCCTTTGCGAGGGAAGTTTGCGGCTACCAATTATAAAGTAAAAGAACAGTTTGGTACAAAGTATTCCCACATTGTCTGTGAACTGGAAACCGGACGTACACACCAGATTCGTGTCCATATGACCAGTCTCGGTCATCCGCTCCTGGGGGATACGGTTTATGGGCCGAAAAAGGACCCGTTTCAGTTGACCGGTCAGACCTTACATGCGGGAGTACTTGGGTTTCAACATCCTACCACGGGAGAATATATGGAATTTTCTTCCGTGCTTCCGGAGTATTTTTGTGATTTGATGCAAAAGTTTCGGAATCAATTTTGATATTTTGTTTGGCGTGATACTTGAAAAGCGCATCTTTCCGGGGACACCCGGTAACTACTGACTTTAGGAAGGAGTTTACGACAGATGAAACGCAATGCCGTAACAAAATTAATAGAATGGAAAGAAAGCGGAACTACGGTTCCGTTTTTATTGCATGGAACAAAAGGGACCGGAAAGACATATCTTGCCATGGAATTTGCAACGGCATATTATCCGCAGTACTTGTATGTGAACTTTGAGCTGAATGCAGGTGCAAAGCATTTTTTTGAAGAGAAGATAGGAGCGGGGGCATCGGTTTCCGAGGTGATTGCAGCGTATTTTCAGTTGGATGAACGTTATTTGGCAGAGTTGATTGTTATTTTTGATGAAATCTCTTTTTGCCCGGTTCTTTGGAATGCACTGGCTGAGGGCGTGAACGTTCCTTTGATTGCAATTTCCGGTATCTTACCGGGCATTGATAACGACACTACATTGCAGGGAGAGGTGTCGCAGTTTTGCAATTGTCGGCTTTACCCGCTGGGGTTTGATGAGTTTTTATCTGCCGTTGGAAGTGACTGGTATATTGATATCATTCAAGGGCATTTTCAAAATATGAAACCGGTGCCGGATATCGTTCATCAGGAACTTCTGGCTCTTTTTGAAGAATATTTGATTGTTGGAGGAATGCCGGCTGCAGTAAACGAGTATATTTCTTCAAAGTCGGTATACAATGTGGCGGAAGTGCATCGTACGGTAAAATGCCGAATGCAGTCCGTTTTGGAAAGTACCTATGATGAAAAAACGGCAGGAAAAAGTGTTCAGGTACTTCAGGTGTTACCTGAGCAGTTAAAAAAAGAGAATAAGAAGTTTCGTTTCAATTTGATTCGAAAGGGTGTAACGTATGCTTTATATAAAGACAGCATTGAGGCATTGGTTCGAAGCGGAATGGTATTACGCCTGAATGAACAGAAGAAAGATTCGCATTTTAAGTTGTATTTACCGGACGTAGGAATGTTGTCATCCGAGTTTTACGGTACGGAATCAGAGGAAATAAAGAAGGCTGTTTTAGAAAATTACGTAATGCAGACACTGGCGATGAATGAAAAAACATCATTGTGCTTTTGGGAGTCGGATGCGCAGGCAAAAGTGGATTTCATAATTTTGGGAAAAGAGAAGGAGACAGCAGTAGAACTTAGAATATCAACGAATGGGAAAGCGAAGAGTATTGCATCTTACCAGTCGGCTAACGGGAAAACAGGAGAAGAATATTATCGATTCGGATTTGAAAATTTCTATTCTACATCTGTAATGTATCAAATTCCGTACTATGCTGTTTTTTGTATAAAATAGAAGACTCGTCCTTTTTTGACAAATAATTCAATAGATGCTTGCATTTTAGATTCTAATGTGGTAGAATTGAACTACACCGTCATTCGGAATAAGGTATACGGATGCTTGTTGTCTCGAATGGGAGATTTTACAGGTGTAGAATTAGGTGTAAAGGGGTTGAATCTCATGGGCGATATTCGGTTACATGAAGGTGAATTAAATATTATGGAATTACTTTGGTCCAACAAAGTATTGGCTGCAAAGGATATTTCTAAGATTATCAAGGAATATGTCGGTTGGGAAAAGAATACGACGTATACCGTGATTAACCGCTTGATTGAGAAGGGAGCGGTTAAGAGAGAAGATCCGGGATTCATTTGTAAGGCCTTGATTTCCAAGCGGACAGTACAGAATATTGAGACAAAGGCACTGTTGGACAAGGTATATAACGGTTCGTTGAATAATTTTCTGGTAGAGTATTTGAAAAATCAGTTGCTGACTCCGACCGATGTGATGGAGCTGGAGCGTATCATCAGTGATTATAAGATGTAACCGCTTGATTAAGCAGGATAATAATATCTTTGGCTTATTTAAATTGTAAATTACATTATTTTTTTTCTCGTAGTGTCACTGCATTTTTGGCACTGCGTCGTCTTTCTTCCTCAATGTCTGCGTAGTGCTTACGTGTAGTATTTACATCCTTATGACCGAGGACATCGGCTACCAGGTATATGTCACCGGTTTCTTTGTAAAGCTCCGTACCGTAAGTGCTACGCAATTTGTGTGGTGTAATCTTTTTTACGGTCGTAACGACTCTCGCATATTTCTTCACAAGAACTTCCACATTACGAACACTGATACGTTGCATTCGATTGGATAAAAAGAATGCGTTTTCATGACCTTCTTTCGGGACCAGCTTTTTTCTTTCCTCGAAATAGGAGAGCAATGCATCCCTAACTTCGTCACCAAAGTAAACGAAGGATTCATATCCTCCCTTGCGGACAATATTAATGCGATCACTGGAGAAATCGATATCCTTGATATCGATTCCGACACACTCCGATACACGGATACCGGTACCTAAAAGCAAAGTAGTTAAGGCTAAATCGCGTAATTTATTGGATTCGTGGCGCACTTGTTGTTGCTTTGTAAGACGTGCGCCGCTTTCTACCTGATCAAGAAAGTCGGCAGCTTCATTCGGTTCAAAACGTATAATGTTTTTTTCGTGAATTTTTGGCATGGTTACCTGTAACGTAGGATTTTCATCAATCATGCGGTTGGCGTGAAAATACCGGTAAAACGTACGAAGCGAAGAAAGCTTACGCTTGATTCCACGTTCGTTATTTGTAATTTCTTTGCCTTCTTTGTTAGTATATAGCTTCAAATATTCTAAATATTCTTCAATATCCATTGGTGTTAACTGCGTAAGTAATTGAAAATCAATATCTTTTAACGGTTTTCCTTGATATAAAGGATTGGTTGCGGAAATGTACTCAAAAAAAACGTGCAAATCAAAGGCATAAGCAATTCGTGTACGAGATGCAGTGACCGGTTCGATGCCACGAAAAAAAGTCGCAACGTATGACGGCAAATCCGAAATAAGTTCGCGAAGACGCTTAGTATTTTGAATTGTAGTTTGTTCGTGATAGGTACGTTGTTCCATACAAGCCTCCAAAAACCGTATATAACGTGTAACGTATGTTGGGTTGAATTTTTGCGGTTAGTTACCGGATGAAGAGAAGTAAAAGCTCAACACATAAAATTGCGCTAAACCATAGTTTAACGAAATTTACGCCGCGTATTTCAGCAGAAAGAGTAGTTTTTATTGATACGGCCTGATTGATTGCCCGGTATTTTAAGGATTCCGTATGCTGCAACCAGACCGTATCGTATGGTCTATTTATTCAGTTCCTTAAACATATTGACGATTGCTTTATGATTTTCTTTTGAGATTAAATATCTATAGCTGTATAAAATAAATCCATCTACGTTTTCTGTGTTTCTTGCGTAACGAATCATATTACGTAATACATAGGCGCTGTTTTTCCAATCGTTTCCTTCTGTTTTAAGGCCGGCCTTATAAGCAGCGATGCCAACGTAGAACTTAATGTCCGGATTCTTCGGAACCGCAAGGAAACGGTCTAAAATATCGTTGTACGGATAAGTACTGTGATCATTACTCCAATACAGCTGTGGACACAAATAATCAATATAGCCGTCATGTCCCAGCCAGGTTTCGAAATCCACATAATATTTATCATCGGCCTTTAATGCATCCATAAAGCCTCCCGGACTGATTCCGAATACGACATCCGGATTAATCTTTTTGATGGAGGAATAAACGTTTTTCACTAAGGTATTTACATTTTCACGTCTCCAGTCCGCAATAGATAAATAGTCCTTTTTACGGGCAATCTGCTTTTCTTTGTAATCCTTGTATTCCGGTGCATCAAAATTGCTTGTGAAATTTTTACCAAGCGATGGATAGAAATAATCATCAAAGTGAATACCGTCAACATCGTAATTTCTTACAATTTCCTTGATTCCGTTGGTTATCAGGGTTTGCACCTGCTTAACCGACGGATTATAATACAAATTGCCGCTGTATGTAAGCACATTTCTGTCATTCTTTTTTGAATTGTCGGTACGGTATTTTCTTGCCGGATTATCCGAACTTAACGTTTTTACATCGGTGGAACCGGAAGTTACACGGTAAGGATTTAACCAGGCATGGAATTCCAAACCTCTGGCATGAGCCTCTTCTACCATGATTTCAAGCGGGTCAAAACCAGGATCCTTGCCTTGTTTACCGGAAACGTAACGTGACCACGGAAAATAGTCGGACTCATACATGGCATCACCGAACGGACGAACATGTACAACCACTGCGTTCATATTACGCTCGCATACTTCGTTAAACATGGTCTCAATATGCTTGCGGAACTCTTTTTCTGTGTAGCCGGTGGATTTGAACTCCAAATAAGAAATCCATACCGCACGAAATTCATCTTCCGTATCGTTAGATTCTCCAAAACGGCGAATTGTGACGGTGGTATTTCCGGCAACATCGGTAGCAGCAAAGGTGTATTTTCCCTCTTTCAAAGAAAGAGTAACCGTATCTGTATAGCTTTTTGCATTTGTCCAGATGTCATCATTAACGGAAGCAAAGGAACCTTCTACATATCGCAAGAAAACTTCGTGAGAAGTATTGTCTTTTCCGGAAAATGTTACGGAGTAATTATTTCCGCTCTTTTTAGAAGACACGGTAAGCTCAGGGGCAACGGTGTCAATGGTATCGATTTTAAAGGAAATCAAAGCTTCTTCACCTTTTTTGTTCATGGCAAATACGGAATAATGACCGTTCTCGGTAATGAAGAAAGAATACTCTCCCGCTTTGTTTTTCTCAATTTTGATTCCGTTCTGTTCATATTTTGTGAAGTGTCTGCTGCTGGAAATCCGTTTGTCGGTATATTTCAGCATGGACAGTTCGGAAGAACTTTGTACGGACAGTTTGACCTCCAGATTGTTACTTGGCGTTGTTTTGTCATAGGTTGCGGTAAGCTGTAATGCGGAAGCATTCACCGGAGTATGTTTTGGCAAAACAAATCCCAGTATTGCAACAATGGCAGCTAACAGCACCCATTTGATGCGACTCGCAATTTTCATAATAATCTCTCCTATCTTGTTATACGTTCTCGGCTAACGAATAGCCGGATATTTATCAAAAATCGAAGAAACGGCATCATACAAAGCTTTTGCGGCTTTTTTCTGATAAGCGGTATCCTTGATTTTATCAAAATCCTTGTTATTGGTAATAAAGCCGCACTCGACTAAAACAGCCGGAACGGAATTGTTATGTATGACAACGAATTTGTCGGCCAGTATGCCGTTGTTTTTGGTACCCCAGGCCGAGGATAATCGTCCTGCGATTTCCTTGGCTAAAATCGAACTGCTGAGACCGGAAGCCGTAACGCTGTTATTTGATTTTGAATAATATACTCCGGTACCATTTACTGCGGTATTTGAATGTGCATTGACATGGAAGCTGACAAATAAATCGGCGCCTACGGCTGCTGCGAAATCGGCCCGTGTCTGGAGTGCGATTTTTGTATCTGTGGTACGGGTATAATACACTTTAATATCGGAATTTTTGAAATATTCCGGAGCATAGACATTAACCACATTGAAATTCACGTTTTTCTCGAGAACACTACCACGGGAGGTTCCAGGATCAATACCGCCGTGGCCGGCATCTAATACGATTATTTTGTCATAAATCTCACGTGGATTCGCAATTTTCACGGCAAGGAAACCGTCAGCTACCGTATAGTTGTAGCCCTGTATTTTTGTGGTATTAAACGTAATTACCGTTGTATCGTTTGCAGCCTTATAACCGAACTGAACATTTCTTAAGGTGTCTACCGGATTATAATAGTCCTGTTCCGACAAAAAGCTCATATGGTTGCCCGGTATGGATATGGTAAAGCGGTTTTTTGCATATTCATCCGCATCGGTAACTGCTGACGGTGCAATGTTTTTAGGCAAACGGATTACAAAACGGTCGCGAGTGAAGACTGCTTCCGGAAGATGGCTTGATAAATCCTCTCCTTCGAAAATATCGGTAGAACCAGAATCCGAGTCGGTGATATCATCACCGGTAACAAATTCCAAACGGTCCTCATACATTCCGTTACTGTCCGTAAAATGTACGACACATCCATCCGGCGCAGAATAGGTATAATAATGCAATTCTTTGGTTTTTATAATGATAATCTTAATACTGTCCGTGCCGTTGATATATAAATAATTTAAAAAAGCGGCATCCGGATCATAATTCATTTTTCCTTTGTAAGGATTGTGATATCCGGACAGAACCAATTCGATTACATCTGCTTTATCGGTGATTATTAATTTGCTGCTATCCACTCCCTTTAAATACAGTGCGTCGGAATTTAGACAGGAATATGCGGAAACAGCGCCCGGGACCGGATTCCCCTGTAGTGAAAAGTAGTCAAGAATCTGGTTATGGGTATCATAAGAAAATAAGCATGTTCCGTAGGATGCGGTATCCGGAAGCAGAACTCCTTCAGAATCCGGGACGGTAGCATCTCCGTTTCCGACTCCCGTGACAGCGCCCGAGACGGAAAATGTCCCGGCAGAGGCATTATAATCTACGGTGTATCCTAAAGCTTCGAGTACAAATTCCGCAGGAACATAAACGTTTGCCTTTGTAGAATCCGGAGGCGTAATCAAACGTGGAACGGCCGGCAAAAGATAAGCATCCTCGCCGATATAGGCAACAGGACTGTCAAGAACCATCCGAACCATCCGGTCACCGTTTTTTAAAAGGATCAAACCGCTCCCCTCTGCATAAGCAAAGGAAGCAATCCCGGTATTTTGTATGTATTGTTCTGCCGAAAATAAGACAGTGTCGTCTAAAATGTAGCCGGGAAATACGGAGGAAGTGACCTGCTTCTTGTTTAATAAAAAGATTGGTGAACTTCCACTGTACCGAATCCGTTCGGAACCATCGTAAAGAAAGGTTGCACGGCGGATGGATGCGGTGGACGTCGTCTCATTCCAGGTATAATCAAATCCGAAGGTCTCCGCCACAAAACGTGTCGGGACATATAAATATTTTTCAGAGGAGCTGTTAAAGGAATATACAAACGGCGCATTATTCATATAGCATTTTGTGCCGTTTACCGTAGCTTCTTTAAAACCGAGAGACATTTTAATTGTATGTGGTCCGTAGGAAACGGTAAAACTGTTCCTTCCGTCAACATAATCACAGGTTGCTCCCAGAGTATTTGCAAAAACCTCTTGAAAAGGCCCTACTGCTGCACCGTTCGATAAAATAAGACCGGAATGGGCTTCAGAAAGCAGATTGCCGTCTACTTCATAACGGACAGATTGGCCGGTATATTGAAAGGTATCGCCGGTAACATGGTTATATACGGATACACCCGCAGCCTTTGCAGAATACGCCGGGGACTGCATCATTCCGAAGAAAAAAAGGGGAACCATACAAATAACGCCCAGAATACAGTTCAGTATTTTTTTATAATGGATACTATCTTTTGTTTTATTCATAGAAAAATGTTAACCACCTTTCCTAAGAATCCTATAAGTTTACTCGTACGGATTCATTGTAAAAAAGAAAAGTGTTATAAGTGTGTCAAAACGTCCCTTGAAAAGAAAAAACTTGTCAAAAAACGCATGATATGGTATAGTTGATATGCCAAAAGTACTATATCTTAGAATCTGCGGAAAAGATTGGAAAGGAATAAGATATGAAATTGCAGCAACTTCTCAGCTACACCAGAAAAGCGGTGGATGATTATCAGATGATTCAGCCGGGAGATAAAATCGCAATCGGAATCTCGGGAGGCAAGGACTCTCTCGCCTTGCTGTATGCTCTGGCGGGACTGCGACGCTTTTATCCGAATCCTTTTGAATTATGTGCAATCACCGTGGATTTGGGATTTGAAGGCTTTGACTTGACGGAAATCAGAGCGCTGTGCGAGGAACTACAGGTGCCGTATTATGTCCAGAAGACAGAAATCGGGGAAGTGGTTTTTCAAGTAAGGGAAGAAAGCAATCCCTGCTCTTTGTGTGCGAAGCTCCGGAAGGGCGCCTTTAACGATAAGGCAAAAGAGCTTGGCTGTAATAAATCAGCCTATGCACACCATAAGGACGATGTCATAGAGACGATGCTGATGTCCCTATTATATGAAGGAAGATACAACTGCTTCTCTCCCGTGACTTATCTCGACCGCTCGGACATTACGCTGATACGCCCGTTAATCTATGTGGAAGAGGCAGATATCATAGGTTTTCAGCATAAGTACAATCTCCCGGTGAAGAAGAACCCGTGTCCGGCGGACGGATTAACCAAACGGGCCGATACTAAGGACTTGGTAAAACGCTTAAACGAGGAATACAAAGGCTCCAAGGAGCGTCTGTTCCATGCGATTACCGACGGTACATTACCGGCCTGGAAAAAGTCGGAAACCGGTTCGAGAAGAAAATAAAGGATAGAGAGTAGGTATGAGACGTTGACTTGTCCGAATGGACTAAGACAGCGTCTTCTTTACGTAATACTGGATAACCAAATAGGTATCCGGATAAATCGTGTCACTCTCTAAATGATTCGTCTCTTTGATGGAACGGACAAACTCGGGGATACTCTCCTTCTCCTCACAATAAAAGCGCTCCGCAATCTTCCAAAGGGAGTCGTTCTCCGTAACACGTACGGAAACAATACGCTTTTCATAAGAAACGGTACTCTCTGCCTCGGCCTGCGCAGACGGCGCAAACAGTAAAATGGCAAGAACAATGACTGCAATGCTAAGCACAGTAATGGCAACCTTCTGTAAAACAGCTTTACGCTTCATGCTGCGACGGGCCTCGGCAATCTGCCGGTAAGAACGATACTCGTTTACAATCTCGTGATTTACTACTCTATCCATACTCATACCTCCTAAAAACAGAACAAACATTCCCGAACATCTGTTTATAATATAACATGCGAACAATTGTTTGTCAATAGGTTTTTGAAAAAAATTCGAACAAAAGTTTGACAAACAGGTGTTTGATGTGTTATACTTGGTACAAGGAAACAAAAGTTTGTTTTATGATAGAAGGAGGTAACGTCTATGGGTTATGGTAAAATCACTGCAAAGCAGCAGGAAATCTTAGACTTTATGAAAGAACGTATTTTAAATAAGGGATATCCGCCGGCAGTGCGCGAGATTTGTGAGGCTGTGAAGTTAAAGTCCACCTCTTCCGTGCATGCACATCTGGAAAGCCTGGAGAAGAACGGTTACATCCGTCGTGACCCGGCGAAGCCGCGTGCTATTGAGATTGTAGACGATAATTTCAATATTACTCGCCGTGAGATGGCTTATATTCCGGTAGTAGGTACCGTGACTGCGGGTCAGCCGATTTTGGCTGTGGAAAACGTTGAGTCCTACTTCCCTATTCCGACGGATTATTTGCCGAATGCGGAGACTTTTATGCTTCATGTAAAAGGTGACAGCATGATTAATGCCGGCATCTTTAACGGTGATCAGATTCTGATTAAGAAGCAGAATTACGCAAAGAACGGTGATTTTGTTGTGGCTCTCATCGAGGATTCCGTTACGGTGAAGACCTTTTATAAGGAGGATGGGTACTATCGTCTCCAGCCGGAAAACGACACCATGGATCCGATTATCGTGAATGAAGTGGAGATCTTGGGCAAGGTCATCGGATTGTTCCGGATGTTCTAAGTTTTTTTGATGCGAAATTAATAGGTAAATGCAAAATCGAGCCTGTGAAAGTTTTTCTGTAAATAAAGACATGAGAGGTCTTCTATGATAAAATAAAAATCATAGGAGGCCTTTTATTATGGCAAGAGAAAAGAAACCGGTACACAAAGTACAAATGACAGAAGGAAAAAGAAACA
>JAZOCC010000022.1:0-50527 GCA_045596385.1 Lachnospiraceae bacterium
ATGGCTACGATCCGACTTGGCGTCGCGGTTGCCGTCGGTACAGGCGTCGCGGTTGCCGTCGGTACAGGCGTTGCGGTCGGCGTCGGTATCGGCGTTGCAAGTCGGGGGCCAAGCGGTCTTAGGAAGACAAATGTCTTAGCCAACTCCTTGGCTCACAGAACGACATGGCTACGATCCGACTTGGCGTCGCGGTTGCCGTCGGTACAGGCGTCGCGGTTGCCGTCGGTACAGGCGTTGCGGTCGGCGTCGGTATCGGCGTTGCTGTCGGTGTAGGTACCGGGGTTGCCGTCGGCGTAGGTACCGGTGTTGCGGTCGGCGTAGGAATCGGTGCCGCCGTCGGTACAGGCGTCGCGGTTGCCGTCGGTACAGGCGTCGCGGTTGCCGTCGGTACAGGCGTTGCTGTCGGCGTCGGTATCGGCGTTGCCGTAGGTTCCGGGGTCGGCGTTGCCGTAGGTGCCGGCGTTGCGGTCGGCACAGGTCTAGGTGTTACATAGGCAAATAAATTACCATCACCTAATATATCTGCAACCAAAATTACTGCATCCTTTTCTGTCATTCTAAATTGGCTCACAAAATCAGACACATAATCAATATCTAAACCATATTGTATTTCAAATATGTCCCTATAAGTCTTCCAATCGTCATTCCATACGAGGTTGCCGTTTTTACTTGATTCTACCATATTCACTACATCTGACTTAAGCCTGTCAAATGCATCCTGGTCAAGTTGATTGAGCCCCTCCAACAACTTAATGTCTATCGGGTCTGTCAATTCCGGTAAGATTGTCTGATTGTTCTGTTCCATCACTTCGTTCTCCTTTTCATGTGAAAAATTTTGAAAACGAAATGTTTGGTAACCGGCTAGCGTAGTCAAATGACCTTAGCTCCATGGTTTTGCGTCCCGGCGTTTCCACCGGTTTGCCATTTCAGTCATTTCCATCCTTTAGTTGCATGCGCATCGCGCACTAGGACCTTAGTCCTAAACGTAACAATTATACTACTTTATACCTCCATAAGTCAACCGATTTGTTTAATTTCTGACAAAGTTCTACTTTTTATACAGTTCGGATTGTTTCAAAAGCATGTCTTTTGTGTTTTTTTGCGGTTCTTCTATTACCAATAACAATAATTGATTCAGTATCTCGCCCAATTCTTTTCCCGGTGCAAAGCCTGCCGCAATCAAATCACTGCCATTTACCGCCAAATCCTTTAACGACGTACATTCCTCCCGTTGTTTGATTCCCAAATAAACATTCCATACCATGTGAAGTGTTTCCGGGCCCTCGGTCCGGTACGGTTCCGCATGAGCCTTCAGGTCCGCCTTGCGAAGTTCAAACAACAACGGAAACAAGTCTCCTCCGATTTTATGCATTGCACGACGAAGAGGGCGTTCTTCCGCCACAAAAGGATAGGTGTGCCACCGAACCAACCGGGATACCGTATCTATCGTGGCATTATCCGATTTCAAGCGACGCAATATTTTCTTTACCGCATCAGCTCCCGCCTCCGCATGCCCACGGAAATGGTCGACTCCTTCATCATCCGTAGTGCGGCACCCCGGCTTTCCCACATCATGGAGCAACGCCGCCAGACGCAGATAACGGAACTCTTCTGCAGTGAAACCACTGTCATCCCCATACTCCGTATCTCTTCTTGTAAAACATGCCGTGTCCAGACTGTGGCGTCCCACATCGGTATAATGCGCCGGATGGTTTTGTTCCGTCTCACACATCCGGTCAAATTCCGGCAAAATTACCTTTGTCACACCGCACTCATAAGCCGTCAAAAGCCGTTCCGGATGATCCGATACCAAAAGCTTCGTAAGCTCCGCATAGATCCGCTCCGCACTGATTTTACGAAGCGTGTCCGCCAGCTCCCGCGCCGCCGTAAGCGTCTCATCTTCTATCGTAAAATCAAGCTGTGCCGAAAATCGAAAGGCTCGCAAAATACGCAGTGCATCCTCGGAAAACCGCTCCTTTGCCACGCCGACACAACGAATCACGCCCTGTTCCAGATCCTCGGCACCGTGGAACAAATCCACCAGTCCCTCGGTTTCATTATATGCCATTGCATTAATTGTAAAATCACGCCTTTTCAAATCCTCGGAAAGGCTGGCAGTAAAAGACACTTCTGTCGGGTGTCTTCCATCCTCGTATTTTCCGTCCACCCGGTAGGTGGTTACCTCAAATCCTTCCTTATCTAACAATACGGTCACCGTTCCGTGCTGAATGCCGGTATCAATGGTCCGGCGGAATAACGCCTTCACTTGCTTCGGAAGGGCCGATGTCGTAATATCCCAATCCTGCGGCTCTCTTCCCAGCATTGCATCACGGACACATCCGCCTACTGCGTATGCCTCATATCCCTGTGACTGTAACGTATCTATAATTTGTTTTACCTGTTTCGGCAATTCGATCCTCATGCCTGTCACCTCGTTTTCCCTACCTTTCAAACTCTCCGCTTCCTTCTCTGAATCTTTTCCCTCGTATATCCGGTCTCTCACCTGCAGTTTTTGCTTACTGCGGCATCCGGACCACTCTGTCCGCCAACTCCACAGCTTCCTTTTCGCTATGAGTAATCAAAAGCACACTTCTGCCTCGTAATTTATCTTTCACATATTTTGCCACCTGTTGCTTATTCTCCGCATCCAAGCCAGTAAACGGTTCATCCAATACCAGTAATTCACCGTCAGACAAAAGCGCACGCACAATAGCCACCCGTCGCTTCATTCCGCCGGACAACATCGCTACCGGCTTCCCTTTTATATCTGCCAGACCAACTTCCGCCAAAGCCGCTTCTGCCGCTTCCCTGTCGCCGGTCACAATGGCAATATTGGTCACTGCATCAAACTCCTTACACAAACGGTCCTCTTGAAACACCGCTCCTATCCGGGTCGGGCGCCTCACCTCTCCTTTATCTGCCGAAAGTAAGCCTAACATCAGCTTTCCCGCCGTACTTTTTCCGCAACCGGAAGCCCCCATCAGTGCCACCGCTTTCCCCTGCTCCACCGATAATGAAAAGTCCTGCAATACCGTTTTATCTTCAAAGCGCTTTGTTACTCCAAACAATCCGAAACTTTCCGGTGTAGGATTTACCGATAACTTTTCAACCACTCCTTGTAATGCTTCCTGTGGTTCTCCTGATGCCTCTGCGCCGGATACATACACTTCTACCGCTTCCTCATTTTCCTGTGGCTCCACTGTATCCTTACCCACCGCATCGCCCGTCTTCACGTCACCCGCTAAGATTCGCGCCAAAGTCTTTACCAAAAGCATTACCGCTTTTTCAAACACTACACTGACCAGTACAATTACCGCCGTCCAGGCAAACAACTCCTCCGTCAGAAGATACAGTTTTGCCTCATACAGCCGCTCTCCGATGGAATCGGACGGAAGGCCGATAATCTCCGCCGCAATACCGGATTTAAAGCAAAATCCGAGCCCTACGGAGCAGGCCGACACAAAATATGGCATAACTGCCGGAATATAAATATACCGAATCCGTTTTCCCACAGACAACCGGAACACAGACGCCATCTCAAGAAGCTCCCTGTCCGTGGATTCAATTCCCTGTAATACATTGGTGTAAATCACCGGAAGCACCATCAAAAACGATATCAATATCGAAAGATTCTTCGACGATGAAAGCCAGAACAATGCCAAAATAATAAAGGAAGCCACCGGCACCGCCTTAATAAGACGTAACACCGGATTTAACAACGCACGCACCACACCGGAGACTGATGCAAACACCGCACAAATCACTCCGGTGACAACTGCCAGAAAGAAGCCGGACGCAATCTTTGCAAAAGAGTATCCTACCGCTCTCCAAAACTCTGCCGACTGCACCAACGTCACTAATGTTTTTACCGTTTCGAAAGGAGATGCCACCAAAAGGGTTCCGCCCATGGCATTTCCGCTCTTTTTATCCAGAATCATTACGACCGACTGCCAAACCAAAATCCAGAACACAACAGCTGCCACGTTTTTTATCCACGCAATGCCACATTTTTTTGACTGCTTATCCACAGGCCTTCCCTCCTCTCCTTTTTCCGTTTCTTAGTATAACACACTCCCTCCCGGTAATGCAAGAAGCGCGGACAATACAACAAACAGCCGCTGCATTCTTCGCAACGGCTGTTAATTTACAACTCTATCGTCTTGGAATTCTCAATCTTTATCTCCCTGTCACAGTACTGCAAAATGCTCTTTCTGTGGGTAATGATAATACAGGTCGGTTTCGGAGTCAGTGCCTGCAAGCCCTCCAGTACGGACAACTCCGTTGCTTCATCCAGAGAGGACGTCGCTTCATCCAAAATCAAAAGCGGAGCCTTTCTTACAAACGCTCTGGCAATAGCAATACGTTGTGCCTGTCCTTCGGAAATACCGTGCCCTCGTTCGCCGATCACCGTATCCAGACCATCCGGCAAATCCATTACAAAATCATAGCCGGCAGAAAGCTTTAATGCTGCGTAAATCTCTTCCTCCGTCGCCTCCAGATTGCCCATCAATATATTCTCCCGCACCGTACCGCTGAACAACGTATTTCCTTGCGGCACATAGGCAATAAAGTTTCGGGTACTTGCATTTGCACGAATACTTTCTCCGTATGTATTATAGAAATTCACATCGCCCTGCATATTACTCATAAAGGACATAATCAAACGAATCAGTGTCGTTTTTCCGATACCGGACTCACCGATAATCGCCACAAACTCACCCGGTTTTACATTTAACGATACATTCTCCAATACGAGCTCCTCGGTGTAACCGAAGGTCAACTCCTTAATATCCACACCGACACTCTGGGTCTGCATCGTAATCTCTTCTTTTTCCTCCAGCGGAATGTTCTGCAGATCCATTACACGCCCTGCGGACGCCAGCACAGACACTACCTTCGGTACCTGATGTGCCAGCCCTAAAATCGGAGACTGCACTCTGTTTACTAAGGTCAAAAATACAGACATTGTACCGTAAGTAATCGTTTTTGCTGCAATTAACGTTGCTCCGTAAGCAAAAGCCACCAAATAACCAAGCTGAAATGCTACCGATATGGTCGTGGAACTCGCCAGACCCATCTTGGCCTTTTTAAATACCCATCTGAACCGTTCATCCCGAAGATCTGTCAGACGCTTTGCGGAATACTCCTCGTTGGCAAAAGCCTTTACTACCAATAGATTTGCAAGACTCTCCTGCAAAAAGGAGCGATACGAGGCTTCCGACTCTTGTACCTTTACCTGCAATTTCTTAAGTCTCCGTCCGAACAACCAGGATACAACGCCTGCCACCGGTGCCACTAAAAGCGCAAAGCACGCCAAAAGTTTGGAATAATAGAACAAGGTAAAGAATACCATAACCAGCTCTGCTGCCAAAATAATAATCTGCGGTATTGTCCCAATAATTCCGTCTGCGATATTTCCTGCGTCACTGGTCAGTCTCGTCATCAAATCTCCTGTATGATACTTTTTCACATCCATCCAGTGAGAATTGATAATCTTCTCATATATCTGCTTTCGTATACCAAAGGAAAACTTCTCATTCAATACCGTAGATACCAGAGAAGAAATAATTCCTAACACCTGTAAGACCAAAGTCAATACAAGATATCCGACAACCAGACTCATAAACCGGTTCCCGGCTGAAGCTCTGTCAATAATATCCTTTGACAAATTAACTGCGAGCAAAGATATGACTGAACTTGCCAAGGTAATCACCATCATCAAAATAATGCGTCCCAAATACGGCTTCGTATACTGCATCAGCCACTTGGCATATTTATATTGATTTTCCCTATCTTCCCATAATCGTTTAATCTTTCCCATTTTTTATGTCCTTTGTTCACTTATCTCACACTAACAACACGATTTCTCTAACTGTTTTTCCATTGCTCTATTATGTACTCCACCCGTTCCTTTAAAGTATCCGCTTCCTCTGGTCTCGCAACCGCATACATTCTCACTTTAGAAGCAATCTCTAAGCACTTTGCACCTAATGAAGGGGCATATCGCTCTTCTCCCAAAAATTTTCTCAAAAAAAGATTATTTACACATGCACGCAATTTATCAATACCGACAATTTCTTCTGTATAAAGCTTTTCACCGGTTTTTAACCTTCCCAAACAAAAGAATCCACATACTTCTTTCCCGCTCAAATCAAATCTACCCTCATACGGAACCAGGAATTTATCCTTCTGTTCATTAATGTAAATCAGCTTGTCCATGTCATAATTGCCTTTTTCCACAACATCTCTGCACAATTTCTGATACGGAAATGCCGGATAACAAACCACCTTGCCATCCTCCGCTTTTACAACAGCAACATCATCCGCCATCAAAGAAAAGCCTTGCTCCAAAAGCGCCGCCGTAGTGGTAGATTTCCCACTGCCGCTGCTTCCCGCAACCAATATTGCCTTCCCGTCTTTTTCCATTGCGGAACAATGAATTGCCATCTCGCCCCGTTGCATATGAAGCATTGCCAGCCCGAAACCAAGAAGATAACTACGCAAATACATTTCATTTGCCCCTTCTTTTAACTCATAAGTAATGGCCTTTCCGTTCTCTACCGTAAACCAACAGGTACTGTTACATAACCAGGAAAAAGAGTTTCCGAACTCCCAATACTTTTTCCCTTCCGATTCTTTTATCTTACCGTCAATAACGCCTCTGCGAATAACAATATCCGCATCTTCTTCGGCTATTTCAGGAATCACAACCAATTGCGGAAAAAACAAATCGGAATTTACCCGTTTCCCGTATATCATATAAAAATATTTTTCCATATTATATTCCTATTCAATAAACTTATAGTCCTTCATCTTCTCTAAAAATGTCATTACGGAAGATTCGCACTCCTCAGGGGTTACATCATACTCTACCAAAAGAGACTCAATGATACGAGCCGGCGTCGTTTCTTCCTTGAGCATATCCCAAATATCATTTCCTACACCCTTAATGAGAAAATACTTTCCGGACTCAAAATCCACCATCACCTTTTCCCCGGCAAGGTCTGTTACATCCAGCTGCTTTTTCATCTTAATTACCGCATTCTTATCCATGATATCCTCTCCTCTTCCTGTTAAATAATATATTTTCTGCTTATCGCAGACAATACTCCTTTTTCACATACTTTCCCTTATCTGCATTCCTTCAGATACCTTCCGAGCGCATCCTTCCACTCCGGCAAAGGCCGAAACCCCTTCTCTGTCAACTTACTCTTATCCAACCTGCTGTTAAACGGCCGTTTTGCCTTGGAAAGGCCGTATTCTTCGGTAGTTACCGGCGTAACCTTAGTATCATAGCCCGCCTGTTTAAATATCTCGCAGGCAAACTCATACCAGCTGATATATCCTCCCTCGTTGGTGGCATGGTAACAGCCGTACTTTTCCGTTTCCGCCATATCAACCAGAAGTCTTGCCAAATCAGGCGTATAAGTCGGCGTTCCGATCTGGTCTGACACCACACGAAGCGTATCGTACTTCTTCCCGATGTTTAACATGGTCTTAATAAAGTTATTGCCGTTTAAACCGAACACCCATGCAATACGCACGATAAAATACTTCGAAAGAAGCTCCTTTACCGCCAGTTCGCCCTCAAGCTTTGTCTGTCCGTACACACTCAGCGGTGCATAGTCTGTGCAATCCGCCTCCCATGGAGTCTCGCCCTGCCCGTTAAACACATAATCGGTACTGATATAAATCATCTTACAGTCAAGATCCTTACATGCCACGGCAATATTCCGCGTGCCGGTCACATTAACCTCTTTCACCTTTTCAATATTTTCTTCATCCTCGGCCGCATCCACTGCAGTCCAAGCCGCACAATGAACCACCACATCCGGCTGTATCCGCTGTAACAACGCATCCGTTGCCGTACCGTCCGTAATGTCCAACGCCGCAAACGCATAAGACGCCGTACCCTTTACCGAATCCGATAAAAGCGTACTCTTCTCATTTTCCTCAATATCACTTCCGACTACCGCATAACCGCGGGAAAGAAGCTCCTTTACCACATCATAGCCCAACTGGCCCGATACACCGGTTACAAAAAATCGCATTACATATCCTTCCTATCAAAACCGCTCACCGGCTTCGTTTGCTCACAATTCAACGACACCTAGCGGTTCCCGTACATCTTTTCATAGTAATTCTGATACTCGCCGGAAATAATGGTTTCCCACCACTCCTTGTTATCCAGATACCACTGAATGGTCTTTACGATACCGTCCGCAAACTTTGTCTCCGGAAGCCACCCAAGCTCATTATGAATCTTGGTCGGATCAATGGCATATCGCATATCATGTCCCTTACGGTCCGTCACATACGTAATCAGGCTTTCCGGCTTACCCAACTCCTTACAAATAAGCTTAACAATGTCGATGTTTCGCATCTCGTTATGACCACCGATGTTATATACTTCGCCCACTTTACCCTTATGGATAATCAAATCAATTGCCTTGCAATGATCCTCCACATACAACCAGTCACGAACATTTATACCTTCACCGTATACCGGAAGGGGCTTATCATTAAGCGCATTGGCAATCATAAGCGGAATCAGCTTTTCCGGAAAATGATACGGACCGTAGTTGTTACTGCAACGGCTGATGGTCACCGGCAGCCCGTAGGTTCTGTAATAAGCCTGCACCAGCAAATCCGCTGCCGCTTTGGAGCTGCTGTACGGAGAGCTTGTGTGAATCGGGGTCTCCTCCGTAAAGAACAAGTCCGGACGGTCTAACGGCAAATCACCGTACACCTCATCGGTGGAAACCTGATGATATCTCTTTATACCGTACTTTCTGCAGGCATCCATAAGCACCTGAGTACCCATAATATTCGTCTCTAAGAACACACTCGGATTCTCGATGGAACGGTCTACATGACTCTCCGCCGCAAAGTTTACCACCATATCCGGCTGTTCCTCTTCAAAGAGCTTATAAACTGCTTCTCTGTCGCAGATATCCGCCTTTACAAACCGGAAATTCGGGTTCCCCATCACCGGTTCCAAGGTGGAAAGATTCCCTGCATAGGTCAATTTGTCCAGACAAATAATACGATAATCCGGATACTTCTTTAACATATGAAATATAAAATTGGAACCGATAAAACCGGCACCGCCTGTAACTATAATCTTCATGGAATACTCTCCTTGTTATTTTTTCTGTAGCGCCACATACTCAGCCATGCTTCGTACGAAGGACACTCCCGTGCATTAATACTGAATCTTGCCTTCCGCCACACGTCGTAAATGCTCTCCGTACGGAGACTTTCCGTATTCCGCCGCTGCGGAAAGTAGGGTCTCCTTGGAAATCCATCCGTTCAGGTAAGCAATTTCCTCCGGCGCAGAAATCTCAATTCCCTGACGCTTCTGAATCATCTGTACAAAATCCGAAGCCTCTAAAAGGCTGTCCATAGTGCCGGTATCCAGCCATGCAAAACCGCGTCCCAAAAGCTTTACATTCAAATCCCCGCACTCTAAATAAATCCGGTTCAAATCCGTAATTTCAAGCTCGCCCCTTGCGGAAGGTTTGATAGTCTTTGCATATTCTACTACACGCTTATCGTAGAAATAGAGACCTGTGATACAATAATTGGACTTTGGCTGCTTCGGCTTTTCCTCCACGGAAATCACCTTGCCTGTCTCGTCAAACTCTACAATACCGAATCGCTCCGGGTCGTTGACATAATAGCCGAAAATCGTTGCCGTTCCGTTTTCTCCGTTGGTTACCGCCTCCTGCAAAAGCCGGCGAAAACCGTTACCGTAAAAAATATTATCTCCCAGCACCATGGCACAAGGCTCGTCTCCGATAAACTCCTCTCCCAATAAGAAGGCCTGGGCAAGACCGTCCGGCGACGGCTGCACTTTATAGGAAAGAGACACTCCGTACCGGCTTCCGTCTCCCAAAAGCCGCTCGAAATTCGGCAAATCCTGTGGGGTGGAAATAATCAGAATATCTTTGATTCCGGCCAGCATCAGCGTTGACAGCGGATAATAAATCATCGGCTTGTCATACACCGGGAGCAACTGCTTGGAAGTCACCATGGTCAACGGATACAATCTCGTACCGGACCCACCTGCTAAAATAATTCCTTTCATCTGTCTGTCTCCTTACCGTCCCAGTACCTCAGTCAACTCACTGAAGTTATGGTTCTTTTTATCTTTATCCGCCAGTATCGCTTCCGCCTCTGCCACCGGCCACGGAATATTCAAATCTTTATCGTTCCACATAACACCGAACTCATCTCCCGGTGCATACAATCTCGTACATTTATAGGCAAAGGTCGCCGTTTCGGACAACACCGCAAACCCATGCAAAAAGCCTTCCGGGATTAAAAGCTGCTTCTTATTCTCCCCGGAGAGTACCACGCCAAAGTATTGGCCGTAGGTCGGACTGTCTTTTCTGGCATCTACCGCCACATCATATACTTCGCCCTGAATCACACGCACCAGCTTTCCCTGAGGCTGTGTCAGCTGCATATGTAACCCGCGGAGCACTCCCTTCTGGGACCGGCTCTCATTGTCCTGCACGTAATCGCAGCTTGTACCGTCCAAATGCTTTACATACGGTGCAAACTCATTATTATAGGTCTCCAAAAAATATCCCCGCTGGTCGGCGAACACCGTCGGCTCTACCACATATAATCCCTCAATCGTGGTAGCGTTAAATGTAAATTTACCCATTTTCTCTTTTATCCTCCGTAACGAAATCCATACTTACATATAAATCGTTATTTTTACATACAAACCCACTCTTATTATACTAGTCTATTTCATAACATGCAAGCGATATTTCTTTCCCGATACGAATTTGTATAATATTAATAACAAACGCTATCCCATAAAACAAAAATATGCTATAATATATCAGTAACAACAAGAAAATACCGTAACTCTACAAAGGAGGTTCCCATGGCCGAATTACTTCTTATTGACGATGACACCGATGTATTGGAAATCAATCGCAAATTTTTGACCGGAGAAGGTTTTACCGTACAGATTGCAGATACACCGCAAAAAGGTATTTCCCTTGCCCAAAAAATGAACCCTTCCTGTATCGTTTTGGATGTAATGATGCCTGGAATGGACGGATTTGAGGTCTGCAAAAAAATTCGTACCTTTTCCTCTGCTCCGATTATTTTTCTTACCGGAAGAAGTTCGGAAGACGATAAAATCACCGGTCTTCTGACCGGTGCGGACGACTATCTTGTAAAGCCTTACGGTCTTAGAGAATTATCTGCCCGTATTCAGGCTCTGTTACGTCGTGCCTCCCTTCAGTCCATCCCGGTCTCCGACACAAACACGCTTACCTTTCGGGACTTAACCATTGATAAATTGGCCCACAAGGCTCTCTACAAAGGGGAAGACCTTTGTCTTGCCAAGCGTGAATACGAAGTACTTCTCTATCTAGCAACACATCCGAATCAGGATGTCACCTTCGAAGAATTGGGCACTGCCCTCTTCGGTGTCTATTCCGAAGAAGATCGTCGTTCCGTCATGGTGAATGTAAGTCGTTTACGAAAAAAAATGACCGTAGATTATACCTTGGAAAATATGATTGAGACCGTATGGTCCAAGGGCTACCGTTTTATTTCAAAATAAAAATTTTCCAAACAGATTTTTCACAAGGAGATTTTATGAAGAAGAATACATTTACCTCACCGGGTATTGAAAGCCAATCCATAGAAGCATTATCAAAACAACTTCTGGAAACTACTGCTCAACTCTATGCCGCCAATGAACAACTGCAAAGGGAGCAAGAACAAAAACGGGAGATGTTAGCTAACATTTCCCATGATTTGCGTGCTCCGATTACTGCCATCCGTAGCAGCATCGACTATTTAACCAGCGGACTGGCTTTATCTGACGAAGAGTTAGACTCCTCGTTACAGCTCATTCACCGGCGTACCATGACCTTAGAAAATTTGATTCAGGATATGTATTTTTTGTTTTGTGTGGAAGACGCCTCCAGAGCCTTAGACTTCGAGAAGGTCGAAGCCGCACCATTTTTTGAAACCTATTTTTACGACGCAATTTGCGACACCAAATTCGACAAAAAGAACATGACCCTGGACCTTCCGGAGACCTTGTCCTGCACGCTTTCCATTGATGTACAAAAAATAATCCGGGTACTGGACAATCTTTTTAACAATGCTGCCAAATACTCTCCCGAAGATGCAGACATCACCTTAAAAATAAGACATGATACAGACTCCGGATACCTCTCCGTATCTGTCATCGACACCGGCTACGGCATCCCCGCACATGCAGTGGAACATGTCTTCGGCCGCACCTACACCGTCTCTTCCTCCCGCACACCGAATTCCTCTACCGGAAGCGGCCTGGGCCTTGCCATTGTAAAGGCCATCGTAGAACGACACGGCGGAACCGTTTCCTGCAAAAGCACCGAAGGAAAGGGAAGCTCCTTTTCCTTTCTATTACCGGTACAGTAAGCTTCTAACCATAAAAATGCCGAAGAAAAGCGAGAAATTCCCTTTCCTTCGGCATTGACTCTTACCGGATATACTTTACAGCTCTGTCTTCCCAGTCTGTTATCACTTAGACATTATGTCCGCATTGCTTATTTCGACGATACATATGCAAAGAGATTTCCGTCACATAATATATCTGCAATTAACACTACCGTATCTTCCTCATCCATTCCGTATCTGCTTACAAATGTCCTGACAAAATCAACGTTCAAACCGTATTCTCTAAAGATGGCATCATAAACCGGCCAATCTTCCTTCCACGAAATCTTTCCTGCCAAACTCGCAGCCTCCAAGTCATCCAATATCGCTTTCAACTCTTCCAACCGTTCCTCAGACAGCGCATTGAGTCCGGCCAAAAGTTCCAAATCAACCGGGTCTGTCAATTCAGGCAGTACCGACACTTCAGGCGTTTCCGACATCTCCGGCTCTTCAGGAGCTTCCGGCACTTCAGGCACTTCGGGAACTTCCTCTTCCCAATACAAATCCTTCGTCTTCTGTTCTCCTCCCGTCGTATACGTCAGAATGCCATCTTCCGCATCTACCACCGCTAATGCTTCTCCCGTATACGGAACCACTGTCTCATATCCGTTACCATCGGCATCTGCACGCGCAATATCCTTTGTACCCGGGTCCACGAAATACCACACTCCGTCTTCGAATGCCATCTTCCCGATAATATCATGTACAAACCACTTTCTATATATCTTGGAACTCGACACAGGGCTTCCTCCCGTATGCTCCAATACCGAACCGTGGCTGTTTGTGCCCTCCTTTGTAAATTCGTTTTCATTTCTCAGCAAAAACTTTCTGGAGGTCTGTCCTTTTACCGAGCTTCTGGTATCGTCCCAGGTTGCATCGATATGATACCATTGACCATCCAATTTTACGTAGCTCCAACCGTGGCTTAGTTCATCACATCTCACATAGTCCGTTTCAAAACCTACTTCCTTTAACAACAGATTCAGCGCCTTTGCATATCCCATACAAACCGCATTTCCGTCTCCGAGCGCTCCTCCCAACGTATACTTTTGATTTCCTACCTCCCCTTTACTATATGTAACCAATTCCACAATCGAATCATGCAGATATAAAACCTTATCCAAATCGTCCATCTCCGGTTCTATTCCGGCCAGAATGGCATCCGCATTTTGATTCACCCTCTGATATCGTTCCAGTACATCTGTATCCGTAGTGTTTAACCGAATCGAAAACACCTTGTTTCCTAACGACGAAGGCTTCAGAGCGGTATAAAACTCATATGTCCCCAACATTCTTTCATGTTCAACCTTTAACTCATCGTAGATCGCATTAAATTCGGCCACTGTTAAATTGTACTTCAGCATACTATACTTAGAAGTATCTGCCGAATAGAAAATATCAATCATCCTTTGCTTGACCTGCGCCCTTTGTGCCACAGTTGCCGCTTCCGCTTGTACAGGCATCGACATTGCTACCATTGCAACAATCAACAATGCTGCCAACCAACCTTTTTTCAGTAGCCTTTTCTCTGTTCTTTCTCTCATTTATTTCCTCCTTTCGTCAGAAATATTTTAAGAAATCCTTCTGCGAATGAGCTTTTCCTATAAATTAAAAAAACTCACCCACGACAAAAAGCGCAGATGAGCGATTTCCCAAAACATTTCGGTAACCAGACTGCCATAGTAAAATACCTTAGGCCCTCAGCTTTGCGTCCTTGCCTTTAGACAAGTTTGCCGTTTCGTATAACTAAATATTATCACATAATTCCATTTTTTTATATAGTAAATTCTTACTATTTATTATTACGTGTATTATACAACAAAATCCTTGAATCAAAAGCCCAAATATGGTATATTATTCTAAAATACGCTCAAACTTCTCAGTTTAGAAAGGATACCTATGAAATCTTTTTTATCTTTTTTACGATACTTTCCGGCGGATATTCTCTTTATCTTAAATAACAAAGAAAACAAAGCCAACCTTGTCGCGGATGTTCTTCGCTACGTAAAATGGGATTCCTTTAGCAAAAAGCATAACAGCACGCTGGCTTTGATCAATTACTGCTTATCCATTCATGCATTTAGAAATGTTTTCTATTTTCGCCTCACCCGGCATAAAATACTCCGAAAAATATGCATGCTGTTGATTCCCGAACTTAAGACAATTGAAATCAACGGCCAGATCGGTCCCGGCTTGCTGATTTCTCACAATTTTTCTGTTATTATGCCAAAATCCGCCGGTCAGAATTTACGCATCGGTCCGGGAGTTGTTATCGGCAGAAACGGGAAAGACTTCCCTACCATCGGCAATAACGTATATATCGCTTCTAACAGTACCGTCATCGGAAATATACATATAGGAAACAACGTCATTGTCGGTGCAGGTTCCGTTGTCACAAAAGACATTCCCGACAACTCCGTTGCTGTCGGGAATCCTGCAAAAGTAATTAAAGCATTAGACGAATCTCTACATGATGAAATAATGTAAAATAAGTCAGGCACCGGTATCCGGTGCCTTTCATTGTAAGCATTTATGCCCTGTACTTTGCAACAGTTGCATATTCCGCTCCGTTCCCGCCGGTTACATACAACTGTCCTGTTCGGATCCATGCATGGGCTACCATTTTTTCGCCCTCCCTTTTTACTCCAAGGTACAGGGTTGTCGGTATCCCCTTTTTTTTCAATAGCTTCTGTGCCGTCAACGCACGCACCAGGCATTTGCTTTCCCACGGAGTATTATTTGCGGATCGATTTACATATTCTGCTACCATTCTCGCATAGCGATAATCTTCTCTGGTACCTTCCTCCGGAGACTCTTCACCCTCAATTCCGAAACTTTTTCGCAAATATTTCATAGGAATAAACCGGATTCGAAAACGATACCATGCAGCCAAAAACCATACTGTAATTGTAATGCGTTTGTTATGATTATGTTTTAAAAAACCTTTTATATTTACCATATCTCTTCCCGCCTGTCAATGCTACAATCTTTGTTTGATTGCCTCCAAAATCCTATTTACCGCCTGCTCTGTGTCTGTTCCCTCAATCCGCATTATTGTATAACCGTTCAGCATTCCAAGCACCGTATCGATACGTTCCCTCTTTAGCTTCAACAATGCAAGATTTTCCTCACGACTACCGGCCAAAAAGCGATCCTTCGGTTTATCTCTTTTTTCCAATCGCTCGTAGTTTTCTGTCAAATCAATATAGCAATCAAAGAACAAAGCCCTCCCACAATACAATTCTTCGCAAATCGAATCAACCACACTCTGAATCTCTTTCGGAATTTCCTTCTCATGGAACACCGACGTTATAAATTGCATACATCCTTCATCAAACAGACCTATCTCAATTCCATCTTTCTCCGCCTTCTTTGTACGATAAAAGGATTCCAAAATCCGGTCCGGCCAATGAATCAGACTATCCCGATCATAATAATTCATTAATACTTCCAGCGCCTTCTTTAATCGTCTGTTCGGGAAATAATTCCGAAACCGAATGCGTTCCATTTTCTCTTTCAATCGGTCCGTATAAGTTGTCGGGGTCCCTCGTTTTTGAAGATTCCGTACACGAATTTCCTGCTGCTGCAGTTCCTCTTCTATCCGGTCACAAACAGTCGTTTTTCCGCATCCCGGAGTCCCGCAAAATTCTATGATTACCATATTTAATCCTCATTACTTAATAAATCTTGTACTTCTTTGTCCGTTTCCGTTAAACCCAGCTCCCGCATTAAATCCAGACGATACTGTGCTTTTTCCAGACTTTCGGTAGTCTTCATTCCGTTCCTTTTACAGTGCCTTGCATAACCGATCATATAAAAGACCCTATGAACCCAAGCCACCGGCAAAAGAAGTGGACACTTCTTTGCGTAAGAAAAACGGTCGTTCAGTTCCGACGGCAACGGCAGAAGCTGCTTTCTCCTCTGTTGGAAATTCGTTGATTTTGTTTTGCTTGTACGCATAAAATAGTGTGAAAGGAAATTGATTGACTCCCATTGCTTTACCGATTTGTTCAATTTCCCGATTTCCAGCACTTCCTTTAACAAACGTTCACTCAGCTCGACCTTGTCCAGTCGATTTCCCAACACATTTGTCTTCATCCCCAGACATTGATAACATATCTTCATGACAGAATCAAAAAACTGTCCGTAATGCAAACGCTCCATTTCCTTCCGTACTTTAACAAAATCCAGTTTGTCCGCATACGCATCAATATACAAGGCAATATCCGTAAAGTAGCGCAGCGGAATTCCTTCAAAAAAGAAATGCTTTACAATATGAAACATCTGATAAATCAAATGCTCATTGTACCCCAATGTTGTCACCTGTATTCCGCAGACATCCTGACATATCAGTGTTTCCTCCGCATCCAGCCTCATATTTTGCAGGATTTCTGCCTGCTTCCCTTCATAGTCCTCCCATAACAAATCATGAATCTCCAGTTTCAACTGTCTGTTTCCCATCTTAATTATATATACCGGCACATGTTCCTTTGATGCTGCCTCTATTTTCTCATATCCCATCCGGACAAGCATCTGTTCCATCTCTTCCCGCTGATTCGCCCTGACAAGCAGATCCGCATCGCAGGACAACCGGGTATACGGTTCCGGATAAAGTGCCGCCAATGTAATTCCTTTAAACACTACTGTACGAATCTTTCGATTTTGCGCCTCCGTCAAAACCGTTCTTAATTCGTTTACCATCTGTAGCTGTTTTACACCTTTCGCAAAGGTCTCCTTTTGCCACCCCAATAATCTTTCCTTTGTCAAACCGTAATTTTCTCCCAAGGCTGCCACTGTACGATACACTACCGTCAACATTTTTCCTTTTATCAGCAATGAACATATTTCATCCCATTCCGGCGTCTCACTTAATTTCGCATTCGTTCCTGTTATTCCGGCCCTTACCAATTCCAGTACATCACTATATTTTTTTTCCATTGTATCCCTCCATCTAAAACCGGTATTTTACTATTGTCCTGCCAAATAGAAATAAAACTTTAAACTGATTGCAGCCAAAAAAAACTTTATCCGTCTCTTTGCCGGAACACGCCCTCTATAATTCCCTTTTCTATACCACTGTCTATACTCCTTTTGTATCTCACCGAGACGTTTATCTGCCCCTCCGGTATGTCTGGCAATCAACGCATACAGATGAATCAGATGCATCAAAATTAACTCTTTTATCTCCCACGCAATGTATTTTTCCAGCCGCTCCTCCATCATAGGTTTACGCAACCGGTAATCTTCTTCCTTTTCATAGGTCCCGTTCGACAAACTACTTTGCCTATAAATATAATTATATAACTTATCTCCTATCACAAAAATCCTACCGGCACGATAATACAGTTCCGGCATAATACTGATATCTTCCACTAACGAAATCCCTTCCGGAAAACGTATTCCGTCAAACAAAGCCTTCCGAAACAGCTTGTTCCATACCACATCAAAAAAAGTTCCGTATTGCTGATCCTCAAACAAACAGAGTGCCTGAAGGTTATGAAACGGTCCCGACTCTGCCACATAGGTATAATTTGTCCTATTTACAAGTTCCCCTTCATCATCCCTGTAAAAATAATTACAAAGCACAATATCGGCATCCGTTGCAATCATCGCCTCATAAAGACGTTTGATATACCCCGGTTCCGCATAGTCATCGCCGTCCACAAACAGCACATACTCCCCTTTTGCATAATCCAGTCCCGTGTTTCGTGCAGCGGAAAGTCCTCCGTTTATCCGGTGAATTACCGTAATTCTTGCATCCATTCGGGCAAACTCATCACACATCGCCCCACTGCCGTCTGTAGAACCGTCATCCACCAATACAATCTCATAATCGGTAAATGTCTGCTCTCTCAGACTTTCCACGCATCGTTCAATATATCTCTCCAAATTATAGACAGACACAATGACAGAAACCATGATTACCTCACCTTCTTAAGTACTCTTCTGTATCGGCGTAAATATACTACCTGTTCCTTTTTCCCTTGCAACAGCCATTTTACCTGTTTCAGAAAAACTTCTGTAGCACTCCACATCCACGGCTTGCTCCCCAAAATAAAATGTACCACCAGCGGCTTCTTCTCACCATAGGAATCCAATTCATAAAAGCAAGCATTGTACTTTACCGGCAAATGCTTTTCCTCCTCCTTTTCCCATTCGCCAAAGTACTCATTTATGACATCCTGATCTCCGAAAATCCGCATCTTCTCCAACACCCTCGGTATACACTCCATAAGCCCCTTCTCCAATGCCTCTTCCGGATGAAAACTTATGACCCCTGCATTGATTCCGCCCCTGCTGTACTTCGGGAAAAAGAGTTTATCCGGCACAGCAGAAAACTCCGCTTTAGAAAACAATTCGTCAATATTACCGCATACAAACATATCACTGTCTAAATAAACAAGACGGTCATATTCCGTCATCCCGAATATCTTCAGTTTAAACAACGTATGATACCAACGGTCCTTCTTCATATCTTCGGAAAAACTGTAATGAGAGAATTCCTTGCTACTCTCTCTCCTTACCTTCATTCCCAGAGACTCCAGCTCCTGTACTATCTCCTCCGAAATTGTCTCGTTAACCAACACGATAAACTCTCTGTCTGTAAAACGACGCAGACTGAAAAAGGTCACTTTTACTCCGTCTTTAAACTCCGGTGTCGTTAACACACTGATATATGCCGTTTTTTCCTCTCTCATTTTTATAAACTCTCCAAGCAAATCACAATGTAACAATACTTTCTGAAATCATTATTCCGAATCACTTTCTCAAACACCTTCATATTCTCTGCTTCCGTACGATACTCTTCAAAATGGGTATGTAATATCTCCGCATACGCAGATAACACACATTCTCTCAAGTCCCGGTCCAAAAACAGAATTCGTTTTGAGCTTGTGGAAATACTAACAAGCAGCTGTTCATATATATTCTGGGAAAACGGAACCCCTTGCCGACACATCTCTTCGATTACCAGATTAATAATCCAAAATGCATCCAAAAGCTTCTTCTCCCTTTTCCGGATGTGGGACATACCTCTCATATTATGTCTGTATAAATACACAATATCATTGATTGTTACCGCACGCTTACATTTGGTATAGAACAAATAGGAAATAAATGTATCCTCATACCAATAGTTCTCCGGGAACCAAAAATCCGTAAACAAAGCTCCCCGAAATACCTTTCCCCAGGAAAATCCCCAAAGCTTCCCGCAGGGAGCCTCTACAATCTCATCCTCATGTGTGACTTTTTTAATTACTTTTTTCCTGAAAACCTCATAGCCTCCCTCTACCACATCCGCATCTTCCCGGTAGGCCGTATCCAACAAACACTCCACAGCCCCCTGTTTCAGCATGTCATCCGCATCAATAAACATTACATAATCCGCAACTATCTTTTCCATGCCCAGGTTTCGTGCAGAAGCTGTTCCTCCGTTACTTTTTGTAATTAATACAACCCGGTCATCCGCATAGGAGTTCCTTACCCGCTCCTCAGACCCATCCGTCGAACCGTCATCCACCACATATACTACATAGGAATATTTTGTTTCCTGACACAAAACAGAATCCAGACATCTCCCTATATAATGACGCACGTTATACATCGGAATAATTATTTGGAGATTATACTTGCGCTCAACTTCTCTTTTCTGCTTTTCACGCGAAAAATCTGCCGGTTCATAAACCCCCCGCAGTAATTCTTTTGCGCCGTAACAGGACTGCTGTTCTCTGTCCTTCCACAATCTATCGATCAATTTTACACATACGGAATTCAGGCGTAAATGTCGAATCATATATTCTATTATCTTCTTAAATAGATTTCCCATTTTACGTCCCTTCCGTTTCTTTCTTATTTTCTTACTTTCTTAAGATATCTTAGTGCCAATGCTTTATAATATGCAAATTCCGTACTTTTGAAATAGCACAAACAAAGTACAAGAATACAAATAGCCGCCGAAAGCAACCCTTTTACCAAAAAGTCCACAAGATAAATCGATGTATCAATCAAGGAACAGACCCCGTTACACACCAAGAGCAACACACCGAACAAAAACAAAAACTTTAGTATAAAAGTAAAATACCTTGCGCTCTTTATCTCAAACTTTAACTTATAAACATAATGTATTTTTAATACAATCTGAATCACATATGTCAGAAAGGTTCCGAAAAATATACCGAACAGACCGGTAAACTGCGCAAAAACAATAGATACTACCAGGTTTACCACAGAACCAACAATCGAAATATTTCGCCCCTCTACAAACAATCCCGCCACGTGCATTGCCGCATAAATCGGCTTGGAGCACATAAACAGAAACAGATTAATTGCAAGAATCAATACAACATGCCACTCAAGCAGGTATTCCTTTCCTACCCAACAGCAAATAAAAGACTGACATGCGGAAAAAAAGCAAACACCGCAAAACACCCCTAGTACACAATACCCCCAGGTCAGCCGATATAGAACCCGTTCGCAGTCCTCCTTTTTTTCACTCACAAACAGATTCCCCATACTGGCTCTTATACCGGTATCCACATGAGACGTAAACTGTTTAAACACACTGATAATCGTAGAATAAAAGGTATACTTTCCCACAACAATCGTACTGATAATCGCGGAAATCAAAATATTATCCGTCGAATTTGTTATCTTCCCGGAAACTTCCTTTACAAATATATTTTTAACATTATCAAAAATTCCGCGACGCTCCTCTTTCGGCAGCACTGCAGGCTTCAGATATGGGTATCTTGCATCGATTTTCTTAGAAAGTATCATATTTGACAGCAATGTAAGCATGATACGTCCGACAAGATAAACAATATAATGTCCGGTAATTATCATAATCGCAACTTCTATCATAACAGTTACAATTTTTATTACAGAGCTGTAAAAGGAATACAAATAACTGTTCTGATCCGCATTCAGTAACGATATTTTATAACTGAATAAATAAGAGCAGGAAATATTTACTACAAATAACATAAACACCATCCGGATATAAGACTCCGGATAACCGATGTCATTTACAATATACGGAACAAAAATACATACAATAGAGCCCAGAGTAAACACTGCTACAGCTATCAGATGATACGCCTTCTTAAAAAAGGTCATCAGCTGACATACCTTTTCCGTATCCTTCTCGGCAAGCGGTTTATATAAATTATATACGATTGCACTGCCGATACCGAGCTCTGCCAGAGAAAGCGCCTCAATCACTTCCCAAAACAGACCGTTTAATGAAATAACCTCTAATCCCAAAAACTTAAGCATTACGGTTCTGGAAATAAAGGTCAGCAATGTTGTAACCAATTGCGCCCCGATTCCGAATACTATATTTTTAATGCTCTTCTCAGTTCTTCCCATAATGCTTTGCCTCTTATTTTCCTTTTATCTTGTGCCACAATTTCTTCAACCGGAATAAATATGCCTTTTTATAATTCAAGCGTCTCATAATTCTCCAATGATGACGAATCATAGCCTTATCGGTACCGTAGCTATATAGGTTATACAACATTTCGGCAAATCTATATTCAATATTTAAAATCTGCCAATCCTCTAACAAGTAATATAACTTCCGACATTCCGTACGATATAAATTCTCTCCCAAAATATTCTTCGGTCCGGCACCGCTGATCTTATTTCCGATTACGTATGCATGATAAACAGACAGTTCCTCCGGTACCACCTCTACCTCATAACCTGCCTTTAACAGCTTTAAGATTGTTTGGGAATCCTGCTTACACGGAACATCCGGAAATCCACCAACCGCATCAATTGCCGTTTTCTTTACCAACCACTGTGAGGTAGCTGCAATGCAATTCTCCACCATCGCCTCATACAAACAATTTCCATGAAAATTGCGTGTATCGGAATAGGTCGAACTTCCGTCCTGATTAATGAACTTCGCATGGCAATACACCAAAGCAAGCTTCTCATCATTTCTGTCCGTAAAGACCTTCAATAACTTCTCAATTCGCTCCGGCATATATTCATCATCATCATCCAAGAAAGAAATATAGTCTCCTTTTGCACGTAAGGTTCCCTGATTTCTGGTCAGACCTCCCCCCATATTCCGCTCATTCTGCACATAGCTCACCCGCGGATCAGTCGCGTAAGCTTCCATAATTTTAGCGCTGCTGACTCTCCACTCCGAATCCGGAGGATTGTCATCTACCACTATCACCTCAATATTTTTGTGGGTCTGGTTCAATGCGCAGTCCACAGCACGCTTTAATGTAGAGTTACGCGAATAGGTTGGAATTACCACACTTACCAAAACATCCTCATTCATAAACATTTCTCCTAAATACCAAATAAGATTCTTAATTTCTTGTTCCTCAGTTTGTTAAGCAAAAGATATAAGATATGTAATATCCCCATCACCAAAATAAAAATTAATCCACTCGTGAGCCAAATGTTTAACGAAACCGGCATTGTCCCAAACAACAATTTCATACAAACGATTACCACTTGGTTAAAGCCAAGATATACAATGGAGCCTCTGCCTATTGTTACCAAATATTTTTTAATAACATTACTCTCCTTAAAATACAGCTCAACTATCAATGCAAGCATATAACAAAAAGCAATTCCGATTAATGCATTAAGCCAGAATAACGGAACAAAGCCATACCACCCCGACTTAATATTCACATAAGGATTAACAAAGGCTAATACCCCGTTAACCAAAAATAACATTAACGTCAACAAAATCTTTTTCAAAAAGCTTGCCGCATTGACTTTCTCCGACATTTTACCTCCGTATATTTTACATAATCGTCCGATTTCGTAAAAGCCCATGCAGATAAAACCTGTATCAATCGTTAAAGGCAAACGAAACTCCGTGCTGTTCTGTACCGCACATACAACAACGGAAGCCACCAAAACGATCACACTGCGCACTTGGGATTTCTTAATCACTCTGTCAAAAATAAAGTAAAACATCTCCGCCCAAAACAATGCCGTTAAAAACCAAAGAGCTCCGCAAATCGGCAGACCGCTGGTATTATAGGTAACAAGGCGGACTAACGGAGCATACCATTCTTCTGTACCTCTTTCCAGGAAAAGCCATGCCACATAATTAATAACCGCAAAAGTCACGTACGGCAACAGTAAACGTTTTGCTCTCTGACCAATCAGCGTAAACAGCTTTGTTTCCGGTTTACTTTTAAACAAATATCCCGAAATCACAAAAAACAACGGCATATGAAATGTATGGATATAACGGTCAAACTTCCCGAAAAAAGTAAACACATGTCCCGCTACCATGAGAATAATTCCAATTGCCCTCAGTATATCAATTCTGTCTAATCGCTTCATTTTTTCCCTCTTATTTTATCGTAAACTGATTTTAACTTATCGTATCCTTTATAGCCCAAAATCTTTTGTAAAAAGTGTATCACTCCGAAATACACCTTCTTCTTTTTGCTACTCCAACTGGAATTCATATGGTGAATCGTATAGGTCTTCTCTGTCGGACAAATATGCCAGTTTCCGATATCAAATGCAGCAAAATACTCTCTCGGATAAATTGCAATTTTACCGGCCTCTATAGTTCGAAGGCTTTCATCGGTAAGCACTACTCCTACCTTTTCCATATACCGACTGAAATGCTCATTTATCACCGACATATCATAGCTTCCGTCTTCCATAATAAATCTACGTGCCGCATAGGTTTCACAAAATCCACCGATATGCTCATTTCCTTTGCAGCATGCAATAAATGCGGTCTCTAAAGATTTATCGCTCTCAAAGCAAAGTACCATCTCCCGACCTTCTAAAACTTCATCAAAAGACCTGACTATTTCAATATCCGTGTCCAGATATACTCCGCCGTATTCTTTTAACGCTTTGATTCTGGCATAATCACTTACAAACGCATACTTTCCGACTTCATAAGCCTCCCGTACGTACACCGGTGCCTCTTGCACCGAAAAGTTGCTCTCATTCCATTCCATAAACTCATAATGCGGTAAAATTCTCTTCCAACCTTCAATAAACCGCTTTATATTATCCGGTTTTTCATTTCCGCCAAACCAGCAAAAATGAATGATATGAGGAATTTTTCTATTCTCTTCCATCGTCATCTCCACTATTTTATTCCGAAATATGCCCCAAAGGATTTTTTAAACTCTTTATTGTGTTTTTTCAACTTTACCTTGCTGAATACTGTAGCCGTAATCTTTTCCCCTTCACATCTCTCCAGAAATTTCTCGCAGGAAGGATAGGTTGACTTTGCACACTCTACAACCCAAAGATTTACATCCGTCTTATCCGAAACAATTCTCACTTCGGATGGACACTCCGCAGCCGGCATATTAATCAAAATATAGTCATATTTCATTAATAGATTCTTTAAAAGCTCCTCAAACTGCGGTCCATCCAACAGTTCAACCGTATTCCACGCCGCCTCGGAACAAGCAATATAATTCATTCCGTCCTTTTCATAAACAAGTTCTTCCAATTTCACCTGCTTACCTTCCAGGAAATCCACAAAACCGTTTCCGTTGGTTCCGACCGGATATAATAAATCGGTATCTAAAACCACCGCCGTTTTCCCTATTTCCTTTAAATACTCATAGTATGCCGCTATAACAGCCTGTTTCTTTTCCGTACCTGCCGCAACAAATCCGATTGTCTTCGCATCCTTCTTTGTTAAATATATCTGTCCGTAAAGATGCTGCATTGCACGCCGGTTATACTCCCCTTTTTTCTTCGTTACCGCAGTATAAACAGGCACAGCAAATTTGTCGCTAAACTGCTCCGGCGTTCTGACTTTCTTGTCAAAAAGGAACTGTAATACCACAAACAAAAATGCAATTGCAACTCCTCCTACCGCTCCGAAAACAGCATATTTTGTTGTATCCATACTGTTCACATACATAGACGGAGCTTCCGGCACCACCGCTTCTTCATAAACCACCGGCACTGCCATACCGATTACCTCCAGGGCATATGCGGAAGTAACACGTATCAAATCATCTACGATTGCCTTTGACATCTGTGCATCCGGAAACGTTACCGTAACATATGCCATACAAGTTCCGTTAATCCACTTTGTAGATACGCAACCGATTAATTCACCCTTTGTCATATTAAGTTGCAAATTCTCAATCACATACGAGGTAACCTTTTCACTCTTCATAAGCTCACAATAATCCGCAAAAAAGCTCTGACCTAACAGTTTCTCATTTGCGGACGGATTTAACACCACATTACCCGTCACATAAAGCTTTGCCGTAGAACGGTACATCGGTGTCACCTCAAGCGACTTCGCATAAACAGACGCTCCTCCCCATGCGGCAGCACCCCCGATTACTCCCACAAGAACAATCACCCAGAGCTTTCTGATCAGCGTTTTGAACAATCCGGTAAAATCAATTACAATAAAATCCTTGTTCTCTTTAATCATAGTATCTCCTTAATATAATTTGTTTTTATCTTATTCGCTTCTTTATCTTTTTCTATTTTAGACCCCATACAAAAATCTTTGTTCATACCACATAGAATAATTGTAAACAGCACCGTTGGCGATACATATCGGTATGTCACCATATTACACTGCCAAAAAGCAAAGAATAGCATACTCAAATACAAGCCGATGGTAGTAATATTTAAATCCGTCTTCTTTTGAAAAAGTAGCCGCAACAGCATAATTACCAATGCTCCGCCGATAAGTATACATCCTATTACTCCGGTAGTAAAGAAAATGTAAACATAATACAAATCCAGCGAACTTGTCTCTACACCGAATGCCGATATCTCCTTATGAAACCCGGAATTGTCCACAAATCCCATACCGGTCCATAGGTTCCCGAGTTGTTTAAACACGGGATAATTTATCGTAATATTCAACTCTCGATTCGAATTTTTCCATATATATGTAAATGTTCCGGTAAACTCTAGTATTAAAAGTCCGATCGCTGCCAGAATACCGAATACCATTGAGGTTTTCCGTTCTATTCGTACCTTAAAAACTACAAATACAAAATAAAAAGAAACCACCATAAACACAGAAATAATTCCGGAGCGCTCCGCTGCCGCTGCCAACATTTCTATCGCCAACAAATCAACCACTGCCAGGCTGATCCACATGACTTTTTTACGTATCCCATCGTAATGCTTGTTTAATTCATAATAGAACACCGACAATACGAATACCAGATAGGCCGCATTCGACAAATATCCCGCATGCACATATCCAAAGGTAGTCTTATAACGAATTCCTCCTCCGAAGGCTTGTAGAAATCCCCAAATAGGATTTACAATGTCCTGCGGATGCAATAACACGCAAAGCAAAAATTGAAATCCCGTTACATAAAAGCTTGTGGTGATAAAAAGCTCGAACAGATTATTTTGGGCGACATATAAATACGTAACCAACACCATCAGCAAATACCACAGCATCTGACTGGCGTTCGTATCTATATTCTCTGCCGCTATCGGATTAACCCAAATGTACCCGAACAAAATCGTATGTAACAGGAACAATGCTATTACAAATAACGCGCCTCCGTTCCTTCGTTTCACTTTACCGTTTATAAAAAACAAAACTAATACAAATGCCACATACAAATACTTTGTTTTTCGTAAAACAAGTGCCATCGGCAATGCGTCTATCTGATAAAGCAAAAGCGTCAGCATCGTAAAAACATATGCAATTACAAATAGCAAATGTTGCTTTGAAATAGTTACTTTCAATTTAAACCTCCGATATCTGTAACACCGGCAATCATCTCCATTGCCTTTTCCAATTCTTCTATTTGAGCAGAATTGTCTCCAACTTGTCCTCCATCCCAAATCTTAAATCTATTCGACTCGGAAACATAACCCGTCGGAGTCTCTAAATAATTCTTAGGGCCGTCCCCCTCTTCATACCGAAACAATGCCGGTTCTTCAACATCTGTTTCTCCGTAAAACAAATTATTCTGTAAACACGAAAACTCCTCCTCTAATCTGTCATTTGAAACCAACATCAAAAATCGATTCGTATTCCAAAAAACATTATGATGGATCTTTGTCGGCTCACCCAGACCCGAATTGCTTACAGTAACAGATGACATCTGATGGTAGGTATACCCCCCACGGTAAGTCACATAGTCTTCCTTCACCATGTCTTTATCGGCAAAAACCACTTTACCGCTTTTATTTGAATACATCGGCGTTTCCGGATTTGTAATATCCATAGTATCATAAATAATATTGTAGGAGTACTTAATATTATTAAATTCATTTTTGCTGAATCCCGCTCCCCACGTTTCAATTCCCCAAAAAGAATGTGCTCCGACATTATGTTCAAACGCAATATTCTCTTCTATACATTCCGAATCATTTCCTTGATTCGTATAACAGGTGTCGAATATCCAATCAGAAACATTGTGACTGGCCAAGATGTTTCTTCCACCGTTCCATACCTGAATCGCATTTCCGTATCTGATTCCTGCGGAAACCAGAACCGAACCGCCGACATGATGAATGTAGCAATTGGAAATCGTAATGTCTTCTACATCTTTCATGCTAACTCCATGCATACCGGAACCTGTAATCTCAATCCCACGAAACACAACATTTTTTACGTCATCAATAGCAACAGCATGCAATGGCGGTGCATAAAAAATTTCCAGGTCATTTGGATTTGTCTTCGAATATAAATACAACTTAGACGAATTCCAATCTGTCGCCCAACTTCCATCTGCTGCCAAATCCAATGATGTTGGTTGAAAAACATCGTCGGTTGAGCCCACCTTTCTCTTCCAGTTGACTTCTCCCTCAATCAATAATTGACCAATATTACAATTGCTTTTGTTCGCTTCTCCGTTACATACCTCCGTCCCCTCCAAATCAGCTACCCAAACAAACTCACAGCCATCTACTTTTTCGAATACAAAATCGACCGCTCTGTAATAATTCAGAATCGGACGTTCTCCTTCTCCGTATGCCGCAAAAACACAGTTATTTCCGGCTTTAAAAGAATCCGTCATTTTAAATGTATCGCCGCACTTTAACAACACGTTAATATTAGATGTCCCCGAATATGCTTCCGGATTTTTCTTCGGGAAATCCGGACTCAGTCCACTATTTCCGTCATCTCCCTCTGATGTAGAAAAAAACAGTGTCAAATTACCATTATTTAGGTCCTCCCCCGAAAGTCCGTATGCCTCATTAATTATTTGATTATGCCATAAGGCATTTGCTAAGGCGTCTCCTTCCCCATCTAATAAGTACTGCACCATTTCTTCAGCCTCTGTGTATGTTGCCGATGTCGTGCACAACTTTTTCTTTCCTATCATTCCTTCCATTGCAGCCACATTACCGTGACTCAGCCGTATACGGATTGTGTTTTCAAAAATTTTCTCCCACTGTCCATATGACAAGCTATTTTCGGAATGCATACGATATATACTCACAGAAAAATATTTCGCCTGCTGTCTCGGGATATAAGAATCCCCATCCATCAGACTAATACATCCCAAATAATTGTGCTTTTCATCATACTCAAATACTTTCAGCCCAAAATCCTTCGTCAGGTCTGCACTATAATCGTTATGTTCTATCTCTATACGATCCGGATAACGTAACCTCCTTTTATTAACGCAAGCCACGCCATCTGTTTCATTGTAATCTCCGCTTTCCCATAACGGAAAAAAGCTCAAATCCAACAAAAACACATCTTCTTTTTGATCGGTAAATTCCTTCTCATCCGAAGACATCAGAACTGCATTTTCAGTCTTTGTTCCTACAGATGCTTGCGGAGTATCCCTCCCTATATTCGCAAAGCATATACACATAAACAGAACACACATACTCCCAAATATGCTTTTTTTCTTCACTGCCCGCTCACCTCTTTCTCCCTACTCAGATACTATTTTTCTCATTACCTTTTCCAGATAAACCCTATTCTCCTCTTCGGTTTTCCCATTTCCTGCGATACGGACACTTTCCTCGTTGGAAGGAATCATCAGTCTCCATTTATATATAATTTCATTCAGCTCATTCTTTTGTCTATATAAATACACATCCGTTGTCGGTACGTCCGCATGAAAGAAATTATTAACTACATGTGTTAAATTTTCTCCCGTATCTCCCACTAAAACCAATAATCTGTTCGTTTCCCAAAACACATTGTCTTCTACCGTCAACCCGCCCGGTTCTACAGGGCTTGTAATATTCAGGCAACACATCTGGTTATACGTATATCCTCCGCGGTATGTGATATACTCCGTTAACTCCTCATCTGTTAACAAAAGTTTTCCTCTTTTATCTCCATACAACTTTTGTTCCGGATCCGTAATATCACACATTTCATAAATCAGATTATCCCGATAAACTATATTTTTCCCCGGAACAGCACTGTACGAATCTGCCCAGGTCTCGATTCCGGTAAAAGAATGTGCTCCGATATTTCGTTCAAAAATTATATTCTCACAAAGGGTTTCTGCCGAGGACCCCTGATTGGTGTAACAACTGTCAAATACCCAGTCTGCGTAATTATAGGCAATCCAAATATCTTTTCCGCTGTTCCATACCTGTACCGCATTTCCGTATCGAATCCCGGCGGAACGATGAACCGATCCGCCGATATTGTAAAAGAAACAATTGCTGACCGAAACGGCAATACTGTTCATTATATTACATCCGTGTGCTCCTGCGCCGCGAACTTCCCACCCTTTTAATGTGACATCCATTTTTCCGTCAACTACAATTCCATGAACATCCGGTGCCACATAAATTTCCTGTTTATTAGGATTCTTTTTACTGTGGATATATAATTTGGATTGAATCCAGTCTACTGTCCAACTACATTCCTCTCCACCCTCTATGGATTGGGCAAAATCGAACTCCGTAGATTCCTCGGTACTTACTACTACCCGCTTCCAATTAATCTCTCCGTCAATAACCAATTGCCCGATATTACAGTTATCTTTATTCTCCTGACCGTTGTAAATGCCTTTCACATTCATCAGATCCGCAACCCAGACATTTTTATACCCCGGCACCTTTTCAAACGGGACCTCAAACTTCTGATAAAAGCTCACCACCGGCCGTGCCCCTTTTCCGTAGGTTGCATAAACGCAACCGTTGCCTGCGGAAAAGCTCTTCTCCACTTCAAATACATCTCCGCATTTTAACAAAACCGTAATGTTGGACCTACCGGAAAATTGCTCCAATGTCTTCTTTGGCGAATCCGGCGTCAACCCCATATTATTATCATCACCTTCGCTGGAGGAGACATAAAAGGTCAACATGTTCTTATTCAAATCGTCTTTGGTCACCTCATACACCCCGTTGGCAATCTGGTCCTCCCACAAATAATCTGCCAACCGTTCTGATTCTCCTTGTAACAAAGCGTCGGTCAATGTATTTACATCATAATAGGTTGTAGCATAGGATGCGTCCGTACCGGAGGCTTGAATAGACTGGTGGTCTACGCCTTGTACTTGCACACCCTGCTCGGTCTCTTCCGTATAAGATGTTTCCGGCAACCATCCGGAGTAATCCGGCATTTCCTTTGCTCCGCAGCCGGTTAACAAACAAACCATAATTATCATTGTTAACCAAGTCACTCTTTTTTTCATTTCTACGCTCCTATCAAAATACATTCCGAACTCTTACCTATTTCACACAGGAAGTCAGTTCCTGATATACTCTTATTAACTGCTTGTAGTGTCCTTCCCCGGTATACTTCTCTTTAAAAATCTCTTCCGAACGACTACATAACTTTTCATATGCGGAAGTACCCGGCTCCGGAAACTCTGTCAAACATTTCTTTAAAGCTTCCACGTCACCGTGAGGGAATGTCATACCGTTACCGTCTACCAGCTCCGGAATACCACCAATCCGGGACCCGATAATCGGTCGTCCCAGCTGTAACGCTTCAATGGCAGAATACGGCCCATTCTCATACCATTCCGAAGGAAGCACCACTGCTCTGGCATTCCCCACCACATCAATCAACTCCTGACCGGATTTGAAACCCAAAAGCTTTATATTCTGAAGCTTATGCTCCGCAATATACGCCTCGATATCTTCCTTACACGGACCGCCGCCTACGATAAAAAGCTGCATACCGGTGCCTTCTACCGCTCTCATTAAAGTCATAATCCCCTTTTCTCTTGAAAGGCGTCCGAAATACAGAAAATACTGTAAAGAATCCTCGGAAACATTGACCTTCGGACACTCCCTTCCAAGGAAATTCGGCAAATGCATCACCCGTTCTTTTGCCACGCCGAATTCCGCAAACTTGTCCGCATAAAATTTACTCGGAGTAATAATTTTATCTATTGTGTCGTAACTCTTTCTCCATTTATGCAGATAACCTTCTACTACATTAATTGCACTCTTAAGGGCTGAATCCTTTACACACTTCTGCTTCAGACAATTTAAATAGTGACCGCCCTTACACTTTTCGCAAACCTGTCCCCCGGTCATCATCACATAATTCAGGCAAAGCATCTTCAAATCATGGGCCGTGTATACGACCGGAATCTTATGCTTCTTTAATACATCCAAAATAGACGGAGACAACTGATGCTGAAAAATATGTAAATGCGCCACATCCGGCTTCGTCTTAAGAATCAACTTCTCCAGCTTTCTCTTTGCCTCTGTGGAATAAATAATGTTCTTTGCCGCCTTTATCTGCTGACCAAGTCCCATTTTCCCGTTATAATCCACGGCACTTACAAAGTAGTCGGAATAGGGAGAATCAAAATTCTTCTCATCCTGCATGGAAAAATCAATCACCTCATGACCCTGAGATTCCAAAAGACTCTTCAATGCAAAATAATATGTCTCACTTCCGCCCTTAATATAATAAAACTTGTTCACCATTAAGATTTTCATGCATCTGTCTCCTACGCTTTTGTTTATGCTAAAAAGGTCTGCTCGTAACGTTCTACGATATAATCCCAGCTATATGCTTCCGCAATACGGGCCTTTGCCTTCTTTCCGTACTGTGCTCTTTCTTCCGTACTCAAACGGTCCGCTTCATGAATGAGTCTTGCCAATTCGCCGTCACCCTTACCCCAGTAAAGTGCACTTTCCGCACCTACTTCTCTGTTAAAACCTACATCTAACAGCAGATTCAGGTCCGTACTCCCTAATGACTCTAAAAGACTCGGATTAGTCCCCCCTACTTCATGACCATGGAAATACGCATACGCATTCTCTCGAATCTTCTTTAAAAGTTCCTTCTCATACACCGTTCCTACAAACTTTACGCGCCCATCCTTATCAAATCCGGTTTGTTCCTTTAGCTCCTCATAAAACCGGTTCTGCTCTACATTGGTTATCAGCGCAAAACTCTTTTTCGTATCGGATTTCACGAATTCTCTGACCATAGTTTCGAAATTATTCTCCGGCACAAAACGCCCTACCACCAGATAGTATTCATTCGGAGTAAGTCCCTTTTCTTTGCACCAGTTCACATACTCCGGAGCATCATCTGCCAGAGTGGACGGCACTGTCTCGGAGCCGTATGCAATAAAAGTAGTCTTCGGCTGATATTTTTCATAATCCTTCTTGATATACTTTTCAATCTCCACACTATCGCATATCAACAAATCCGCATGCTTAACCATCAACTTCTCCGAAAGCTTCCAATAAGCACGTACCGGTGCGCTCCACTTGGCACGTTTCCACTCATGACCGTCCGGATTCACATAAACACGGCCGCCCAGTTTATGTATGGTCTTCACATATTTCTTTACAAACGGTCCGATACGACAAGCAAGAATATATACAATCGGATTCTCAATCTTATTCTCTTTTATATAGCGGATGCATTCCTTTAACGCATCAATATCGTAAAACACAGCTCTGGCCGGTCCGAGATTTTTCCATTTAATATAAAAGCATCTGGCATCATTATAAGAAAACTCCTTATTTTCCGGACACTTTTCCGCATCTACCGCACAGGATATGTGATACTTAATATTCTCTGCTTTTCTATAATAAGTCAGACGATCAACAAAGGACTCGAATCCTCCGTATGCAGCCGGAATCCCCTTTGAACCGATAATAAATACATGCTGTTTCTTTTCCATTTTTCTTTTCTCCTGTTTCTTTCTTTTTTATCTGCCAAATAAAACATTCCTCAATTTCCCTCGAATACCGTATTTTGCAATACAAAATACAATAACCACACACACGCAGGAAATCAAGAAAGAGTATACATAAGTAAACGCCGGAACAGATCCTGTGAGTCTTCCCAACTCCGAACATACTTCTCCTAACAATATCTCTATAATCACACGTTGTAAAATATAGATTTGCAACGAGTACCTCCCAAGCTCCGATATCTGATTTACAATTTTTGCGCTCGGGTTTTTTTTAACCATTAATTCAACTACTACAATTGTTGCAATACTTCCCACAAATCCAAGAAAATAATAAAGACATACTCGCAATATCTGTACCATAAGTTCGGTTACACCAACTTCTTTTCTTAACATACAGATACCCACATCCAGCAATCCCTTTATCTCACTATTTTCCACCGCAGAATGTGATAAATAGAATACAGTCCCTATAACAAAAAGAGCAATTGTAACATACTTTACTTTTGTAAAACAGGGCTTTCCTTCATCCGTCCGGACACTGTAAAAAAAACCTGCCAGATAAAACGGATATATCGACAACATCACCCATCTGCACGGACTGATTAGCATTACAGGCGCTAATAATACACAACCCAAAAGCCACCATCTGCGTGCGAACACCTTACATACAATCCCCACTATAATCGTAAAAAACAAAATTGCCCACAAAAACCAATAACCACGCAAGAGCTCATCAATCCATCCTTTTACAAAGAAAGATGACTCAGTTCCCTGAACAAATGCTAAAATATATTTACATACATAACATACCGTATTCCAAATAAACAGAATTCTTAAAAGCAACCTTACTCTATCAAATACCAAACCCTTTAACTCTTTCCTTTTTTGAGAACCGTAAAAAAAGAAGCCGCTGATTAATATAAATAATGGCATATGAAACGAGTAAATAATTTTAAATATTACATTTTCATTTATATCAGATATCTCGCTTAAACCACGCTGCAATATATGTCCCCAAACAACCAAAAAAATAGCAATTCCCCTACATACATCCGGTACTACCGAACGCTGAGCATTGTTCTCTATTTCCACATACAACTCCTTTCCATCTCTACATGCCATCAATATGGCATAAAATCTCATTCTTATTATATCACATCTTTTCACCCAGTACAATATCTTATTTTTCCCTTGTCCTTTTCCCTACATTTATGCTAAAATCTTTCATGTAAAGAACATTTATTAAAGGAGATTTTTCATGTCTGCTATTTGGGGCTATCTTTCCTATTTAAATCCCGTTAACACAGAGCTTGCCGATTTAATGGAGGCTCCTTATAAAGAAAAATGTAATATTGACCGCTACCGTAATCTACAACACTCTACTCTTTTCATGGGCTGTGGTATTCAGCATATTACAAAAGAAGCGAAAACCGAAATTCTTCCGGTTTTTGATGTACCAAACGGTATCTTCTTTACCTCGGACTGTCTGTTAGACAATCGCGAAGAACTGACTCTTCAATTAAATACCGACTCCGAACAGCCGGACGGTACCCTTATGTTCCTGGCCTATAAAAAATGGGGGATTGACTGCCTCCGAAAATTTCGGGGTCTTTTTAGCATGGCCGTTTATGACAAAAAACAAAACACGCTCTATCTTGCAGCGGATCAAACTTCCTCCCGTTGTTTATATTATTACAAAACCAAGGATTTTGTCTGTTTTTCTACCCTACTGGAGCCGATACGACGTATTTGCCCCGATATTCCACTGAACGAATATTATATAAAAGACTTTTTAACCGCTCCGGGGCTGCTTCCCAACATTGTACCCACGGAAACTCCTTACATCGGTGTCTATAAAATCAATCCCGGCTGCTATGTAGCCATTACACAAGATACCGTTACGGAACATTCCTATTGGACTCCGTTTATGCAAAAGAAACATCGGCATCTTACCGCCAAAGGCTACGGAAAAGCATTTCGTACCCTCTTTTCCCGATGTGTGACGGACGCTCTTCGAACAGACGGAGAAGTAGGCATTTCCATGAGCAGCGGTCTGGATTCCGCCAGTATCGGCGCCTTGGCTGCCACCTCTCTCCGGACAAAAAACAAACCGCTATTTACTTATACTTATATACCTTATGAGATACCTAAAGAAGACAACAATAAATTCCTCATTCATAATGAAACGGAAGACGTCATGAAAATCACCCGGATGTATCCGAATATGCTCCCGCACTTTTTAAACAACCACGGTGCTAATTGTCTGGAGTTCCTGAATGAAGGAATAAAAATCATGGAAATTCCCTTTAAAGCATTTGTAAATCTCCCGAACCTTTACGAGATTTATGTACAGGCAAAAAAAGATAATTGCAAAATTGTCCTCACCGGACAGGCAGGAAATGGAACAATCTCTCACGGATATATCAACGACATTCTTTTCGATGATTATCAAAAAGGACACTTTTTACGTTTTTTTAACAACATAAACCGTTATGCCGTAACAGTGAAAATCAGCCGAAAAAAAATGATTAAAACCTGTCTTCGTCGCTATAGCCGCGCAAAAAAAGAGTATCGTTGCCAGAATTTGAATAGTTTCACACCGGACAACCCCTATCTGACCCGTGATGTCTTATCCGGTTATCCATTGAGAGAGCGCTACCACACAGGTGAGATATACTCTGTAGAAAGTCTTCCGATGAACAAAGAAGGACACCTACAATTTCTTTTCAAAAAAGCTCTTTACACCTATTTGGGAGAATTGGACACCAAACTGGGGCTTGCAACAGGGGTCGTACTGCGTGATCCGTCAAGAGACAGCCGAATTCTGGAGTTTTGCGCCTCATTACCCTACCACATATATGCTTACCGCGGTACCCCGCGGTGGTTAATCCGGGGAGCTCTTGCAGATTACCTTCCTGCCGATCTATTGAACGACTGGATACGGCACGGCATCCAAAACAGTGACTGGTTACTTCGTATCAAAAGAGACCGTCAGAAGATCTTTCCTGCCCTTGACACCCTTCTCGGTCCAGCAGAGAAGACAACCGGAACATTTTGTCTTCACTCTGTAATCAACACTCAAAAAATAAAGCAGTTACTCTCTTCTATGTCTGCAGATGACCTCAATGTCATAGACGAAGACTTCCACTACGCCGTCTTCCTTGCAGTTATCTCTGCTTTTTTGGAACAGTACAATTAAAATCTATCAAAAATGTTATTTTTCTTTACATACGAAATAAAATGATGTATAGTAAACTCAGAATACATAGGAGGTGTCTTTATGAAAAATTGGATTGCTGCAGAGATTGAAGAATTAGATATCAATGAAACCGAACACGAAAGATACGGAAATGCTCCGGACGGTGGATATGTCGGTGACGGTGGCGTTGGAACCAATACTTTTGTAGAAGAATTATCCTAATAAGTATCTCATCTTTTAACAAAATTAAAGCAAAACCCGCGAATCGATGTCTACGATTCGCGGGTTTTATTTTACCCTGAAACTATTTTTTATAGAAGAATCCATCCTCCGGCAATGCTCCGCCTACCGACGCCGCATTCTGCTCAAACAATACGTTCAGATATGCACTGGCCTTCGTCTTCATCTCGTCTCCCTCGATGAGCACAATGTTACAGTAAGGAATTGCTTTCTTTGCAACCTGTGCCTTAAAGATATCAAACTTCTCGGACAATGCCGCTGCTTCATCCACATTCTCTACCGTGTAAGCAGCAGATACCGCATACTCTTCCAAGAAAGCATTTACCACATCCGGATTCTCGGTTAAATACTTTGTATTTGCCACTACCACACCGGTTACCACTGTAGAACCTTCATTTAAGGCCTCCCATTCCTTCGTAATATCCAATGCAATACGTGCCTTTTCGTTATTCATTAATACCGTCGTTACATACGGCTGCGGAAGCATAGCCACCGCATTTTCCGTCTGGGATAAAATCGCTGCCACCTCAGTAGCCTCGGACTTATACTCTACGGTTACATCCTTGCCCGGCTCCATACCGGCAGACTTTAACAGCCAGTTTAACGTAAACTCCGGTGTCGTTCCCTTACCGGTGGAATAAATCGTCTTGCCTCTCAAATCTTCCACAGTTTGTACCGTCTCACCGGTTTCCACAATATACAACACACCAAGAGTATTGATACCAAGCATGGTCACACCGCCCTTGGACTTATTATAAAGCACAGAGGCCAGATTACACGGCACCGCAGCAATCGGAATATCTCCCTTAATGATACTTGCGGTAATCTCATCTGCCGCTCCCGCAATCGTAAACTTATAATTGTTTGCGGTGATGCCTGCCTCGGCATCTTCCATCATCTTTAACATACCGAGTGCCGTCGGTCCCTTCATCGCCGCAATGTTTACATCCACCTTCTCCTTCGGAGCCTCCGTCGGCTCTACTGCCGGAGCATCTTCACCGCCGGACACATCCTGCGTTACCACCGGCATCTTGGTCGGCTCAGCCTGACCCTCATCCTTTGCTCCGCATCCCGCAAACATGGATACCAGCATCACTACCGTCAATAATACTGCAACTCTTTTCTTCATAACTTAACCTCTCTTTCTTCTGACCGGGAACGTATCCCGTATCCTCAGAATTGTTTTCATTCTCTCTTTACCTCTTCCTCAGGAATCTTCGGAATGAGCATAAAAGCCTCTTATTCTTCTCCGAGTACCGTCTTCACACATGCTCCAAAGCTATCCGCATTCACATAAATCACCGGAAGAGCTTCATCCTCATAAAACGGCACTTGATTGGAAAAACCGCAAAACACGCCTTTTCCGTCCAGTGCTACCCGTACCATCGGCGGCACCTTCATTACTACCTTCCCCCCTAAGGCACGTACCTTTACAAAAATCTCACCGGAAAAGATGGCATCACACAAATCCAACTCTGCACAACCACCGATGACCGTAAGATCTACACCGGAAATCTCCTTGTCTTCCAAGCAAATCTCCCGTGCACCCAGTCCCACAAGATAACGCTTCTGCTCGTTTTCTTCGTTGTCCTCCTCCATACGGCGGGACAAACGGGCCAATACATTTTTCGCCGCCGTTACCGCACCGTACACTGCCACGGCAACCGTAGCCAGACGAAATAAACAGCCAATAAAAGAACACTTTTCCTCTCTCATCCTCTTACTCCTTTCTATTACGCTTTAAATCTGTATCCCACGCCCCCTCCAATCGAAACAGCCTGCTGTTTCGGCGCCGGGCGGGAGCAGCTTTGCTGCCTTCCTTGCCCGCTCATGTGCATCCCGCGGAGCGAGACGATATGGGGCAACTTTATACTATGCCTTAAACCGATATCCCACGCCCCATATCGTCTCAATGTACTGTGGGTTCGCCGTATCGGTCTCTATCTTTTCTCTGACCTTTTTGATGTGCACCGTTACCGTAGCAATATCTCCTACGGAGTCCATATCCCAAATGGCGCGGAACAGCTCGTCCTTTGTAAATACCCGGTTCGGATTCTCCGCAAGATACGTCAAAAGATCAAACTCTTTTGTGGTAAAGGCCTTTTCTTCGCCGTTAACAAACACCCTTCGAGCTGTCTTATCAATGCGAAGCCCCCGGGTCTCCACCGTCTTATTCTCACGAATACCGCTGCCCACCAAACGTTCGTACCGCTGCAGATGCGCTTTCACTCTGGCCACCAATTCGCTGGGACTAAATGGCTTTGTCATATAATCATCCGCACCCAGCCCCAGACCGCGGATCTTATCCACCTCATCCTTCTTTGCGGATACCATCAACACCGGAATATCCTTTGCCTCTCGGATGGCCTTACAAATCTCAAACCCGTCGCTTCCCGGAAGCATCAAATCAAGAATAACCAAGTTGTAATCTTCCTCCAGCGCAGCCTGCTTTCCTTTCAAACCGTCCTCCGCAATGGTTACCTCATACCCGGAAAGTTCCAGATAGTCCCGCTCCAATTCCGCAATTGCGGTTTCATCCTCAATAATCAAAATCCTTGCCATACTTCCTCCTTTTCACGGAACCGAACTATTCCTTGATTCCGTCCAATCCACGGTATGCTTTCGGCAATTTTTGCTCTTTACCGTCCTTTCGCACCTTTAATAAGGTAAACGAAATCGTCGTGCCTTCCCCTTCTTCGCTTCTTGCATAAATGGTTCCTCCATGGTCCTCCACAATCTGTTTTGCGATTGCAAGTCCCAGACCGGAACCGCCTTTCCCCGTATTTCTGGAAGTATCCCCTCTATAAAACCGCTCAAAAATATGCGGTAAATCTTTTTTTGGAACTCCTACACCCGTATCCGTAATCTCCGTACGGATATAAGACATCTCATCCTTCAGCGCAATTGTAATCTTGCCGCTTTCCTTGGATAAGTATTTTACCGCATTCCCGATAATATTCATGGTAATGCGCTTTAACTGTTCTCTGTCGGCATATACCTCGTCATCTTCTGTCAGGTAGTCTACCAGCTCGATTTGAATTTGTTTCCGCTCCAGCTCCGGCTCGTCCTCTTCAATACAATCCGTAAAGAAATCTTTTAACCGGACCTTTTCGAAATAATACGGATAAGACTTACAGTCAATCCTTGTATATAGCGCCAGTTCCTCCACCATACGGGTCATATCCTCCGCTTTGTTTCGGATGGTACGTAAATACTTTTCCTGTTTCTCCGGCGTATCCGCCACACCGTCCATCATTCCCTCTGCATAGCCTTTTATCGTGGTCAACGGAGTCTTTAAATCATGGGAAATGTTACCGATTAACGTTCGCAAATCCTCTTCGTACTGTATCCGGGTATCAATTTCAGTCTTTAAATGGGCTCTCATCTCCTCAAAATCCGCACTTAACTGACCGATTTCATCCTCACCGGTTCTCTCCAGCCGAAAATCCAAATCGCCCTCTTTCACTCTTCTTGTAGCACGACGCAATTTATTAATCGGTTTCAAAACACCGGCATACAACCAGACAATTAAGAGCACACCGGTTACAAGAAATACAATCACCACTGCACCGATTGCCTGTATAAGCGACGTCTTCGTCTGCGGCATCAGCGTATTTACATCGGAAATAATGTAAAAGCTTCCCGGTTCCTCGTCCGAAAACAGAAAGTCGTGCTGTTTTACCAGATAAGGAATCCTGCCGCTTACATATAATCCACCATCTACATTGGCATTGTACGCACCGTATTCCGGCAAAGAATCCTCCACCATTTCATACAATGCATCATTTCCGCAATATACAAGGGAATCTCCCTTTTGTACCACCAAAAAGGCCTGACGTTTTTCCAGACTTTCGTTTATCGTCCGCAAGTACGTCAAATCCAACAAATCATCAGGGCGATTCTTTGTTACGGTCTTCAGTTCATTGTATGAGCCCCGGGTCAGGCGGTTTAACACCTGCACCGGGTTCTGCAATGCCTGAAGTGTATTTACTTCCGTATCATACGCCTGCTTCATTACACTGGTCTGATACCCGATGATAATAAAGCCGCAACTGACTAAAAGCAGTATCGGAAACAGCGTCATGATCATAAACATCACGATAAGACGCTTTCGAAAATCCATACTTGTTTCCTCCTGTCTCCCTTAACAATCTTCTGCCCTCATTCTTATCCCCGGTCTCTTTGATGCGCATGATATATGCATCGTCTCCGTATTAATACAGCGAAGCAACAAACTCCTCAATAAGTTCAAGCTTCCTTAAAAATTCTGTGCCCGGAACTCATTCGGCGTAATTCCTTCCAAACGCTTGAAATTGTAACAATAATAGCTGACGTCACGGATGCCTACCATCTGGCCCACCGCCGCAATCTTCATACTGCGGTCTGCCAGATAACGCTTAGAAATCTGAATCCGGCGTCTTGTGATATACTCAAACGGACGCATAGAAAAAGCCTCCTTAAAGGTACGGCACAAATGCTGCGGTGTAATATTCAGCACGTTTGCCAAATCCTGCAACGTCATCTGCTCCGTAATATGCTCATCGATATAATCAAGAAGCGGAAGGAGTCTCTGCTTGCCCTTGGTCTGCGGCTGTGCCAGCTCATGCTGCAACATATAAAACTCCATTAAAAGATCATAAATGTGTACCGAGCTTCGCTCCATACCGTTTAAACGATCGTTTTTTAGCTCCGTCAATATCTGACGCATAATACGCTCGAAACGGGACGTATCCATTCCGGAAAGCACCGTAGCATCCTTGATTCCCATGCACTCCAGTGCCTGCGGCATTCCTTCTCCGGCCAGATGAATCCAACTGGTCACCCACTTTCCCTTTCCGTAGTAACGATGCTCTCGCCCTTCCGGAAGAAAAAATACGCATCCCTGCTCCAGCGGGAATACCTTCCCTTCCGTTTCCAGTACTCCCTCTCCCTCTACACAAAAGATAAATTGCGGCAGACAATATCCGGTCTCACGTACAATCGGACACTGCTCCTTATTTAATCCAATTGCAGGGGTCTGAAATAATAACTTTGACTTTCCGATATTCGGAAATACTGCTTCCGGTTTCATACGCATCCTCCTCTTTTGATTATAAATCGCAGGTTCCTACGGTTCTCGGGAACGGTACTACGTCACGGATGTTACCGATACCGGTCAAATACATCACGCAACGCTCAAATCCGAGACCGAAGCCAGCATGTCTTGCAGAACCGTATTTACGCAAATCCAGATAGAAATCATAATCCTCCGGATTTAACTTTAACTCTTCCATTCTCTTATAAAGCTTATCGTAGTCGTCCTCTCTCTGGCTTCCTCCGATAATCTCACCGATACCCGGCACCAGAAGGTCCATTGCCGCAACAGTCTTATTGTCCTCATTCATCTTCATATAAAACGCCTTAATATCCTTCGGATAATCCGTTACGAATACCGGCTTCTTGAATACCTGCTCGGTCAGGTAACGCTCGTGTTCGGTCTGTAAATCACAACCCCAGCTTACCTTATAATCGAAATTGTCGTTATTCTTCTCTAAAATCTCGATTGCTTCGGTGTAGGTCACATGACCGAAGTCAGAGTTCGCAACATGATTCAAACGCTCGATTAAGCCCTTATCCACAAAGCTGTTGAAGAAATTCATCTCTTCCGGTGCATTCTCAAGTACAAACTTAATAATATACTTAATCATGCTCTCTGCAAGCATCATATCATCCTGCAAATCCGCAAATGCGATTTCCGGCTCAATCATCCAGAACTCTGCCGCATGACGGGTAGTGTTAGAATTCTCCGCACGGAAAGTCGGTCCGAAGGTATAAATATTACGGAATGCCATGGCATAGGTCTCACCGTTTAACTGGCCGCTTACGGTAAGATTTGTGGACTTCCCGAAGAAATCCTTTGTATAATCTACGGAGCCGTCTTCATTCTTCGGCACATTCTCCATATCCATGGTGGTAACACGGAACATTTCTCCCGCACCCTCACAGTCACTTCCGGTAATGAGCGGCGTATGCACATACACGAAGTCTCTCTCCTGGAAGAACTTATGAATCGCATAAGCAATCAAAGAACGTACACGGAACACTGCCTGGAAGGTATTGGTGCGCGGACGCAGATGAGTCATGGTACGTAAAAACTCTAAGGTATGACGCTTCTTCTGAAGCGGATAATCCGGTGTGGAGGTACCCTCTACAAACACCTCTTCCGCCTGAATCTCAAACGGCTGCTTTGCCTCCGGAGTAGCCACAAGTTCACCGGTTACAATAATTGCGGAACCTACATTCAACTTGGAAATCTCCGCAAAATTGTCCATAGTATCATGATACACTACCTGTAAGGTTTCAAAGAATGTACCGTCATTCAACACGATAAAGCCGAACGCCTTGGAGTCTCTGACGCTTCTTACCCAACCGCCTACGGTTACTTTCTTGCCCAAATACTGCTCTCTGTTGCGATATAACTCTCTTACTGTTACTAAATCCATTTTTATTCTCCTTCCGACGGGAAATCCCGCAATTTACTGTTTCATACACTCCGCCACCAAATTCACAATACGTTCCTTTATCACATATTCAACTTCTTCCGCCTCTGTCTCGGACAGATTTGCCACAAATCCGCCGGCCATACCGGCATGTCCGCCGCCTCCTCCCGGATATCCGGAAAGTGCCTGCTTTACAATCTTTCCCGCATCGGCCTCCCGCAATTCACTCCGCACCGAAAGTTTCAAGCCTCCGGCACGGTAAGAATACACCACGGAAAAATCCACCTCATCCAGTGACATAATAAAGTCCGACAAAGTGCCCATCATGGCCTCAGAGCAATCCGCACCGACATTTGCCATGCCGACATTATGTCCGTAAACCTTTAAATCCTTTAATGCCTCTCTGTATGCATCCAAGTCGGTCAAAATCAGAGAATGACTCTCAAATTTCCGAATCAACTCAAGATTTGCCTTCTTATACATGGCACAAAACATATCCACATCGACATCCGTCGTCTGTCGCATCAGGTTTGCCGTATCCATCTTGATTCCGTACACAAGTGCCGTGGCAATCTTTTCGTTAACAGGAATTCCGTTTTCCAAAAAATATTCTGCAATAATCGTGGCACACGCCCCAACCTTTCGAATATCATAAAAACGATAACCGTCCACTTCCTGTTGCGGATGATGGTCAATGCAGGCAATCTCATTTCCTACCAGGTCCTCCAGATTTACATTTCCCTTCTGACCATCCACCAAAATTATCTCATCCTCCGGCGTTATCGGCAAATCGTCTACATCATGCAACGCAAGCCCCAATTCCTCGGTCATGGCCACCGTATTGGCCTTGTCGATTTCTCCCTGATAGCAAATTACGGACTCAATTCCTTTATGTCGCAATAACTCTTGCAACCCATAAGCACTGGCCAGTGCATCCTGGTCCGGATAATTGTGTGTCTGAATATATACCTTCGGTTTTGTAATCACCGCCAATAATCGATCTAACGCTGTTGTATCGCCCATTGTGTCTGTCCTCTCTTCTGAGATTCTCCCCGACCTACAATGCTTTATCTACCGTATTCCTTTGCCAGCTTCTCAAACAACGGAAGGGCTCTTTCTACCTGCTCGGTCTTTACGCAGTAAGAAATACGAAGGAAGCCCGGACATCCGAAATCCGTTCCCGGCACTAAAAGCAAATCATACTTCTTTGCCCTCTCGCAGAATGCTCTTTCATCCGCCTCCAAAGCCTGCGGGAATAAGTAGAATGCACCCTGCGGCTTCACCACGTTGTAACCGAAGGAGGTCATGCCCTCGTACAACAAATCACGATTCTTCTGATAAATGGAAATATCCGCTGTCTCCTCGGCACACTTTGCCGCTACACGCTGGAACATACTCGGTGCATTTACATAACCGAGAATTCTTCCCGCACCGCAAACCGCTGCATATGCATCCTGCCAGTCCTCCATCTCACACGGTACCACGATATAACCGATACGCTCACCCGGCAGGGAAAGAGACTTACTGTAGGAATAGCATACAAAGGTATTCTTATAATACTTGGTCACATACGGGATCTCCACACCGTCATATGCAATTTCACGATACGGTTCATCGGAAATCAGATAAATGGCATGTCCGTACTCCTTCTCTTTTTCCGCAAGAAGTGCCGTCAAACGCTTAATCGTCTCTTCGGAATACACCGCGCCGGACGGATTGTTCGGGGAATTGATGACAACACCCTTGGTCTTTTCGTTGATACGCTTCTCAAACTCCTCGAAATTAATCTGGAAGCTCTCCGTATCCGCCGGAACAATCACACACTTAGCCCCTGCACCCTTTTCGATAAAGCATGCATACTCCGGGAAGAACGGTGCAAATACGATAAACTCATCTCCCGGCACGGTAAGTGCCTTAAACACAATACTGATTGCCGCTGCCGCACCCACGGTCATATACAAATTATCCTTTGTAAAATTTGTACCGAATCTGCGGTTTATGGATGCGGAAATGGCATCTCGTACAAAATCCGCTCCCTGGGCACTGGTATATCCATGGAGCACCGCCGGATTCTCGGACTGAATAATGTCCAATAAAGTCTTTGTTACAGTCTCCGGTGCCGGCACATTCGGATTTCCGATGCTGAAATCAAAAATATTCTCTCTGCCTACGATTTTGGCACGCTGATTGCCGTATTCAAAAATTTCTCTGATTGTGGAACGCTTCTTTCCAAGCTCCACCATTGCTTCTGCTAACATATTTACGCTTCCTTTCAATAAATATCCAATGATATAATACCACGAAACCAAATATGATGCAAGAAAAATATTAATTTTCTTATGTAAAAATCTTTCCCGTATGATTCTCCTTTTCTTTCAAATTATTTGCTATTTATTCTGAAATATGATATACTATTTTGTAAATAAACATGCCTTACATAAAGATATAAATGGCCATGTCAAACGCAAGGAGGTCTTTCTTATGACAATGAACGGAATTACAATTGAATTCGAATGTCCTCTTTCCTCTTACGAAAAGAGAGACGATATTCCTTATCCGGAAGTAGTACACGAAACCTACTTTTCAACCACCACCGGCTTGGACAGAGGTGCCAATGTTATACTCCCTCCGAATTATGATACTTCCAGGAAGTATCCGGTTCTTTATCTATTACACGGTATTTTCGGTGATGAATATGTTCATCTCCGCGATAATGACCGTAAGCTTTTAGAGTTGTTGGGAAATCTTACCGCAGACGGCCTTGCTGAGGAAATGATTGTTGTCCTTCCTCATATGTATGCCACCTCCGATCCGAACCAGCAACCGGCCTTTACCGTAGAAGCCACCAAGCCGTATGATAATTTTATCAACGACCTGGTTACGGATTTAATGCCGTTTATCGAGGGCAAGTACTCTGCCTATACGGACCGTGAACACCGTGCGATTGCAGGATTCTCCATGGGCGGACGCGAAACCTTGTTCATCGGTTTTACCAGACCGGACTTGTTTAATTATATCGGTGCCATCGCACCGGCTCCGGGTGCCACTCCCGCTCAGGACTGGGCCATGACCCATCCGGGACAGATGCAGGAGCATGAAATGACCTTTGCCGGCAAAGAATACGCCGCAAAATTAGTTATGGTCTGCTGCGGAAGCAACGACGGTACCGTTGGCCAGTTCCCGTTAGGCTACCACAAGATTTTGGAAGCCAATAACGTAGAGCATACCTGGTTCGAGATTCCGGGTGCCGAACACAACGCAACCGCCATCCGTCCGGGCTTCTACAATTATTTACGCGCAATATTTAAGTAGTTTTATCCGTAAGCATATATAGTTTGATTTTAAGAGTGCCTCGGTACTTGTCCTGAAACCATGACGACCGGTGCACTCTTTCTTGTGAGGTTCCTATGAAAACTGTACTCCGTTGGTTGTCCATCCTTCCGGCACTTTTATTCCCGTTTGTCATTTTCGGTTTTTCCGCGCAAACCGGCCCCGAATCCGGTTCACTAAGTTATGGTCTGTCGCAAATTATACTGGCATCTGCCGATCATCTTTTTTCACTTGAACTTACCGGACGTGAAATAAACTCTTATGCCATGTCCCTTCACATACTAATACGAAAAATCGCTCATGTTTTGGAATACTTTGTTCTATCCTTTTGCGTATTCCTTCCGTTAAAGGTATGGTTTTTCAATCCAAATGCACAAAATCCTCGAAAAGAGCTGGTGCAAAAAACAATTATTCCCTCCTATCTTATCTGCATTTGTTACGCCGCTGCTGATGAATGGCTCCAGAGTATCATTCCGGGGCGAAACGGAACCCCTATAGATGTCCTCATCGACTCCATCGGTATCACACTAGGTTGCGCCGTACTTGTTATTTGTTACTTTCATACAAAATCATTTTGTAATAAACAGTAGGAGAATTTATATGAATCATGTCGTTATCGGTATGCTGGCACATGTCGATGCCGGAAAAACAACTTTATCGGAAGCTTTGCTCTATACCACCGGTGCAATCCGTACCTTAGGACGCGTCGATAACAGAGATGCATTTTTGGACACAAACATCATGGAACGGGCACGGGGCATCACCATCTTTTCAAAACAGGCAAAGCTTGCTTTAGAGCATTATTCCGTTACTCTATTAGATACTCCGGGACATGTGGATTTTTCTGCCGAAATGGAACGAACCCTTCAAGTGCTGGACTATGCTGTTCTTGTCATCAGCGGTGCAGACGGCGTCCAGGGTCATACCAAAACCCTGTGGCATCTGCTGAAGCATTATCGCATTCCCACCTTTCTTTTTGTTAACAAAATGGATCAACAGGGTACCAACCGGCAGTTTCTTTTGGAACAGATTCGCACCATGCTCTCCGATTCCGTTGTAGATTTCTCCTTTCCCACTGCCATCGATATGGAATCCGTCGCTTTAACGGATGAAGCACTTTTGGAAAAGCATCTGGCAGGCGAAATACTCACCGACGACGATATTGCATCGGTAATTGCAGAGCGCAAGTTATTTCCTTGCTTTTTCGGCTCTGCCCTTCGCATGAACGGCATTACAGAGCTCATTTCCGGACTGGATACCTATATAAAGCCGAAGGACTATCCTGCAGAATTCGGTGCCAAGATTTACAAAATCACACGGGACACTCAGGGCAACCGACTGACCCATTTGAAAATAACCGGCGGAAAGCTCATCTCCCGCATGTCTGTTACGGACACCGAAAAAATCAATCAAATCCGCATATATTCCGGAGACAAGTACTCCACCGCAAACGAGCTGAGTGCAGGGGAAGTCTGTGCGGTTACCGGCTTAGAGTCCACTTTTGCGGGACAATCCCTCGGAATTGACATCCCATCTAACATTCCCCTTCTTGAACCGGTAATGACATATAAACTTCTTATTTTAGACGGAACCGACCCTTTGCTTGCCATTCCGAAGCTTCGTTTATTGGAGGAAGAAGACCCGAAACTTCACGTGGTTTGGAATGAATTTCTAAAAGAGATTCATATTCAGGTTATGGGTGCGGTTCAAATCGAAATTTTGAAAACAGTGATTGCGGAACGCTTCGGAATCATTGTTGATTTCGGTGCCGGCAATATCGTCTATAAAGAAACCATCACAAATACGGTGGAAGGCGTCGGTCATTTCGAACCTTTGCGCCATTATGCCGAGGTCCACTTAATCTTAGAACCTGGCGAACCCGGAAGCGGAATCACCTGTAGGCTTGACTGCGAAGGAAGCGGTCTTGACCGCAACTGGCAACGTCTTATTCTGACTCACTTACAGGAACGTACCCATCGCGGCGTTCTCACCGGCGCACCGCTTACCGATGTGATTATATCTCTTGTAGACGGTCGCGCACATCAAAAGCATACCGAAGGCGGTGATTTCAGACAAGCTACTTATCGTGCTGTTCGTCAAGGGCTCATGCAGGCCGACTCTGTCCTTTTGGAGCCGTATTACAGCTTTACCCTGGAACTTCCGAGAGCCTCCGTGGGTCGTGCCATGACCGATTTGGAACGTATGCAGGCCGAATTTGAACTGAAAGAAGCGGACATGGACACCGATTATGCGATTATCAGCGGAAACGCACCGGTCTCTGCTTTTACGGACTATCAAAATGAATTTATCGCTTATACCAAAGGTCAGGGAAAGCTTTACCTGGGCCAGGGCGGATATAAGCCTTGCCACAACGCCGAAGAAATCATTACGGAACTCGGCTACGACCCGGATAGGGATACCCGTAATCCTTCCTCGTCTGTATTTTGTTCCCGTGGAAGCGGCGATATCGTCCCGTGGAACGAAGTCTTTGAATATATGCATATTGAGAGCATTTTAGCCACACGGACCAAGGATGTTTCAGGCGAACCTTCCGTTTCGGGACAACCGCTTAGGAATACCGTTTCTGCACTGGATGCCGCCCTGGGAACAGAGGAAATCGACGCTATTCTTCGTCGTTCTTCCTTTGCTAACAGCAATACAAAGGAAGCAAAACATTACCGTCCGTTTGCCAAGACGAGAAGCTACGATTCCGCTGCTCCTGGCTACAAGGGCAGGGAAACTGTACAAAACAGCGGCACCTCCTATCTTCTTGTGGACGGTTATAACATTATTTTTTCCTGGAATGAATTAAAGGAGCTGGCTTCTACCAATTTAGATTCCGCCCGGAATGCACTCCTGGATAGCATGTGCAATTATCAGGCCATGAAAAGATGTGAGTTAATCGTCGTATTTGACGCCTACCGTGTACAAAACCATGCTACGGAATCCTTCGATTACCATAATATTCATGTGGTTTACACCAAAGAAGCGGAAACCGCCGATACGTATATCGAACGATTTGCCCACGAGCACGGTCGAAAACACTATGTCAGAGTTGCCACCTCCGATCGCATGGAGCAGATTATCATTACCGGTCAAGGCTGTCACATGGTATCCGCCGGAGAATTCGAACAGGAAATAAAGGCACAGGAGGAAATGATCCGGGAAGAATATCTGGATAAAAATTTATAGATAATAAAAAGCTCCGCATAACAGCAGAGCTTTTTTCCATCAATATTCCTTTATGAAAAAGAAAAATCCCGACTCCAAAGAATCAGGATTTTCAGAGGCGACAATCGGATTTGAACCGATGAATCAGGGTGTTGCAGACCCACGCCTTACCGCTTGGCTATGTCGCCTTATAGTATAATATATGATGAAACATCCGAAAATGTTCCATCATTTTAGCTCCCCGAGTTGGGCTCGAACCAACAACCCCACGGTTAACAGCCGTGTGCTCTACCATTGAGCTATCGAGGAATATTTAGGCTTCCTTTGCTTCTTCTAGTATCTCCGCAAATTCTTCCTTTAAACAAGTTTAGAAGAACTTTCTGTTCTTCTTCCTTTTCCCTTTTTTAAACTGTATATTGACCCGGTTTTACCCGGTCCATCCAAATAGTAAACACCGTTATGGTTAAGCCCTCGACCTATTAGTACAGATCAGCTGCACATGTTACCATGCTTCCACCTTCTGCCTATCTACCTTATCGTCTTTAAGGGGTCTTACTAGCTTATGCTATGGGATATCTTATCTTGAG
>JAZOCC010000023.1:0-125071 GCA_045596385.1 Lachnospiraceae bacterium
CTATGGTATTTATCGTAAGAGTTATGCGGGAACTGACGCCTGGAAGCGTATTGCCACCATTGAAGGTAACGAGACCTTTACTTACGTTGATACTTCTGTAAGTGCAGCCAACGGAACCATGTACCGTTATACCATCCGTGCCCTGGCAGGAAGTGACTTAAAGACCCTGTCCGGCTGTAGAAATACGGGACGGACCATGGTACGTCTGTCGAACCGTGAGTTAACAAATGTAACAGCAGACGGCAGTACCTCAGTGAAGTGTACCTGGAGCACCTCGGCACAGGTAACCGGTTATCAGATACGTTTTGTACCGGAAACGGGAATGACAAAGAACTATACGGTAGGAAACTATAAGACAGGAACGCAGGTATTTACCGGTCTGTCAGAAGGAACCACCTATTATGTGCAGGTTCGAAGCTATAAGACGGTAGAGGACGTAGGAACCTTCTATTCCGACTGGTCGGAGGGAAAGGATGTGACATTAGGAGCCGCACCGACTGCGACACCGAAACCGACCGCAACTCCGGTACCGACCGCAACCCCGACGCCAAGGCCGACCGCAACTCCGACCCCGGGTACGGATACACTTCCGACCCCGGCAAAGCCATACAATATCACCAACGTAGTCAGCGGTGTTCATGTATACTGGAAGGCTATTGCAGGAGTAGAGAAGTTCGGATTATGGAGAAGTGAGACCGGCAAGGACGGTACGTATAAGTGGATTGCAAATCCGACGGTACCGCACTTTACCGATACCACGGTAGTCAGCGGAAAGACTTATTACTACAAGGTAACGGCCATGGATGTGGCAAGCAATACCCACGGTGAGAGATCCGAGGCCATCGGAATGACCTATGTGGGAACTCCGGATATCACCAGCCGTGAGAATGTAACGAACGGTATTGCACTGGGCTGGGATCGGATTGAAGGAGCAACAGGCTATGCAATCTACAGAAAGAGCTATGACGGAGCAGACGCCTGGGCACGTATTGCCACTATCGAAGGAAACAATACCTTTACCTACACGGATACATCCGTAGCTACGGCGAACGGAACGGTATACCGCTATACCATCCGTGCACTCGCAGGCAGCAATATGAAGACGCTGTCCGGCTGCCGGAATACCGGCCGTACCATGACTCGTCTGACAGACCGTGCAGTAAGCAATGTAACGGCAGTGGATGCAACCTCCGCAAAGTGCACCTGGACTACTACCGCACAGGCAACAGGCTACGAGATTATGTTTGTGTCGGAAGCCGGAGATGTAACGACCTTTACGATAGGAAACTATAAGACCGGTGTGAAGACGTTTAAGGGACTGGAATCCAAAACGACCTACACCGTGCAGGTAAGAAGCTATAAAGCAGTGGCGGGAGTCGGAACCTTCTATTCCGCCTGGTCGGAAGAGAAGAGTGTGACGATGCCGTAACAGGAAACATAAATCACGAATTATATAAGAGATTCCCTTTTTAAAGAAAAGGGAAAGATAAGAGCAAGCCAAGCGCAAGACAGAGAAATCTGTGGCGTAAGGTTTGCTCTTTTTTTGATTTAACACTTTGGTTTATATTATTTCAGAATAGACAAATAAATTTCGGCATGATATAATATAAACGGAGAGGGAGAATACTGGATTTTTATGAATCTTTTCCTTGTTGAAACAGAAACAGAGTAGAGGGAATCAACAAAGGAGGAGATAGATATGAATGAAAAGAGGTTTAAAACCAACCCAAAGTATAAGGACCGGCTCTTTTGCATGATTTTCGGAAACGAAAGTCAGAAGCAAAACAGTATTTCCTTATACAATGCCTTAAACGGCACAAACTATTCCGAGGACGAGGAGATTGAGGTTACAACGATTCAGGATGTGATTTACATCAACATGAAGAATGACGTATCTTTTATTGTGGACAGTCATATGTCGTTGTTTGAGCAGCAGAGCTCGGTAAATCCGAACATGCCCTTGCGTGGACTGATGTACTTCGGCAATCTATATGATTCGTATGTGGAGAGCCGGGGCTTAAATGTTTACGGAAGTAAGCTGGTGAAAATACCGACGCCGCAGTATTACGTGTTATACAACGGAAAAAACGAGGCGCCGGCGACCTCAGAGCTTAAGCTGTCAGAGGCATTTGTAAAGGAATCACCGGAGGGACGATTTGAATGGACAGCGACCTTTATTAATCTTAATAAGGGCAAAAATGATGAAATATTAGAAAAGTGCAGACCGTTGGCGGAGTACATGTATTTGGTTAACTGTATCCGTGAAAACGAAGCCAAGGGAATGCGGATTGAGGACGCCATTGATACGGCGGTACAACAGTGCATTAACTGTAACGTGCTTAAGGAGTTTTTGGTGGCCCACAGAGCGGAGGTGGTAAGCGTGTGTTTAACGGAGTTTAATGAAGAAGTATTTGTGAATTCTATAAGAGCGGAAGGACATGCAGAAGGTGAACTGTCCATGCTGCTAAAGCTTGTTAAAAAGGGACGCCTATCAACCGAGGACGCTTTGTCTGAACTTCAGATGAGCGAGGAGGAATTCGTAAGGCTTTTGGAGACAGAGTAAAGCGTTTCTGATGAAACGTAGAATGTGTCGGATAGTATTATAAGAGTAAGGGAGAAAAAAGAGCAACCCATACGTAGGACAGAGAAATCTGTGGCGTAGAGGTTGCTCTTTTTGTGCTTTCACACCTACAAATGATTGACTTTTGTAGGCGGTTCTGTTATACTTAGGAGTAATTGTAACTTTAGCGCAATACTGTACTGATTTGGGCAAAAGTGGCAACGGCATCGGCGGGTTCGGAATGCGGATGCCGAAGAACATTCAGAAAGAAAGGTGGAATCACTTATGAAGAGTGACGCAGTGAAAAAAGGCGCAACACAGGCACCGCATCGGTCTCTGTTTAACGCACTGGGTTTGACAAAGGAAGAGATGGATAAGCCGTTAATCGGTATCGTCAGCTCCTACAACGAGATTGTACCGGGTCATATGAATCTGGACAAGATTGTGGAGGCAGTAAAGCTTGGCGTGGCAATGGCAGGCGGTGTTCCTCGAGTCTTCCCGGCAATTGCGGTGTGTGACGGTATTGCCATGGGTCACATCGGCATGAAGTATTCCCTTGTTACAAGAGATTTGATTGCGGATTCTACGGAGGCTATGGCTTTGGCGCATCAGTTTGACGCTCTGGTTATGGTTCCGAATTGTGATAAGAATGTACCGGGCTTACTTATGGCAGCGGCAAGACTTAATATTCCGACGATTTTCGTTTCCGGAGGTCCGATGCTTGCAGGCCACGTACACGGCGACAAGACCAGTCTTTCCAGCATGTTTGAGGCAGTAGGTGCTCACGCTGCAGGCAAGATGAGCGAGGAAGAACTGGACTACTTTGTAGAAAAGGCTTGTCCGACCTGCGGTTCCTGCTCCGGTATGTATACCGCAAATTCCATGAACTGTCTCACTGAGGTTCTGGGTATGGGCTTACAGGGCAACGGTACTGTTCCGGCTGTATATTCCGAGCGTATCCGTCTCGCTAAGCATGCGGGTATGAAGATTATGGAATTGTTAGAAAAGAATATTCGTCCGCGTGACATTATGACCGAGAAGGCGTTTATGAACGCACTCACCGTAGATATGGCCCTTGGCTGTTCTACCAACAGTATGCTTCATCTTCCGGCCATTGCTCATGAGGCAGGCGTGGATTTAAATGTAGATATCGCAAACGCAATCAGTGCAAAGACTCCGAACCTGTGTCATCTGGCACCGGCAGGTCATGCATATATCGAGGAGCTTGATGAGGCAGGCGGCGTATACGCTGTCATGAACGAGCTCAGCAAGAAGGATTTGTTAAATCTTGACTGTATGACCGTTACCGGCAAGACCGTAGGCGAGAATATTGCACCGGTGAAGAATAGAAATACAAATATCATTCGTCCGATTGAGAATCCGTACAGTGAGACCGGCGGTATTGCTGTATTAAAGGGTAACCTGGCTCCGGATTCCTGTGTGGTAAAGCGTTCCGCAGTTGTTCCGGAAATGCTGCAGCATGAAGGCCCGGCAAGAGTATTTGATTGTGAAGAGGATGCAATCGCAGCTATCCTCGGCGGTAAGATTGTAGCGGGAGATGTAGTGGTCATCCGTTACGAAGGCCCGAAGGGCGGACCGGGTATGAGAGAGATGTTGAACCCGACCTCCGCAATTGCAGGTATGGGGCTCGGTTCTACCGTAGCACTCATCACCGACGGACGTTTCTCCGGTGCAAGCCGCGGTGCTTCCATCGGTCATGTTTGTCCGGAAGCGGCAGTGGGCGGACCGATTGCATTGGTAGAAGAGGGCGACATCATTGCCATCGACATCAACGCAAATACCATTAACGTAAAGATCAGTGACGAAGAGATGCAGGCAAGACGCGCAAAGTGGCAGCCGAGAGAGCCGAAGGTGACAACCGGTTATCTTGCAAGATACGCTTCCTTGGTTTCCGCAGCATGCAAGGGCGCAGTTCTTGAGTGCTAAAATTAGCACTCAAGAATGCTCCGCATGGGTCCACAACGTCCGGTGGACGTTGGTACTGGACGGACCGAAACGGAGTGTAGACTGCGCACTCGTGCGAGTGGAAGATGTCGCAAGCGACCGCACTCGGCGCGAGAGTCCGCAAGCGGACTCTATATAAGATGAAGTAAGATATAAAGGAGTATTACTATGGAATTAAACGGTTCTCAGATTGTTTTAGAGTGTCTGCTGGAACAGGGTGTTGATACCGTATTCGGTTACCCGGGCGGCGCGATTTTAAATATTTATGATGCTTTGTATCATTATCAGGATAAGATTCATCATGTGCTCACTTCCCATGAGCAGGGGGCGGCACATGCGGCAGACGGTTATGCCAGAGCCACCGGCAAGGTAGGCGTTTGTATGGCAACCAGCGGTCCGGGTGCGACGAATCTTGTTACCGGTATCGCAACGGCGTACATGGATTCCATTCCGGTAGTGGCAATTACCTGTAACGTAGGGATGCCGCTTCTCGGTAAGGACAGTTTCCAGGAGATTGACATTGCAGGCGTGGTAATGCCGATTACAAAGCACAGTTTTATCGTAAAGGATATAACGAAGCTGGCAGACACCATTCGTCGTGCCTTTAAGATTGCAAAGAGTGGCAGACCGGGACCGGTACTGGTAGATATTACCAAGGACGTCACCGGTGCCATGTATGAGTACGAGGCAGTGAAGCCGGAGCCGATTAAGCGTGTAAAGGATACCATTACCGAAGAGGATTTGGCAAAGGCATTAAAGTTAATCAAGAAGTCCGAACGTCCGATGGTGCTTGTGGGCGGCGGTGCGGTTACCTCCGGTGCCAGCAAGGAGCTTGCGGAGTTCGTAGAGCTTCTGGATGCCCCGGTTTGTGATACTTTAATGGGTAAGGGGGCTTACGACGGTACCAAGGAAAACTACACCGGCATGGTAGGCATGCACGGAACAAAAGCTTCCAACTATGCGGTAACCGAGTGTGATTTACTCGTTGCCATCGGTGCAAGATTCTCCGACCGTGTGACCGGTAACGCAAAGAAGTTTGCGAAAGATGCGAAGATTTTACATATCGACATCGATCCGGCAGAAATTAATAAGAACGTAATGACGGATGCTTCTGTCATCGGGGATATCAAGGAAGTATTAAAGGCGCTCAATAAGCGCATCGAAAAGAAGGATAATGACCAATGGGTACAGCATATCGTAGAGTATAAGGCGAAGTTCCCGCTTCGGATTCCGGAAGGTCTGTCCGGTCCTTATGTGGTAAATCGCCTGTACGAGGCCACCAAGGGCGATGCGGTGATCGTTACCGAGGTTGGTCAGCATCAGATGTGGGCAGCGCAGTTCTTCTCTTATCAGAAGCCGCGTACTTTACTTACGTCCGGCGGTCTCGGAACCATGGGATACGGCTTCGGTGCGGCTATGGGTGCAAAGACCGGACTTCCGAAGAAGCGCGTCATCAACATCGCAGGCGACGGTTGTTTCCGTATGAATATCAACGAGCTTGCTTCCGCTGCAAGAAACAAGATTCCGATGATTCAGGTAGTCATCAATAACCACGTTCTCGGTATGGTACGTCAGTGGCAGAACCTGTTCTATGGACAGCGTTATTCCAACACCACCTTGATTGACGGTGTGGATTTCGTAAAGGTAGCAGAGGGAATGGGGGCCGCAGGCATGACGGTTACCACCAGAGAAGAGCTTGACATTGCCATTGAAAAGGCGTTTAAGGCAGACGGCCCGTTTGTCATTGATTGTCGTATCGATTCCGATGAAAAGGTATGGCCGATGGTAGCTCCGGGAGCACCGATTCAGGAGGCATTTACCGACGAAGATTTGGCACAGAAACAATAAATGTCAAAAATATAACAAATTTCTTCGAAAAACGATTGACGCGACAAATGATTTGCATTATAATAAAAGCGATTGTTTGTCGTGCTAAAGTGACAAAATATATGAATGGAGGATTTAGAAATGGGAAGAGTGTATAATTTTTCCGCAGGTCCGGCAGTATTACCGGAGGAAGTATTAAGAGAAGCAGCAGAAGAAATGCTGGATTACAAGGGAACCGGCATGTCCGTTATGGAGATGAGCCATCGTTCCAAGGCGTATGATGAAATCATCAAGACCGCTGAGCAGGATTTAAGAGACCTGATGAACATTCCGGATAATTACAAGGTATTGTTCTTACAGGGCGGTGCTTCCCAGCAGTTCGCTATGATTCCGATGAACCTGATGAAGAACAAGGTTGCCGACTACATCGTTACCGGTCAGTGGGCAAAGAAGGCTTATCAGGAGGCTCAGATGTACGGTAAGGCAAATGCTATCGCATCTTCCGCAGACGAGACTTTCTCTTACATCCCGGATTGTTCCGATCTTCCGATCAGCGAGGACGCTGACTACGTTTATATTTGTGAGAACAACACCATCTACGGTACGAAGTTCTGGACTCTTCCGAACACCAAGGGTAAGACTTTGGTAGCTGACCAGTCCTCCTGCTTCCTTTCCGAGCCGGTAGACGTAACCAAGTACGGTATCATCTACGGCGGCGTTCAGAAGAACGTTGGACCGGCAGGTGTGGTAGTTGTAATTATCCGTGAGGATTTAATCACCGAGGATACCCTTCCGGGCACTCCGACCATGTTAAAGTATAAGATTCATGCTGACAACGAGTCCTTATACAATACCCCGCCGGCATACGGTATCTACATCTGCGGTAAGGTATTTAAGTGGCTCAAGAAGCAGGGTGGCTTAGAGGCTATGAAGAAGCACAACGAAGAGAAGGCTAAGATTCTTTACGATTTCCTTGACCAGAGCAAGATGTTCAAGGGTACCGTTCGTAAGGAAGACCGTTCTCTCATGAACGTTCCGTTCGTAACCGGCGATGACGAGCTTGATGCTAAGTTCGTTAAGGAAGCTAAGGCAGCAGGCTTTGAGAACCTTAAGGGTCACAGAAGCGTTGGCGGTATGCGTGCTAGTATCTACAATGCAATGCCGAAGGCTGGCGTTGAAGCTTTAGTTGAGTTCATGAAGAAGTTCGAGGCTGAAAATCTTTAAAGGAAAAACTTCCTTTAAAGATGCGCTCCGCGAGGATCGCACTGCGACGAATTTGAAGTTGTCGCTTGACGCGACCCGTCGCAGGCGGAGAATATCGCAAGCGATATTCTATAGTAAGGGTTCATTTCAATATGATTTTCACTATGCCACCGGAAGCGATTTCGGTGGCATAAGTAAATAAAAACAGGAGGGTTTATTATGTACCAGTATCATTGCTTAAATCCGATTGCAGCAATCGGTCTTAACAATTTTACCGCAGACTACGCAAAGACCGAGGATGCGGCAGCAGCAGAGGCATTCTTAGTTCGTTCCGCAGTTATGCATGAGATGGAGTTTTCCGATAAGCTTCTTTGCGTAGCAAGAGCAGGCGCAGGTGTTAACAACATTCCGCTTGCAAAGTGCGCAGAGGAAGGTATCGTTGTATTTAATACCCCGGGTGCTAACGCAAACGGTGTTAAGGAGCTTGCGGTAGCAGGTATGTTACTTGCTTCCAGAGATATCATCGGTGGTGTGAACTGGGTTCAGACCGTAAAGGACGATGAGGGCGTTGCAAAGCTCGTAGAAAAGGGTAAGGCAAAGTTCGCAGGTCAGGAAATTAAGGGTAAGAAGCTCGGTATCATCGGTCTCGGTGCTATCGGCGGACCGCTTGCTAACGCAGCAGTAAGCCTTGGCATGGATGTATACGGATGTGACCCGTATCTTTCCGTAGATGCTGCTTGGAACATTTCCCGTTCCGTACATCACGTAAAGACCCGTGAGGAAATCTTCTCTACCTGTGATTACATTTCCGTACATACTCCGCTTGTTGAGAATGAGGATCCGAATGTAAATACCAAGAAGATGATTAACAAGGACACTATCGCTATGATGAAGGACGGCGTTATCATCCTCAACTTCGCTAGAGACCTTTTGGTTGACGACGAGGCGATGGAAGAGGCTCTCGCTTCCGGTAAGGTAAAGAAGTATGTTACTGATTTCCCGAATGCAAAGACCGCTGGTATGGCTGGCGTAATCGCTATCCCGCACCTTGGTGCTTCCACCGAGGAGTCCGAGGACAACTGTGCTGTTATGGCTGTTAACGAGATCAGAGAGTACCTTGAGAACGGTAACATCATCAACTCCGTAAACTATCCGGCATGTGACGCAGGCGTTTGCAAGACCGCTGCCCGTGTTACCATCTGCCACAAGAACATCCCGAACATGCTCACTCAGTTCACCGGTGTATTCGCTTCCGAGAACATCAACATCGAGAACATGGTGAACAAGTCCAGAGGTGAGTTCGCATATACCGTACTTGACGTAGTAACCGAGGTTGCTGACGGCTTAGTTGCTAAGTTAAACGCAATTGAGGGCGTATTGAAGGTACGTGTACTGTAATCTAATAAGTGAAAAAACGCAAGGGCGTTGCCGTTTGTGAACGGCAGCGCCTTTGCGTTTTTGTAGAGTTACGGATATCTACGCTTTTCGTTTGTTTGTCCGAGCAAATAATCAATGCTGGTATTGTAATAGTTTGCCAGTTTAATCAGAATACCGGTAGGGATATCGTTTTCACCGGTTTCGTATTTTGAATAGCCGGTTTGGGACATCCCTAACATCTTTGCGACCTGTGTCTGATTCATATCACGGTCTTCTCTGAGATTCCGAATTCTTGGGTACATAGAAAAACTCCTTTTTGCTGATAAATGAATAGTTCCCTAATTGCCTTGAATTATACTGTAATCTGTTTTAGGTTATTGACTTTTAATCTGAAATAGGTTAAACTTTAAAGAGAAGGTGATGAAAATAAAGAAGAAACTGATTATTGGACTGACAACAGTAATGATTCCTTTAATACTTGGTGCATTATTGTATTACATAATATGTCCGGAGGTTTTTTTTGTAAAATTGATAGACCGGTACACTGATTTCAATATTCACATTGAATATCAAACAGAACAAAACAGAGTAACTGAAATTTTTCGAAATTATTTTTTTGATTTTATATGGGCATTTGCGTTTACAAATGCCTTGAATTTAATTTTTAATAACGATACTATAGCACATCTAAAAGGCTGTTTTATTTCTGTTGTGGTTGGTGCTCTTTTTGAAGTTTTACAGCTTGTTAGAGTAGTATACGGTACCTTTGATGTTTGGGATATACTATCGGAAATACTGGGTACAGTGTGTGCATTTTTTATTATGATGGTCATCAGGAGGAAAAAGGTATGAGAAAAATCAAACAAACGGCAGCGCTGATTTTGTGTGTAAGTGCATTTTCACTATTTGCACTTGGTAGTGGAAGTGATGAGTCTTCAACAGCATCTAAAGTTGGAGAGACATCATCAACCGAAACAGAAGAACAGGTTGAGAGTACAAAACAAGATTTGAAATCAGAATACTATGTGGGTGATACTTTATATGTGGATGGCTTGGAAATTACATACACCGGTAGCAATAATTATATAAGTGATAATCAGTTTATTCAGCCGGCAGATGGAAATAAGTATATCCGTTTAGCCTTTCATGTGGCAAATAAATCTGATTCAGATAAGTCCGTCTCGACATTTGAGTTTAAGTGTTACGCAGACGGATACGAATGTCAAGCCACATACCAAGATGATGACTTGTCGGCTTCCTTGTCAAAGGGGCGTAGTGCAGACGGAGCAGTATACTTTGAAGTTCCGGTAGATGCAAAAGAGATTGAAGTGGAATATGAAGTTGATTGGTTTAATGACAAGAAGGTTAAATTTATATTTGAAGGAGAAAAGGATAGCGGATTAGTTTTTGAAAAGGAGTCCGGTGTGACAGAAAATGCATTTCATGTAGGAGATATAATTGAAACAAAGAAACTTCGTATTGTTTACAATAAAGCAGATGAATATGTAAGTGACAATATGTTTTTACAAGCACCTGATGGAAAGAAATACGTATATATTGAGTTGGAGGTGGAAAACTTATCCGAGTCGGATCAAAATATTTCATTTTATTCCTTTAATTGTTATGCTGACGGAAATGCTTGTGATGGCTATTATGGAATGGATGATCTTTTATCTGCAGATATTTCTGCAGGAAGAAAAGCAAAGGGAACCATTGCATTTGAAGTGCCGGAAAATGCAAAAACAATAGAGTTTGAGTTTGAAGATAACTTTTGGACCGAAAGTAAGATTGTTTTCTTGTATGAGTAAAAGGAATGGCGTTGCCGTAAGTTTACGACAGCGCCATTTTTCTGTTTTAAACCGGTTTCTCGTGGATGGACTAAGTTGCAAATTATATGCAAAGCAGAGGAATTTGTAACATATGGTTTGCTTTTCTGTATATAAAATGTATGTCATTTTTCGTGACAATTTCTTTGTAATATGATACACTAATGATAGTCTATTTCTAAACGAAGTTATTGAAATATATTACGATTGATGGAAGCGAGGAGCAAACCATGACCAGTGTAACTGACCGTTTTTTACGATATGTACAGATTGATACAAAGTCCGATGACCGGAGCGGGACTTCGCCGAGTACCGCAAAGCAGCACAATCTTGCGAAGGTGCTTGTGGAAGAACTGAAAGAATTGGGAATTACGGATGTGACTTATGATACCGAGCATTGTTATGTGTATGCGAGCATTCCGGCAAGTGTGGGCTGTGAGGCGGCTCCGGCGCTGGGCTTTATTGCCCATATGGATACGTCCCCGGCAGTGACGGGAGAGAATGTAAAGCCGAAGCGGGTGGAGAATTATGACGGTAAGAATGTGCTGTTAAATGCAGAAAAGGATATTTGGCTGACGACGGAGGATTTTCCGGAGCTTTTGGAGCTTATCGGACAAGATTTGATTGTGACCGACGGAACGACGCTTCTCGGCGCGGACGATAAGGCCGGTGTGGCGGAGATTATGGCCATGGCGGAGTATTTGCTAAATCATCCGGAGGTTATGCACGGCAAGATTTGTATCGGGTTTACGCCGGACGAGGAAATCGGCTGCGGGACGGACTTTTTTGATATTCCGAAGTTTGGGGCACAGTATTCCTACACGGTAGACGGTGGAGCATTGGGTGAGCTGGAATATGAGAATTTCAATGCGGCCGGAGCTACGGTACACATTTACGGAAGAAATGTGCATCCGGGTTCCGCAAAGGGCAAGATGAAAAATGCGCTCCTCATTGCTCAGGAACTTCAGAGTCTCCTTCCGGTGCAGCAAAATCCGATGTACACGGAAGGCTACGAGGGTTTTTTCCATCTGGACCGTTTGAGCGGCGTAGTGGAAGAAGCGGAGGCGGAGTATATTATCCGTGATCACGACAGAAGTTTATTTGAAGAGAAGAAGACGCTGTTTTTGAATGCGGTGCGATTCTTAAACGAGAAGTACGGCGAAGGTACGATTGTAGTGGAACTGGAAGATTCTTATTACAACATGAAAGAGAAGCTTGCCGATCATATGCATTTGGTAACCTCTGCCTGTGAAGCTATGAAGGAGATTGGCATCGAGCCGAAGGTGATGCCGATTCGCGGCGGTACCGATGGCGCCCGTCTGACCTATGAGGGGCTTCCGTGTCCGAATCTTTGCACCGGCGGAGCCAACTACCACAGCCGCTTTGAGTATGTCAGCGTGGATGCCATGGAGAAGACGACGGAGTTGTTGGTATTGCTGGCAAAAAAGTATGGACAAGCAGAAGTATAGGATAATGAGTGCGAATATATTTTGGGGAAGGAACAAGAAGGAAAATGTGCGAGACGGAAGAAATAATAGAATGTAACAAGACGGGAAAAACGGCAATTCCAAGAGAGGAGTTTACGGTATCCGCTACGGACGGGCTCTTGTTAGCCTGTGCGTTATTTCCTTGCGAACATCCGAAGGGCGTGGTTCAGATGATTCACGGAGCAAAAGAGCACAAGGAACGGTATTACGACTTTTGTATATTCTTACAGGAAAACGGATATGCGGTATTGATTTCCGATACAAGAGGACACGGAGCATCGTTAAACGAGAAGTATACGCTGGGATATATGGATGGATTGGCGCTTTTGATTGAGGATCAGCGATTATTGACAAGTTTTTTGCAGAAGAAATATCCGAATGTGCCGCTTCACATGTTCGGTCATTCCTTCGGTTCTTTGATTGCCCGCAAGTATATGCAGAAGTATGATGATGAGCTGGTATCGGTAACGATGTCCGGTACAGCCAATTATGTAAAGGTAGTAAAACCGGGAATGGCTTACGGAAAGCTAATGATGAAGAAAAGCGGGGAACGGGGGCATCACCCGTTTATGATGAATCTGGGCGACAAGGACGATGATTCCTGGCTGGCCTATAATCCGAAGGTGCAGGAGGTATACCGGAAAGACCCGCTCTGTTCAGGCTATAAGTATACCAATCGGGCGGTACTTACGGTATGGGAAGCGGATAGGGAGCTAAAAAATTACAAAGGATACGAGTGTAAGAATCCGAAACTCCCGATTTTGAGTATTACCGGAGTGGATGACCCGGTGGCCGGATTTGAGAAGGGGTTACGGGATTCCGTGAAGAATTTAAAACGTGTGGGATATGAGGATATTTGTACGATTGTGTATCCGGAGATGAAGCATGAGGTGCTAAATGAAATCGGAAACGAGAAAGTGTATGGGGATGTACTTTCCTTTTTGGAAGGAATAAAAGTAGGTTAGAGCAGTATGCTGTGCGGTAAAAAACGATGCAGAAGTTGCAAGGACAGAATATTTCCGACACCCCTTGTCAAGTGTCGGCGCCTCTGTTAAAATATGTAATATGTGGGATGTAAGAGAAAGGAAACAAGTATGAAATCGATTTTATTTGAATTGGGACCGATTAAGGTGCACGGCTATGGTCTTATGATTGCCATCGGCGTAGTGTTGGCGTTTATGATTGCAGAAGCGAGAGCACCGAAGAAGAAGCTGGATGCGGAACGTATCTGGCCGCTTGGCATTTGGTGTGCAGTCGGAGGCTTTCTGGGGGCAAAGGTGCTGTACGTGATTACCGAGTATAAAGAATTGTTCGCCGGACGAATGACGTTCCGGGATGTGCTGTACGGTTTTGTGGTATACGGTGGCATTATCGGCGGTATCTTCGCAGGATTTTTGTATTGTAAGGTAAAGAAATTGAGCTTTTTAAAGTACTTTGATATTGTGATGCCGTCTATTGCACTGGCTCAGGGATTCGGTCGTATCGGATGTTTTTTGGCGGGCTGTTGCTATGGAAAGCGGACGGACGCCTGGTACGGTATGGAGTTTAATGATTCGGTGTATTCGAATATGGTGGGGGTCAAGGTGATTCCGACCCAGCTTATTATGAGTGCTGCGAATTTTATACATTTCTTTTTACTTGTGTTAATTGCAAAAAAGGCGTATCAAGTTGGGAAAGACGGTATTGTCGCAGGATGTTATTTGTTGTTTTACAGCATTGGCCGATTTTTAATCGAGTTTTTACGAGACGACCCGCGAGGCGGTGTGGGAGTACTTTCCACGTCCCAGTTTATTTCTCTGTTTATTTTTGCGGCGGGGGTAGGAATGGTGTTGTTTTTCGGACTTCGGAAAGGGAAAAAAGAGACGGTGACCGAAATCGCGGAATAATAGCGAGATAAACGAGAATAACAAAACAGACGGAATATTTAAAAAGACGAGATAATCAGATAAATGAAACTATTAGAATACGGAGGGAAAATCAATGGTCGTCAGTAATGTGAAAGTATACGGTTTGGAAAGTGCTGTGCGGGGCAGTAAGTTTCCGATGGCAACAAAGACAGAGGAATTAAACGGTGATATTGTGCCGACCACCTATAAGCTTGCGACTTGCGAGCGGGGCAGCGGACACGACCAGTTTATGACCGGTATTATCGTACAGTTTGATTTGACCTTTACGGTAAAGGCATGGACCGAGGCGGAACGGTATCATTTCCTTGATTTTATTTCCAGCCAGTCCACTATGCATCGCATTGCAAAGTTTGATTTGGACAATCAGTACAGCGAGTATACGGACAAGCGTATGATTGCCATTATGAATGAGTTAAAGGATAAATACAACGAAACCAACGACCCGGAGGACTATTTGCGTCTTCTGTATTCCAATCCGTGTGGCTTTAAGCTGACGGCGGCCATGACCACCAATTACCGTCAGTTAAAGACCATTTATGCCCAGAGAAAGAACCACAGACTGCCGGAGTGGCGTGAGTTCTGTGCCTGGGTGGAGACTTTGCCGTACGCGGAGTTTATTACCGGCGTGAAGGCGGAAGCATAAATACGGGGTTAGAAATAAGCATCTATCATTGACTTTGCCAATAGAGTCAGTTGTTCTGCACTAAGTTCGTCAGTATATGGTGTGTAACAGAAATTACTTTTGTAATCGGAGTAGAAGCATGGAAGAGAGGATTCCTTCTGTGCTTCTTTTTTTGCAGGTGAAGTTGCGAATTCTATACCTGTAGAATCTGCTTTTCGTTGTGTGGATTTCTGATTTCGAAGGGCCAGCGGTAAAAAAGTACCGGTCTTTTTTGTATAGCAGGTGGCTGCTGTAGCCTTTTTCCGGTATTCCTTTTCCACGAATGAGGCCACACTTTTATGCATGGCACAGTCTTCTAAAGGCAGGTAATAGTAATCTGCCGGGTTCGGATAGAAGTATTTCAGTTCTGTCTCTACAGTCGGAAGGAGCAACATTACGGTGCCGTTGGTATACAAATCCAGAGAGATTTCTTTTGTATCAAACGGCAGTCTAAAGGAAATATCCCGGGGCAGTGTGAAGGGCAGATGAAATTCTATCGAAAAGGCAACGGGAGCCGGTTTTATTTTGCTTAAGGATTCTCTAAGCTTCGGGTCATCCGGCAGGGCATTCGGTAAAGCCGGTTGCAATCGTTCCACCGTCAGTTCATCCGATAAATTCTGCAAGAACAGCAATACCGTAAGTGACGGGAGATTTTTGATATCCTCTGCGTTATGAAGAAGCAGTACATGCCCAAGGGCGGTGACCTCCCGTTCCTTGCTGTGGTTTGTCATTTCGTTTAAGCGGTACAGGCCCAGAAACTGCGCATAGACTTCAATCAAATCTCCGCCGGAGAAGGTGTCCGTACGGGTAAAGCCGAAGAATGATTCCATGGACTTCAGCTTCAAATCTTCCGTCGGCAAATAATTTTTTAGCTTCCGGGCAACCGCATACAAATCCAGACTTTCCATATTGTGTAACGGAAATTCCAAACAGTGCCGCTTTGCTTTCTTTTCTAAAAAAGGCAAATCAAAGCCGGTGCCGTTGTAGTGGAGTAGAAGGTCATAACCTTTTGCTTTTTCGAAAAAAAGGCGTAATAGCTCTTTTTCTTCCGCCGGCTCTGTACACATCCATTGGGTCAGATAATATGTGCCGGCATCCTCGTAGGCACAGCCGATGAGATAGACGTAGGAGCTCTGGGCGGATAGGCCGGTGGTTTCGATATCAAAATAAAGCGCCCGCTTTGTCTGAAAATCAGGCGGAAGATAAGGCATAAATTCCGGTTTGAACGGTGTGGTTAACGTAATCATAAAAGCACTTCCTTTGTGATGAGGTGCACTGTTTGATGCACCTTAACGATAGTACCAGTGTATCATATGTCGTCGTGTTTTGGTAGTGGAAAGAGGAAAAAAGTAGGAGCAAAATCTATTTACATTTTAAGGAAAAATAAGAAAATAACTATTCCATCTAAGAAAGTGTTGTGCTATACTATAAATGTGAAAGTCTATCCGTAAGGAGGTGATCGCATGAAGCTGAATCAGTGCAGATATTGTGGAGAGATGTTTAAAAGTACCTACTCATCTACTGTTTGCAACCGGTGTAAGGAGTTGGATGATATTTTGTTTAGCAGAATTGAAGAGTATTTAAAACGGTTTCCCAACAGCAATGCGATCCAGATAGCGGATGGATTGGAGATTCCGACCTTTGAAGTGGTGCGGTTTATCGACGAGGGAAGACTACAGTTTTCCAAGGGAAAGTTTGAGAAGCTAAAGTAAACCGAAGTCGGGAGTCAGACAGGGGTGCCGGAACAGGAAGCATCCGATGGGAATAGAGTAAAGTACGAGGTGACAAACGTGATTGCATATATTAAGGGCATGTTCGCGGAAGCGGACGGCAATACAGTAATGATAGAGACGGCAGGAGGTATCGCTTATGAAGTGGCAGTGATGCCGGCAGATTTGGAGAAACTTCCGGCTCCGGGGGAGGAGCTTAAGCTATATACGTATTTACAGGTAAAGGAAGACGGGGTAGCGTTATTCGGATTTCTTTCGAAAACGGATCTGACCATATTTAAACTTCTGATTACGGTCAGCGGTATCGGACCGAAGTTGGGGCTTGGGATTTTATCCTCCATCGGTGCGGACGAGCTTCGGATAGCGGTGCTTTCCGAGGACGCGGACCGTTTGGCGGCGGCACCGGGCATCGGAAAGAAGACCGCAGGACGTCTGGTTATCGAGTTGAAGGACAAGATTATGGCACTGAATGTTTCTTTTGCGGAGGAGTTTGTAGAGAATCCGATGACTACGAAGAATACGGAATCAGAGGATGCGAAGAAGCTCAGGGAGAATGCTTTGCAGGTATTGGTGGCATTGGGCTATGCGGAGAAGGAAGCTGCCAAGGCGGTAAAAGCGGTAGAGATTACAGAAGGTATGACCGATGACGATATGGTTCGTACGAGCCTGCGTCAGTTGGGCTAATATGGACCTGTATGGACTGTGACAAAGGGAACACGGGAGATGACGAAACGTTCGGAAGGTAGAGGATAGAATGGCGAAACGATTGATTACAACAGAGGCGCTGGGGGATGAGAAAAAGACCGAAGTCGGTCTCAGACCGCAGTTACTGAAGGATTATATCGGACAGGCAAAGGTCCGGGAAATGCTTAAAATTTATATTGAGGCGGCAAAGGAACGAAAAGAAACGCTGGACCATGTGTTGTTTTTCGGACCGCCGGGTCTCGGCAAGACTACGCTTGCCGGGATTATTGCCAACGAAATGGGGGTCAGTATCCGCACTACAGCGGGGCCGGCTATCGAAAAACCGGGAGATATGGCTTCGATTTTGTACAAGTTAAACGAGGGAGATGTACTCTTTATTGATGAAATTCACCGGATTCCGCGTCAGGTAGAGGAGTTTTTGTATTCCGCCATGGAGGATTTTTCCATGGATGTGTTAATCGGACAGGGAGCCAGTGCGGTATCCAAACATTTTTCACTGCCGCATTTTACGTTGGTGGGTGCCACGACCCGTGCGGGTATGTTAACAGCCCCGCTCCGTGACCGGTTCGGTGTGGTAAGTCGCTTGGAGTTTTATACGGATGCGGAGCTGACCCAGATTGTGAAGCGTTCCGCAGGGGTGTTACAGGTAGAGATAGAGGAGGACGGAGCGTTAGAAATCGCTCGTCGTTCCCGGGGAACGCCGCGTCTGGCCAACCGTTTCTTAAAACGCGTCAGAGACTATGCCCAGGTGGTGGGTGACGGTGTCATTACAAAGGAACTGGCGGACAAGGCGCTGGACTTGTTGGAAGTAGATAAAGAGGGCCTGGACCACATTGACCGCAGAGTACTTCTTGCCATGATTGAGAAGTTCCACGGCGGGCCGGTCGGTTTGGAGGCTGTGGCGGTCAGCATCGGAGAGGATGCGGGGACCATCGAAGAGGTGTATGAGCCGTTTTTGGTACAGAACGGGTTTGTGGCGCGGACACCGAGAGGCCGTGTGGTATTGCCGAAGGCATACCGTCATGTGGGACTTCCGGAGCCGGATATGAAGGAATAAGAAAGAGGGTGCAAAATGAACAAGAAAAACGGAGTTGAAGTTATTATTAACGGAAAACGTGTAAACTTAAGCGGCTATGAAAGCGAAGAGTATTTGCAGCGTGTGGCAACGTATCTGAACGCAAAGTATAACGAATTAAAGAATACGGATTCTTATCGTATGCTGGATTTGGAAATGAAAAATATGGTGCTTCAGTTAAATCTTGCGGATGACTATTTTAAGTTAAAAAAGCAGATGGAGGAGACCAGTGGGGACTCCGTTGCCAAAAGCGGTGAGATTTTTGATTTAAAGCATGAAGTCATTACGGCTCAGACGAAGCTTGAGGCGGCACAAAGAGAAATCGAAGCCCTAAAGAAAGAGAATCTGGAAGCTCAGAAACGAATTATACGGTTGGAAACCGAGTTAGAGGGATATCATGGAAAAGCCTGAAATTCTGGCTCCGGCAGGTAGTATGGAGGCCTTAAAAGCCGCGATGTCCGCAGGAGCTGATGCAGTATACATGGGAGGGAGCAGTTTTGGTGCAAGAGCCTACGCAGACAATCCGGATAAGGACGAGATGAGAGAAGCCATCCGGTATGTGCATTTGCGGAGAAAGCGCTTGTACCTTACGGTAAATACGCTTGTGAAGGAGCAGGAGTTCGGTGCATTGTACGAGTTCTTAGCTCCTTATTATTCCACCGGTCTGGATGCTGTCATTGTGCAGGATGTAGGTGTTCTGCGCTTCTTGGCAAAGGAATTTCCTGGCCTTGCATTGCACGCAAGTACCCAGATGACGCTGACGGCGGCGGAAGGGATTCGTTTGTTTGACGGGTATCCAGTGACAAGACTGGTGCCGGCAAGAGAGTTGTCCCTGCCGGAGATTACGGACATTTGTAAAAAGAGCGGAAAAGAAGTGGAGATTTTTGTCCACGGTGCCCTTTGTTATTGCTATTCGGGACAGTGTCTCATGAGCAGTATGATTGGTGGACGGAGCGGTAACCGGGGACGTTGCGCCCAGCCGTGTCGTATGGAGTATGAGAGTGATGCGGCAGGAAAGAAGTACCTGCTCAGTCCGAAGGATTTGTGCGGGCTGTCCATGCTTCCGGAGCTGATTCATACAGGAGCGGCATCCTTTAAAATCGAAGGACGGATGAAGCGTCCGGAATATGCGGCGGCGGTAACGGCGGCGTATCGGAAGTTTACGGATTTATATTGCTCTCTCGGCGAAGAAGGGTATCGTACCTATTTGCGGGAGCATCCGCAGGTGCTTGCGAAAGAAACCGAGCGGTTGGCTGATATTTACAACAGGGGCGGATTTACGACCGGTTGTTTTACTACACACAACGGCAAGGGATTGATGTCGGTGAACCGTCCGGGACATTTCGGTGTGCCGGTAGGTGAGGTAGTAGCCGGAGGGAAGGGTGAAGCCTTGATTCGTCTGACAAAGGATGTACAGTCCCAGGATGTGCTGGAGCTTCGCAGAGAGTCGGGAAAGTGTTCCGGAGAACAGGGCTATTACGAGTATACGCTGGGAAACGGTGCAAAGGCCGGGGAAAAGATAAAGGCAAAGCTTCTTCCGAAGCTTTTCGCAAAGCCGGGAGATACGGTATACCGGATGCGGAACAGTGTGCTGTTGGAACAGTTTAATGATGCTTATGTGAAGAAAGAATTAAAGTTGCCGGTAAAGGGAGCGTTTCATGGGAAGGTAGACGAGATGTGTACGTTAAAGGTGTCTGCACTTGGAGAGAGTCTTCTTCTTCCTGTGGCATTTCCGGAGCAGCAGCCGGAGCTTGTTTCCGTGATATGCGAAGGTTTTGTCTGCGAGAAGGCGGGAAAGCTTCCGGCAACCGGGGAAACGGTAAAGAAACAATTGTTAAAGACCGGAAACGAACCGTTTTATTTCGAGGAACTGTCGGTGGAACTGGAGGGCGAGCTATTTTTACCCAATGGTCAATTAAACGAACTTCGAAGAACAGCGCTTTCTAAGCTGGCAGAGGCGATACAGGATCGTTTTATACGGGAAGGGACAGCTGATAGGACTGAGACGACAGGAGAGGAATCGGCTCGAAAAGATGCGATATCTGAGGAAACGGAGACAGGGAATCCGGTGGTATGCGGAAATGATGGCATGGGACGCAGTTTGCCGTATCTTGATTGCGTAGTCAGTACGAAGGAGCAGGCGGAAGCGGTGGCAAATACCCGGTCGGTTCGTCGGATTTATTTGGATTTTACCGGTAGGAAGCTGGAGACTGTTTGTGCATATGCAGAGGAATTGCGGAAAAGCGGTAAGGAAATCTGGTATTGTTTTCCGCGGATTTGCAGAACGGATACTCTGGAGCGGCTTAGAACTTCTTTTGAGGCGTTGAAACAGAGCTTTGACGGGTATCTGATTCGGAATTATGAGACATTATTTTTGGTAAAAGAGACGGATCCGCAGTGGCAGAGCCGATGTGTACCGGATTATATCATGTATGTGATGAATCGGGAGGCTAAAGCGTTTTATGGTGAATTGTTCGGCCACAGTGACGGGATACTGACGGCACCGGTGGAACTCTCCCAAAAGGAACTTCATAGCCTTGGTGTGGAAGATATGACAGTGGTGGCATACGGACGGATTCCGCTGATGGTATCGACCCATTGTGTAAAGAAGACTATGGGACTTTGCAGAAAAGGTATGGGAACGGAATGTGACAAAGAGACAGAGCCGGTGTTATTGACGGACCGCGTGGGCAAGAAATTGCCGGTAAAACAGAATTGCATGGAGTGCTATAATTTAATTTATAATCCGGAGTGTTTGTCGCTCCTTGACGGGAGTGATACGGTAGAACGCTTGTGTCCGCAAGCAATCCGGTTGGATTTTACATTTGAAACAAAAGAAGAAACAGAGCGTATTTTAAGGAGTGCAACAGGAATCGGAGAGCCGGTAACCGGCCCGGGCTATACCAGAGGGCACTTAAAAAGAGGGGTGGAATAAGGAATGGAAACCGCGTTTCTGGCGTTGGTAAATTACGGTACGACAGGACTGTTGCTTGCGTATAACGTGCAGGCCTTTCTTTGCATGCAAAAAAAAGAGCAGGGACGGAAAAAATCAACGGCAATCGCCATGAAGACGGAGATTGCGTTGATTTTTGCGCTCTGCTTTTTTACGTTGTATCTGAGAACCGGAGAGACAAGGTATCTGTTGCTTTTCGGAATCCAGTTTGTGGCATACGGAGTAATTGATTTTGTATATAAGCGGTTGTATCCGAAGATGTCGGGACTACTGTTTGATCATATGTTGCTACTCTTATGTGTGGGATCGGTCCTATTGGCCCGGTTGGATTTTAATGGCGCAGTGAGACAGTTTGTCATTGTTGCGGCGGCACTTGTGGCAGCGCTGTTTATTCCGGCATTTATCCGGGCAATGCATCGTATCGAACGTTACGGATATGTGTATCTGGCGGGTGGAATCGCCATTCTTTTGCTTGTATTTTTCTTTGCGGGAGAACGGTTGGGAGCGCGTATCTGGGTAAAATTGTTCGGCGTTGCCATGCAACCCTTTGAGTTTGTAAAGATTTTGTTTATCTTTGGGTGTGCAGCGGTGCTTCTTAGGGCAAAGTCATGGAAGGGAACCTTAGCCGGTATAGTCTTGGCGGGAGTGCATATCTTGCTTATGGCAGCGTCAAAGGATTTGGGCGGTGCGCTGTTGTTTGCGGTGGTGTTCTGGATTCTGTTGTTTTGTGCCGACGGGAAAAAGCGTTGGATTTTCGGTGGATTGGCAGCGGCAGGAGGGGCCTGCGTGGCGGCCTATTATTTGTTTTCCCATGTGCAGGTACGAGTACTGGCATGGAAGGACCCGTTTGCGGTTGTGGACAATGAGGGCTATCAGTTGGCACAGTCGTTGTTTGCCATCGGAAACGGTGGTTTTTTCGGTACGGGACTCTTTAAGGGAGCGCCGGAACAGATTCCGGTGGTGACCACCGACTATATCTTTTCTGCGGTATGTGAGGAGCTGGGAGCGCTGTTTGCTCTGGGGCTTTTGGGGATTTATGTACAGTGTATGGTTTTACTCATCCGGATGGCAGAGCGGTTTTCCGAGGATTATTACCGGCTCGTATTTACCGGATTTGCGGCAATGTTTACGACGCAGGTGTTGTTAAACGTAGGCGGTGTTACAAGAATGCTTCCGTCAACGGGAGTACCGCTTCCCTTTGTCAGTGCAGGCGGTAGCTCTGCGGCCAGTATGGTGTTGATGTTTATGTTAATTCAGGGAATGCAGGAGCAGACCGGCGAAAAAACTGTGACAAAGAGCTACAAGGACGGGTTTGTGCCGGGGGTGCTTCCGGAAAAAGCGAAAAGAGTCCTACGTCGTTGTTTGTTTGCGTTTCCGGTGGTGTTACTGGTGGTGGCGGGATATTTTACGGTGTTTATTTGTACTGAGGCCAGAACGGTGATTTTTAACTCCTATAACCGACGTCAGGCAAAGCTTGAGGAACAGAATGCCAGAGGAACGATTTATGATGCGGACGGAAATCCGTTGGCGCTTACCATGCTGTCCGACGGAGAAGAACTGCGAAAATATCCCTACGGCAGACTGTATGCCCATGTAGTGGGACAGGTGAAAAACGGTTCCAGCGGGTTGGAAGCGGTAAAGGAGATTGATTTGTTATCTTCTTCCACCGGAGAACTGAATAAGCTGTTGTACCGGATTAAGGATGCACAGATTCCGGGAAACAATTTGTTTACAACTCTGCATACCGATTTGCAGGAGCAGGTCTATGAGGCTCTGGCAGGATATTCGGGGGCGGCTTGTGTGACGGAAATAAAGAGCGGGGCACTGCTGGCAGCGGTATCATTGCCGGATTTTGAGCCGGAAAATCCGACGGTAACGGAAGATACGGACGGTCCGTTTTTTAACAGAGCTTTTTATGGGGAATATCCGGTGGTCGATGCCATAGAGTGGTTTCGGACGGCGGCAGTGTCTTATCATGGAAAGATACCGACACCTTTCGGTGAGACAGTGGTTACGGACGGAACGGTACTGACTCCTTACGGAGCCGCTGTGTTTGCGGGAGCGTGCGGGAACGGAGGAATGTATCGGACGCCCCATGCGGTAACGAAGCTTACGGATGCCTCCGGCAAGGTGATTTACCGTACGGAGACGAAAGGATATCGGTTGACGGATGAAGAAACCGCAACGAGGTATTACGAAAGCATGTCCAAACGGGAAACGGCGGACGGACTCACTTACCGGTATGAGGAGACCGCAGTAACGTCAGGTACATTGGGAAAAAAGCATTGTCTGGCGACGGCAGTGGTTCCGGCAGAACATCCGGAGTTTGCGGTCAGTGTTGTGCTGGAGTTTCAAAGCAGTGTAGGAGACGGAGCTCTTCAAACTGCGGTAGAACGGATTCTGCAAGAGGTAGTGGCGAAGGATGAATCTTAGGAAAAGAAAGGTTTCGGAGGAAATTTCAGAAACCTGATACAGAACGGTTGCAAAGTTGCCTGAAATGATGTATACTTATAGTCAGTTATTGATGGCACACCAGCAGGAGGTATTGCAATGGTAGAAGCGACCAGCTGCGGCGGTGTAGTTATATTCAGAGGGAAGATATTACTACTGTACAAAAATTACAAGAACAAGTATGAAGGATGGGTGTTGCCGAAAGGCACCGTAGAGGAAGGCGAAGAGTTTAAAGATACCGCCATACGCGAGGTCAAGGAAGAGACCGGCGTGGATGCCCAGATTATCAAGTATGTGGGTAAGAGCCAGTATACCTTTAATACTCCGCAGAATACGGTCTTAAAAGATGTGCATTGGTATTTGATGATGTCTGACAGCTATTATAGCAAACCGCAGCGTGAAGAGTATTTCATGGACTCCGGGTATTACAAGTTTCACGAAGCATATCATATGCTGAAATTTGCAAATGAGAAGCAGATTTTGGAACAGGCATATAACGAATATGTGGATTTGAAAAAGAGTAATCTCTGGGGCAGTAAAAAGTATTTTTAGGAAGAAAGAGAGCGATTGTATTTACAGTCGCTTTTTTCTTATTCTACAGAGGCTCTTTCTTACTTTCTATTGCTTTTTTTAGGGGAGTCGGATAAAATGAAAATAGGTAATGTTACAGAGGAGGTTCGGGGTATGAAGAAGAATTCGTTTTGGATTAAATCTGCGTGCATGATTGGTGCGGTGATTGCTTTGTTTGCGTTACTTTTAGTGATGACGAAGGAGTATCGACAGGCTATCCGCGGGATGTCGGCTGTTTCTTACTTCAATTTTAATCCGGTGGCGCTTTTGTGGTTAATTATCGTTGTCGGTCTTGGCGCAATCGGTTTACTCATATGGCTGGCTAAAATGATTTTCGACCGGGAGCAGCTTCTTACGGAGGCGGCTATGGAAGTACGAAAGGTGACTAATAATATTCATGCCGGAGTAGTAAATTATATCCCGGAAGGGACCTGTAAGATTGTCTATGCCAGTCGCGGATATTATGAGATAATCGGAGTCGATCGTACGGGCTTGTATGAGGTTTATCAAAACAGTCTCCTAGGGTTTATTCCGCCGGAATACCATGAGTTTTTCCTGAAAGCAGCATCCTTGGAACCGGAAGGTCATGCGGAGAAAACCATACGGATGCATGACTGCAACGGTAAAAAGTACTGGATGCAGGTGACGCTTTCCAAAGGCGTTCACGGAGGCAAAAGTGCCATATCTGCGGTATTTGTGGATGTGTCGCAGCTCAAGGCAACAGAGGATAAGTTGTTAAAGGAAAAGGAGCGATACCGTATCGTAACCGAGCTTAGTGATGAGGTGTTGTTTGAGTATAATTATAAGAAAGATATTTTGACTTTGTCCGAGCGTTTTACGGAGCTGTACGGAACGGATCATATTATCGAATCCTTCCGCAAGGATATGAGTTCGCATATGCGGCTGATTCATCCGGAGGACCGTAAAAGTACGGTGGAACAGTTGCTTCGAACAAGACGTGTGGGTGCAAATGATATCCAGTTCCGTATCAAAGATATGAACGGTGAGTATCAGTGGTGCAGGGTGTTGTATCGTGCCATTTGCGATGAAAACGGCGGACCGTTTATGGCCATCGGTAAAATTGCAAATATTAATTTGTTTAAAAAAGAAATCGAACAGCTTGCTCATGAGTCCAAGACGGATTCCATGACAGGGGCATATAATAAGATGGCAACCAAGGAAATGGTGGATTCTTATATTCAAAAGCATAATGACAGTGCACATATGTTACTGTTGATTGATGTGGATGATTTTAAGAAAGTAAATGATACCTTCGGGCATCAGTGCGGTGACGAGGTGCTTACCTATGTTATCGGAAATCTTCGTAAGACGTACGTATCCGGTGAGATTATAGGTCGTGTGGGCGGGGATGAATTTGTTGTATTTATCGGCGAAGTAAAGGATAGAGAGCAATTAATCGAAAAGGCGCAGGAATTGAAGGAATTGCTTCATCAGCCGTACCGGAAGGGAGAACAGACGGTACCGGTGAGTGCTTCCGTTGGTGTGGCAATGTATCCGGAGGGTGGCGCCTCCTACGAGGAGTTATTGTATAATGCGGATAATGCGTTGTACGAGGTAAAAGCCACAAAGAAAGGCAATTTTGCCATTTATGAGCTGAAATGCTAAGCTATTCCTTCCAGTCTTCTTTTCGGATGATTTTACCGAAGAAAAGCAGCAGAATATAAGAAACACAGTAGATTCCGCAAGAAAGAAGCAAAAGTAAAAGGGAAGGAAGCTGTGTTTCTTTTTGTAGCAGGCGGTAGAGCATTACAAAAAGCTGTGCAGGCAGAAAGGCGAATATAGCAGGACGTACTAACCATTCCGAAACGGGAGGAAAGGCCTTGCAGTATTTCCGTACCAAAAGAGCATCAAACAAGGTGCTGACCAGCTGGCTGACCAGAAGTCCCAGTAATACACCGTAGATACCTGTTTTCGGTACGACAAACACAATGATAACCAAACGTACCAGTAGTCCGGCTACGGTTGTAAAAAAGGACAAATGAGGCTTCCCGAGGCCGTTAATGACACTTCCTAAGGTGGTAGAAAGATACAGAAGCGGACAAAGAGGAGAGAGGATGCGGATGTAGTCTCCGGCCAGGGAATTGTGATAGACCGCAGTTCCGATGTCACGTCCGAAATAAAAAAATACTGCGGTGGAAAACAGACCGATAACAACACTGTATTTTACCGCATTTCCTACGCATTGCTGTAAGCGGGGGCGGTTCTTCTCGTCCAGATTTTCCGAAACGGCAGGAAGCAAAAGAACGGACAACGCACCGGGAATGGCGGAAGGAAACAGGATAAAAGGAATTGCCATTCCGTTTAAAATACCGTAGAGGCTTAAGGCGTCGGAGTTTGTCAGGCCGCTTAACCGGAGCATTCCAGGAATAAATACGGATTCTATGCTATGCAGAATATTGATAATGAGGCGATTTAAGGAGAGCGGGACGGAAAGGGCAAGAAGCCGTTTTGTCAGTCCCGTGGTTTCGCAAGGAGCGGCGTGACGGAGCAGTTTGTTTCGTTGCATCCGGTAAGCAATACAGTTAAAAATATTGGATGCTACTTCGCCCAGAACCAGACCGATAACCGCCGCAAGACATCTGCTTTCCTCGTTAGAGAAGGTTGGCAGAGTGACGAGATAAAGCACCAGACCGATGCGTACTATCTGTTCCACAAGTTGGGTAAAAGCAGGAACGGAGGTTTGTTTACAGCCGATATAGTACCCGTTGATACAGGCGGTAACGGCGCAGAACGGGAATACCAAAGAAAGAATACGCAAAGAGTCGGTAGCCCGCGATTCCATGAGAAAGTAGCGTGCACACGGCCCGGCACCAAAGTATACAAGGACAGACAAAGTCAGGGAAATGCCGAAGGCAAGGAGCATGGAACGGCGCATGAGACACGAGGTTAAAGATACATTTCCTCGGCTGTTTTCTTCCGCTACCAGCTTGGACACGGCGGTCTGGATGCCGGAAGCGTAGAGGGTGTAACAGATTCCGTAAACCGGAAATACAAGCTGATAGATGCCCAGATATTCCGCCCCCAGGGCGTCCGCAAGACAAATGCGGTAATAAAACCCGAGGATACGGGTAATCAGACCGGTTATGGTAAGGAGGATGGTTCCCTTTAAGATAGCGTTTTTCAAGGAGGTACCTCGGGCGTTTTTTATCAGCTTATGTTTTTGGGGCGTGAGATATGACGAGAAGTATTTGAAAAGAAAGGTGGAGAGTGTTGATGAAAAAAAGTGTGAGAAAGTTTTTTTGGTTGTTTTTTACGTCCCAGGAGCAGTGGTTAAATCAGATGTCCGATGAGGGATGGCGGTTAATGGGTACGACAACTTCCGGATATGAGTTTGAAGAGTGCGAGGAGGGGAAATATCGGTATAAGGTGACGTATATTGCGAACCGTTCCAAAGAAAGTGCGGAGGAGTATGTAAAGGCACTGGAGGCTTGCGGTTATAGGGTGTATTTTAAGAATGCGAATTTGAATTATTCCACAGGGAAGGTGGAATATCGTCCGTGGGCGGAAGCGGGAGGACGTGTGGCTACCGAAAAGACGACACTTCATAAGGAATTATTGATTGTTGAGAAAGAGAACGACGGGCATTCCTTTGAGATGTGCGCTACTTTTGAGCAGAGATACGGTTCTTATAGCAGATTGAGGTTGTGGGGAATAATCGGATTTTTGGTTGCTGCGGTAGTAGCACTTGCCGGAAAGAGTATTGTATGGGGAATTCTTGCCGTCTTGCCTCTTGTATGGGCAGTTTTGTTTCATTTGGAAATCGGAAAGCTAAAGAGGGAAGAACAGAGGCAAAACTCGGCTTTTGTTGAGAAATAATTGCAGAATAAGATAGATTGAACTAAGAAAAAAGATGCGCATAGAATATAGATATAGCAGTGCGAGGATAATGACATGGAAAAACGAATCATCTATTTAGACAATGCGGCAACTACGCCGATGTATCAAGAAGCGGTGGAGGCCATGCTGCCGTATTTTACGGAGAATTTCGGCAATCCGTCCAGCCAGTACGGTCTTGCAAATATAGGGAAGAGAGCCGTTGAGACGGCCAGAAAACAGATTGCGGTTACCATAGGAGCTCGGCCGGAGGAGATTTTCTTTACCGGAAGCGGCACGGAAGCGGACAATTGGGCTATCAAGATGGCGGCGCAGGCCTACCGGGACAAGGGGCGACATATTATTACGACGAAAATCGAGCATCATGCGGTACTTCATACCTGCGAGGCGTTAGAACGGGAAGGGTATCGGGTAACGTATCTGACTCCGGATGAGGATGGAGTGATTTCACCGGAGAGTTTACTCCGGGTATTGACACCGGACACGATTATGGTGTCAATTATGACGGCAAATAACGAAATCGGAACCATAGAGCCGATTGACGAATTGGCGAAGATTGTAACGGAGCGGGGCATTTTGTTTCATACCGATGCGGTACAGGCATACGGAAAGCTCCCGCTGTCGGTAGAAGACGGGAACATTGCCATGCTGTCTGCCAGTGCACATAAAATCGGCGGACCGAAGGGCGTGGGCTTTTTGTATGTGAGACGGGATGTGCGGTTACACTCCTTTTTACACGGTGGGGCCCAGGAGAAGCGGCGTCGTGCAGGAACGGAAAATGTACCGGGCATCGTAGGATTTGCAAAGGCAGCAGAGCTTACCTTTGCATCGATGGAAGAGACGGAAGCAAGAGAGCGGGAACTGAGAGACTACTTTATGAAGCGGGTACTCGCCGAGATTCCTTATGCCAGAGTGACCGGTTCCATAAAGGAACGTTTGGCGGGACATGTGAGTTTTTGTTTTCAGTTTATCGAAGGAGAAACCGTACTGATTATGCTGGACTCCGACGGTATTTGCGCGTCCAGTGGGTCTGCATGTACCACGGGCCAGACGGAGCCGTCCCATGTATTGACGGCCATCGGACTTCCGGAGGATGTGGCACACGGTGCCCTTCGGTTTACGTTAGGGCGTAATACGACAAAGGAGGACATTGAGTTTACCATTGAACGGATGAAGGAAGTTATCGGGAAAATCAGGGCCATGTCCCCATATTATGCGAAGTTTGCGGCAAGGGACGGGAATGAATAGATGAGGATGTATTTGACTTTTGAAAAAGCAAAGGTAGGATACGGAATGTGATTCTACAAAGATAGAAAGGTAGTTATATGAAGAAAATCGTAGTCGGCCTATCCGGCGGTGTGGATTCCGCTGTGACGGCATATTTGTTAAAGGAACAGGGATATGAGGTCATCGGTGTGACTCTTTGTATGCACGGGAATGCGGAAAAAGAGGTGGCAGACGCTGCAGAGGTGGCGGCGCGTATCGGTATCAGGCATCGTGTGGTAGAGTTAAAAGAAAAGTTTAAAGAGAATATAATCCGGTATTTTACGGAGTCATATAAACAAGGGGAAACCCCGAATCCGTGTATGGTATGCAATCCGCGGATGAAGTGGACAGCACTTTTAGACATAGCGGAAGAAGAGGGAGCGGAGTGTGTGGCTACCGGTCATTACGCGGGAGTGATGCGCCTTGCAAACGGTAGATATGCCATTCGGTGTGCGGTGTCTGCGGCAAAGGATCAGGCCTATGTGTTGTACGGACTTTCTCAGGAACAGCTCTCTAAGACTATTATGCCCCTGGCATCCTACGAGAAGGAAGCTATCAGGGCAATCGCAGCTAAAATAGGTCTTTCCGTGGCGGATAAGGCAGACAGTATGGAAATTTGTTTCCTTCCGGAAGGAGAGGCTTATACGAACTATCTGGTGGAGAAGGAAGGAGTAACGCAGGAACAGGGAAACTTTGTGGATGAAGCAGGAAATGTTCTCGGAACCCATCAGGGGATTATCTATTATACGGTAGGTCAGAGAAAGGGACTTGGGATAGCTTTTGGAGAACCGCGTTATGTAAAGGAATTGCGTCCGGAAACCAATGAAGTGGTGTTGTCCGGAAACGATGCGTTGCAGAACAAAACCGTGTATGCTAGGGAGTATCACGGAATGGCACTGGAAGAGTTGGCGGAAGGAAAGCGTCTGCTAGCAAAAATCCGCTACAGCCATAGAGGCGCTATGTGTACGGTACATCATGAAGGAGAGCGGTTGCGTCTGGAGTTTGATGAGCCGCAGCGTGCCGCTACACCGGGACAAGCTGTGGTGTTTTACAAAGAAGAGGAAATTGTGACGAATGAGGCAGAAGGCTGCGGTGAGCAGTCGGATGTGACGATTGCGCAAGCGATGGAGAAGTTTCAAGGAACAGCGCTTGTGGTTGCCGGCGGAGCGGTGATTTGCCGGGAGGCAGAAGTGTAGGAGAATCGGTGCGCATAGATGGAAGACGGATGCACTAGGACCTATTGGAACGTGTAGATACAGGAGGATTTGGATATGACAGAGGTGAAGAAAACAATACAACTGGCAAACGGTGTGGAGATGCCGACCATGGGATACGGTACTTGGCAGGTGGAAAACAATGAGACAGGTGCGGATGCGGTTGCAGAAGCAATCCGGGCAGGGTACCGGCATATTGACGGTGCGGCCCGATATGAAAACGAAGTGAGTGTGGGAGAAGGCATCCGAATGTCCGGAATTGCCCGTGAAGACCTTTTTGTGACAAGTAAGGTCTGGTTTACCCATAGAAGCTACGAGAAAGCGCTCACGGCATGTGATACCACATTAAAGGACTTGGGGTTGGAGTATGTGGATTTGTACCTGATTCATTGGCCGGCGGTGGCAAAAAACTATGAGAACTGGAAAGAGGTAAACGCAGAGACATGGCGTGCCATGGAGGCAATTTACCGCGCAGGAAAGGCGAGGGCTATCGGTGTCAGCAACTTTCTGCCACAGCATCTGGAACCGCTTTTTACAACGGCGGAAATATTGCCGATGGTGAATCAGATTGAGTTCCGTCCGGGGTATCCGCAGATGGAATGTGCCGAATGGTGTCTGGCGCACGGCATTGTGCCGGAGGCATGGCGACCGCTTGGTGCAGGTGCGGCATTGACAGGTGAACTTATGAGAGAACTTTCCGTCAAGTACGGGAAAACACCGGCACAGATTTGTCTGCGCTGGGGGTTACAGCATGGACTGGTTCCACTTGTAAAATCCGCAAATCCGGTGCGGATGAGAGAGAATATGGATGTGTATGATTTTTCTTTAAGTGCGGACGATATGGAGCGAATTGATGCGCTGCCGCGGGATGATGCAGGAGCGGAGAAGCCGGAGGAATTGGTGGAGCGGTAATGTCCTTGTGGAAGAAAGGAGTCAACATGACAAATAAGGAGAAAATGTTAAACGGTGAATATTATATTAGCTTAGATGAAGAGTTAGGTATTGAACGGGAAAGAGCAAAAGATTTGCTGTTTGAATTTAATAATACGAAGCCTTCTTTGCGCGCGGAGCGGGAAGTGATGATTCAAAAATTATTCGGAAAAGTCGGGAAAGGCTGTTGGATAGAATCGCCGTTTAATTGTGACTATGGATACAATATTGAGGTAGGAGATAATTTTTATACAAATACCAATTGCTGCATTTTAGATTGCGGAAAAGTAACTATCGGGAACAATGTATGGATTGGCCCTAATGTAGGAATCTATACACCGAATCATGCTCTTTGCAGTGATGAGAGAGCTGCGGGCTATGAGAGATCTCCGGGGGTAGAAATCGGAGATAACGTATGGATTGGCGGTGGAGTGACGATTCTCGGTGGTGTAAAAATAGGTGCTGGTTCTGTTGTTGGTGCAGGAAGCGTTGTGGTAAAAGATATTCCGGAAGGAGTAGTGGCGGTTGGAAATCCGGCCAAGGCGATTCGAAAGATAACAGATGAGGATAGAGTTGAGAAATTTACTCGGTAAAAGGTATCGAAAAATGCCCTTGCATTTTTGGAACTTCTGTGCTATGATGTGAAAAATAACTTGAAAGGAAGCTCTATGATGAACGTAATGTTGAACAGTTTAGAACGCAGAGAAGAAGAACGTAGGCTCTTGTAATCATTGCAATCCGCATGGTTACAAGAGGTACGTCTTGTTTCTGTGCGGTTACTGTTTCAAATCATAGAGATGCAGAACCGTAACAGATTCGGCTTTAGGCTGAGTTTGCTTACGGTTCTTTCTATTTACCCAAAGGAGGTCAATCATGAACACAGATTTTTTGAAGAACACATTTTCAAAGGTAATCGAGGATTACGACACCGCAAGACCGGGATATCCAAAGGAATTATATGACAAGGTAATGTCCTTTTCGGGTATCGGGGGAGATGCTACGGTATTAGAAGTAGGTGCCGGTACGGGACAGGCAACGGACCTGTTTTTATTGGGGGATTTCCGGTTTGATTTACTGGAGGTCAGTGAGGAGCAAGTGCTCTTTTTGAAGCAAAAGTACGGAAACAATCCCAAGGTGACGGTAGTAAAAGACTATTTTGAGCAGTATGAAACGGAAAAGAAGTATGACTTGATTTATTCCGCCACGGCGTTTCACTGGGTGGATAGCTGGATTGGATACCCGAAGGCGTGGGAGATGTTAAATGCGGGAGGAACTTTGGCGGTATTCTGGCATATGTCCTCTGTGACGTATTATGAGGGAGGGATTTTTGATGGACTGAACGTAATAAAGAAAAAGTATCTTCCGCAGGAGTCTTTGGGATTTGATGCGGAGGAAATTTTGAAGGTAAAGGAGCGAAGAATTGCGCAGATACAGTCGGGCGGTTGTTTTGGAGAACCGGAAGTTTTTGATTATCGGTGGACTGATGCCTACGACGCGGAACGATATGTGACGCTTCTTAACACTTATTCCGGGACACAGACGCTGCCTGAGGAGAGGAGAAGGATGTATCTGGAAGAGGTAAGAGCGTATATCAATGCCAATGGCGGGAAGGTGGAGTTACCGCAGCATGTGATGTTGTATTTGGTGAGGAAAGAAAGGAGTGAAGCAAATGCAGACAGAGAATAAGAAACACATCAGCTATCGAGAGGCTTGCCTTGCGGACTGTTACGATCTTGCGATATTAAAAGGGAAGGTCTGGAACACAACCTACCAAGGTATTTATCCACAGGAGAAATTGACAGGATATGATGTAGAAAAGAATAAAGGGATATTTGAGTCAATTGTAGAGAATTCGGAGATATCGTTATATGTGGCAACCGATGGGGAGAAAATTGTGGGCTTTATGACCTGTGGGAAGCCGTACAGGCCGTTTCGGGAGTACGGACAGGAAGTCGGATTATTGTATATTTTAATAGAGTACCAGCGGCAGGGAATCGGTAGGGAGTTCTTTCGTATCGCAAAGAAGCTGGTCAAAGAATGTGGATATAAGGAGTTCTTTTTATCGGTAAATAGTAGGAATTATGAGGCACAGAAGTTTTATTTTGCAATGGGAGGAGAGGTGCTTTGTGAAGAGGGAGAGCAGGTGAGGTTCGAGTATAAGATATAGTTTTTAGCACTTTTATATAAGTAATACCACCGTATTACAATAAAGATATAAGTCAAACTAATACTGTGGTATTACTCATGGAGAATGTTAGGAACAACAATCGTATACGTGGTTTATTTACAACTTCACCATTCCCGGTTTCCGTTCCTTATACACTGCATAATACCGGAATCCCAGGTCTTTTATAAGCTCTGCGCACTGTTTAATATCAGCCCCTACATCGCTTGGGTAATGGGCATCGGAGCCAAGGGTCAGAAGTTCGCCGCCAAGTTCCTTGTAGCGACGAAGGATTTCTTCCTTCGGATGAGGGAAAGAGAGGCCTTTTCGCAGTCCGGCGGTATTTACCTCCAGTGCCTGACCGCGGGAGATGAGGGTGCGGAGCGTTTCTTCAATCAGGTCTGCATAATCCCGTACCGCATAGTCCTTTACAAGAGATACAGAGTCTGGCAAATAGCGGATGATGTAGTCTAAGTGTCCGAGAGAGTCAAAGTTTGTATGTTCCGCTACATTGGTGCGGATGTCTTCGAAGTAGCGAAGCAGACGGTCGCCCGGTAGATCCCAGTATTCCTGATAATATGGGTCTAATTCGTCGACTACATGTGTAGAACCAAGAACAAAGTCGTAAGGATGTTCTGACAGTAAGGCATCCATATGGTCCCGCAGGTCCGGACGGTTCGGACGAAGTCCAAGCTCGATACCGAGAAGCAACTCCGGCATGGTTTCATCGGCTTCGGCCATTTCCTTTAACGGCAGCAGCTCCTTAAAGTATTCTTTTGTATCAAAGACAAACAGGGTATCGTCTCCCGGAAAGTCTAAGTCCATATGGTCCGTAAAGCAAAGAGTGGAAAGTCCCGCTGCCTTTGCGGCAGCAAGCATCTCGCTCGGATTTGCTTCGGAGTCACTGGAAAATTTGGTATGAGTGTGGGTATCTGCTAATATCATAAAAAACCTCTCTGTTATGTAAATGTAAGTAATTAAGGTTCGATGCTTGTTTCTTTCCAGTTCCGGTATCTGTTTTGCAGAGGTAATACGCCTAACAACCACAAAAGTAAAATCGGAAGCGCGGTAAGAAACGTACAAAAGGTCAGATGGCTGAAATGCAATATAATCAGGCATCCGAGGAGGGAAACAGCAATAAAAGCAAACCAGGTGTATTTTGCGATTTTCCATTCCGTCTCCGCCACTACAGAAGTCTTCTGTATGGCAATAAATCTCCATGCAATCAGACTAACGGTCGCTACAAACCATGTGATGCCGATGGAGAAGATCATGGTTATCAGGTTTACAATTCCGTTAAAGCCGGCAACGCAAAGGTTTGCGGCGGGTGAAAAATCAGACCCGTCTATATTACAGGAATCGGTATACGGAATCTGGTCGGTGAGTTTCCCGGTATTCCAGGCAAAGGCCAGGATAAAAATCAGCAGCACCAGTGCAATTGCCATAAAGCTGAAAATACGTCCCTTTTGTGCATTGGTTAACTCTCTTATTTGTGTCATAGAAATTCCCCCCATTTATAAGTGTTTTTTAATCGGAAATCTCGGTCAGTCCCGAAATGTCCGGCGTTGCCATCAGTGAATAGTTGGTGTAGTACACCACAAAACCGGGCTTTGCGCCGTTCGGTTTTTTTACCTGTTTTTTATCCACATAGTCGACCTCGACTTTACCGGCATCCTTATTCTTGGAATAAAAGGCTGCCAGTGCGCCTGCATCCTCGAATACGTGGTCCGGGATGTCTCTGCCGTCGTTCTTTAAGATGACATGGGAACCGGCGCAGTCTTTGGCATGGAACCACCAGTCGTTGCCGTTAGCAAATTCAAAGGTCAGATAATCGTTCTGGTAGTTGTTTTTGCCGACGTAAAGGTCAAAGCCGTCCTCGGTGCGGTAGTGGAGTGGTTTTGCAGTAATGCGTACCTTTTTCTCCTTTTTATTTTTGCCACCCTTTTGTGCCACCATATGCTTCTTTAAGTAGCCGTATTCGGTGAGTTCTGCTTTAATCTGCACCAAGTCTTCCTCGTGACGCGCAATGTCCAGAGCGTTTTTGATGGACTCCAGATGAAGAATAGCGGACTTGGTTTCCGCAACCTGTTCCGTCAGAGCCTCATAGGTACGCTTTAATTTATTATACTTTTCGAAATACCGCTTCGCATTGTCCAGTGCGGACATGGTCTCATCAAGCGGAATGGTCATCGGTTCGTCGGTGTAGTAGTTGGTGACAGTAGTTTCCTTGGCACCCGGTTCCACCCCGTAGCCGTAGGCGGTGAGGAGTTCTCCGTATACCTTGAACTTATCACGGGATTCCGTATCTTTTAACTGCTTGATCTGTAAATCGTATTTTTTTACTTCACGCTCCAGTGCAGACTGCAGCACCCGGCGCAAATCCGAGGAACGCTGGCGGATACGGGTCACGGTATTTTTCTCGGAATAGAAATCCTGTAACAGTGCGGATACCGAAACAAAGTCCTCTACCTCGTACGCATCTTCATCATAAATGGTAAGGGCCGTGGCGGAAAAGGCTACCGGTTCTCCGTCTTTCCGTACCAGATTCGGGGAAAAATCACCGTTTTTAATATCCTCCGTAAGCTCCGTAAATACCCGGAATAAATGACGCAAGAAGTCCTGGTCAAACTCTGTAGCAGACATGTCAGGGGAAAGCCCCGCACGGTGGCAAAGCTCGTTTGCGGTCTGCGGGGAAAGTCCGGTAAAGGTGGTGTAGAGAGCTTTACTAAGCTCCATCGGCTTTTCCTGTATGATTAAAAACTCCTCAAAGGAAACCGTCAGCGGGTCCAGCTTTTCCTGGGTCTGCGGGATGAAGTAAGGGCGTCCCGGAAGTACTTCACGGACGGAGCTGACCATACCGGACACACGCTTGATGGAGTCCAGAATCATACCGTTCTCATCCACCAGGATAATGTTACTGTGCTTGCCCATCAGCTCTACCATAATGTGCTTTTGACATACATCCCCCAGTTCGTTTAAGTGCTCCACCGTAAAGTCCACGATACGTTCGAGACCCGGCTGGGTCACGCTAAGAATCCGGGCGCTGTTAAAATGTTTGCGAAGCAGCATACAGAAATTCGGTGCCGTCAGCGGGCTTTGCTTACTGTCTTCCGTCAAATAAAGGAGCGGAAGAGAAGCGTCTGCGGAAATCAAAAGCTTATAGGTGTCATAGTTTTTTATTTGTAACTGCAGCTCGTCCTTTTCCGGCTGGGCAATCTTTACGATGCGTCCGCCGGTTAAGGTGTCGGAAAGCTCTTTTACTAAAGCTGCGGTCATAAGTCCGTCAAATGCCATAATTAATCCTTTCCGAACCCGATAGGGTTCCGGAATAAATCCGTTTCAAAATAAGAGTTTTCGATGCGTTCGGAAAAAGTGAATTCATCGAAGTATAGTGTACCACGGAAACCGTAGGGTTGTCACTAGAAAATGTTTTATTTTTATTAATTTGATAAGGATAACGACAGCACGGCATGCGTTTTGTTTCCCACAGGGTCAGATGGCATATTGTGTTTTCTTACGGAAATCGCTATAATAAAATTGTCGGATTGTTGAAAATAAGAACAGAAGATGTTCAAATAAAATAGAAAAACAGGGGAGGGCAAATGAAAACAATTTTAATCGTAGACGATGATTTATATATCGGAAATATGGTGGAAGAAGTATTGACAAAGGAAGGCTATGCCGTGCTTCGGGCTTATTCCGGCACGGAGGCGGTACTGCTGTTGTCGCAAACGAAGCCGGATTTGCTACTTCTTGATTTGATGCTTCCGGGGCTTTCCGGAGAGGAAGTACTGCCGAAAATCAAAGGGATTCCGGTGATTATTGTCAGTGCAAAGGTGGATGTGGACAATAAGGTGGATTTGCTTCTCGGAGGTGCGGCGGATTATATCACAAAACCTTTTTATACGAAGGAGTTGTTGGCGCGGATTGCGGTACAGTTGCGGGAGGAAAAGGCGGCTCCGGAGACAGAACTTGCCTTTGAGGAAGTAAAAATGAATACAGAAACCCATCAGGTAACGGTGGCGGATGCGGAAGTGAAATTGACTCGAACGGAATATGCGATTTTAAAACTGCTTCTGCAAAATCCGAACCAGGTGGTGACAAAGTCGGTATTGCTGGACCGGATAGCGCAGGATACACCGGATTGTACGGAAAGCTCGTTAAAAATGCATGTAAGCAATTTACGGAAAAAGTTAAAAGAGGGGAATGACAAGGATTATATCGAAGCGGTATGGGGCATCGGGTTTAAATTAAAAAATCAATAAATCTTTACCATATCTTTACTGTTTTCTTTACCGGTTTCTTTACGGTTCCCTGTTATGATGATGGCATCAAAAAAAAGGAGGTTAGTTATGGAGTATGTTTTGACAACCGAAGGATTAAGCAAAAGCTATGGAAAAAGCAAAGCATTAAATGATTTGTCAATGCATGTCCCGAAGGGGTCAGTCTATGGTGTCATTGGGCGAAACGGAGCGGGAAAAACAACACTTATCCGGTTGATTTGCGGATTGCAGGAACCGACGGCAGGGAAGTATACCTTGTTAGGGAAAAATGGAACGGAAAAAGACATTATTAAATCCCGTAGAAGAATGGGAGCAGTAGTGGAAACACCGGCAATCTTCACAAACATGACAGCGAGAGAAAATTTGAAGCAGCAGTATCGGATTTTGGGGTTGCCGACGTTTGACGGAATTGATGAACTTTTGGAATTGGTAGGCATTGCTGAGGAGGCCGAGAGAAAAGCAAGTAAATTTTCCCTGGGAATGCGTCAGAGATTGGGGATTGCGATTGCACTTTGCGGGGACCCGGATTTTCTTGTTTTAGATGAACCGTTGAACGGAGTCGATCCCCAGGGAGTGGTACAAATCAGAGAATTGTTGGTAAAGTTAAATAAGGAAAAGCAGGTAACGATTCTGATTTCCAGTCATGTATTGGAGGAATTATCGAAAGTCGCAACTCATTATGGGATTCTTGACAAGGGAATGATAGTAAAAGAGATAAGCGCAGAGGAATTGGAAACCTCCTGTAAAAAGTGTATGCATGTCGAAGTCAGTGACACCAGGGCACTTTCAAGAGTATTGGATGCAAAGGGATATGAATACTGTATCGTATCTGAATATACGGCAGAGGTGTATGGAAGTATCGGTGTCTCGGAGCTGGTTCATTTACTGGAGGATGAAGGATGTGAATTGCGGAAATCAGTGGAGAAAGAATCGTCATTGGAAAGCTATTATCTGAACTTAATAGGAGGTGGAGACCATGCGTAAATTACTTTCTGCAAATGTAGCACGATTGGTTCGGAGTAAAACATTCTGGTGCTGTCTCTTACTCTGTTTGGTGGCAGGTGCCTGGAAGGCGGCCGATTTTTGTCGGGAACATAGTGAGTGTAATAAGTATCTTTATCCGGGGGCGGATAATGTATATCAGGAGTTCGGATTTTCTCTCCCGTTTGTAATTGCCGTATTTATCAGCATATGGCTCGGAAGCGAGTGTAGCACGGGTGTGATTCGCAATAAGATTATTGCGGGTTATACAAAGGGAAATGTGTATTTGGCAAATTGGCTGACTTGCGTGATAGCAAGTGTAGTGTTAAATCTGGTGTAGGTGATTACCAGTGCAATACCGACATCTCCCTGGATAATTATTTTTAAAGAGTTTGAGCATTACGGAAAGGCGTTTGTGTATTTGACACGCTATTTAGGCGTCAGTACACTGGTGGTTGCAGCGCTGGCTTCTGTCTTTGTAATGATTCATATGTTATTGCAAAAAAGAACATTGGGACTGGTAGTTTCACTGGCAGTTCTTGCGGTACTGATGTTTACTGCAGCGGAAATGTACGGGGCAATAAATGCACAAATGTATATTTATGATACGATGGATTTTGTGAATGGTGAATTTGTACCGAGCTTGACCAAGGTGTATAATCCGGACTACATTTCCGGAATAAAAAAAGATATATATTCGCTGATTCTTGATATACAACCGATTGGGCAGTTATTTAAGTTCGGAAGAAACACAAATATTATTTTGTATATGTGTTATTCCGGTATTATCACAGTATTGACCATGGGTGGCGGTTTGCTTTTGTTCCGAAAAAAGAATTTGCAATAGGAAAATCGGGAACAAAGGAAGAACGAGTGAAAGGAGCGTTATATGGATATCCGGTTGTGGGCCGTAATCGGCATAATGGCAGGAATTATTGTTGTCTTGATAATAAAACTTCATAGTGTACATAAGGCAACAAAGGAAATTACCGATGCCTTTGCGGAGCGGCTTGCAACCGATACCAATACATTGATTGATGTGGCCGGAGATGCGTATGCCAAGCGACTGGCTGCGGAAATCAATGTGCAGTTACGGAAATTGCGGGAACAACGCCACCGGTATGTGCAGGGAGATGCGGAATTAAAGGCTGCGGTTACAAACATTTCTCATGACTTGCGGACGCCCCTTACGGCAATCCAAGGCTACCTTGATTTGTTAGAACAAGCGGAACTGTCGGAGGAGTCGGCGCGTTATGTGGAGATGATAAAAAACCGTGCGGAGCATCTAACGGTACTTACGGAGGAGCTGTTCCGGTATTCCGTGCTGTTGTCGGAAGGAAAAGAGCTTGCAAAGGAGCCGGTGGTGCTGAATGTGGCATTAGAGGAAAGCGTGGCGGGTTTTTATGCGGTGCTTACGGAACGGAGAATCGAACCCGGGATTCGTATGCCGGAAGAGAAGGTAGTGCGGCTTTTGGATGGGTCCGCCCTATCCAGAATCTTTTCTAATCTGTTAAACAACGCTTTGAAATACAGTGACGGAGATTTGGAAATTGAGCTGACAAAAGATGGAGAGATTGTGTTTTCCAATACGGCAAAGTCTCTGGACGGAGTACAGGTGGGAAAGCTTTTTGACCGGTTCTATACGGTAGATCCGGCACGCCGTTCCACCGGTCTGGGACTTGCCATTGCAAAGACCTTAGTGGAGCGGATGGGAGGGACTATCGGGGCAAGGTATGAGGAAGGAAGACTTCGGATTGTACTGAAGTTTGAGGCTTGACATCTTTTACCATGCGTGGTAAGATGAAAGTGTAGTAATAACATTTTTATTTCAAGAAAAGAGGATTTTATGTGTAGCATTGTAGGAAGAGCAAGATAGGACACCGACAACGAAACAGTTGCGGGGATGACTTTTTACGTTAGAAGTCTGCCCTGAGGTATCTGCCTTACAAATGCTTCATAAATCTATTCATAGGATTCGTTATGATGAGATGTTGAGCAGAACTGTATGGTTCTGCTCTTTTACTATCAAGGAAATTCCTTGATAGTAAAAGACGCTCCGCGGGATGCGCACTCGCGCGATTGGAAGATGTCGCAAGCGACCGCACTCGGTGCGAGAGTTCCGCAAGCGGAACTCTTATTCCTATTCATAACGATTTTTAAACCATGGATTTATCGGCTTTTTTAGGCGAAAACCATGGTTTTTCTTTTGCAAAAATCTTCATAGGCAAATGTAGATAACAGAGCATGGATGATACTTCGGTGTTCTTTCCGGTGAAAGACAGCGTGTGAGACAAAACGGTAGAAGAGAAAGAATACAAGGAGTATCAGAAATGAATCGAGCAGAACAATTATTGGAATTTGACAAAATAAAGGAGCTTTGGGCGGACTACGCTTTGACAGAAGCGGCAAAGGAAAGAATTCACGGGGCGCAGCCGGTGCTTTCCGAAGCGGAGTTATCGGTGATGCAACGGGAGACCAGTCAGGGAAAACAGATGATAGAGCTTCTGGGGAATCCTCCGCTGGCGTCGATACAGGGACTTTCGGAAATTGTGGATGCCTCGGGGAAGGGAGACTGTCTCTCTGTGAAGCAATTACTATCGGTACAGTTGGCCCTTACCATGGTGCTGCGCTTGAAAAAGTATTTGTGTGGAGGAAAACAGTACGAGATTTCCCTTGCCTGGTATGAGGAGAATTTAGAACCGCTGGAGGAGCTTCGGGAAAGTATATATACCCGGATTGTGAATGAACAGGTGGCGGATAATGCGTCGAAGTTATTAAAGTCTCTGCGGATGGAAATCGCCCAGACCGAGGGACGTATGAGGGAAAAAGCGGATACGGTGATGCGTTCCCATAAGGACTGCATGTCCGACAGTTTCAGTACCATGCGGAACGGTCGAATTTGTGTTCCGGTAAAGAAGGAGTGTAAGTTTAAAATATCGGGAACGGTCATTGATAAGTCTTCCACGGGAAATACATTATTTATCGAACCGACTGCTTGCGGGGAGTACTATGCCATGTTGCAAAGCCTGCGGATGGATGAAGAGAACGAAGTACGGCGGATTTTGTATGAGCTGACGGCGGAAGTGGATGGTCACGGTACGGAACTGAAAGAAAATATTAAGTATATTGAGAAGCTGGATTACATTTTCTCAAAGGGAAAGTTAAGTCTTCTTTATGACGGTACGGAGCCTGTGATTACAACGGAGCGGGAGATTAAACTCACGGATGCCAGACATCCGTTGATGAAAAAGGACATTTGTGTGCCGCTGCAGTTTCAAATCGGGAACGGTGTTGCTGGAATTGTTATTACGGGCCCAAATACCGGCGGTAAGACGGTGGCGTTAAAGACCGTGGCCTTAAACTGTATGTTGGCGCAATGCGGTCTTCATGTGTCCTGTAAGGAAGCGAAGGTTTGCATGAACAGCAATTACCTGTGTGACATCGGGGACGGGCAGAATCTGTCGGAAAATCTGTCTACCTTTTCGGCCCATATTACAAATGTGCTGGATATTCTGAAACGAGTGAATGAACAGAGTCTGGTGTTGATGGATGAGCTGGGTTCCGGTACGGACCCATTAGAAGGAATGGGGATTGCGGTTGCAATCTTAGAAGAACTGAAAAAAAGCGGAGCCCTGTTCCTTGTAACCACCCATTATCCGGAGGTGAAGGTGTATGCGGAGCAGACGGAAGGCATCGTAAATGCCCGCATGACCTTTGATAAGGAGAATCTGAAACCGACCTATCAGATGGTGATCGGAGAGGCAGGAGAAAGTTGTGCGTTTCATATTGCTAAGAGGCTCGGAATGCCGACAGGGATGCTAAAGAGAGCGGAAGCGGCGGCGTACGGAGAGACACAAGAAAGGAAAAAGGAACTCCGGCGACAAGCATATGAAGATGGTATTACGGAAGAGAAAGCAAATGTAGAGCAGTTTCAAAAAGAATTTTCTCCTCGTATCGTAAAGAAAAAGAAGCCGGCTGTAAAGAAGGCAAAAGCAAGAGAATTCCGCATCGGTGACAGTGTCATGATTTACCCGGATAAGAAAATCGGTATTGTATGCCAGCCGGAAAATGAAAAGGGGGTATTGCAGATTCAGATGCCGAACAAGAAAATCTGGATTAATCACAAGAGGGTAAAGCTTCATGTGGCAGCAGAGGAACTGTATCCGGAGGATTATGACTTCTCCATTCTCTTTGACAGCGTGGAAACCAGAAAGCTGCGACATGATATGGAGCGGAAGCGTGTACAAGGAGTAGCCTTGGAATTGACCGGAGATGAGGCTAAGCGGGCAGAATGGCTGGGAAAGCAGAACAAGTAAAGAATACAGATGCGACAAAATAACGGAGGTGAATCAAATGGTAGGTATTATAAAAACAATGGAATCGAAGTATCTTTTCCCTTCTCTTCAATTGGTGGAGACGGTGTTCACTGAGTGGGACAGTCCGGAGGAAGGGAAGATGGTACGAAGTTTGGTGGAAGAGATTCGTGCAAAAAAATATTATATTCCGGAACTGGAAATTGTGATGGTGGATGATGTGGATGAAGTCATCGGCTATGCAATGTTTTCACGGTTTCACCTGGAGGGAAAGTATGAAGATGAATTGCTGATTCTAACATCGGTGGCGGTAAAGACCGAATTGCAACGACAGCATATTTCAAAGGATATTCTGGAATATGGCTTTGAGGTTGCAAAACGATTGGGATTCAAGGCAATTCTCGTAGAAGGGAATCCGCGCAATTATAACAGCAGAGGCTTTTGGCCGAGCTATAAATTCGGAGTAGAGGCAGGACCGAACTTGAAACTGCCTCATCCGGATTGTCTGATGATAAAGGAACTTAAGGAAGGTGCATTGGAGCACATAAAGGGATTGGTGGATTATTCCTTTTATGAGGCATTGCACGAGGGATAAACGAAGGGAATGCTGATTGCATCAGCAATTTCCTAATGATGAAAGTAAGGAGGTTTTATGAAAAAGGAGAAAGAGGAAAATGCGCTACAGGTAACGCGGTACGGAACCGGTTCCAATGTGTGTTACTTATTGAAGGAGACGTTGAAATGTTACCCGTTTCTGCTGGTGCTGTGTGCGTTTTCCGTAGTAATAGGTATTGTGATTCCGGTCATTACGACGTTTTTGCCGAAAATCGTGATAGAGCAGATTACTACAGGAGTAGAACCGAAGGATGTTTTGCTTGTGACAATAATCGGTACCGGAGTACTGGCTTTGTGTGCAGGCGGTAAGGTATTTTTTGAAAAGGTGTTGTTTTTTCAGAAACTGCGGATGAATACCCACTATACGGAGTTGGTAGCAACAAAGGGAATGACAGCAGATTATAGTTATCAGGAATCAGAACGGTTCCGGAAGCTACATACGGAGAGTGCCGGGGCATGTAACAGCAATTACTCCCCCATGACTCAGGTGTATGATGTGGGCGTCGGATTGTGTACAAGTGCTTTGGGATTTGCATTGTACTTCGGAATACTGGCACGCTTAAGTGTGGTACTGGTCGTGTTTCTGATCGGTGTGACAATTTGCAGTTGTATGTTAAATCACAAGGCAATCCGGTTTACGGAGATGCACCGGGACGAAAAGGTGCGGTATCAGCAGCGGACGGATTATCTGGCAAGCGTATCGGGAGACATAAAGTCCGCAAAGGACATCCGGCTGTATCATATGAACGGGTGGCTTTCGGATGTGTATCGTAAAAATGTAGAGGGCCTGAACGGCTGGTATCGCAGATATACAAAGACCGTGTTCGGTGTAGCGGCAGGTGACGCCGGATTGTCGCTGGTACGAGAGGTGGCGGCTTATGTATATTTGTTATACATGGTAATTTCGAAGGATATGGGTGTGGCAGACTTTGTATTATATTTCGGAGTGATAACCGGATTTTCCGCATGGTTGTCCGGTCTGTTCGGGCAGGTGACGGCGCTATCCCGTATCAGCAGTACCGTAAATTACGTGCGTACCTTTTTCGCTTATCAGGATACCTATACACGGGAAGGCGGAAGAAATCTCCCTAAGACATCCGACGGACCGAAGGAATTGTCTCTTTGTAATGTGAGCTACCGTTACGAGGGAGCAGAGCAGGATACTCTGGCGGGCGTATCTCTTACCGTTGCACCGAAGGAGCATCTGGCTATTGTAGGTTTAAACGGTGCGGGAAAGACCACTCTGGTAAAGCTTTTGTGCGGATTGACCGATCCAACGGAAGGTTGTGTGCGGTATAACGGTGTGGATGTAAAAGAGTATAACAGAGACATTTATTATGAGCTGTTTTCTGCGGTGTTCCAACAGTTCTCCCTGCTGCCGGTATCTTTTGCCGAAGCGGTGGCAGAGGAAGAGCCGGCTCGAATTGACAGAGAACGGGTAGAGGAGTGCCTGAAAATCGCAGGACTTTGGGAAAAGATTGTTTCTCTTCCAAAGGGCATGGACAGTGAATACAGTAGGGCGGTGAATGATGAAGGGACCGAGCTATCCGGCGGTCAGATTCAGAAGCTGCTGTTGGCAAGAGCCTTGTACCGGAAGGCACCGATGATGATACTGGATGAGCCGACGGCGGCACTGGACCCTATCGCAGAAAGCAATCTGTACGAGACTTATCATGAGGTAATGAAGGATTGTTCCACCGTATTTATTTCTCATCGTCTGGCATCTACGAGATTTTGTGACCGGATTGTACTGATGGAAGACGGGAAGATTATCGAGGAAGGAACTCATACCGAACTTCTTGCAAAACAGGGAAAATATTATGAACTGTATGAGATTCAAGCGAAATACTATAGGGAACATCCGGGGGAAGGAGGTGTGCCCGAATGAAAGACAGACTTACGTTAAAGGAACGCATTCAGATTACCGGCCGGGGTATTGGTATATTAAGAAAGTACTGTCCGGGACTGGCAGGAGGAAAGGCGGTATCGGCGGTGCTTGCTGCGGTACAACCGCTTCTTTCTGTGTGGCTTTCCGCGAAGATTATCAATGAGTTAGCCGGGGCGCGACGAATGAAGCAGATTTTGTTTTACGTGGCTGCGGTCGTTCTTTTCAATTTCCTTTTACTTCTCGCAAAGAGTCTGGTAGACCGGGTGACGGAGGAAAAGGAAGCTCAGATGTGGAACTTTTTCGGAATGGTGTTTTCGGATAAAACCATGACCATGGATTATGCGGATTTAGAAGATACGAAGATACTACAACAAAAGCAGGAGGCGTCGGAGAATCTGTTTATGTTCGGAAACGGGCTGGGGCAGCTTGTGTGGGGCATGAACAGTCTGGTAAATGCAGCGGCGAGTATTGTGCTTTCCCTGTCTCTTACGGTTACTTTGTTTCTATCCCATACAGGAACAAAATGGATGGATTCGCCTTTATGGATTGTGGGAATCGGCGGTTGTGTATTGCTTGGCGGTATGGCAAATGCCAAGGCAACCCGAAAAGAGAATTCTGTATTTGAAACCTGGTGCAAGGAAACCGTGTGGTTTAACCGGATGTTCGTGTTTTATGAGCACGAACTGGCGAAATCTTCGGAACGGGCAAAGGATGTAAGAATATATAAGCAACAGAAAGCGGCAAAGCGGGCATTTGCTGAGATGAAAAAGCGGGATGAGGCTGTGGGTAGTCTTCTGCGGGCCATGGCGACGTATCCGGCGTTGGCAGCGGTAGTGGTTGGTGCGGGAACCGTGGTATGCTGGGTATTTGTGGTATTAAAGGCTTCCTTGGGTGCCTTTGGCGTGGGAAGTATTGTGCAGTATATCGGTGCGCTCGGGAAACTCAGTACCGGCGTACAGGATATGATGTTTGTACTGGCGGATAACGAGGTGTATTGCAGACATTTGAAGGGATTGTATGAGTATTTGGATATTCCGAATCGTAAGGAAGAGGGAACTTTGACCGTGGATTTAGATGCTGTCTGTAATGGGCATGGTGAGACAGATGGTACTTATGAAATTGAGTTTTGCAATGTCAGCTTCCGGTATCCGGGGGCGAAGGAATATTCGTTGAGAAATCTTTCTTTGAAATTTCCGCTGGGAAAACGACTGGCAATTGTGGGGAAAAACGGTTCCGGAAAATCCACCTTTATCAAGCTTCTTTGCAGATTGTACGACCCAACAGAGGGAGAGATACGATTAAATGGTGTAGATATCAGGGAGTATGATTACGAGGAATACTTACGTATCTTTTCCGTGGTATTTCAGGATTTTAAGTTGTTTTCTTTTTCCTTGGGACAAAACGTGGCAACTGCCATGGAGTACGACAAAGAAAAGGCAGAGCAGTGCCTTGTAAAAGCCGGACTTTCCCAAAGATTAGAATCTATGCCGAAAGGTCTGGATACCGCATTATACAAGGACTTTGAGTCGGAAGGAGTGGAGATTTCCGGTGGTGAGGCACAAAAGGTGGCACTGGCGCGGGCGTTGTATAAGGACGCACCGGTGGTTGTTCTGGATGAACCGACGGCGGCGCTTGACCCTATTGCGGAAGCGGAGATTTATACGAAATTTAATGAACTGGTGGGCGATAAGACGGCAATCTATATCAGTCACCGGTTATCTTCTTGTAAATTCTGTGATGAGATTGCGGTGTTTGAGGAGGGTGCCGTGGTACAGAGAGGAAACCACGAAGAGTTACTGCGAGAGAAGGATGGGCAGTATCATGAACTTTGGATGGCACAGGCAAAGTATTATGAGGCGGGATAGAAATGTGATAGTTTTCCGATTTCACGAAGCGTGAGTTGCATTTTTATCCTACTTGATGTATCATAAAATCAACATGAAAGCAGATGAAAAACAGAGGAAAGAGAGGATTGGATTATGAAATTGAAAATGATACTTTAGCTCCATGCGGTTTTGTATCGGCAATGCGTGTGGAGCGTAAGGATGTTGCCACATTTCATGACTGAATAATACAGAATCCGCATTCTAATACAAATTAGAATTAAGGAGTGATTCAGAATGAAATATGAAAATGCAGATAATATATTTCCGAAAGAGTTATTGCAGGAAGTCCGACAGTATATGCCGGAAGGGTATATATACATATCTCCTCAGAATGGTCGTAAGGAATGGGGAAGTGTTTCCGGACAAAAGGAAGAATTAGGGAAAAGAAACGCGCAAATATATGAAGAATACCAATCCGGGAAAAGTGTTGCCCTGATTTCCAAGGAAAGATATTTATCGAAGGCTTCTGTTTACAGAATTGTGAAACAGTTTAGTAGGTAGTGATAAGAAGGCTGTTGTGTAAATGATTTGGATCATTTGATACAACGGCCTTTTTTCTCGAAAATGTTAAATAATGTTTTGGAAAAAGACAAAATAATAATCTGTGCTATAATGATGGAGTAACACGAAACGGAAAGTTTATACAGAAAAGGAGAAACGAATGGTACTTCATATTAAGAGGGAAAGTGAAGGTCCATCGAAAATAAAAGATGGGACATACCACTATGCATTGACAGATTACCCAAAGGTTAGGGAATGGGAATGGAACGGCATTTTAGCATTTATCAGTTATGAGAAAGCACAAGGTGAACCGCTTGAAATTATTTGTGAGGACAGGGAACTACTGGCCTTGGTGAACAAAGCAGTCAACGAACTTGACGGAACAGAATATATTCCGCCGATAGAAGAGGCGATTGAAGAATTTGTTTACCATGCCACGAATGTGAATGCGGCACAGAAAATATTGACAAGCGGGAAGCTGCTTTCTGCAACAAGGGCTTATGGAAAGACAGGAGAAGAACTTGCCAGGGAAAGACGTGAAAAGGGATGGGAAGACCCGGCAGATTTTTATGAGTATGTTATGTTTGGTTGGGGTACTCATTTAGTGGGAGATTATGTGGTTCTTTCAGAAGATTTTCCGTGTGAGGAAGATTTTTTGAAAGGGAATTTTGATGCAGGAGTACGATTCTATATTAGATATCAAGATTTGATAAAACATAAAGGGCATACGTTTGATGGCTATCATCCGATAAAAGTAAAAGAGGAAGTGGACTTGGCGGAGTATTTGTTTGCCTGTATTGTACCGGAACAGTTTAAGGAACAGATTGAGAAGTGTGTTCCGCGAGAGTTGGTTACCAAAGTGCATTATTTATCTCAAAGAGGGCTTAGTTTACAGGAGTGGAATGATAAGGTTGTGGAGTATGTCAGTAGGTTGTAGACAAGCGAAAATGCGCGGATAAAATCAAGAGAGGAAATGGAAACATGTTTGAGGGAATATCTAGTTTGGGGACGTTTTCTAAGGTAAAGGAGATAGAAAAAGGAATGTCCGGTGACAGAAAATATTACATTGAAACAAGAGACGGAAAGAAGCTTTTGTTACGCATTACGGACATATCCAATTATGAAACCAAAAAGAAGGATTACGACTTTCTGTTATCAGTGAATAAAGCAGATTTGCCGGCTCCGAATGCAATAGAGTTCGGTATGTGTGAAGACAGAGCTTCTGTTTACATGCTTTTAGAGTGGATGGAGGGAGAAGAAGCTGAAAAAGTAGTACCGAACATGGTAAAAGAAAAGCAGTACAGCATCGGTGTAAAATCCGGGCAGATATTAAGAGGTATTCACCAAAATTCAGTTCTATGTGATACGGAACAAGACTGGTATGACAGATATTTCGAAGTGATTACTCCAAGAATAGAAGCCTATAAAAACGAAGGAATACCGTTTGAAGGGGCGGAAGCGATTATATCATTCATAGAGGGAAATAAGCATTTGTTACATGACAGAAGACAATGTAGGATTCACGGGGATTATCACCTTGGGAATTTGATTATTAACGATAAAGAGGAACTGTTTGTCATTGATTGGCAGACCGTGGATTTTGAAGGTGTGGGAGACCCGTGGGTTGATTTCATAAATATCGGAATCGAGCACCCTGCATTTGCGGCAGGACAAATCGATGGGTATTTTAATCACCAGGTACCGGAAGCGTTTTGGCGAATACTTGCCTTATATCTGGCGGTGAGTGCAATTACTTCTATTGTATGGGCGAAGTATTTTGCACCGGAGCGGCTGGATAGTATTCTGACATTGAACAGAAATGTGATAAATTGGTATGATGGAATGAAACAGGTGATTCCTTCGTGGTATAAAGAGTATAAGTATAGTCGATAAAATGGGACATGTATTCAAAGAGAGCAGTGTAAAAGTTTTACATTGCTCTTTTTGATATTTATGTTGAAATAAAAGGAAAGTTGTAGTATTATAAATATGTCTAGTATAGTTAACCCTGCAATCGCAGATTTTTCCCACACAAACAAGAATTTGGTATTTGAAAATCATTGACAATATGGCATATATGCCATATAATAAAAGAAAGGAGTACAATTGAAGGAGTATAAAGTACAGTTTTATGAGAAAGAGAACGGAGAAGTTCCGGCGGAGGAGTTTTTATTAAGTCTGGATACGAAGATGCGTGCAAAACTTATGGGGCTAATTGCGATTCTTCAGGAATACGGGAATCAATTGAGGGAGCCGTATAGCAAACCTCTGGGAGACGGCATTTTTGAGTTGCGAGGTAAAGTAGGAAGTGATATTTCGAGAGTTTTGTATTTTTTCTATCATAACGGGGTCATTATATTGACAAACGGATTTATTAAGAAAACAAGAAAAACACCGAAAGCGGAGATACAAAGGGCGAAGAGGTACAGAAAAGATTATTTGGAAAGGTGTGAGTTTAATGAAAAAATTTGATGATTTTTTAGAAAACCAATTACAGGATGAGGAATTTCGGAAAGAATATGAGAGTATGCAACCGGAATTTGATGTTATCAAAGCGATGGTTGCAGCCAGAACTTCTCAGAATCTGACGCAAAAGGAACTGGCGGAACGTACCGGAATTCATCAGGCGGATATCAGCAAGCTGGAAAACGGAACGAGGAATCCATCCCTAAATCTTCTGAAACGTTTAGCGGAGGGGATGGGAATGGTGCTAAAAGTAGAGTTTATTCCTAAGGAAAAGTAAAAGGAGAAGTGACCATGATACAACGATTCAGATTCGGAACCCCAATAGAAACTTGTGCGGTAGTGGAGGAATTGACCGTTACGGAAGGAATGCTTCCGTTTTTTGAGGTGATTCATAACGGAGAAGTGGATAATGCAACAAGCGGTTTGGAGTTTGTCTACATGCTTAACGACAAAGCCATCGTCTACGGTCTCGGAGAACAGGTCCGCGGAATCAATAAGCGTGGGTGGATATATAAGAGCTGCAACGCTGACGATCCGCATCATCAGGAGGATACCAAGTCATTATACGGAAGCCACAACTTCCTTCTGATTTCCGGAGAGCAACTATTCGGCGTGTTTTTCGATTATGCAGGGAACATTACCTTTGATGTGGGCTATACTAATCGGGATACCTTACGCATCACACCGGAGGATTGGAATCTGGATGTATATGTGATTACCGGAGAAAGCGAAAAGGACATCGTAAAGCAGTTCCGTAAGCTCATCGGACGGAGTTACATTGCGCCGAAGTGGGCCTTCGGGTACGGACAGAGCCGTTGGGGCTATAAGGACGCAAAGGATATACGCGAGGTAGCAGAGGAGTACCGGAAGCGTAATATTCCGTTAGACAGTATTTATATGGATATCGACTATATGGAGCGGTACAAGGACTTTACCATCGACGAAGAGGCGTTTCCGGAGTTTGAGGCCTTTTGTGCCGAGATGAAGGAGCAGGGGATTCATCTGGTGCCGATTATTGATGCGGGCGTAAAAATAGAAGCGGGTTATGATGTTTATGAAGAGGGCGTGAAAAACGATTACTTCTGTAAGGATGCAAAGGGGAAGGATTTTGTAGGTGCGGTTTGGCCGGGCAGAGTGCATTTTCCGGATTTCTTAAAGTCTGAGACCAGAATGTGGTTCGGAGAAAAGTATGCGTTTCTTTTGGAGAAGGGGGTCGACGGGTTCTGGAACGATATGAACGAGCCGGCGATTTTCTATACGGAAGAGCGTCTTGCAAGTGTGATGGAACGCATAAGTGCACTTAGTAAAGAAAATCTGGATGTGAACAGTTACTTTGAGTTTACGGGATTGGTAGCCGGTATCGGAAACAATGTGGGAGACTATGAGACGTTTTTCCATGACATGGACGGAAAGAAGGTACCGCACAGCAAGGTACACAACCTCTACGGCTATAATATGACAAAGGCAGCGGGAGAGGCCTTTGAGAAGTTGTCGCCGGATAAGCGGATTTTGATGTTTTCCAGAGCGTCTATTATCGGAGCACATCGGTACGGCGGTATCTGGCAGGGGGATAATAAGTCCTGGTGGTCCCACCTTTTGATGAATCTGCAGATGATGCCTTCTCTTAATATGGAAGGGTTCCTTTATACGGGAGCGGATGTGGGAGGCTTCGGCAGTGATACGACAGAGGATTTGATGCTTCGTTGGCTACAGCTGGCGGTATTTACGCCTCTTATGCGAAATCATTCCAGCAGAGGAACGAGGGAGCAGGAGCTTTACCGATTTGACAACTGCGAGACCTGTAAAAAGATGATTGAAATCCGCTACGGTCTGATTCCGTATTTGTACAGTGAATATATGAAGGCAGTGCTGTCGGATGAGATGATATTCCGGCCGCTTGGTTTTGATTTCCCGGAGGATATGGACGCAAGAGGCGTAGAGGATCAGCTGCTGCTGGGCAATGAGCTGATGATTGCGCCGGTGTATACCCAGAATGCTACGGGACGGTATGTGTATTTGCCGGAGGAGATGATGCTGGTGCGGATGCGGGGTCTGACCGAGTATGAAACCGAAACCCTGGCAGCGGGCCATCATTATGTAAAGGCGGAGCTTTCCGAGCTTGTGTTTTTTATACGTAAGGATAAGGCAATCCCGGTGGGGGCAGCGGCGATAAATACGGAGAAGTTGGATGCTTCTAAGCTTAGATTGTTGGGGTATGCCGGAGCGGAATATGACTTGTATGAAGATGATGGATATACAAAAAAGTATGATATCGGTTCCTGTACAAGAAAAATCGTATTATAGAGTATCCGGGAAAAGGCAGTAAAAGGATTGAATAGAAACGGTAGTTGTATCATAGAATACGGCTGCCGTTTTTACACGGAAAGCAACGAAGAACAGAGATTGTATACAATTATACATTTTTTTAGAAAAACACTTGCGTAATAGAAAATCTTGGTGTATAATATCGAAGAAGCACAGAGAGAATACCTTTTTTTGGAAAGTTTTTCCGGGAAAGTCATCTGTCATGTGCACTATTTTTTCCGAGGACGAAAGGAGAGCTTTTAAGATGGGATACGTTGATGAAGTAATCGAGTTAGTATCTAAGAAAAACGCTACCGAGCCGGAGTTCCTTCAGACTGTAGAAGAGGTTTTATCCTCCCTGAAGCCGGTTGTAGACAAGAATGAGGCAACTTACAGAAAGGCAGCACTTCTTGAGAGAATGTGTGAGCCGGAGAGAGTAATTGAGTTCCGTGTTGCATGGGTTGACGATAACGGTCAGACTCAGGTAAACCGCGGTTACCGTGTACAGTTTAACGGTGCTATCGGACCGTACAAGGGAGGCTTACGTTTCCATCCGTCCGTAAACTTATCCATCATGAAGTTCCTCGGTTTCGAGCAGACCTTCAAGAACAGCTTAACGACCCTTCCGATGGGTGGTGCAAAGGGTGGTTCCGACTTTGACCCGCGCGGTAAGAGCGATGCTGAAATTATGAGATTCTGTCAGGCATTCATGACTGAGTTATATCGTCACATCGGTCCGGACGTAGACGTTCCGGCAGGTGACATCGGTGTAGGCGGACGTGAGATCGGTTATATGTACGGTCAGTACCGTCGCATCAGAGGCGCTTTCGAGAACGGTACCTTAACCGGTAAGGGTCGCTCCTACGGCGGTTCCTTAATTCGTCCGGAAGCTACCGGTTACGGCGCAGTTTACTATTTGTGCGAAGTATTAAAGCACGAGGGTGAGACCCTTGCAGGCAAGACCGTTTCCATTTCCGGTTTCGGTAACGTAGCTTGGGGCGCAGCAAAGAAGATTGCAGAGCTCGGCGGTAAGGCAGTTACCCTTTCCGGTCCGGACGGATACATCTATGATCCGGACGGTGTTGTAACCGAGGAGAAGATTAACTACCTTCTTGAGATGAGAAATTCCGGCCGTGATAAGGTGCAGGATTACGCTGATAAGTTCGGTTGCCAGTTCTTCCCGGGCCAGAAGCCGTGGGGCCAGAAGGTTGATATCGTTATGCCGTGTGCAACCCAGAACGATGTAAATCTTGACGAGGCTAAGAAGATTGTTGCTAACAACGTGAAGTACTACATCGAAGTAGCTAACATGCCGACCACCAACGAGGCACTGAAGTTCTTAATGGAGCAGGATAACGTAATCGTAGCTCCGTCTAAGGCTGTAAATGCAGGTGGTGTACTTGTTTCCGGTCTTGAGATGAGCCAGAACAGCGAGAGATACAGCTGGACCGCAGAAGAGGTTGATGCAAAGCTTCACCAGATTATGATCGGTATCCATGATTCTTCCGCTGCAGCTGCAGAGGAGTACGGTCTTGGTTATAATCTTGTTGCAGGTGCTAACATCGCAGGCTTCTTAAAGGTTGCGGACGCTATGCTTGCGCAGGGCGTATTCTAAGAAAAGAATAGTTTTACATAGGAAGAGAGCCGTTGCGAGAGTAGCGGCTCTTTTCCTGTACAACGGGAGATGTCCGATAGTTCTGTTTAAGGGGTGACACAAAAGGAAAATGTGAAATTTTTCGCAAGGAAGTGCGGTAACACTTGCAAAATCCGAAAAACTGTGCTATAGTCATTTTCGGAAAAGTTGCAATAACACATATTTCTTAACGGAGGATTGATTATGGCAAAGAAAGCAACTGCGAAGAAAGTAGCAGAAGAAGTGAAGGAAATTAAGGTTTCTGCAGCAGAAGAAAAGGTGGCAGTAGAGACTGCACCGGTAGCTGAACCGGTGGTTAAGGAAAAGAAGGCAGAGAAGAAGCCGGCAGCAAAGAAGGCAAGCACTGCTAAAACCGAGACCAAGAAGGCTGAGAAGAAGGACGAAGTATTTGTTCAGTTCGCAGGTGAAGAGTTCGTAGTAGAAGAAGTAATGGAAAAGGCAAAGGCTGCATATGTTGCAGAAGGACACAGAGTATCTGCAATCAAGTCTGTTCGTTTGTACATTAAGCCGGAAGAGCGTAAGGCATATTATGTAATCAACGATAAGGCTGCAGGCAGCATCGACCTGTAAGGTTTATAAGAAACGAAGGTACGGACGGAGGGCTCAGGCTCTCCGTTCGTTTTGTGTGCAGGCGCTTGCCTGCTCGCGAAAATACGGTTATAGGAAAGGATAAGGGAGCAATGAAAAAGAAAGCTTTAGTTGCATTCATGGGAGTCGTTATGATGCTTGCGATTGCAGGCTGCAGTGAGCCGGAGAAGAAGCAAAAGGAAGAAGTGACAAAAGCTCCGGTAGAGGATATTACCAAAGGGCCGGAAGAAGTGACCCCGACGGACGCAGTAGAAGTTACGGCACCGGCACAGGAAGAAAATCCGTATGAGCTTTCGTTTACAGAGAAAGAAGAAGCGGAAGAGGCAACGGACGGTGACGTCGTTTATTTTATGTCATCGATTCGTTATCCGGTGTTCGAAGGAAAATACGCAGACAACATAAATCGGTTTATGACATCGTTGGTCGATGGGTTCAGGGAAACATTGCCGGATGCGAAGGAAAATGCAAAATTCGATTATGAAGAATCAAAACAGAATGAGTATGGGATGCAGATTTTTCCGGAGGCAGAGGAACTTACGGTAAGCTGTGTTTGGTCGAAAGAGCAGATTCTGGTGCTGAAAGCAGAGTATTACAGTAATACGGGAGGAGCCCATCCGAATATGTTCTATAAAACCTATGTAGTGGACATGACAGATGGCAACAAGGAGACCTTTGAGAGTATGATTCTGCCGTACGGAGTGACCACGGATGAAGTGGTTTCGTTTGCAACCGCACGAATTCAGGCGGAGCACGGCGAGGAGCTGTTCCCGACGGATGATGAAAACCAGCTGGAAAATCAGGTGTATTTGTTTACTCAGATGGATCAATGGTGTTTTAATGAAAACGGCCTGGTTTTGTTTGCAAATCCCTATGATATTGCTGCGTATGCTTACGGCATGATTGAATGCGAAATTTCTTATGAGGAATTAGAACAAGGCTTGAAAAATTAATCAAATGTGCTATACTGGATAGGTAGGAAAAAGTAAAGAATCCCGTTTTTTACGGGATGGAAAGATTCTAAGGAGGAAACACTATGTTAAAAGAGTTTAAGCAGTTTGCGATTAAGGGCAACATGATTGATCTGGCAGTCGGTATGATTATCGGTACCGCATTCAATAAGCTGGTATCGTCTCTTGTAAACGATATGATTATGCCGCTTCTCGGTTTGTTAACCGGTAAGATTGATTTTGCACAGCTTTTTATTGCATTGGACGGAAACAAGTATGCAACCTTAGCCGAGGCAGAAGAGCTTGGCGTAGCATGCTTTAAGTACGGTGCATTTATTGCAGGCTTAATTGATTTTGTTATTATGGCATTTGTAGTATTCCTGTTCGTGAAGTGGATGAACAAGCTTCGTGATATGGGCAAGAAGGAAGAAGCAGAAGCAGCTCCGGCAGCACCGACCACCAAGGTTTGTCCGTTCTGTAAGTCTGAAATTGCAATCGAGGCAACCCGTTGTCCGCATTGTACTTCCGAGCAGCCGAAGGCAGAATAAGTTTGGAGGCAGTTGTTATGACGAAAATTGATATTATTTCCGGATTTTTAGGTGCCGGAAAGACCACCCTGATTAAGAAGCTGTTAGAAGAGGCTTATAAGGGTGAAAAAGTAGTTTTAATCGAGAACGAGTTCGGTGAAATCGGTATCGACGGCGGTTTCTTAAAGGATGCCGGCGTGGAGATTACGGAGATGAACTCCGGCTGTATTTGCTGTTCTTTGGTAGGCGATTTCGGCAAGTCCTTAAAGGAAGTGTTGGAGCGCTTTACTCCGGATCGTGTAATTATTGAGCCGTCCGGTGTCGGTAAGCTTTCCGATGTTATCAAGGCGGTACAGGATGTACAGGGAGATTTGCCGGATGCGAAGCTGAATAGTTTTTCTACAGTTGTAGATGTATCTAAGGCCGCTATGTACATGAAGAATTTCGGTGAGTTCTTTAACAATCAGGTAGAGAGTGCGAAGACGATTATTCTTAGCCGTACCCAGAAGTACGATGCGGCAAAGACCGAAGTAGTGGTAGGAAAGCTTCGTGCACAGAATCCGAAGGCGATTCTGATTACGACGGCTTGGGATGAAATTGACGGTAAGGTAATTCTTTCCGCCATGGAACAGGAGTCTTCCTTTGAGAAGGAGCTTCTTGAGGAAGCACACCATCATCATGAGCATCATCATCACCACGAGCACGGTGAGGACTGCACCTGCGGTTGCCACGACCATGACCACGAACACCATCACGAGCATCATCACCACGACCATGAGGAGCATGAGCATCATCATCACCATGAGCACGGTGAGGACTGCACCTGCGGTTGTCATGACCATGATCACGAGCACAATCATCACCATCATCATGCGGATGAGGTGTTTACCAGCTGGGGCAAGGAGACACCGCATAAGTATGAGCGTGAGACCATGCGTGAGATTTTAAATAAGCTTGCAAATACCGAGGAGTACGGCGTGATTTTACGTGCCAAGGGTATGGTTCCGGCAACGGACGGTACATGGATTTACTTCGACTTAACGCCGGGTGAATTCGAGCTTCGCGAGGGTCAGCCGGATTATACCGGACGCCTTTGTGTCATCGGCTCCAAGATTAAGGAAGATGCGCTGGAAGCTTTATTTGAACTTGCGTAATAGGAAATAAAGAGAGGTTCTACCATGGAGATACCTGTATATATTATTACCGGCTTTTTGGAAAGCGGTAAGACCACATTTATTAAGAATACGCTGGAGGACCCGAATTTTGCCTCCGGAGAAAAGACCATTCTTCTGCTATGCGAAGAAGGTATGGAAGAATATGATACCGAGGCATTGGAGAAGAACAATATCTTCGTGATTCCGGTGGAAAATGAAGAGGATTTGTCTCCTACGTTCTTAAAGAAGTGTCAGTCCGATTATCGTCCGGAGCGTGTCATGATTGAGTTTAACGGCACTTGGAGTATGTCCGGCTTTATTGAGCGGGGCATGCCGAGAGGCTGGGAACTGGCGCAAATGATTACGATGGCGGATGCCGGTACCTTCGAAGTGTATATGAGCAATATGCGCCAGATGATGGCGGAGCAGATAAACTTTACGGAGCTGGTGATTTTTAACCGTTGTACCGCGGATACGAAGCGGAATACCTTCCGTAAGGCGGTGCGTGCGTTAAACCGTCGTGCACAGGTTCTGTTTGAGTCCGAGGACGGTGAGGACGGATTTGACGACGAAATCGATTTACCGTACGATTTGAATGCGGATGTTATCGAGATCGAGGATGATGATTACGGTATCTTTTATCTGGATGCCCTGGATCAGCCGCAGAAGTACGATGGTAAAACCGTACGTTTTACGGCCATGGTGTATAAGGGCAGAGATATTCCGAAGGGATTCTTTGTTCCGGGCCGTTTTGCCATGACTTGCTGTGCGGATGACATCGGCTTTGTAGGAATGCTTTGTAAGGGGCCGCAGGCAGACAATTTTAAATTACGTGACTGGGTAAAGGTAACGGCGAAGATTGCGGTAGAGTACCAGAGAGAATACGGCGGGGAAGGTCCTGTCCTGTATCTTGTAGACATGGTGCATACGGCAAAACCGAAGGAGCACCTGATTTATATGAATTAGGAGCGCAACAATGAAATTCAGACAGACAGGCAGAAAGAGAAATGTTCGTAAGGTTGTTACGGTGGAGCATTTCCTGAAAACGGCCTGTCTGTTTTTTTGTGTGGTGGGAATTCTCACGGTAACTTTAATCCGAAGTGAAGGTTTGGGTTTTTTAAGAGACCGTAAAAAAATCATGATTACTGCGCATCGGGGGGCCTCTCACGGAGCACCGGAAAATACAAAGGCAGCCGTGGAACTGGCGATTGCAGAGCAGGCGGATTATGTGGAAATCGATGTGAGAATGACCGCGGACGGAGTGCCGGTACTGATGCATGACCGGGCTTTGTTCCGGACAACCGGAGTTGTAAATGAGATTGATAACGTGACTTATGCAGAGCTATGCACCTATGACGTAGGGCGTAGATATGCGATACAATATGAAGGAGAAACCGTTCCGAGTCTTCGTGAAATATTGGAAGCATACGGTCGGAAAATCAGATTTAATATCGAACTCAAGGGTGACGGCAATCGAAAACTGGCAGAGGCGGTGCTGAAACTCTTAGAAGCTTATGGGTTGGAGGAACGGTGTGTCATAACTTCCGATTCCTATGAATTGCTGGTGTGGATAAAGAAGTCAGATTCGAAGGTCAGAACAGGTTATATTCTGTCTCTGGTATACGGGGAGGTATTCGGATATGAGGCGGCGGATTTTTTTAGTGTCAAATCCGATTCCGTTACGGAGCAGATGGTAAAAAGTGCACATGCAAAAGGAAAGGAAATCCATGTGTGGACGGTAAATAAAGCGTATGAAATAAAACGGATGCAGGCATTGGGCGTAGACAATATTATTACGGATAAGCCGGCATACGTAAGAGAAATCCTGCAAGAAAAAATTATGCCCCGGAAGGCGGAAGAATGAGTCGTGTGTTGTGTAAAAAAGAGGAGGAAAGAATGCAACTTTAGAGCGTACCGTCGTATTATAACAGTAGAATGTGAAAATAGAGAAGTGACGGAGGTTTGTATGGCGGTAAGGATTGCATTGGATGCGGGACACGGCGGATACGACAGCGGAGCGGTCGAAAACGGAAGACGGGAGAAGGATGACAATTTGGCGCTGACCCTTGCGGTGGGAGAGATTTTACAGAGAAACGGGGTAGACGTGGTCTATACGAGAACGGAGGATGTATACGATTCTCCGGTGCGGAAGGCAGGGATTGCCAACGAATCCGGAGCGGACTATTTCATATCCTTTCACCGGAATTCCAGTCCGGTGGATAATCAGTATTCCGGTGTAGAGACCCTTTTATATGATGAAAACGGGGTAAAGGCTGACATGGCCAGAGCAATCAATGCGGAACTTGCGGAAGTAGGCTTCCGGGATTTGGGACTTAATATCCGCAGAGATTTGGCGGTACTTCGCCGTACCCAGATGCCGGCGCTTTTGGTAGAGGTAGGCTTTATCAATACGGATGCGGATAATGCACTTTTAGATACCCGGTTTGATGATACAGCCCAGGCGATTGCTAACGGTATTTTGCAGACTGTCGGTGACGAAATCGGGCCGGGAATGGGGCAACAGATACCGATGTCGGAAGCCTATGCGGTTCAGGTAGGGTTGTTTCGTAATCCGGAAAACGCGGATAATTTGTACCGGGAACTGGTGGCATTAGGAATTTCTGCGGATATTTCCAGAAGCGGAAGCTTCTATGCGGTACGTGCCGGCCGGACGGAAAGCCTCAACGAGGCGGTTGCCCTGCAGCAGGAATTGCAGCAGCTTGGGTATGATACGCTGGTAGTGACGTTATAATTGCTTTTTGCAAAGAATCCGCTCAAATAAAAGTCCTGCGGCAGCCCAGCACGGAATATAATCCAGACGGATGACACCTTTGTAATTAAGCTTTGCTTTGCTGTAGTCCCACGGGCAGGCATTGTGACGCTTTAAAAAGATACCGCTGGCATATTCGCAGCTTAAGATGGCAGAGGCATAAACGGCACTGCGGAACAGGGCGGATTTGGATTTGATGTACTTGTAGACGTTAGGAATAAAGGCGGCCATACCGTAAATCGGAAACATCCAGACGGAGGTGCGACACAACAGGCGTTTGTCTGTGTTACGGTGTTTGAGTGAATCAAGACCGGTCCAGAAGCATTCCAGACACCAGCCGGTGAGGCCGCACCGAACAAAATCGGCACCGAAACGTTTCATGGGATGAGAATTATGCATAAAGAAACCTCCTGTATCTCGTTTGCTATAGTATTTACAAAGGACAAACGAAGTATACGGGAGGTTACGCACTTACCGGTATACGGTAAATAGATTGTCGGATAACAGTGTATAAGCACGTTCCAGGGCATCTCTGTCATAAAACTCGATGCGGAGCGCACCTTGTTCGTAGGTGCGGTTGTGAACGATACCGATATTTTTTAAGCTGATGCCGTGTACTGCCAAAAGGGTGGCAAAGGTGGCGATGGCACCGGCCTCGTCCCGGAGGTCCGCATGAAGGACAAAGGACTCCGGCAGGGCACCCTTTCGTTCCTGCAAGGAACTGCGGAATTCTCCGGCTTCGGAGAAGAGCGTGCGGATTTTTTCCTTGTTCTTTGCAGAGAGCGCCTGTTCGGCCTCGGTTAACAAAGAAATATAGCGACGCAGGGTCGGAAGGACGAACTCGGTGTTGGCCGATAAGATGCTTTCCCAAAGAGACGGGGAAGAGGAGGCAATCCGGGTAATGTCCTTAAAACCGCCGGCAGCCAAAAGACGCATGGTATCCGCATCTTCGGAGGTGCGGACCAGGTTCACCAGCTGTGCCGCAATGACATGCGGGACGTGGCTGATGGCAGCCACCGCATCGTCGTGTTCTCCCGGAGAAAGCACTACCGGGATGGACTTCATCTTCTTTACCAGAGAAAGGAATGCATCTACCCGTTCCTTCGGACAAGTCTCGGTCAGGGTGATGGCATAGTAGGCATTTTCCATGAGGAGCGCATTACTGTTGGAAAAACCGGTGCGTTCGGAACCGGTCATCGGATGGCCGCCGATAAACTGTGCGGAGAGTCCTGCGGCCTCCGCAGCGGCGTGAATGCCGGACTTTACACTGCCGACGTCCGTAAGAATCGTTTTGTCGGAAATAACTTTTGCAAGCTCCGGAAGATAAGAAATGTTGCAGTCTACCGGGGCACAAAGGAAAATATAATCACAATCGGATAGTCCGGCTAAGGAAAAAAACACATCGTCCAAAACTTTGGTTTCCAGTGCGTTTTGCAAATCTTCGGAAAGCTCCGGCTTACGGGAATAGGCCCAAATTTTGCAAGTCGGTTGTTTTTCCCGAAGGGCGCGGGCGATGGAACCGCCGATTAAACCGAGACCGATAAATCCAAATTGAGTATCCATAAAAAACTCCTTTACGAAAGCAATATTGTAATCTAAACGTATTGTAACGCGTGTTTTTAAGTTTGTCAACGCTTTTTTGCTTTAAAGCGCAACGGTTTAAAGCGAAAGCAAGAAAAGGTGAATGTTTACAAGGGAATATTGCAAACTATGTAAGGAATTATTGCAGACTATGCACAAGGTATTGCGAAAAATTATTTTTTGTGTATGATAAACTTAACGAGCTCGATAAAAACCGGAAGGAGGAGCGGGAGTTGAACATACGACTGAATGTCAGTGACGAGCATTATAACGAAATCGAACAAAAGCTAACGGCTGCCGGATTTGTCATTGATGACGAAGCGGAGTTTGTACTGACGGAGCAGGGGCGGTTTGCCGGACATCTGTCGGTAAAGACGAAGGAGGGCGAGAAGCTAAAGCTGTCCATAGAGGAAATCGTATATATCGAAAGCCTGGGACATGATGTACTGGTACACGGAAGCGACGGAACGTGTTATTATGCCTATGATCGTTTGTACCAGTTGTGTACGGTATTGGATAATACGAAGTTTTTGCGGGTCAGCAATTGTGCCATTATTGCAAAGGCACATGTAAAAAAGATAAAACCGTCCATTTCCATGAAATTTGTATTGGTTATGTCGGATGGGGCACTGGTGGATGTCACCAGAAGCTATTACAATAGTTTTCGATCTTTTTTTAAAATTTAGGAATAGGAGGAAGAAGTATGAGTGTTATTATTTTGCCGATACTGATTTTGTTGGCGCTGGCGTTAGGCGTACTGGTGTATTACATTTGTTATAAGGCGGCCATTAACCGGAAACTCCGTGGGGAAGAAAGCGGTGCCCATGTACCGATGGCTTCCATGGAGACGGTATGGAAGGTGGTTGCGGTCATTGCTGTGTTCGTGATGTACAGTTCGTTGAGTTCGAAGATTACCAATTTGCAGAACGAGCTGAATAATACGAGAAATAATTTGATGGATCAGATACATGTGTTGCAGTATGAGTTGCATGAAATGCAGGAAGCAGCGAAAAAGGAAGCATCTTTGATCAGTGCGGTATCGTATGATTTCGGAACATTGGATGCGAAGGAGCATACGGCGGAGCTGACATTTTCCGTGATGCCGAAGAGCTACAGTTCGGAAGTTGAGGTGTCGCTTCTGTTCCGGGGAGAGCGGGTTGCACTTACAAATGGCAGTGACGGTACCTTTACCGGAAGTATTATGGTTCCGATATTCGAGGATGTATATGAAGAGTGTATGATTTACATTACAGAAGGCGGGGTAACAAAGACGGAAGTGTGGGAGAATGCACCCCAGGGAACTCTTTACTATGAATGCATACCGCAGCTGCTTGTGATGAGTAACTCATTTGGATATCAAAAGGGAAACGGAAAGGTAACGTTGGACGGAGACCTGCGGATGATTTCGACGGAGAAAGATTTGTCCATGTTCCGGGAGTTGACCTTTTATGTACGGAACGGAGGCACAGTAGTGGATGAGATTCCGATGGAGAACGGTTCTATTGCAATTGAGCGGAGTTATACCACAGGGAAGGGTGACAGCTTCGAATTTTACGTAACCGGGGTGGATGATTATGGGTATACCCATCAGGTATTTGTCGGCGGCTGGCATGCCGGGGAGGTACCGTTGGAGATGGGGGCGGATGTTGTTTGTGAAATGGTGGCACCGCTTAGTTATCAAGTATATGCACCGGACGGAACCCCGCTGATAAAGTAGGTACAGAAGAAAAAGCAAGGTGTCCCGGCGTCAAGAATGACGTTTGGGACACCTTTTTTGTGGACTATAGCAAATTCACGCCGGAATTATGCGTTCTTTTCGCTTTCTAAATACTTGTAAACGATTGCCGCAAGCGCAGCGCCTACAAGCGGGCCTACGATAAATACCCAGACACAGGCAATCGGGTCGGAGTTGCCGGTAATGGCAGCTACGATAGCCGGTCCGATGCTTCTTGCCGGGTTTACGGAGGTACCGGTTAAGCCGATACCGAGGATGTGTACCAGAGTCAGGGTGAGGCCGATAATGAGGCCGCCGAAGGAGCCGTGGCCGGCCTTTTTGCTGGTAACACCAAGGATGGTCATAACAAAAATGAAGGTCAGAACTACTTCTACGAGAAGGCCTGCGACCACACTGCCGCCAACGCCTGCAAGGCCGTTGGAACCGAAGCCGCCGGTCATGTCGGTGACATTACCGAGACCGAAGATAGCAGCGAGAAGTCCTGCTCCTGCTAGTGCACCGAGGCACTGTGCTACCACATAGCCGATAAATTCCTTAACGGTCATACCGCCGCTCATTAAAACGCCCAAGGAAACTGCCGGGTTGATATGACAGCCGGAGATGTTTCCGACACAGTAAGCCATACCTACGATGACAAGACCGAAGGCAAGAGCGGTCAAAATGTAACCGCCGCCGTTTGCGGCATTACAGCCGACTAACATTGCTGTACCGCAACCGAGGGTTACCAGTACCGCAGTTCCGATAAATTCCGCGATAAGTTTTTTCATAAATAATACTCCTTTGTAATGTATTGGGAAGAAGACGATAGTCTGATGCTACCGTAAACCGCCCGAAATAAGTATCGGTAAACAGGAGAAAAAAATAAAGATGAGAATAGAAAAAATTTTACCGTTGTGCCGGAGATGGGGAAAGTATTTGTTTTCTGAATAACAGATATGTTATAATGAATCTGATGCGGGATATGTACGGAAACAAAGAGGAGGCTGTGGTATGGATATCACAAAATTAAACTGGGGCGCATTGGACCATGATGAGCGCCAAGGTATGTTATTATTTTGGACAATGTATAATGATTTCAAGTTTTTTGAAAATGAGATGGGAATAAGTCCGGAAATTTATCGGATTGAAGAGGGACGGATCGCCGATGTATTTAAGGAGCATTATAAGGAGGAATATTATGCGAAAGCCCGAAAGTTGAAGGAGGATACGGATGCGTTATTGAATCGTTATGAAAAGCGTTTAAAGATGCATCTGGTTTCGCAAGCATATGTGAAAAAGAAATTAGTAAAGTTTTTGACTGATTTTCAGAAGAATCATACCAGAATCGATCGCATGTACATTCAGTATATGGCCGAGGTATTGTCGAAGCAGGGAGATGGGCCGGATGACAATGCGGAGAGATATTCAAAAAGTTTTTCCGCTATCGTGACAGGAATTATGAAAGAAAACTTGGAGGTGTTTTTTTAGCAAAATAGGGAAAGTGTGGTTCCGTTGCTGAAGCGTAAGTTATTTTATGTAGAAAAACGGAAGGAACTGTGATATGATGTAAAGTGATATAGAATAGGTTCGTTTTTGAATGGCAAAGGGAAAGGTGACAAGATGGCAATAAAATGGGGCGTGTTAGGTACCGCAGGGATTGCACAGGGGTGTACGATTCCGGGCATGCAGATGGCGGAATGCTGTGAATTGTATGCCATTGCGGGAAGAAGCGAGACAAAGGTAAATGAGTTTAAGGAGCGGTTCGGGTTTCAAAAGGCTTATGTAGGATATGATGCGTTGTTAGCGGATGACGAGGTGCAGGCGGTGTATATTCCGCTTCCGAACCATTTACATTACGAATGGGTCATGAAGGCCATCGAAGCCGGAAAGCATGTGCTTTGTGAGAAGCCGTTGGCATTAAACGCGTTGGAGGCGGAGGAAATGTTCCGTGCCGCAAAGCGGAAGGGTGTCTACCTTGCGGAAGCTTATGCCTACCTGCACAGTCCTTATGTGGCGTCTTTGCGTGAAGTGATTGACAGCGGCAGCATCGGTACGGTGGATTATATCGAAACCGCTTTTGTGACCCAGGGCTATACAGAGGACTACCGCCTGCATAAGGAATTCGGCGGCGGTGCCATGTACGATTTGGGCTGCTACTGTACCACCATGATGCTTTCACTGGTGGATGCGGAACCGGCTTTTGTAAAGGCGTGTGCGGAATTCGGCGGTGACGACGTGGATTTTAATACCGCAGGTATCGTGCGGTTTGACAACGGGGTACGTGCTTCCTTTAACGTAGGCATGATTTTCGGAAGAGGCGCCAACGGCCGCTTTGACCGCTTATATATTCACGGTTCGAAAGGTTGTATCCGTTCCGAGGTAGAGTATAATCAGGCGGGAGAGTTAAGTTATCGTATTATTTCCGATGGGAAAGAGACAACAAAGACCGTCACTGCGCGGCAGAATTATTGTCTGGAAGTGGAGCAGATGACCCGGGTCATCGAAGGTAAGGGAGAATTTTTTGTGACACCGGAGTTTTCCATGCGGAATGCGAAGCTGATGGATGCGGTATTGCGGGAAATCGAGTATTAAATGAAAGTGGTTTAGAAAGGCAGGACGCAAAATGAAAGATTTTTTGCCGATTTGCAGAGAAGACATGAAAAAGCGCGGCTGGGAACAGTGCGACTTTGTATATATTATCGGAGATGCTTATGTGGATCATACCTCCTTCGGACCGGCCATTATCAGCCGTGTGTTGGAAAGTCACGGCTATAAGGTGGGAATCATTTCCCAGCCGGACTGGAAGGATGAGACAAGCGTACAGATTTTAGGAGAACCGAGGTTGGGCTTTCTTGTTTCCGGCGGAAATATGGACACCATGGTAAATCATTACACCGTGGCGAAGAAGCGCCGAAGTCAGGATGCGTACACCCCGGGCGGTGTTATCGGAAAGCGTCCGGACCGGGCGACCATTGTGTATTGCAATCTGCTTCGTCGCGTGTATAAAAAGAAACCGATTATTATCGGCGGTATCGAGGCGTCCCTGCGTCGTTTGGGACATTACGATTATTGGGCAGATACGGTAAAGCGTTCTATACTGTTGGATTCCGGGGCAGATTTGTTGTCCTACGGCATGGGAGAGAAGTCCATCGTAGAGATTGCGGATGCGCTGGATTCCGGACTTGCGGTAAAGGATATTACTTTTGTGGCAGGGACAGTGTATCGGGCAACGTCTTTGGATTCGGTGTATGATGCAACGTTGCTGCCAACCTTTCCGGAGATAAAAGAAGACAAAAAGAACTTTGCGAAAAGCTTTTATATTCAGTATTGTAATACGGACCCGTTTTCGGGAAAACGTCTGGTGGAGAAGTACAGTGATACGGAATATGTGGTGCAGAACCCTCCGGCAGCGCCTCTTACCCAGGCGGAAATGGACCGGGTGTATGCACTTCCTTATATGCGGAATTACCATCCGTCCTACGAAGCGGCGGGCGGTATTCCGGCAATCGATGAGTTAAAGTTCAGCTTAGTGAGTAATCGCGGGTGTTTTGGCGGATGCAGCTTTTGTGCCCTGACCTTTCATCAAGGGAGAATTATCCAGACCAGAAGTCATGAGTCGATTTTGGAAGAAGCAAAGTTGATGACCTGGGACCCTGATTTTAAAGGGTATATCAACGATGTGGGCGGACCGACGGCGAATTTTCGTGCCCCGGCCTGTGACAAACAGCTCACAAAGGGAGTCTGTCCGAATAAGCAGTGTTTGTTTCCGACACCGTGTAAGAACTTAAAGGTAAATCATGAGGATTATCTGGCACTGTTAAGAAAATTAAGAGAATTGCCGAAGGTAAAGAAGGTATTTATTCGTTCCGGTATCCGGTTTGACTACTTGATTTATGATAAGGATCGTACCTTCCTTCGAGAGCTGTGCGAGCACCATGTCAGCGGGCAGTTAAAGGTGGCGCCGGAGCATGTGTGTGATGCGGTGCTCTCAAAGATGGGCAAGCCGAGCCGCAGTGTCTACGATACCTTTATCACCGAATATAAGAAGATGAATGCAAGACTGGGAAAAGAGCAGTATGTGGTGCCGTATCTTATGTCCTCTCATCCGGGTTCTACTATGAAGGAAGCGGTGGAACTGGCGGAGTACTTAAGAGATTTGGGCTACATGCCGGAGCAGGTGCAGGATTTTTATCCGACGCCGTCTACCATCTCCACCTGTATGTATTATACGGGACTGGATCCGCGGACTATGGAGCCGGTGTATGTACCGAAGTCTCCGCATGAAAAGGCCATGCAGCGTGCCCTGATTCAGTACCGGAATCCGAAAAACTACGAATTGGTGGAGGAGGCATTAAAACTTGCCCACAGAGAGGATTTAATCGGCTTTGATAGAAAGTGTCTCATTCGTCCGAGAGGAACGGGAAGGCAGGGCGAATACGGAGGAGCATTCGGAAAGGGGAATGGTGGAGGTAGGTCCGGAGCAGGAAACAGCAACGGAAGAGCCGGTGGCAAAGGAAAAGTAAGCGGAAACAATACCGGAAAAAGTGTAGGCAACAGAATCAACGGTGCTAAAACGAGCGGTTATTCAGGTGCGGGACAAGGAACGCAGAAAACTACTGCCCCGGTCAAGAAAAAGACCATTCGAAATGTACACAAGAAAAAAGGAAAATAGAACAGTATAGTACGGAAGGAGAACAGGAGGAAGTAATGTTAAAGCAGTTTTATCCGAAGGAGGACTGGAAGTCCGCCTACGAGACAAAGGAGTACGAACGCTTATATGCGGCGGGCTACCGGGGGATTATTTTTGATATCGACAACACTATGGTAGAGCATGGTGCGCCGGTGAACGAGAAAGCGATTTTTCTTATCCGGAAGTTAAAGGAAATCGGTTTTCAGGTATGTTTTGTATCCAATAACAAAGAGCCGCGGGTAAAAAGTTTCAGTACTCCTCTGGGGGCGGAATACATTTTTAAAGCAGGAAAACCGGGAGCGGCTGGCTACGAAGCGGCTATGAAAAAGATGGGTGTTACCAAGGAGCAGACGGTGTCCGTAGGGGACCAGATCTTTACGGATATGTGGGGAGCCAACCGCGCGGGGATACATTCGGTGTTGGTTGCGCCAATCGGAAAAAAAGAAGAATTCCAGATTGTGTTAAAGCGGTATTTGGAAAAAATCGTGTTATACTCTTATCGAAAAAGCAAAAAGAAGGTACACTAGCATGAAGAAAAACAACATTGTGTTAATCGGATTTATGGGATGCGGAAAAAGTACCGTAGGCCGGAAACTGGCCGGAGCGCTCGGCTATGAGTTTGCGGACACGGACGCCATGATAGAAGAAGCTTACGGAAAGACCATATCCAAGATGTTTGAAGAGGACGGCGAGGAATACTTCCGAAACGCAGAGACGGAGCTTTTACGGAAGCTTTCTAAGGAGTCGGAAGGAAGGGTGCTTGCCACCGGAGGAGGAATGCCGATGCGGGAAGAAAACGCGGCATTACTTCGTGAAATCGGTACAGTAGTATTTTTGGAGGCATCCATTGAGACGATTTTAGAACGTTTGCAAAACGATACGGGGCGTCCTCTGGCGGACGGAGAGGACAGGGAGGCGCGTCTGCGTCCGTTGTATGAGAAGCGTTTGCCGGTATACCGGGTAGCCGCAGACTATATCCTTGATACGGAAGGCAAGTCATTTTATGCAATTATTGAAGAAATCAAAAATGTCACAACTGATGTGACGAAGAAATAAGGAGGCAGAGACGATGAAGATTTTGGTAATCAACGGACCGAACTTAAATTTCCTCGGAATCAGAGAACCGGCACAGTACGGTACGGAAAACTATGCTGCATTGTGTGCAAAGATTGAGGCGGCGGCTGCGGCTAAGGGCGATACGGTAGAGATTTTCCAGAATAATTGTGAAGGTGCGATTATCGACCGGTTACAGGCGGCCTACAGCGACGGTACGGAAGGTATTATTATTAATCCGGGGGCGTACACTCACTACAGTTATGCCATTCGGGATGCACTGGCATCGATTACGGTTCCGAAAATTGAGGTACATATTTCTAATATTCACAAAAGGGAAGAGTTCCGCCATACCTCGGTGACTGCACCGGTATGCGACGGTCAGATTGTGGGTATGGGAACCAACGGCTATTTATTGGCTTTGGAAGCGTTACATATGGCGTAAATCCCCGGATTTCGTATGTTTTTTTGCAGAACGGGTGAAAATAAAGCAAAACAAATGTAAATTTTTAAAATTTGGTATTGAAAAAATTGTCAGAGTGCGATACACTAGAGAGTAGTTAATTCTAAGGAGGATTATATATGATTTCTGCAGGTGATTTCAGAAACGGTATTACTCTTGAAATCGAGGGTAACGTTTGTCAGATCGTTGAGTTCCAGCACGTAAAGCCGGGTAAGGGCGCAGCGTTCGTTAGAACTAAGTTAAAGAATATTAAGAGTGGTGGTGTTGTCGAGAAGACCTTCCGTCCGACGGAGAAGTTCCCGGCTGCACACATTGAGAGAGCAGATATGCAGTATCTGTATTCCGATGGTGAGATGTATCACTTCATGGACGTAGAGACCTTTGACCAGATCGCTATGACTGAGGATCAGATCGGTGATTCCTTAAAGTTTGTTAAGGAGAACGACATGGTTAAGATGCTTTCTCACAACAAGCAGGTATTCGCTATCGAGCCGCCGTTGTTCGTAGAACTCGTTATTACCGAGACTGAGCCGGGCTTCAAGGGCGATACCGCTACCGGTGCTACCAAGCCGGCTACCGTAGAGACCGGAGCTGTGGTACAGGTTCCGTTATTCGTTGAGAACGGTGAGACCATCCAGATCGACACCAGAACCGGCGAGTACATGAAGAGAGTGTAATTCGTGTAAGCTAAGTGAGTATAGTATGTAACAGGCACTGAGGATTTCCTTGGTGCCTGTTTTCATACGAACGTGTCCACGACCGAGAAAGATGAGTTCATTGTATGAAATTGATTAATAAAAATTTATTTATTGTTCTTACCCTAGCTTGGTGTGTCGTATTATGTGTAGTTTTGACTGGTTGTTCTACACCGGTTTCTTATGATAAGAAAAAAGTAATTGACAATTCAACAGCGTATATTATGTTATCACAGGTGTATCTTAATGATTACAAAGAACATGATTCAAATACAAGATATGACTATTCAAAAGGGTACAAGAAAGAAGATGGATATTTCATCAAATGTTATACCGGTGAATATGTTTTTTGTTTGGAGAGTGAAACATTTGATTGTTCAAAGACGATAGAAAATACATATTATGTAGATGACCAACTCTGGGAATATGTACGAGTGAATGACAATTTTGTTGTCTTTGGAAATGTTAATGGGCGTGCTTCTGTTATTTACTCTGCAAATGATATAAAACCGTCATTTGTTGATGATCCAAACTCCATTGATGAACATATCTATGTCGAAAGAATTGCTGAAAAAATTATATTTTGCATCCGAGCGCTAAGGAATATGGGGGTTACCGAAAAAGAAAAACATTTGCAATTAATCCGAGTAGAGAAGCAAATTTTCTGCGTAGGATGTGCATCGAAACGGAGGTGGTAGAGGTGAGAAAAAACGTTTTAAAGAATATATGTTATATTATTTGCTTCATACTGTTCTGTTTTTGTGGCTGTAATAGAGAGGCAGAGGAATCAAAAAACACGCCAACTCCGGCACAACTGCTTGAGATTACAGGGACACCGATTCCGACGGTAACACCGGAGCCGACGAAAACACCGAGACCGACCCGAAAATTGACCCAAAGTCAACAGTTTGAATTGGAGGAAAAGCAAAGAGAAGAGGAGAGACTTGCTCTTTTGGCTTCACCGACACCGGGGCCGGAGCCGTATGTTTTGTTGGGGACAGAAAATGAAGTAGAAGTTGGTGATATTGTTACAATTGGGGAGTATTGTCATGGACAGAATCCGGAGTATTCATATTTGCAAAAATTTCCGGTAAAATGGCTTGTACTTGATAAAATGGAAGACAAAGCTTTGTTGATTTCTTTGTACAATTTGGATGCGTTTCATTACATTGAAGATGAGAAGTGGTTTGACTACGAAGATAAGAATATACCGATAACTTGGGAAGTAAGCTATGTGAGGCATTGGCTAAACGAGAGATGGCTACGGGGGATATTTAATGATACAGAGCTTTTATGTATCCTTCCAACAAAGGTACATACACCTGACAATCCGATATACGGAACAGGCGGAGGTGCGGATACAACGGACTTTTTATTTTTGTTAAGTATAGAGGAAGCACAAAAATATTTCTTTTCCGATGAGGCGAGACGTACGCAGATTGTTCCGGATGTAGAAATAGACCAATATGATTTAATGGCGTATACCCATTACTTAAATACGACCGACTATTACGACTGGTGGCTTCGAAGTCCCGGGAAAACGGCTGATTTTGCCGCTTTTGTCGGTCGGTTTGGCGATGTAAATGTGGAAGGAGAAATACTTGCTGCTGAATCCGTCTCCATTCGCCCGGCTATGTGGGTTGATTTGAACAAAGTGAAGGAAGTCGGTTTGGAGATGAATATTGAAAAATAGTTTTTTATTTTTAGGTCAAATGCGTGGGCGTATCAATGAAATTATGGCTATCGAGGATTGATTAAAAAGGTCGATTTGAAAATAATCTAATCAGAATAATTCCTGAATTTTTCGGAAATCCCTTCCATGCATAAGAGCCGGATCTTGCGGAATACTAAGGAAGCAACTAAGTATATGCATGATATGCAAATAAGGAGGCTTTTATGAAAAAGAAGATTGTAAGCCTTATGGCAATGTGCTGTATGTCTTTGTTCCTTATGGCATGTGCCTGCGGTGAGGACATGGGAACCGAGGATGTTACTCCGAGCCCGCAGCCGACGGTCACCACAGCTCCGAGCCCGACCACGGCGCCGACCACTACTCCGAATCAGAACAACGATTCTGACATGAACGGAAATAATGTAGGCGGAACCGATACGGATGGTATCGGCGGAACCGGCGAGGACGGTCTCATTAACGATATCGGTGACGGTGTCGGCGATGTGATTGATGGTGTCGGTGACGGTGTGAACGATGTCATTGACGGTATCGGAAACGGGGTCGATGATATGACCGGTGGCAACGCAGGAACCGGTACCAACGGAGCAGGTGCTGCCGGCGGTATGGGCAACGGATCCGCAGCAGGTGGTGCAAGATAGTAAGGACCCTATCCTTAAGGGAAAAGAAAAAGATGTCTCGGACTTCGCGAGAAGTTTGAGACATCTTTCTTTTTTATTCTAAATTAATCCGGTAAATCCATGCATCGGAGCTTTCGCCGGTACATTTGTAAGGAAAAAGACAGTGTTCCAGTACTTTCACGGAAATCAGGTTGCTTTTCCTGATTTTCGCGGAAACATAACGACATCCTTGGCAACTTGCAAAGTGCAAAACAGCAGGAATGCACTCTTTGGCATAGCCGCGATTGCGATAAGGAACGTCAATTAAATATCCCAGCCAATAGCAGTTGGAATCATCCTCAGGAAGAGAAAATCCCACACGGCCTATTAGCTTTCCGGATTCTCGTTCATAGACACCCCAGAGTGCCAGTTCGTAAAGCGGATAGATGTTTTTTATATAAGCCCGATGTTTTTCCAGTTCCGTATCGTAGTCGGAGAGCTTCTCGTCCATAAAAACGGCAGTCTCCGGTTCGGTACACATGGCATAGAGGGCAGGAAAATCCTCCGCGGAAAGCTCACGGATGATCAGGCGCTCAGTGCGGATAATAAAGGCAGGATAAGAGAGGGCGTGGGCATGGGTGCGGCTTAAATAGCCCGGGTCTACAAAACGAAAGCCCTGAACAATCGCGTAGGCACCGGATAAGTTGTTTGCCGTTCCCGGCGGTTCATAACCGATGCATGGGATTCCTGCGGCATTTGCAGCAGAAACACCCTCCGGTGAATCGGTAATGACAAGACAATTTTGCGGAGGAAGAGATAATCTATGAGCCATATCCCAATACAGGTCTGCGGAAGGACAAACGTCCCTTTGGTTTTGTGCAAAGCGTATGTTCCATTCCTGTAATTCGTCACACAGAAACGGCAGGTGATGGGTATCTTCAACCGATGGTGTAAAATCAAACAAGACTCCCTCTAACATAAAAATTCCCTTTCCTTTTGGCTTTTTTCTTAGTTTATCACGGTAACACAGTCGTGTAAAGCCGAAAAAATGCGGTCGCTTCCGAAAAAAATGCAAAAAATTGAAAAAAACACTTGATTATCTTCGCGTTTTGTGTTTTTCTATTAGTATGGATTTTTATTAGGTAAAATGAATCCGATTCTATATGAACTGAAAGGTTGGTAAGAAGCATTATGAAAAAGGTAGTAAAGTTTGGCGGTAGTTCCTTAGCCAGTGCAGAGCAGTTTAAGAAGGTAGGCGACATCATCCGTGCGGATGAGAGCCGTGTTTATGTAGTACCGTCTGCACCGGGCAAGCGTCATTCCAAAGATACAAAGGTAACCGATATGTTATACGGTTGCTACGCTCTGGCAGAGGCCGATAAGGATTTCTCCAAGGAGCTTAAGGACATCGAGGCTCGTTATAACGAGATTATCGACGGTTTGAAGTTAAAGATTTCCTTAAAGGATGAGTTCGAGGTAATCGAGAAGAACTTTAAGTTAAAGGCCGGCAGCGACTATGCGGCTTCCCGCGGTGAGTACTTGAACGGTCGTATTATGGCAGCATATCTCGGCTATGAGTTTATTGATGCCGCAGAAGTGATTTTCTTCCACAGTAACGGTACTTTCGATGCAGAGAAGACCGATACCGTTTTATCCAAGCGTCTTGCAAAGGCGCCGCGTGCGGTTATTCCGGGCTTCTACGGTGCAAAGAAGAGCGGTGAGGTAAAGACCTTCTCCCGTGGCGGTTCCGATATTACCGGTTCCATCGTTGCAAGAGCGGCAAAGGTTGACTTGTACGAGAACTGGACCGACGTATCCGGTTTCCTTGTAACGGACCCGCGTATTATTGCTGATCCGAAGCCGATTACCACCATTACATACAGAGAGCTTCGTGAGCTTTCCTACATGGGTGCTGGCGTTCTTCACGAAGACGCAATCTTCCCGGTTCGTAAGGCAGGTATTCCGATTAATATCCGTAATACCAACGCTCCGGAAGATGAGGGCACCATGATTGTAGAGAGCACCTGCCGTATTCCGGAGTACACCATTACCGGTATTGCGGGTAAGAAGGGCTTCGTAGCGGTAAATATCGAGAAGGATATGATGAACGCTGAGGTTGGTTTCGGCCGTAAGGTGCTGCAGGCATTCGAAGAGAACGGAATTTCCTTCGAGCATGTACCGTCCGGTATCGATACCATGACCGTATTCGTACATCAGCCGGAGTTTGAGGGCAAGGAGCAGAGTGTACTGGGTGCAATTCACCGTCTGGCCGCTCCGGATTCCATCGACCTTGAGGCAAATCTTGCATTAATCGCGGTAGTAGGCCGTGGCATGAAGTCCAACCGTGGTGTGGCTGCTCGTATTTTTGCAGCGTTAGCTCATAATAACATCAACATCAAGATGATTGATCAGGGTTCCAGTGAGCTTAACATCATCATCGGTGTTCGTAATGAGGACTTTGAAACTGCTATTAAGGCAATCTACGATATTTTTGTTACCGTAGCGCTTTAATATAAACAATGATTAACTAAGAGAAAGCGGGGTATTACAACATGAAGATTCAAAACGTAACCGATGCAGCATTTAAGAAGTACGGTAAGGTTGTAACCGGAATTGATTTTTCCGATATGCTTGCCGAGATGAAGAAGATGGAGATTCCGGCAGATGTCGTGTATGAGCCGGGTCTTGCAAACCTTGAGGCTTGTGCTTCCGCAAAGGACCTTTGCGAGAGCGTATACGGCGGTATGCCGATTCAGGTAGGTCACTGCAGCGGTAACAACAATAAGTTAAACGCTGTGGAGTACCACAGAGATTCCGAGGTAAACATTTCCGTAGACGGTATGATTTTACTTCTCGGTTTAGAGCAGGATATCGAGGAGGATTACACCTACGATACCTCTAAGATCGAGGCTTTCTTAGTACCGGCAGGTGTAGCGGTAGAGCTTTACGCAACCACCCTTCACTATGCTCCGTGTAATTCCCAGGCAGGCGGTTTCCGTGGCATTGTAGTTCTTCCGAAGGGAACCAACTATGACCTTGCTAAGCAGCCGAACAAGACTCCGGAAGATAAGCTTATGACCGCTGTAAATAAGTGGCTCATTGCGCACGAGGATGCAAAGATTGCTGGCGCATTCAACGGCTTAAAGGGCGAGAACATCACTCTGTAATCGGTTGAACAGAACATAAAAAGAGAAATAAAAGGCGGCTCCGCGGATATTCCGTGGGGCCGCCTTTTGCGTGCAGGCAAAGTGAGTATTGAGCCGCTGACGCAAGCTCGCTTGCAGTCCGGTGGCGAAATACGAACGCGCCCACGACTGAGTGCCCGAAGGGCACGAAGTGCGTGGCAGGTGCAAAGCACCGCCTGCATGTATATTTACATAGCCAAAGATATCAAATACAATACCAGTAAATGTACCGGATAGAAGAGGTAAAAGAAATACTGGAACTTCTTGTTGCGGATGTTGTGACCGTTGTACATGCCGATCGGAACAAAGGCTAACAGTGCCGCAATGTTGGTACTGAGGAAAATGATACAACCGAAGAGAATCTGCATTTTTTTGTTTGTGCGGAAAAAATACAGTACTGCTATGAACAGAATACCGATATAGCTGTAATCCAAGCGAGCCAAAACCGCAAGGACACAGGCGGCCAGAATGCAGAGAATCTGACCGAACCATTGTTTTAACGCCGCCTTTGGGGTGATATCCGTGGCCTCGAGGCGCTTCATTCCGTACAGCATCAGAAGGCCTAAAAACAGGGTAAATACCGTGTTCTGATACTGCGGATAGAATACGGATGCGGAGACACCGTTCCAACCGTAAATCGATGCGGCATTGGTAACCATTAGGTTAAACGGAATCTCTGCAACCAGTGCACAGATGCCGACACGAAGAAGGTAGCGCTTGTAGTCGGAGGTATGCATAAAGCCTTCGAACAGAAGGAATGCAAAAATCGGGAAAGCGATGCGTCCAACCAGGCGCATAACGGTGTAGGTGGAGTAAAGACTCATATAATCGGCAGGAATGGCTTGCAACTGTTCTACGGTAGCTTCCGTAGAGAAGACAAGGCTTAAATACTCCGGAAATTTTGCCAGCTTTGCATATACGAGAGTAATGGCCGCATGATCGATTAACATGGTCAGGGCGGCAAATATTTTTAAGAAATTTGCGGGGAAGCCGGACATGGGCTGTGAATTGTTTGTCATAGTTGTTTGATTTGTCATTGATGTTTCCTCCTCTTTATGTTATGATTATATAGAAGTAAGGAAAGAATTTCAAGTAAGTTATTTTCTTTTTATAGATAAGGAGGCGTAGAATGGGAAGGCGTCGTTTTTGGAGTATCTTTTTTGCGGCGGCGGGGTTGATTGCATTATATTGTGTGTTACAACGCCTGTCTGTGGTAGGAGCCGGAATTAAGTGGGTATTCGGTGTACTTTCTCCGATTTTTGTCGGTTTTATTATTGCATTTGTGCTTAATCTTCCGATGAGAGGTTTGGAAAAATTATGGGTTTCCTGTGAACTGGGAATCAAGCGCGCAGTAAGAAAGAGAAAGAGTAAGAAGACAGGCACAATCAGTCCGGACGGACCGATAAGGGAGAGCATGTCGGAGGATGTGAAAAGCGGCAAGGTGAGCAATGCGCTGCGTAGGCCGGTCTGTTTGCTGGTATCCATTGTAATTATTCTTGCGATTTTAGTGGCAGTAGTATCATTGGTGCTTCCGGAAATCGGTAAGACCGTAATGCTTCTGGTGGATGGGGTACCGGATTGGCTTGAGAAGGCAAAGGCATGGTGTATCGAATATGCCGAAGAATATCCGTTTATTTATGAGACCATTACAGAGTTGAATATCGATTGGGAGTCTACGGCGAAGAATTTGCTCGGATTTATCGGGACAGGAACCCTGGGGGTTGTGGGAAATACCTTTGCGGGGGTTCTCGGTGCGTTCGGTGGTTTGATTGACTTTGTGATTGCGCTTATTTTTGCGATTTATGTGTTACTCAGCAAGGAGACCTTGTCCGGTCAGATAAAAAAGGGGATGAGGGCTTTTTTGCCGGAGCGTATCAGGAACGGAATTCTTCATGTGGCGACAACGGCCCACGGAATCTTTTGTGCATTTGTAACGGGGCAGTGTATTGAGGCTGTGATTTTAGGTAGTCTCTGTGCCATCGGAATGCTGATTTTCGGATTTCCGTATGCGGCAATGATCGGAGTTCTGGTTGGTGTGACGGCATTGATTCCTGTGGTGGGTGCGTTTATCGGTGCCGGTGTGGGTGCGTTTTTGATTTTGATGATTGATCCGTTTAAGGCATTGATGTTTGTGGTTTTTATAGTGATATTACAGCAGATTGAAGGAAATGTAATCTATCCGAAGGTGGTAGGCAACTCTGTGGGACTCCCGGCAATGTGGGTATTGGCGGCAGTTACCGTTGGTGGCGGCATCGGAGGTATTGTGGGAATGCTGTTTGCGGTTCCGACGGTATCGGTGATTTATACCTTACTTCGGGAGGCGACAAGAAAACGTTTGGAAAAGAAGCGGGAAGCATCGGAAACGGATGTGTCCGGGAAGGAAGCTGGAAATTGATATGGAAAAAAAGGGTATAGTAAAAGAAATCATCAGTTGGGCCATTATATTGGTGGCAGCGTTTGTAATCGGAAACTGTTTGAATAAATATGTGCTGATGAAAGCTGTGATTCCGTCCGGTTCCATGGAGAATACGTTGCAGATTGATGACCGGGTTTTCGGGTTACGGCTTGCGTATTTGTTTTCCGAGCCGGAGCGGGGAGATGTGGTAATGTTTGACTATCCTGACAATGAGTCGGTATTGTATGTAAAGAGAATCATTGGATTGCCGGGTGAGACCGTAGAGATTACCGATGGAAAGGTGTATATCTGGAACGATGATAGCGGCGAGGATAAAACAATGCTGGAGGAGCCTTACTTGAAGGAAACACCGATCGGTTCTTTCGGAACATTTCATGTGCCGGAAGGGTGTTATTTTATGTTGGGAGATAACCGGAACAGTTCCTGGGACTCCAGAAAGTGGGAAAATAAATACGTAGAAAAAGAGCACATACAATGTAAAGCCTGGTTTCGTTACAAGCCAAGCTTCGGTTGGATAAAATAGGCAGATTAATGGCGCGGGTGCTGGCTGATAATAGCGTGTGCCTGCGTGATTTCTTTCATAATGGAAGCTTTGAATTGGCTGTCGAACTCACAAAGGCGGGACATAAGCTCACCCTGCGTGGTAGCTACATACTTCGGCTTAACGCGGTTTAAGGTATAGGATGCGATGTCAAGGCGGCAACGCTCGCATTTACAGCCGTCCAAAAAAGGAATCATTTCGTCTAACGTAATGATAACGTATTCTTCCATAATGTTACGTAAAATTAACTGCATAGGAAATCCTCCGTTCCTTTGTATAGTTTCATGGTATCACTTTTTTCGCGGATTGTAAAGGAAAACATAAAAGGAAATGAAGCAAATGCTGGATTTAAAGAGGATAGCGGAAAAATTAATTGAAGAACGCACACTGTCAAAAAATGAATGGCAGGTTTTGTTGAGGAACAGGGAGAAGGAGACGACAGAGCTTCTTCGGGATGCGGCAAGAAAAACGACGGACAGGATTTTCGGCCGGCAGGTATATGTGAGAGGCCTGATAGAATTTACGAATGTCTGTAAAAAGGATTGTTATTATTGCGGAATCCGAAAGAGTAATGCCTGTGTGGAACGGTATCGTCTGACGGAGGAGGAGATTCTTTCCTGTTGTAAGGAGGGCTATGAGGCAGGGCTTCGGACCTTTGTGTTGCAGGGAGGCGAGGACGGTTCTTTTACGGAGGAGCGGCTTTGTGCACTGGTAAAGGAGATACATACACAGTATCCGGAGTGTGCGATTACGTTATCGGTGGGAGAATGGGAAAAGGAGAGTTACCGGAAGTTTTTCGAGGCGGGAGCAGAGCGCTTTTTACTTCGTCAGGAGACGGCGAATGAGGAGCATTACGGGAAGCTGCATCCGTCCAATCAGCCCTTTGAAATTCGTATGAAGTGCCTTTGGGATTTGAAAGACATCGGTTATCAGACCGGTTGTGGATTTTTGGTGGGGTCGCCTTATCAGACCATAGATTGTATCATAGAGGATTTATTGTTTTTGAAACGGTTCCGCCCGCAGATGGTGGGCATCGGACCGTTTTTACCCGCAAAGAACACGCCTTTTGAAGCGGAGAAGGCAGGTAGCAGTGAGTTAACCTTATTTCTTCTTTCTGTTATCCGTCTTAGCTTACCTGAGGTGTTACTGCCGGCTACAACGGCCCTGGGTACGGCCCGGAGTGACGGACGTTTGCAAGGACTCTTACACGGCGCCAATGTCATTATGCCGAATCTTTCCCCGGCAGGGGTGAGAAAGAAGTACGCTCTTTACGACAATAAGATTCATAGCGGAAATGAAGCGGCAGAGCATTTGGAAGCCTTACGCAGGGAGCTTGCAAAGGAGAATTTTACAGTGGCAATTTCCCGTGGTGACGCACCCGGGTTTGCAAAATAAATTATTTTACTAACGGGAAAGAGTTTTCTGACCCGAAAGAAAGGAAAAAAGAATATGTACAACAAAGCATCACTTCGCGCGGAAGAGTTTATTTCCCATGAGGAAATCACCGCAACCCTTGCCTATGCCGAGGAGAACAAGGAGAATTTCGCCCTGATTGACGAAATCCTTGCGAAAGCAGAGCAGTGTAAGGGACTTGACCACAGGGAGGCCTCGGTGCTTCTTGCCTGTGAGGAACCGACCAGAGTAGCCAGAATGTATACCATGGCGGAGGAACTGAAGAAGAAGTTCTACGGCAACCGTATTGTTATGTTTGCCCCGCTGTATCTTTCCAACTACTGCATCAACGGCTGTGTGTATTGTCCGTATCACATGAAGAATAAGCACATTGCCAGAAAGAAGCTGACCCAGGAGGAGATTGTACGGGAAGTAACCGCATTGCAGGATATGGGACACAAGCGTCTTGCCCTGGAGGCCGGCGAGGACCCGGTAAATAACCCGATTGAGTACATTTTGGAGTGTATTGATACCATTTACAGTATCAAGCACAAAAATGGCGCAATTCGCCGCGTAAACGTGAATATTGCGGCCACCACGGTAGAGAATTATCGGAAGTTAAAGGACGCCGGTATCGGCACCTACATTTTGTTCCAGGAGACTTATCATAAGGAGAGCTACGAGAAGCTTCATCCGACGGGACCGAAGCATGATTATGCATACCATACCGAGGCCATGGATCGTGCCATGGAGGGCGGTATCGATGATGTAGGTTTGGGTGTTTTGTTCGGTCTTGAGCTTTATAAGTACGAGTTTGCGGGCCTTTTGATGCATGCGGAGCATTTGGAAGCAGTACATGGTGTGGGACCGCATACCATCAGCGTGCCGCGTATTAAGCGTGCGGATGATATTGATCCGACGGTATTTGATAACGGCATCAGCGACGAGATTTTTGCGAAACTTTGTGCGCTGATTCGTATTTCCGTACCGTACACAGGTATGATTATTTCCACCAGAGAGAGTAAGGAAGTCCGTGAAAAAGTCATTCGTCTCGGCGTTTCCCAGATCAGCGGAGCATCTAAGACCAGCGTCGGCGGATATTCCGAGCCGGAGCCGGAAGAGGAGAATTCCGAGCAGTTTGATGTCAGTGATAAGCGTACCTTGGATGAAGTGGTGCGTTGGCTGATGGAGTTTGGTTATATTCCGTCCTTCTGTACCGCATGTTACCGTGAAGGCAGAACCGGTGACCGATTTATGAGCCTTTGTAAGAGCGGACAGATTCAGAACTGCTGTCATCCGAATGCCCTGATGACCTTAAAGGAGTATCTGATGGACTATGCGTCCGAGGAGACAAAGAAAATCGGCGAAGCATTGATTCAGGCAGAGCTTAATAATATTCCGAAGGAAAAGGTAAGAGAGGTCTGCGAGGACCATTTAAAGAAGATAGAAGAAGGAATCAGGGATTTCCGGTTCTAAGATATAAGGCTGAGAAGCGGAATGTTTCTCGGAAGATTTGATAGAAGCTGTGGCATCGGATTCTTTAAAGCGGAGGAAGCCGATGCCTTCTTACGGAGGGACTGATATGAGTTTACAGAATACACCTGCTTCCGAGCGGGTACATATTGCATTCTTCGGCAGACGGAACGCCGGAAAATCCAGCCTCATCAATGCAGTGACGGGACAGGAGCTTTCTGTGGTATCCGATGTGGCCGGAACGACTACGGATCCGGTGTACAAGACTATGGAGCTGCTTCCCATCGGACCGGTGGTCATTATCGATACCCCGGGTTATGACGATGAAGGAAATTTAGGAGAGCTTCGTGTAAAGAAAACCCGTCAGGTATTAAATCGTACAGACTGCGGTATCTTAGTGGTAGATGCTACGGTTGGGATGGGAGAATGTGAAAAGACGCTGGTAGAGCTGTTTAAGGAACGGAAGCTGCCGTATCTGGTAGTTTGGAATAAGGCAGATGCGGAGCCGAAGAATGACTTTATCGGTGATTTTGAGGATATTACGGGGCACGCCGGGATGCAGTCAGGGCAGAATGAGACCGTCTATAATATCGGTCCGACGCCGTTTTTGGTCAGTGCTAAAACAGGTACCGGTATTTATGAACTGAAAGAGCGTATCGGTGCGTTGCTTCAAAGATCGGAAGAGGAGCGCAGACTTATCGGAGATAAGATTGCTCCGGGAGATGTTGCGGTTCTGGTGGTACCGATTGACGAAGCAGCGCCGAAGGGCAGACTGATTTTGCCACAGCAACAGACCATCCGGGATATTCTGGATGCAGAAGGTATGCCTATTGTGGTAAAGGATACGGGTCTTTCCGGGGCGTTTTCTGCAATAGCAAAAGCTCCGGCGATGGTGATTACCGACAGCCAGGTGTTTGGAAAAGTGGCAAAGCAGGTGCCGGCAGAGGTGCCGCTTACTTCATTTTCCATATTGATGGCGCGGTATAAAGGATTTTTGTCTACAGCTGTAGAAGGAGTCAGAATACTGGAAACATTGCAGGACGGAGATAAAGTCCTGATTTCCGAGGGGTGTACTCACCACAGACAATGCGGAGATATCGGAACGGTAAAACTCCCGGCCATGATACGAAAGTTTACCGGAAAGGAACCGGAATTTGTGTTTACCTCCGGCAAGGACTTTCCGGAAGATTTGACCGGAATACGTCTGGTGATTCATTGCGGAGGCTGTATGTTAACGGAGCGGGAGCTTTCCTACCGGAAAAAGACTGCGGAGGATGAGGGGGTACCGTTTACCAATTACGGAATTGCTTTGGCGCATATGAACGGAATTCTGGAACGAAGTGTAGCAATGTTTCCGGAAGTGGCAGAGCTGTTACGATAGCACCGATTTCAGACAGGAAGAAGTTGCAGAAAAAGTATAGATTGTCACGAATGTTCTATTGATGGAATAATTTAAAAAGCGTTATATTATCAGTCAAGTGAGAAAATGGTAGAAACGGAAGGATAGAATTGTATGAATATCGTAGTGTTGGAACGAAACAGTGTGGGACCGGATATTTCGGTGGATTGTTTTCATGAACTGGGAAATGTGACTTGTTACAGAAATACGGTAACCATAGAAGAGGTGAAAGAGCGTGTAAAGGAAGCGGATATCATTGTGGCAAATAAGTCTCCCATGTGTGAGGAGAGTCTGAAGGACGCCCCGAACGTGAAGATGATTTGCGAGTTTGCCACAGGGTATGATAACTGTGACCTGGTTTACTGTAAGTCCAGAGGTATCCGTGTGACCAACGTGGTGGATTATTGTTCCGCTATGGTGGCGCAACACACCTTTGCGCTGGCGCTGACACTGTCCCAGAAGCTTCCGCACTACGATAACTACGTAAAGTCCGGTGCATACAGTGCCCAGGACCGGTTCTCTAACTTTGACATCCCGTTTTATGAATTGGAAGGAAAGACCTGGGGCATCGTTGGCATGGGCAATATCGGAAAGCGAGTGGCACGGATTGCTACGGCCTTCGGATGCAAGGTTATTTTTTATTCCGTCACAGGAAAGAGTACCGTGACCGAGTATTTGCAAGTGGATAAGGATACCTTGCTTGCCGAGAGCGATTTCCTTTCCCTGCACTGTCCGCTCAGTGATTTGTCCCGGAATTTTATTGACAAAGATGCGTTGGCTAAGATGAAGCCGACGGCCTATCTGGTGAACGTAGCCCGCGGTCCTGTAGTAAACAATGCGGACCTGTACGAGGCACTTGAGACAGGAGAAATCGCAGGCGCCGGTTTGGATGTACTGGAAAAGGAGCCGTTGCAGCTGACCAATCCTCTCAGTAAAATAAAAGACAGCAACAAGCTCATTATTACGCCACACCTTGCCTGGGGCAGTGTAGAAGCCCGTATGCGCTGTGTAGAGGGTGTTTATGAGAACATTAAGGCATTCCAGCGGGGCGAAGAGCGGAATGTGGTAATTTGATGGTGATAATGGCCGATAAGTTTTATAGTGATTTTAGATATTTACGATGAAGTTTTGCACGGGCGTTGGTAAGATGCAGTCGTGCGTCCATTGCTTCTTCATATCGGATTGTTCGGGTATATAAATCTTTATATGCTTTGTATTGTTCGTCCCTATGTAAGTTTTTATAGCTGATAGCCATAATCAGATACAGCATAGCAGCCTGGCATCCGAGTTCCTCCGCAAAGTTTCCGTTTGTAATGACGGCGGAATAAACCTTACATTTGAACATAAGAAAGGCTGCTGCTGCAAAAATCCATTGATTTTCGGAGTCATAACAATCTCCTGTTTCTAGTGCCTCCTTTGCTTTTTGCAAATCATTTATTTCGATATAGTTAAAGGCAAGGAGCGCCCAGGCGGTGGACTCCAAGGGATTTTCGTTTACCATAGACAGCAGATAGGGGATTGCTTTATCGGGGGTTCGGGCGGCGGTGTAGCACATGCCTTCGATAAGGGCAAGAGCCGTCCGGTCTGCGCTGCAATCGCATAAGAGACGTAGCTGTTCAAGCTTTTTGAGAGCTTTCTTATAATTCTGTAAATCATAGTGTTCCAATACATGAAATACTTTCAGTCGCAGCTTTTTGTTTTTTGCAAAATTCTTATTTACCAGCCAACCGTATTTATGGCAGATATAGGTGGAGTCTATGCTCTTTTCCGGATGAAATACGACAGAAAAGTTAAAAATGATAGTTAAGGGAACTGTGATACAAAGTGCGGAGATGCAGCGCACCATAATTTCACGATCCGGTTCTTTTGCAAGAAATTTTTCATAGCAGAACCAACCGAGACAAAAAAGAATAAGAAACGACATAGTATAAATGAAATATTTTTTACGCAAGATGACTTTCCTCCGATAGTATAAACAAGGTTAATGAGTGAAAAGGGACATCCAAGCCTCAGTCAGCCGTTCCACCGACCATGCCGCATTGGCAGGAGAGGTGGAGGGAAGGCAAACCGCCGGACGACCGATGGTGTCTTTGATATATTTATTATAAAACTTTTCTGCAGTCTTTCCGTTGACAAAAATCGTCCGGATATCAGCGACCTCCAGAATTTCAGTTAAATCATTCGGTACAACATTCTTGATAGAACTGTCGGAGCTTCCGGTAATATCGCAGGAGGCAATCACATCCCATACCGCAATGCCGTGAGAGAGAAGAAACGCTTTCTTTTCTTCTATGGTGCGAGGTTCCGGCGCGCCGAACACAGTTGAAGTTACCTTCCAAAAGCGATTTTGCGGATGTCCATAGAAAAATTGCGCTTCCCTGGACTTTACGGAAGGGAAACTTCCGAGAACAAGAACCTTTGAATTCCGGTCAAACACCGGCGGAATCGGATGCGAAATCATGGATAACCTCCTTTCTGTGGGTAACAAAAAAGCTAAAATTGTATGCCGAGCAAATTACTTACCTTTACTTTAATTCGAATGGAATCCTTGGTAAAGAGAATGGTGTATTTTCCTCGTTTCGCTGTGTGATGATTCGCATTGGTGTCGGTAATCTTGAATCCCTGTTTTTTTATGAGTTCTTCAAATTCTTTATGGGACGAATTCAAAGAAATACCGTAAAACGCAACAGCAGGATCGGTAATATAAATACCGGTGACATGCCGTTTACCGCTGGAGTAATCGGGAAACGATGTGACTGTATAAATCACACAACGCTCCGGATCGATTGTCATACCATCTTCGTCAAATGCCGGAACATAGCCCGTACCGTAATACTCCCTTCCGCCAAACAAACCGAACTTTTCCTGAAAGTCGGAAAAATCAGCCTCATCCACATTATCCCCAATCCAAAACTCAAGATTGGTAACAGGACGGTTCGGTTTGCGATTTACATATACGATAATACAAGAAATAACGAAAACAAAAGCAACAACAAACACGAAGACTTTCTTTGACTTTTTCAAAAAACCCCCTCCTTTGTACTTCAAAAAACATATAAAACATTTTACCATAATTTTGGGTGAAAGTAACCCATTTGCACGAAAATAAAAATACCCTAACGAATACGGATGGTGGGGCGTAAAACGTCCAGTGGACGTTTGTCCTGCGCCGACCGAAGCGAAAATCTTGAACATGGGTGAAAGTAACCCATTTGAACGAAAATAAAAATACCCTAACGAATGCGGATGGTGGGGCGCAAAACGTCCAGTGGACGTTTGTTCTGCGCCGACCGAAGCGAAGCGTAGACCTTGGACCGTAGGGACAAGGCAAGCCTTCGCTTCGGGAAAAGAAAACTCCTCTGACCAAAGTCAGAGGAGTTTCTTTTCTTATGAATGCGGATGGTGGGACTTGAACCCACACGATCGTGAAACCGGCAGATTTTGAGTCTGCTGCGTCTGCCATTCCGCCACATCCGCATATCAGCGAAGCTATCTTGCTGAACAGGAAATAGTGTACCATACTTTTTCCTGTTTGGCAAGATATATTTTCAAATTTTCAAGAAAAATTTATACAAAACTATTAGGCTTTTAAAGGAAAGGGAAGCTATTCGTTTCCTGCATTTAAATCCACACCGAAAAAGTCCTCCAGGTACGTGGTCATATAGGCAGGACGTTGTTCCGCAAAGGAGCGGATACGGGCGATATGCAGTTCGGTTCTTGCAGGCCTTGCATAAATCTCAAAGGAACCTTTCAATTGGTTCAAACGTTCGTAGTAGTAAGTAAGCTCTGCATCCCGTTCCGCACACATCTCATCCAGTACCCGGCAAACGTTTTCGTAGGAGAAGGCACCGTTCATGTAGTTCAACATTTTGCCGATGAAATACTTCTGACAATCCTCCCGTTTCAGCAGTGCCGCTAAAAGAGGAGCATATCGGCTGCTGCTCGGGTCGGAGAGTACCTGCTTTAAATCATTTCTGATAGCTCCCGCATCATCGGAGGATTGGTAGGTACCGAAGCCTACGTCCGCATCATGGAGCAGGAAACGCCAACGGCCGTCCCTAGCTCCGATACCGTATTCCTCGCCGTCGGCGGCGTAGTAACGGAAACAGCGGTAGTTGCCCTGCGGCCAGTCGTAATTGGCCACATACATGTTAAGGGACATGTAATCCAGGTAGCTTTCTACATCAAGCAAAGCACATAGCTCGTCATAGGTGGTATCGTTTCTTAAATCTGCATAGGCGTATTTTTTATAAAGCGCATTATATTCCTTTGCAGCCGCAGCTTCTGCGGCATCACCCGTGATGGATTTGTTGCGGTCGGAACCTTCCAGAACGATATATTCTCCATCGCTTTTGCCGTTCCGGTTCTGAAAATATTTGTTACAGTAAGATTCATGAAGCCAATAAAAGCCGTAGTATTCCCCGTTTACATAAGCGAGAGCCGGAACATTGGCTTCATAGACGGAAAAGCCTGCGTCGGCTGCCAGACGGTGTACCAGTTCGTCCCGGAGAAAAGCACTCTGGAAATCGTCACCGCCGTTTCGAAGAACCAGCTTGTCATATTTGGTAATGAGGTCGCCGTCGATATCGGTGGAGCCGAACAGTTCGGTACGGAAGGAGCCTTTTCCGGCTTCGTATTCTTTTCTGGCATACAGCTTCAGGGACTTGACCGCATGTTCTCTGGAGGAGCCGCCGAAGACACGGACTCCGCCATGTTGTTCGAATAAAAGGGAACCGTCTGCGGATAAGGCTTCGATATGAACCTTACGCTCCGAAGCACGGCCACGCTGTTTATAGTTTTCACCGTACAGAATACCTGCCGGCTCGTCAGTTAACTCCGAAGGGTTACCGTTGATGGAAAAAACAACGGTGGTGTACCGATCGTCTATTGTTTTGCTCATAAAGTAGGTATGAACATAAGAATCCGAGCAGGCCCCGTCTTCATACCAGGCCTTGGCACGAAGAGAGTAGATATTCGGGGAATCGTTATCAGAGGCGACAAGTAAAATCGGTTCCGTATAAAGCGCAGATTTTTCTGTCGGCTCCGAACCGTCTAACGTATAGGTAATATAACCATCTTTTTTTGATGTAACCGACAATTCCAGAAAGATGTTCTTTGAGAAAAAGTGTCCGGCTTCGGAAAAACATACCTCTCCCGGTGTACCGGTCGGTGTCGGTACCGGGGACGGTGTAGCAGTCGGCGCAGGCGTTACAGTGACTTCCGGCGGCACAGAAATTGTAGGAGTCAGTTCCGGCAAGGCTACTACATCTGAGGTGGGAAACGGTGTGGGAGACGTATCACCGGTGTAGGAAATGTTCGAATGACTACTCGGCGGAGTAGGACGGTGATCGGAAGGAGGGGTGTTACAGCCACTCAGAGTAACGATACCTAAAAATCCGCATATAAGGATAGGTTGTCTGAAACGATATCTATTGTACTTTTTCATGATAACACCTCCTCACACAGTAATTTACATAAAATAATAGTCTATTTTTTCCAGGTACCCGGATGGAAAAGTACCATCATCGGGATAATTTCCAAACGTCCCGCCAGCATATCAAACATCAGGACAAACTTGGACAGGGTGGAAAACTCGGAAAAGTTTCCGGTCGGCCCTACCACGTTCAGTCCCGGTCCGATATTATTTAAGGTGGCGGCGATTGACGTGAAATTCGTGGTCATATCAAAACCGTCAAGACAAATCAGTAAAAGGGAAACAATAAATATAACAATGTAGGTCATAAGCAAAGTATTGCAAGAGTGTACTACGGAATGCTCCAATACCTTGTTATCCATTTTTAATACACGGATACGCTTCGGGTGAATCTGCTGCATCAGCTCCTTACGTACCTGCTTTAGGTAAATCATGATACGGGATACCTTGATACCGCCGCCGGTAGAGCCTGCACAAGCACCGATAAACATGAGCACCACCATCAGTCCCTTGGCAAATTGCGGCCAGAGGTTAAAGTCCGCAGTGGCATAGCCGGTGGTAGTCATAATGGAAGCCACCTGGAAGGCTACGGTCTGGATGCTTTCTCCTACGTTACCGCCGTTGGCTACCAAAGAAATCGTAATCAAAGCAACTGCACCGAGGAAAATAAAGAAATACCAACGGACCTCCTCCATACGGAAGGCATCCTTTACCTTGCGGATAAGAATGTAGTAGTAGAAGGAAAAGTTCACACCGAACAGGAACATAAAGATGGTGATAACGTTCTGTAAATAGGTGGAATAGCCCGCAATGCTGTCGTTTTTGATACCGAAGCCACCGGTACCCGCAGTACCGAAGGCATGACAAATAGAGTCAAACAGCGGCATTCCGCCGAGGAGTAATAAAACCGTCTCTATTACCGTCATAGCAAAGTAAATGGCGTAGAGCAAGAAAGCGGTCTGCTGCATCTTCGGAACAAGTTTACCAACAGACGGTCCCGGGCTCTCTGCCTTCATCAGATTCATGGTGGAACCGCCGGTCATCGGAAGGATGGCAAGAATAAATACAAGCACACCCATACCTCCGATCCAGTGGCTGAAGCTTCTCCAAAGCAGGTTTGCATGGGAGAGGGCTTCCACGTTTGTCAAAATACTGGAACCGGTGGTGGTAAGACCGGAAATGATTTCGAACAGTGCATCCGGGTAAGACGGTATATCGCCGGTCAGTACAAAAGGAACGGCACCGATAGCACTCATGACAATCCAGCTTAATGCTACAACAACAAAGCCTTCCTTGGCATAGAAGGTAGTTTTTTTGTTTTTATGCATACGAATAAGTCCGCCTAAGACGATGCACAGTGCACCGAGGATTAGGTAGATGAGGGCATCTTTGATTTCTCCGTAGAGAAAGCCGGTTAGGGCAGGAGGCAGGAAAAATATACCTTCCAGCTGTATGACCCAACCGATGATTTTTAAAATAATGGAATAATTCATAACATTCGCTCCTATTTTAACGGGTCATCCATAATATCGGAAATATCCTGCAATCCCTTGTGAGTGGTTACGACGATAACTTTGTCGCCCTTTTGGATAAAGTCGCGACCGGACGGGGTAATGATGCGTCCTTTTCGTACAATACAGCAAATCAAAAGGTTTTTCTTTAAGTTTAAATTAATAAACGGTACATCCGTTACCTCGCAATCTTCTTTTACGAGGAATTCAAGTGCCTCTACCTGATTGTCCATAAGGCGGTACAGCGCTTCCACGTTACTGCCGTAGGAGTTGTTCTGGGAACGGACATACTGGAGAATATATTCTGTCGTAATATTTTTCGGAGAAAGAATACTGCCGATCGGAAGGTCACTGATAATTTCGTCCAGTTCCAAGCGGTTGACCTTCGTGATTTTTTTACAGTATGCGTTCACCTTGTTGGCGTAGAGGGAGAGGAAAATGTTTTCCTCGTCGCCGTTGGTTAACGATACAAAGGCATCGGTTTTTTCAATGCCTTCCTCTAACAGCATGTCATGATCCGTGGCATCGGAGTGAATAATGGTTGCCTTCGGAAGTGCCTCGCTTAAGAAATCACAACGGTCACGGTTTCGTTCAATGAGCTTGACATCGATGCCGGAACGTAGAAGGCTTTGGGCAAGATAGTACGGAATCATACCGCCGCCGGCAATCATAACATCACGGATTTCCCGGATGGTAGCAAGCTTGCTCATACGGTAGAAGCTGTTGATTTTCTCCCGCGGCAAAATAATGGAAATGGTATCCCCTGCCATCAGGACGGAGTTACCGTTCGGGATACATACCTGGTGGTCGTGAACCAGGATACAAATCAATATTTCATGATTGAATTTGCGGGAAAAGTCCTGCACCTTCATATTGTGGAGCGGAGAGTCCTCCGTAATAACGACCTGCATTAAGTCGACCTTGCCGTTGGCAAAGGAGTCGATGTCCATGGCATCCGGTACCTGAATGAGCTGTGCAATGGCGTTGGCTGCTGCGGATTCCGGATTGATAATCATGGAAATGTCCATACAGTCCTTCAGATAATTGATTTCCCGGAAATATTCCGGATTTCGTACTCTGGCGATAGTGCGGCACTTGCTGGCCTTTTTTGCAAGCAGGCAGGAAATGAGATTGATTTCGTCCTGACCGGTAACCGCAATGAGCAGATCCGTATGCTCGATACCGGCTTCTAATAATGTTAAAAAGCTGGAGGCATTACCCACCACACCCTGTAAGTCAAGATTGGACAGGGCCGGTTGTAAGCGCTCCGCGGAATTATCGATTAACGTAAGTTCATGTCCTTCGTCATTTAACTGCTGGGCAAGAGCATAGCCCACTTTACCGCAGCCTGCAATGATGATTTTCATAGGAAAACTCCTTCCGTTTGTAAATGTTTTACTTTCTTAGTGTACCACGAAATGGAAAAAAAGTCACTAGGAAGATAGACTGCATTAACAAAGCTTGAATGAGGCATCAGTTTTTCCTAATACGCTCCAAACGGTGAAGCTGTGGCTGCATGGTAAGCTCCGTCAGATTCAGTCCTTCCCTTGCGGTCAGGGCAAAGAGGGCATAGTCAGCCACCTCCTCCGGTGTAAGGGCTGCATCGGTGTCGTCGGAAGCGCAGAAGGAGGCATTCCGGTACAGGTCGGTCCTGGTCATGTCCGGTGTCAGTACCGTCACGCGGACGCCGTATTTCCGAACCTCCTCAAATAAGCTTTTGGCAAAGCTCGAAATGCCGGATTTGGTAGCACCGTAAGCACAGCCATGGGTGTTGTTTGTTTTTGCGGCGGTAACGGAGGAAACAAACAACAGGTGACCGTGATTGGTCTTTAAGTCCCGCAAAAATAAATTCGTTAATAGAAGCGGGGCGGTAAAATTAACCGCAGACAGTTCCGTGATTGCTTTTACGGACAATTCCTCATGAGGACCGTAGAAGCCTACTCCGGCATTAAGAACCAGGATATCCGGGGAAATGTGTTCCTTATGAAGGGCGTGGGCCAGTTGCTCCATGTCCGAAGGCTTACGTAAGTCACACACATGCAGTTCGATGGCATGCAATTGCTCCTGTGTTAATACGGAAGATAGTTCCGCCCATAAGGAAACCTTTCTTTCCTGTGATTTTACGATGCCGTGAATATGAGCCCCTTCCTTTTGCAGGGCATATAACAGGCATTTTCCGATACCGGAGGAAACACCGGTAATCAAAGCGGTTTTATCGGTCAGCATGGGAGCCTCCTTCTTCGGACTCCTCGGGAGTCCAGATAAATAATTTGTCGTCGGAAATGTTGTGCCGGTAAAGAGCTTCTTTCACTGCGGTCAGCAACGTATCACAGCGTTCTGCGTCGTAGTGGCATACACCGTCGGTCAGTGTATACGGATAATGGGAAAAAGCGCAGTCCGGCTTCGCCTTTTTCAACTGCTTTAAATAATCCTTTGACAGGCGAAAGACGCCGAGACTGATGTCGGTAATTTCTTCCGGCGAAAGGACAGAGAATACCTCGTCTACAAGTGTAGTATATAATTCTGCAGCGTTCGGAACATCCAATACCGGGTCAAAACACAGTCGTAAGGAAAAGCCTTTTTTTGTGGCTTCCTTTGCGGTGGCCAGCCTGGCGTGCAGTGACGGCGTAAAGTGCTCGTAACGGGAAATTACCTCCTGCGGAGAGAGGGTAAAGGCCATGACAATATTTTTTGCCGCCGGTAACTGCTTGATAAACGGCAGAGCGGCACTTTTTGTCCGAAGCTCCAGACGGAGGTTCGGATGAGTGAGGGCATACCGGCAAAAGGCTTCCGCATGTGGAAGTACGCCGCATAAGGCGGTCAGATCCGAATCGTAGGAGCAGCAAAGGTATACCGGGTGTTTTTCCAAAATGGTATCCAATTCGTTAAAATAATCCTCCAGATTTACAAAAACAACCATGGTACCGCTTGGATACATGCCCTGTAGATAGCAGTAGTCGCAGTCGTACAGGCAGTTCATGATGCAGGAAGTGTACAGAAAGTGTTCCTCGCCGAAGCTTTGGCATACCGGTGCTCCCGGATAGAAAAGCGTACCGTGATTGGCTGCCAAAATCAGTGCAGGCTCTGTCTCCTGAGCGTGCAGATTTTGCCGGCTTCGGTTGAATACATCCTTGTAATGGTCGATGGGAATTACCGAGGCGTCTTTAAAGCGTGCGGTTAACTGTTTTGTTACGGTATAGGAAAGGACCTCCCGTTCCACGTAAATGTGACGGAAGGGACGGAGGAACTTTTTGTTGATTTGCGGTGTCTGCGACAAATAGTTGCAAGCCGGTAGTGAAGTTGCAGTTTGCTTTAAAGTCTGTTGCGGGGATTTCACAAAGTCCTCCAACGCCTGCAATAGTGCCAGTGCCTCTCTTTTCTTATGAGGCGTGTCACTGCGCTCCGGAAGAGCATTCATAAAGTCTTTCCGGCTCAGACCGACGGAAAATCCGTAGGTTAGGAGTTCTGTGAGCTTCCGCTCCATGGTAACGGAGAAAGGAAGGCCTTCCGTAAGTTCCTTTGCAAGAGAAGAGATGGAGCAGGCCCGGTCGCTACGTTTCGCAGACCCGGACATCAGATGTTCCTCCTGTTCCGATAAAAAGGAAAGGAGACATTGCAGATGCGGACGCAGTAATCCGGTCACTTCTGTAGGGGAAGGGAAGGAGCCGTCGCTCAAATCCGACACCACCTTATAAAAGAAGCAGTGGGACGGCAGTACACTGTGATACAATGCGGTGGCAACGCCGTAGGCTTCCATATCGAATAACAGAGGAAGATTGCCCTCCGTTTCCGGAAAAGCGGTAGAATCCGTAACCGGTACATCCGAGGTCATCAGTCTTGCTTCCGTAAAAGGATGGGTATAAAGCTCCGGATAAAGAGACTTGCCGGTGGAAGCCTCCGTCAGAGCGGAACAAAGGTAGCCTTCACCCACCGCGGTTTTGGCGGCTCCGCCACAGATGCCGAGATTACAAAACACATCCTGGGAAGAAGCACCGTACCGGGTCAGGTAGGCACTTACTGCCATGGCGGCGTTAAGTTTTCCGGGACCGGTGACCAATAGACGCAGGACACCGTCTTCGGATTCGTAGAAAGGAAAGGTAAAGTCCTTCTTTTTCATAGGAAACTCCGCCAATACGGCGTTTGCTTCCGGTGTAATTGCGGTAATAAATAATATCATATGTGTTCTCCCGATGTTACAGCGCATAAAACGTATCTATAATCAGTCTGGTATGTTGTTATCGTTTCTACGCCTCTATTATAACGAAAGAAGCGGTGGTTTACAAGAAAAAACGGGAGTTGGGCACGGTTTTTCCACTTTTTTCGAAAACATACTTGAAAAATTCCCAAAAGTGTGAGAAACTATGTAAGGATTTCGGTTGAGATTGTTAAAAAATTTTCATAAAAGGAGAAAGACAATGAGTAAGAAGACAACGGTTCTGATGATTTTGGACGGCTACGGCGTAGAAAACAAGGCAGAGGGTAATGCAATTGCTCTTGCAAAGAAGCCGAATATGGATAAGCTGACCTCCATGTATCCGACGGTACAGGGTGAGGCAAGCGGCTTGTTTGTAGGTCTTCCGGACGGACAGATGGGTAACTCCGAGGTAGGACATACCAACATGGGCGCAGGAAGAATCGTATACCAGATGTTAGTTAAGATTTCCAAGTCCATTAAGGATGGTGACTTCTTTGAGAATAAGGCTCTTGTAGCTGCAATGGAAAACTGCAAGAAGAACGGTTCCGCACTTCATTTAATGGGACTTCTTTCTCCGGGCGGTGTTCACAGCCATATGGAGCATTTATACGGATGTGTTGAGATGGCAAAGAAGAACGGCCTTGATAAAGTATACGTTCACTGCTTCCTTGACGGACGTGATGTTCCGCCGTCTTCTGCAGCAGAGTATATGGAAGAAGCTGCAGCGAAGCTTGCTGAAATCGGTGTAGGTAAGATTGCAACCATCGCAGGTCGTTTCTATGCAATGGACCGTGATAACGCTTGGGATCGTGTAGAAAAGGCATACAATGCCCTTGTATTCGGTGAGGGTGTAGAAGAGAAGGACCCGGTTGAGGCAGTAAAGAACTCTTATGCAAACGGTGTAACCGACGAGTTCATGCTTCCGACCGTAATCGAGAAGGACGGCATGATCAAGGCAGACGACAGTGTAGTATTCTTCAACTTCCGTCCGGACCGTGCAAGACAGATTACGAGAGCATTTGTTGATCCGGATTTCGCAGGCTTTACCAGAAAGAACGGTTACTTTGAGACTACTTTCGTATGTATGGCACAGTACGATGCAGAGATGCCGAACGTACTTGTTGCATTCCCGCCGGAAGAACTTACTATGACTTTCGGTGAATATCTTGCAAAGAACGGTAAGACCCAGCTTCGTCTGGCTGAGACCCAGAAGTACGCACACGTTACCTTCTTCTTCAACGGCGGTGAAGAGAAGCAGTTTGAGGGCGAGGACAGAATCCTTGTTAATTCCCCGAAGGTAGCTACCTTCGATATGCAGCCGGAGATGAGTGCTTATGAGGTTGCGGATAATCTGGTGGAGGCAATTAAGTCCGAGAAGTATGATGTTATCGTTGTAAACTTCGCAAATCCGGACATGGTAGGCCACACCGGTATTATGGAAGCTGCGGTAAAGGCAATCGAAGCAGTGGATGAGTGTGTAGGTAAGGCTTACGATGCGCTGATGGAAAAGAACGGTCAGATGTTCATTTGTGCGGACCACGGCAATGCAGAGAAGCTTATTGATACCGACGGTTCTCCGTTTACCGCACATACCACCAACCCGGTTCCGTTCATTCTCGTAAATTATGATGAAGCTTATACGCTTCGTGAAGGTGGTTGTCTTGCGGATATCGTTCCGACCTTAATCGAAATGATGGGTATGGAGCAGCCGAAGGAAATGACCGGTAAGTCTCTTTTAATCAAGAAATAAGAGTAGAAGTACAAAAAAGTACGGGAAATTCTAACAATTTGAAAAATAACTCTTTACAAAGAGGACAAAATCTTTTATAATGAGATTTGCGTTATTCTTTGAAAAAGGAAAATTCTCGGTATTGGAGGTGTGATAAGTGGATACATTAAGAATTATCGTGACAGCATTATATGTGGTGATTTGTATCGCATTAGTAATCGTGGTTATCATGCAGGAAGGTAAGTCCGCAGGACTGGGCGCTATCAGCGGTATGGCGGATACTTACTGGGGTAAGAATAAGGGTCGTTCCATTGAAGGTAAGTTGGAGCTTGCTACTAAGATTCTTGCCGTATTATTCATCGTAATATCTCTTGTATTGAATATGAAGTGGTAATACAAACGAGCTTGAAACCCGAAGGACACTGCGAGACGCTGTTCTTCGGGTTCTTTCATTTATCGTGAATTGTAAAATTCACGATAAATGAAAAAAATGCTCCGCATGGATGCGCACTCGTGCGATTGGAAGATGTCGCAAGCGACCGCACTGGTTGCTGGAGTTCCGCAAGAGGAACTCCATTGTATGGTTTAGCAAAGGAGTTATATGACGGAAAAAGAATTAAAGAAGCGGAAAGAGCAGATTTTGAAGTTTATGAAGGAGCCGGGATATGTGCCGATGCGAAAGCGGGATATCGCGGCGTTATTTCGCGTGCCTGCGGAAGCAAAGGATGAGCTTACCTATATTTTGGAGTTGTTGCTTCAGGACGGAAGCGTGACGATGGATACCAGAGGCCGTTATCATGTGGAGGATGCTTTGGTATTACAGGGAGAGTTCCGGGGCACGTCCCGTGACTTCGGATTTTTATCTCCCGAGGACGGCAGTGGGGATATTTATATCGAAGGAGGCTCTACCCTTGGTGCATTAAACGGAGATATCGTTCAGGCGGTGATTTTTGAAGATAACGGAAGATATGCCGGGAAAAGCCGTGTAGGCAGAGTGGTAAAGATTGTAAAACGTGCCAATGAGTATGTGGTGGGTACGTTTTTTAAGAAAAAGGATTACGGTTTTGTGGTGGCGGAGGACAAGCGCCTGGGCAGCGACATTTTTATCGACAGCCGCTATACAAAGGGGGCGGTCAGCGGCCACAAGGTAGCGGTACAGATTACGGATTTCGGTAACGGCAAGCAGAATCCCATGGGAAAGATTGTGGAGATTCTCGGTCATATCAACGACCCGGGGAGTGATATTGTAACGGTGCTTCGTGCTTTCGGTATTCCGGAGACATTCCCGGAGGAGGTAATGCAGGCGACGGAAACCGTACCGGAGACAATCACCGAAAAGGAATGTGCCGGTCGTCTGGATTTGCGGGACGAAGTGATGATTACCATTGACGGCGAGGACGCGAAGGATTTGGACGATGCGGTTTCCTTGCGGAAAACTGACCACGGTTACGTGCTGGGCGTGCATATTGCGGATGTGACGGAGTATGTAAGGGAAGGCAGTGTGCTTGATTTAGAGGCAAAGAAGCGGGGAACAAGTGTGTATCTGATTAACCGGGTGGTACCGATGTTGCCGCACCGGCTCTCCAACGGCATTTGTTCTTTAAATGCGGGTGAGGACAGACTGGCGCTTAGCTGTATTATGGAGCTTACGGAAGACGGTACCATTGTGGGGCATCGTCTGGCGGAAAGTGTGATTCATGTAAACCGCAGAACCTCTTACACGGAGGTGGCAGGGATTTTGGCTGCCGCGGAAGAAAAGAAGGCCGGGATGGAAACGGAATACGGTGAGATTTACGGGATGATTCTTGAGATGGCAAAGGTGTCCAGGATGCTGCGGGAAAAAAGAAAAGCCAGGGGTGCCATTGATTTTGATTTCCCGGAAAGTAAGATTATCCTTGATGAGTCCGGCAGACCGGCGGAAATTAAGCCTTACGAGCGGAACGATGCTACCCGGATGATTGAGGATTTTATGCTGGCGGCAAACGAGACTGTGGCAGAAGATTTCTTCTGGCAGGAGATTCCGTTTGTGTATCGTGTACACGAGAGTCCGGACGAAGAAAAGATTAAGCGGCTCGGTATTTTGATTCAGAATTTCGGCTATAATTTACGCGGGTCTAAAAATGCGCCGCATCCGAAGGTATTGCAGGCACTTTTGGAAAAGTCCGACGGAAGTCCGGAGGAAGCGTTGATTGCGCGTCTGACCCTGCGCTCCATGAAGCAGGCGAAGTATATGGTGGATTGCGAAGGGCATTTCGGTCTGGCAACCAAGTATTATTGCCACTTTACCTCTCCGATTCGAAGATACCCGGATTTGCAGATTCACCGGATTATTAAGGAAAATCTCCGAGGAGAATTGGATGAGCGAAGAAGAGGACATTACAGCAGTATTCTTCCGGAGGTGGCACAGCATTCCTCCAAGACCGAGCGTACCGCGGAGGAAGCGGAGCGTGAGCTTGAGAAGATGAAAAAGTGTGAATATGCCGAGGAGCATCTGGGCGAGGAAGCGGAAGGAATTATTTCCGGAATTACCAATTACGGAATGTATGTGGAGCTTCCGAATACGGTGGAAGGTATGGTACGTCTGGCGGATGTTACGGATGATTATTACCAGTTTGACGAGGAAAATTATCGTTTGGTGGGAGAGAGAACTTATCGGGAATTTCAATTGGGCCAAACCGTAAAAATTATGATACACAGGGTGGATAAATTGTTAAAGACTATTGATTTTTTACTTGTTTCGGAGTAAACTGAAAGTAGTGATAACTAAGGGGATAGATATGGCAGAAAAGAAACAGGCTGTCAAGTTGATAGCAAATAATAAAAAAGCATATTTCGATTATTTTATCGAGGACAAATATGAGGCCGGAATCGAACTCTTCGGTACGGAAGTAAAGTCGCTTCGTATGGGGAAGTGCAGTATCAAGGAGTCCTTTATCCGGATTGAGCGTGGTGAGGTGTATGTATACGGCATGCATATCAGTCCTTATGAAAAGGGAAACATTTTCAATAAGGACCCGATGCGTATACGGAAGCTTTTGCTACACAAACGTGAGATAATGAAGCTTTCCGGCGAGATTGCGCAGAAGGGATATACGCTGGTACCGCTGTCCGTTTATTTAAAGGGCAGTTTGGTAAAAGTGGAAATCGGACTGGCAAAGGGTAAGAAACTCTATGACAAGCGGGAGACTCTGGCAAAGAAGGATCAGAGAAGAGAAGCGGAAAAAGAGTTCAAGATACGGAATTTGAAGTAGCAAGTCGGATGAAGTATGGGTTTACAAAGGAGGAGGTTGTTCGATGAAAAGAGTTAAAACCGCACTTTTGGTACCTGGAATGGTGATAGCGAAGGACGTGCATAATGCCAGTAATATTCTGGTTATGGGTAAGAATACGGTATTGACGGATGACAGTATTACAAAGCTTGCGTTCCACAGTATTTACTCCGTGTACATTAAAGATGATGTTGTGGAAGTTCAGAAGCCGTCCTATGAGCGTACCTATACACCGTCCAAGATTAAGGAGACTCCGGAGTTTAAGGCCTTCAAGGAGAGCTATGACCGGGAGGTTGAAAATCTGGAGATTACCTTCAACGATATCATTACACTGCAGTCCAAGAAGATCGGTATTTCCGAGCTTTGTCAGAAGGCAACCGCTATGCTGGATGATACCAGAAGCGGTATTCATGTGTTTGATATCCTGCATAATCTCCGTGACTATGATGACAGTACCTTCAATCATTGTATGAATGTGGCGCTGATTTGTAATGTGTTTGCGGACTGGATGCATATGTCCGCCATGGAGAAGGAAATCGCTACTGTATCGGGATTGCTTCATGATATCGGAAAGCTTCGTATTCCGGAGCGCATTGTGAAGAAGGCAGCCCGGCTGACCGATGAGGAGTTTGACCTGATTAAGACTCATCCGATGGAGGGCTACAATATTTTATTTGAGTCCCGCTTTATTTCCGGTATTCAGAACGCCGCTCTGATGCATCATGAGCGTTCGGACGGTTCCGGATACCCGTTGGGCTTAAAGGGGGCACAGATTGATAAGTATGCAAAGATGGTAGCGATTGCGGATGTATATGATGCCATGACCGCTGCAAGAGTATACCGGGGGGCGATTTGTCCGTTTAAGGTTATCGAGATGTTTGAGCAGGAAGGTCTCAGTTTATTTGATCCGGAATATCTGCTTGTATTTATGGAGAACATTGTACAGACCTATATTAAGAACTGGGTTCGCTTAAGCAACGGCAAAGAGGGCGAGATTGTTATGTTGAATAAACAGAAGCTTTCCAGACCGGTTATTTTGTGCGGAACCGAGTTTATTAACCTGGCAGACCACCCGGAGATTACCATTGAACAGGTTATGATCTAAGTTTTTTTCGAAAGGGCTTTACTTTTTAGAAAGTATATGATATAATTTAGAAGCTTTCGGGCAAGCCGCCGCTCAGAGGACGGATACTCCAACCACCTTTCTTAGTGGCAGGCGATTATAATATTATTAGGAGGTTGCTATTATGATTAGCAAGGAAAAGAAGGCTGAGATTATCGCAGCATACGGAAGAAATGCAAACGACACCGGATCTCCGGAGGTTCAGATTGCAATTCTTACCGCAAGAATCAACGAGCTCACCGAGCACTTAAAGGTTAACCAGAAGGATCACCACTCTCGTCGTGGTCTCTTAAAGATGGTTGGTCAGAGACGCGGTATGTTAGAGTACTTAAAGAAGAACGATCTTGAGGGATATCGTTCTTTGATCGAGCGTTTGGGCTTAAGAAAGTAGTATTCAGAGGAAAAGAGGGAACAGGACATCTTCGAAAGAGGATGTCCTGTTTTGTGTGAAGGGAAAAATAAACGGGGCTGCGACAGCCCCGTAGTCATCAGTCTTTCTTAAACTTTTGTTCGCAGTACTCGCAACGGTACACACCCTTTGTGCGGTCCGTTAACTTAAAGCGGTGAGGAAGTTCCTGCTCGATGGAGGTGATGCACCGCGGATTCTTACAGAGGATGATGTTGGTAACACGCTCCGGTAAGTTCAGCTTTCTCTTTTCGGCAATGACGCCGTCTTTGATGATATTAATGGTAATGTTCGGGTCAATCACACCCAGCACATCAAAGTCGAAATCGGAATATCCTTCGATTTTGATGATGTCCTTCTTTCCCATTACGTTACTTTTAGCATTTTTAATAATGGCAACGGTGGCGTCGGACTTGTCCAACTCCAGGTAGTGGTAAATGTCCATGGCGCAACCTGCTACGATATGATCCATAACAACACCGTTCTGAATTCCTCCGATATTTAACATGGGTTTTCTCCTTTCTGCGTATGACTAATCCAATTTGATTCCCAACAATGTCATAATGAGTGCCATGCGGACATAGACACCGAAGTTGGCCTGTTCAAAGTAAACGGCACGCGGGTCGTCGTCCACGTCGGTGGAAATCTCGTTCACACGCGGAAGCGGGTGGAGCACCAGCATGTCCTCCTTTGCCAGTTGCATTTTCTGCTTATCTAAAATAAAGGTATCTTTTAAGCGGATGTAATCCTCTTCGTTGAAGAAACGCTCCTTCTGGACACGGGTCATGTACAAAATATCAAGCTCCGGAAGGGCAGCCTCAAGATTCGTAGTCTCCTCATACGGAATATTCATAGCATCTAAGGTCTCTTCCTTTAAGTAAGCCGGTACCTGCAGTTCCTTCGGCGAAATCAGTACAAACTTCGTATTTGGGTAGCGTACCATGGCATTGATGAGAGAATGTACGGTACGGCCGAATTTTAAGTCACCGCAGAAGCCGATGGTAAGACCGTCTAAATGTCCCTTTAAGCTCTTAATGGTAAGCAGGTCGGTTAAGGTCTGGGTCGGATGGTTGTGACCGCCGTCGCCGGCATTGATGACCGGGATGGAAGAGTGCATGGATGCAACTAACGGTGCCCCCTCCTTCGGATGACGCATGGCGCAGATGTCTGCATAGAAGGACATCACGCGAATCGTATCCGCTACACTTTCTCCCTTTGCCGCAGAAGACGAATCGGCAGAAGAAAAACCAAGAACACTACCTCCGAGATTCAGCATCGCTGCTTCAAAACTGAGACGGGTACGTGTACTTGGTTCGTAAAATAAAGTCGCTAATTTCTTGCCGGCACAACAATGGGAATACTTCTCCGGAGCGGAATAAATATCCTGTGCAAGGTCGAGCAAATCGGAAAGCTCGTCCGGCGATAAATCTAACGGGCTGATTAAATGTTTCATAGATACCTCCATAAGTCATAGTGATTGTGAAGTTATAGTTTCACTTATTATACAGTATTACATAGTCTTTGACAAGACCTAAATAGTTCCAATTCATACTTTTTTGACAGAAAAGGAGCGGTCCCTGTTGGGGCCGCTCTTTTCGAGAGAAGGTATATTTACAAAACTTAGAAATGAAAATAGCGTAAACAGTTATTGTAGGAGATATCCTGTACCATTTGGCCGAGGAACTCCATATCTGCCGGATACTCGCCGTTTTCTACCCAGGTACCGACAAGGTTACAAAGGATGCGGCGGAAGTACTCGTGACGTGTATAGGAGAGGAAGCTTCTGGAGTCAGTCAGCATTCCGACAAAGTTTGCCAGGAGTCCAAGGTTTGCGAGAGAGGTCATCTGCTCGGTCATGCCGGTTTTGTTGTCGTTGAACCACCATGCGGAGCCCTGCTGAATCTTGCCTACTGCGGAAGAATCCTGGAAACAGCCGATGATGGTACCGATGGCTGCGTTATCAATCGGGTTCAGGGAGTACAGGATGGTACGCGGAAGCTCGTCGGTCTGTGCAAGGGCATCAAGGAATGCCGCCAGCTGTTCGGAGCAGTTTACGGAATTGATGCAGTCAAAGCCGGTATCCGGGCCGATTGCCTTATACACGCGGGTATTGTTGTCCCGGCGTACGCCGTAGTGGAGCTGCATTGCCCAGTCAAGACGGTGATATTCCTTGCCCATAAATAACAGGAACGCGTATTTAAACTTGATCTGTTCTGCCTGAGACGGCATCTCACCGGACAGTCTTTTTTCGAAAATAGCAGCCACTTCCTCCTCAGAAGCAGGCGCGTACATCACATACTCCAGACCGTGGTCGGAGATACGGCAGCCCATGGAAGCAAAGAAATCAAGACGAATCTTCAGGGCTTCCTTTAAGTCTGCGAAGGACTCGATTTTCACGCCGCTGACCGCGGAAAGCTTTGTAATATAGTCGAGGTAATCCGGCTTCTCCATGTTCATGGCTTTATCCGGGCGCCAAGCCGGAAGCACCTGAACGTCAAAGGAGTCATCCTCAGCAATGATTTTATGCCATGCCAGAGAATCAATCGGATCGTCGGTGGTGCAGACCGTGGTCACATTAGACATCTTAATGAGATTGCGAGCGGAAAATCCGGCTTCGGCAAGCTTTGCGTTACAAATGTCCCAAACCTCCTTGGCAGTCTCCGGAGAGAGGGTACCGGTATAGCCGAAATAACGCTGAAGCTCTAAGTGACTCCAGTGATACAGAGGGTTACCGATGGCCTTCTGAAGCGTACCGGCCCAGGCAACAAACTTCTCATAATCGGAGGCGTTGCCGGTAATGTACTTTTCTTCTACGCCGTTACTGCGCATCTGACGCCACTTGTAATGGTCGCCACCCAACCATACCTGGGTGATATTTTCAAACTTACGGTCTTCCGCAATTTCCTGCGGATTGATGTGGCAGTGGTAGTCAATAATCGGCATCTTTGCCGCGTAGTCGTGATATAAAACCTTTGCGGTGTCATTGGATAATAAAAAATCTTTTCCCATAAACGGTGTCATAACAGAATCCTTCTTTCTTAAAATAGTAAATGTATTGTCTTTTGAAATAGTTCCATTATTTGAAAACAATGGGATAGGGGAGGCATGCTAGTAAGCGGTCCCTCTTACAATAAAGTCGTTGGAAATCATGGTCTTGTTCGGGACATCCGCTCCCTGCAGTACCCGCATGAGGGTGTTGACCGTGGTAATGCTTAAGGTCTCCACGTGGTTGTCCAGGGTGGATAGCTCCGGCTCGGTACAGATGCCGAGAAGAGAGTTGTTATAGCCCACAATCTCCAAATCCTCCGGAATTCGGAGACCGGCTGTGCCTGCAAACTTAACCGCCGCCACGGCCAGACAGTCCTCGGAGGTGAGGATGGCGTCGTAGGAAGCCCCCTCATTATATAAATCAGTTAAAATAGCTTGCGTGGACGGAATGTCATTGGGACAAAGACGGACGGCGTCCTCGGAAATTGTCAGACCCGCGGCGTCCATGCCGTCCCGAAAGCCTTTGATTTTGACACGGCTGCTGCTACTGTCGGAACGGTACAGGAATGCAAAACGTTTCCTGCCGTGAGCGGCCAGGCGCGCTACCGCATCATAGACCGCCTGATAATCGTCGCAGAGAGTACAATAGATATTCGGATGATTTAGGTATCCGTTAATCATCATCACAGGGACTTCTTCTGCGGCGGAGATAATATAGTCGTTGTCTGCCTTATTTGCTTCTAAATAATGAGAGCCTACCAATATTACGGCGTCTACCCGCTTGGAGAGCAGGAGACGAAGGTAGTTCTTCTTATTCTCAAGCTCGTAGCCAGTACAGCAAAGAAAAGACTCGTAGCCGTTCTTGCGGAGTGCCTGCTCGAGATAGTACACTGCATTTGCCAAAAAAGCATCGGAGGAATCGGAGCAGAGAATGCCGATGGTGTGCATGGTATTCAGTCCCAAACCTCTGGCGAAAACATTCGGGGTATAGCCCAGCTCCTCCATAACGGAGAGGACACGTTCTTTTGTTTTGTCGCTGACGTTCCGGTTTCCGTTTAAGACACGGGAAACGGTTGCAATGGAAACGCCGGCTTTTTTTGATACATCGTAAATGTTCATGGTATGAAAGCCCTTACAAAAAAGTTGAAATAAAAAAGTGTTCCGATTTCATTATACACCAGACAGCAAGTTGGCGCAAGTAAAACTTTAAAAAAGAATTTTAAAAGAAAACCGTGAAAAAAGAGATTGACAGTTCTTGTTAAAATGTGTACAATCAAACTGTAAACGCTTACAAAGAATGTAAGAAGTGAAAACGGGAAAAAAATAAGTTATGATAAACCAAAAAGGAGACTAAGACTATGGCAAAGGTTGTTACGATGGGCGAAATCATGTTAAGACTTTCCACCCCGGGAAACGAGAAGTTTATTCAGGCGGACGAGTTTGATGTATGCTACGGCGGCGGTGAGGCGAATGTAGCGGTTTCTTTGGCAAACTACGGCCATGACGCACACTTTGTAACGAAGGTTCCGAAGAACCCGATCGGTGAATGCGCAGTAGCTGCACTTCGCAAGATGAACGTAGGTACCGAGAACATCGCTTACGGCGGAGAGCGTCTCGGCATCTATTTCCTTGAGACCGGAGCTGCCATGCGTGCTTCCAACGTGGTATACGACAGAGCACATTCTTCCATTTCTACCGCAGTTGCGTCTGACTTTGATTTTGATAAGATTTTTGAGGGCGTGGACTGGTTCCACTTCACCGGTATTACTCCGGCGGTTTCCGATGCTGCTGCAGAGCTGACCGAGGAGGCACTTAAGGCTGCAAAGAAGGCCGGCGTAAAGGTGTCCGTAGACCTTAACTTCCGTAAGAAGCTGTGGACCTCCGAGAAGGCACAGAAGGTTATGAGCAATCTGATGCAGTATGTAGATGTTTGTATCGGTAACGAAGAGGATGCCGAGAAGGTGCTCGGTTTCAAACCGGGCAATACCGACGTTACCAGCGGTGAGCTGGAGCTTGCGGGTTATAAGGATATTTTCGAGCAGATGGTAGCAAAGTATAACTTTGAATATGTCATCAGCTCTCTGCGTGTCAGTCATTCCGCATCCGACAACGGCTGGTCTGCTTGTATCTACTCCAGAGATACCAAGGAGTTTTATCATTCCAGAGAGTACAGAATTTCTCCGATTGTGGACCGTGTGGGTGGCGGTGATTCCTTCGCAGGCGGCACCATTTGCGGGTTCCTTGACGGAAAGAACTTCAAGGATGCCTTAGAGTTCGGTGTGGCGGCATCCGCATTAAAGCACACCATTCCTGGCGACTTCAATCTGGTTTCCAGAGCAGACGTTGACAATTTAGTCGGCGGCGACGGAAGCGGAAGAGTACAGAGATAATAAACGGCGGGGCTGACGCAGAAGTTGAGTGCGCAGCCTCGTTTTATATTTTCTTTTAGAGAAATGCGTAAGTAGCTTTCATAGTATCTTTACCTCTTTTCTCGTACTCCGGATAGAGTCTTTCTAATTACTTCGAGAAAATATATAAAAAGTCACGCAACCGCCCTGATGCGGCATCCATGCCTTATGGCGGGATTTGTTTGCAACAAATCCGCGTTCCGCGGGATGCACACGATGCGCAGATGAAGACTGCTTCGCAGTCGCGCATTGGCGCCCAAAAGCGGACGGGGCCGCTTTTGATTTTAGACCTCCTGTTCGTGCGTTGCTGACAGACGAGCGAAGTAATAAGAAAGTCTACTATCCTGCGTAAAGTTCAAAGAGAGATTGAAAATAAGGTGTCTGCTCTTTTTCAAATATGAAAAGAAAATATAAGAGCTGGTTTTGCAGGGCGTGCTTCTATTTCTGCGTCAGTCCGTTATCTTTAGAGAAAGATTTAGGTGATGGTTGCGAATTATTTGGGGTTAGTGTAAAATGGGAAGCGAGAGGGGGAGCAATCTATGGTGAAAAGATTTTGTCTAGTATTTTGTGTGCTATGTTTCCTGTTGATTGGATGTAAAGGAAACAGCAGTGAAAAGGAGATTCGAAGTTACGAGGATGTGCAGGTTGATTACAGTCAAAAGATTCTTTTTATCTTAAGCGGAACATCCTACGGAAACGGGTATGAAAATAAAGGGTATTTTGTTCTTGGTGACGGTTCTAAATGCTTTTTTGATTTATCTGAGGAAGAGCGGAAATATGCAAATATAGAGAATTTGTATCAATATTTGTCGAGTCATCTTTCGGAGTATGAACGGATGGCGTATTTATCATCGGAAGAAGTAAAGGAGTGCATTGCCTATTTGTATGAGGTAGATGAAAAATCGGAGATAAAGGAAGAAACTGCGTACTTTGATGGTGAGCAAAATGATTTGTACGGAGTAAGATTTGCTTCTGAAACGCCGGAGTTTGTGTTACTAAAAGGAATAGGTAGTCTTTGGAAGGAACGACCGGATGAAAATGTCGGAAAGATTATCAAGATATTAGATGTGGAGTGGGCAGATAGGTCCGATTATTTGCGGAGACAGAGAAAAGCGTTTACATATAAGTTTTCGGGAGATGAAGTGGTTACTATGTTTGTAACTATGGATATTACCGGGGAAACGGATGCGAAGCCTGCAATTTTACTTGTATATGCTGACGGAAGCGTAGAAGCAGGTTTCGGTGATTACGGTGCGATTTTAACCGAGAGCGGGTTAAAGAGGCAGGAGATTGAACGATATTTGACCGGCAGAAGTAAATTGGGTAGTCTGGAGATAGATGATGAGAAGGGGTTATTACATCTGATTTGCAGTTTAGATACGGAAAGTATAACAGAAGAAGTAGCTCGACCGTTTGGAGAACCGCAGATAGAGTTGACAAGTGTATACTATCGTTTTTGTGTCCAGTGGAATAAAGAAGGAGCCACTTATGTAATGGTAAATCAAGGGGATAACCAAAAGGGAATCACCTCACAGATTAAGGATGATAGGGCAAAAAGAGCAGTGGAACTTGTGGCAGACGGGGCGTATATGGAAGCATGGTACGACATGCAGTATTGACAGAAAGGGAGGGAAACGGCATGGATAAAGCAATAGATTTTTTAAAGAGAAACTGGTGGGTTCTTCCGGTAACTTTGGTTACCGGGTATTTCGGATTTTATGGCGGATTGATTATTGTTTTGTTTTTTTCGCTGGAACTGAATCGTACGATGCTGGGTTTTGCTGTTTACTCTTTGCTTGCCGGCTTTTTTGCGATGCTACCTGTGCTTATAAAGATTGGAGTATCTAAGAGGATAGAGAGGCGGAGGAAGCTTGTGTTGATTATGTTGACAGGGTTTACCTGCGCAGTTTTGTTTTTTTTGATTTGGATGTATTGGATGGTCTCATAAAAGATAGGATAGATAAGTATGGAGTTTTGCGTTCTTTTCGGGAGGTGAGGTTTAATGAAGTCTTATTTTAGGATTTTAATGATTACGATGTTGATTCAGCTTGTCTGTTTCGGGATTAATGTTTTGCTTGTGAATACGGTTCCGATGGAAAGTCCGTTATCGGATTTTGGGATATGGATTTTTCTTGCGGGGTTTCCGATTGCTCTGATTGTGGATGTTGTTCTGGCAATCCGGTGGGGCGAGAATTTGAAGCAGAAGCTGATTTACATATTTCTGATGCCGACCAATTATATGGGGCCGATACTGGTGGCAGGGTTCTTTTTGTATCTCAGGTGGATATATACGCAGATATTCGGCATATAGTCGGACATTAGGACCAATGGCTCAGAAAATATTTCAAATTATTTGTTGACAAACATAAGCCTCTGTTGTATAGTTGTATTAAGGAGTTAGTACAATCATACAAGGGAGGCTTTACTTTTATGTTAAAAATCGAAGGTTTTACGAAGCGCTACGGTGAGAAGGTAGCGGTAAATAATTTAAATCTGCATATTGCGCCGGGGGAGATTTACGGTTTTATCGGTCATAACGGTGCAGGAAAGACTACGACATTAAAGGCGTGTTGCGGCTTGCTGAAAGCAACAGAGGGTAAGTTATATATTAACGGTAAGTCTATTGAGGACGAACCGATTGCCTGTAAGAAGGAGATGGCGTATATTCCGGATAACCCGGATTTGTATGACTTTTTGACGGGATACGATTATTTAAATTTTGTGGCGGATGTATACGGGGTACCGAAGAAAGAGCGTAACGAGCGTATTGATTTGTACGGAGAGATGCTTGGTATTACTGATGCTCTGGCGCTTCCGATTTCCGAGTATTCCCACGGTATGAAGCAGAAGGTGGCGATTATTTCCGCTCTGGTGCATGCGCCGAAGCTGATCCTGATGGATGAGCCGTTTGTAGGTCTTGACCCGTCTGCGTCCCATCAGTTAAAGCAGCTTATGAAGAAGCATTGCGAAGAGGGCGGTGCGATTTTCTTCTCTACCCACGTGCTTGAGGTGGCAGAGAAGCTTTGCCATAAGGTGGCGATTATTAAGGGCGGTAACCTGGTGGCATCCGGTACCATGGATGAGGTAAGAGGGGATTCTTCCTTAGAGGAAGTGTTCCTGGAATTGGAGGATGAGAAGGCATGAAGCTTTTAATCGGAATTCGTATAAAGTCGCTGTTTGCTGCCATGAAGAAGGCCTTTGGCGAGAAGAAAGGAATGGGCGCTCTGATTGTGGTGGCGTTTGCGTTTCTGTTCATTGCCGTAGAAGGTTTGTTGTTCGGCGCATGGAATATGTTATCTGCGTTTTTGGAACTGGAGTTTGCGTGGTTGTACTTTGCTTTAGCAGGACTTCTGGCATTTGCCTTCGGCATTTTCGGTACGGTGTTTACCACACAGTCTCAGATGTATCAGGCGAAGGATAATGACTTGCTTCTTGCCATGCCGATAAAACCGGGTCATATCGTAGGCAGCCGTGTATTTGTACTGTATTTGCTGACCATGGTATTTGTGGCGGTGGTAATGCTGCCGGCGGGATTGGTGTACAGCTTTAAGCTCGGATTTTCGGGAAGCTTTTGGCTGGTATATTTGCTTTCCATGATTTTAATCGGATTGCTGACCCAGGCAGTAACCTGTTTGCTTGGTTGGTTGCTTCACTTTTTACTGGCGGGCTTCCGTCATAAAGCCATTGTGGCAACGATTTTCATGACTGCGGTAATGATTTTGTATTTTATCGGAATCAATCAGCTTGAGAATCTGATGCTGCTCTTGGTAAACAACGGCGGAAAGATTGCGTCTGCTGTCCAGACCTTTGCATGGCCGTTTTATGCGTTGGGTGTAGCCTGCTTCGGCGATTGGTTACAGTTTGCACTTCTGGCACTTGTTTGTATCGGTATCTTTACTATTGTTACCGTGATTTTGAATGTGACATTTGTCCGTGCAATGCTGGTAGGCGGCAAAACAAAGCGTGCGGCAAAGCAGAAGCGTGATGATAAGGTACGTTCGGCCATGGGAGCTGTGTGCAGAAAGGAATCCAAGCGGTTCTTTACCAGTACCACTTATCTTGTGAATATAGGAATGGGCCTTTTCATGATTGTTGCGTTTGTGGGAGCGGGCATCATGTTAAAGGATAAGCTGGTAATGACAATGGATCAGATGATGGATGGAAAACTGCAAAAGATACTTCCGGTTCTTTTAACCGGAGCAATGGGCCTTCTGGCATCCATGACACCGATTTCCGCACCGTCCGTTTCCTTAGAAGGAAAGCACATCTGGATTTTACGTTCCATGCCGATCAGCGGTGCCGATGTATTAAGGGCAAAGCTTCGGTTCCACTGTATTGCAAGTGTTCCGGTGGCATGCGTAGGAACTTTGGTACTTGGCATTGTATATAAAATCGGCTGGTTTGAAACGATTTTTGCGGTCATCGGTACGGCCGTTTTGTTTGTACTGACCGGTGTATTGGGACTTATTTTCAATATGTGTTTCCCGCGCCTTGACTGGCCGAATGAGGCGGCACCGTGTAAGCAGTCTATGGCAGTGTTCTTCTCGATCTTTGTCATGATGTTTATCAGCGCAATCTACGTAGGTATGTACTTCGGATTCGTAGCATTGCTTGGCGGAGGAAAGAACAGTCTGCTTGCGTTTTCCATCGTGAATGTATTGTTTATTTTTATTACGTACCTGTTCTACCTTTTGATGGTGAAGTGGGGCGGCAAGAAGTTTGAGGAGCTGTAAGTAATTAAAAATAGCATAAGAGAGGAAGGAATATGGATTGGAAGGATTTTCTGATTCTCGGAATCGGGCTTATATTAGTGGTAGTTGCGCTGTTCATAAAGAAAAAGGGAAAAGGGGATTGGAAAGAGTTTGTAATACGGTTTGCCGGATTAGGAGTAATGGTGTGGGTGGTCATTGCGGTGGTAAGCCGGTTAGGGTAGGAGAAAAGAGTAGAGAAAGTAAAGTCGCCGTTTCGGTTGTGGGAGCCGGAACGGCGATGTTTATTTCATAGAGTGTTATATGAGTTTATTTCCACGGACGGTTTTTAGCCAGCCATCCGTTTTCTTCCCAATAGGTTTTCTCTATAGGAGAGGAGCCCATTCCACCGGATTGCATCTTACTCATGACAAAGAATAGGAAGCGGGTTTTGAGACCGACAAAGGGCTTTTTTGTGTTTGATAGTTTCTTTGCCAATTTTGTTGTAAGCTTTTCCAGTTTTTCTTTTTTTATTTCGGAAACCATATCCCAGTTCATTGCCTGCAAGGCGACACCGATTTTTTTTATGTAAGGAACTCCCCAGTAAAACAGAGCGGTGGAAATATCCTTGGTAGCAGATTTTGCACCGGCACCGGCAGCAGTAGAGACTACCACGGCCTTTTTGGAAAACATGCAGGCGCGAGGGCGGTGGGACATCCAGTAGGTGAATGTCAAATCAAGAAAGGACTTCATCGGAGCGGAGGCTCTGAGACAATAGGTGGGTGTGGTAAAGATAAGCAAATCGGCGATTTGTCAGTAACAGCAACAAAAAACCTTCCCTGTACTTTGACGAGTAGGGAAGGTTTTTTCTCTTACCCAAGGTCAACCACTCTGTGGCGATTGCCTTTTTCTAAGTTTATTATACCACAAGTTTTAAGAGTTTCAAGTACATTTGACGAAAAGTTTATACGGAACCGTAGAATTGTGTTATTTCGAAAAAAGTGCTTTTCTTTTTGGGGATATTGTGGTATCATATATATTTAGCGGAGATATATCCCGAGACTTCTGAAAAGCATGTCGGCCACGGTGTGTTTTCCAGTTGTTTCGGCAATCTCCGCAGAGAATAATACTAAAGGAGATTAGATATGGCATTCAAGAGTTTTTCTATGGAACTCGCAGGCAGAACTTTGACCGTAGATATCGGCAGAGTTGCCGCACAGGCAAACGGTGCAGCTTTCATGCACTATGGTGACACGACGGTGCTTTCCACCGCAACGGCTTCCGAGAAGCCGCGTGAGGGTATCGATTTCTTCCCGCTCAGCGTAGAGTACGAGGAGAAGTTATACGCAGTAGGTAAGATCCCGGGCGGTTTCAACCGCAGAGAGGGTAAGGCTTCCGAGAATGCTGTCCTTACTTCCCGTGTAATCGATCGTCCGATGCGTCCGTTGTTCCCGAAGGATTACAGAAACGACGTTACCTTAAACAACATGGTTATGTCCGTAGACCCGGAGTGCAGCCCGGAGCTTACCGCTATGCTCGGTTCCGCAATCGCAGTAGCGATTTCCGATATTCCGTTTGACGGTCCGTGCGCTACCACCCAGGTTGGTTTGATTAACGGAGAGTTCGTATTCAACCCGAATTCTTCCCAGAACAAGGTTTCCGACTTAAAGCTTACCGTAGCTTCCACCCGTGATAAGGTTATCATGATCGAAGCAGGTGCAAACGAAGTACCGGAAGCAAAGATGATTGAGGCAATTTATGCTGCTCACGAGATTAACCAGCAGGTTATCGCATTTATCGATAAGATTGTTGCAGAGTGCGGTAAGGAAAAGCACACCTACACCAGCTGTGCGGTTCCGGAAGAGTTATTCGCAGCAATTAAGGAGCTTGTTCCGCCGGCAGAGATGGAAGAGGCTGTATTTACCGATGAGAAGCAGGTACGTGAGGAGAATATCCGTCAGATTACCGCAAAGCTTGAAGAGGCTTTCGCTGATAACGAAGAGTGGCTTGCTGTTCTCGGTGAGGCAATTTACCAGTACCAGAAGAAGACCGTTCGTAAGATGATTTTAAAGGATCACAAGCGTCCGGACGGCAGAGAGCTTACCCAGATTCGTAGACTTGCTGCAGAAGTTGATATTATCCCGCGTGTACACGGTTCCGCTATGTTCACCAGAGGTCAGACCCAGATTTGTAACGTTACCACTTTAGCTCCGCTTTCCGATGCACAGAAGCTTGACGGTTTAGATGAGAACGAAGTGTCCAAGCGTTACATGCATCACTACAACTTCCCGTCCTACTCCGTAGGTGAGACCAAGGTTTCCAGAGGTCCGGGACGTCGTGAAATCGGTCACGGTGCTTTAGCTGAGAGAGCACTCCTTCCGGTTCTTCCGACCGAGGATGTGTTCCCGTACGCAATCCGTACCGTATCCGAGACCTTCGAGTCCAACGGTTCTACCTCCATGGCATCTACCTGTGCTTCCTGTATGTCCCTGATGGCTGCAGGTGTTCCGATTCGTAAGATGGTTGCAGGTATTTCCTGTGGTCTTGTAACCGGCGATACCGATGATGATTACGTATTGTTAACCGATATTCAGGGCCTTGAGGACTTCTTCGGCGATATGGACTTTAAGGTAACCGGTACCGATGAAGGTATTACCGCAATCCAGATGGATATTAAGATTCACGGTTTGACCAGAAGCATCGTTGAGGGTGCTATTGCAAGATGCCGCGAAGCAAGAATGTTCATTATGGATAACTGCATGAAGCCGGCAATCGCAGAGCCGAGACCGGAAGTAAATCAGTACGCTCCGAAGATTGTTCAGATTCAGATTGATCCGTCCAAGATCGGTGAGGTGGTAGGTCAGAGAGGTAAGACCATCAACGCTATCATCGAAGAGTGCGGCGTTAAGATTGATATTACCGATGACGGTGCTGTTTCCGTATGCGGAACCGACCCGGCAGGTATGCAGCGTGCAATCGAGCTTATCCAGATTATTGTTACCGATTTTGAAGAGGGACAGGTTCTGGAAGGTAAGGTTGTCAGCATTAAGGAGTTCGGTGCATTCCTTGAGTTCGCACCGGGCAAGGAAGCTATGGTTCACATCTCCAAGATTTCCAAGGAGCGCATCAACCACGTAGAAGATGTTCTGACCCTTGGTGATGTTGTGAAGGCAGTTTGCCTCGGCAAGGACAAGATGGGAAGAATCAGTTTCAGCATTAAGGATGTAAAGTAAGGGATTGCTCTTTCGCATAAGAGAGTGTCTAAGCAGTCGGAAAATGAAATAGTTTCACGGAACCCTGCGGAAACTTTTCATTTTCCGACTTTTGTTTCCGACTCTAATAATATGATATGTTGATGTTATCAATAAAATTTAAGGAGAAAAAATGGTTGAAAAAAGAATACAACAGATATTCGCCAAAGTGCCTGAAGTAAAGTATGGGTATACGGATGTTTCTTATAGTTCATTTTCAAAGGAATACAAGTCTGCATTGGTATTTGCAGTTCCGCATGAAGAACAACTTAACTTAGATACGTATACAGAAGAAGGGTTTGAAAAGTGTACTCTGAATGCAAGGAAAAAAATAGAAGTAGTTTTGCAAGATATTGAAGCTTTATTGAAAGAAGAATGTATAAAATACTATATTCCTCCTGTAGGTCAACAAAATGAAAAAGATTTATTAGCTGTATTTTCCTTCAAATATGCTGCTGTAAATGCTGGGTTGGGATGGATTGGAAAGAATGATGTACTGATTACGGAAAAATATGGGCCAAGAGTAAGTCTTGCGGCAGTATTGATTGATTATTCCTTTGAAACCGGAAGAAAAATCACTGAAAGCAGATGTGCCTCTTGTAATAAATGTGTTGATATTTGCCCACATAAAGCATTAAAAGGGGTTAATTGGAATATTAATGCACTGAGAAATGATTTAATAGATTATCATTTATGTAATGCAAAAAGAAGTGCATATATTGAAAAGCATGGAAGGAAAAATGTATGTGGCTTATGCTTGGTAGTATGTCCTTTTGGAATGGGAGAAACATTGTAAAATAACAGAAAGGTTTTATTTGCATGGATCAAATCGAGTTAATCAGTTTACCGAACGGTATGCGGGTGGTATTAGAGCCTATGCCTTATGTGAAAACGGCGGCCTTCGGCGTGTTTGTGGGCGTCGGCTCCGTGTGTGAGACAAAAGAGAATAACGGAATCTCCCATATGATTGAGCATATGCTGTTTAAAGGGACGGAAACGCGCAACGCCAAGGAATTGGCGGATATTACGGCGCGTCTTGGGGATACGGCAAACGCTTATACCGGCAAGGAGTATACTGCATATTACGGTGTGACCGTTGCGGAGGAGTTGCCGAAACTCATGGAAGTGCTGGCGGATATGCTGTTACATTCCGTGTTTGAGGCAAAAGCGCTTAGTAAGGAAAAGGGCGTGATTTGCGAAGAAATCGATATGTACAACAATTCTCCGGATGATTTGGTCCATGAACTGGCGCAGAAGCGTGCTTGGCAGGGACATTCCCTTAGTTTTCAGATTTCCGGTACCAAGGGCGTGGTTCGGGGAATGACAAGAGAGAAAATATTGACCTTTTATAAGCGGGAGTATCGTCCGGATAAGATGGTGCTTTCTGTGGCAGGGGCTTTTGATAAAAAAGAAGTGTTGGAGTATTTGACAGAGTTGTTTTGTCCGGGAGGACATGGGGCTGCGGCTGGCGTAAAGAAGGAAGGATTAGCACCGGATACGCGGTATGGGAAGTTCTACGGCGACAAGACTGGGAGGGAAAAGCAAGGTGCGGAGTCGGCGCAGAAAAAAGCAGATACACCGGTACAGAACCGCCCGGCGGCGTCTTATACCAGAAACTTCTCCAAATCCTATCAGGACACCTCACAGCTTCATATGAATCTGGTATTTCCGGGGATTTCCTATTTGGATGAAAAGCGGCATGTTGCGACGGTATTTCAGTCGGTGTTCGGCGGGAGCAATAACTCCTTATTGTTCCAGAAAATCCGTGAGGAGGAGGGACTTGCTTATGCGGTGTATTCCTACGGGTGCCCGTATGCGAAGGAAGGCCTGGTACATATTGATGCGGTAACGGCCCCGAATCAGGCAGAGACTGTATTTGATTATGCTTTAGAAGTCTGTGATACCATGCGAAATAAAACGGTGTCCGAGGGGACCCTTTCTACTCATAAGGCGCTGATCCGCACCGAGGCGATTTTGTCCAAGGAAAGCGTACAAAGTCGCATGGAGGGTAACGGAAGAAGCGTGCTTCTCCGGGGAAGAGTGTTTTCTCAGGAGGAAGAACTACAGCATATCGAAGTGGTAACGGCAGAGGATATACAGAAGTTTGCAAGACAAGTGCTTTGTCCGGAGCAGATGAGTGTGTGCCTTGTGGGTGAGACGAGAAGTGCAGGACAGAAGCTTATGCGTAAATTTGAACAGCTCGGTTAAGAGGAAAACAATTTGCCGGATGAGTAGAATTGGCGAGTGAGACAAGTTGGCGTAAAAACAGGCGCTTTTTGAAGAAAGGCAGGTGCGGCAATGACATTACAACAGCTTCGCTACGTGGTGACGGTGGCGGAAACGGCAAATATTACGGAGGCGGCGAAACGGTTGTTTATTTCACAGCCGAGCCTGACCAGTGCTATCCGTGAGCTGGAAAAAGAAATGCAGATTACGATTTTTCACCGCACCAATAAAGGCGTGGCGGTGTCAAACGAAGGAGAGCTTTTCTTGTCCTATGCCAGACAGGTGTTGGAGCAGACCAGCCTACTTGAAGAGAAATTCCTGCACAAAAAGGAGCAGAGACCGCGGTTTTCCGTATCCTGTCAGCATTATTCCTTTGCGGTGGATGCCTTTGCGGCGGTGATTCGTGAGTTTGGTGAGGATCGATACGACTTTACCCTTCGTGAGACCCAGACTTACGAGATTATCGAGGATGTGAGCCGGTTAAAGAGTGAAATCGGAATTTTATATACCTCATCCAAAAACGAGGAAGTGATTTTAAAGTTACTGAAGCAAAACGGGCTGAAGTTTGAGCGGCTTGTGACGGCAAAGCCGCATGTTTCCATTTGTACGGACCATCCGTTGGCGAAAAAGGATGTGATAACGCTGGAGGAACTGGAGGAGTACCCTTACCTTTCCTTTGAACAGGGAGAGTACAATTCTTTCTATTTTTCAGAGGAAATTCTTAGCACTTTGGACCGAAGCAAAAACGTGCGGGTCAAGGACCGGGCGACGCTGTCGAACCTTATTGTGCGTCTGAACGGTTACACTGTCAGCACCGGTATGCTTAGCAAAGAGTTAAACGGTGAGAATATTATCGCGAAGCCTTTGGCTGTGGACGAGTCCATGCAAATCGGGATTATCATGCAAAAGGAGATGCCTTTGAGCCGGTATGGTGCGGCGTATGTGGAGTATTTGAAAGGGTATGTGAAGGAGAAGCGGATGGAATGAGCAAGGAAAAGGTACAGAGAACAAATATATATCGTGTAGGATGTATTGTTATGATTGCAATAGTTGTTGTGATTATACTTCTTTGGTTCATGAGTACAAAATTGTGGTTTACACCGACGCATATGGTAGAAACTAAGTTTTCTTCAACGGAACAACAATATATTTTTGATTTTTTGGCGATTGAATCAGAACGTGCAACGATAGAGAAAGTGGAGTTTTCTCATGCACGGGAGCATGTGTTTTTGGTATATGTTTCAGGTTTGACAGAGAAGGACTTGGAAAAAGAGTATACACCGGATAAATACGAGTTGATGCAATATACAAAAAATACAGCAGAATTTCCGGACACAATAGAATGTGAGTTTATTGAGGAAAAAGGGAAGCAGTTGGTGAAGTTTTGTTTGTGTTTATATGATGAAACGCTTTATGAGATTGTAAAATAGGAGATAGTATGTATGTCTGAAAAACTAGGCTGAAAGGTGGTGCGTATTGATGATGTATCCGTTTTTGACATTAGATGACCAAACAGAGATTGTGCATTCCGAAATGAAAGACGACGGTAGTGTTAAGGTTTATATGGAGCGGCCGGATGAAAAGGATTGTTTTCATTATGCAACGTGCTATCTTCCGGCGTGCAAGTGGGAGAATATATCCGGGTTTTCAGAGGAAGAAATAAAACGTTTAAGGGATGTGATAGAATCTGTAGCATATTTGATTATGCGTCAAGCTTCAAATATATGTACAACACACGGTTGAGCACAAACTGAGCTCAACCGTTGTTTGCTTTTTGTATTCCTTTCTGTTAGGATAGAATTAAGAAATGCGGAAGGAGCACCTCACATGAGCTTAGATTTATTTAAAGAACGCCTCGCAGAAGCGAGAAAAGAAAAGGGTTTCACCCAGGCGGAACTGGCCCGACGTCTCGGTGTAACGGCGCAAGCGGTATCGAAGTGGGAGCGCGGAAATGCATACCCGGATATTGAGCTTTTGGACGGGATTTTTACGGTGCTGGATTGTTCGCCGGACTATTTGTTTCAATACGAAAAAGGGGCAAAGTCTTATTTAACCCAGGATAATCCGCAGTACCGGGCGCAGATTGATGCGGCGTTGTTAAAGGATGCGTTGGAAATCCGGTTTGGTTACGGGCTGGTGGAGTTGTTTCTGGCGGAGCAAAAGCAAGGGTTTCCGCAGATTCACGGATTGCGGAAGGAAATGGCGGCAAAGTATGGTTTTTGCATTCCGACGATACGACTGGCGGATGAGGCGACATGTGAGCCGGAGGAGTATAAGATTCTGATCTATGGCAGGGAAGTAGCTTGCGGAAGGGTAGTACCGGGCAAGTATTTTGCGGTAAATCAAAAGGCGCAAAGTGAAGGAGATACCCCGGTGACGGAGCCTGTTTGGAAGTTGCCGGGAATATGGACAGAGCAGGAAAAGAATGCGGTTTCACCCCTTCGTTTTATGATGGTTCACTTAGAGCAGTGCATTATGGAACATTTACTGGAGTTATTTCATTGTCAGATGGTGGCGGAGCTGGTGGAAAATGTGGAACGGAAGTATCCGAAGGTAGTACAGGGAGTGGTGCCGGAACGGGTATCCTATTCCTTTTTGAAACGGGTGCTTCTGGTATTGCTATGTGAGAAAAGGCGTCCGATTCATCCGCTACATCGAATCATCGAGCTGTTGGATGAGATGATAGACGAGAAGCCGACGGTGGCGGAAGCGGCAGAACGGGTAGCAAGAACACTGGGAGAGGATTGACGGGAAAATGAGAGAGTAAGAAATTTTTTAAAGTTTTCTGTGATATTTTATCCTGTAAGTTCGTTTTATGAGTAGAAAGGCCTTTCATAACAGGAGGAATGAGTTTGGATACGAAGGAGTATGAGCGTCTGACCGCACTTTTCTTAGATTGCATTTACCGGGTGGCATGGAACGGGTGCCGGAATTATGCGGATACGGAGGATGTGGTACAGAATACGTTTCTAAAGCTATTGGAGCGGAACGAAGGGTTCCCGGAGGATGCCCAGGCAAAGTATTGGCTGATTCGCGTGGCCATGAATGAGTGCAAAAGCGTATGGAGAACACCATGGCGGCAAAGAGTGACTTCCACGGAGGAGCTGTTTTGTGAGCCTGCTTTTGAGACACCGGAAGAAAGTGATTTGTATGATGCGGTACGTGACCTTCCGCTCAAATACCGGCAGGTGGTACACTTATACTATTTTGAAGATTACAGCGTAAAGGAAATCGCCGGTATTCTGAAGCTTTCCGAGACCGCAGTCCAAACGAGATTACTCCGGGCAAGACAGAAGCTGAAAGAAAAGCTGAAGGAGGCATAATCGGATGAAGGATGAGTTGACAATGAAAACGGAATATAAAAAAGTATTTACAAAGCTGTGCACGCCGGAGGAATTGCGTCGGAAGGTACAGGCATTACCGAATGGGGAAACGAAGCAGAAAAAGGCTCCCCTAATGAAAAAGCTGGCAATTGCCGCTGCAGTTATCCTTGTTTTGTTTTTGGGAAGCAACGGAATTGTATATGCATCCACCGGAAAGACCTGGATGGGGTATTTAATCAGACCGGGCACCGAAGAGTGGGTAAAGCTCGGAACGGTACAAAACAAGAGAGAGGCATGCCGGATTCCGGAAGAGACATTAAAACAGATGTCCAATGATGAGTTGATTGAGGCAATATTGGATTACCCGTTTTTGGTGGATATTTATTTGTTCGGAATGGAAGGAGAGCCGGTGCGTACGGCTGCCAAAAGCGTTTATGAGGGTTGTGATGCGTTGCGGGAACTGTTGTCCCGTCGCGACGGAGAGGAAGCACTTCGAGCATTCCGGGATGAAGCACTTAGAGAATTCAGGGAGAATGCCGGGAAAGATTCCAAAGAATACGCAATATCAGAATGGGAAATCGATGCAATCGGCACATTGTTAGAGGTATTGTGCGAGTAAGGGAGGTGGAGATGGCGTATGAAAAGAAGAATTGTAGCGTTTTTTATGGTACTTGCAGTGCTCGGGACGATGTTTTACGGGTGCAAAAGGAAAGAGCCGGAGGAGAAGGTCATTCGTGTGATGGACTATACCGACGAGCTTCTGACTTTGGTACAGACCTATTTGGATATGCATCCGGAGCTGGGCTATACAGTAGAGATGGCCTATCCTCACTGGGCGACGGCGAATTATGTTTATGACGAATTCTTAGAAGATATGCTTACCGGAGAGTATGAGGTTACGCCGGATATTTATGCGTTGGAGGCGGCGGATGTTGGAACGTTCATTAAGGGTTCCATGGCATCCTATGCCTCTACCTATGATGAATTAGGCATTCCTACGGACCAAATGATTCAGGAGTCCCGGATAGCCCCTTATGCGGTAGAGGTGGGTACAAGACCGAGTGACGGGGCAGTGGTGGCACTCCCGTATACCTCCGATGCAGGCGGTTTTATTTATCGACGTTCTATAGCAAAGGAAGTCTGGGGGACGGATGATCCGGCGGTGATTCAGGAGAAAATCGGCGGCGGTACCGGCTCCTGGGAGGCGTTTTGGACTGTGGCAGAGGAGTTAAAACAGAAAGGATATGCCATCGTTTCCGGGGACGGCGATTTGTGGTATGCCATGAGAAATGATATGGATGCCGGCTGGATTGTAGATGATGAATTATATCTTTCTCCGGAACGGGAGGCGTTTTTGGATGTGTCAAAGAGACTTACGGACAACGGTTACAGTAACGGAACCGTGGAGTGGACCGATGCGTGGTTTGCGGATATGAGCGGTCTTGGTGAGAAGGAAGTATTCGGTTTCTTTGGTCCGGCTTGGTTTGTAAGCTATACGCTGACGGATAGCTGCGGGGACAGTCTGTTAACAGAGGAATATGAGACAGGCACCTACGGGGACTGGGCAGTATGCAATGCCCCGGTAGGCTTTTACCAGGGAGGAAAATGGGTTGCGGCAAGTAAAAATGTGGTAAAGATGGAAAAGAAAGCGGTAGTTGCCGACATTATTAAATGGATTACCTTGGAGTATGACGAGAACAGTCTTCAGTATCAATCTGCAAACGGGACTTTTGAGCCTTACCTTGGCGCAAAGCAGGCGGTAGTCAGTGGCAAAGTGATGGAAATTGCCGATGGATGTGCGGATGTGGTTGGCGGACAGAATATGTTCGAGTATTATAAGATTGCAAATAATCAGGAGATGGAGGTTCATATCACAGAATATGATTCGGTAATAGACCTGTTATGGCGGAATGCGGTACGAGAGTATGCACAAGGGAAGAAGAGCCGGGAAGAAGCGATTGCCGGGTTTAAGGCGGCGGTAAAGGAAAAAGTTGACATCCGGGGAGCGGAGGAATCTTCAGGAACGGGTAACTGATAAGAGAAATTTGCAACCTTTTTATTACTTTACTCGTCTAATAAGTGAAAGAATATAATTATACCGAAAAGAAGGGGGAAATTATATGAAGAAGCTTATTACAGCGTTGCTTTCAACTGTCTGCATATTCCTGCTAGCGGCCTGCGGACCGGACAAGGAAACGGATTATCCGGCAGCCATTATGGTAGACGGGATAAATATACTTGAAAGGGAGGGGCATTCGCTATGACAAAAAAAGAATGGAACGAGGGTTTGAATCACCTTGATTCCGATCTCGTTGAAAAATATGTTGAGCAAAAGGAAGAGCTCAAACAAAAGAAAAAGTCAAAAAGTGTATGGGTTCGCTTGGGAGCTGTCGCTGCATGCCTTGTTCTTGTTGGTGGTGTAATTGCCGGCGTATATGTGTTGCGGGAGGATGAGTCTGCCAAAAAGTCATCGGATGATACAGACCAGATTTTTACATATGTTCATAGTGACTCATTTCATATGGGAACACAAGCGCAGGAGATGAAGTTGTCTTATGAGGAGTGTTTATCCATTGCGACTCATGTTGTATCTGCTACCTACAAAGGAGAATATGAAATACATGGTATATACAAAGACCTGGTGTTTACTGTAACGGACCGGTATAAGGGAACTGACATATCGGATGAATTTCACCTTCGTGTGGATAATGATACGAATAGTGTAGCGGAGGCCGGTATCGGTTATTCTGCAACTGCAAATGGCTACAAGGTCGGTGAAAACTATCTGTTGGTTTTGGAAAAGCATGTATCTGTTTATAATCCGTATGATCTCTATTTGGCACTGGGAAATATAGAGAAAACAAACGACGCTACGGTTGCGTATGTTAAGAATTACGTGAAAGATTCCGTTCCTCCTGCCGCCCAAGGGTTTGAGTTTATTCGTAATTCAAACTTGGAGAATGTAGTAGATAATACTTCAATTATAGCAGTTGTGACTCCCACAGAATATATCGGAGGTAGCGAGAATAATGATACGAGTCGCTATTTGTGTTCTGTAAATGAGGTGTTAAAAGGTTCGATAAAGGATACGGATATAAATGTGATATTTGTAACCGGTTCTGTTGAACCGGACGGCGAGTATGTTGTTATGATGGAAGAAATGGGACCGTACTATATTTTATCTTCGAAAAACAGCGTTCACGATGCAGATGATTCGAATATTATTCAACAGGTAAAGGATAGGGGGGCTGCTTTGGTTTGGTAGGTTGTTCTTTACAGAAATACGAAAACATGTTAAAATGTGCGTTGGAATAGTTTTTGACTATAACAACGCACTTGTTTTATGTATTTTCCAATACAAGAATCTTGTTGTATACTTAGAACAACGAAAAAGAACATAACAGGCAACAGTGCCTGACAGAAAGGAGATTTTTATGAACTCTAATATCGAAACAAAATGTATCCACGAGGGCTGGAAACCGAGCCAGGGCGAGCCGAGACAGCTTCCGATTTACCAGAGCACTACCTTTAAGTATGATACCAGCGAGCAGATGGGTAAGCTCTTTGACTTAGAGGCAGACGGATATTTCTATACCAGACTGCAGAACCCGACCAATGATGCGGTGGCAGCGAAGATTTGTGCCATGGAGGGCGGTGTAGCGGCGATGTTGACTTCCTCCGGTCAGGCAGCAAACTTCTATGCGATTTTCAATATTTGTGAGGCGGGTGACCACTTTATCGCTTCTTCCTCCATTTACGGCGGCACCTACAATCTGTTCGGTGTTTCCATGAAGAAGATGGGCATCGAGTGTACCTTTGTTGACCAGACCTTGCTGGCAGAGGAGCTTGAGAAGTACTTTAAGCCGAATACCAAGGCTGTGTTCGGTGAGACCATCACGAACCCGACCGTAGGTATTTTTGATTTTGAGAAGTTTGCGAAGCTGGCACATGATCACGGTGTACCGCTTATCGTAGATAATACTTTTGCAACTCCGGTAAACTGCAGACCGTTTGAGTGGGGCGCGGATATCGTTACCCATTCCACCACCAAGTACATGGACGGTCACGGTGTATCCGTAGGCGGATGTATCGTAGACAGCGGTAATTTCGACTGGATGGCACATGCAGAGAAGTTCCCGGGCTTGACAACGCCGGATGATTCTTATCACGGCATTACTTATGCGGAGCGTTTTGGCAAGGGTGCGTACATTACGAAGGCAACCGCACAGCTTATGAGAGACTTCGGTTCCATTCAGTCTCCGCAGAATGCGTTTTACCTGAACTTAGGCCTTGAGTCCCTGCACCTTCGTATGGAGCGTCACTGTCAGAATGCACTGGCTGTGGCAAAGTTCTTAAAGTCTCAGGATAAGGTGGCATGGGTTCATTATGCGGACCTTGAGGGAGATGAGTACCACGAGCTTGCGAAGAAGTATTGTCCGAAGGGTACCTGCGGCGTACTTGCTTTCGGCATTAAGGGCGGAAGAGAGACCTCCATCAAGTTCATGGATTCCTTAAAGTTTGCGTCCATCGTTACTCACGTAGCGGATGCAAAGACTTGTCTGCTTCACCCGGCAAGCCACACCCATCGTCAGCTGACTGACGAGCAGCTTGCGGAGGCAGGCGTAGCAACCGACCTCATCCGTTTGTCCGTAGGTATCGAGAATGTGGATGATTTAATTGCGGACTTACAGCAGGCATTGGATAAGATTACACTGTAAAATTTGATAGGTTTGAATCGGAGACACCGTTGTAAAAAATAACAGCGGTGTCTCCTTTTTTGTGTAAAAACCTCACAGAATAGTACATAGGTCGTATACACTTACAGAAAATAATATGGTATAATTTGAATGTAACTAATTATATGTCGAAATTGATAAATTTATATAGAAAGACTAACTATTAAAAGTCAAGTCCTAAAATGAAGTTTTTTGAATGAATTGCAGAAATGCATTTCAGATATAGTTGTACCTTGAAAACTGCATGACGAATAGAGCATCGTATAGGTGCTCTAAAAGAGGATACAGAA